>CAJUOB010000007.1 GCA_910587915.1 uncultured Muribaculaceae bacterium | reverse complement strand
AAAAAAAAATGGAAAAATGAAACAGATAATAAATGAGTAACTCAAAACAAATAGAGAGCACTCACTTTCATAATTTTAAAATTATGAAAAATTGAAAAAGACATTTTACATGTAATTAATAGTAAAGGAGAACATCTTACTATACCATTTATAGAAAACCCAATGGCAAATGAAGATATTTCCGAATCATATACTATTGATGATGAATGGTATCGAACTCATGGATATGTTAGTAAAGAAGAACATCAAAAACATATAAAAGGAAATAATGGGCACAAGTCGAAAATAGAGGATATTCATTTTACAAAAATTACTTCCTATGTTTCATATGAGGAAGTAAACAACCAATTTGTTAATTATAAAGTGGTTAAAATAGATCCATCATTTGGTAGCCATTTGATGGGATACAATGATGCAAATCAAATACCAGAATCAATCGAATATAGTTTAGATGTACATGGTGTTAAAGAAGAAGTACAAAAAATATATTCTTTAGCTGATTGGCAATTGGAAATATCTACTGAATCCGATAATTTTGAAATATATTTAATTATCCCTTGTATAGATGATAATATTGAAGATATAACTCATTCAATGTTATTGTTTGGATACTACCGCACTAAACAATTTGATAAATTTAGCCTATATGGACTCGACTTTGTGAAAATGAGATACAAGTCACTACATGCCAATAATTTAACGAATCAAATCAAAGAATCCGGTTATATTTTACACATCACACCAACATATAATGTTGAAAGCATAAAACAAAATGGCTTTGTACCTCAACTCAGAAATGATACTTCAGAATGTCTGCCAAGAGTATATTTTTTTAGAAGCGAACTGAGACAACAAGAGATATATAGCCTGGCAAAAAATTTATGTAATACAAACAAAGACAAAAGGAATAATCACAATTACACAATATTCACAATAGATGTTTCCAAAATTAAAGGGAAACTAAGATTTATGCCTGATGCTGATTGTGAATATAGTATTTTTACACACGCTTCTATATCAAGCGATTGTATAATCGCTGAAACAAATATTCAATTTTAACAGCACCACAAAGAGAGAGCACCGTTGAACACTGCACAGAATCAAATCCATTTCTTAATTAAAGCCATTCTTTAAAGCCTCGCAAATGGCATGCTATACAATGCCAATATTGATGTTGACTCCAGCCGTAGCTGCGCCTTATCCGAAATTCATGAGGAAGCAGCTTGTGCTGTTTCGCCGGGGCTGGAGAATGCTATGGAGATGAGCTCGGGGCCTTAAACAAATGGCAGGTAGTCATTGTTTTAAGGAGTAGAATTTTATATATTAAAATAGATGAATAAAATCAATAATCCTGTCTGTCGTATTCTCGGAATAAGATATCCCCTCATCCAAGCGCCCATGAATTGGATTAATAATGCTGAAATGGTAGCAGCGGTGTCTAATGCCGGGGCTCTTGGCGTTCTCGGTCCAAACGCAGGCCCCAAGGTTATCGATGGGCGCCGGATTCCGACTGAGGAACGCATCGGATTAGAGCTTGGTCGCATTCGCCGGCTAACATCGGCGCCGGTCGGCATAAATATATTCTCAGCAGCCGACGATGGAACCCGGGCTTATGCCATGAAAACCATCGCTGCAGCCAAGGCAAATAATGTGAATGTATATTGTCTTGTTGGCACATTCGATCATGTGATCTATTCCGCTATCAAAGAAGCAGGTGGTATAATTGTGCACCGCGACCTTACTCCGACACCCGACTCGGCACGACTGGCCGAAGAAAATGGCGCTGATATTATTGTAGCAACCGGTATTGACGAAGGCGGTATGATTCCGTCCGGTTGCATGGGTACATTCACCATAGTTCCCACGATAGTCGACGCGGTGAAATCTGTGCCTGTCATGGCTGCCGGTGGGATCAATGATATCCGTGGTGTACGCGCAGCATTTGCTCTTGGAGCACAGGGTGTATATGTCGGGACTCGCTTTATCGTCTCTACAGAATGCCCGGCCGCCAAGGATGTAAAAGACATGATTATAGCCGATAGCGGGGAAAATATTATTGCTGTAACGCCAAATGAACGCTCGCTTCCTACACCCGCGGCAATCGACTATAACCGCCGGCTTCTCTCCGGAGAGTCCGCCGAAACGATCCACAAAGAAATCATGGAGAAAGGCGGCCTTGGCCCGGCCATGCTGCACGGCGATGTGACCAACGGTATCATAAGCGTAAACACCGGAATATCGACCATTCGCAATATTAAACCCGTTGCAGAAATAGTAAACGAACTGATGGCAGACTTTCGCGACTAACCATTCTACAATTCCCTCCTGAAATGCAGTGATGATGGACAAACGCCATATCCTGCATCATCTGTTCTATCAAGATTTTTGCGAAAATCCAATATCTGAAACGATGTGACTCCACGCGCTGTCACATCGTTTCTTTATTAAACATATGCTATTTTATAAAATTGGGTTATGGCAACTTCACATAATTTTATTAAATTTGCATCAACAGTCTACGCGTCTGTATTCCGTACAAACTTTATGCTGTCTAAAAATTAATCCTTTTTACACAAATAACTATGTTTATAGCAATTCTCACCTATAAAAAACCGCTGAGCGAGGTTGACAAATATCTCCAGGCTCACCGCGATTATCTCGCCGAGCATTATGCCGCCGACGATTTCATTGCATCCGGTCCACAGAATCCTCGCGTCGGTGGTGTGATAATGATAAAAGCAGCTAATCGCGAGGCTGTGAACAATATTGTAGCACAAGACCCTTTCAAAATCCACGACATCGCCGACTATCATATTGTAGAATTCACACCAACAATGTTCTGCAATGACTTTCTCAAAAACATTTTCTGATATAACAACCACCGGCCTCAACACTCGACCACATGCATAAAGTTATTGTCATCGGATGTCCAGGCGCAGGCAAAAGCACATTTTCCAGAAAGCTTGCGGCAAAGACATCCTTGCCGCTTTATTATCTTGATATGATATGGCACCGCCCCGATAGGACAAATATCGGACGGGAGGCATTTATCTTAAAATTAGATGAAATCATGCAGTCCGACCGATGGATAATCGACGGCAACTATCTTTATACTCTCCCCCTACGGCTCGATCATTGCGATACGGTGATATTTTTCGACTTACCTATCGACATCTGCCTGGAAGGTGCGCTCAATAGGATTGGAAAACCAAGAGAGGACCTACCATGGTCTGAAGACGAAATAGACCCTGAATTTTATCAATGGATCCTGGATTTTCCACAAAACCAACTCCCCGTAATAAATGATTTATTGACGTCATATGCCCATAAACTGAATATCATAAGATTCAGAACGCGAAACGAAGCCGATGCCTTTATAGCCTCTCTGTAGCATCTTTACCGGAAAGGGGTTAATTAGAAATCACCGGGCATCGATTGCAGCCTCTTAGATGTATTTTTTGTAATTTTGTACCATAGGATTAATTATAACTGCGAGTCATATCGATGGCTTGTGAAAAGATTGATGTAGGAGTATGAAAAATGAAGTACTATACGTTCTGCTTCCTGATTTTGCAGCACATGAGATGGTATATCTGGCCGAGGCTATAAGCTCTGATGAATATGCCTTGAAAGAGAACCCCAAATACATGAATAAAATCGTGGCACCCGATATGGCCCCGATCAAGGCCATCGGTGGTTTCAACGTGCTTCCGGACTATACTTTCGAAACAATGCCCGACGATTATGCCGCTCTGGTACTGATCGGCGGTTTCGGATGGCTCACCCCTATTGCCGATAAAGTGGCGCCTATAGTTGCAAAAGCAATCGCCGACAACAAGATCATCGGCGCCATATGCAACGCAGCCTCTTTCATGGCAAAACATGGATTTGTCAACAATGTAGCCCATACCGGCAACGGCATCGAACAGCTAAGGCTATGGGGCGCAGAAAATTACACAAACTCTGGCATGTACAAGCATCAACAAGCAGTCACAGACAAGAATATAGTGACGGCCAACGGCTCCGCCGCTCTCGAATTTGCCAAGGAAATACTGGCTCTTCTCAAAAATGACACCCCGGAGCGTATCGAAATGTACTACCAGTTCAACAAACAGGGTTTCTGCTCAATTTTCGGCGACAACTGATATTTCCCTCACAATCCAAACCATCATAGCACATGAGCATATATTCTTTTACATTCTCACCCACAGGCACTTCAGCACAAATCTCACGCAGCATCACATCCGGTATCTCCGAAGCATTGAAGATCGATATACACCATGCCGACCTTACGTTCAATCCCGCAGGAAACCTGAAGTTCTCTCATGAAGATATCGTCATTATATCCTCGCCTGTATATGGTGGCAAGATTGCTCCACTTACAAAACAACGCCTATCCACCATACAAGGCAACGGAGCCAAATGCATAGTCGTGGCTGTATATGGCAATCGAGCGTTTGAAAATGCTCTAACCGACCTTTCTGAATTCATGTCTGATCATGGCTTCCAGGTATGCAGCGCCGGCGCCTTCGTTGGCGAACATTCCTACTCTACCCCAGCCACCCCGATTGCTCAAGGCCGACCGGACCGGAAAGACTTGATCGATGCCCACACCTATGGCAAAGAGATTGGAGCCAAGATATGTTCAGGACACCTGAATATGATCGATGTCTCGGCTCTTATAGATGAACCATCCCCCACGGAATCGCTGATCAATTTCAGAAATTTTGTCATGAAATATCAGCAAGAGCAGTCTCTATCGCCTAAAAAAATTCTTCCGGTGGTGGATATGCAGCTATGCGATGAGTGCGGCAGCTGCTATGCTTCGTGCCCGACGGGAGCAATAACAGCCGACAGCAATGAGGTCGACTCCTCCAAATGCATAAAATGCTGTGCTTGTGTGAAAATCTGTCCGCAAAATGCCCGTGCGCTCAGCTCACCCTTCGCAGAGCCCCTATCCGAAAATTTTAACCGGCGTAAATCGCCAAAATGGATACTTTGACGAGACTGTAGTCTGTGCCCGATTAATCACGCAGTATCCGGCACAACTCATCGCCGGTTATTTCCTCAGCAGATACACCGGAACTATTATAGCAAGCGCAAGCATTTCCGAAACCGGAATGGCAAGCCACAGACCGACGACACCAAATAGCCGCGGAAGCAGCACAAATCCGGGCAGCATGAATACAATTCCTCTCAGCAGCATATACACTATCGAGCGGACAGCCTGCTCGCAACTCTGATAATAACCAATAAATGTGATATTGAGTGCGAATGGCAACGCACACAGCCCAAGCAACGGCAATCCTGCGGTTGCAATATCATAGGCGGCATCTGCTGAGTCAATAAATATACCGGCCAATATCCCGGAGCCTAGCCACATACCGGCTGCGATTACCACACCGCAGACAATCGCAGTAACCAGAGCGACACGTAGGGTCCGACTCACACGCAGCCCCTGCCCTGCTCCATAATTATAGCTGATTATGGGCTGGGCAGACTGCGCCACTGCATTACTGATAGAAAAAATTAGTGGAAATAGATAGCATCCGGCGCTGAAGGCCGCCACACCCGGCTCGCTCAGATAAGCGAGAAACATATAATTTCCCGTTACCATCATCACTCCGATAGCAAGTTCGGCTATGAATGTAGCCAGACCGATCTTGGCCATATATCCGATATTGCGCACAGATAGCCGCAGTGATTTACCGGAAAGCCGCAGACGATAGAACTTCAACTTATCGGAGAAGAAAATAAAATAAGCCACCACCATAATTCCGGCCACTATGCACGATATCGAGGTAGCCATCGATGCGCCCTTTATCCCCATGCCAAGCGGAAAAACCATATACCAATCAAGAAATATATTCAGTACCGCAGCGACAATCTGCACACACATGGCATAGCGTGGCGATCCATCAAGGCGTATCAGCATCATGCCGGCGCATTGCAAATAAAAGAATATCAATCCCGGCAGAAGCCATAGCAGATAATCCGTGGCGAGCTCTTCCAGAACCGGACTGCATCCAAGCATATAAAGCAACGGCCGGGTGAACAGCAGCGATCCGATAATCACAATTCCGAAAATAATCGCCCCGGCAATGTAAGCCTGAGTCATCACTATTCGCGCCGACTTCACATTTCCCTCGGCAAGACGTATACCACCGATCACCGATGCGCCGATACCAAACATCAAGCCGATGCCGGTACAGATCAGGAACAGCGGCGCAACGATATTTATAGCCGCAAGCGCATTGCTCCCCACGCCATGTCCTACAAACATGCCGTCGCAGATATTCAATGCAGAGTTGAAAGCCATGCCTATCAATGTCGGGAAAAACATGGAGCGGAATAATGCCCCTATTTTCCCACAGCCGAAGTCGAGTTTATCTCTTTCCATATCTATCAGGATTGTCTTGAAATGACATATTTTGACAATTCGGCTGCAAAGTTAGCAGTTATAGTATAATAATACATGGTGAAAATCCTCACAATACGGGTACTTTTTATAACTCTATTTGGCCACATCGCCAATCTCCTCTATCTTTGCGCAAAAATAAGACCGTGAAGACAGAACAAATCATATCTAATCCGACTGCAGCATACGCCATAGGCACCACCGACGGAACCGACTGGAAACTGGGATATCCACTCACTGTCGCCGGTTGCCTGATAATGCGATGCACCCGTGGACATGCCGAAATCACAATAAATTCGCGCAAATTCTCAATCCATCCGGGCAAAATGGCATTTTTGGTATTCGACATGGTTGCCGTTCCGGTTAAAATATCGGATGACTTCATCGGAAAATTCATTGCTCTGGATTTCGATGCCGCACAGAACATTTTCTTTCTTGTCACATCCAATCGTTTTTGGGATTACATATATAAATATCCTATTTTCAAGATAAACAATTCCTTAAACGGTATAGTTGGAAAATGGTTTGAAGTTCTCGATTGGATTACAGATCATTGCTCGGAGCAATCGGCTGAAAAAGCCCTGAGGAATGAAACCGAAAACTTCATGCTGGTAATGGCCGAACAAGTGGAATCGCACCTTGGACAGCTCGGCACAGATCCACCGAAGAATAGAGCATGGGTGATGATATATGAATTTCTGGGCTTGCTAAACCGATACTACGCACACCATCACACAGTATCCTTCTATGCCAACAAGTTGAACATAACCCCCAATTACCTCAATATAATAGCAACACGAAATCTGGGCATCACAGCCAAGGAGCAGATTAATCTCCAACTGACTCTTGTAGCAAAGATGCTTCTCAATACAACCGACCTGACCGTGAAGGAAATTGCAGAACGCTTGCACTACGACGACCCGTCGTACCTATGCCGGATATTCAGGAAACAGACAGGGCTTCCTCCAATCCAATACAGAAACAGCCAGAAACAATGAAAAATATACTCGACATATCAGAACTGGAGGAGCTACAAAAGTATCTTTTGAGTTTTTCAGATAAAGAATCGATGAGAGAACAACTCTTCTCCGATTTCCTTAAATATGCACGCTACCGCAATGCCGAAGAATGGAATAACGCAGTCAGAATATGCGAAGCTTTGGCCATCATCGGATGGGGAAACCACGAGCCGGTTGAGGCAATCAGAGGAATATATTTCAATGGCAATCCAAATACATATTTTATAAACCGCGACGGGAAGCCCCGCTTTCTCGACGCCATATGGTCGAAACGTAAAGATGGATTAGCCATCGATTTCAGTCGGTCATTCTTTCATGAAAGTACCGATTCCCATGCCATAGACATTCATGAACCATGCAGCCAGGCAGAACAACCGCAGGATTTGCAATTATGCAGCCAGCGCAACTGGATTTCCAAAAATCCAATACGCATCGTCAGAGGTCTTGCCAATTGCTACGATACATCAAAACCATTGATCGAAAGCATGGAATCCTGCCTGATTCCGGAATTAAACCGACTCATGCGTCCCGAACTGTACGGTAGCTCCATCGATACTATAACGCTTAACTTATCGTTCAGCTTTTATGATAATTACCACTGCAAGACCAACTATATAATTGCCGATGAGTCATTAAAATTGAAGCAAAAAGACTTCTATCCTAAGTTGCTCGAGTTATACTCCGAAAAAGAGATACAAGACAATGGCTACTATCTACGGAATCGTTTTTCCTTTAAGCCTTTCCGAAAAGAATCGGGAACGACACGTGTGGATATAGTGCTGGAAAAGGAATTCAGCCAACTATCTGATTTGAGACAGAAGCAATTGCTGAGCGAATATCTTCTACACGCCGTCGAACATGTGGCGCAACGCTTGGATAAAAAAATCGCATACGATTTCCCGCTGATGATTTCCGATTTCAAACTCATACTCAATTCATGGTTGCAATCACATAACGGATAATATCATACACGATTTTGAAATATCGCGATTAGTCTATAATTTTGTCAGCACCGAATCCGATATGTCCCGCAGAGATATGGCACTCCGCGGTCCTTGGTCTAAATACACTAAAAACACAATCAATAAATGAATATTTTCAAGCGCTTCAGTTCCACCGGACGCATCCTCCGGGAAATCGAGACGATGGCAAAGCACAAACGCTATCGGGAAATCATCGATACGTTGCTGGCACTCACGCCTCAGAAATTGAACGACGAGCTCAAATGTCAGCTTGCTGCAGCCTATAATAAAACCGGGGAATATGAGAAGGCCCTGACAATACTTGCAGACTGTAGCAAAAAGATGGAAGGAAGTGCCGAATGGAATCTTCAGACCGGATATGCATATCTTCATCTACACGACTACTCTGCCGCCCTATCATACTTCGATAAGGCTTCAGAAATAAATCCTGGCGATGAGGTCTGCCGATTTCTTGCAAGCCAATGCCATATCCACAATCCCTTCGCACAGCGTGTCGATCGATTCTGGGAATGGTTCAGCAACCACGCCCCACAACTTTCCGAAATGTTGGAAAACACAGACGGCGAATTAGCCAATGTCAGAGAGCTATTGCTTGATGGATTGAGTATACTGGGCGATGATGTGTTCTTTAATATCGGTGCTGATCGCGAACTCACCTTCTGTGTCGATGCTCAGAATGAGTGTTACTATCTCTACCCCTATCTTGTAAGCCGCATGCCCCAACACCTCAAAGAGCAGTGGGTAGTGTATCCATGCAAACAACCCACCGATACTGCCAATTTCATTTTCCAGATGTACAACAAGAAAATCGAAGTTGGAAAAGTCTGTGTATCGGCGGATTTCGATGAGGAATCATGCACCTTCGATCTTCAATACCATCATCCTAAGCTCGCCGAACTAAACCACACCGAAAGCTTAAGCGCGTTCTCATTAATCCTCGAACTTACCATCGGAGAAGGCGCTGCTTACAACTATATCCGTTCTATCAAGCGGGCCAATTCTCCCGAGGGCATGATTCTGATCGGAGACCTCTCGACAGCCATGAAAGCTGCCATCGAAAGTAAAGGTAAGAATTACGCTACAGAACCGGAAATCAACGATTTCGCATATTTCATAGATCCCGACAACAATAAAAAGGACTCACGGCTGCGCTGCGATATAGTCTCCGGCACCACCCGATACATGGATCTGTGCGAAGAGTATGTCCGGGAACAGAGCGGAATATACAATTATTTTGCAGCCAAGGGTGCGGAAGCAGCCATGCTTATAGTATCACAGCCCGACGGCATATCGGACAACGACTTCCTTGAATTAAGGTACAGAATTGAAGACCGACTCGCCGACCTTTTCGACCGCTCTATTGTGAAAGGTATGGTGCTTGGTGGCGCCTACGCTCTGTCGGAACGCGCTTATATCGACCTGCTGCTCTACGACGGCCCGCAGTTCATCGAATATCTTAAATTGGAAGGAACGCTCGCGTCTCTTCTGACAATGAAAGATGGAGCACCGTGCCCATCCGAAGTATATTTCAAAGATTTTGTAGCGCAAAGCCCGCTATTGAAGTTGCAGTAATCTATCTTCGGCTCGGCAAAAACCAAATAAATTTGGTTTTGCTCTCGACTTATTCGTATTTTTGGCATTGCCTTAAATACTCTCGCTCGGCAAAATCCAAATAAATTTGGTTTTGCTCTCGACTTATTCGTATTTTTGCACAGTATGATGTTATTCATACGATGTAGAAATAGCAATACGACCTATAATGGAAAATGATATAGAAAAAATTGCCCGTCTTCGCGACGAGCTGCACCGACATAATCATAATTACTACGTGCTCAACGCTCCGGAGATATCCGACCGCGAGTTCGACATGCTCATGAAAGAACTCGAAGCACTTGAAACAGCCCATCCCGAGTCTGCCGATCCAAATTCGCCCACCAGGCGTGTTGGCTCGGATATCACCAAAGGATTCGTACAGGTACCTCACATCTACCCGATGCTGTCGCTGGCCAATACCTACAGCATGGATGATGTCGATGCCTGGGTACGACGCGTCGACGAAGCGCTCTATGGTCAGGCCACTGAAGTTGTAGGCGAGATGAAGTTCGACGGAACCGGCATATCACTCATCTATGAGCATGGAGAACTGGTGCGCGCTGTCACCCGAGGCGATGGCGAGAAAGGCGACGATGTGACCGACAACGTGCGGACCATACGCAGCATTCCACTCAAGCTTCAAGGGTCCGGATATCCCGATTTCTTCGAGATCAGAGGAGAGATCGTACTTCCGTGGAAAGCCTTCGACCGCCTGAATGCCGAGCGTGAAGCCGCCGGAGAGGCTCTGTTCGCCAATCCACGCAATGCCGCCGCCGGCACTCTTAAACTTCTAAACCCCGCAGAAGTGGCACGCCGTGGACTCGATGCCTATCTATACTACCTTCTGGGCGAAAATCTGCCGTTCGACAATCACTACGACAATATGATGGCAGCCCGAAGCTGGGGTTTCAAAGTATCGGATGCCATGACGCTTCTGCATTCACTCGAAGAGGTTGACCGCTATATCCACTACTGGGATAAGGCGCGTCGCGAACTGCCCGTAGCCACCGACGGCCTCGTGTTCAAGGTAAACTCTCTTCGGCAGCAACTCAATCTCGGATTCACGGCAAAATCGCCACGATGGGCTGTGGCATATAAATTCGCAGCCGAACGAGCGCTCACGCGTCTGCGTTTTGTATCGTTCGATGTTGGCCGTATGGGCATAATCACACCGGTGGCCAATCTTGAACCGGTGCTGCTTTCGGGCACAATCGTAAAACGAGCCTCGCTCCACAACGAAGACATAATGCGCGCCCTCGATATCCACGAGCACGACATGCTATATGTGGAAAAAGGTGGCGAGATAATACCAAAGATAACCGGTGTCGATACTTCCGCTCGAGAAAGCGGCAGCCAACCGGTGCAATTCGTGAGCCACTGCCCCGCCTGCGGCACACAGTTGATACGCGTCGATGGCGAAGCCGCATGGGTATGCCCCAATAAGACCGGATGCCTGCCACAGATAGTGGGCCGCATAGAACATTTTGTAGGGCGACGAATGATGAACATCGACGGTATCGGAGAGGAAACCGCCGCCCTGCTTTTTGAAAAAGGGCTTGTGAAAAATGTAGCAGATCTCTACGATCTCCGGCCCGAACAGCTCGAAGGTCTCGAAGGATTCGCGCAAAAAAGCGCCGCCCGTGTGGTCGACGGTATAGCTGCCAGCCGCGCAGTACCTTTCGACCGCGTTGTATTCGCCCTGTCGATTCCCTATGTAGGAGAAACCACTGCCAAGAAAGTGGCCCGCGCCGCCGGATCGATGGACCGCCTCATGACAATGACACAACCCGAGCTCGAAGCCATCGAAGATGTCGGCCCTCGAATAGCCCGGACCATCGCCGAATTTTTCGCCGATCCATCCAATCTCGAGACCGTACGTCGCCTTCGCGAAGCCGGAGTGCAGATGGAGATGCCGGAAGAGGCCGTGGCCGAACCGGCTTCCGACACTTTTGCCGGCAAGAGCATTGTCATAAGCGGTGTATTTGCCCATCACAGCCGCGATCAGTATAAAGCCATGATCGAAGCCCACGGTGGCAAGAATGTAGGCTCAATTTCCAAAAAAACCGATTTTATACTCGCCGGAGAAAACATGGGCCCTGCAAAGCTCGAAAAAGCTCAGAAATTAGGCATACCCATCCTGTCGGAAAATGATTTTCTGGCTATGCTGCCAACAGATCAATCAGCTAATCCACAAGAATAAGACCGAAACAATCGGGAGCGGCACCGGGGGCGGCATACGTAGCCACCTCGATGCCGTTGGCCCGTACGGTGGCAAACACATCCACACCGCAGGCTTCCATCGAAGGGGCCGTCTCATAGGGGCGCGGACACTCTCCGGGCTTGCCCTTGCACACCTCGCATTTGTGGCATGGACCGGTACCGAATGCCAATGCCTTATAAAAACCACGGCGGAAAAGCCCGGCGGAAGTAGCGATGGCAAGAGGTGTTCCCACCGACATATCGTGAACCCTGAAAAGTATAGCCCGATGGTAGCATGCAAGTATGTCGGCCATCTCACGCCAGCCGGGAGCAAAAGGCGGACAGCACAGATTACGGCCATATTGCGGACAGCCATAGCGGCACTTCATTACCGTCCATGCCGCCGTTACCACCGACGACGGCGATATTTCGAGCGCTATATCCGCGCCGCCTTTTCGTAGTTCTTCGAGTGCTGTGTACATATACGAAAAAAGGGTAAGCTTACTACATCGCGCCGCTACAACCCGATACCCTTGCTTCGGTCAAGACCTGGGGGATTCTCGGGGAGCTGGCCGTGTAGGACTTACCCGGGCACAAAAGTACTACCTTTTTTTATTCCGGCAAGCGCCACAAGCAGTAATTAACGTTAGTTAACACCGTCAACTCAACCTTCGGCCTCCGTATTTGTTGTAAATTACAAGAGAAGGCATTTTTCTGGCTTTATTAAAAAGCCTGACAGAAAAAGCTATAACCTTCTCAGCCCCGGCCTCCGCGACCGTGGGCTTTTTTTATTGCCACGCGTTTAGTATTTTTGTAGAATAAACGGATTCGAGATACATTAAGACTTTCAGCCATAATTCCGCGCAACATCTATCTATGGGTATCATCACAAGCGAAAACATACTTCTCTTCGGCTCTCTGCTACTTATTGCCGGAGTACTTATCGGTAAATCGAGCTATCGCACCGGCCTGCCACTTCTGCTCATATTCCTTCTCGTGGGCATGGCCTTCGGCACAGATGGCCTCGGACTCCAGTTCAGCAATATGCACGACGCCCAGTTCATCGGCATGATAGCCCTGTGCGTCATCCTCTTCTCGGGCGGCATGTCGACCCGCATGGCCTCTATACGACCGGTCATCGCACCCGGATTGGTACTTTCCACGGCAGGAGTACTTCTCACTGCGCTCTTGACGGGACTCTTCATATTCTGGCTTTCCGATATGCCGTGGACCAATATCCACTTCGCGCTTCTCCCTTCGCTACTGCTTGCGTCCACTATGTCGTCGACCGACTCTGCCTCTGTGTTCGGCATTCTCGGCTCTCAGAAAGTTGGCCTTAAGCACAATCTAAAACCACTTCTCGAACTCGAAAGCGGATCGAACGACCCTATGGCCTACATGCTCACTATCATCCTTATAGAAGCAGTGCTGATGGGAGGATCACTGTCGGGATCCACACTCATACTCCAGCTGTTGCTGCAGTTCGGAGTCGGCGGTGCCATGGGCGTCGGCATGGGCTATGCCACGAAATGGCTCATCGGATGCTACCGGAAGATTGGGGCAGGTTCCAACCGCGAAGACAGCGGCCAGGCAACCGCAATGATCTCGATACTCATCATCGGCTCGGTATTTCTCACCTACACTGCCACAACCGCAATCGATGGCAACGGCTACCTCGCTGTCTATATAGCCGGTATCGTTCTGGGTAATACCGCCCTACCCCACAAACGCAGCATCACAAAATTCATGGACGGCCTCACATGGCTCGCTCAGATAGTGGTGTTCCTCATGCTGGGCTTGCTCGTAAATCCACACGAAATGCTTTCTGTGGCAGCAGTATCATTCCTGATAGGCCTGTTCATGATCATAGCCGGTCGTCCCATAAGCGTATTCCTATGCCTGCTGCCGTTCAAAAAAATAAACCTGCGCACAAAGACCTTCGTGTCCTGGGTCGGACTCCGCGGCGCCGCTCCAATCATATTTGCCACCTATCCGGTGGTGGCCGATGTGCCGGGTGCATCACAGATTTTCAATATAGTATTTTTCGTAACTCTCCTCTCTCTCATAATCCAAGGCACTACAGTGATATCGTCGGCGCGTAGGCTCAAACTCGTTGACAACACCGCAGCACCAGACGATGACTTCGGTGTAGAGCTCGACGAAGAACATCCCACATCGCTCCATACTCTCGTTCTATCCGAAAACGACCTCGCCAAGGGCAATACCTTGCGGGATATCACACTCCCCGAAGGTGGACTTGTCATGATGATCCGCCGCGAGGGACGCTTCATAGTACCCAACGGAAAACGCCGACTGCAGGCAGGCGATCACCTGCTGATAATCACCGAACAGCACACCGAAGCAGACCCTCACAATAACTGATATGGAAATACGCCGTGCATACCGAAGCGACATCGACGCCATAATGCCCATCTATGAATCGGCCAAAGCATTCATGCGTGCATGTGGCAACAGCACCCAATGGGCCGACGGTTATCCCGACCGTGCCACTATTTTGGCCGACATCGATGCCGGCTATTGCCATGTAGGCATCGACAACGAAGGCAACATCGCAATGGTGTTTGCATTTATAATTGGCGAAGATCCCACCTATGCCACCATAGAAGATGGACAATGGCCCGATAACAGCCCCTACGGAACCATACACCGAATGGCATCTTCGGGAGCATACTCAGGAATGCTACGTGCGTGCACCGAATATTGCCTTGGCAAAATTGACACCTTGCGGCTCGACACCCATGCCGACAATATTCCCATGCAGAAGGCTGCCCTCGCCGCCGGATATGTCCGCTGCGGCATCATCATATGCCGCGACGGCACTCCCCGCATCGCCTACCAACTCTCCCAAGCGAGTGTATGAAATATAATCTTATATAATTGAATACCGTAAAATATAGGTCTCAAAATAGTGCCGGCGGCACTGCATAATGAGAAAACCCCGGGAGCATCCCGGGTATACGGTGCAACGGCGAAAAATAAGTCCGGGATGGACGTCTTTTGGTGTGTAAAAAGATTTCGGTAACAGCTCTACCAGAAAAGTAAATATAATGTGTTAATTGTCGATGCGCGACTTTTTCCGCAATCAAACCGTAGACGGCAGCAGTAACTTTGCCCAAAACCCAAAAAAGAAGACAATGAACACACTGCCCGTATCAAAAAAAGTATATGCCGATATAACTGCCCGCATCAAGAGTGCCCTCACAGTCAGCCCCGGTTCCGCCGAAGAAGCTATCCGCATGGTCGATGAATACCTCGCCGGGCATACACCTCAAAGCCACGACGGCGCCGCCACAATAGCCTTCGCCATGATCCGCAACGAACTCGACCGCGCTCTCGAACGCTCCCGCCGTGCACGAGCCCGAGCCGCAGCCCGCAAAGCGGCCAAAATGATCCAACAGACAACCGAAATAAAACTGACGCGTCAACAACGCCGCGCCCAAGCCCGCGCCAATCTCAAAGGAAATAAAAAAGCACTCCACAGCTCAAGCCGAAATAACAATGCATATGCGCGGTCGCGAGACAATTATCTTTACAATAAACTGATCCGAGCCGGAAGTGCAGATTCTTACCCCCGAATAGCACCAGCCAATCGATATAAGGATGTATATGTCTAATAATTTTACAGAAATTTGTATGTTTTTTTGACAGCGCAGAGCACACATAACGACACAATAGCATCTATCACAGCGATTTAATACTTTGGCACGGTTATTGAAAGATAATATATCGACAAAGTATTAAAATATGAAAAAACTAATATTTACAATAGCATTTTCAATCGGCTTTCAGCTGGCTGCCGGGCAGCATATGTGGTCGATGGAAGAATGTATGGCATATGCAGCCGACCATTCGCCCGAAGTCGAGCAGGTTCGCTGGGATCTTGCCACAGCCAAGGCAAATCAGTCGGAGGCAATTGCCGACTTTTTTCCATCTGTATCAGCCCAAGTCGGTGGCCAGTACAACTGGGGCCGCAATATCGACCCCGAGTCGAACACATATAATAATGTGACCACCTTCAACAACGGCTATGGCCTATATGCATCGCTGACTATATTTGACGGCGGACAGACTTTCAACCGATATAAACAGGCCCGGGTCGAACGACAGAAAAGTCTCAACGCCGTGGAAATGCGCCGCGACGACCGCGCTATAGCAGCTATGATGGCATTTGTGGATGCCGTATACTATCAAGGAGCAATAAAAATTGCAATGGACCGTGCGGATCACAGCAAGAATGTTCTCCGCCAGACACAGCTGCAGGAAGAACTCGGCATAAAGGGACACCCCGATGTAGCCCAGGCCCAGGCAACGGTGGCCGACGACGAATACAACCTCGTGCATCAGCGCAACCTGTTCACTCAAGCCATGCTCAATCTTCGTGCCGCAATGAACTACCCTCAGGAAAAAGAAATGCTCCTCGACACCATAATGACCAATGCGGCCCCGATGCCGCTATATGGAAGCGACGATGCCGAAACAGTGTATTCGATAGCACAACACACCAACCCCACAGCCATCAATGCCGAAATGACCGTTCAATCAAGCCGCTACAGCTACCGGGTTGCCAAAGGGTCGCTTATGCCTACCATAAGCTTCAACGCCGGAATATCCACATCCTACTTCCGCAACCTTAGCGGCGATTACACCACGCCGTCTTTCAGAGAGCAATTCCGCAACAATCGCGGCGAGTACATATCGGCGACTCTATCCATTCCCATCTTCTCAAATCTCGGACGGATGAGCAATGTGAAGCGTGCCAAATACGCTCTCCGGAGAGCCGAAGCCGTCAAAGAAGAGCAACTGCGCAAGCTCCACGACGATGTCATCGCAGCGGTTACCGACCGCAACGGCTACGCTATGGAGATATTATCGCTTCAGGCAAAGGTCGACGCCGACTATGAAGCTTATATGCTCAACCGACGCCGATACGAGGAAGGACTCATATCGATTATCGACCAGCAACTCACCGCAAACACATATTTCGCATCTCAACTATCGCTACTGCAAAAACAGATGCTTTACGTATTAAAAAATAAATTGGTAGACTATTATAAAGGGAATTCGCTATGGATGTCAAAATAGAAAAGAAAAAAGGATTGAGAGGAATCAAGCCACGGTATTGGGCATATATGGGAGCCGGTGCTCTGTTGCTATGGATAGTAATCTGGCTCTCGACCAGCGATATGTCGGCGACATATAAAGTCGACAGCACCGGATTGCAAATTGCCGATGTTCAAAAGGATTTATTCGACGACTATGTGAGGGTCGATGGCCGCGTGATGCCAATACGAACAGTCCAGATAAGCCCCGAAGAGGGAGGTATCGTGAGAGAAATTGTAAAAGAAGAAGGCTCGAAAGTGAAAAAAGGCGATGTGATAATCCGTCTGAGCAACAGCAACCTCGACCTCCAGATTCTGAATGCCGAAGCCGAGCTTGCCGAAAAACAGAACATACTGCGAAACACACAGATAAGCATGGAGCAGGACCGTCTGAACAACCGGACCGAACAAGCACAGCTCGACCTTGAGGTAATACGCAAACAGCGCGCACACGAGCAGCAGAAACGACTGCACGAACAGAAACTCACTCCACGCGAGGACTACATCCAGAGCAAGGAAGACTATGAACTCGCAGTGCGACGCCAGACACTCATAAACCAACGTCTAAGTCAGGACAGTATATTCCGCATGTCGCAGGTCGACCAGATGGAAGACAATCTGGCAAATATGCAGCGCAATGTGGTGCTCATCCGCGAACGCAAAGAGCACCTCAATGTGGTGAGCGCAATCGATGGAGAGCTCGGTCTTCTCGATGTCGAACTCGGACAGAACATCACATCCGGTCAGAAAATCGGCCAGATCAACGACCTCAGCAACTATAAGGTAGAAGGCTCTATCGATGAGCACTATATCGACCGTGTGATGGCCGGACTGGACGCCTCCTTCGAGCGTGCCGGAAAGCTCTACGGCTTGCGGGTGCGGAAAGTATACCCCGAAGTCCGCGAAAATAAATTCCGGGTGGAGTTTGTTTTCACCGGAGAATACCCCGACAACATCCGCACCGGACAGACCTACTACATGAATCTTCAACTAGGACAGCCCACCGAATCGGTCATCATACCACGCGGCTCGTTCTTCTCGCAGACAGGCGGCAAGTGGATCTATGTGGTCGATAAAGACGGCAAGAAAGCCTACCGACGCAACATACGCCTCGGACGTCAGAATCCGAAGTACTACGAGGTACTCGAAGGACTTGAACCGGGTGAACGCGTGATCGTGAACGGCTACGAATCCTACGGCGATGCGAAAACACTTACAATCGACTGATAAATCAACAATCACAATATGAAATCCTATTTTAAATTCTTAAGGCGCAATAAGGCCTACACCATCATCGATGTACTGGGTCTTGCACTTAGCATGATGTTTATCATCATCATCGGTGCCTATACATGGCAAGAGACCCACCTCGACACACAGCATACCAAGGCCGACCGCATGTATGTGATTGGTATCGATTGGGGTGGCGACCAAATAACCACCGGCAGCCACTGGCGCATGATCCGTAAATTGATGGACCAGTTCCCGGAGATCGAAAGCGGAACGGCATTGGTTGCCAACAGCCGTACATTAGAAAAAATGGATGGAGAACCGGTCGTTACCGAGGCCGTGTTTGTCGACTCCGCATTCTTCAATATCTTCGACTTCGAGCTATTGCGCGGCAATAAAAACACTGTGCTGGCATCTCCGGGCTCGGTTGTGATTACCGAAGACTATGGCCGACGCATCTGGGGCGATGAAGACCCCATGGGAAAGACTTTGGTGTTCAATATAAACGAAGATCCGGTTATCGTCGGAGGCATCATGGCGCCACTGACCAACACTTCTCTACGTGCCCAGGACCGAAGCAAACCGATCGATATGCTCATACCGTTTGAGAATATCAAACACATGAATCCCTCTCTGTATAATGAAAATATGGGCAATGCCCTCGGCGCAGAAGTAATTCTACTGGCAAAAGAGGGATACGACCTATCGGCTAAAGAACAGCAATACAACGACTTCGCCAAAGACTTCTACTGGCTTCTATCTATGCCCGACCAGGAGTTGAAACTTAAAATGATTCCATTCACGGAGCACTATTTCTCCGGCTATGCAAACGAACAAACGCTCGCACGCGGCGACGGCAAGATGGTAAAGCTGCTTTTCATCACCGGACTTGTCATTCTGCTATTCGCCCTTATGAATTATATAAACCTCACCGTAGCTCTGTCGGGCTACCGGGCAAAAGAAATGGCCACCCGACGACTTTTAGGTGGAAGCCGGGCCGGGATAATCGCAAAGCTTATCGGCGAAAGCACATTGCTATGCATTGTCTCATTCGTCATAGGCGCCGGATTTGCCCACCTTGCACTGCCCTATGCCGAGAATCTACTGAGCACAAGTATATCGGTGCGCAATTGCATCACTCCGGCAACCATAGCAATCTTGGCAGGTATCATACTGCTCATGGGCTTGATGGCCGGAATAATTCCTGCTGTTCTGATTTCTTCAACGAAACCTATCGACGTGGTACGAGGCACTTTCCGCCGCCGCACCAAGATGGTATTCAGTAAGATATTCATAGTCGTACAGAACGTGATAACCATCACCATGATTGCGGCCGCCATGACCATGTTCCTGCAGATCAACCATCTCATCGATGCCCCATTAGGATATGAAAGCGACCATATAATGTGCATCAACAACAACGGAGACAAAGAAAAAATCCAATTACTGGCCGACCGTGTCGCTAAACTACCTGGCGTGGAAGCTGTCAGTTTCTCTTGCGGACATCCTCTGCAGGGAGGCAACAATAACACCATGATATTCGATAACCGTACCATTTCTTTCCAGAAATTTATCGGCGATGAGAATTTCATGAAAATTCTCGGATTGGAACTCGAGCGCGACAACCACACCTCAGATGCGACTAAATATTATATCAATCATCAGGCCCTGAATGAACTTGGCCTATCGGAAGACGCCGAATACTACGAATTTTACGGTGATAAACAGCCCATATCCGGCATTATTAAAGATTTCCATATCCGTACAATCCTCGACGAACAGCATCCTCTCATTGTAGAAATAAGCAACATCGACAATTTCTGGCCATGGGGAATCCTCGTAAAGGTCAATGGCGATGAAGCGGAGACTTTCAATCGCGTGAAAGAAATATTCAAGGAAATATACCAGTTCGACTACTCCGATTCACTTCCATATATCAACCAGATGAAACGAGAACGTTTCCGGCCCCAGAGCAATCTTGCCACCATAATAGCCATTTTTGCAGCAATAGCCATCATCATCTCCATGCTCGGACTCGTGGCTATGAGCACTTACTTCGTGCAGCAACGCCGTCGCGAAATTGCCGTGAAGAAAGTACTTGGCTGCGACAGTTCGGAGATGCTGCGTACGCTTGTGCTCTCGTTCCTCTCCTATGTGCTGATAGCATTTGTCATCGCCGTGCCACTCATCTACTACCTGATGCATTCATGGCTCATGGACTATAGCTACCGGATATCGCTCCATTGGTGGATATATGCAGTTTCCGGCGCCGTCTGCATGGCAGTGAGTGTTCTGTCGGTATACCTGCAGAGCCGACGCGCAGCCAATGAGAATCCGATAAAAGCACTGTATCAAAACTAAGTGGTCGTTTAATAATCCAAGAAAAAAATTAAAATCATGATAAAGATAGAAAACCTCAGCAAATCATTCCGCACCGAAGAAGTGGAGACCCTGGCGCTCCGCAACGTGTCGCTCACTGTCGAAAAAGGCGAGTTTGTAGCCATCATGGGTCCGTCGGGCTGTGGAAAATCCACTCTTCTAAACATCCTCGGACTGCTCGACAACCCCACAGAAGGCACCTATCTGCTCGACGGCACCAATGTGAGCGATCTCAAGGAGAAGAATCGCACCGGGCTTCGCAAGGGAAAGATCGGATTTGTGTTCCAGAACTTCAACCTTATCGACGAACTGAGCATCGAAGACAATGTGGAATTACCGTTGAAATACCTCAATATAAGCGCAGCCGAACGCAAGCAGAAAGTCGCTGCAGCACTCGAGCGTATGGGAATATCGCACCGCGCCAAGCACTATCCGCAGCAGCTGTCGGGTGGTCAGCAACAGCGTGCCGCCATCGCCCGCGCCGTAGTGGCCAGACCCGAACTGATCCTTGCCGACGAACCCACCGGTAACCTCGACTCCCAGAATGGCCTGGAAGTGATGAATCTTCTCACCGAACTCAACCGCGAAGGCACCACAATCGTGATGGTGACACACTCCCGCCACGATGCCTCATATACCCACCGGGTTATAAATCTCTTCGACGGTAAAATCGTCGATAAAATCAACCTATAAGAGGTTGTTTAATAATATAAGTTAACGTGTGGGTTCCATGTTTTGGAGTGTATTTCACGATGCAGGTGAAGAATACCATCGCCTCGGCTACTCTTTGGCGCTTTCCGCGTCACTCTTCGGTCATGTGGCAACTGCCACACTCCCTCATCGTTACGCAAAAATCACTCATAGATTAGCCGCCCACGCGTTAATTTATATTATTAAACAACCTCTAATTCGCGAAAAAATATTAACTTTGTTTGCGTATGAAGACACTCCTTGTAGTTGACGACAACAAAGATATCCTTTCGACAATAAAAATACTCATGAAAAGGGATGTGGACGAGGTTATAACCTCGTCCACCCCCGATTCTATTCCGGAATTGCTACGCAGACACCGGCCACAGGTAGTATTGCTCGACATGAATTTCCGCGCCACCGTCAATACCGGGAACGAAGGGCTATACTGGCTCAAGGAAATACGTCGGATTAGCCCCGCCACGGCTGTAGTACTCTTCACAGCCTATGCCGATGTTGCACTGGCTGTCGAAGGCATGAAACTTGGCGCCGTCGACTTCGTAGTGAAGCCTTTTGAGAACGAAGCCCTTATTTCAGTCATCAAAAAAGCTTTCCGGAAAGAGAAACCCCAGAAATCCTCAGGCTCTCCACACATGCTATGGGGTGAATCCGAGGCTATGGCTTCGTTGCGTTCTGTCGTGGAAAGGGTTGCGGCTACCGACGCCAATATACTCATAACAGGAGAGAATGGCACCGGTAAAGACCTTCTGGCACGGGAGATTCACAGGTTGTCGCATCGGAGCAGCGGTCCCATCGAGATTGTCGACATGGGCGCCGTGATCGAATCGCTCTTTGAAAGCGAGCTCTTCGGGCACGTGAAAGGTGCCTTTACCGATGCACGCACCGACCGCCCGGGAAAATTCGAAACGGCACATGGCGGCACTCTGTTTCTCGATGAAATAGCCAATCTACCCTACCATCTTCAGGCCAAATTGCTGACAGTGCTACAACAGCGGCAGGTTACCCGTGTTGGATGCAACGCTCCACAGCCCATCGATATACGCCTTGTATGCGCCACCAACCGCGACATACCACGGATGGTTGCCCAAAGCGAATTCCGGCAGGATCTCTTCTACCGCATAAATACTGTTCATCTCCAGCTTCCACCGCTGCGCGACCGCCAGGAAGATATCCCGGCTTTCATCGACCTTTTTCTCGATAAATATGCACGCATATATGGCAAACCTAAACCACAGATAAGCGATGAAGCAATCTATAGGCTGCAATCGCGCCAATGGCCTGGCAACATACGCCAGCTCGAGCACGTGATCGAAAAAGCCCTGATATTGAACGACGGAGAACGACTTGTGGGGAAAAACTTCGACCTTTACGACGATATTGCAGTGGCCCAACCATCGGGGACCCTCGAAGATATGGAACGCCAGGCCATAGCTGCTGCCATAAAGCAATGCTCGGGAAACATTGCCGAAGTGGCGCGTCAACTTGGAATCACACGTCAGACCCTCTATAATAAAATCAAGAAATACGGATTATAATGTATGCGTAGGTGGGTGAAAACAGCCATTCACAGCCCGGCACTATGGTTAAGTCTATCGATAGTGCTGGGGGCTGCCGCATGCATGGCCTGCATAAAGGGAAACATATGGGTGGCGATGGCATTGCTACTGCTGTCGATTGCAGCGGGAGCGCGCGTGCTGCGCAACATCAAGATACTGAACCAGCGGATCGACTATATCATCCACGCCGCCATGAACGGCGACTTCTCATACAAATTTTCCACCTCAGGGACTTCCAAATATGAGCAGAACATAAACCGGTCGCTAAATATGCTGGTCGACCATATCGAAAAACTAAGTGCCGATGCACGCGAGCACGAAAGCTTCCTAAGCAAAATCATCAATCTTGTCGACACCGGTATTATCGTTGCCAACCCGGATGGTCATGTTCTTTTTGCCAATAAAGTATCATTAGCACTGCTATCCATTCCGGTTCTCACCCACATCAGGCAACTGCCCGATGATATCTCACGCTTGTCCGTATCGAAAACCACAGCATCACTGAGAGGTGAAACCGTTACCATATACACCATCAATGATATAAGCCAGGATCTACAACGCGCCGAAATTGAATCGCTCGAGAAACTCACCCGTGTACTTACCCATGAAATAATGAATTCGCTCACACCGATCAACTCCATCGCCGAGACAATCGGGCAAGACGAAGATAACGGCAGCCAAACCGACAAGGAAGATTTGAAGCGACAGATCGGTGTCATCGTATCGAGCAGCCGCTCGCTGATGACTTTTGTAAAGAATTTCCGGAAATTCTCGGTGCTGCCCGAGCCAAAACCGCAGGTATTCTACCTCAAGCCATTCATTGAAAACATAGTAGCGATGGCCAAGCGCTTCGACAATTCCGAAAGGGTGAATTTCTCCACCATAATTTTCCCTCCAGATTCAATGGTGTACACCGATGGCGATATGCTCAATCTGGTGCTTGTCAATTTATTGAAAAATGCTGTGGAGGCCGGATGCACCACTGTAGATGTGGAATGCAAAATCCGGCACGATGAATCGGTCGAGATTTCAGTCACCAATAATGGCGAGAATATACCCGATGCAGTAGCGTCGGAAATCTTCACACCATTCTACACCACCAAAGAATGCGGCAGCGGAATCGGCCTCAGTCTGTCGCGGCGCATCATCGCAAGATTAGGTGGCACCCTTACTCTCACCACCGCTCCGCACACACGCTTCACCATAGTACTTTAACAGCATTATATTCGCTTTGAGGGTAAACATTAGTGGCTGTTTTTTTGTATAACTGACAGCAAAAAGTTATCTTTGCATCATAACATCCTAAATTTCCTACATAACTAACCTGAAATGGAAAATACCGAACTTATCAAAGAGGTGACAGCCAAAGCCCAGACATGGCTCACCGACGGCTACGACGCCGAAACCCAAAGCGAAGTACGCCGCATGCTCGAGGCCGACGACAAGACCGATCTAATCGAGTCGTTCTACAAGGACCTCGAATTCGGCACAGGCGGTCTGCGTGGCATAATGGGTGCAGGCAGCAACCGCATGAACATATATACCGTGGGTGCTGCGACCCAGGGCCTCGCCAACTATCTGAAAGAAGCTTTTGCCGACCGCGATGAAATCAGCGTGGCCGTAGGTCACGACGTGCGCAACAATTCTCGCAAATTTGCCGAAATCGTTGCCGATATCTTCTCCGCAAACGGAATCAAGGTATATCTTTTCGACTCGTTCCGTCCTACTCCCGAACTTTCCTATGCCATCCGCAAACTCGGTTGCCAGAGCGGTGTGAATATCACAGCCTCGCACAACCCCAAGGAATACAACGGCTACAAAGCTTATTGGGCCGACGGCGCTCAAATCATCGCTCCTCACGATGTGAACATCATCAATCACGTCAACAGCATCAAGAGCGTAAAGGAAATCAAATTCCAGGGCGATAAATCGAAAATCGAGATTATCGGCGAAGAGATCGACAAGCAGTACCTCGATGCCGTACACACCCTTAGCCTCGATCCCGAAGTTATCAAGCGCCAGTCCGACCTCAAGATTGTCTATACACCTATCCACGGCACCGGCGTGAAACTCATTCCCGAGTCGCTCCGCAAATGGGGTTTCACCAACATCATCCATGTACCCGAGCAGGACGTTCCATCGGGCGATTTCCCCACTGTCGACTCCCCCAACCCCGAGAATCCACCGGCCATGGCCATGGCTATCGCCAAGGCTAAGGAAGTAGGCGCCGATCTCGTGGTGGCTTCCGACCCCGATGCCGACCGTATCGGCTGTGTTATCCGCGACAACGACGGCGAATACCAGCTTATCAACGGCAACCAGATTGTGATGATTCTTCTGAACTACATCATGCTCCGTAACCGCGAACTTGGCCGTCTGCAGGGCAATGAATATGTAGTTAAGACTATTGTCACCACCGAGACTATCAAAGCTATCGCCGACAACAACAACATAAAGATGTACGACTGCTACACC
The DNA here is from genome assembly GCA_910587915.1 of uncultured Muribaculaceae bacterium. Classification (GTDB taxonomy): domain Bacteria; phylum Bacteroidota; class Bacteroidia; order Bacteroidales; family Muribaculaceae; genus CAG-873. The sequence goes on along the minus strand of CAJUOB010000007.1, from coordinate 80,385 downwards.
GGTTTCAAATGGATTGCAGCCGTTATCCGCGAACTCGAAACCAAGGATCGCTATCTCGGTGGCGGCGAAGAATCCTATGGATTCCTGGCCGAAGATTTCTGCCGCGACAAGGACTCTGTTTCGGCAATCTCCCTTATGGCCGAAATCTGTGCATGGGCCAAGGACCGTGGCATGGACTTCAACCAGATGCTCCAGGAAATCTACCTCAAGAATGGCTACAGCCACGAAGAAGGAATTTCTGTGGTACGTCCCGGCAAGACAGGTGCTGACGAAATCCAGCAGATGATGGTCAACTTCCGCGCCAACCCGCCTCAGGCTATCGACGGCTCGAAGCTTAAATACATCAAGGACTACTCCGACCTGCGCTGCATCGAAGTTGCTACCGGCAATGTATCTCTCATGGATTTCCCCACCACATCCAATGTACTCCAGTACTTCACCGAAGACGGCACAAAGGTATCTATCCGTCCTTCCGGAACAGAACCTAAGATCAAGTTCTACATCGAAGTACACGACACCATGGCCAATGAAGCCGACTACGCACGCTGCAATGCCGACGCCGCTGCTAAAATCGGCCGCATAAAGAAAGAACTCGGAATCTAATTTCCATCCTTACAATAAAAGACTCCGCAGATCGGCGATTGCTTGTCTGCGGAGTCTTTTTGTATTTATGCTAAATGTAGGGTCGGGAATCCTACTTCAGAAGGTCAACTTTTTTCAGAGGGTCGACTTTTCCAAATAGATTGCCATTCTTCACCTGGCGCCGGTAACACAGATAGAATTTGAAGCACAAAGCCGTGGTAACCGCAGTAGATGCAAGATGCCACCACTCTGAAGTGCCATCGGCCACTCCGATAATCCTATCTGCCACTGCCATCAGGGATAAGATAGCAAGAGTGAGCCAGATATTGCGTTTTACTCTATTGCTGAACATATCTTTTTATTTCATAAGACGCATGCAAAACGGAATAATTACATCAATATCCACAAATCAACGCTTGAAGTATACACGCCGCACGCGTGGCGATACTGACGTAAGCGGCTCGTAGGGAATGGTATCCAGAACTTCCGCAAGCCTTTCGACAGGAGCTCCCGAACCAAATATCTCCACACTGTCGCCAACGGCCACACCTTCGACATCAGTGACATCGACCATACACTGGTCCATGCATATATTGCCTATGGTAGGACATAGAACACCACCGATAAGGAATGAGCCGCGACCACAGCCGAGATGACGGTTAACGCCATCGGCATAACCCACAGGAACGGTAGCGATTACACTCGCCCGCTCGGTCATTCCACAGCATCCGTAGCCCACAGATGTCCCTTCGGGCCAATGTTTTATCGACACGATACGTGACCGGAAGGTTGCCACGGGCTTAAGAGGCGTCTTGTTGTCGGGCGGCAAAGGCGATATTCCATAGAGCCCTATGCCCAGGCGCCCCATCTCATATGGGCCACAGGCGGAAAAACGCATCATACCGGCAGTGTTCAATATATGACGCCGGAAATCATAGCCGAGGGCAGCATGTATGCGGTCTGTCATTTTGTAGAAAGCGTCGAGCTGCGCATGTGTATATGCATCCTTGTCGAGGCAATCGGCCGTTGCAAGATGTGAGAATACCGATGCCACTTTGAGTTCGGTCTGACCCTTTAGGCATTCGATCATTTCGTCGAGTTGACTGTCCAGAAAACCGACACGATGCATTCCGGTATCAAGTTTTATGTGCACAGGCCATTGTTGCACTCCGGCTCTACGAGCTTCGCTTATCAGTCTCTTAAGTTCATCCATAGAGAAAACTGCCGGCTCCACCCTATGGGCAAAAAGGGCCGCGTAGCGGTTGGTGACAGGATTGAGAACCATTATAGGCATAGTAATGCCTGCTGCGCGAAGATCGATGGCCTCCTCAATGACAGCAACCGCGAGATATGCCGCCCCCTGGCTTTGCAATGTGCGACCGATCTCAATGGCGCCCATACCATAAGCCGAGGCTTTTACCATTCCCACCAGTCCTGTGCCCTGAGGGAGAAGGCTACGGTAATAATTATAGTTATGAACCACTGCATCCAGATCGACCTCGAGCACCGTTTCATGACCGGCGCTGGTAAAGGCATCAGCAAAACCGGTGTCAGTTCCAAAAATCAGTATACGGCTGTCGTGGCAAAGGTTTCCTGAATAGTATGCATCGAGCAATGTGGCCTCACCACCCGGACGCAGCGTCAATTCGCCCCCGTCGGATACCCTGAAATTCATGCCGGCACATTCTGCCGCGGTGCAGATTATAGATTTGACTCCATACTCTCCGGCTGTATCGAAAGCGGCCTGATATAATTCACGGACTTTGGCCTCATCGGAGCAAGCATGCAGCAATCCGCTGACTATCAAGATGGAATTTTCCATTGACCCTGCATGCCGACGCATGAAATCAAGGGCTTGCCGCATCGATACCGCATCGGGGGTGAAACGGTCGCGTATCACAGTATTGCCGAACGAATCGGATTGAATTTCCCTACGGGTATCTACCCTCTGCAATACATCGACTCCATCTACAGGCAAACCAATGGCTGCCACTGCAGCTTGCACCAAGGCGTGGAAAATATCCGACGTAGGCGAGGCGTGCACCGGTATGGCCTTAATACCCGGATGCGATGCTACAAGAGCAGCAATCTCAGCCGCCAGGCACGGATCTGTATCGGCATATATTATAGTACTGCAATCCTGTATGATCTTCAGTTTCTCCTTCACCTTGGCCACATGCGAGCCGAAAGCCTCGTCGTGTTCATCGGTGATGGGAGTGACCACTGCCACTCTATGCGAAGAGCCCAGGATAGCGCCAAGTGCCTCTCCTTGTCCGGGACCGTCGATTCCGGCCTCGGTAACCATGAGCGCAGGCATAGCATTTTCCGTCATATTCCATACAGCCAAGGGCACACCCACCTGAGAATTCCAGCTCCGTGGGCTGCGGCGCACTTCACGATAAGGCAGAAGCGCCCTATACAGCAGTTCCTTAACTGTAGTTTTACCATGACTTCCGGTGACTATTATGCCACCGTCGAAAGATCCAAGCCGTGCGGTGGCAAGTTGCCCTAAAGCCTTTACAACAGAATCGACCACTATAAACGAAGCATCAGGCATAGCCATGACATCTGGCAAGGTTTCCACAAGAAAAGACCTGACACCGGCCTGATATAAACCTGAGATATATTTATGACCGTCGCCGACCGGAGTACGCAAGGCCGCAAAAAGAGTCTTTGCCGGCTCAACTACCGAACGGCTATCCGTAGCAAGTTCGGTGACGGTACGTCCATGAACCGGATTTATAAGCTTATGTGCCGACACAGCTACCGCTATGTCTTCTATAGTATTATTCATTTGTATTCAATATTTGTCGATGCTGCGACGACAGGAACCGCTTGCGGGCAGCTGCGGCTTCCTGCCTTGTTGCCGTAGAAAAAAAGACTTCTTCGAATTTCTCGTATATATAATCGACCGCCTTGGGTGCTATGTGCACCATATCGTCGGCATATGCACGGTAGTCGCGCAAATCGTCCATCACAATCTCGTACGATGGGAAATAACCGACAGACTCACCAAGCATGTCGACAGCCATATGCAAGCTCGCCTTGCTGAGTGTATTTTCGTGGAATCCGTCGGAAAGATGACGTATGGGACTGACTGTGAAAACCACCTGCGATGCTCCGGCTGCATAGAGAGCCGTGGTAACAGAATGGAGTGCCTCCCGTGCTTCCTCGATACTTATGCGACGCCGAATGAATGTCGATGGCGGAAATTTGTGACAGTTACCAACCGGGCGCCCCGTTTCAGCGAGGAAATACACAAACACAGTTCCAAGGGTTATGAAAACTATCGCACCGGACTCAATCCTGGCTCTCATATCATCCAGACGGCTGTTGACGGCATCCAGCACACTATCGGCATCCTCTCCGCTGAAGCGCATGGCATAGTCAAGGCAATGATAGCCCCGAGGACCCGGAGTGAGATCCGACAAAGTGTAGTATTGCCGCGATAACGAGCGATGGATACAATTAGCTATCGACAGAGGATTATAGAGAGGTCCGAATGGGTTGACGGATATATCGAAACCACGCTCGGCGAGACGTCGGCCCATCTCATCGGAAAAGCAAGACCCGATGAACAGCAAGCGGTCGCTGTGGCTTATCTGCCATGCACTTTGACTGCATGTCAACTCTGTGCGGAATTTCATCAGAACATCTGGTAATCTATCGACAGCACCTGAAATTCGGTGCGACGGTTAATCTGATCGGCAACTTCCTGATCGGCTTCGGGAAGAGTGAGTATGAATTCTTCGGTGAGCACCTGCCCTTCCTGGAACTGCGGATATTCACGTGCAAGCTTCTTGGTTATGGTCTTGGGGCGCGATTCACCATACCCTTGACTCTGCAACCTCTCGGGCGCGATACCCACGGATATGAGATAGTCGATTACCGACTTTGCACGGCGCGACGAAAGACGTATGTTGTACTCATCGGTGCCCTTGCGGTCGGTATGCGAGGCCATCTCGATAGTCACATTAGGATTATCGCGAAGCACCTGGGCCATCTCATCGAGAGCTTCTTTCGACTCCGGGCGCAGGGTGGCCTTATCGAAATCGTAGAATATATTATCGATCACCACCGGTTTTGTGATCGATGCAAGTATGAAATCCACACCATACTCGGCATCTTCCTCGGCGATATCACTGGTAAATTCCTGCTTGGCATTGAGATATCCTTTTGCTCCGGCGAGCATCACATAACTCACACCGCGATCGAGCGGGAATGAGAAGGAGCCGTCGGCACGCGCTACCTGCTTCTGGTTGGAGCCATCGTTGCCCACTATGCGTATCACGGCATTCGGCACCGGTTCTTCATCGCGGTCGAGGACCCAACCACTGATCAGAATCTTCAGTTCGGGCAATTCGAACGAAAAAATATGGTCATACCCACGATTATCACCGCGGTTGGAACTGAAGTAGCCGCTCTCGCCCTCTCCGAAAGTCATGCCGAAGTCATCGGATGCAGAGTTTACAGGCGTACCCATGTTCGTTACACTCCATCCACCCGAGCGGGTCTGCTCTGCCCTGAAAATGTCAAGGCCACCATATCCGGGATGGCCATTGGAGGAGAAATAGAACACCGAATCGCTCCGGAATGTAGGGAACATCTCATCGCCGGGAGTATTGATCCACTCGCCCAGATTCTCAAGCGAACCGGCCCGTTCTTTCAAGTTTATGCGCCATATATCGAGTCCACCTGAGCCACCGGGCATATTGCTGGAGAAATAAAGCCATTGACCGTCGGGCGACACCGCCGGATGGGCGTAGGTCGACAGAGTGTCGGCGGTTATATCGAACTTGACAGGAGCGCTCCACTTCGCATCGGAACGCTGCGAGGTGTAAATCTCCACACCGGTATTGGCGTTGGGCTCCCGACGGGCGCGGCTGAGATACATGGTAGAGCCATCGGGCGAGAAAGCCGGAGTACCTTCATCGAACTCAGTATTCAACTCGCCTTCCACAGGCTCCGGGCGCTTCCATTCTCCACGTTCGTTTTTGGTGGCAAACCATATGTCGCCCTTTTTCATACCTGTGATCTCGCTCTTACGGGTACCTGCCGACTTCTCGCTGGTCGAAGAGAAGTAGATCTGGTCGAGCGACCGATCGAGATACATGGGCGAATAGTCGGCCCGGCGACTGTTGAACAGTTTCGCATTTTTCACAACATAGCGGGTCGCGCCTTTTTTTTCCTGTCCCATGCGGGCTCCAATCAAGCCATTCTGAGCCAATACATCGCCAGGGGGCCATGCAAGATACTCACTATAGTTCTTCACCGCTGCGGCATACTGGCCTTGGGCATGCTGCATCTTTGCGAGCGATAGATAAAGCGTCGAATCGCCATAGCCATAGCGGATGGCATTCTGATATGCAGCTGCGGCGCGGGCATATTGGTTAAGGCGCCTGTGGCACTCGGCCATCTTGAAAGCCACTTCGCCACGCAATTCGCGTTCTTCGCGTTTGGTGAGCTTATTGTATATCTTTCGGTAGGTCTTGGATGCATCGAAATACTCCCCACGCTCCATCTGCTCGTTTGCAGTGGAGAGTTTGGCACCACCGCATGCACCCATGAAAAGGCTCATGCACAGCGCAGTTACAGCTACAATTTTTTTGTGAACGTTCATACTGAAAAAACGGCTCTGCAAGCCCTTTATTGCCGTCAACCTATTTTTATGCCGGCGAAACCCATGAACGCCATGGCAAGTATACCGGCAACAATCAACGCGATGGGCACACCACGCATCGAGCGTGGCACATCAGCAAGTGCCAACTGGGTACGGATGCCGGCAAATATGGTGAGCGCAAGGGCGAATCCAAGAGCAGTAGCGATAGCATACACGATTGAATATACAAACCCAAAATCCTTCTGAGCCACGATAATGGCGACACCGAGCACAGCGCAGTTGGTAGTGATAAGTGGCAGAAACACACCAAGGGCAGCATAGAGCGACGGCGATATTTTCTTCATCATTATCTCGAGCATCTGCACCAGCACGGCAATGACAAGAATAAAAGTAATTGTCTGCACATAGACAATCCCCAATGGGACAAGCACATAGTGCTGCAAGAGCCACGTAGCGGCAGTAGCCACCGCCATCACGAAGGTAACGGCCATACCCATGCCGAAAGCCGACTCGAGATTCTTCGATACTCCGATGAATGGACAGATGCCGAGGAATTGGGAGAATACTATATTATTGACCAGTATGGCCGAGAATATTACAGCGATATATTCAAGCATACCTATTCGTTGTTATACAGTCGATTAAACAAAGCGATAAGCAATCCGAGCACAATAAAAGCACCGGGAGCGAGCACAAACAGGAGAGCACCATAGTCGGCAGAATAAAGCTGGCATCCGAACACAGCCCCCGTGCCGAGGATTTCCCGGACACTACCCAACAAAGTCAATGCGAGTGTGAAGCCAACGCCTACACCCAGACCATCGCACAGCGATGCGAACACTCCATTTTTAGAGGCGAACGCCTCGGCACGCCCCAGAAGAATGCAGTTGACCACAATCAGGGGTATGAAGATTCCCAATGTGGCATAGAGCGAGGGCAGATAGGCCTGCATGACCATCTGCAGGATGGTTACGAACGAAGCTATCACCACTATATATACAGGAATACGCACCTTATCGGGCACAATACTCTTTATAGCCGACACCGCCATATTCGAGCACATGAGCACAAACAGGGTCGCAAGGCCCATCGACATACCGGTGATTGCCGATGACGTCGTTCCCAATGTAGGACACATGCCCAATATGAGCACGAAGGTCGGATTTTTCTTTACGATACCATCGAATATTATTCTTAACGCATTCATGGCTCTGAATTTTTATTGGCACAAGCTTCGGCCGCACGGTTGAGCGCTTCCATAAAAGCCTGTGAAGTTATTGTCGCTCCAGTTATAGCATCGATATCGCCGCCATGGTTTTTAAGGGTAAATGGCTGTGTATGGCCCGTTACATCGTGCGATGTACCTTCGGCCGAGAACCATTCGCCCATCTTTGCTCCGAGGCCCGGAGTCTCGGAATGCGACAATACACGGAATCCGGTCACACGACCATCGCGGTCGAATCCGGCAAGTATGGTGAACCGGCCCGAAAAGCCATTATCAGAGTATGTTTCCACAGCTGTTCCAACTTCTTCTCCGTTTTTGGTAGCCGGGAAAAGAGTGAGACCGTCGGGGGTGACAATTGCTTCTTCCGAAGGATTATTGTCGAACTCCGGCAGCACGGCAGCAATAGCCTGACGGCGAGCTTCAGCCTGAGCTTCGGCAATGGGCTTCTCGGTGAGTATATTTACTCCTGCGAGTGCCGCACCCACAAGAAGCGCAAGGCCACACAGACTCGCGGTCATGGTGAGCAATGTCGATTTCATGCCATGACCTCCTTTCTCTGTTTGGGCGAGAAACGGCGTGGATGCATATACCTGTTGATCAGCGGAGTAAATCCGTTCATGATGAGGATGGCGAACGACATGCCTTCCGGATATGCACCCCACCGGCGAATAGATGCCGTGATGATGCCTATGAAGAGGCCGTAGAGCAACATGCCACGACCGGTCATCGGCGAAGTAGCATAGTCGGTAGCCATGAAGATGGCACCAAGCAGGAGCCCACCCGAGAAAATATCGAACACAACAGGATACCCAGCCAAAATGTCGACCAATGCCAGGCCTGCCACAATAGCGACGGGGATATGCCATTTTATGATACGCACCACCAGTAGGTATACGAATCCGAGAAGTAGCGCAGCTGCACTCACCTCGCCCATCGAGCCACCCATCGAGCCCCATATCATATCGGACGATGGTATCGATGCCGGCTCCATATTTCCTAATTTGACCATAGAAAGAATAGTCGCACCAGTCATACCGTCGGCACTACCGAAGGCTGCATCGGGCAAGGGCCACGATGTCATTGCTACAGGAAAAGATATGAGCAGGAACACACGGCCCACCAATGCAGGATTGAATATGTTGCATCCAAGACCACCGAAAGCCATCTTGGCAATGCCTATGGCCATAATCGCTCCCGCTGCCACCATCCACAAAGGAAGGTTCGACGGAAGATTCAACGCAAGCAGAACACCGGTGAGCACCGCCGAGCAGTCGCCGATTGTAGCCTGGCGACGCAGCATGTACTTAGTCACGAACCATTCCACCGCCACACACGATGCCACCGATACACACAGCACCATCAGTGCAGGCACTCCAAAGAAATACAAGGAGCAGAACACCGCAGGAAGCAATGCGAGCAACACATGCAGCATCGAGCCGCGTACAGTTCTGGCTGTATGCATGTGTGGCGTAGTCGAAAAAATCAGTTTCTCATTCATATCTTATCATTTTGCTCTCTGTTTTGCGACCCGTATATAATCAAGCAACGGACGCGATGCCGGGCACGAATAGCTGCATGCGCCACACTCCAGACAGTCGAGCACATCGGCACCGGCAGCCTCGCTCCACATGCGAAGCCGTCCATAGGTCGACAGCAAATATGGCTCGAGACCCATGGGACATGCATCAACACATGCGCCGCAACGCATGCACGCCTCTACCTTGCGCTTACTTGGCCGGCTCAGTATGGTGAGGCCCGACGTACCTTTCATGACCGGAGCATCGAGCCGTACAGCCGAACGCCCCATCATAGGACCGCCGGCTATGGCAAGAGCCTCGGCCGGAAGTGTGAAGGGCAACTCAGCCAACGGTGTTCCCAAAGCTACGACATAGTTCTTGCGCTGCGTCTCGGGAATATCGCCCGTGACGGTGACAACACGCTCGATCAAAGGCTGTGAGGTGGCAACCGCTTGCCATACGGCGAATGCCGTGGCAACATTGTTCACCACCGCACCTACCGACAACGGCAATTTTCCCGATGGTATGCGACGGCCGGTGACAGCTTCCACAAGCTGCTTTTCGCCACCCTGCGGATACTTTGTCTTCAATATTCTCAGGCTCACGGATGTATTGCCTTTTAAAGCCTCTCCAATAGCAGCAGCGGCCTCAGGTTTATTATCCTCCATCGCAATCACTGCCTTCGGTATTCCGGCAGCCTTAAGCATAAGCTCCACGCCCTCTGCAATACGACCGGGATAAGTGCACATGAGCGCATCATCGCACATGAGATATGGCTCGCATTCACAGCCGTTTATAATTAAGACCTCGGCTTTTTGTTCAGGCTTTACGGCAAGCTTCACATGCGATGGAAATGTAGCGCCACCCAGACCGACGATACCGGCACGCAGAATGGCAGAACGAATATCGTCGCCCGACAACCGTTCTGACAACGTGCGGTCGCATACGCTCGGGATCATGTCGCGCCAATATGCCTCGCGCGCTTCTGTATCGGCACTGTGCTCATCGTCGGATGCCGTTATCACAATAGCTTTCGACGGCTTACCCCATGGAAGTACAACATTCTCGATGCCCGAAACAGTGCCCGATATAGGAGCATGCAATCCTGCTGACACAAAACTCGAATTTTCTGCAATGAGCTGGCCTCGGACCACCTTATCGCCTTTAGCCACTATGGGTGTGGCCGGCGCACCTATATGCTGAGAAAGCGGCAAATAAGCTTTTTTCGGCAATGGCAAGAGCTCAAGCCGACGGGATGCCGTTTTATTTGCTGACGGATGGATGCCGCCTATCTTGAAAGTATTCCTCATACCTGGGCCGGTTGTTTAGGTTCTACTTTAAATGTCGAGAGTATAGCGCCTGTAGGACATACATCTACACACTTTCCGCACGCTTTGCATGTATCAGGATTTATATACGATAGATTATCGGCGATGTCGATGGCTCCGAAAGGACATGTCTTGGCACACTTGCCACAACCGATGCATGCGGCGGAACAAATTTTTCTGGCCACAGCCCCTTTATCACGGCTGGAGCATGCTACCCACACCCGACGGTCGCGACGGCCGGCGGGACGCAACTCTATCAAATGCCTCGGACATTCTCCCACACAGACACCGCAGCCTGTGCAAGCGTCGCTGTCGACCACCGGAAGTCCGGTAGACTCATCGATGTGGAGAGCGCCAAAGCGGCATACCGACACACAATCGCCACAGCCCAGACAGCCGTAGGAACAGCCTCCGGTTCCACATCCCACGGCATCCATAACCGCACATGAACGCGCGCCATCGTAATCGTAGACCGCCGGACGGGCAGCGCACGATCCATTGCACTTCAGCACAGCAACCGTACGCATAGTCTCTACCGAGGCAACACCGAGCACCGCCGCGATGCGGGACATACCGTCGGCTCCGGCACCCGGGCAATTCAGCCCGTCGAGCTTTCCGCGCTTCACACACTCGGATGCAAAATCCCGGCATCCCTTACAACCGCAGGCACCGCAGTTGGCTCCGGGAAGAAGACCTTCGACAGTATCGATGCGAGGGTCCTCCTCGACCTTGAATTTTTTGGCCGTAAGATACAGCACGAGAGCACCGATAAGACCGAGGCACCCCATCACGGCCACTGTAAACAATAAAATATATGTTGGACTCATTATACGAGAAACTCAAATTTCTATACCAGATACCACGACGGGCTTCTCCTGCGCGACACGTAAGAAAGCACACAATAATATATAGCCATAGCACACAAACCCACTATAGCCGACTTACCCTCGCTAAAACCCAAGCCAGTACCTCCGACAACAAGAATAAGAAAAACTATCAATGGCAATACAAAAAGCAAAACAGATGAACGCAGCGGGCCACCACTGCACAAAACGACCGTGACATCGCTGCCCGGCTCCGGAACATGCCTACCGGCAGGGACCGAAGCACGCAGAACAACACCATTGTCTCCGCCACCGGTATTCTCCCGGCCGCAAGATGCAAAGAGAGCGCATCCGGCACACGAACGTGCACCCGCACTAACATCGACAAGCACGGCTATACTTCCTGCTCCGGAAGATATAACTTTACCACGATGCTTCACACCACATGCTTTTCCCAGGCCCATGTCTGCCATTCTACAATCCTACCAAATCCTTAATTTGAGAAGGTGTCGATACGATATGGTCGGCATAGGCTTCCTTAAGCTCATGGATGGAACGGAAACCCCATCCCACACCTACCGATTCGACACACGCGCGGCGCGCCGTTTCCATATCCACCCCCGAATCGCCCACATAGAGCACATCGGACTTCGGCGTAGGACACATCGAAAGGGCCTTGAACACAATCGACGGGTCGGGCTTACGCGGAATACCGTCGACATTACCAAGAATAGCGCGGAAATTACCCGTAGGGAAATAATGGTGTATCAACTTGGTGACGGCCTCCTGATACTTATTCGAGGTCACGGCCAGGTTGATGCCACGGGCACTCAACTCCTCGAGCAACTCCGGGATACCGGGATATGGCTTGGTGGCATCACAGCAATGATCGTCGTAGTACCGCTTGAAGGCTACCAACATCTCCTTTACCGTTTTCTCACTGCGGGCATCCTCGGGAAGAGCACGCTCCATGAGCCGCCCCACCCCGTTTCCAACCATATCGGGGTATACCCACAGCCCATGCTGAGGATAACCAAGTTCGCGCAGAGCGTAGTTGGTGGCTTCGGCAAGGTCGTCGATAGTATTCAGAAGAGTACCATCGAGGTCAAAAATGACGTACGTTTTCATCTCACAAAACTTTTTGCAAAAATAAGGAAATTTTTCCATAATAACACCTGTGTCGCAATTCCGGCGACCGTTTTTTTCACGAATTTGCATTTAGCATCTTCAGGCCTGCGACCATGTATAAATCCGGTCGGGCTGACAAGATGTCAGTACATACGACATGCCGCTACCCGTCTCAGACATATTTACGGCCCTAAAACCTTTTTGGCACGCCTTTTGTTTTATATGTAGCGTGCCGGGGAGCAAAAAACGCCCGGCACAGCATAGATTGATATTAATATAACGTAATAAATAAAACACTAACAACTATGGGAAAAATTATCGGTATTGACTTAGGAACCACCAACTCCTGCGTGGCAGTACTTGAAGGCAACAACCCTGTTGTCATTCCTAACAGCGAGGGCCGCAACACCACACCCTCTGTAGTAGCATTTGTCGACGGCGGCGAACGTAAAGTCGGCGATCCCGCTAAACGTCAGGCAATCACTAACCCCAAGCGCACCATCTACTCTATCAAGCGCTTCATGGGCGAGACATACGACCAGGTAAAGAACGAAATAGAACGCGTGCCCTACAAGGTGGTCCGCGGAGCCAACAACACTCCCCGTATCGACATCGACGGCCGCGAATATACTCCTCAGGAAATCTCCGCAATGATTCTTCAGAAAATGAAGAAAACTGCCGAAGACTACCTCGGACAGAGTGTAAACGAAGCCGTTATTACCGTACCGGCATACTTCAACGACTCGCAGCGTCAGGCGACCAAGGAAGCCGGTGAAATCGCCGGACTCAAGGTAGCCCGTATCGTTAACGAGCCTACTGCAGCAGCCCTCGCCTACGGCCTCGACAAAACAAACAAAGACCAGAAAATCGCCGTATTCGACCTCGGTGGTGGTACATTCGATATCTCCATCCTCGAACTCGGTGACGGCGTATTCGAAGTTAAATCGACCAACGGTGATACCCACCTTGGCGGCGACGACTTCGACCACGTGATCATCGACTGGCTCGCCGACGAATTCCTCAAGCAGGAAGGCGTTGATCTCCGTCAGGATCCTATGGCTCTCCAGCGCCTTAAGGAAGCTGCCGAAAAAGCAAAGATTGAACTTTCCAGCGCCACAAGCACAGAAATCAATCTTCCCTATATCATGCCTGTCAACGGTGTGCCCAAACACCTTGTAACTACCCTCACCCGCGCCAAGTTCGAACAGCTTGCCGACAAACTCATCCAGGCAACCGTTAAACCTTGCGAAGATGCACTCCGCGACGCAGGCCTCAAGGCTTCCGACATCGATGAAGTAATCCTCGTAGGTGGTTCGACCCGTATTCCTGCAATCCAGCAGATTGTAGAGAAGATATTTGGCAAGGCTCCTTCAAAAGGCGTTAACCCCGACGAAGTAGTAGCCGTAGGTGCAGCTATCCAGGGCGGCGTTCTCTCCGGCGACGTTAAGGACGTGCTTCTGCTCGACGTAGTGCCCCTTTCGGTAGGTATCGAAACCCTCGGCGGTGTAATGACAAAACTTATCGAAGCAAACACTACCATTCCGACCCGTAAGAGCGAAACATTCTCCACCGCAGCCGACAACCAGCCTTCGGTAGAAATCAACGTTCTTCAGGGCGAGCGCCCCATGGCTAAAGACGACAAGCTCCTCGGCAAGTTCCACCTCGATGGAATCGCTCCCGCACCCCGTGGCATTCCCCAGATCGAAGTGACATTCGAAATCGACGCCAACGGTATCCTCAATGTATCGGCAAAAGATAAAGCCACCGGCAAGGAACAGAGCATCCGCATCGAAGCATCCAGCGGTCTTACCGATGCTGAAATCAAGCGTATGAAAGACGAAGCCGCTGCCAATGCCGACGCCGACGCACGCGAGAAAGAACGTATCGACAAGCTCAATCAGGCCGACGCAATCGTGTTCCAGACCGAGAAACAGCTTGGCGAATTCGGCGACAAGATTCCTGCCGACAAACGTTCTGCCATCGAAGCTGCCGTGGCTAAACTCAAAGAAGCCCACAAGGCTCAGGACATCGCTGCAATCGACGCCGCCATCAAGGAAATCGAAACAACCTTCGGCGCCGCACAGCAGGACATCCTCAATGCTCAGGCCCAGGCTCAGCAGGCCGCCCAGAATCCCGGCGCCTCCAACCCCGACCAAGGCGGCGACAACGGCGACCACGGCGACCACGTCACCGACGTCGACTTCGAGGAAGTGAAATGATGTAACTGAATACATATAAATCCATCTAAAAAGGGTTGCAGTCCTTGCGATTGCGACCCTTTTTTGATGGATTATTTTTATTTAAATTGATGAAGGTGACATATTAAGGTGCGTAAAGCTTCCAGAAATATTTGAGTTTAAATGTTTTTGATATATTCAAAATAAACGCTATATTTGCGAAAACTTTTGATTATGATTAAAACAATAGAAAATATTCCAAGGCCAAAATATCTTGATAAGGTTTTGAGATATGAAGGCAAAGGTGTGATAAAGGTACTGACGGGGCAACGGCGCGTTGGGAAGAGCTTTATATTAAATTCCGTTGAGGAGACACTCCGCCAGTCAGCGCCAACAGCTAATTACATTCGCATAAATCTTGAAGATTTTGCTTTTTCTCATATCAAAAGTGCGTCTGATTTAAACGAGGAAATTGTCAGGCACCTGTCAGATTCATCAATGAACTATATATTCATCGATGAAATCCAGGAGATTGAGGATTTTGACAAGGTTATTCGTTCGCTATGTCTCGATGATAGGAACGACATCTATGTCACTGGAAGCAATTCATCAATGCTGTCTTCCGAAATCGCCTCACGGCTTGCCGGACGAAGCATAGAGATTAGAGTGCATCCTCTTTGTTATGATGAGTTCCTTCTGTTTCATTCACTTGGAGATTCAGATGAAAGCTTAGACCTATATTTAAGATTTGGAGGAATGCCATATTTGAGGAATCTTCCCCAACGTGAAACATGGAATGAATATCTCACCGGAATTACCGACGCTTTGGTTTACCGTGACATCGTAAGCCGACATTCCATCCGCAACAATGATTTTTTGCAAAGGTTACTGCTTTTCTTGGCCGATAATACCGGACAGATTTTTACGGCAAAACGCATAGCCGACTATCTAAAGTCGCAACGTGTATCGGGGACTGTAAACAGTGTTCAGGCCTATGCCGATTATATATGTGATGCATATATTACCAACAAGGTACGTAGATGGGATATTGAAGGAAAGAAATTCTTTGAGATTGGTGAAAAATATTATTTCGAAGACATCGGAATACGCAATTCTATTATAGGCTATCGCCCAATGGATATCGGATCGATCCTTGAGAATGCTGTTTACAATAAACTGTCAGCCGAAGGTTACGATATCAGAATAGGTATACTCCAAAGAAACAAAGAAATTGATTTTGTCGCTGAAAAAGATGGGGAGCGAAAATACATTCAAGTTGCGGTTAATGTCTATGACAAAGCTACGGCTGACCGCGAGTTTGGCAATCTCAGATCAATTGGTGACAATTATGAAAAGTTGGTTGTCACACTACGCGATTCGACGCCTAACAGCCAAAACGGCATCAAAATGCTATCTCTCCGGGACTTCTTGAATCTACCTTAACCTATGCAGGCAGGTATTTCTGATTTAGCTTGATAACAATAGATTTTAAAGTTGCCATATTTGGCATATGTAGACATAATACCCTGTCAACCAATACACACAACATTCGAGGAAGTAAAATGATGTAACTGAATACATATAAATCCATCTAAAAAGGGTTGCAGTCCTTACGATTGCGACCCTTTTTAGATGGATTATTTTTATTTAAATTGATGAAGGTCGGCTTTCGATTTATATTTGGGACATATTGGGAATGTTTCTTAATCAGCGACAATATGCCCATTGTTTCGCGTTGCGGCTATTTACAAATATTAACACATGTAAGCTCTAAACTTGCACACAGAGAGTGTTAACTTTGCCATATGAAATGATAATACCATGAAGCATCAAAAAACAACAATTATCACAGACCATAAAGAGGAAGTTACGGCACAAGCTCCCGTAATCGTATCTGCAAGCAGAGCTACGGATATTCCGGCTTTTTATTCAGATTGGTTCTTTGACCGTTTGGCAAAAGGTTACATGAGATGGCGTAACCCGTTTAATGGCAAAGACAGTTATGTTTCGTTTGCCAATACTCGCTTTGTCGTGTTTTGGTCTAAGAATCCAGCGTCTCTCATTCCCAATCTTCATAGACTTAGAGAGAGAGGAATTGGTTGCTATGTGCAATATACACTAAACGATTATGAAAAAGAGGGTTTTGAAGCCAATGTGCCTGCATTGCAACAGCGGACTGATACTTTCAAGTGTCTTGTTGATACTTTGGGGGAAGGCTCGGTTGTCTGGCGTTTTGACCCTCTTGTTTTGACCGATACCGTTTCTGAAGAATCATTGCTTGAAAAAATTGATGATATTTCGGAACGCTTACGCGGCTATACAGAAAAACTCGTTTTCAGTTTTGCCGACATCGGTTCATATAAGAAAGTGGGAAAGAATCTGATGCAGGCTGGAATCAAATATAAAGAATGGGACAATGAATCGATGTTGAGTTTTGCTAAAAAACTGTCTGAGTTAAACGAATCATGGGGACTCCGGCTAGCCACTTGCTCTGAGCCAATCGCCGTAGAACAATTCAATATTGACCACAACAGATGCATAGATCCTGAACTGATAGCCCGTCTGGCACCTAATGACGCAGTTCTTCAAAACTTTCTTTTCAATGCTCGCACTGACGGCGGCCAGCGCAAGCATTGTGGCTGCATACTATCAAAGGATATCGGCGCATACAACACGTGTCCACACGGCTGCGCATATTGTTATGCCAACACTACCCCACAATCAGCACTTGCTAACTATCACCGCCACAATCCAAATAACGACTCAATTCTTTAAGCCCATGCATTACACACCGCAAATCGGCATACACCTTTGAGGATATTCTCAAGAATGCCGAAAAGTGGTTCGCATCATTATCTGTGTAAGCCCATACTATCATGAGACCGCTCGAGGCAAACGTATTCATACAAGCATTTATTAGTGATTTATTTAGCTTGATAACAATAGATTTTAAAGCTGCCATATTTGGAACACGTAGACATAATGCTCTATTAACCTCTCGATATTTGAGGAAGTGAAATATTCCCTAAAATATAACTTTAAAACGGAGTGTAACTTATTGATTTACACTCCGTTTTGTTTTATTAAAAATTATCTTACATTTGCATTTATGGAGCTCTACGATGAGTTTGAACAATATCTCCGCTTATTGGGTTACAAAACTGTTATCTTCGCGTTCGCTAGCACGACAATCAACGCCAAAATGACGTTTCAGAAACGTTGAAACCCCAAAACGATGTTTCAAGAACCATCACCGAAGGCCTGACACTGAAAGAAACTGCTCTGCTAAAGGCAATACAGGCATCTCCATCGCACAACTCGCTGCAACCACCGGTCTCTCCACCAGCACTATCGACCATAAAATCTCTAAAGGACAAACAGATTCTCTCTCGCACTGATTCTACCAAGCATGTAAAATGGCAGATAAATCTGACATGACACTTATTGATCGGTTTACATTTGGCTTGAAATGGATAGATAGTATAATAGATAAATGACACCTAAAATAGCTGTAACCGATTAATTCAGGGAGAGTTTGGTGCGGTATTGGGTGGGGCTTTCGCCGGTCATGCGTTTGAACATGCGTGCGAAATGGGCAGGATATTCGAAACCAAGTTCGTAGGCTATGCGGCTTATATCGGATGTTTTGGTGGCGAGACGATGTTTGGCCTCCGATATCAGGTGCAATGAAATTATATCTTTAGGACTGGAGCCTGTCTCCTTGCGGACCAGATCGGAGAAATAACCGGCTGATAGGCTTGCTTTTTCGGCAAAATAGGCTACGCTGGGCAAGCCATGTTCCAGCTGCGAACCATCGAAATATTCTTTGAGTTGCTTCTGAAACGCGGTCACGATCTCGGAGTTAACTTTGTGCCGGGTTATAAATTGCCGGTCGTAGAAACGATGCAGGTATTCGATGAGTACCTGTATGGTGGCCGAAAGGAGCGCGGCAGAGTGATGGTCGACCGGATGCTCGATTTCGTGTTTTATCTGTTGAAGACAGAAGAGAAATTGTGTTTTCTCACTATCGGACAGATGCAGCGACTCCATTTCGGTATAGTCGAAAAATGAGAACGATTTTATTTTCTCGGCAAGAGGCGTTCCGTAGATAAGATCGGGATGGAACATCAGCCCTACGACATCGGGTGCAACTTCGGTTTTATCCATTTCGACATCAATGGTCTGTCCGGGCGAGAAGCTTACCACCGAACCTTCCTGATAGTCGTAGCTGCGTCGGCCATACCGGATGGCACAGTTCACACCGTTTTTCAGGAACAAGGCATATACTCCGTAGTTGATTGTCACATGATTGACCGCTTTGGTAGCTTCCTTGAGGTCGATCACCGTCACCAATGGATGATGTGTGGGCAATCCATACATCTTATTATATACGTCGATTGAGTTAAGATTGATGTTCTGTTTTTCCATATCGCGAATTTAAAACTTAAATTTTAATGTATTGCCATGTAATTGATTTTTGGTATGTATTTCCGCTAAAAGGGTAGGACAGCCATTGCGATTTTGCCGTTATTTTGCAGCATAAAATTTCGACAGGCCAAAGTGCCGTCACCGACTCATTGACATTAAACATCCAGAATATGAATACAAACACGTCGATAGCCCCGGCGAGAAGCCTGGAGCTCACCCAGGAGTGGGACAAGGTTTTCCCGAAGAGTGAAATGGTAGATCATCGCAAAGTGACATTTGTAAACCGTTATGGTGTGACTATTGCCGCCGATATGTATACGCCCAAGAACGCCACCGGAAAGATGGCCGCTATCGCCGTGAGCGGGCCTTTCGGTGCTGTAAAAGAGCAATCGAGCGGTCTATATGCCCAGCAACTTGCGGAGCGCGGATTTCTTACGATCGCATTCGACCCGTCATTTACCGGCGAGAGCGGCGGCCAACCACGTCGCGTAGCATCTCCCGATATAAATACCGAGGACTTCTCGGCAGCAGTCGACTTCCTGTCGGTGCAACCGGATGTCGATATGGATCGAATCGGCATTCTCGGCATTTGTGGCTGGGGCGGCATCGCCATTCAGGCAGCAATCAACGATCCCCGCATCAAGGCTACCGTTGCAGCCACCATGTACGACATGACCAGAGTCGTAGCCAACGGATATTTCGACGCAGACGACTCGGCCGAAAAGCGAAATGCCAACCGCAGGGCACTTGCCACCCAGCGCACCGAGGATTACCGCAAGGGCGAATATCTTCGTG
Organism: uncultured Muribaculaceae bacterium; assembly: GCA_910587915.1. GTDB lineage: Bacteria > Bacteroidota > Bacteroidia > Bacteroidales > Muribaculaceae > CAG-873. The sequence goes on along the minus strand of CAJUOB010000007.1, from coordinate 60,761 downwards.
CCGGAGGCGTGGCAGACCCCGTACCTGATGACGCACCACAGTTTCTGAAGGATTACCACGCCTACTATAAGACCTCTCGTGGATTTCATCCCCGGAGCGGAAATTCCACCGACGGATGGAATTCGACCTCGACGCTGCCATTCATGAACTTCAAGTTCTTTGAATATGCCGATGAGTTGGAAAATGCCGTACTTATAGTTCATGGCGACAAGGCTCACTCCTATTATTTTGGCAAAGATACTTTCGCCCGACTGAAAGGCAGCAACAAGCAAATGCTCACCGTAAACGGTGCGAGCCACTGCGATCTCTACGACCAGCTCGACATAATTCCTTTCAATGAAATCGCAGCATTTTATAGCATGTATCTTCTATGAGTAGAAAAGGGCTTCCGGTATAAGATTATACTTTGAGCCATGATCAGCAGCCTACAACCGAGATCCTGATATTTCGACACTAAAATAAACAGCCGGGACGTTGTCGCAACGTCCCGGCTTTCCTATTGCAATCCTTATTACCTTATAATTCTATCCAAAAAACATATCAGAAAACAATCTTTCTGGAAGCGATTCCATCTGCAGAACTCACTGTTACAATATGGAATCCTCTAAGATTTGTATCGAGACAACCCGCTGCAGTATCGATGTGTGCATCGAAAACCTTGTTGCCGGAAATATTATATATAGTCAGCGTCGAAGGAACTTGCAGGTTGTCGTATCTAAGCATTCCACCGTCGGCAACAACCGAAAAATCAGTCCGCCCGACAGCGACACCACCTATTCCGGAACTGACACGGGTGGCATCAAGATTCCAGCCATTGACAGATTTCACCCGTGCGGGAGCATCGGTAAATACAGTAACGTCCTCGCGCGATTTTTCATTGGCAAATATACGTACCGACGTAGCCCAAGTATCGTTCACAAAAATATCCAATATTGAGTGGTCATAGAAAATATTCAATTTCACGGTTTCACCTTTGGCGAGTTGCCGTGGCAACATACTGTGGTAATATCCGTCGAATACGCCGGAATCATTGATCAAGCGATCAACACCACGAGCGTCTACCACAATTTCATTTATCGAACCATCATAATATATTTTTACAGATGAAGCGCCATCATCGAGGAGAGTAAACCCACATTTACCTTCTCCAATAGTGAACTCGCCAACCAATTCGACCGATCTTCCGGAAATGTCGCTGAGAACCAGTCTTCCATCAAGCTCGAAATCGGTCTTTGAGAAAGCATTTTCCATCCGCATTTCCGAAAGTCCGGAATACGGCTTCTGGCACAAATTACCATCTACATCAATCGACCATTCCCTCGGCAGGGAATATGTATGTGCATAGCCGAGATCATAGTTAGCTTGCGATGGTAATTTATCCGGAACGATGCCAAGCGCTATGGTCTTGCCATCGTGATTATAGACTGAAGGAGACAACATGCCGAATCCATCGCGTGCAAAGCCCGGCAGCTCGATATTCGCGGGAGTCGTCTTTTCCGGAGAAAATGTTCCATCGGCATTTATAGTCCCGACCCAGTAGATTGCCGCCACACCTTTCGATGTATTCTGAGGCGTAACTGTAAATAGCCACTTATCACCAATTTTAGTGATATTAGGCATCTCCCAGAATGTACCACAAGTTGCGACATCGGTACCGGTAAAGAATGTCTTGCCATCGTTACTCCAACCTTTCGTCACCGGATTATAAGCATGGAGAGTTGTCGTGCCTACCCCACCCTTGCTTGAACCCACAATTATATAAGCTCCATTATCGGAACGAAAGAAATACGGATCGCGGAAATCATCGGACAGACCGTTGGGCCGGCCATTAATTATAGGCATGGACATTTTTTGCCATGCTATCAAATCGTCATCTTCGGGGTTTGCTTGTGCTATAACCGCCTTACCATAATCGACACCGGTATATATAATCGATGGCCTGCCGTGAGTCAATTCATCGTCGGAGAACACACATCCCGACCAGCACCCTTTGATGTCGTAATACAATCCGGGGGTAAGCGCTATTTTCTCTTCTTTCCAATCATAGAGATTCTCGCTCGACAGATGCCCCCAATGCAGACGAGCCATATAGGGACCATTTGCATTTTTTTGAAAAAAGAGATGATAGCGGCCATTAGAATATGTCAAGCCATGAGTCTCATTAGTCCAATTAGCTCCAGGCATGCCATGAAAAACCGGACGCATCGGGCTATCGGCAAAGCGTTCTTCTGAAATAGACATATCGGCATCATTCTCGGGAATCATAGCAGCAATTGCATCTATGCCCAAGGCCTCATTCCACACAGTTATATCATCGACCAGGCCATTGAACGATGTCAGGCAGAATGGGCCGCTGAAACGCTCATTGAAACTGCGGCCTATTCTCATGGTAGAATTTGCAACTGTCATAGTACCGTTGGCTTTCGATGAAGCCACTTCGACACCATTGCGATAGAGTCTGGCCGAACGTGCTTCTGTATCGATGACCGCGGTAAGATTAATCCATTCATATTGATTGAGAGGCGTGTCGACTTTCAGTTCGAGAGGCCAACCTCCAACATATGTCTTGAAAGAATACCGGCCATCGAAGCCGATAAAGAAACCAAAACCGCTTCGTGCATTTTCATCAATGCATGAAGCCACAGCAATCTGTTCGGCTGTATTCTTATCAAGTTCCACTATCGGATATGTTTCGATAGCGAACCATATTGAAGCGGTCATTTTCTTTGAGCCTGCCGGGATTATATTCCCGACCGACGCATCTATGTAGGTCGAATATCCATCGAAACGCAAGGCCTTTCCTTTGGCCCCGGGCATATTTTCGGCTGAATGGACGCCATTTATCGAAAAAGTAGCACCGGAGACCTTTTCAACGATTTTATCGTTTGAATTTTCCATAGGAAAACATGCCACTTCTTCGGCCTCAGCAACCAATGGGAGCAAACCAGAAACCGCTATAGGAACCAGTCTGATAATTTGCGGAAATTTAATCATGGTTATTAAATCAAGGAACCATCGCCGGCGCTTGGAACACCGGCGGTGGTTCTAAATGGGATTAAAGATTTTGTGTATTTCTCATTTCAAATAATTCAGAATATTCAGCGTCAACTGTTCAACGTTGTGCTGATAGGGGTTGGGACCAGAGTTCTGATTCCATTCATAGGCTGCGAAACCATTTGCAATGCAACGGCCATGCTCGGCATTTGAATAGAATTCCACCAATCCGGCCACACAGTGATCGCGGACATGTCCCCAGGTAGCCAGCACAAGTGAGTTTGTTGTGACTTCAAAATTCCTGATCACATCAGGATAAATGCCACGGCCATAGATATTGCAATCCCACAGGCAGTTGTGGTCCTCACGTTGGCCCGGCCCAATAAGCGGAAGGTTATTGTACCCATAGTTATTGGGGTCTTCGAGCGCAATTCCTTTATATATCTCATGTGTGGTGCGGTCGTAGAAGCCCTGGTCGGAACCATTTCGGAAATCCCATCCAAGATAAGGATTGATCACCCATACGTCGGTGCCGATTCCACCATCGCCATTGCCATATACTGTAGGAGCCATATTAGCGGGTACAAAACCCAGAGGCACCGTGAGCTGTGAGGCCATATTTGCAAGATACAGGCTGCCACCATTGGCAGAATATTGCTTCAAAGCATCTATTACAGTGGCATTTGTGATCTCCGAGGGAAGATTTTCCCAACCAAGGGGGAGTCCTACGCGATCAATCTCAATCCATATCACCGGATAAAGATCGGCATCAAGGCCGGCAATCTGAGATACTTGAATCAACTCGGCATTCTCCTGAGCGGCAAACCAGGTAGCAGCCGCGCGCTCATCATCATCGGGAAGCTCCGAAATAGATGGGGCTGTCATGAGGTAAGCCATTCTGGGGGTGATATATGGTACTTTAACATTCACCGATGTGCCAACCGACATATAGTATGTATCGTAAATAGCCTCCACTGTATATGTCATTTCCTTGTCCATGGGCTGTCCTTTCATCTCAAAAGATGTGACATTGCCTTCAAGGACGGTGGCCGCATCGTTATCGCCATCGCGGATAATCCTTACACCAGTAACCTCATCGCTCGCCGGAAGGCGCCATGAGAGAGTCACTGTACGTCCCGATACCTCCGCTTTCAGATCGGATACACCGGCAAGCTGCTCTTCGGGCAATACAGAAGTTACCGATACACCTTCCGAAACATAACCGCCTTCGTACATCACTTTTACGGTGTAGAGATATTCCTCGCCCATCGGCTGCCCGACCACCGTATATTCCGTAGGACGTCCGTCGAGAATTACAGCTGCTTCATTATTACCATTTGTAATGATTTTCACACCTTCCACACCATTATCGGCAGGAAGCTGCCACGACAAGCAAACTTTGTGTCCTGTAATACCGGCTTTAAGGTCCGAAACCTTTGCAATAGCGGGAAGCTCGGGCATACCGGTAGGCTCAAAGTCTGAGCACGCACCGAGGATACCGCACAAAAGAGCGACCAGCATTGCAATACTATATGATTGAAATTTTTTCATTTTCATGATTTTTGATGGTTTTTACTTGTATAGGTCGCCCGCATTATCCACCTGATTGACAGGAATCGGGAAGTAAATCTCATTATCGGATAAGGCCGCACCTTGATAGTATGTACGGATTTTACCTTCTGAAGCGTAGTAGTTGTTCATAGTTTCGACAACATTACCCCATCGAACAAGATCGAACCAACGGAGGCCCTCCATTGCGAGCTCGAGACGACGCTCCATCCGCACAGCCCTGCGTGCATAATCCTGATTCCAGCCGGTTGCCGGATATTCAGCCACGGCGTAATTGGCTATCATGGGATTACAATCCATCGGCTCATATGTGGGATCGACCGAGCGTGCTGCTTTACGACGTATATCATTGATAAGACTGCGTGCTTCATCCAGATCCTTACCCTGCTCTATCAGGGCCTCGGCTTTCATAAGCATCACATCTGCATAACGGATGAGAATGCAGTTGAGTGAAGATGCACCCCAGGGTACTATGCCCGGTTTCACATAGGGGGATTCGGGTGCCGGGTAGGGCTTTTTACCAGAATACTGGCCATAGAGATCGAAATTGCGGCACCACTTTTCATTGTAGGTGTGTGAACGCCAAGGCATGCCGATACGGCCGAGTGTGAAGTCCAGGCGCGGGTCCACATTACCCTCATAATCGGCCTTATCGATATTTTCATCGTTGAATGTGCCATCCAGGAAGGGCAGGCCGTTGGCAGTTGTACGGAAAGCGTTTACAAGATTCTGCGACGCAAGATAGAAATCATCGCCATTTCCATAGAGATTGCCATCCGACCATGTGCAGTTAAGGCAATTGCAGAAATTGAACTGATCGGGCGAATTTGCCGATGAGAATTGAATTGCCAACACCGACTCATACTGATTGTTGAACTCGGGCTTCGACATATCGAGGAAATTGGGGTAGAGCTCATATTTACCGCTCGAAATCACATAGCCGGCATATTTCTCGGCCTCTGCCCAATCGGATGTGAAGAGGTCGACACGGGCAAGGAGTGCAGCCGCTACATATTTGTTGAATCGGCCGGGAAGCTCCTGACTTGCGGGGAGTACTTCATAGCTATCGCGGAGATCCTGCTTGATAAAATCCACGATCTGGTCGCGGGAATATTCATCGGCACGGCATTCGCTCGGATTGGTAACACTCTCATCAAAGTAAGGGAACTTCTGGAATATGCGGAACATGTCGAAATAGTAGTAAGCACGCAGAGTCTTCATCTCTGCCATATATCTTACTTTGTTCTCATCCGATATTGTCGAAGCATTCGCAATACCCTTTATAGCCGTATTGCATCGGCTGATCGAGTAATAGTTATTACGCCATTTGAAATTTGCGACATCGTTATCGCTCTGCACATTACCCATTTCGAGCTGGTGAATGTAGCCTTCCATCGACACTTCACCACCACCCTTGAGGGCGTCGTCCGAACGCACATCGAACACCCAATTGTTGATAGGCCCTGCAAACGATTCGTTGTTGCCGAAATAATGGCACAGCAGTGTCGCATAGGCCGCCGTCATAAGATCGACAGCTTCATCATCGCCTATTTGCTCATCGGTAAATACCCCCTGAGGCTTGGTATCGAGAAGATCATCGCAAGATGTCGATGCTACAGCCATCGAAGCGATAGCAGCCACGCATATTGCGTTTTTTATGATATTTCTTAGGTTTTTCATTTTTGAAATTTGTACTGATTTCTGATTCGGTTTAGAACTGGAAGTTTACACCAATGGTAAATGTGCGTGGACGAGGATAAGCACCATTGTCGATATGCGCACCGTATTCGCCAGGAAGAATTTCGGGATCCAAACCGGTATATTTGGTGAGAGTGAATACGTTTTCAACCTGACCGTATACATCAAGACTCGATGCTCCGATTTTGCTGATTATATTCTTAGGAAGAGAATACGACAGTTTAAGGTATTTCATCTTCATATACGATCCGTCTTCAACGTAGTATGTAGAGAAACGAGATTCGTTGTTGTCGTCGGTAAGCGACAGCGCCGGAATATCAGTATTGGTGTTCGACGGAGTCCAGGCATTCAGTATATCCACGCCACGGTTGGTGTTGCCAAGACCATAATTCATAGAAAGCAACTGACGCTTCATATGGTTCTGTATATCGAACCCGAAATCACCGGCGAAGAACATATCAAGAGCGAAGGCCTTGTATCTGAATGCCAGATTTATACCCATCGACAGATCGGGATTAGGATCGCCTATGATACAACGGTCGTTATCGTCAATCACACCGTTTCCATCGAGATCGCGGTATATCAGTCGACCGGGAGCAGCACCAGTCTGTGCGGCATGGTTTGCCACTTCCTCTTTCGACTGGAAGATACCATCGCACACATATCCATAATACACGCCCATAGGCTGGCCGGGGATAAGTCGCTGATCGCCTCCGATGAATTTCTGACGGGAGTTGAGGGTCACCAGTTTATTTTTATACTGTGAAAGATTTACCGATCCATTCCATGAGAAATCGCCATATTGGGGACTACGGTATGCCACAGTCACTTCCCAACCGGTGTTTTTCATATCGCCCGTATTCAACCACATGGCAGCGTTCTCACCGGCCACATCGAGAGCCGGGGGGATAGTGAGCATATCCTTGGTTTTCTTCACATAGTAATCAGCGCTTACATTGAGGGCATTGTTGAAGAAGGCCAGATCAATGCCGATGTTATTCTGGTAGGTTGTTTCCCACTTCAACTCCGGATTTCCGGTGCTTGCGAGTGTTATACCAGCAGTTGTAGATGAATTTGTGCCACTGAGGTCGTAGGCGCCGTTTCCGGTATTGAATATATATGTAGAATAAGCAGGATAAAGCGAAGGGATGTTTGCATTACCGTTCTGACCCCAAGAGTAGCGAATTTTCAAGTCATTGAGAATTTGGTTCTTCGGGAAGAAATCCTCCTGTGTAGGACGCCATGCAAAAGAGAATGCCGGGAAGATACCTGCGCGGAAGCCCTTTGCGAAACGGGAGTTCTCATCACGGCGGATTGTGAATGAAGCAAGATAACGGTCGGCATAGTTATAATCCGCTTTTCCGAAGAGCGAGAATACAGCCCACTGAGTTTTGCCACCGCCATTGTTTCGTGTACCTGTACCGGAGCCTATCTGCATGAAATCGGCATCTTCGAATTCATAGCCCTCGCGCGATGCGGAAAGATCGCGGAATGTATAGCCGATCGCTTCCGAACCGATCAGGACCGTGAGATGGTGTTTGTCGGCAAATGTCTTGTTATAATTTGCAGTATTAGTCCAGGTCCATGTGTCGCCTTGCCCATAAACGCTCGACATACTATTCACATCGCCGGGATTTACAGCACGGCCAAGAGTATTGTTGAAATATTGGCTATGTTCGATACCGATATTGGTTTTCAACGACAGGCCCTCGACAGGTTTTACCTCCAGATAAGCATTTCCGAGGATACGCCAGGACGCCAGATTATTATCTCGGGAATTGGCAATTATCTGCACCGGATTTGAAAGGTCGTTGATATTCAACTCCTTCGGACGAGCCCATTCGCCGTCCAGTCCACGCACCGGAAGTGCCGGATGCATGCTGATGGCCGAAAACGGTATGCCGCGGTCGCCGGCGACATCCACGCCGCGATTTGACCATCGTGCTACCATAAGGTTTTCACCGACAGTGATATATTTATTGAAATCATAGCGGGAGTTCACACGGGCCGAGTATCTCTCGTAGAAAGTATCGTTGATATTACCGTTCTGATTTATATAGTTCATCGACAGCATTACCGACCCTTTCTCGGTATTATTCGAAATGGATGCGGTGAGATTGTTTGTCCAAGCCGTGCGATATACTTGATCCTGCCAGTCCGTTTCAGTTGTAGGATAATTAGGATTACCGCCTACATACTGCTGGAGAACGGGAGTGGCACCCGAGCCATAAAGTATATGCGAAGGAGCTATGTTTGAATTTGCCGAGGCAGCCCAATATGCGTTGCCCCATTGTTCGGCATTCATCATATCATAGCGTCTGGCAATGGTCTGTGCACTCGCCGCATAGTTGACATTGATGGTCATGCGGTCGCCTTTACCCTGCTTTGTGGTAATAATAACCACACCGTTGGCCGCACGCGAGCCATAGATAGATGCCGAGGCCGCATCCTTGAGCACCTGCATTGACTCAATGTCGGCCGGATTGATACAATTGATATTATCGGTAGGAACACCGTCGATTATATACAGTGGATCGTTGCTCGAGTTGGCAGTCGACATACCACGCACTCTAATCGAACCGGTTCCACCCGGAGCGGCATCGGGAATCACATTCACACCTGGCAATTTACCGGCCATGGAATTCATTATATTTCCTGAGTTCTCGCTCAAAGGCTCTTTCATGTTCATGACAGCCACCGCTCCTGTGAGGTCGGCTTTTCTGACTGTCTGGTATCCTACTACCACTACCTCTTCCAAAAGTTCGGAATCTTCATGGAGCTGAATTGTAAGATGGCTTTCCGCTTTCACGGTTTTAGGCACAAATCCTACATAGGATACGATAAGATTAGAACCGTCGGGTACCGTTATAACGAAATTTCCATCGATATCAGTGACGACACCAGCCGCACCTTTTGACTCTGGGACAATGCTTGCGCCGATCAACGGTTCGTCGTCGGCAGCCGAAACAACGGTCCCATGCACAGTGATATTCTGCGCGTGTGCAACTATTACAGTCAGTAATAGAATTAAGGCACTGAGAATTCCTTTTTTCATGCTATTTAATTGTTGGTTTAATTCTGCGACAAAATTAGCAATGGCACATAATTATAGGTTAGTACGCATGTTGCATAGACTATGAATTTCTGTGCGATGCACAAATTTTAATAGTCTATGCGCTTTTTTTCATAATAATCCCAGTCCATGCAGCAATGTAAAAAAAGCACACCACATGTTGTGATGTGCCTCTAATGCCGGCAGGGGCGACGCCTAATCCTTGAACCCTAATCGAGATCGCATCTCAGAGGGAGACTCTCCAAACATCTCGCGGAATACGCGAGTGAAATAGGCCGGAGCCGAAAAACCAACCTCATATGCTATTTCGCTGATGGACTTATCGGTGGTCGAAAGCATCTCGCGAGCTTTTGTCAATCTTATTTTTCTCAATAATTCGACAGGCGAATAGTTGGTCAATGCCTTGATTTTACGATAGAACTGAGAACGGCCGATACCCATCTTGGCGGCAAGTGCATCTATATTCAGCTCAGCGTTGCCCAGCTCATCATTCACAAGCGCAACAAATCGTGCATAGAACTCACTGTCGATATCGGATTGCGATGCGGATAAGGCAACCGGTTCCTTTTTCACGTCTGACTTTGGCGCATTGATATCATTCCCTGATTCCCAAAGATTTTTTATGCGCTTGCGATTTTCAATCAGGTTCTCGCAACGCATTCTAAGCATCCTGCTGTTGAACGGTTTCGACAAGTATCCGTCGGCACCGCTCTCGTAGCCTTGTATGCGCTGCTCGTCCATGCTGCATGCAGTGAGCATGAGAACAGGAATATGCGAAGTTGTTATTTCATTCTTGATTCGCCGGCAACATTCCAATCCATCCATTACCGGCATCATTACATCGCATATGATTAAATCCGGAACATATTTAGACGCCAACCTGATACCGTCCTTGCCATTATGGGCCTCGATAACACGATATTCAGCCGAGAGCAATTCCCGTATCATTTTTCGGATATCGGTATTATCATCAATAATAAGCAATAATGGCTTTCCATCGGCATCTTTATCGCTTTCGAGCTCAATATCACCAAGTTCCACATTTACATCTGCATCAGATATAGTGCGGTTGATATTGATGTCGGCCGTGGTGCTGACATGCCGCACAGGAAGACTCACTGTGAACTTGCTGCCTTTTCCAAGAACACTCTCCACATCGATAGAGCCGCCATGCAACTCCACGAAAGCCTTGGCAAGCGAAAGGCCGATACCCGATCCATTGGGATGAATCTTATCCACTTGATAAAAGCGGTCAAAGATACTGCCAATATTCTCTACTGCAATACCCTGCCCGGTATCTTCTACAGAAAAAACGAGTCGATTGTCATCGCAGGTGCACACCATGTGAATCCGGCCATTGTCCGAGGTGTACTTAAATGCATTTGACATTAGATTGAAGAACACACGCTCTATTTTTTCCGTATCGATTGCAAGCGTAACGGATGGTTCGATCAAGATATCTATAGTAAGCTTTATCTCGCGTTTGCGTGCGACAGCGGCAAATGATTCGGTCCAATCGCGTATCACATCCGCAATATGCACTTCTGTGAGATTCACAAGAAGTTTGCCATTCTCATATTTTCTGAAATCAAGAATCTGATTGATGAGCCGGCGTAGTATCTTGACATTCTTGCTCGCTATTTTTATCAACGCATGGTGCTGGGGAGTAAGGTAGTCGGCAGCCTCGAGCTGTTCCACCGGCTCTGCGATAAGGGTAAGGGGTGTACGAAGGTCGTGGGAAACATTGGTGAAGAAAACAAGCTTCGACTGGGTGGCAATGTTGAGCTGCTCGTTCAATGTTTTCTCTGTATCGCGTTGCTGAGCCAAAAGCTTATTTTGCTCTACAAGGACCTTCTGATGGCGTTTATGTTGCCAAAAAGCCCTGAGCAGCATAAACACAAACCCAAACAACAGCACAACAATGGCTATCGCCGCATAGAAAAGTGTGGTCTGTGCCGAATGTCTGCTCCAGTAATCATCGACTTGCGACTTCAACAACTTTATTTTTGCAGTCTCTTCTTTAAGCGACTCATTCTGAAGCAACAATATATCGGCATTCGACTTGTCGACCGCCGATGAAGCGGGCAGCAACGACTCCTTTTCATATGGCTCACCATTCAATATCGTCAATGCCTTGCGAATCAATTCATAGCCCTCGGTAGGATAGAGAAATGTTGCATCTATCACACCATTTGCAACCGCCTTGATGCCAATCTCGGGAGCTGCATCTATACCGATTACCCTGACGGCGATATTGCGCTTCCGTGCCATTTCCGATGCTGCGATTGCCATACGGTCGTTATGAGCGAATATCAAGTCTACATCCGGAAAGCAGTCCAACAATGAATCTGCTACCAAGGCTGCATCTTCATAGTTCCAATTACCGAATCCACAGGCTATTACATCGAGTCCCATTTCCTTTGCACCATCAGCGAATCCATTATGCCGCTCTATGGCCGGAGTCGATCCCGTGAGGCCATATATCTCTATCACTTTTCCGCCATCGCCCACAAGATTATGCGCATATCGGGCGGCAGCGCCACCAATACCATAATTGTCAACGCCTTGCATTGCAGTATATGTATCACCGTTGATATTCCTGTCGAAAACGATAACCGGAATTCCCGCTTCATATACCTCTTTGATTACAGGAGTTATGGCGTCCGCCTCATTTGGTGCGGCAATGATTATGTCGAAGCCGTTGTCGACGAAGTAGTGGATGTCGGCAATCTGCTTTTCATTGCTATCGTCGGCCGAGCGTATTTCCACCTCCGCCTCCGGATGAAACATGATTTCACGGTAAATCTCATCGTTCATTTTTCGGCGCCAGTCGTCCTGGCTGCACTGTGATATACCGATACGATAATGCTTTTCCTCTTTACATGCGCACATTGGCAATACCAAGAGAGAAATCATGATATATAGTATGAGCCTGTTGATCGTTCGTTGCATACCGTTCATTTAAGGTTTTGCAAAGTTAGATATAATATCATGAAAAACAGAGCATTCGCTATTATTTTTTGTGCAATGCAACATTTTTACTACTTAATGCTCAATTTTTAATAGCCCCTCCACATATAAAGTTGTAGCTTTGCATCAGAAATTTCAACCGAAAATAAAATACCATAGATAATATGAATTCAATATCCAAATTTGCGATGGTCTTGGCAGCCTTTCCGTTTGTCGGAATGACGAGCGTGGCGGCTAACGCATCGGACGGAGTGAAAGTAGAACATCTCGGCACCAATAACACATTGGTCCGTATCGACGGGGATTCCCGCTATCTCATGCTGCCGGTACAGGAAGCCTACGATGATGCCACCGTCAACGTGGTGGTCGATGGAAAAATTGACCGCACGATATATGTCCGGCTGGCGAAGTCGAAAGTAGACTACTCGATGCCGTTCGACCTTTCGCCGTATAAAGGACACGATGTGGTTTTGAATATCATCACCTCGCAGAACCGCTCGACCGTGCGTGAGGCTAAAGAAGATGCTTGCTGGAACAATTTCAGGCTTACCGACTCCATCGATGTAACCAACAAAGAAAAATATCGGCCTGTATTCCACCATACGCCGCTATATGGTTGGATGAACGACCCCAACGGAATGTTCTATAAAGATGGCCGATGGCATCTATATTATCAATGGAATCCATATGGATCCAAATGGCAGAACATGACCTGGGGACATTCGTCATCGTCCGACCTGATAAATTGGGAACACCACCCTGCCGCAATAGAGCCAAACGGCCTGGGAGCGGTATTCAGTGGCAGCTCTGCAATAGATACCGAGAACAGTGCCGGATTTGGGAAAGATGCCGTTATTGCCATGTATACCTCCGCCGGCGCCAGCCAGATACAAAGCCTCGCATACAGCCATGACAATGGCGAGACTTTCACCATCTACCCCGGAAATCCGGTGCTCACACTCGAAAGTGAAGCCCGCGACCCGAATATGTTCTGGAATCCGGAAACGAAACTGTGGACCCTCATTCTCGCACATGCCTTGGACCACGAAATGCTCATTTTCACATCGCCCGACATGAAGGAGTGGACTCTACAAAGCAGCTTCGGTAAAGGACTCGGGGCACAGGATGGCGTATGGGAATGCCCGGACTTGTTTGAACTGCCGGTAGATGGTACAGAGCAGACAAAGTGGGTATTACTCTGCAACATAAATCCCGGCGGTCCTTTCGGCGGAAGCGGCATTCAATATTTCATAGGCGACTTCGATGGCAAGACTTTCAAAGCAGACACCGATGCAAAGGGAACAGTTCCGACAAAATGGCTCGATTACGGTAAGGACAACTATGCAATCGTAAGCTGGAGCAATGCTCCCGATAACCGCCGCACGGCCATCGGTTGGATGAGCAACTGGCAGTATGCCGCCGAAGTGCCGACAAAGCAATTCCGCTCGGCCAACACACTTCCACGTGAAATCAGTCTGTTCACCGGTGACGACGGTCAGATCTATGCAGCATCCGTTCCCTCTCCCGAACTCACAGCTCTCCGCGGCAAACTTGCCGTAAACACCAAGTCAATCAATGTAAACAAAAAAGGAAAGACAATAATCCTGCCATCCGAAAACGACGGCGCATGCGAGATCCTTATAGACATCGATCCCTTGAAGGTCGGATCCATATCACTGACACTCAGCAATGAAAAGGGAGAGAAATCCATATTGACCTATGCTCCAAATTACGAGACTCTGTCGTTCGACCGTCGGGAAAGCGGTATTGTTGATTTCAGTCAGGATTTCCCGGCCATTACACTGACTCCGACATTTAACGGTGGCAAAAATCTCGGTCTCCGCATCTTTGTAGATCGTTCAAGCATAGAAGTATTTGCAAACGAGGGCAAGGGTGTAATGACAAATCTTGTATTCCCGACCACCCCCTACAACAAACTCACCATCACAACCGACGGCGGAAATGTAAAAGTCAGAAATCTCAAGATATATTCAATCAACCCGAATAAATAATACTGTTCTCCAATGGAAAATAATTATAACCTCGCGACAGACCGGAAAGGGCAGATGATGCAGATGATTCCCGTCATGCTATGCTTCTTTGCCATGGGATTCGTCGATCTTGTTGGCACTGCATCAAATTATGTTCAGAAAGATTTAGGGCTCACCGATTCCCAGGCAAATTTATTCCCCTCACTGGTATTCTTCTGGTTCTTGATATTCTCGGTGCCAACCGGTATGCTCATGAACAAAATCGGACGTAAGAAAACTGTGCTTATAAGCCTTATCATCACCGCGGTATCTCTCATCATACCATTGACCGGCGATAGCTACACTACGATGCTGATAGCCTTTTCACTTCTCGGCATTGGAAATGCAATAATGCAGACTTCGCTGAACCCCTTGGTATCCAATCTCATAAGCAGCGACAAACTGGCGTCGACCCTCACATTTGGCCAATTTGTAAAAGCAATCGCTTCGTTCCTTGCTCCTATACTTGCCGCATGGGGCGCAACAACATACTTCCCCACCTTCGGCCTCGGATGGCGTGCCTTGTTTGCCATATATGCTGTGTTCAGCTTTTTCTCCATCACCATGCTCAGTGCAACCCCAATAGTCGAAGAACGTCCCGACAAGGCCTCCGGAATTAAAGAATGCCTCAAACTACTGGGCCGTCCATTCATCCTGCTCTGCTTCCTTGGCATAATGTGCCATGTGGGAATCGATGTGGGCACCAATACGACTGCACCCAAAATAATAATGGAGCGCCTTGGTCTTCCTCTGGAAGAAGCCGGATTCGCCACGAGCATTTACTTCATTTTCCGTACCATCGGCTGTTTCTTAGGAGCCTTCCTGCTCCGCTCCATGTCGCCAAAGGTTTTCTTCGGCATAAGTGTGGCAATGATGCTTGTAGCCATGGCAATGCTGTTTGTGTGCCATGCATTGACGCCCATATATATCGGAATCGCACTTATCGGTTTTGGCAATTCAAACGTTTTTTCTGTAATCTTTTCTCAGGCCCTTGTCAATGTTCCTAACGAAAAAAACGAAGTTTCGGGCCTGATGATCATGGGACTTTTTGGCGGAACAATTTTCCCACTTGCCATGGGATTTGCCGCTGATGCTATAGGCCAGACCGGTGCAATCACCGTAATGACCATCGGAGTACTATATCTTATATACTACACACTGAAAATAAAGAATATAAAATAAGATCATATCATGAAAGGAATCGTAATCGGAATGGGCGAGGCTCTGTGGGACGTCCTTCCCGAAGGTAAGAAAATCGGAGGCGCACCCGCCAACTTCGCCTACCATGTGTCGCAATTCGGACTGCCAAGCTGCGTGGTGAGCGCTGTCGGAGACGATGCGCTCGGAAAGGAAATCATCGAGAATTTCACATCAAAAGGCCTCACGCACCAGATAGATACCGTACCCTACCCCACCGGCACCGTTCAGGTCGAAATTGACCAGGCAGGCATACCCCAATACGAGATAAAAGAGAATGTGGCATGGGATAACATACCCTATACCGCCATGCTCGAACAATTGGCAGAAAAGACAAAAGCGGTATGCTTCGGTTCGCTCGCACAACGAAACATAGTATCGCGCAACACCATCAACCGCTTCCTTGATGCCATTCCGGCAGAGAATAATCCGCTGATAGTCTTCGACGTAAATCTTCGCCAGGGGTTTTACAACAAAGACATACTCTGCAACTCGATGAAGCGCTGCAACATCCTGAAAATTAACGATGAGGAATTGGTAACCGTAAGCCGAATGTTTGGCTATCCCGGTATCGACCTGCAGGATAAATGCTGGATTCTGCTCGGCAAATACAATCTCCAGATGCTCATTCTCACATGCGGCATCAATGGCAGCTATGTATTTACGCCCGGCAATGTATCATTCCAACCGACTCCTAAAGTCGAAGTGGCCGATACCGTCGGAGCGGGCGATTCGTTCACCGCAGCATTCATATCCAACATACTCAAAGGACGCCCCGTTGCCGAAGCGCACCAGTGCGCAGTCCGGACCTCGGCATATGTCTGCACAAAAAAAGGCGCCATGCCTATCCTACCTCCTGAGCTAACCGAATAAGCAAGCTTCGCCCCCCCCCGAAAAACATCATTATCATTGCTGAAATAATTCAACGCCACCGAAAGTTCCCTTCGGTGGCGTTTTTTTGTTTGGTGCGTTTTTTTTGAAAAAAATTCAGTTGAGAGGTTAGGTTTTTCGCAAGTTAAGTGTATTATTGCTGTATGACGACAACAAATGACATCGAACAGCTCTTCATAACTCATTACACGTCGATGCATCGGCTTGCGATGCTGCTACTGAGAAATGAGGATGTGGCCAGAGACATCGTACACGATATCTTTGAGTCGCTACTCAATGCTGGGCACACCGACGTGTCAGGCCAGTATCTGCTGAAGTCTGTACGCAACCGATGTTTAAATTATCTGCGCGGCCTCTCTACAAGCGAGCGTATTAAAGAACTTTATGCGCTCGATGAACAGGAAGTCGCAGCCGAGGAGTGGCCGGATGATGAAACCATCGCAAAGATCCATTCTACCGTATCAAATAATCTGACAGATGCTTGCCGGCGCGTAGTCGAGCTACGTTTCACCGACGGTATGAGCTATAAGGAAATTTCCCAAACCTTAGGCATCAGTGAAGTGGCTGTCTATAAGCATTTGCGTCATGCAATAGATGTCTTACGTAAACAACTATCTAAAAATGGATAAAATCGACCGACTGCTTGATGCAATCGAGCATCCCGTCCGCTACTCCAAGACGGATATTGAAGCCATGCTTGCCGATCCTGAGATTCGGGCGGTTTATGACTTGATGGATAAGACAAAAGCGAGTCTCACTCCCATTTCCACGCCCGATATTGAAGCTGAATGGAATACATTCAAGTGCAATCACAGTGTTTCAAAGCACGACAAGAAGCGTAGTTCATGGATATTCAATCGGATATCGCGCAATGTGGCAGCAAGTATTGCCATCGGCATAGGCTCGCTCGCAGCGGTAGCCGCTGTCGTTGGTGTCGGCATTAACTATGTTCTCGACAAAAATACAGAGGCACCGGACACAACCACAAATGTATCGCTTACAAAAGAGGACATTGTTTCAAATGATACAATCACATCCACAGTGGATATTCCTGCAATAGCACCCGAAATAATAGTTTTCGACAACCAACCATTTGAAACAATCGCCAATGACATTGCCGTATATTACGGCTACACGGTCGAGTTTTCAACCGATGCATCCAAGACACTGCGCCTTTACTTCCGTTGGAATCAGGCACAGACGCTCGACGAAGTTGTAGAAAGTCTTAACAACTTTGAGCAAATCCATCTGACCGTCAATGGTAAAACCATCAAGATAGACTGAAATCATGGCAAAAATAATTATGCTTATCTGCGCCATGTCGGTATATGTCATGGCCTTTGCCGAAACTTTCTCCTACCGCTTTACTTCGACTCCGCTGCCTAAAGCGATTCAGCGGATTATGGAAAATCATCCGGATCTCGACATCAACTTCATCTACAATGAACTCGAGAACTACAACACAAGTGCTACCGTAAATGCGGATAACGCCTGCGATGCTATCCGTCAGACAATCGGTCTGAATCCTGTAACGGTGGTCCGATCGAAAAGCACGTACTATATCGAGGCCCTTCAGCACGGGAAATATGTATTTACAGGTAAAGCTATCGGCACTGATGATGAGCCCGTAGTGGCCGCGACAGTACTCCTCCTTGCGCCACGTGATTCAACAGTAGTGACATACGGCATTACCGATGCCACCGGAAGGTTCTCCATCCCTTGCGACCGACAGAAAGTTATAGCAAAACTATCCTGCCTGGGGTACAAAACGACATATGTACTGTGCAATACATTCGACATCGGGACCATAATAATGCCTGAGCGGGCTGTAAATCTTGGTGCAATTACTGTCGAGGCCGAACACTCTCAGTTATATAGCGACCGCACAACCTATATACCTACCCAACGCCAGAAAAATGCTTCGCAGACAGGAGACGAACTACTGGCGCATATGGCCATTCCTCAGCTTGGAATGATTACAAACGGCAACATAACCACAAACTCTGGCCGAAACGTTGCGATATATATAGATTTTCTCCCGGCTTCAGAAAACGAGCTGAAAGCAATGAATGTCAAAGATGTAAGGAAGGTAGAATTCTATACATCTCCATCCGACCCAAGATTCCAAGGCAACGAATATGTGGTAAACTTCATCATGCAGCAATATGAATATGGCGGCTATGTCAAGGGCTTTGGCCATCTGAACCTCATAAGCAATTCCGAACAGCTACTGGGAAGCACACGTTTCCAATATAAAAAAATGAAATACGACTTCATTGCCTCAGGGTGGAACATGAATAGCAGTCATTATGGCTCCGATATCACGGAAACCTTCCGACTTCCCGACGAATCAGGTAAATTGGCAGATTTCGACCGCCATTCATCCACAACAAAATCAAAAACAGAAAATCAGCAATATTTCGCCGGTATCAAGGCAACATATACATCTGATAAGATTATGGCATCTACCGAAATAGACGGAAATGCCAGCAATAAACCTCACAACGATATAGATGGTATTGTGTCTTACAGCAGGGATGTATATCCCACCTCGACCTACAGTTCTACACTCGATGAAAAGTCGCGTTTCATATCCTTCATGGGGTACTATTATTTTAAACTTTCGGAAAAGAACTCACTGACCTTTACTCCATACTATGTATATTCACATACCGAACAATCGTCATCTTATATTGAAAATGCTTTCCGTGGAATATTCAATTCAGCCGTCGACAATACCAATCAACTACGTGCAAATCTAAGTTTTAACCATGATCTTGGTAGTTTCGGAAATTTACTTGCGTTCACCCGAGGAAGCTACGAATATAACCGTACGTCCTATTCCGGTTCTGTTTCATCTTTCGATAAAGCGAAATCGGTCCGCGTAGGCGGAGGTGTCACGTATAGCATCAGCAAGGACAACTTTTACGGTTTGGCAGGATTTGGTTACGATTTCGATCAACTTAAATTCAAAGATATAGAAGAAAATACAGCATCTCCATGGGCCGATCTCACACTCAGGCTTCTTATCAAAAAGAAACACTCTCTGTCGGTGATATTCCATTACAGCACCTGGCAGCCATCTCCGAGCTACAAGAGCGACAACATAATCACTTCATAACCTTTCTTGAAATACACTGGTAATCCGGCACTCTCTCCGGTCAAATCCTATGACATCGGACTCGACTATGCATGGATTCCAAACAGCAGGTTCAATATGGCCGCTTTCGCACAAGGTTGGTTTGTCGGTAATAGATACGCATTTGACTACGACCCCACGGCAGAAGGAATTCTCAGAACAATAAAGCAACCGATTGGAAGTTTCGCAAATATAAAATACGGAGTAAACGCTACCGCAAGCTTTCTTGACAATAATCTCAACTTGACAGCCCAAGTTGCCCAAATCCGAAATTACGACGGCGAACCTTTCAATCAGAACCATTCATTCATCTATTGGCATGCAAGAATCAGATATTATCTTAAAAACTGGAATTTCTCTCTTGCATATATTTCCGATAACGCAGATACGGAAGGCCGTACAAATGGATTCTGGACAAAAAACAAGAATGACTGGCAGCTCTCCATCAGCTGGGTCGGCGGCAATTGGAATGTAAAGACAAACATCATCAATATGACACGGTGGAACTGGCGCTCCGGCTCACGAAAGATGCATAGTCAATACTACAGTGTGAATGAACTAATCTATAATGGAAGTAGCCATGCCCTAATACAAATATCCGCGACCTATACATTTGGCTACGGCAAGAAAGTACAAAATGATAACGAACCATATGTATCCGGCAATGCTTCATCAGGCATTCTGAAATAAACACGACCCAAACCATAAAAAAGTGAAGAGCCCCCAAAAGTTTTTAAATCCAACTTTGGGAGGCTCTTCATCATATGGCAATCTCAGATACTCTGATTTAAGAATACGTATTTGTTAAAATGGTTACGTCTTACATCCATACTCTTTTGCAGAGGTAAGAAGATTTTTAACTTCCACAGGTTTATTACTGTGCGCTAAAATAGGATGCTGCCCGGGTGACAATTCCGGCATAAAGAAAAATCCAACCGCTTGGGTTAGAAGCGATTGGACTTTGTGGTGGTGACCCCGGAGAGGCTCGAACTCTCGACCCACTGATTAAGAGTCAGTTGCTCTACCAACTGAGCTACGGAGTCTTTTGCATTGGTGTTTCTCTCAATTGCGGTGCAAAGTTAAGCACTATTTTTTTACCGTGCAAATTTTTTGGGAGATTTTTTCAAAAAAAGTTTCAAAAAAGATTTTTTGAGATTTTTTGGGCAAATTATTTGGTGGATTCAAAAAAAGCATCTAACTTTGCAGTCGCAAAAGGGCGGGATAGCTCAGTTGGTTAGAGCGTCGGATTCATAACCCGGAGGTCACGAGTTCAATTCTCGTTCCCGCCACACAATCATAAACCAATCATAGCACAGCGAGCCGCGCAGAAATGCAGCGGCTCGATTTTTTATATGAACGCCAAGAAAGAACAGTTAATTTTGCGCATCGACCGGCTTGCGGTTCTCCCCTCGGGCTGGATTCATATTGTGCTTGTCGATGCCGCAGGTGGACAGTTGCCTCTATGCGAGCCTGGCCAATTTGTCGAAGTAGCCGTAGACCGCGCTCCGGTGCTTCTCAACCGCCCATTCTCAGTCTACAACAGTACTGTCACCGCCCTCGAACTATTGGTAGCTCCTATCGGTCGCGCCAGTTCGAAGCTCGGAGAATATTCAGTTGGCGATACCCTACGCGTGATCATGCCTCTTGGACATGGTTTTTCGACAGCGCCTGCAGGCTCCAAAGTACTCCTCATAGGTGGTGGCGTCGGCATCGCGCCTCTCTTCTATCAGGTTCTTCGCCTCAAGGAAGCCGGTGCACATCCAACTGTGATTTTCGGTATGCGCACTACCCCCGACAAGTGGATATGCGACCGCTTCGCGAGCGAATGCCCTATATATATATGTACCGATGACGGCTCAGAAGGATTCCATGGCCTGGTGACACAACACCCCGAATTCAAGTGCGCCGACTATGACATGGTGCAAATCTGCGGCCCGAAACCTATGATGCGCGCTTGTGCGAAGATTGCATCCGAAACCGACACCCCTACCGAGGTATCGCTTGAGAACCATATGGCATGTGGCCTCGGTGCATGCCTGTGCTGTGTGGAAGATACAGCCGATGGTAATGTATGCGTGTGCAAAAACGGACCTGTATTCAACATAAAAGAGCTAAAATGGTGAACTTAGGAGTAAAACTCGGCTCATTGGAGCTTAAAAATCCGGTACTGACAGCATCGGGCACATTCGGATACGGACTCGAATATGCCGACTTCATGAATCTTGAAAGGCTTGGCGGATTCATAGTAAAAGGTACTACTCTGGAGCCTCGTCAAGGAAATCCCTATCCACGAATGGCCGAAACACCATCGGGAATGCTAAATGCGGTGGGACTTCAGAACAAGGGCGTTGAAAATTTTGCAACCGAGACGTATCCCAAGCTCGAAGCCCTCGATACGGAAGTGATGGTGAATGTGTCCGGTGCATCGGTCGACCAATATGTAGCGACAGCCGAACGGCTCGCCGAGCTGCCACGTATCCATGCCATCGAACTGAATATATCGTGTCCTAACGTGAAGCAAGGCGGAATGGCCTTTGGCACCACTACCGACGGTGCCGCGCAAGTGGTCAAGGCCGTACGCAAAGCATGGCCGCGCCATCTCATGGTAAAATTATCGCCCAATGTGACATCTATTACCGACATAGCTCTTGCCGTAGAAGCCGCAGGCGCCGACAGCGTGTCGCTAATCAACACCCTGCTTGGTATGGCTGTCGACGTAGAACGTCGCAAGCCGGTGCTTTCAACAATCACCGGAGGACTGTCGGGACCTGCCGTTCGACCGGTGGCCGTACGGATGGTATGGCAAGTGGCGAAGGCTGTAGGCATTCCCGTGGTTGGCCTCGGCGGCATAACCGACGCCCGCGATGCTCTTGAGTTCATAATGGCCGGAGCTACAGCCGTACAAATTGGCACAGCCAACTTCCTCGACCCTGCGACCTGCATAAAAGTAATCGACGGTCTCGAAGACTACTGCCAGCGCCACGGCGTTGTCGACATAGCCGAGCTCCGCGGCATTATCTGACACGCACTCCTCGACCCATACCCAGCCACTGGCGGCCCTTGCCGTCGGTGGCTTTTCCATATGCCACCGCGTGATGCGGACAAGCATGGTAACACCTCAGGCACATGGCGCATCGCGAGCCCCACACAGGGGCCGGCGCAACCGACGCATCATCCAACATCGATATGTTGGACATCGGACAAAGCCGCGCACACGTGCCACACCCTGTGCATCCGGCAGTATGGCCAAATGGCTTTGCCGACATTTTATATTTCATGAACCATGGATAGACCACGCGTGTCTTTATCCATGCAAATGCGCCCGGCACAAGCATATCGGGTTCACCACTCTCTATAGCATCGGCAATAGCTCCGATTTTAGAATCTGCTGCTGCAATTTTTTCTTCGGCGATCTCGGGCGAGTCTACATCGAAGCCTTTCATACACACATAAGTATTAGGCATCACCACAGCGAAGGCTGCAACATCCCTAAGGCCACGGTCTTTCATAAGCCTACGCCACTGTCGGTCGGTAAGCCCCATATCATCGCCGCACGTCGTGAGCATAAAATGACGGGCAGACATCGTACCGGCGCCCAATCCCACATTCTTTATAAAATCGACAACGACAGGCGGTATTCCCCACGAATAAGTCGGAAATGCCCATACCACAGGCTCGCCGGTATCCTTAGTATTGAGTTCCACCGTCTGCGGATTCTGCAAGACATCGCCATCGAGCAAGAAAACATCCTGCCCGATCTTCTCCGCAAGCAGCCGCGCCACATGCAGAGTATTTCCGGTCCCCGAGAAACAGACAATCATCGTTTCTTAGGCTTTGCCGGCTGCACAGAGCGTATAGTCACCTGAGTGGCGCCAAATCCATATTCACGGAAAGAGGCATCCTGCACATCATGGCCCTTATATCGGTGTGTGAGCTCTTTCATCAAAGCCTGACGAAGCACACCCTCACCTTTTCCATGTATAAACACGATTTTCTGGCCGACATGCTTCATATTCTCATCCATCACACGGCTGAATTTGTCGATCTGAAGGTTGAGCATATCAGCCGGAGATAGTCCGGCAGTAGTATCCACAAGTTCGTCGATATGCAGGTCAACCACTATCACCTCGGGCCGCTGTTGGGCCTTTTGATGGCCGACGGTATGCTTAGGCGATTCCGGCTTTTGCTTTGCCATCATCTGCGCCACGGCTGCACGGTCCAGTATTTCGGGCTGCTGAACCTTATCGGCACACACAACATCGAAAGCGATCACCGGCACGTCGAAGTATGGATTAGGCCGGAAGCAATGAAGCTTGGCAAATTTTGTGGTATCAATCTTCAACTCGATCGCGACCGGAGTTTTAGCCTCAAACTCCTTGTCGCGCTTGAATGCAAGATACTGAACTCTCACCCTGTCCATAACCGGAAGATCCTCACGCAGAAATTCGCCCACGAATTCCTGTATGTTGGGTTCTATCAGTCCGTCATAGCGATGAGTCCATTGCGTACTTTCAGCGCCTCTGGTATCGAGCGATACATATAGATAATAATTTGAGTCGTTTACTATATATGCATCGAAGGTCGATTGCGATAACGACTTGATATCCGAAGCCTCGAATCCGAGTACTACATTCATCTTGTCGCCTCCGGCTGTCTCTACTACCGGGAGTACCGTCGGCGCGGGCGTATCACTCTTCGCGGGTGCCGGCTTGGCGGCTTTTGGAGCAGGGACTGGATTATTCAACTTTGTCACAGCTCCGACCACCACACATTCGCGCAACAGCACAGGCGTTTCAAACCCATCTTCATCCACATAGGCCAAATCGCCCGAAATCCGCACTACCCTGCCGCCTCCGACAGCATTGAGATAGCGCACAGTATCTCCTATCTTTACTTGCATAGTATTTCCTTATTTTTTTCTAATACAAAAGTAGTCATTTATTCCGGAAGCGTTCACTACTTCAATAGTTAATATCCACGAAATTCGCTAAATTTGCTTCATGAAAATACAGAACCATACATCATATAAGTCCGGGCGCTTGCTGGCGGCAGCAGTTGCGTTTGCAATCACTGCAAATATCCATGCGGCACAATCCGACACAATCCCGACATCGCTTCTCATAGAATCGCACGACATAACGTCGCTCAGCGCCTGGGGGCCATACTCCAAGCGCTACGCGGGCATATCGCACATCCACGACATGAACTCCGGCTTAAGATTTGACTTTTCGGTAATGCCCGGCTACTACCGCAATCGCCAATTCGTGCCCCATGTTTTGTTCGAATCAGCCTACCACCCATGGAACATCAGCCCTCAGCTCGATCATATAACCTATCGCTACGAAATGGAATGGAAAGACCGGGTATATACCGATGTGACATATCATGTGCTCGATTCCGCCAGAACACTCGTAGAGATGGAATGCGTCAATAATACAGATCTCAACCAGAATCTTGTGTTGAATCTGATGTCATACATCGATTTCGAAGATGAGCAACCACGCATATCCCTGTCGACCCGCGACGGTGCAATCTGGATAAACGCCACCGAATATGCAGAGAACGAACCGGTGCATCGATCGCCAGCCTATAATCTCGTGTATGATGGCGCCCGTAGAGGCGAAATTCGCCACTCCGGCAACGTAAGCGGCTTCGCACTCGGCAACGTATCGGCCACCCCGGGCCAGAGAATAAGTTACGAGTTCGATATTCCCCACGAAATGAAACAGGGTACAATCGGCTTCCGATATGCGGTCAAGGGCGATTCTCCGGCAA
Source organism: uncultured Muribaculaceae bacterium (assembly GCA_910587915.1). GTDB lineage: Bacteria > Bacteroidota > Bacteroidia > Bacteroidales > Muribaculaceae > CAG-873. Next base: position 35,425 of record CAJUOB010000007.1, on the reverse strand, counting down.
TCCTCGCGCTCTCAGGCATAAGCAACGACACATTGAGGTTGTCGCCGTCCGATGGATTTGCCATAGCCACCATTCCATTCGAGAGCCAGACCACAGGACGCCACCGACTCACCCTCACAGCTATAAACAAAGCCAATTGCACTCTCGATGGGCTGTTCATTGCACCCACAGATCACGCAGTATCGTTCGAACAGCGGAACGTCAACTTCTCGCCAGAGCTCATACGTGGCAAAGAGTCTTGCGACTATATTGTAAAATACCCGGTATCCTCCCCCTACTACGGCGTGGCATGGAATTTCGAAGATTCTGAAATCCGCGAAATACTCGATGACAATCTCGAATCATTCTTCCGCAAGAAAACGCACGACCACGTATCGTCGCGGCTTCACGGCAATGGCCGCTGGCACTACACCGATGCATTCCTGCGTCCGATTGTAGTATCACCACATAGCAGCCGTAAAATCTCCGCAATCATCGCTTCCGGCACACTCCAGGATGTAGAAAACGAAATCCGACGATTCCACACATCGCCGGAACTGTATACGCCACCCGTACCCGCAACCATTACCCCCACCCTACCCGCAGGAATGCCCTATGCCAACAGCATAAGGCTACTACAGGCATCCCTACTGTCCAATATCGTATATCCGGTCCATACTCAAGGACAATACATACGGCACTTCACCCCGGGCAAGAACTGGAACAGCCTCTACACATGGGACTCCGGATTCATAGCCATCGGACTGACCGACATCGACATAGCCAAGGCATTTGAATGTCTTCGGGCATACACCACTGCCCCCGGCAGCGAGTCGGCATTCATACACCACGGCACACCGTTGCCCATACAGATCTATGCCCTTCAGGAAATATGGAACAGAAACCCATCGCAAGAAATTCTTCGATTCATATATCCCAGATTGAAACAGTTCTACGACTTCATGGCAGGCAACGCCCCAACATCCACCACACGCATGAAGGGTTCCGGGCTGCTGCGCACATGGGATTACTTCTATAATTCAGGCGGCTGGGACGACTATCCACCCCAGATAGCACCATCCGATAAATCGACCGTCACACCGGTTGTTTCGACCGCCTACTATATCCGTGCAGCCAAAATACTGCGGCACTTTGCCGAACGTCTCGGCGAGAAACAGCATGTGAAAGCATACGATCGCGATATCAGCCGAATGGCCAACGCTCTGCAAGCCTATTCGTGGGACAGCAATTGCGGTTACTACTCATATGTGGTGCACGACAAAGACACAAAGCCCATCGGAATAATGCGCTACGACGATGGCTCCAACTTCAACATGGGCCTCGACGGCGTAAGTCCGCTTATAGCCAACATATCGTCGGCGGCACAAACCGATACCATGATATCCCACATCTTCGATAAATCGAGACTGTGGACCGACGCAGGCATATCTACCGTCGACCAATCCGCACCCTATTTCAAACACGATGGCTACTGGAACGGCACCGTATGGTTCCCGCATCAATGGCTTATATGGAAATCCATGCTCGACTACGCACGGCCCGACGATGCATTCCGCATAGCCTCAACCGCTCTCGACATATGGGAGAGGGAATGTTCCGAAAGCTATTTCACTTTCGAGCATTTCATAATAGAATCCGGTCGTGGTGCCGGATGGCATCAATTCTCCGGCCTATCATCACCCCTGCTCAACTGGCATGCATCATATTACCGACCGGGGAAAATATCTACCGGATTTGAAGTATTCGTCGATTCTCATCGCTTTGATGAACAACTGTCGGCTCTCGATGCAGATATATCGTTCGATACTTCCGTGAAACCACACCAACGGACCATTTTAGTATGCCTCAATCCCGATAATAAATATACCGTAACCCTCAACGGCAAATCGCTGGAAGCCCGACAGCGGCACCCCGGCCTGGTCGAAATCACTCTTCCGGCTTCCAACCATCCTGCATGCCTGAAAGTCCGTCCCGTAATCTAATCTCACATTTATTCAATAAACTACCGTCAATTTTATTTGCACATTTAGAAAATATTGTCTAAATTTGCACTCCGAAAAGCTTTGAAATAATTTGAAAATCACATAAGGCAATGAAACGAACATTCCAACCCTCTAACCGTAAAAGAGTTAACAAGCACGGATTCCGCGAAAGAATGGCCACAGCCGATGGCCGCAAGGTTCTCGCCCGTCGTCGCGCCAAAGGCCGTCTCCATCTCACCGTGTCCGACCATCTCGGCGGCAAGTAATGGATTTTTTGCCTTTACGCCAAGCATAAGCCGGTTTCGCCAAGAGACCGGCTTTTTTTATTTGCGACTTTCTCCACTTCACGTCATGAAAAAGATACTTCCACTTTTCATCGTTTGCCTGCTCGTTTCAGTCTGTCACACCACCCGGGCTAAAAACACTGAGTTGCAGAACGTTGACTCCGGCATTGATTCGGTGATTGTCGTTGGATGGTTCAATAAACTCGATACCCTCGACTACTGGATATACGACACCCAATGGGTAGTCGATAGCAACCGCACCGTCCAAACCGCAAATCTCAGCACCAACATAAGGATTGAGGTCACCGATTCCACTGCCGAAGGCTATACACTGCAGAGCACTGTCGTGCGAACTCTATGCGACACCATACCCTACTCACCGTCAGCAAATGCACAGACAGTAATCACCCAACGCATTTGCTCCCGCATAGAAGGGCACACCACATATTTCGAAACCGATGAATTCGGAAAAATCACCAAATTCAATAAAAACAAAACCAAGAAACAAATAAAGTCGCTCCTCAAAGAAGGCCTTAAAGACATTGCCAGCGATCCGGAAATTGCCAAAATATCGGAATCCGGCATCGACGTGGAAGGAATAAAAAAATCCATCGACATCGACAAACTCGCAGATTCCTACACAGAAAACATATCCATACTGTTTCGGCGACATGGCACGATATATCCCACAGGCGAAACACTTGAGCATAAAGACGGTGCTCCCGATGATTTCGACACCGACACTTATACCTATATCGAGTTCGACAAAGAGTTCGGCACATACAGGATTCTAAACCAAACCACATTCTCAGTGCCTGAATCGATAACTGAAGCCATGTATTCAATTGACGGAGATGGCTCTTACAGCGACATTGATCCCGGATATAGCACCACAGGTATAATCGAATTGACCTACGGAAGCGAATATACTCCTGAGGGTTGGCCCTACAATATAATCCATAAATGGTCTTACATAATAAATTACAGTGGTAAAATAATAGACAAGCATATAACCCTGCGCTACCATTCCCTGAAAAACAACAGCCCCTCTCCTTTCAGAGGCTATCCGGTTCCGGCCATCTATTAACATCTGCCCACAAACAAGCTCTTAACAGATTTGAACGATTATAATATACCGACTAGAGGCATACTAAGTATTGTCGGCCTTAATTTATGTTAAAACAAAGCAAAACTATTGCAGACTTCGATTTTTCATCTTAACTTTGCATCGCAAAAGCAAAATGGCGATTTAGTGTAGTGGCCTAGCACGCCACCCTCTCACGGTGGAGACCAGGGTTCGATTCCCTGATTCGCTACAAGAAGGCAACCTCAACAGGTTGCCTTTTTTGCGCTCAGGCCATTATGGCCAAGAGCGACCATCGCGGTGCAACCTTCAAGAGAACGACGACGTATCGAGCGCGCGCCTATATCTTTTTGCTTGCAACCGAGTATATTTTATCTCCTCTCATTCCTGACACCCAAGATGTTCCGTAAAATAATACATATCGACATGGATGCGTTCTACGCATCGGTAGAACAGCGCGACAATCCCTCGCTAAAAGGCAAACCCATAGCCGTAGGTCGGGCCGACGGGCGCGGTGTGGTCGCAGCCGCCAGCTATGAGGCACGGCGATTCGGCATTCGCTCGGCAATGTCATCGTCGAAAGCACGCCGCATGTGCCCACAGCTCATATTTGTCGATTGCCGCTTCGACGTATACAAAGCCGTATCGGCACAAATCCACGAAATATTCCACGAATATACCGATACCATCGAACCGATATCGCTCGATGAGGCTTTTCTCGACGTAACCGAAAATTTTTCCGGCCACGAACTCGCAGTAGATATAGCCCGCGAGATAAAGCAAAAAATACGCGAACGCCTCGGTCTGATAGCATCCGCAGGTGTGTCGTACAATAAATTTCTCGCCAAGATAGCATCCGACTACCGCAAGCCCGACGGACTATGCGTCATAGCCCCACAACACGCGCAGGAATTCATATCCTACATGCCGGTAGAAAGTTTCTGGGGAGTCGGACCGGTCACAGCATCGAAAATGCACGCGCTTGGCATATATACCGGAGCCGACCTTCTGAAGTTCTCAATGCCGGAACTTCGGCTGCACTTCGGAAAAGCAGGCCCTCAATACTACAACTTCGCCCGTGGAATCGATGAACGACCTGTAGAGCCCTACCGCATACGTAAATCCGTAGGCTGCGAGCACACGCTCGATCACGACATCAGCACATCCGACGAACTGACAGAAACTTTGGCCCGGGTAGCCACCGAACTATCCGAACGACTGGCTCGGAAAAATTTCAAAGGCAATACACTTACCCTGAAAATCCGTTTTGCCGATTTCACAAACCTTTCGCGCAGTATATCCGGCATAGCCGACGACTATTCCGCCGAAGCACTGATGCCAACAGCAATCCAATTGCTTGAAAAAGCCGATGTCAACAAGCCTGTCCGTCTGATGGGACTCACGCTTTCAAGTTCCATAAAAACTGAAGAAGCCGGTGACTCCAGGCAACTTCTGCTCGATATTTGACATAAAAAGACTATATTTGCGCTCAGGAATCCAGGCACATGACAATCATGGAAAACTCAAGAACCTATCATATCAATAACTCGACTGTCAAACTCATATTCGGCGACATACTCACCAGCACTACCGACGTACTGGTGATATCGGGAAGTGTAGGCGTACCCATGATTGGTGGTCTTCCGGAGCTCACACTCAGTACCGGTGGAGAATGTATACTTACCGATGCCGCCAAACACAGCGACGCAAAGCTGGGCGATGTCGTTGTAACCACCGCCGGTAATCTCCCGCATAAGTATATATTCCAGGCAGTCACCGTAACAAATTGGACCGAAGTTCGCCCACACCTGCAATCCAGCAACGTAATCGAAATCTACGAATACATAGTGGGCCACGCCATAGCAAAAAGCATGAGGCTACTGTCGGCGATGGAGCTAAACTCAATCGCACTTCCATGCCTCGGACTCGGCATGGGGAATATGCCGCTCGATGCCGTTGCAAAAATCACAGCCGAGACCATATGCCGGTTCCTTAGCCGCACAAACAAATCGATTGAAGTAGAGATATACATCCTCGATTCCTACAACATATACAGCAAGCTCAACTACCTGCCATTCTTCGAGTGGTTTGCAGTATATGCAAACATGTATATCAACAATCAGGACTCCAAGGACTTGGACCCGGACACCCACACCGACATCTTTAAGGACGTGATACTGCCCGATATCACAAAGCCGGGGCTATACAAACACACAATATTTATCAGCTACTCGCGCAAGGACACCGAGCAGGCCCGTGGTGTGTGCGACATGCTCAACAAAGCCGGAATAAGCTACTGGATAGATATCAACGGCGTATACAGCGGTGCCAACTTCAAAGAAGAGATCGTAAAGGCCATTAATAGCGCCGACATTGTGCTATTCCTGTCGTCGGAAGCATCCAACAATTCATCAAACGTTGCAAAGGAGATATCCATAGCCGATAAATACGGAAAGATAATAATACCTGCCAGGCTCGACGACTCCCCTATGAATCCTAAGATAGACTACGATCTGGCAGGTATCGATTTTGTTGATTTACTCACTTTTGATGAGAAAAATCTCGCACGTCTCAAAAATGCAATTTTGGCCCACGTTGCAATGAAAAGCGCATCATAAGCATTTTTATCTGTAGAGCTATCGAAATACAAGCGGTCGTAGATAGAGATAAAAAAATACAATAATCATTACACATGCCACTGCCAGGAATAAAACTTTATGTTTTATTCCTATCCTGACAAGCAATGGTTTAAGTAGTAAATACAACTGCCTAAACAATAAAGTAAGCAATACTGTAATTGCAGATGTAAGTATAAAAATTTTCATATTCTGTAAATTTTCGGAATATGGAAATTTAGCTGCAATTTCCAAATCATTGGATTGGATATGCCTTATTTTATCCTGATTAGTGTATACGATATAATTATGGGCCATTATATCCGGCGACGGATTAATTGTCAACAATTCAGTAGGTCCATAAAAATAAACTGCGAAAGAATTTATATAATCGTTCTTTGGCAAAACCAATCGGTAGTTAAAGCGAGATACATCATACAATTTAAGCCATATATTTGAGTGATCTCGCCAATTCATAGAATTCGATAATGAAAGGTTCAGTTCACCTTCATAATCATCATCAAAATCAACACCAATAAATTCATGAAAAGAGAACGGTTCACCATGTAAAACCGATTTTAAATCACTGATTTTATATATGGCATTTATTATATCACAGCCATACTCGTGTTTGGTTATGATAGACGTATGGAATCTATTATTATGTATTGGTTTGAGTACAGGTAGGATATTCGTAGTAAATACATCAAAGCAAAAATAATCCAGCGATTTCAAACTATCCTCAGGAATATCGGATACATAATCGGCAAATACATCAATCTCAAATGGGGTGTAACGATCATTATACTCATTTCTTTTCGTAAATCCCAGTACATCTAATTTTAAATCCGAGGCCTTACATTTGTCTTTTTTCAGAGATAACGACCAATATACACCCGATTTAACAATTTTGCTCGATAGATATTGAAGTTCCGGGCACTCAGGAAGATACATTTTTATACCAGACTCCGGCTCAGTCGAAAAATTCTGTGTGAAGATAACGTTCAAGGTATCCTGCCACGTGGAGTTATTGCAAGACTTGTGTATCCTAACCCATGTATCTTCCACATATGGAATCTGCATGGTTTTTGTATACACATATATTACAAAGGCAGCTATAAGCCCTATAATAGCTGTCAACAAGAAATTAAATATTTTGGAATGTGAAATTGACCACTTTCTTTTAAATGGCAATAACGAATGTATCCAAATTATTACATGTGAAAAGAACTGGCTCATACCCCACTTTCATCGATAGTTTATCCTCAATGCACAAATAGCGTCGGCGTAAGGCTCAGAAAAGGTCGGCGGGACGAGGAGCGTCGCCCCAGCGGTGGTCCTTGGGGAAAGGCTGACCGCTCCATGCTTTCTGCGAGGTTCGCGGAAGCGCTGCATCGGTCCAGAACGGATGCGAAGCCGGCAAACCAAGAGGCAACAGCGCAAGCGATGTCATATAGAGCGAGCCATTGTTCGTATACCAATCAGATACGTTTGGCTGCCGTCCGGCAAACCCGATAGTAAGAAATCCGCTATCATTGAAGTTCTCCTTGCCATCGTACATGCGATGCATCACATCGGTAAGAGCACCGCGAACCTGACCGGGAGTGAGTCCCGCCGGCAATTTATCGTACCACGCCATGAGTGCGAGTGGCTGCATTGCCGCCATGCGGTAAGGGATCGATCGTCCGAATACAGGGAACGTTCCTTCGGGCGATATGAATCGTTCGAGCACTATGCTATACTTCTGTGCACGGCGCAGAGCACGCTCGTAGTATTTACGATAATCAATACGGGTGCGTGCTCCTGCGTCTTTCATGTTCTGGAGCGTCTCAAGGTACATGGGATGGAACACATAACTCGAATAATAATCGAAAGCAAAGTTGGGACCATCGGCATACCAACCATCTCCCGCATACCACTCTTCAGTCTTTCTTATAGCAGAATTGATGCGGTATTCATCGGCCGGTGCGCCGGCCTTGGCAAGGAAACTCTCTATCACCGACGAGAACAGCAACCAATTAGTATATGGTGGATCGATGCGTCGCAACTGTGTGAACTCATTGATATAACGCTGTTTGGTAGTGTCGTCGAGCGGCTTCCACAATGCATCGTAGGCTCTCACAAACGATTCTGCAATATAGGCGGCATCCACAAGTGGCTGCCCCTCGCTGCGCCACAACAAATAATCGGGACTCTCGGGGTTCACTGCATTTGCATAAGCCTTCAAAGCCCATTGGCGCAGCTGCTTGCGCTTGGCACCCTCAGCAGTATCATCATCCGGCAGAGCAAGCCATGGCGCTATTCCGGCCATGAGACGACCGAAAGCCTCCATATACGTCACGCGTTTGTCGCGGCCGTCCCACGACGGACTCACTTCCACTTCCATGTTCTTCTGCAGATTGCCTTCCGCCATATTGCGGAGCACCGGCTCGGCCATACGATATGCCATATCGGCCCAATACGCCCTGTCGGCATTATTCTCATTCTCAAGGAAGCGCACATATTCGCAAGCGGCAAGCAAGAAAGCCCCGGTGCCGAAATTCGACACCGATTTGCGGTCGACGACCTGCCCCGGAATGGCTTTTTCGCCAATGGGCTGCACGTAGCCCACAGTTCCATCTTTCTGCAGTGCGGTTTTGCTCAGATAGTTCCATCCTTTAAGAGCCGCATCGAGATATCTCGGGTCTTTGAGATAGCCATTGTTCACACCCCATAGCAGACCATAAGTAAAGAATGCTGTCCCGGAAGTCTCCGGGCCGGGCGCATGCTCCGGATCGAGCATGGAGCGCGTCCAATACCCTCCGGGCTGCTGTGAGGCTACCACGCCGTCGGCAAGTTTCACGTATTTATCCTCGAAAAACCTGCGATGCTTATAATCGGCAGGAAGATCCTTCAGCACCTTTGCAAGGCCGGCAAGTACCCAGCCATCGCCACGAGCCCAGAAATCCTTCTTTCCATTCACGCTCTTATGCTTCGGATACACATACTTGCCGTCGCGATAATAAAGTCCGGTCTCAACATCGAGCATTATACTGTCGCTATACTGGATATAGTCGTACAATTTGTCGAGATACAACGGATTGCCGGTAATCTTATGCAACTTGGTCATGACAGGCATTACCATATACAGGCCGTCGGCCCACCACCAGTAGTCGTTATTCGGAGTCGACATCTCGTACTCCATCACCTCGCGTGCTCGGGATATGCGTCGGTCGTCCGGCAAGATATTGTAGAGGTCGGCATATGTCTGAAAGCAAATCTGCCAATCGCCAAACATCACATGTTCATCATCCTCGCCATAAGTCGCATATTTCCATTTGCTGCGGTCATTGCTCTTTGCGCCTTTCCACTGGTTATGTTCGGCCCATCGCTCGGAGTAGTCGCGCCAAGCTTCATTTCCGGTAAGAAAATATGCTTCCATATTGCCGGTATGATAGGCAGCATTATCCCAAAAAGCCCATGTTTCGGCACTATGGTCGGCCTGCCAACGGTCGTTGACCTTGGAAATGATATCGCGTACCTTGCGCGATTCATCAGTCGGAGTGCCTGCTGTAGCCACCACACCCACCATAGCACATCCAATAAAAAGCAACTCTCTTATTTTCATGATATTTTTTTCGATTAAGCACTTTATGCATCCTGTCGATGCTCTGCAAAGATACAAATAAGTAGCGAGCAATCATAGTGATCCCCATAATTTTCCGATTACCGGCAATTATACATGGAAAAATGCATTTTCTGCACGGATGTGTGTCAATATTTCCAAACATTTAGTTATTTTTGGCAATGTCTTAAATACTCTCGCTCGGCAAAACCCAAATAAATTTGGTTTTGCCCTCGACTTATTCGTATTTTTGCATATGCCTGTGGAATCCTTTAATAATAAACCAATCATGAATGTCGAGGTAAACGTCGGTCATATTCCCGTTATTAATTTTTCGATGCAACAGAACCATGTGCCGGTGGTACGCGAAATCACAATAAAGAACATCGGTGATGAAGACCTCGGGGCATTGAATATCGATATTTCATTCGACCCGGAATTTGCAGCAACGGCTACGCTGCATGCCGACGGCGTGGCGGCCGGACAGGAATTACGACTCACCGACATTCCCATACAGATTTCCACATCCTATCTCTCCAGCCTTACCGAACGCATCTCAGGCCACATATGCCTCAACATATCAACAGGCGATACAAGCATCTTCTCCGCAACCTACGAGATTGCCCTGTTGGCCTTCGACCAATGGAGCGGAATAGCCATACTTCCCGAGATGCTTGCAGCGTTCGTAACTCCCAATCACCCAGACATCACGCCTATAATCAAAAGAGCATCGGAAATACTTGGTTCGTGGACTGGCTCTCCTTCACTCGATGAATATCAGACCCGCGATCCGGACCGTGTGAAGAAACAGATGGCCGCTGTATACGAGGGTGTGGCCGAGAGGCATATAGCATACTGCACCGTCCCGGCATCTTTCGAGGACTATGGACAGCGCATACGGCTCTACTCCGAGATGCTTTCCGACCGACTCGGCACATGCCTCGACATGACACTCCTATATGCCGGTTGCCTCGAGGCTATCGGCATACGCCCCTTGGTTATCGTCATCGAAGGACATGCCTTTGCCGGCGCATGGCTCATACCCGACTCTTTCCCCGACAGCGTTAACGACGACGTATCGCTCCTCACCAAACGCACCGCTGCCGGAATCAATGAAATACTGCTTGTCGAAACCACATGCATGAACGATGGCAAGCAGATTTCTTTCGATACAGCAGTCGAGGCTGCCAACGACAAGCTGAGAAATCCCGATAATTTCATCCTTTTTGTCGATATCGCACGTGCACGCAACGCACGTATCCGGCCACTGCCACTACGTGTTGTCCGCGACGGCATAGTGGAGATTAGAGAAGAACCGGAACCGGAGCGTACGACCGATGCCCCGGCAGCTCTGTCGGCCACCGACATCATTCTCGACGGTTCTCCTGCCAAAGTTGGACGCCAGACTATCTGGGAGCGCAAGCTACTCGACCTGTCGCTCCGCAACAGTCTTCTTAATACACGCATTACCAAAAATACACTTCAACTCATCCCGGCCAAGATAAATGAACTCGAAGACGCCCTGGCCGATGGCGATGAATTTCAGATTTTGGGAAAACCAACCGACTGGGATAATCCGCTGATGAGTGCCGGTATATACCAGAAGCTACATGCCAAAGACCCGATAATCGACCTGATAAAAGATGAACTCAGACAGAAACGTCTTCGGGCATATCTTTCGGAAGATGCTCTTCACAGAGCGGTGACACACCTCTACCGTTCTTCGCGTCTGTCGATGGAAGAAAACGGCGCAAACACACTCTACCTCGCTATTGGCCTTCTACGATGGCTCGAAACGCCATCGTCGCGCCAACCACGTTTCGCGCCAATCCTGCTGCTGCCTATCGAAATTGTACGCAAGTCGGCAGCCAAGGGCTTCGTTATCAGGAGCCGCGACGAGGAGACCATGCTCAATATCACTCTCCTCGAGATGCTCCGGCAATTCTTTGGAATCACCATAGGTGGTCTCGATCCTCTACCTCGCGATGAAAGCGGAGTGGATGTGACACTGATATTCAACACCATCCGACGGGCCATAATGCAACAGACCGGATGGGACGTCGAAGAACAGGCTATCATAGGAAACTTCTCTTTCAGCAAGTTCATAATGTGGAACGACATCCACAACAATGCCGACAAACTCGCCCGTAACAGAATAGTATCCAGTCTGATATCCGGCAAAATGGAATGGGACCCCGAAGAGGATGAAACGGCTGCCAACGATCTCGACGACACATACCCCGAAGGAGATATCGCACTTCCTATCGGAGCGGATTCCTCGCAATTCGAGGCCATATGCGCCGCCGTAGATGGAAAGAGTTTCATTCTACATGGCCCTCCGGGCACCGGCAAATCACAGACTATCACCAATATCATCGCCAACGCTCTCTACAAGGGAAAGAAGGTACTTTTCGTAGCCGAGAAAATGGCAGCTCTCCAGGTGGTGCAACGCCGTCTTGAGGCCATCGGGCTGGCGCCGTTCTGCCTCGAGCTCCATTCCAATAAAACCAAGAAAGCAAATATACTCGAGCAGCTTAAACGTACCACAGAGGTTGTAAAGACCAAACCAAGCGAGGCTTTCCGCATTAAAGCCGAGCAGCTAAACGCTCTCCGAAAGGAGCTGAACGGCTACGTACGATCCCTGCACAAAATATACCCTGCCGGCATCTCGCTCTACGACTGCCTCGCACACTATTCAGAGGCTGATTGCAGTGCCATACCCACTGAAATATCACAGGGTACACTGAAGGCTGCAACGCCTGAATCACTTCCCGCTTTCGAAACAGCAATTGCCGATTATCAGGCTATAGCATGCATATGCGGCGATCCGGCCCGACATCCCCTTTCGGGTATAGCGCTCACCGACTGCACTCCGGCCATACGTTCGGACGCAAAACGCATTCTTAAAGAATTGCTCGAGAACCTTAAAGAACTCGCCACCTTGCAGCCGTCGCTATCCGATATTTTTAAAATAGAGGTTGGGGCGCTATCATCGCGGCAACAACAGGCTTTCTGCGAAATAGTACGGATACTGCTTAATGCTGCCGTAATCCCGCCGGCCATGCTCATGTCGCCTCAACTGCCCGAGATTTTACCGGTGGTAGAGAAGGCGGCTCTGATTGGCAAGGAACGTGACATAGCCCGCGATGCCATTCTGCAGAATTTCGACAGCACTGTTTTGGACGCCGACATAAAATCGTGGGAAAGCGTATGGCGCGAAAGTACGGCTAAATGGTTTATTCCTCGATTTTTCGGGTGCAACAAAGTATGTTCGCTTATCAGGCCCTATACACACGCCAAAACGAAACCCGAACCGCAAACATTAGAACAACTTTTCACAGACTACAGAACATACTCCGAAAAACAGCGCCAACTCGAAATACATGGCCGGACCCTCGCGCCGCTGCTGGGCGTGTTGTGGGATATGGATAGCGCCAACTGGCATACGATTGCTGAAAGCGGCTCGAATGTCGGAGCGTTGCAGAAAGCACTCATACAGCTCTGCGAAGACACGACTCAGGCACACGAAATAATCACTGCTCTTGCCCGACGTCTCGAATACGGCATCGATAATTTCCGAGCCATTCATAGGAGCACCCTTAGCCGATATGCCGAGCTGAAAGAGTCCGCGGCCAAGCTATGCGAAGACCTGAACCGCATTCTATCCGCTGATATCGACGCCAATGCGCCTGCAAGTAACAATATAGAGATCTTATCCCGCTGGGATGCCAATCTCCAGTTGTTGCACGATTGGAGCGTATACAACATACAACGACAAAAAGTTGCAGCTCTGGGCCTCGAAGAAATTGCCGTGATGGTGGAAAACGGCCAGACTCCACCGGCCGAAATCGAACAATTCTACCGTAAAAGTTTCTTCAAATCCTATGCCGAATTCATTCTTGCCCAAGAACCCGCCATGAACGCTTTCCACGGAATGCTATTCGACCAGAAAGCCGAACGCTTCAAACAGCTGTGCAGCGAGTTCGAGCGTCTGACTCGAGAAGAGCTTTTCGCAACACTCGCATCATCTCTTCCGGCACTACAAAAAGAAGCTGCCCAAAGCTCGGAAGTAGGAATCCTGCAGCGCAATATCCGAAACGGTGGCCGTGGCACATCCATCCGCAGGCTCTTCGCTCAGATTCAAAGCCTTCTCACACGCATGTGCCCCTGCATGCTAATGAGCCCCATATCGGTGGCTCAGTATATTGACCCCGACGGCAGTCCGTTCGATCTTGTCATTTTCGACGAAGCGTCGCAAATGCCAACCAGCGAAGCCGTCGGCGCCATAGCCCGTGGCCGGAATGTTATCGTTGTAGGCGACCCGAAGCAAATGCCTCCGACAAACTTCTTCGCCACAACGGCTTTCGACGAGGACAATGCCGACAAAGAAGATCTGGAAAGCATACTCGACGACTGTCTGGCACTATCCATACCGTCGCGCTATCTATCGTGGCACTACAGGAGCAAACATGAGAGTCTGATAGCATTCAGCAATGTCAAATACTACGACAACCGGCTCCTCACCTTCCCATCGCCCGATGATCTGTCGACCAAAGTAGGATGGCAGCATGTCGACGGCATATATGACCGAGGCAAGACTCGCCAGAACCGTGCGGAAGCCGAAGCCGTGATCGAGGAAATCCGACGTCGGCTTTCACAGCCACAGTCTGAGCACAGGAGTATTGGAGTTGTCACATTCAATACCAATCAGCAGTCACTTATCGAAGACTTGCTCACCGACCTCTTCCAGGCCAACCCCGACCTCGAGGCAAAAGCAATGGAATGCGAGGAACCGATCTTCGTGAAGAACCTCGAAAACGTGCAGGGCGACGAGCGCGACATAATACTATTCTCCATCGGTTACGGACCCGACAAAGACGGAAAAATCGCGCTCAACTTTGGTCCGCTTAACCGGGACGGCGGGTGGCGCCGACTAAACGTAGCGGTATCGAGAGCGCGCTACGAAATGAAGGTATTCTCAACTCTCCGGGCCGAACAAATCGACCTCAACCGCACCTCGGCCGAAGGTGTCGCCGGGCTTAAGGCATTCCTCGAATATGCCGAAAAAGGGCGTGGTTCTCTATACTATGAAGCCGAAAAACGCACCGACACATCCGACGCCCTCACCCAAACCATTGCAGCCGAACTCACCAAACGTGGATATGCTGTCAAGACAAATATAGGCTGTTCCGGCTATAAAATAGATATAGGTGTGGTCGACAATTCATGTCCCGACAGGTATATCCTCGGCGTGCTATGCGACGGCAACAACAATAAAAGCGCCCGCACCGCGCGGGACCGTGTAATGACTCAGACCAGCGTGCTCCACATGCTCGGATGGCGTCTGCACCATGTATGGGCCATGGATTGGTGGGAGAATCCGGCACGGACCATCGATACTCTCGTCGAGGCCATCGATGCCGCTGCCTCAGGAAAAGCGGAGCCTATATCCGCCCCCATAGAGGAACCTGCCACCGATGAAGAGCCGCCAATAGCAGCCCAACCTACTCCCGAGGCAGATGACTATACCCGCCAATATCAGGTCTGTGGCCTTGAACCCGAACCCATATCGCCCGACGATCTGGTCTCCGGTATGTACGACCACAATGCCCGTAACAGAATATCGGCAGTAGTCGCTTCGGAAGCCCCGATCAGCAAACGATTGCTGTGCAAACGCGTGCTGAACTCTTTCGGCATAGCCAGGATGGGCACACGCCTGGCGGTATATATGGACCGCATGCTTTCAGAATCGGGCTTACCGGTTACCGGATCGGACAGCCCCTTCTACTGGCACAAAGACACCAATCCCGAAGCATACGACGTATATCGCCCCGTGTCCGACCGAGAAGCTATCGATATTGCCCCCGAAGAAATATCTGTGGCATTATGCCATATACTCGACGAGCAAGGCTCCCTTCCCGAGGAAGACCTCATGCGGGAAGTCGCCAATTCATTCAATTACAGCCGTCTTGGCGACAAAGTAATAGCATCCATCTCACGAGCTATCGATTACTCATTAGTTCGCCGCCGGATAGTACGGCACGAAGGCCGCATACATCTCGCTCCCACCAAATAACATTATATCAAAAAAATCAGCCTGCACTTTTGGGTGCAGGCTGAGCCATTATTCAAACGATGGGACTTATTTGTCCTTTGTTGCAGAGATCTTAGGTGTAACGTGGGTTTCGGGCTGGCTTTCAGCAGGAATATCGTCGGCCGATGCCACAACCTGCACGCTGAACGAGCAATAGGCCTGAGCCAAAGTCTTGTCGACTGCGAATACAGGGCATTCTATGTCGAGCTGATGACGTCCCAGAGGGGTCGACTCGGATACCTCGAATTCGAAGCCATAGGGGGGCTGAATCGATGTTCCTACATATACATAGTCCCAATAGTAGTCGGCTGCACTGATACCTGCGCCCTTACCTTCCTCGCGGTTGGTAACCTTGATACCGGTCACTTCGAAAGGCTGGCCCTGCACCACATAGAGCACGCCGTCGACATTCTGCGCGCCGGAGAATGTGATGTCGAAATCTACATCGGGGAGATCGTTGTCGTCGCTACAAGCCGAGAAAGCCAAAGCCATGGGCAACAATGCCAACAGGAAGAAAAGATACTTTTTCATAAATTTCTTATTTTTATAATAGTTCGTAATTGCTATTAGTTAACGCTATTTACAATGATTTATTGCTTCAGTTTTTGAACACAAGGTCGCCATCGGCCACATCGATCACTATGGGTCGGCTGCGATCCACCTTCTGGGCCAGAATGTCTTTCGACAGCTGATTGAGCACCAGACGATGTATGGCACGTTTCACAGGTCGGGCACCGAATTCAGGATCGAAGCCTTCGTCGGCGAGGAAGCTAAGCGCTGCCGGAGTGATTTCCAACTCAATTCCGGAACTGTGGCGCAGCATCTTCTGGATACCTTTGAGCTGCAGACCTACAATTTCCTCGATTTCGCGGCGGTTGAGCGGTGTGAACATTATAATCTCATCGATACGGTTGAGGAACTCCGGACGTATGGTCTGCTTGAGCATATCGAGTACCTCTTCCTTGGTCTTCTCGACAGTCTCCACACGGTTCTCATCGGTCATCTTGGCGAAATTATCGCGGATCAGATGCGAGCCCATGTTGGATGTCATTATGATGATAGTGTTCTTGAAGTTGACATTTCGGCCCTTGTTATCGGTAAGGTGTCCATCGTCGAGCACTTGCAGAAGGATATTGAACACATCGGGATGTGCCTTCTCTATCTCATCGAACAAAACCACCGAATAAGGCTTGCGTCGTACGGCTTCGGTAAGCTGGCCACCTTCATCGTAGCCTACATATCCGGGAGGCGCTCCGACAAGTCGCGACACAGCGTGTTTCTCCTGATATTCGCTCATGTCGATACGGGTCATCATATTCTCATCGTCGAAAAGATATTCGGCAAGAGCCTTGGCAAGCTCGGTCTTACCGACACCGGTAGTACCCAGGAATATGAACGAACCGATAGGACGCTTGGGATCATTCAAGCCTGCACGGCTGCGGCGAACGGCATCGGCGATAGCGGCGATGGCCTCTTCCTGCCCTACTACACGGGAGTGCAGTTCTTCTTCGAGATGCAGCAATTTGTCCTTTTCGCTCTGCACCATCTTGTTGACAGGAATACCGGTCCAGCGCGACACCACATCGGCGATATCCTCGGCGTCCACCTCTTCTTTTATGAGGGCACGCTCGCCCTGCATCATGCGGAGCTGTTCCTGCGTTGTCTCAATTTCAGTCTGTTTCTGGGCGATTTTTGAATAGCGGATTTCGGCAACCCGTGCATAGTCGCCCTCTCTCTCAGCCTTGTCTGCCTCGAAATTAAGCTGTTCGATATCGATTTTATTCTGCTGTATGCGGGCAATGAGATCGCGCTCGGCTTGCCATTTGGCAGAATATTCTTTTTCTTCTTCGCGGAGTTCGGCAATCTTACGTTCGATTTCCTTCACGCGGTCGTCCATACCTTCGCGCTTGATGGCCTCGCGTTCGATTTCCATCTGTGCGATACGTCTGGTAATGTCGTCGAGAGCCTGCGGCACAGAATCGATTTCGAGTTTGAGCTTCGAGGCAGCCTCGTCGATAAGGTCGATGGCCTTGTCGGGGAGGAAGCGGTCGGTAATATATCGTTCCGACAGTTGCACAGCAGCGATGATGGCTTCGTCTTTGATACGTACCTTGTGGTGGTTTTCATATCGCTCCTTAAGACCACGGAGTATAGCGATTGCACTGGTCTCATCGGGCTCATTCACCATCACTTTCTGGAAACGGCGCTCCAGAGCCTTGTCTTTCTCGAAATATTTCTGATATTCGTCGAGGGTTGTGGCACCGATACTGCGCAGTTCACCACGCGCAAGTGCCGGCTTAAGTATATTGGCGGCGTCCATGGCGCCCTCGCCCTTGCCTGCTCCGACAAGAGTGTGGATTTCATCGATAAAAAGAATTATCTCGCCGTCGGCTCCGGTCACTTCGTTCACAATAGCTTTCAGACGTTCCTCGAATTCGCCTTTATACTTGGCGCCTGCCACAAGCGCACCCATATCGAGAGAATATATCTGCTTTGTGCGCAGGTTCTCGGGTACATCGCCTCGAACAATACGGTGCGCGAGGCCTTCGGCAATCGCAGTCTTACCGGTACCCGGTTCGCCGATAAGCATTGGATTGTTCTTGGTTCGGCGGCTCAATATCTGAAGCACACGTCGTATTTCCTCATCACGGCCGATAACCGGATCGAGCTTTCCGGCACGGGCACGTTCGTTGAGATTGATGGCATATTTTGAAAGTGCGTTGTAAGTTTCCTCGGCACTCTGGTCGGTAGCCTTGCGGCCCTTGCGGAGTTCCTCGATGGCAGCTTCAAGCTCTTTCTTGCCAAGGCCGGCATTTTTCAATATTGTCGAAGCCGGAGAATTGATGTCGAATATCGCTATAAGCATGGCCTCGAGAGTCACATACTCGTCGCCCATCTTTTTGGCAATATCGAGCGCTTTCTGAAGCACATCGTTCGAAGTACGGCTCAGATACGGTTCCTGTCCCGACACTTTCGGGAGAGCGGCAATCTCGGCGTCGACCTGACGGGTTACCTCGGCAGGATTGGCTCCGATTTTCTGGAAGATGAAGTTGACCACCGATTCGCCTTCCTGGATGATGCCTTTAAGCAGACACACCGGCTCGATTGCCTGAGTGCCGGCCCCGCGGGTAATCTCCACGGCTTTCTGGATGGCCTCCTGCGATTTGATGGTGAAATTATTGAAGTTCATAATTTAGTAGATGAATGTATTTTCAATTTTGATATTTTAATAACTTTAACAAGCAACTGCCATATTTAGTTTTATCGGTGCTATCCCTATTGCAAATTCCGTGCCAAACATTGCCTCGGCCACATTATGTTCGTTTCGATTCTTTTGCGTACCTTTGTAGCACATCATTCATCATATCCGACATAACATTCGTGAAAAACATATTATTACCCATCGCCATAGCTCTGGCATCGACACTCACCCTGCATGCCATCACACCACAGACGCTCCAGACTGAGAGTGTTACCGATGAGTTGACGCGCCGATATATCACTCCTGTCCGCACGGTTGCCATATCGCCGGAACTTGGTGCATCGGTTAAGAATGCCGATGCCCTGTTGCAGCATTTCGACGGCCAGTTGGCAGTATCATCGCCGGAAGTCTGCGTGCTTTCCACACGAAATGGAAACAGAAGCGCGGTGCTGGTCGATTTTGGCCGTGAACTTTGCGGCGGCATCGAGCTGGCAGCACCCATACGTGCAAGCCAGAAAGCGGCGAAGGTAAGAATATGCCTGGGTGAATCTGTAAGCGAGGCCCTGAGCGATGTGTCGGCACCGGGTGCTACCGCTACAAACGAGCATTCTGTGCGCGATTTCACCATCGACCTGCCGTGGCTCGGAACTATCGAAGTGGGCAACTCCGGCTTCCGATTCGCACTTGTCGAGCTAATGGAGCCTGACACCGAACTCCCTCTACGTGCCATCAGAGGTGTACTCCGCTACCGCGACATCCCCTATACCGGAGCATTCTCCTGCAGCGACAGCCGAATAAACGACATTTGGGCAACAGGAGCTTACACCGTACATCTCAATATGCAGAACTATCTGTGGGATGGCGTGAAGCGCGACCGCCTTGTGTGGGTAGGCGATCTTCATCCCGAAGTAATGACCATTGCTAATGTATTCGGCAACTATGATGTGGTGAAAAAGAGTCTCGACTTTGCCCGCGACACCTCTCCCCTACCCGGATGGATGAACGGCATAGCAGCATACTCAATGTGGTGGATGATAATACATCGCGACCTTTGCCTATACTCCGGCGACACCGATTATCTGGCAGCCCAGCTCGACTATATGCATAGACTCGTCGACTGCTTCGCCGCCGGACTCGACGGAAACAAAGAAAATTTCCAAGGCGGGCAGCGTCTCCTCGACTGGCCTACATCTGAAATGCCCGAGGTGATACACTGCGGATACCAGTCGCTACTTGTGATGGCAATGGACGCCGGAACGCAGATTGGAGAATGGGCCGGCGACACCGCCCTCTCCGACAAATGCACAGCCCTTGCCAAGAAACTCAGAAAACATACGCCCCCGACAAACGGCAACAAGCAGGCTGCCGCTCTCGCACTCTTATCCGACATGGCCAAGAACCGCAAGGCCGAACGCAATGCCATAACCGAAGGCAACGCCCACGGTTTCTCAACTTTCTATGGATATTATATGCTTGAAGCTCTTGGAAAAGAAAAAGCATCGGCCGAAGCACTCAGCATCCTATCCGACTACTGGGGACTGATGCTCGACCTCGGCGCGACAACCTTC
Source organism: uncultured Muribaculaceae bacterium (assembly GCA_910587915.1). Taxonomy (GTDB): domain Bacteria; phylum Bacteroidota; class Bacteroidia; order Bacteroidales; family Muribaculaceae; genus CAG-873. The sequence goes on along the minus strand of CAJUOB010000007.1, from coordinate 14,992 downwards.
TGGGAAGACCTCGTGTACGAAGAAGGCCTCAAGGCAGCCCGTATCGACGAGATAGTGCCGGAAGGAAGTTTCGACATCCATGCCTCGGCCGGCAACTATTGCTACAAAGGACACCGCCACAGTTTCTGCCATGGCTGGGCATCCGGCCCGACACCATGGCTGTCGCGATATATACTCGGCATACGTCCGCTGAAGCCCGGTTTCGAGGAAGTGGAGGTAGAACCATGTCTCGGCACACTTGAATGGGCCGAAGGCTCCGTACCAACCCCTAAAGGGCCTATCCATGTGAAACACCGCCGGCTACCGGATGGCAAAATCGACACAGAGCTGCATCTACCCGACGGTGTAAGGCTCGCAGCACATTGATTATTGAACTATGGAGATACTCTACGAAGACAATCATATAATAATAGTAAATAAAGCCTCCGGTGAAATCGTACAGGGCGACAAGACCGGCGACGAACCACTGTCGGAAACATTGAAACGCTTCATAAAGGAGCGCGACAACAAGCCCGGAAATGTTTTTATGGGCGTGGCCCATCGACTGGACCGTCCGGTATCCGGAGTTGTGGTGTTTGCAAAAACATCGAAGGCGCTGGCTCGACTGAACGCCATGTTCGCCGCCGGAGATGTGCACAAAACCTACTGGGCTGTCACAGCCGGATCGCCGGCCGAACCAGAAGCCACACTCACCCACTACATAACATCGACCGAGCGCAACAATAAATCCTACGCCTCGGCCACTCCGCGTCCCGGAGCAAAGGAAGCACGCCTTGCCTATCGGCTGATTGCATCGACTGAAAGGTACAATCTCCTCGAAGTAAACCTCATGACGGGTCGCAAGCATCAGATCCGCGTGCAACTGGCATCAATCGGGTGCCCGGTGAAAGGCGACCTGAAATACGGTGCCCGCCGCAGCAACCCCGATGGAGGCATATCGCTCCATGCCCGACGCATACGATTCGTACATCCTGTTTCAAAAAAAGAAATCGACATAACTGCTCCGGTGCCGGCCGGCGATGCGCTATGGAAAGCCCTCGAGGACGGCGCCTTAAAACAGATATAATGGAAGATAAGAAACTGAAGATAGTTTTTTTCGGCACGCCTGAATTTGCCGTTGCAAGTCTCGACCGACTTGTAAAGAAAGGGTTCGACATTGCCGCTGTCGTAACAATGCCCGATAAAATTGGTGGACGCGGACACAAAGTCATCAGGTCGGCCGTAAAAGAATATGCCGAGGCCAACAATCTGCCTCTTCTACAGCCTGAGCGTCTAAAAGATCCCGAATTTGTGGATGCTCTGCGAAAAATCAACGCCGATCTTTTCATCGTCATCGCCTTCCGCATGCTTCCCGAAGTGGTCTGGACCATGCCACCCATGGGTACATTCAATCTTCATGGATCGCTTCTGCCACGCTACCGCGGAGCTGCTCCAATCAACCGCGCGGTGATGAACGGCGACACAGAGACAGGTGTCACCACCTTCTTCCTGAAGCATGAGATTGACACCGGAGATGTAATCGGCATGGAGAAAATAGACATCGGCCCCGACGAGGATGCCGGATCCGTGCACGACCGCCTTATGGAAATAGGTGCTGCCCTCACATGCTCGACTGTGGAAAAAATCGCAGCAGGTGGTGTCGAAGCGGTTCCTCAACAGCATATGACCGACTGCGAACCCTCTGCCGCACCTAAAATATTCAAGGAAGATTGCCACATTGACTGGAACCGACCCGCCGGGACAGTACATAATCTGGTGCGTGGTCTCGCACCTCATCCGGGTGCCTGGACAGAACTGCACTCTCCCGATGGCTCAGTTCTAAGCGTTAAAATATTGAAGACATCCTTGCCTCAGCAAGACCACGGCACAGTCCTATCGCCGGGACATATTAATTTCGACGGCCGTGAACTGTGGTGCGGCTGTGCCGACGGCACATGTCTGCAACTGCTCACGGTCCAACCTGCAGGAAAGAAACCGATGGCCGCCGCCGACTTTGCCCGCGGACTCCGAAACGGCACAGATGGCACAGCTCCATGGTTCCAATAACCCTTTTAACAGTATTTTTTTCGATTTTCACATATTTCACACTCGAAAATATGTGATTCGCTCCTTTTTTCGTAACTTTACGCCTAATTAACCGGAAGACTGCCCTATGGCAGTCCCGGCGTGAACTTTAGCGGGTCCTGAATGTTAAAATTTAAAGGCTTGGCTATGACAGCCCACAGGCCTACAATTTTGACATTTAACCTATAAAAAGTATTATTATGGACAACAACATTCCTACTCCCGAAGAGCGTCGCCGCGAACGCATGGAACAGAGCGAACCGATGGGCGCAAACAAAGTGATGCGTTCCATTTTTGGAATCATCATGATTATCGTATATGTCGGCATGGGCGTACTTCTTCTCATCAATTTCTTCGGATGGGGAGGCGATTGGGCCTGGACTCGATATATAGTTGGTATCGTGCTTATCATCTACGGATTATGGCGCGCATACCGTCAAGTCAAGGGAATTGATTGACATACCGCTAAGTCGAAACCTCTAACTAAACTCCGACTACATGAAACTTCACGCCAACCACATAGCAGCCGCTACGGCTCTCGCTCTCGCAGCGGGAGCCTTATCAGGCTGTATGAAATACGAAAAGAAGACCAACACCTCTACAGCAGGCACCACCACAATGGTGTGCGACAATACGTTTGAGAATATCCTTGCTCAGGAGGTCGATGTGTTCGAGTATCAGTATCCCGATGCTCACATTCTTGTGCGCTACGCCACTCAGCAGGAGGCTTTCGACTCTCTGTTCACAATGAACACCCGCTCTATTGTAGCAGCCCGCGACATTACTCCCGAAGAGAAACGTGCGCTGAAGGCAAAGTACAAAAACGAGCGGAATGCCAACGTAAACGTACGATCGGCAATGATTGCTGTCGATGCTGTAGCGCTGATAGTCAACCCAAAGAACAACTGCGAAAAGCTCACCGTCGGTGAAATTGCCGACATTATATCGGGACGCACCACCCGCTGGGATGAAATCCAGCCATCCGACCGTGGAAATATCCGTGTCGTTCTCGACCAGACCGGATCGAGCCTCGCCACATATCTCACCGACTCCATCCTGCATGGCGAGCCTCTTGGTCCTACTGTATTCGGAGCAGGATCGATTCCTAAAGTCTTCGAAATCGTGGAGAAAAATCCCGATGCCATAGGAGTTCTCGGTGTCAGCTGGATTACTTCCGATATGGATTCCGCCGACGTCAGCCCTCAGGAGCTGGCAGAAAGCGTACTTGGCAATGATGCCGTCGAAGGTGCCACTCTCACACAACGCGTGAAAGTGCTCAAGGTGTACCGCGATGACGAATTCCGAGCCTACAAGCCATATCAGCAGTATATCTTTGAAGGTTCTTACCCTCTCTTCCGCCAGATATACATGATTACTACCGCACCGACATCCAATGTCGCCGGAGGATTCTATTCCTTCGTTACCGGACCGATCGGTCAGAAGATAATCATGAAGACAGGCATCATGCCTGCCAGAGTCAACATCCAGCAGGTTGAACTGCCCGAGCGCTGACCCGATGCAATGGAAAACAAATAAACAATATAAACAAAGTCATCATCTAATTACACAATGAGAATCAAACTGTTCCTGTCATTGCTGCTTGCCGGTGGACTTGTTGCCGCTGCTCAGCACCAAGGCTACAAGGACGGCATCGAATACTACAAAGCCGGCCAGTACGACAACGCAAAGACTATCCTCGACCGCACCATCAACGATGCGAACACCAACAAATCACTTGCCAACTACTACCTCGGCCAGATTGCTCTTGCCAACGGCGACAAAGCTCAGGCAAAAACCTATTTCGAAAAAGGTAAATCCATCGATGCTGCAAACGCATACAACTTCGTTGGCCTCGGTGCGCTCGATCTGCTCAACGGCAATGCCGACGCTGCTTCCGACAACTTCAAGGAAGCTCAGAAACTCGCCAAGAAAGATGCGGAAGTAACCGTATCTATCGCACGTGCATACTACAACGCCGACCCCGTGAAATATGCCAAAGAAATCGATAAGGCCATGGTAAAGGCCCGCAAGGACTCCAAAAGCCAGAACCCCTCGATATACGTGCTCGAAGGCGACATGCTCATCGACCAGCAGAACTATGGCGATGCAGCAGGACGCTATGAAAGCGCCATCACCTTCGAACCCAACAACCCCGAAGGATACGTGAAGTATGCAAATGCTTACTTCTACGTAAACAAGGACTACGCAATCAAGAAACTCGAAGAGTATCTCGCTCAGCACCCCGAATCGGCTATGGTTCAGCGCGAACTCGCCGAGAAATACTTCCAGGCCGACCGCTGGCGTGCTGCTTCCGAACTCTACGGCAAGTACATCCAGAACCCCAACAGCTTCCCCGAAGACAAGGCCCGTTACGCCGTTCTTCTCTACTGGGGTGAGAAATATCCCGAAGCAATCTCTACCGCCAACGGTATCCTCGCATCCGATCCCTCCAACTTCCTGATGCAGCGAGTTCGTTTCCTTTCCGAAACAGCAATGGGTAACTACTCCGATGCTGTCAAGAGCGCCGAGAAATTCTTCGCATCCAATCCCGATGCTAACTTCAACGCCAACGACTACACCACTTACGCCGAAGCTCTCAGCGGAAATGGCCAGGATTCCCTTGCCATCATTCAGTTCGAGACCGCAGCCAAGAAATTCCCCGAAAACTCCGATCTTCTGAAGGAACTCAGCTCCGCTTACAATAAGAACAAGGACTACGCCAAGAGTGCCGATGCATATGCCGCATACCTCGACCTTCAGGAAGAGCCCACCAACGAAGACATCTACGGCATGGCAACCCGCTATCTCCAGGCTGCCGGTGCATCTTCCGATACCATCCAGGCTTCCGAACTCGCCGAAAAAGGCAAGAACTACATCAACAAGCTCATCAACAACCCTGCTATCACCCAGATTCCCCAGTTCTACCAGCGTCTTGCATTCCTCAATATCGCAGGAAACAACAAGAAGCCTAACGCTGAATCTATCGAAGCACTCAACAAAATGATCGAGCTTCTCGACCAGGATCCCGTCAACAAAGATCCCAAAGACCCCAACAACCAGCTCAATCTCTACAAGAATGCCTACGCTTTCATGCAGGCATACTACAGCCGCCTCAAGGATAAAGAGAACTTCGAAGCTGCCGTAGCAAAATACAACGAAATCAACCAGCTCCTCAATCCTACCGCTGAATAATACCGCTTATTTACCGATAGTATCCCCACAAGAGCTCCGTACGCGGGGCTCTTGTTTTCTGTAATTCAACTGCAATGACACCACCTCTCGCCGAAAGAATGCGTCCGAAGACGCTCGACCAATATATCGGACAACAACATCTCGTTGGTCCCGGCTCGATTCTGCGCCGCATGATCGAATCGGGGAAGATTGCCTCGTTCATACTGTGGGGACCTCCCGGGGTAGGCAAAACCACACTTGCCCGAATAATCGCCAACGCTACCGACAGCCCATTCTACACCTTATCGGCTGTGACGTCCGGCGTTAAAGATGTACGCGAAGTCATAGACCGCTGCAAGGCCGAAACCGGTAGCATGTTTGGTGCAGGTCGGCCAATCCTGTTCATCGATGAAATACATCGCTTCAGCAAAAGCCAACAGGACAGCCTCCTGGGCGCTGTAGAGAATGGCACTGTCACACTCATCGGAGCTACCACCGAGAATCCGTCGTTCGAAGTAATCCGTCCACTGCTGTCGAGAGCGCAGGTGTATACTCTCCGGCCTCTCGACGACAACGACCTGCGCACACTGCTCGAGCGAGCCATCACCGAAGACCCCATTCTATCCCGCTCAAAAGTAGAAGTAGAGCAAACAGCTGCCCTGTTCCGATATAGCGGCGGTGATGCAAGAAAGTTGCTCAACATACTCGATCTCCTCGAACAATCCACTCCGCACGGCGAGAAAATAATCATCAACGACCAAGTTGTCACCGAACGCCTTCAGGAGAATCCCCAGGCCTACGACAAAAATGGCGAGATGCACTACGACATCATCTCCGCCTTTATTAAAAGCATACGAGGAAGCGATCCCGACGCCGCCGTCTACTGGCTTGCGCGGATGATTGCCGGCGGCGAAGACCCCGAGTTCATTGCCCGCCGACTGGTCATTGTCGCATCCGAAGACATAGGGCTCGCCAACCCTACTGCCCTGCTCATAGCCAACGCCACCTTCGACACCATACGGAAAATCGGCATGCCCGAAGGCCGCATACCACTCTCGGAATGCGCCATCTACCTTGCACTCTCGGCAAAAAGTAACTCGGCATATATGGCCATCGATGCAGCTCTTGCCGAAGTTGAGCGCTCGGGAAATCTACCGGTGCCTCTGCATCTGCGCAACGCCCCCACTGCACTCATGAAGAAACTCGGCTACGGAGAGAACTACCGCTACGCACACGACTATCCGGGCAACTTCGTGGTCCAGCAATTCCGACCGGATGCCATAGCCGAAAAAAAATTCTGGAATCCCTGCAGCAATCCCGCCGAGGACATAATGCTCCAACGCCACAAAAGCCGATGGGGCGACAAATGATTCACTGCCGGTCGTATTTGTGTCAAAAATACACTTTTTGCGCATACTTATGGCGCACGACACATTTATAGCCATTGTAATTCAACATCTTAATATTATCTTTGTACATCTCAAACCTACATCCAATACCACCAAACACATCACACTATAAAGTATGAAGCCCCTATTCTTAGCCCTATCGCTAACGATGGCCTCGATGACAGTATCGGCAGCCGCTCCTCAAGCGCCCGAAGTCACCAAGGGCACATTCGAAGCCGGCAAAGGCACCTTCATGCTCAACGGCGAACCTTTCGTGGTAAAAGCCGCTGAGCTACACTACCCCCGCATCCCGCGCCAATACTGGGATCAACGCATAAAGCTGTGCAAGGCTCTTGGCATGAATACAGTATGCCTCTACGTATTCTGGAACGCCCACGAGCCTCAGCCCGACCAATTCGATTTCACCGGACAGAACGACCTTGCTGAGTTCGTACGTCTTTGCGAAGAAAACGGCATGTATGTTATTCTTCGTCCCGGCCCATATGTATGCGCCGAGTGGGAGATGGGCGGACTGCCTTGGTGGCTGCTTAAGAAGAAAGACATAAAACTACGCGAATCCGACCCTTACTTCATCGAACGCGTAGATAAATTCCAGAAAGCAGTGGCCGATCAGGTCGGCGGCATGACAATTGCCGACGGCGGACCAATCATCATGGTACAGGTGGAAAACGAATATGGTTCATACGGAATCGACAAACCGTATGTAGCCCAGATTCGCGACATGCTCCGCAAGAATTTCGGAGACGACGTCACACTATTCCAATGCGACTGGTCTTCGAACTTCCTCAACAACGGACTCGACGACCTCGTGTGGACCATGAACTTCGGAACCGGAGCAAACATCGACCAACAATTCGAAAAGCTGAAAGAAGTACGCCCCGACAGTCCTCTCATGTGTTCCGAGTTTTGGAGCGGATGGTTCGACAAATGGGGTGCCAACCACGAAACCCGCCCTGCTGCCGACATGATAGCTGGCATCGACGAAATGCTCTCGAAGGACATATCTTTCAGCCTCTACATGACTCATGGCGGAACGAACTGGGGTCATTGGGCCGGTGCCAACTCCCCGGGATTCGCACCCGATGTCACATCCTACGACTACGACGCGCCAATCAGCGAGTCAGGCCAGACCACACCCAAATACTGGGAGCTGCGCAAAACCCTTGCCAAATACATGGATGGCAAAAAACAGGCTCCCGTTCCGGCTCTCATCAAACCGATATCTGTCAATAAATTCGAGTTCACCGAAGTCGCACCGCTCTTCGCAAACCTCCCCGTAGCCAAAAAGGACAAGGATATCAAAACGATGGAAGAGTACAACCAGGGATTCGGCAGCATACTCTACCGCACCACCCTGCCCGAACTCAAGAACGGCGGCCTGCTGTCGGTGAAGGACGCCCACGATTACGCCCAGATTTTCGTCGATGGAAAATATATCGGCAAACTCGACCGGCGCAATGGTGAAAAGGAAATCGTGCTCCCCTCCTGCAAAAAAGATGCACAGCTCGACATTCTTGTCGAGGCAATGGGACGCATAAACTTCGGACGGGCCATAAAAGACTTCAAGGGCATAACCGAAAAAGTTACCGTCACCGAAGACAAAAACGGATACCCGTTTGTATGCGACCTGAAGAACTGGGAGGTATTCAACCTCGAGGACACACCCGAATTCTACGAATCGATGGAGTTCATGCCCATAGGAGCATTCTCGGCCGGAGATAATGGCAGACTTCCCATAGGTGTATATAAAGGTACTTTCAACGTCAAGAAACCCTCCGACACATTCCTCAATTTCGAGACATGGGGCAAAGGCCTTGTATATGTCAACGGTCATCCACTTGGCCGCATATGGGAAATCGGTCCGCAGCAGACACTCTACATGCCCGGATGCTGGCTCCGCAAAGGCGAGAACGAAATCATGGTATTCGACATAGTCGGACCTCGTCAGGCTGTTTCGGAAGGTCTCCGTGAGCCACTTCTCGACCAACTGCTCGTACAGAAACCCCTAACACACCGCAACGAGGGCGAGAACCTCGATCTCTCGGGCGTCAAACCGGTACTATCCGGCACATTTAAGCCCGGCAACGGATGGCAACAGGCCAACTTCGAGGCCCCTGTAAAAGGACGCTACATCGTCATCGAGGCACTCGATGCCATCGACGGAAAAGACGTGGCTGCCATTGCCGAAATGTATGTTCTCGATGAGAACGGCGACCGTCTTTCCCGCGAACCATGGACCGTGCTCTATGCCGACAGCGAAGACATGAAAGGCGTCAACCGTTCGGCCGACAAGACATTCGACCTTCAGGAATCCACTTACTGGAGCACAGTACCGGGCACACCATTCCCCCACGCCATCCAGATAGATCTCGGCGCAAGCCACACCCTCAGCGCATTCCAGTATCTGCCGCGTATGGAAAGCGAGGTGCCCGGAGCTATCAAAAACTACAGGATATACGTAAGCGAAACACCATTTCCATATTAATTAATATTGCATCCTAACCAATTCAGAAAAGGCCTCCCCGACATCAGCCGGAGAGGTCTTTTCACTTTCCATCCACAATGAAACGTGGCAAAGAACGCATTTTAACACCTGCAATGACGCTATGATATATTTTTTTCCTAATTTTGTATCTCTAAAAAAGAAATAGCCGTTGCGACGATTACTAATATATCTGCTGGTACTGGGAGCCATTGCCATGGCATTGTCGGGAAAAAGTTCGGACTTGCCCGATGTTCCCGACGGAATTTTTGATTCCGTCGCTCCGATCGCTGCGCCCACTATATTTGCAACCGACTCCATACCAGGCGATTCCACCCTTGCAATTCCGGCCGATTCCACCCCGAGAATCAATAAAGCCATAGCCTCTGCGCCATCGAGAATGCGCTACACCAAAGCCGACCTCGATGCCCCCGTACTCTTCAACTCATCCGACTCGATGATAATAGTACGCCGCGACTCTGCATTCATGTATGGAAACAGCTCGGTAACGTATGGCGACATAAAGCTCGACGCGGCCCAGATCGAGATGAACCTGCGCGACAACACCGTATATGCCATCGGACGCGAAGACTCCACCGGCGAACTCACCGGCAAACCCGTATTCAGCCAGAGTGGCACCGACTACGAAGCCAAGACAATGCGCTATAACTTCCAATCCGAAAAAGGATACATACAGAACGTTGTCACTCAGCAAGGCGAAGGATATCTCACCGGTGGAACAACAAAGAAAGACTCCACCGACGCATTCTACATCAAGGACGGACGCTACACTACTTGCGACAATCACGACGATCCTCACTTCTACTTCCAGATGACCAAGGCCAAAGTACGGCCCGGTCAGAACGTCGTGTTCGGCCCTACATACATGGTCCTCGCAGGCCTACCGCTGCCACTGGCGCTTCCGTTCGGATACTTCCCGTTCACCGACAAATATGCATCGGGCATAATCGTGCCCACTTTCGGCGATGACTACAACCGAGGATTCTATCTCCGCGATGGCGGATACTACTTCGCAATAAACGACAACATCGACCTCGCACTCACCGGCGAGCTCTACACCAAAGGATCGTGGGGTATCAACGCCCGCTCCACATACGCCAAACGCTATAAATTCAGCGGCAACTTCAGCCTCAACTACCTCAAGACGATTCTCGGAGAAAAAGGATCGCCCGACCACTCCGTGCAGACCAACTTCCAGATTCTCTGGAGCCATAGCCAGGACTCGAAAGCAAACCCCAACATGTCGCTGTCGGCAAGTGTCAACTTCACCACTTCCGGCTACACACGAAACGACCTCAATTCATACTACTCCCCATCGTTCACCGAGAACACCAAGAGTTCGACCATCAACATGACATACCGTTTCCCGAACTCTAAGTGGAGCCTGTCGACCACCATGAACGTCAGCCAGCGAACTCAGGACTCCACACTGTCGGTTTCCTTCCCGAACGTCACCGTCACCATGTCGCAGATCTATCCCTTCAAACGCAAAAAAGCGATCGGTGCCGAAAAGTGGTATGAAAAAATCAAGCTCTCCTATTCAGGTCTTCTACAGAACTCCCTCACGGCAAAACAGGATGAATTTTTCAAAAAAAGCCTTGTCAAAGACTGGCGTAATGGCATGAAGCACACAGTGCCTATTTCCGCCACCTTCAATCTCTTCAACTATATAAACGTCACACCCTCGCTCAACCTCACCGACCGAATGTACACCACCAAGGTGAACCGCGAATGGGACTCCGAGCGCAACATTGAGAAAATGGATACCACATATAGTTTCTACAACGTGTGGGACTTCCAGGCATCCGTGTCGCTCGATACTAAAGTATACGGCTTCTTCCGACCTGTCGGTTTCTTGAAAAAGAAGATCAAGATGGTGCGCCATGTCATGACCCCCTCGATATCTTTCAGTGGAAATCCCGACTTCGCATCGCCATTCTTCGGCTACTACGGCCAATACTCATACATCGATACCCGCGGTAAAGAGCAAACAAAAAAATTCAGCTACTACCCAAGCGCCCTATTCGGCGTACCAGGGGAGGGAAAATCCGGATCGCTATCGTTCTCGTTGGCCAACAACCTGGAAATGAAAGTAAAGTCCGACAACGACTCCATCGGTGAGAAAAAAATATCGCTCATCGAGAACTTGAACATACAGGAAAGCTACAACTTCGCAGCCGACTCGCTCAACTGGAGCGACCTATCCACATCGATTCTCCTGCGCCTAACAAAAGGATTCAACCTCAACCTCTCCGCCACATGGGACGTCTACACATATGCCCTGAACGAAGCGGGCAACCCCGTGCGTGTCAACAAAACACGCCTCGCGGCCGGTAAAGGCCTCGGACGACTCATGCGCACAGGTACATCATTCTCCTATACCTTCAACAACGACACATTTAAGAAGAAAAACAAAAAAGACGCTCCCGACAACGATCAGTCCGACAATGAAAACAACTCAGGAGCGATGAACGAACGGAATAACCGCGACGCCGAAAACGACCAGAACTCCGAGTTCAGCGCCGACGGCTACTCGGCATGGAGCGTGCCATGGAGTCTTACGCTGAACTACTCTGTTAACTATGGGTACGGAGCCTTCAACAAGGAGAAACTGGAATACGACAGTAAAATAACGCAAAACCTATCGATTTCCGGCAATATACGGCCCACGCCCAACTGGAACTTCTCGCTGTCGGCGTCCTACAATTTCGATACCCACAAGATTGCATATATGAACTGCAACATATCGCGCGACCTGCACTGCTTCTCCATGAGTGCAAGTTTCGTGCCCGTGGGCCCCTACAAGAGCTACAATTTCCACATTGCAGTCAAATCATCGATGCTCAGCGACTTAAAGTACGACAAGCGCTCATCGCTGTCGAACGGCGTATCCTGGTATTGATTTTTCACACATTTCGATGTAACATTTTCCGCTTTTGTGCGTCTTATAATCGAAACGCACCAAAAGCTTCTAATAATCCTACACTCATAAAACATGAAAATCGCCTCAAAACTAATCGTTGCCGTAGCTGCACTTGCCATGCTTCCGGTAGTCAAAGCATGCGCAAGTTCGATCGTTCCATCGTCGAACCTTATCACCAAAACCGTCAGCGTAGGTAATTTCGACGAAATCGATGCAGCTCAAGTTAAAGTAATCGTGCGCGTAGGAAACCCTACAGGCACAGCCAAAATTACCGCACCCGACAACATTATCGAGAAACTCAAGATAAGCAATAGCGGCAATGAACTGAAAATAGGCTTTCAGAAAAACTTCAACATAAAAGGCTCATCAAAAACCACTGTCGAAATCACCGTGCCCACACTGAAGGAGATCGAAGCCAATCTCAGTGCCAAAATAGAAATACGCGGCCAACTCAACACCTCAGGTAAGCTCGAACTCTGCGCAGGCACTTCCGGCACCATTCTCATGGGCAAAGCCACCGCATCGTCGGTCGACATGGAAGTAGGCACAAGCGGCACCATCAGCATCCAGCAGCTATCGGCAACCGGTACCGCTGAGTGCGAAGCAAGCACATCCGGTGCCATCAAGATCAACAAGCTTGCCTGCTCCAAAATAAAGGCCGAGGCCAATACCTCAGGGGCTGTATCCGTAAGCGGCGGGCATGCCGACGAGGCAGATCTCGAAGCTAATACATCCGGTGCCATCAACGTGTCGCCCATGAATATCGAAACAGGCAAAGCCGAGGCAAACACCGGCGGCTCCGTGAAATGCAACATACGCGACATCCGTAAAATCATCACCAACACCGGCGGCCGTATACGCAACAAATAAATCTCTACACCACATCTCCTCTCGAATCAAAAGCGCACACACCCCACTCCGGGTGCTTGCGCTTTCATTTTTTATGCTTACTTTTGTAAGCTCTTTCGAGGCACATACACTATAAAGAAATGTACTTCTCACCGACAATATCCTTCACAGCACTATGGCTACTGGGCATATGCGCTTTCTGTGCACTCTTGGTAGCCGCATTCTATTTCTTCCGCATACGCACCGTCATCAACTACCGGCGACGCGCCGACAGCGAACGCCCCGACAAACCCGACTCAGACTATCTCCCCGCGTCGGTTATAATATACTCACAAGGCGACGCCGACAATCTCCGTGAACTCCTCGAATCAGTATTGACTCAGGACTATCCCGCAGCATTCGAGGTAATAGTCGTAAACGAAGGCGAAGCAGCCGACGTACGCGACACCGTCGGGATGCTGCGCAACAAATATCCTAACCTCTACCTCACATTCACCCCCGAAGGAGTGGTAAACCTCAGCCGGAAGAAACTCGCTCTCACGCTCGGCCTGAAAGCGGCCCGCTACGACGTCGCTGTCCTCACCACATCGGCTGCCATAATCCCGTCCAACCTGTGGCTCCGCCGCATGGCATGGCGATTCGACAAAAACTCTCCCGTAGAAGTCGTCCTCGGTTTCGCAGCCGTCGACCCGTCAGAAGACTCCCACAGCGGATGTCGCCGCCGGGCATTCGACTTCATAGCAGAAAGCACACGCTGGCTCGGTGTAGCAATCGCAGGGAAACCATTCCGCGGCACCGAATACAACCTCGCATACCGCCGTTCCCTATTTCTACGCAACAAAGGCTTCGCTCGCTCCCTCAATCTCCACTACGGCGACGACGACATCTTCATATCCGAAATAGCACGCAAAAACAACACGCAGGTCGAACTCTCCGAAGACTCCATCGTACTCCTACGCCAAGGCAACCATCCACGCCTGTTCAACGAGCGCGTGCTCCGTCGAATATTCACCGAGCGCTTCATCCGACGCAAACCACGCATCCTCGTACCACTATCAGGCATTCTCCAGCTAATATCAATAGCTGCCGGAATAGGAGCCGCAATAATCGACTGGCCCAATCTTCAGGTAGTCGCCATCGCCGCCGTCATCGCCATTGCACTGATAGCCATGGATATCACCACATGGCACAAAGCCATGAAGGCACTCAAATCGAGACCTCTCATCTTCACCATACCATGGCTCGTGCTCACCCACCCCATCCGCCGCTCCTTCTCAAGACTCCACTCAAGAATCAGCAAACAGAAAAAATACACCTGGGACTGATTAGTCCTATCTTATAAAGAAGCATGTCGTCCGCAGCTTAAAGCCAACGGACGACATGCTTCTTTATACTCTACCGGCAGTCTCAGCCCACCGGATTCACAGGAATCTTTTCGATTCGGCGCTCATGACGGCCACCCTCGAAAGCGGTCGACAAAAACACATCTACTATTTCAAGCGCCGTCTCAGGCGAAATAAAACGGGCAGGGAGCACGAGCACATTGGCATTATTATGAGCCCTGGCAAGACGTGCCAATTCCGGCTCCCAGCACAATGCCGCACGTATACCCTGATGCTTATTCAAAGTCATGCCAATACCGTTGCCACTGCCACATATGGCAATCCCCAGGTAATTCTCGCCCGACTCAACCGCCACAGCACACGGATGCGCAAAATCCGCATAATCGCAACTCTCAGCACTATACGTGCCAAAATCACGGCAGCCAATACCCTTCGACTCCAGATATCCTTCGATAATGCCCTTAAGCTCATAGCCCGCATGGTCACTGCAAAGAGCCGGCAATACTCCATCCTTAAGAATAGTCATAAACACAACGATATTAGTTAGTTAATATTCATCCACCACACATCGGCAGATATACTTCACAAAAATAATAAAAAAATTCCGTCAAAAATTTCTCCACACAAAAAAATTTCACTAAATTTGCACCGCAAAAGAGCTAAAAGCTCCACCGATGCCCAGGTGGCGGAATGGTAGACGCGCTCGTTTCAGGTGCGAGTGCTGCGAGGC
>CAJUOB010000006.1 GCA_910587915.1 uncultured Muribaculaceae bacterium | reverse complement strand
AGAATGCTGCGGGTACGCCCATAGCCTTGAACGCCCTGACGATTGTCCCGACAGTAAGATTGTGACCTCTTTCTATCCTTGACACCTGCGCTCGCTGAACACCCATCAGTTTGCCGAGTTGCTCCTGCGTGAGGTTCTTTTCTTTTCTCGCCTGTTTGATAGCCTCACCGATGAGATAGGATTGCAATTCAGCATCCATTGCATCACGGCGTGGTGTCCCTTTCTCGCCGACAACCCGGTCGAGCATTTCATCGTGGGTATATAGTTTAATCTTTTCCATATCTTATTTGTTTTTCTCTTCGTAATATTTTTTTCTCAGTGCCTCCGCATGTGCCAATTCACTCTCCGGTGTCTTCTGCGTTTTCTTCACAAAACCATGGGTGGCAATCACAAGGTTTCCCGTTTCTTTGTCCCAGAACGCAAGTAAACGGTACTTGAAGCCTTGATATACGGTTATGAATTCCCATATATTATCGTTCAGTTTCTTGAATAGCTCCTTGTCTATGAAGTAACGGCTCTTGGAAATGTTGTAGGCAATCTTGTCCTTGACCTTATCAGGCAAGGATTCAAGAAAGACAAGAGCCTCCTCCATATAGGACACATCAAATTTCGCTTTCAATTCCATTTAGTATCTTGTTTAGACTGCAAAGATACGAATAATGTTACATATATAGAAACATTGAGGTTGTTATTTTTGTTCCTTCGATGGAATTTCAGAGAAAACAAATTGAAATAAATATTGCCAACAGAAAACAACGCTAAATCACGTCTTTTCCTTTGTACTGATTTACTTATTAAGTACAAGTTTAGTATAAAGCAATAGGGTTATGCTGCTGAAAAATCAATAGTATAATCTTACTTGAAAAGGACGTCGGGTGTTCTGCGGACGCCGGAGACCGGCCGGGTAAAAAAACAGCAGGTGTATGGCTCAAAGGCTGTACACCTGCTCTCTTAATTTATTTGGGTAATCCGTGTGGGATTATTTCTTTTCCTGTTTTTTGAGGATTTCCTGAAGGAGTTCGGGGGCGTTGGTGGTGATGTAGTCTACGCCGTGGTCTATGCACCATTGCATGTCTTCGGGTTCGTTGACTGTCCATACATTCACTTCCATGCCGAGGTCGTGCGACATTTTAACCCATTCGGGGTGCTTCTTCATGGCCTTGAGGGAGTAGTCGATACCTGCACCACCCATTTCTTTTACCTGCCAGGGGATGTAGTCGCCCGAGAGATAGTATACGGCAGTTCCCTTGGGAGTGTACTTGATGAGGTCCTGGAAGCCGTATTTAGAGAATGTGATGTAGTCGGTTTTGTCTTCGAGACCATATTTTTTCACCATGGCTACGATATCCTTGATGGCTTTGCGCTCGTGCTTGCGGCTGTCGTGTGTCTTAAGTTCGAGGACGATGCGCGAGGGCTGCTTAGCTGCAAGCTGAAGATAGCTTTCGAGAGTAGGCACATTTTCGCCGTTGGACAATTTCTCGGCCAGAACTTTCTTTGCAGGCGAGGTTTCGATGTGAACACCGTTGATGTCGGCGTCGTGGTTGACCACGAGTACACCGTCGGAAGTCATCCATACGTCGAATTCGGAAGCAAAGCAACCTACAGAGTCGGCTTTAGCAAGGGCGCGGAGCGAGTTCTGGGCAGATCCGGTAGTGTCCCAGTATCCACGGTGTGCAATCACTTTAGGCTGGGCAGCCGACGCGGTCAGGGCCGACGCGGCGATGGCCAGGGCCATAAAAAGACGTGTTTTCATAGTTCGTATTCTATTTTAACGGATTTATTTACAGATGTGGAAGGCACGTCGACAGTGAGGCATCCGAGCTGTGTGTCGAAGCCAGTGCGTGCTTTTTTGCCATTTACCTTTACGGTGGTTTTCTCGGGGAGTCCGGGGAGCTGGAGCTTGTAGGCGCGTTTTGTTACCTGTCCGGGATATGAGCCTTTGGCAGGGTGTACTGTTACGGTAGCCTTGTTGCCGGTCTGGGTGTACTGCAGGTCGGTGGTGGCATATATGCCCTTCTGATAGTCGAGCGAGATGCCGTCGTCTTCGTAGAGTGAGAATGTGTTGTCGGCATCGGCAGCAGCAGGGTATACCCGCATGACCAATGTATTGAGTTCGGCTGTGGCCGGACGGGGAGTATAGGGCTGCATGGGAAGAATCCAGCCGCCGCGGACGTAGAGCGGGAACTCGTGAAGCGGTTTGGATATGTTCTCGGTCTTGCCACCGTCCTTGCGTGTATGGTCGAAATAGTCGTACCACACTTCTCCTTCGGGGAACCATACTTTCTGTGCGGCAACCTTATCGGCGCCTTCGCCTGGTGTGGTGATGGGTGCAGCGAGCAGGATATCGCCAAAGGTGAATTGCTGTGGCTGGTTGAAGGACTCGGGCTGGTCGCCGTAGTCGATGAACATGTTGCGGTTGAGTGGCAGCATGGTGTTGTGTGTCTGCCATACGCTTGAATATACATATGGCATTATCTCGGAGCGGAAATGGTACATGCGGCGCATTGCGTCGGTTTCTTTCTCGCCCGATATCCATGGCCGGCGGTCGAGCTTGGCATCCTTGGTGGAGTGGACGCGCAGTGCTGCGGAAAGGGCGCCGAACTGTGTCCAGCGTACGGTAAGCTCGGGGTTGGGCTTGCCTCGGAATCCGCCGATGTCGTGGGCCCAGTAGTAGCATCCGCCTTGTCCGCTGCCGGATGTGAGTTTTACTTCGAAAGCGAGTATCTCCCAGTTCGACTGTGCGTCGCCTGAGAACTGTATTGGGTGTCGGTGGTCGCCCCAGCCGGCCCAGCGGCTGTAGCCGGCGCCACGGCGGTTATTGTTCTGCGAGTCGCGGTAATATAGTTCGTTGACCCATGCGAGCGATGTGGTGTTGTGGCCACGGACATATGGATATAGATAGTTCTGCTGCCAGTCGAGCCACCAGAAGTCGACGCCCATATCCTCGCTTGGCTTGTGTGCGTATTTAAAGAACTTCTCCATGTAGTTGCGGTCGGAGAGGTCGAAAAGAGGGATGGGGCCGTCGGTGGCACCGAGTTCGGCTGCAAATTCGGCATAGTTGTGTTCGTGGGGGCGTAGACCGTCGTGGGGATGGTCGTTGAGCGACACGGTGACTCCGCGGGCATGGATGGAGTCGATGAGCGCCTGCGGATCGGGTATGAGTTCTTTGTTCCAGGTATATCCGTTCCAGTTCAGATGGCCGTTGTGGCCGGTGCCTGTGGTGGCGTCGTTTGTGTGCCAACCCATGTCGAACACTATGTTGTCGAGCGGGAAATCGTTCTGGTCGTATCCGCGGACAATGTCGAGGAATTCATCGGAAGTGTAGTCCCAATACCGGCAGTACCACACGCCGTGTATATATTTGCGTGTCATCGGCACCTTGCCGCTTATAGCGCCAAGCGAAGCGAGGGCGCCTTTGTAGTCGTTTCCGTAGACGAAGCAGTATTGGTCCTGTATATGGGTGTTGGTATCTCGCGGTTTGAGCCAGCCGTCGACAAGGAGGTCGGAGCGCTCATCGTCGATCATATACCATCCGTCGCGGCTCAGCAGGCCGTCGTCCATCGGTATTTCTTTTGTTACACGGTCGAGTGTTTCGACGGTTCCGCCGAGGTTGTTTTTTGGCAGGAATCTGTTTGTGAATTTCTTTTTCTTTCCGTCGAGGGTATAGTATACAGCGAGATTCGATGTCGAGAATGGGAATCCGTCGTCGTGGTATTGAATGTCGAGTGCCGACGTTTTGATCTGGTATCTATTGTTGCCAAGATCTTTCACTTCGATGCTGTCGAAAGGCAGCATATTGGACCGGTCGTAAGCGAACAGGGTGGGATCGTCGATAAACTTGCCGTCTTTGGCGTACTCCAGTCGCAGCAACTGCGGTGTTATCACAGACAGGCGTGCGTTTCCGAACACCATCGGGTTTTCTGTGGGTGTCTTGGCTACTGCCGATTCCGGGCAGCAAAGAATGGCGGCCGCAGGCAGCAGTATCATGGCAAGTCGTTTCATGGCTTCCGTTTTTCTCTTAAATTAATGTGTATACTGTATCTATGTTGCAATTGCCCCGGCAGGATGCCGGAGCGAAGTATTGAGGTTGAAGATGATTGGTTTTTAGATGTACAAAATAGTGTTAAGGCTGGTTTGCTTTTAGGGTTTAGAAATAGACTCGTGTATCGAATCGAAACTTCGGAACTTTCTTTGCGCAACAAAAGTAGGAATAATCGCTCATACCACCAAAAGTTATGCAACTTTTTTTATGTTAAAAAAACGCCGGGGTTCGAAGGTGGAATCCCGGCGTGCGATGAATGTTGTATTGTGTTTAGCTTATTGCATTTGCGAAACGGGTACAATTTTTACGTCGATGCCGTTTTCTTCGAGCTGGCGTGCCACCCGGTCGGGTATATTGCTGTCGGTGATAATCATGTCGACATCGGTGATATTTGCGATTTTGCTGAAGCCTCTGCGGCGGAATTTTGAAGAGTCGGCCAGGACTATTGTTTTTTGCGCCGCGCGCATCATCACTTTATTGAGATTTGCCTCGCGCATGTCGGTGGTAGTGATGCCGAAGTCGAAGTCTATGCCGTCGACTCCGAGGAATAACTTGCTGCATGATAGCTCGTAGAGCGGAGCTTCGGCCACTTTCCCGACAACGGACAGGGAGCTGGAACGGAGAGTGCCGCCGAGCTGTATTATGTCGATGGATTCGTTAGCTCCGAGGAGTTCCGACACCTGCAGGGATGCAGAGATTACTGTGAGCCGTTGATTGGGCACGATGGCTCTTGCGAATGCAAGGACTGTTGTGCCTGATGCAATGATGATGCTATCGTTGCGGTCGATAAGGGTTGCGGCGTAGCGGCCAATCTGGTCCTTTTCCTCGCGAGCGAGATGCTCTTTTTCATTCACCGACCTATTGTTGATGTATGGGTTGATGAGGATGGCGCGGCCATGGCTGCGATAGAGCTTGTTGGCTTTCTCTAACTCAGTGAGGTCCTTGCGGATAGTGACAGTAGAAACATCGAGCAGAGCTGCAAGGTCGGAGACCTGCATGGCCTCATGGCGGTGCAGTGAGTCGAGAATCAGCTTGTGTCGGTCTTCCTTTGTAATAGTCATGGCTACTGGATGATTGGTTCGCTGCAAAATTAATAAAAAAGAAATGAAAACGAAATAAAAAAAGTAAATTTCGAAATTATATTTGCAATTGTCATGGCTGTGTAATAATTTTGAGGTCTAAACCAACTTATCCCTATTCTATGAAACAACTATTTGTCTCATTATGTCTTCTTGCTATGTCGTATGGCGCTGTGGCTCAGGTTGCAGCACCGGAGAAAGAGTCGTTCGAATTCGATGGCAAGACACGTACCTATACAATGTATCAGCCGGAAAATATCACTGCGGGTGCTCCCCTTGTGGTGTATGTGCATGGCTATGGATCGAAGACGCGCTGGCTGGCCGACCTCAATGCGGCCGCCGACCGCCATGGATTTGCCGTGTGCTATCCCGACGGTCTTCCCGACTCGCGCGGAAAAGACGGATGGAAAGTGGGTTATCCGCCTCAGGAATCGCTGGTTATCGATGAGGCTGCTTTCTTCCGAAAGCTTTTGGATGAAGTGTGCTCCAAGTACAATCTGAGCCGTGAGAATGTATTCTGTGCCGGCATGTCGAACGGGGGTGACCTGTGCTATCAGTTCGCATATACCGATCCGACCGTGTTCCGTGCCTATGCCTCTGTTGCGGGCCTGACTTTTGAATGCACCTATCTGCCTTACAAACTGACGCTTCCTGTGCCATTTATGGAAATCCACGGTACAGCCGACAAAACGTCGATGTGGGGTGGCGACCATGAGAATACCGGTGGCTGGGGCGCGTATATACCTGTGCCATTGGCAGTAGCTGCGATTGCGGCGAATAACCGATGCACCGTAGTTGCCACCGATACAGTGCCTTCGTTGCCAGAATCGGGCAAGACGGTGGTGCGTACTGTGTACAGCGGCGCACCGTCGGGTGCCGATGTGGTGCTCTATCGTATAGAAGGTGGCAAGCACTCATGGGCGAAAAAGGATATCGAAACATCGGAGATAATCTGGAATTTCTTCGAGCCATACGTTTCGAAAGACTGATGTTCACTTGTATTTCAATACTTTTTAACTCAAAATTTGCTTTTGAAAAATAAATGTAGTACTTTTGTTGCGAAATAGCGGAGGTATAAAAACGAAAGCAAACCGCATTCGTGGGTCGAGACTCGGAATTTCTTGCAATGAACTTAAAGACCACTTCGTTATGACAAACAGCATAAAGCCGCCCAAGCGTTACGACGTCGTTATAATCGGCGCCGGCGCCACTGGTGCGGGAACTGCCCGGGACTGCGCCATGCGCGGTCTTAAAGTGCTTCTGGTGGAGCGCCTTGACTTTACAGCCGGCGCCACCGGCCGCAATCATGGCCTGCTTCACAGCGGGGCACGCTACGCCGTGACCGATGGCGAATCGGCCACCGAATGTATAAAGGAGAATATGACTCTCCGCCGTATCGCCGCCCACTGTGTGGAGGAGACCGGCGGTCTTTTCGTGACACTGCCCGAGGACTCGCTCGAATATCAGAAGACTTTCGTGGAGTCGTGCCAGCGTGCAGGCATCAATGCCGAGGTGATCGACCCGGCCGAGGCCCTGCGGATGGAGCCGGCGGTCAATCCCGATATAATAGGAGCGGTGAAGGTGCCCGACGGTGCCGTCGATCCTTTCCGCCTCACTACAGCCAATGCTTTGGCGGCCCGTCAGAATGGAGCCGATATCCTCACTTACCATGAGGTGGTGGATTTCATCCGTTCGGGCAACCGCATATGCGGCGTCGTGCTCCGCGACCATCATACAGGCGAACTCACCCGTGTGGAATGCGATATCGTGGTGAATGCAGCCGGTATATGGGGCCAGCGGATAGTGGAAATGGCCGGAGCCAAAATCAATATGTTCCCTGCCAAAGGGGCCCTTCTGATTTTCGGCCATCGCGTGAATAATGTGGTGATCAACCGATGCCGCAAGCCTGCCGATGCCGACATTCTTGTGCCCGGCGACACAATATCGCTCATCGGCACAACCTCGAGCCGTATTCCCTACGACCAGATCGACAATATGACTGTGACTCCCGAGGAAGTGGATGTGCTGCTTCGCGAGGGTATCAAGATTGCTCCGGCACTGGCCTATACCCGTATACTCAGAGCCTATGCCGGTGTGCGTCCTCTTATCGCTTCCGACGACGACCCGTCGGGCCGAAGCATCAGCCGTGGTATTGTGTGTCTCGACCATGCGGTGCGCGATGGCATCGAGGGCTTCGTGACAATCTCGGGCGGCAAGCTCATGACCTACCGCCTGATGGCAGAGTGGGCTGCCGACATGGTATGCAAGAAACTGGGCATCGAAGGCAAGAAATGCCAGACAGCAGAAATACCGCTGCCGGGTTCGGAGTCGAAAGAAGAAGGCGATGCTCACAGCCGCAAGCACCATATCATCGACATGAGCACCGACCAGAAGGCTGCCGAAGGTCGGCATGGCACATTGTCGAGCGAAATCGCTACCAGCGATGTCGACGATGCACTGGTGTGCGAATGCGAAGCCGTTTCGGTGGGCGAAGTGAATTTCGCCATCGACAAACTGCATGTGAACAATCTGATAAATCTGCGCCGACGCACCCGCATGGGCATGGGCACATGCCAGGGCGGTCTATGTGCATGCCGCGCAGCCTCGATACTCGGCGACCGGCTCAACTGCCAGCAGAAGGCCCTTTACGATCTGGCTTCTTTCGTCAACGAACGCTGGAAGGGCATGAAACCTGTAGCATGGGGACAGACTTTGGTTGAAGCCCAGTTCACTTCGTGGCTCTACGAAGGAATGTGTGGTCTCGACCGCTATCAACACAACGAACAAGGCAACAACCAATGAAGTACGATACAATAATAATAGGTGGAGGCCTGGCCGGTCTTGTGTCGGGTATCCTTCTTCAGGAGCGTGGACAGCGCACCGCTATCATAAGCACCGGACAGGGTGCGCTCCATTTCAGTTCGGGTTCGCTCGGGCTGCTCGCCTGCGATGCCACCGGCAAACCGGTGGAAAAACCACTCGAACATATATCCACTCTTGGCGCGAGCCATCCATACAGCAAGGTAGGAGCGGAGAAAACCGCCATCCACGCACGCAATGCCAAGGCTTTGCTGGAACGCGCCGGTGTGTCGGTGGTAGGAAACGAGGCTTCGAACCACTATTATCTCACACCGATAGGCCTCTTTAAGCCGGCATGGCTTTCGACTGTCGACAGTGCAGTTTCCCTTACCCCCGACGGTGCAAAATGGGGCAAGACCGCTATTGCCGGTATCAAGGGATTCCTTGATTTCTATCCCGGTTTTGTGGCCGACAACCTTGCACGTGCCGGCCTGAAGTGCGACGTTGTGGAGATTACGACTCCCGAACTCGAGCATATGCGCAAAAACAGCACCGAAATGCGAGCTCCAGGTATAGCCCGCATAATGCATGGCGATGCTCTGGTGCGTTTTGCCAAGGCTATATCGGATGCAGCCCCTGCGGCAGAGACTGTGATTATTCCTGCAGTGGTAGGTGTCGACGGTCAGGAGGCTGTGAATGAACTCCGCCGCATCACCGGAAAGAAGATAATATGTCTTTCGACACATCCGATATCCGTGCAGGGTGTGCGCATGCAGTTGGCACTCCGCCGCTACTATGAGAAAATCGGCGGCACATATCTGCTTGGCGACAATGTGACGGCCGGATATATGGAAGGCGACCGGTTGGTAGCCATCGATACCGCCAATCTCGGTCATGGAAGTCTTAAGGCTGATAACTTCATCCTTGCTACAGGCAGTTTCTTCAGCCGTGGCCTTGTGGCCGAGCCCGACCGTATATTCGAGCCAGTGTTCGGTGTCGATGTGGTGACCGAAGGAAAGCCTCACGACTGGTACAAGGACAACTTGTTCGAAGCGCAGCCTTTCGTGGAATTCGGCGTTAAGACCGACGCCGGTTTCCGTGTGAGCAAAGACGGAAAGACGATATCCAATCTCTATGCAGTCGGTTCGATCCTGGGTGGCTGCAATTCACTCAAGGAAGGTTCCGGAGCCGGAGTTGCCATTGTCACAGCTATGGAAGTGGCCGGTCTTCTCGCCCCGGAGAAAAAAGGTTGAAGCCTATGTAGCTCTCATGTGACAGGCTGTAATCATCTTAAAGAATCTCTGCAATGGAATATCAAGTTAAAAATATAAGCGCCAACGATTTCGAACAGTGCATAAAGTGCACCATCTGCACGGTGTACTGCCCCGTGGCTGCTGTCAATACTGCATATCCGGGACCGAAGCAGGCCGGCCCCGACGGCGAGCGCTATCGCCTGAAAAATCCCGATTTCTACAACAACGCCCTCAAATACTGCCTCAACTGCAAGCGGTGCGAGGTGTCGTGCCCCAATAACGTGCGTATCGGCGACATAATACAGACCGCCCGCATACGCTACGACAAGTCGTCGCCCAAGTTGCGCGACCGCCTTCTGGCAAGCACCGATTTCATGGGTAGCTGCGCCACGAAAATGGCACCGGTGGTGAATCTCATGCTTGGTCTTGCACCGGTGAAGGCCACCATGCATGGTGTGCTGGGAATCGACAAGCACCGTACATTCCCCAAATATTCGGGCAAGACTTTCGAAAAATGGATGCGCACAAAGGCTCCCGACCAGAGTGGCTTCAAAAATAATGTGGCCTATTTCCATGGCTGCTATGTGAACTACAACTATCCGCAGCTCGGCAAGGATCTTGTGACAGTGCTCAATGCCGTCGGATATGGTGTGCACCTTCTCGAGAAAGAGCGCTGCTGCGGTGTTGCCAAGATCTCGAACCGCCTCATCGACTCTGCAAAGGCTGATGCCGAACTCAACATTGCATCTATCCGCAAGGCTGTGAACCAGGGCATGCCGGTGATCGGTGCAAGTTCCACATGCATTTTCACCATGCGCGATGAATATCCTCACCTGCTTGGTGTGGATAACGCCGATGTACGCGACAGCATATCGCTGGCGACTGTGTTCCTGTACAATCTAATTGATTCCGGCAAGATCAAGCTTGCTTTCAAGCCCGGTTTCCATACGCGTGTGACCTACCATACTCCCTGCCATATGCAGAAACTGGGGTGGGGCATCTATTCGAGCTCGCTCATCCGCATGATTCCCGGCGTGGAATTCGAGCCTATCGACTCGCTTTGCTGCGGTATTGCCGGTACCTATGGTTTCAAGAAAGAGAACTATCCGTATTCCCAGGCCATAGGCAAGGAGTTGTTCGACCAGATAGCTCGCGCCGGCGTGGACTACGTGGTGACCGACTGCGAGACCTGCAAGTGGCAGATTGAAATGAGCACCGGCATGCGAGTGCTCAATCCCATCAGTCTGCTGGCGATGGCTCTTGATGTCGAGGCCACTAAGAAACTTAATAACGTACACTAATAAAACATACCATGAAGACGACCACCATTACCATAGCCGCCTTCCTGATGGCATTCACGGCAGGTGCCGAGACTCTGACTTCGCCCGATGGCAAGCTTACCCTCGATTTCGGCCTCACTGCCGATGGAGCACCCGAGTATTCGCTCAAGTTCGGCGACCGCACGGCTATAGCTCCAAGCCGCCTTGGCTTCGAACTTAAAAAGGGCGGTAACCTCGACAAGGGTTTCAAGGTCGAATCGGTCGATACAGCATCGGTCGATACCACATGGCAGCCTGTGTGGGGCGAGGAATCGGAAATACGTGAGCACTACAACGAAATGACCGTGAATCTTGTGCAGCCATCGACCAAACGCAAGATGTCGGTACGTTTCCGCCTTTTCGATGATGGCCTCGGATTCCGCTATGAATTCCCGATGCAGAAGAAGCTGGCGCATTTCACTATTACCGATGAGCTCACCGAGTTTGCCATGACCGGCGACCATGAGGCATATTGGATTCCTGCCGACTACGACACGCAGGAGTACGACTATACCCGCAGCCGCTTGTCGGAAGTACGCGGTCTCATGGATGAGGCCTGGACTCACCACAACACATGGCAGGAGCTTGCCTCGCCTACAGGTGTGCAGACCGCACTCATGCTCAAGACCGACGATGGGCTGTATATGAATCTTCACGAGGCGGCACTTATCAACTATCCGTGCATGCATCTGGAGTTGAACGACAGCACCATGGTGTTCAAGGCCCTTCTCACTCCGGACCCCGTGGGCGACAAAGCCGATATGATGACCGACTGCGTGACGCCTTGGCGTACTGTGATTGTGAGCGATGATGCACGCGATATACTTGCATCGCGTATCACACTCAATCTCAATGAACCGTGCGCGATCGAGGATACCTCGTGGATCAAACCCTGCAAATATATGGGCGTATGGTGGGAGATGATTACCGGCAAGAGCAAGTGGAGCTATACTTTCGATATACCGGTGATACACATCGATCGTCCGGCCGACTATGCAGCCACAAAGCCTCACGGCCGTCATGGAGCCACTACCGAGAATGTGAAGCGCTACATCGACTTCGCCTCGCAGCATGGCTTCGATGCTGTGCTTGTGGAAGGCTGGAATATCGGTTGGGAAGACTGGTCGGGTAAATTCAAAGATGAGGTTTTCGATTTCATCACACCTTATCCTGACTTCGACCTTCCTTACCTGCGCGACTATGCCAAGGAAAAAGGCATAAAGTTGATCATGCACCACGAAACTTCCAGCTCGGTGCGCAACTACGAGCGCCGCATGGACGAGGCTTATAAATTTATGAAAGATAATGGCTACGATGCCGTGAAGAGTGGTTATGTGGGAAATATAATTCCCCGTGGCAGCAACCACTACAGCCAGTGGCTGGTGAATCACTATCAGTACGCCGTTGAAAAAGCCGCCGACTATCAGATAATGGTGAATGCCCACGAGGCTGTGCGTCCTACCGGTATCTGTCGCACATGGCCTAACCTCATAGGCAATGAGAGCGCACGCGGATCGGAGTATCAGGCATTCGGAGGCAGCAAGCCAAGCCATACTACCATACTGCCTTTCACCCGCCAGATCGGTGGCCCGATGGACTATACTCCCGGCTTGTTCGAAAACGACCTTTCGAAGTATAATCCTAAGAATAAATCGTGGGTCAACACCACGCTTGCCAATCAGCTGTCGCTCTATGTGACTATGTACAGCCCGCTGCAGATGGCTGCCGACTTCCCCGAGACCTACGAACGCTTCATGGATGCATTCCAGTTTATAAAGGAAGTGGGAATGGACTGGGACCGCAGCTGGTATCTCGAGGCTGAGCCGATGGAGTACCTCACTGTTGCCCGCAAGGAAAAGGGTGCCGACCGCTGGTTTGTGGGTGGCACAAACGGGGCAGAACCACGCACCGCTACTGTGGATTTCAGTTTCCTTCCCAAGGGCAAATATAAGGTGAAGGTGTACCGCGACGGCAAGGACGCTCACTACCGCACCAACCCCCAGAGCTACGTGATAGAAGAAAAGACCATCACACCCAAGAGTGTGATGAAAGTCAATACAGCTGCCGGCGGTGGATTCGCCATGACAATCGTACCGGTATCCTGACCTTAATCCTTAACCTGTAAACTTAAACCTTAAAAAACATAATGGCAAAAGAGAGTATCTACGGCGACTGGTCTCCGGAAGTCGTCAAGAAATTCAAGCAATGGCAGCTGCGCACTATCATTGTGTCGATGATAGGCTATGCTATCTATTATTTTGTGCGTAAGAACTTTTCGATAGCGATGCCCGGCCTGACGGCCCAGTATGGTATATCGAACACAAGCTTCGGTATCGTCATCGGTATCGGTTCGCTCATCTATGGTCTGTCGCGATTCATAAACGGTTTTGTGGTAGACCGCTACAGTGCCCGTGCCGTCATGGCAATCGGTCTTCTGCTGTGCGCGCTCAGTAACTTTGCATTCGGCTTCGGTGTGCATATCAGTTCATGGATCACCGGTGTCGACCAGGGTCCGGACTTTATCAACATGCTTGTGCTCCTGATGGGTGCCACCATTGTGCTCAACCAGTTGTTTCAGGGCGTAGGCTATCCTCCGTGCGCACGCTTGCTTCCTTGCTGGATACATCCGTCGGAACTTGCCACCAAGATGTCGATATGGAATACCTCGCACTCCATCGGAGCTGCCACTGCAGTGGTTGTCTGCGGTTATATAATGGGTTCGATGGGTACCGACCTGAGTGCAAATCCTGAAATCATCAATACAATCGCCGCCAACCTCGGCCTCGACAAGAGTGTGCCCGAGCATATGGAGACCATCCTTAGCTATGCCCGCCATTGGGATGCATGGAAGTGGTGCTTCTGGCTGCCCGCATGCTTTGCTGTGGCTGGCGCCGCGTGGCTTTATTTCGGTCTTCGCGACGATCCCCGTTCGGTGGGTCTTCCCGAGCTTCCTGCCACCAAGACCGGCAAGAAGGACGACGGCTCGAATCCCTCTCATTCCAAATTCCTCAAGGTGATGGTGTGGACCAACCGCTGGATATGGACTCTCTGCATCGCCAATGTATTTGTATATGTGATGCGCATGGGTGTGCTCGACTGGGGCCCCAAATTCCTCACCGAGGCCCGCAATATGAGCATCGAGGATGCAGCCTGGTCGGTAGGTGTATTTGAAATCTTCGCTATTGTCGGTACAATCGCTGCCGGCTGGTGCACCGACCATATCTTCAAGGGTAAGGCTCACCGCATGTGTCTGGTCTGCATGGTTTGTGCTGTGCTGTTCATGACAATCTTCATCCTTTTCCCCGGTCTTCCGATGATTCTTTCTATCTGTGTGCTTGCCATGGCCGGCTTCTTCATCTATGGCCCGCAGGCTCTCATCGGTATCGCATCGGCTAATCACGCCACTAAGGAAGCATCTGCTACCGCCAACGGTCTTGCCGGTATATTCGGCTATGTTGGTTCGTTCCTCTCGGCTATCGGTATCGGTATCGTGGCCGACCACTGGGGATGGAATATGGTGTTCTACCTCATTATCGGTGTAGGTATCCTTGGCGCAATCACTTTTGTGACCATGTGGGCCGCACCCCGCGATGGCTATGAGCGCTCCAATGCTTTCTATGCCCGTGAGGCTGCCGAGAATGGTGAATTCGAAAAAGCGGTAGAACAGTCCGACCGCGACATCGATCTCTAATTCGATTTAGTGTTTAAAATCAGGGAATATACAGTTTATGGTTTATAGCCGTGCTATAGGCCATAAACTTTTAAAAAGTAAACGCAAATGGAAAAAGAATATATAACGCCGCTGAGTCACGACGAGCTTATGGCGGCTTGCCGCAAAATCAAACATGTGGCACTCGATATGGATGGTACCATCTATATGGGGTCTCAGCTGTTCCCGTTCACAAAGGATTTTCTGAAGGAATTGACCGACAATGGTATCGGCTATTCTTTCCTTACCAATAATCCGACCCGTAGCCGTGTGGACTATCTGAAGAAACTTGAGAAACTTGGAATAGAGGCTACTCCCGACCAGATGTATACAACCGCGGTGGCAACCATTGAGTATCTGAAGGAGAAGATGCCGGAAGTGAAGCGCATATTTGCCACCGGTACGCCGTCGATGATCAAGGAATTCGAGGAAGCCGGCTATGAGATGACAGCCATTGATGCTGCCGATATGCCCGACCTGCTTCTGGTGGCTTTCGACACCACTCTCACCTACGAGCGCTTGTGCCATGCATCGTGGCTGGCCGCGCAGGGTATTCCCTATATCGCCACAAATCCCGACCGTGTGTGTCCGACCGACCTTCCGACGGTGCTCGTGGACTGTGGCTCGCTGTGCAAGTGCATAGAGCATGCCACCGGCCGCTGCCCCGACCTTGTGATCGGTAAGCCCAATCCCGATATGCTCTCGGGCATAATGTACCGCTACGGTCTTAAAGCCGAGGAAATCGCCATGTGCGGCGACCGCATATACACCGATGTGGCGATGGCACAGAATGCAGGTGCCTTCGGTGTGCTTGTGTTGTCGGGCGAGACCACTCTGCAGACAGCTCTCGAGGCCGAGAATCCGCCACTGCTCACAGCCCGCGACATATCTGTATTTGGCAAATTATTAATCGAATCCAAATCCTGATGAAAAAATATATTTCAGGCTGGATGGCAGTTCTGGCGCTGGTTGCCGGGCCTGCCATTCCTGCTTTTGCCGAGATAGTCGAGATTTCGACTCCATCGTCGTCGTTGGTTCTCGACGCCAACAAGGGAAAGAAACTCAAGCATCTCTACTATGGTGCCAAGATAAGCGATAAAGATCGTTTCGATCAGTTGAAGGGTGCTGTCGGCGCCTCGCACGATGCATATCCGGCTTATGGTATGACCACCACAAGCGAGACAGCCATTGCCGCCACACATGCCGACGGCAATATGACTCTCGACCTGGTTGTCGACGGAGTATCGCGAACCAAACGCGACGGTGCCGATATTACCACCTTGAAGCTTCGCGACAGCTACTATCCGTTCTATGTAGATGTGAACTATCGCACATATCCGGGCGATGAAGTGATTGAGACCTGGACGGAAATCAGTCATGGTGAAAAGGGTGAGGTCACTCTGTCGCAGTTCGCATCGGGCTACCTGCCGGTGCGCTACGGCGATGTGTGGATGTCGCATCTCTATGGCACAAACCACAACGAAGGACACCTTGAGACCGAGCCGTTGACCCATGGCATGAAGGTGATAAAGAATAAAGACGGTGTGCGCAATTCTCACACGGCGCATTCGGAGGTGATGCTTAGCCTCGATGGCGAACCGGCCGAGAACAGTGGCCGGGTGATCGGTGCGGCGTTGTGCTATAGCGGTAACTATAAACTCCGCTTCGATACCGACCACACTGACTTCCATCATTTCTTCGCCGGTATAAACGAGGAGAACTCGGCATATAAAATCAAGAAAGGCGAGGTTTTTGCCACTCCCGAACTTGCTCTGAGTTACTCCGATGAAGGTTTGGGTGGCGTGAGCCGTAATTTCCACCGTTGGGCCCGCAAGCATAAGATAGCTCATGGCGATGTGCCCCGCAAGGTGCTCCTCAATAGCTGGGAAGGTGTATATTTCGATATCGATGAGGCCGGAATGAACCGTATGATGGGAGATATTGCCGACCTTGGAGGAGAACTGTTTGTGATGGACGACGGATGGTTCGGCGTGAAATATCCGCGCGACAACAGCAAGACAAGCCTCGGTGACTGGATTGTGGATACACGTAAGTTGCCCGGTGGCATACAGGGTCTTATCGACACTGCTAAGTCCAAGGGTATAGAATTCGGTATATGGATAGAACCGGAGATGACAAACAGTCTGAGTGAGATGTACGAGAAGCATCCGGAGTATGTGCTGGTGCCCTCGAACCGCAAGCCCGTGTATGGTCGCGGCGGTACACAGCTGGTGCTCGATATGGCCAATCCGAAGGTTCAGGATCTGGTATTCGAGGTGGTGGATACACTCATGACCAAATATCCGGAAATCGACTATATAAAATGGGATGCTAATATGGCAGTGCGTAATCATGGGTCGCAGTATCTTTCGCCCGACCGCCAGAGTCATCTGTATATCGACTACCACAAGGGTCTGGCCAAGGCTCTTGACCGTATCCGTGCCAAGTATCCCGACGTGACAATCCAGGCTTGTGCCAGTGGTGGTGGCCGTGCCAACTACGGTGTGCTCCCTTGGTTCGATGAGTTCTGGGTGAGCGACAATACCGATGCTTTACAGCGTGTGTTCCTGCAGTGGGGCGACAGCTATTTCTTCCCGCCCACTACCATGGCCAGCCACATAAGTGCGTCGCCTAACCACCAGACACAGCGACGTATCCCCATGAAATACCGCATCGATGTGGCCATGAGCGGCCGTCTTGGCATGGAAATGCAGCCTTCGGAGATGACAGATGCCGAGAAGGCGATGTGCCGTAAGGCGATAGGGGAGTACAAGACTTTGGTGCGTCCGGTGCTTGTTGACGGCGATATATACCGTCTGCAGTCGCCATACGACGGCAAGGGTGTTGCATCGCTCATGTATGTGACTCCCGGCAAGGATAAGGCTGTGTACTATTGGTGGAAGACGGAGTCGTTCCGCAATCAGCAGCTGCCCCGTGTGACAATGGCCGGTCTCGATCCCGACCGACTCTATAAAGTGAAGGAACTGAACTCCATCGATATCAAGCCGCTTTCCTACGAGGGAAAAGTTTTCACCGGCAAGTATCTTATGGATAACGGCCTTGAGATGCCGCAGAACTACAATGTGGCAAAGGCCGATAAGAACGAGTGGGGCAGCCGTGTGCTCTATCTCGAGGCTCAGTAGTATCCATAGCAGACAAAATTGTACTCAAGTTTTGCAAAGGCAATGTACTTTGCAAAACTTGAGTTATTTTTGTGGGAAACATTCAACTCAAATACTATGAAACTAAACCGTATTTTCGCATTTGTATCGGCGTTGCTGCTGGCGTCGGCAGCCATGTTTGCCCAGAAGGCAGCATTCAATATAGCTACATATAATCTGCGACAACAGAACGAGAGCGATGCTCGTGCCGGCAATGGCTGGGATGTGCGTGTGCCTCATGTGGCCGATCTTATACGTTTCCATGAGTTCGATATTTTCGGTACTCAGGAGGGATTCAAGTCGCAGCTCGAAGATCTGAAGAAACGGCTGCCGGGCTATGAGTATATCGGTGTTGGCCGCGACAATGGTGCCGACGAGGGCGAGCATTCTGCAATTTTCTACGATACTTCCAAGTTCGATGTCATCGACCATGGCGATTTCTGGTTGTCGGAAACACCCTCGAAGCCCGGCCTTGGATGGGACGCTGTGTGTGTGCGCATATGCACATGGGGCCATTTCCGCCACAAGGAGAGTGGCCGCGATTTCCTGTACTTCAACCTTCATATGGACCATGTGGGAAAGACTGCCCGAGTGGAGAGCGCGAAGCTTGTAAAGAAGCGCCTCACCGACCTTGGTGCCACGTTGCCGATGTTCCTTTCGGGTGATTTCAATGTCGACCAGTTCTCGCCGTCGTATGCAACGATAATCGAAGGCGATCTGCTCGATGATTCGCACGACCGTGCCAAGATGGTGTATGAGGTGACCGGTACTTACAATGGCTATTCGCCGTCGCGCTACACCGATTCGCGCATTGACCATATCTTCGTGTCGCCTAATGTCGAGGTCTTGAAGTATGGTGTGCTGACCGATACATACCGTACGCCGGTAGAAGATGGCGAAGGCGAATCGCATGCCAACGCACCTCAGGAGCTAAAACTTAAGAAATATAAGGCACGCACTCCCTCGGATCACTTCCCGGTGCTGATATCGGTGGTGCTGGAGTAGTATTGCCGTTTATAGTTAAGGGAGTTAAAGGAGTTAAGATAGTTAAAGGGGTTAAGATAATAGTGGCTATGCGGGTCGTAATTACCTGCGCACTATCTTCTTAACCCCTTTAACTATCTTAACTTCCTTAACTTTCCCTCAGGCTTTGTCAAGCGTCGGCGAGCTCGCAAATGAGGGTGGCCGAGGTGGTGTCGAGGACGCGGACGCGGCGGATCTGGCCTACTTTAGCATCTCCGCGGGCGAATACTGCAGTTTTGTTCTGGCTTGTGCGTCCTACCATCTGCTCTTTGCTTCGCTTAGCAACGCCTTCGACGAGGACTTCGAATTCGCGGCCGATATCGGCACGGTTCGATGCCGCTGAAAGTTCGCCCTGCAGTGCTATCATTCGGTTCAGGCGTTCTATTTTCACTTCTTCGGAGATGTTGTCGGGCATTGTGCGTGCGGCGAGTGTTCCGGGTCGTTCGGAGTATTTGAACATGAATGCGGAGTCGAAACCTACTTCGCGCATGAGGCTGAGAGTCTGCTCGAAATCCTGCTCGGTTTCACCATGGAATCCGGTGAAGAGGTCGGTGGATATGCCGCAGTCGGGAATGCGGCTGCGGATAGCAGCTATGCGGTCGAGATACCACTCGCGGGTGTATTTTCGGTTCATTGCCCGGAGCACGTCGTTGCTGCCGCTCTGTACCGGCAGGTGGATGTGGCGGCATATGTTGTCGTGCGATGCGATTGCATCGATTATAGCATCGGACATGTCCTTGGGGTGCGATGTGGTGAAGCGCACACGCATGTCGGGGGCGGCCTCGGCTACCGCAGCCAGCAGAGCGGCGAAATCGGTGTCGCCGTCGAGATAGCTGTTCACATTCTGTCCAAGCAGGGTCACTTCCTTGAAACCTCTACGGCGTAGGTCGGCGACTTCGCCAAGGATGCTGTCGAGCGGACGGCTGCGCTCGCGACCTCTGGTATATGGTACGATGCAATATGAGCAGAAATTGTTGCAGCCGCGCATGATGCTCACGAATCCCGACACTGTTTGCCCCGGTATTCTTGCGGGCATCACATCGCGGTAGGTTTCGGTTGTGCTCAGTTCCACATTTACAGCAGGCTCGCCTGCCTCAGCCGACGCGAATAGAGCGGGTAGGTCGAGGTATGCATCGGGTCCGGCCACGATATCGACGCCATGATTTTCCACGAGATCACGCTGCACGCGTTCGGCCATACATCCGATTACGCCTATGAGGAGGTGTCCGCGTTTGCGGCGTTCGGCAGCGAGAGCCTTCAGACGCGATATTATCTTTTGCTCAGCGTTGTCGCGGATAGAGCAGGTGTTGAGTAGCACGGCGTCGGCATTTTCGATGTTTTCGGTAAGTGCATATCCGGCCATCTCCATGATGGCAGCCACCACTTCGCTATCGGCGACGTTCATCTGGCAGCCATAGGTCTCGATATATAGTTGTTTTTGTTGCTTTTCGTTGGTTGTCATTGCATAAAATATTTGTGCCTTTGCACAAGATTGACTATTTTTGTGCAAAATTACAAAAAAGCGTGGAATCACTGATTGTTCCCATAGCCGTAGGTCTCATTATTTTTCTCATAGAGAAGAGTACGGAGAAAAAGAATGCGTCGAAAGGCGCAAGCAACGGTCGTGTGGGAGCTGTTAAGGCTCCTAAGGAGCAGCGTCCGAAGCGTACTGTCCATGTGTCGCCTTCTCCACGTGTAGCCACAGAGCCAAAGGCTGCACCTGAGCATGCGGCGACGGTTTCGCCGACAGCACTTCCTGAAGAGGGGGTGCGGGTGACGGCCGACAAGCCGATGGCGGCTCCGGTGGTGCAAGCACGCAGAGTGCCTCCGGTCCCCGGTGGCGATCTTCGCAAGGCTATAATCTGGAGCGAGATACTGCGTCGCAAATTCTAACCGGTCTATACTCTTTAAAAACCAATTTATACCGCATAATTCAATGGCATTCAATTACATCACAGCTCAGGAAGCTGCCGAGATGATTCATAATGGAGCTACCATAGGCCTCTCGGGCTTCACCGCTCCCGGCACTCCCAAAGCAATCACCGAGGCTCTTGCCGAAAAAGCCGTGCGCGAGCATGAGGCCGGCAAGCCTTTCAAAGTAAATATGTTTACGGGTGCTTCTACCAGCGACCACGTAGATGGCGTGCTGTCGCGTGCAAATGCATACAACATGCGCGCACCCTATCAGAACGTACCCGATCTGCGCAAACGCATCAATGCGCACGATTGCCACTACAACGACCGCCATCTGTCGGAAATGGCTCAGGAAATGCGCTACGGCACATATGGCGAAATCGACTTCGCCATCATTGAGGCCGCCGATATAACCGATTCCGGCGAAATCGTGCTCGGATGCGGTGTGGGCAATGTACCCACATATGCAGCCATGGCTAAAAAGATTTTCATAGAACTGAACGCCAAGCTACCCAAGGCACTTCTGGGCATGCACGACATCTACATGCCTCTCGATCCGCCTTACCGTCGCGAAATACCTATCTATGCAGCCAACGATCGTGTTGGTTCGCCCATCCTCAAGGTAGATCCTGCCAAGGTAGTGGGTATAGTCCGTACCGACTCCTACGACTGCGTGAAGCCCTTCACCGCTCCCGATGAAGTGTCGACTCAGATCGGCAGCAACGTGGTCCGCTTCCTGGTGGGTGAATACAAGGCCGGCCGTCTTCCCAAGGAATTCCTTCCCCTTCAGTCGGGTGTGGGCAATGTGGCCAATGCCGTGCTCTACGACCTGGGTGAAAGCAAGGAACTGCCCAACTTCATGATGTATACCGAGGTGATTCAGGATGCCGTGCTCGAGCTCCTCAAGAAAGGTAAGTGTACCTTTGCGAGCACATGCTCCATGACCTTCTCCGACCAGACCGAAGAGAAGCTCTTCTCTGATATCTCCTTCTTCCACGACAAGATTCTGATGCGTCCCGCAGAAATCTCGAACAATCCCGAGGTTATCCGCCGTATCGGTGTCATTGCCATGAATACAGCTCTCGAGGCTGACATCTTTGGTGCGGTGAACTCCACACATGTGCTCGGTACCAAGATGATGAATGGTATCGGTGGCTCGGGCGACTTCACCCGCAACGCATACCTGTCGATATTCAGCTGCCCGTCGATCACCAAGGGCGGTGCTATCAGCAACATCGTGCCTATGGTTGCACATGCCGACCACAGCGAGCACTCTGTCGATGTTATCGTCACCGATCAAGGTATCGCCGACCTTCGTGGCAAGGATCCTGTTCAGCGCGCCGAAACTATCATTGCCAACTGCGCGCATCCGATGTACCGCGAGGTGCTCACCGACTACCTCAAGCGTGGTGTCGGCCAGACTCCTCACTCGCTCAGCGCATCTTTCGCACTGCATCAGGCATTTACCGAAACCGGCGACATGCGTAATGCCGATCTTGGCCGCTACTTTTAATTGAAATTGACAACAATAAGTAGAAAACTCCCGGAGGACTTTTGCTCTCCGGGAGTTTTTTTATCAAGGCTCTATAATATATGTGCTTTAGCAAAGGCTTGATAAAATGTGCGATTATTTGTCTTTAATCAAATTGGATGGATTAATTGTTGTATTTTTGTGATTGTCATATTCAGTTAATTCACCACATAGCCCATGAAGTCGAATATCGCCAATCGGATTTCCGATTTTTTTGTCAACTACTTCTCTCTCAACGGACAGCTTGTGTCGCAGGAGCAGGCGGAGCAGAACATACGCGATGGGGTATCGTTCCGCGGTACAAATATTCTCATCCTGATTCTGGCCATCCTCATCGCGTCGCTTGGCTTGAATACCAATTCGACGGCTGTGATTATAGGCGCCATGCTCATATCGCCTCTGATGGGCCCGATTATCGGCATCGGCCTTGGTGTGGGTATCCACGATTTCGACCTTATAAAGCGATGTGTACGCAATCTATTGATGGCTGCGGTATTTTCGGTAATCGCCTCAACGCTGTTTTTCTTGATTTCTCCAGTCAACGAGCAGCATAGCGAGCTTTTAGCGCGTACTTCGCCGACTATCTACGATGTTCTCATCGGCTTTGTGGGTGGTGGGGCCGGCATAATAGCGCTCGGTAGCACCAACAAGGGTAATGTGATTCCCGGCGTGGCTATCGCTACTGCGCTGATGCCACCTTTGTGCACAGCGGGCTATGGACTGGCCACATGGCAGCTCAATTATTTTTTCGGGGCATCCTATCTATTCATAATCAACTCGATATATATTGCCTTCGCCACCTTCATAGGTGTGAAGCTGATGAAGTACAAGGGGCTGGTGACCGACAATGCCCGTGCGCGCCGTGTGCGCCGGATTGTGTATACGCTGGCTATACTTACGATGCTGCCGAGTATATACCTTACATACAATATGCTGCGCGACAGCCGTTTCACTATGAATGCCGACCGATTCATACAGCATGAATGCGATTTCCCCGACACGCAGGTGCTTAGCCGGAAGGCATCGTTGCTTCATGGACGCAAGGAGCTGACTATAACGCTGATAGGCCGCCCGTTGCCTCCCGATTCGCTGCATCTTGCTCTTGCGTCGAAATTGAAGTACTATGGCCTTGCGGGAACTGAACTCACTGTGATACAGGGCGGTGGCTACGATCGGAGCGGCGATGACGATACTAAATCGAATTTCAGCGATATTTTTGCCATGACACAGGCCACGATCACGCGACAGCAGTCGGTGATCGATTCGCTGCAAGGTGCGCTGGCGGCAGCACATACATCGACAGTAGACGCTCCCGAAATTTCGCCGGAGGTGAAAGTCCTGTTTCCGGCTGTGAAGGAAATCGCTGTGGCCACTACGGTGTCGGCTTCCACTACGGGGCAGAAGTCTGATACTGTGAATGTGGCGCTGATTACCACTCACGGTAGGTTCGACCGGGCTGAGCGGCGCAAGCTTGCCGAGTATCTGGAGACGCGTCTGCGCCTTGCTGATGTGAAGGTGGTGGATATGTAACTCAGGCTTTCTGCTGCAGGCTGAGGCGCATGCGCACATGGGCCGCCTGCTTGATCTTGAAGCCTGTGATAGCCATGACAAGCGACATGATAGGCGACAGATAATTGAACACGCAGAAAGGCAGATAGGTGAGGGTGGATACTCCCAGTACAGTCGACTGCGTGACGCCACAGGAGTTCCACGGAATCAGAACCGATGTCACCGACACCGAGTCCTCGAGCGTGCGGCTGAGCAGACGCGGTTCGAGGCCGAAGCGACGGTATACGTTGCGGAACATATTGCCGCCTATAATAAGCGACAGATACTGGTCGGCGGTGCAGCCGTTGATGAATAAGCCGCCGCCAACGGTCGAGCCGACTATCGCAAAGCGGCTTTTGAGGCGCGATGTTATTTTCTGAGTGATGGACGAGAGCATTCCGGTGCCTATCATGGCGGTGCCGAATGTCATGGCACACAGCACCAGTGCGATTGTGGGAAGGATGCCGGTGATGCCGCCGGTGGCCACAAGGCTATCGAAGGTGGCATGGCCGGTGTTGAAGGCTGTCTCGGTCCAGAGCAAGCGTGCAGCCATGGCAGAGTAGTCGGCAATCGATGTGCCGTCGGTGAGCATGGCCATGATTCCGGGTTGGAACACGAAGATACCGGCCAGTCCGAGCATTGCGCTGATGAACAAGGTGATAAGCGTAGGCACACGGCATGCTATGAGCGTGAGGGTCACTGCCGGAATGATGAGTGTCCATGGCGATATGCTGAATGTGGCGTTGAGCTGTCCGAGCATGTCGGCGGCACTTTCGGCCGGCGAGGCATCGATGCATAGGCCGGCAATGAGGAATGTGACCAGCGCAAGCCCCATGGCAGGTATGGCTGTAAGCATGAGATACCGGATATGGTCGAAGAGATCGACGCCACAGGCACTCGATGCCACTACGGTGGTATCGCTCAGTGGCGATACCTTATCGCCGAAGTATGCGCCCGATATTATGGCACCTGCCACCCATCCGGGATGGAAACCCATGACGGTGCCTATGCCCATGAATGCCACGCCGATGGTGGCGATGGTGCTCCAGGAACTTCCGGTGAGTACCGATATGACAGCGCAGACGGCGCATGTGGTGACAAGGAAGAAGGTGGGATTAAGCATTCGCAGGCCATAGTCGATGAGTGTGGGAACGACGCCGCTGAGCATCCATGTGGTCGACACCATGGCGATGAACACGAGCATGGGCACGGCGGGAAGAATCTGGCGTGCGCTACGACGAAAACCGACGGCAAGGCCGCGACGGCCCAGCGAACCGCTGATGGCACTGAGAGCGATGGAGAGTATGGCCGAGGCCAGAAGTGCCCAAGGGCTGAGTGCCGAGATGGCATCGGCGCCGACAAACACTACCACGCCTATCAACAATGCGAGAAGAGTGCCTACCGGAAGCACCGACAGGGCAAACGACGGAGATTTGGCCACGCTTGTGGCAAGTGGGATGTTTTTCAATTTTTACCTTAGTTATATAAGTTCTATCGGATGGGCGGCATGCGGTCGTATGCCGCAAACCGGCGGTTCGAAACCTGTTGGAAATACTATATGTGTAAATTGGATGCAAAATTACGAATAAATCCACACATAACATCCATGCCTATTGTAAAATAATCGTAAAAAACACCCGGATTCGTGGCTGACGGCGAACATTTTTGGCCATGATGGTGATGCGGAATGGTTGCTGTCCATTAATGGTTGATAATTGCCTTATTCGGCCTATGGGTAGGTCTTTGTTTTGGCTTGAGTGTAGTTTTTTTGTACATTTGCGGCCGTTTTTAAACGACAACTATCTATGAAAAAAATTTACGCTATTTCTGCAAGTGTCCTCATGGCCTCGGCCATGTTCACAAACGCTCAGCAGCTACCCAACTCCGGATTCGAGGAAGAATGGGGCGATTGCACTCCCTGGACTTTCTATCAGAGTGAGGAGAATTACGGACAGCAGTCACCTTTTGTAAACGGTACTACTCCTAAAAGTTGGGTTGTATCCAATGTTTCGGGTATGGTGTCTTACTATGATGGCGCAGCCTCGGGACTTGGTGCGACAGTCGTTGGTGAAAAAGTTGAGGGTTATAACTCTGCAACAGCTGTTAAACTTACAAATAGTCCTAACCCATTCATGGCTTCGCAGATTGTGCCCGGATATATTTCTACAGGCACAACCTGGTCTACTGCAAATCCTGCATTACAATCTGACTGGAGTATCCAGATAAACAATAGCGATGGTGGCTCGTTTGGTGGTCAGGCTTTTACCGGTCGTCCTGTTGCGCTCGAATTCATGTATAAGCGCAGCCGTGGCGAAGACAAGCCCGCTGAGAAATCTACCGTTGTGGCTTATCTCTGGAAAGGTCACTGGACACAGAAAGAGGTGCCTGCTATTATCTACATGGCCGGTTCGCCCTACTGTGTTGATATGGTCGACCGCGACCGTTGTGTCCTCGGCATGGGCATGGAAGGCTGTCAGGGTGGCGAGGTCACCAAGACTGACGACGCCGAGCTGATTGCCGTAATCAATGTAGAAATCACCGAAGATGCTTCGGAGTGGACTAAGTTCCATGCAGACTTCGAATATAAGTCGGACGCTACTCCCGAAATGATCAACATCGTTATCGCTGCCGGCGATTATTTCGGTGGCGCATCAGTTGTGGGTAAGGACAACTCCCTCACTGTCGACGATGTGAAGCTTATCTACGCCGGTGAGACTGAGGCCGACAAATATCCCGGCACTCTCAACATCGAGATGCTGGGCGGTAATATAGCCGAGAATCAGGCCGCTGATGTGGAAATCGCATACGATGGTGACGACAAGTGCACACTCACTCTCCCCAACTTCTCGCTCGACCTTGGTAGTGGCGTTCAGTCCCTTGGCGACATCGTGGTCCCCAACGTGGCTGTGTCGACCGTCGACAATGTTGCCAAGTACACCGGCGAAGTGAAAGGTCTCCAGCTCATGGGGGGCATTATTGAAGCCGATGCTACCGTCGATGGCACTATCGATTCCGAAGGTGTGGCCAATTTCAAGATCAGCGTTCTCTGGAATAATATACCTATCAACGTCACCTTCACCGGCAAGGGCAAACCCGGCAAGGGCACAACTGCCGGCATCGGTGGTGTAGCCGTTGAGGATGAATCTGTAGCCGAGTACTACAATCTCCAGGGCGTGCGTGTAGACGCTTCGAATCTTACTCCCGGATATTATGTAGTCCGCAAGGGTGCTAAGGTGTCTAAGATTCTTGTCCGCTGAAATTTATTTTAACCTATAACTATTGAAATCGCGTCGGAGAAAGCCTCTGACGCGATTTTTATATATACGGCATGTTTTTGAGGGTGAAAGTGGCTGTCGGATATTCATTTATTTTTGATAATTAGGGAAATTTTGTCTAAATTTGCCGCGATTGTCTGTAGTATGATAATGTTTTTATCTATATGTCGGGCATCTTATGAGAGAAGAAAAAATACTAATATAAACCAACTATCACATTTATGAAAAAAACTATCATGGTAGGCATGATGTCGCTCGCGACTGTGACTCTGCTGTGCGGTTGCGACGATTTCGGCGACACCCGCGGCAAAGGCCAGGGGCGCATAGTGCCTTTGATAGGTCTTGACTCCGACATGCTGGGTTCCGGTTCGGGTTCTGTAGTGTCGAGGGCCGAAGGCGATGCCAACTCAGAGGCACCGTCGACAGCCATAGAAGCCAAGAATCTTTCAGTTACCTTAACCAAGACAGAAGGTGATTTCTCCAAGACATGGGAGACAGTCGATGAATTCAAGGACTACTGCGCGGGCTCATCGTTCACAGTCGGTGAATATCGTCTCAGCGCATGGTATGGCGACCAGACTTCGACCGGATTCGAATGCCCGGCGTATTTCGGCGAGACAACTGTGACCGTGCAGGACGACCGAACGTCGGAGGTTGGCTTGACAGCCTCGATGTCGAAAGCCATGTTCTCGTTTAAGTTTACCGAGGCATTTGCCAAGTATATGGATAGCTACACCATCACCGTAGGTGGTGTCGAGGTAGCTCAGACAGAAACACGCCCTGCCTATGTGCTTCCGGGCGATATTGCCGTGGAAATGACATTCACCACAGTGGCCGGTCAGAGTGCCACTACTACTGTGGCTACCGTAAAAGCCGAGGCTAAGCATCACTACAAAGTAACTGTCGACCTCAACGGTGGTGAGGTGGGCGATGCTGTTCTTACCGTAGATTGGGACGATACCCTCGAGGAAGCCGAGCCGGTTGAAATCGAGCTGGAAGGTCTGTTCAATACTGAAGCTCCGACCATCACACCCGACGGATTCTCGGCCGATGAGCCCGTGGGCTTTGTGGAAGGTTTTGTGCCCGAAACTCCTCTTAAAGTCAATATCGTGGCCATGGGTGGTCTTAAGAGCGTGATGCTCGAGACTGCTTCGGACGGTCTCGCCGGATGGCCTGAAAGTGTGGAGCTGCTCAACGCATCGGATGCTACGCAGCAGACACTTACAGCCAAGGGCCTGCAGACACGCGGTTTGTGGCGCAATCCCGACCGCATGGCTCAGATTGACTTCGGCGGTGTGCTCAAGTACATAAAGACCAATGCCGACAACAACACTACGACATTCACCGTGAAAGTGGCCGACAACTATGGCCGCGAGGAGTCGTATGTGCTCACAGTTGTTGCCGAGGGTCTGATTCTCAATGTCGATCCCGCCAATGAGGCAATGTATATCCCCGGCGAGCCGGTTGAGTTCACGCTCGAATTCAATGGTGCCGATCCGGAGACAAATGTGGAGCTGTCGTACTATCACAGCAGCCGAAAGGTGTATGTGCCCGTGAACAATTGGACTGCCACTGCTGCCACCCGCGCTGCAGGCCGCTATACAGTGAAAATCAACGATGCACTGTCGGCTGGTAATGTGCTGAAACTCCGCGCTAAGTGTGGCTCACTTTCGGTAGACCACGAGTTCAAGACTCCACGCTACACCGTAGCAGTAGAGGATAACAATGTATTTGCCAAGTACGCCTATGTGAAAGCCGGCGAATATTCCACCGGAGCGGAAGTGGATCCTGCATCGGTGACATTCGAATATCGCGCAGAGTCTGCATCTGCATACACTCAGGCAGCAGGCTCGGCCGAGGGTGCGTTCTTCAAAATAACTGGCCTCGAACCTGCGACAACCTATATGGTGCGTGTGAAGTCCGACGAAGGCTCCTTCGCAGCGAAATTCACCACCGAGGCTGCCGCCCAGCTGCCTAATTCCGATATGGAAGGTTGGTATAGCGAAAAAGCACCTCATTCGCAGACTACAGGTTTTGGTATGGATGCATATAGATGGTATGCAAATGCCCAGGGTGATAATTTCTGGGCTACCCGCAACAGCCTGACTACAGCTGCAAAGAGTGGTCCTACACCTTATTATGTGTCATACAGTGGCACCGTAAGTGTTGACGGTGCGTCGGGAAAGGCCGCGGAAATCAGTACTCTTGGATATGGCGAAGGCAGCACATATACCAAAAGTGGTGGCATCTGCAAGAACACTGCCGCCGGTATGCTATTCGTCGGTGAACATGCGGCTTCCAGTGAAACTCAGGAAACTATTGTCTATGGCAAGCCTTTTACATCCCGTCCATCTTCTCTTAAATTTAAATATAAATTTGCATCATATAATGGTGAGAGCTTTAAGGCTTATATAGTTATTGAGAACCGCGATGGCGAAAATGTAGTGGAATTAGGTCGTGGAGAGCTTATCTCGGCTGAAGACGTAAAGGCATTTACCGAGGTTGAAGTTCCGGTTGTATATTCAACAACTGCATTGAAGGCAACGCATGCGTATGTGGTATTTATTTCTTCTACAGCTGAAAAACCATCTGTGAAAAATGTAACCGGTAGTAAGGGACCATTCGGTGGATATGCCGATGCTCGCAGAATTGGAAATGTGCTTACTGTCGACGACATTGCATTAATGTACTAAAGGAAAAGAGATGAAAACGAAAATAACAAGCATAGCGATGGCGGCCGCCCTACTTGCCG
Source organism: uncultured Muribaculaceae bacterium (assembly GCA_910587915.1). Classification (GTDB taxonomy): domain Bacteria; phylum Bacteroidota; class Bacteroidia; order Bacteroidales; family Muribaculaceae; genus CAG-873. The sequence continues at coordinate 89,065 of CAJUOB010000006.1, read as the reverse complement.
CTACTTCGTGCTCCGAGCACTGGACTCCTCCCACGGGGTCGGAAGGCTCTCTGGCGCTTGGTTCGATGACTGTCGATGTGAAAGAGAACGCCAATGTGGTGGTGTCGTCGGGTTCGCGAGCCGGTGCCGATGTAAATAGTTTTACTGTGCGTATCTTCGACAAAACCGGTGCTGTAGCCGGTGAATGGACCTACGGCCAGATGCCTGAAATAGTGCCTCTCGAGGCTACCGACGGCTATGTGGTGAAGGTGGAGTCGCACGAGGTGGAAAAGGCTGCCTGGGATAAACCGTACTACTACGGCGAATCGAAGTCTTTCGCTATAGAGAAAAACAAAATTACCGAGGTTGGAACAATAGTGGCAGCTTTCTCCTCGCTCAAGGTGACTGTTGAGTTCGGCGATGACCTCAAGGCCATGCTCGGCGATGATGTGAAAGTGGTGATAGAGGCCAACGACGAGGGTCTTATCACATTTACCAACAAGGAAGTGGAAGCCGGCAATGCCGCCTATTTCGAGGTGGTGGAAGGATCTACCACTATGGCAGCTCACTTCACCGGCAGCGTGAACGGTGTGCTTATCGACGATATCGTGCCTTTCACTGGCATCAAGGCCGGCGAGCACCGTATTGTGCGCTATGGCGTGAAAGTCGGTCCTGAGCCCGACAAGCCAACTGGCAGTATCAATCCCGGCGACTTTGTGCTCGATACCGATGTTGTGGAAGTGGATGTGAATGGCAATGTAACCATTGTCGATGATCCCAAGCTCGACGACAGCGACCGTCCCGGTCAGGAAGATCCTGTGACACCTCCCGGTCCCGGCCCTGATGTGCCCGACGTACCCGATGTTCCCGGCGATGACAATGCAATCGTATTTACCAAAGGTGGCGAAAATGAGAATCTTGATCTTGACAGAGTGAATGTCGTTACAGAAAACTTTGGCGATGTTATAATCAATATCGATGCGGAGAAAGGCATAAGCGTGCTTGAAGTGTCGATAATCACTACTTCCGAAAATTTCGAGATAACAATAGCAGACTTCGGGCTTAATAAGCCTTTCGACTTGGCAAATCCCGGCGACCTGGCTGAGACGCTCGAAAGTCTTAGTCTGCCATACGGCCCTGCTGTAAAGGGTAAGACTAATGTGCCTTTCGATATCACAGGCTTCATGACCATGCTCATGCCTTTCCCCGGCGACCATAATTTCCAATTGAGGGTTGTTGATATGGCCGGAAATGAAAACTCAATGACATTAAAACTAAAAGTTAACTGATGCCCTCCGATATGAAAAAGATAAGCATATTCTGTGCCACAGCCGCCATGCTGGCTATGGCAAGCTGCTCCGAAGAAAAATTCGAGGGCTCTGGCGAGGGTAGCCTCGTGCTCAGTACCGGTGTGAGCACCGACATGACAGTGGTGTCGCGCGCCGTCGAGGACGATATCAAGGCCGGAACGATGGTGTGGATATCGCGTGCCGAAGGTGGCCTCGTGCGCCGCTACAACTCGTTGGCTGAGCTTCCCACCGAAGCCATCCCCATGCTCTCGGGATCTTATATAGCCGAGGCCTGGGCCGGCGACTCGGTGTCGGCATCGTGGGACAAACGATGGTTCAAAGGCCGCGAGGATTTCAGTGTGCAGGCCGGGCAGACCGCACATGTGAATATAGTATGCAAGATTGCCAATGTGGCAACCGAGGTGTACTACAAGGATGGTCTCGACAACTACCTGAAGGATATAACCATGACCGTAGGGCATAGCCGTGCGTCGCTGGCATATGCTCAGGATGATGTGTTCTTCAACGGTAACGACGGCCGCCGGGCATACTTCATGCTTCCGTCGACAGATACCGATCTCACATATACCATTCAGGCTACACAGCTCAATGGCGAGCCGTTCGAGCATGAAGGTGTGATAGAGAATGCCCAGCCCGGCTATCTCTATAAACTGAATGTGACATATACCACTCAGTCGAGCAACGTCGGCGGTGCTATAGTTACTGTCAAAATCGATGAGACAGAGATCCCGGTCAACTCGCAGGTTGTGGAGCTTGTGACTCCTCCCCGCATCACCGGCTACGATTTCGATATAGCCAAGCCTCTGACTTCGCCCAAGGGCGAGCTTGGCAACCGCACCGTGTTTGTGTCGAGTCCTGTGGATATCGTCAGCGTGGTTCTCGACAGCGATGTTCTCAAGGCCATCCCCATGATGGATGGTGGTACCGATGTGGAGATCGCCGACATCTCGGCAGAGGCAGAGGCCGCTCTTGCGGCATTCGGCATCAACAGCCGCTTTGTGCCGTCGACCATCGGCGACCAGGCTGTGGAGAAATCGCTGTTCCGCATTAATTTAACCGAGGAGTTCACCAATACTCTTGCGGACGGTGAGTATACTATCAATGTAACCGCGACCGACAGCAAGAATCAGACTGCCAAGGCCACTCTTGTGATCAAGGTCAGCGACAATCCGGTGGCAAATGTGGAAATCACTCCGGCCGACTTCACCTCGCGCACCGCTGTGCTCAACGGCACTGTGACCAAGAGCGGTGTGGAAAGCGTAGGCTTCCGCTACCGTGCAGCCGGTGATGCCGAGTGGCAGTATGTGGAAGGTATCGTGGGTTCGCGTGCATTCGCTGTCGGTTCGAACTTCTATGCAGAGATTACCGGCCTTACCCCCGGTACTACCTACGAGTATGTGACTGTCAGCGACGACTTCGAGACCGAGGTGCAACGCTTCTCTACCGATAGCGAAGAGCAGGTGCCCAATGCATCGTTTGAGGAATGGGGCATGGAAGGCAAGTCGCAGATACTTGCAGCCGACTACAACTCTATTTTCTGGGACAGCGGTAACCATGGTGCCACCACTATCGGTTCGCAGTATAATCTTACCGTTCCCGATGAGGAGTATAAGCACTCGGGCACATACAGTGCCAAGCTTTCGTCGAAGAAGGTGATCATTAAATTTGCCGCCGGCAATCTCTTCGCCGGTCAGTATCTGGAAACCCTGGGCACCAATGGTGTGCTCGGTTGGGGCCGTCCTTTCACCTCGCGTCCGAAAGCGATGAAAGTATGGGTTCGATACACTCCCGTGGCTATTACTGATGTAGGCGGTGCGCCTGCAGGCGTATCGGTGAGCAAGGGCGACATGGATACCGGTATTATTTATACGGCTCTGGTCGACGATACCAAGACCACATACGGTTCCAAAGCATGGCCCAGTGTTGTCAACACCAAGACGCAGGAATTTTTCGATAAGAATGGAGCCAACGTGATTGCCTACGGCGAGCATGTGTTCTCCGAGGCAACATCCGGCGACGGTATGGTTGAAATCACTATTCCTCTCGATTATGCCATTAAGGATAAGGTTCCTTCGAATATCATTCTTGTGGCATCGGCAAGCCGCTACGGCGACTACTTTACAGGTGGTAGTGGCTCAACGATGTGGGTGGATGACATAGAGTTTATCTACGAATAAGAATCTGATATACTGATATAGAGTCGCGCCGGGGCAATTGCTCCGACGCGATTTTTTTGTGTTGTACCGGGAAATATTATTTGCTGCGGCCATGAAAAAGCGCTATATTTGTAGATTGATAAGAACCCATTGCCGTGGTCGGTTGGCACTGTCGTCACAATAGGGGGGGCCGGTCGAATGATCGTGTTCCTGAAAAGTTGAGGTGCGGACAGGTGCCAGTATGAGACCGACCGAGGTATTGGTGGCATGTAATAAATTAAAAATCGATATAAAGTCATGAAATTCAACGTTTCGAGCAAAGCCTTCTATAATGCGGCAGCCGCTGTGAGCAAGGTCATAAACTCCAAGAACGCCCTTGCGATTCTCGATAATTTCCTGCTTACTCTTGATGGTGATACATTCACCATTACCGGATCGGATCAGGAGAATGCCCTCACCGCCCGCCTTGAGGTGGCCGGAGCAAAGGGTTCGGGTAGTCTGTGCCTTGGCGCCCGTCGTCTTGTTGAGCTGCTCAAGGAGCTTCCCGACCAGGGCGTGGAAGTGGACGTGAATGAGGACACCCTCGAGGTGCAGCTGTCGTACTCATCGGGTCACTATAGCTTCGTAGGCTTGCCCGGCGACCAGTATCCGGCATTCTCGACCGACCGCAGCGGCGATCCTATAAGTTTCAGTGTGGCCACCGAGCAGATCATCACCGGATTGGACAACACCATGTTTGCTGTCAGCACCGATGAATATCGCCAGATAATGCAGGGTGTGCTGCTCGATATTGCCCCCGACAGCATTACTTTCGTGGCAACCGATACCCGTAAGCTTGTGCGCTACACCGACCGTCGCACCGCTCCCGGCGTTACCGGCAGTTGCGTCATCCCCTCGAAGCCCTCGACAATTATCAAGAATGTCTTTGCAAAGGAAGAGACACTCGATATCACCATGACCACCCGCAGTGCCGTGATCGAGAGTGCCAACTTCACCTTCCAGTGCACATTCCTCAACGGCAACTATCCGGACTACAACCGTGTGATGCCCCGCAATAATTCGCTCGTGCTCACTGTCGACCGTCTCGCGCTTCTCAATGCCGTTCGTCGTGTGGGTATCTTCGTGGAGGTGGAAGGCGGTCTGGAGAAATTCCGCATCACTCCCGAGGCTATTCTGCTTAAGGCAAACGACAACAATCTGTGCACCAGCGCACGCGAGCAAGTGCCGTGCTCCTTCTCCGGCAGCGAGCTTACCATCGGTTTCAGCGCAAGCTTCCTCACCGAAATCCTCACAACCCTCAAGGGTTCCGATGTGGTGGTGAATCTTGGCGATGCCGGCCGCCCGGGCGTGTTCCGTCCTGCCGAAGAGCCCGAGCACACCGAGTTGCTGATGCTTCTCATGCCTATGACGGTAGGAGAGTTCTGATGCATCTTTGATTCTGAAAAAAATTAGACTGTGAAGCTGAAAATGAATCGTCCGGTGGTCTTTTTTGATCTCGAGACCACCGGCACCAATATATCGACCGACCGAATTGTGGAGATCTCTATGGTAAAACTCCACCCCGACGGTCATGTTGTGGAAAAGACACGCCGCATCAATCCGGAGATGCCTATCCCTGCCGAGGCAACTGCCATTCACCATATCACCGACGAAGATGTGGCTTCGGAGCCGACTTTCCGTCAGGTTGCAGCCTCGCTGGCACAGCAGCTCACCGGCTGCGATATCGCAGGATTCAACTCCAACCGCTTCGATGTGCCTCTGCTTGATGCCGAATTCGAACGCGCCGGTATCGACTTCGATTTTTCCAAGTCGAGATTTATCGATGTGCAGACCATCTATCATAAAAAAGAGCCGCGTACGCTTGTGGCTGCCTATCGCTATTATTGCGGCAAGGAGCTCGAAGGCGCACATGGCGCATTGGCCGATACACGTGCGACCATGGAAGTGCTTTTGGCACAGCTCGAGCGCTACGATGATGTGCCATGCGAGGTGAATGCGCTGTCGGAGTTTGCTACAGCCAACCGCAATGTCGACATTGCCGGCCGGTTGGTGTACGACGACCAGAACCGTGAAATAATAAACTTTGGAAAGTACAAGGGCCGTGTTGCCGAGGAAGTGCTCGAAAAGGATCCGGGCTACTACAGCTGGATTATGCAGGGCGATTTTCCCCGCAATACTAAGAAAGTGTTTACCCGCATACGCCTGAGGCTGAAAAAATAGTTAGAAGTTAGGAGTGAGGAATTATGAATTAGGAGTGAGGAGTTAGGAGTTAGAAGTTGGGGCGATGGTACTATTATCTTCACCCTTCACCCTTCACTCTTCACCTTTCACCTTCCCTTTCCCCCTTTCTCCTTTCACTTTTTAATAATATGCTTAAAGACAAACATATAATACTTGGCATCAGCGGCGGAATCGCGGCTTACAAGAGTGTGGTGCTTCTGCGTCAGCTTGTCAAGGCCGGTGCAGAGGTGCAGGTGGTTATGACTCCCAATGCGCGTGAGTTTATACAGCCTGTCACGCTGTCGTCGTTGTCGCAGAAGCCGGTCGTCACCGAATTTTTCAGTGCAAATACCGGCGAGTGGCATTCGCATGTGGCACTTGGCGAATGGGCCGATGCCATGATTGTGGCGCCGGCTACAGCTTCGACCATTGCAAAGATGGCATGCGGAGTGGCCGACAATATGCTTGTCACCACCTATCTGTCGGCCCGTTGTCCGGTATTCATTGCTCCGGCTATGGATCTCGACATGATGGCACATCCGACAACCACACGCAATCTGGCTACGCTTGCCGGCGACGGAGTACACATCATAGAGCCCGAGACCGGAGAACTTGCCAGCGGCTTGACAGGCCGTGGCCGAATGGAAGAGCCTGAAAAGATTGCAGCTGTGCTCGATGCTTTTTTTGCCGCTGAAGGTTCGCTTGCTGGTAAGAAAGTGCTTATCACAGCCGGGCCTACCTATGAGCGTATCGACCCGGTGCGTTTCATCGGCAATTTCTCGACCGGGAAGATGGGCTATGCCATTGCCGAAGAGGCCGCGTCGCGTGGTGCTGATGTGACTCTGGTGAGTGGTCCGACCGCATTGTCGGTTACAAGCCCGAGAATTCGACGTGTGGATGTTGAAAGCGCCCGGCAGATGCTCGAAGCGGCGGAAACCGCTTTTGCCGATGCCGACATAGCCATAATGTCGGCAGCAGTGGCCGATTATGCCCCCCGTGTGGTCGCCGAAAAGAAAATAAAGCGCGAAAAAAGCGATCTGGACAGCATCGAACTGGTGAAAAACCCCGATATTGCCGCCACATTGGGCGCACGAAAACGCGATGGGCAGATATTGGTGGGATTCGCCCTTGAGACGGACCATGCCATGGCTAATGGCCGCGAGAAGCTTGCACGCAAGAATCTCGACATGATTGTGGTGAACAGTCTTGCCGATAAGGGTGCCGGCTTCGGTACGGATACAAATAAAATCAGTATTATCGCCGCCGGCCATGAGACGCCGGCAGAATATCCGCTGAAAGATAAAAAAGCGGTGGCGGCCGATATACTCGACTATGTGGAGACGCTATGCCGGCCTTAGGTAGAACCATAGTCTCACTCTTTGTAGCGGCTCTGATGTCGCTATCGGGCTTCTGTGCTTCGGCGCAGGAGCTTCTTTGCACTGTGGAGGTGAATACCGACCAGGTGAACGGCACATATAAACAGGTGTTCGAGACCCTGCAGCAGGCTATTACGGAGTATATGAATACGACGGTGTTTACCAATACACAGATTGCAGCGAACGAGAAGATTGAATGCCGACTTTTCTTTACCGTCAAGGAGTATACCGACGACGTTGTGAAAGGTGACCTGCAGATACAGTCGATGCGACCGGTATATAACAGCAGCTACACGACTACTCTCATCAACTTCAGGGATACCAAGGTGGAATTTACCTATCGAGAGGGAGAGCCACTGGTCTACTCGTTGAACAATATGGAGAGCCAACTTACGGCTATTCTCAATTTCTATGCATTCCTTGTGATTGCTGTGGATTTCGACTCGTTCTCGCCCAAAGGCGGCGAGCCCTATTTCGAACGGCTCAAGCAGATAGTGCAGATGGCCCAGTCGTCGGGCGAAACCGGATGGAAGGCATTCGAGGATACCAAGAACCGCAGCGCCGTGCTGGCATCGTTTACCGATGCTCCTGCATCGGTGATCCGCGATGCGATGTATCAGTATCATCGCCAGGGGCTCGACCTCATGTCGACCTCAGTCGACAAAGGGCGTGCGTCGGTGACGGAGTCGCTCGATGCGATAGCTAAGATATACTCAGCCGCCCCGATGTCGGTGGCGTTGTCGATGTTCAAGGACGCCAAACTCGATGAGTTGGTCAACATATACTCCAAGGCACCGCAACGCGAGCGTGAGGCCGTGTATAAGTTGCTCGAACCGATATATCCTACCGAGCGTGAGCGTCTGGAACAAATCAAGAAAGGAGCTGAAAAATGATCAAGACCCTTCTTATATCGAACTATGCCCTTATCAGTGGCATGGAGATAGAATTTGATTCGGGATTCAATATAATTACCGGCGAGACCGGCGCAGGCAAATCGATAATACTAGGTGCGCTGGGGCTTCTGCTCGGTGAGCGCGCTGATATGCGTGTGGTTCGCGATACCACGCGTAAGTCGGTGATAGAAGCTGTATTCGGCATATCGGATGCTCCTGCAGTGGGATCTGTGCTTGCCGAGATGGGCTTCGAGAGTGTTGACGGCGACTGCATACTGCGTCGTGAACTGCTTCCGGGAGGCCGTTCGCGTGCTTTTGTCAACGATACGCCTGTGACACTGCCGGTGCTCAGGCAAATCGCCGTGCGCCTCATCGATATCCATTCCCAGCATCAGAATCTAATGCTGGCCGAGCCCGACTATCAGTTGGAAATCATAGACAACCTCGCCGATTCGGCCGAAGTACTCGAAAACTACAGGCGAGCTTATGCTGTGTACCGTCGCTGTCTCAAGCAGTACACGGAGACCCGCGACATGATACGCCGCAACCGCGATGATGCCGACTATATCGCCTTCCAGTACAATGAACTTGAGGCGATGGACCTTCAACCCGGCGAGCACGAAGCTCTTGAGCATGAGCGCGAGACATTGTCGAACCTCGATGAACTGCTCGATCAGCTCGATCGTGCAATCACTCCTCTGGCGGCTGAGCCGATGAATGTGAATACAGCCATTGGCGATGCTGTGTCGGCGGTCGAAGGGCTTGCTATGGATTTTGCCGATGAGGACGATGCCGAACCCGAGATCGATTTCCATAACCTTTCGGAACGCCTGGAATCGGTACGGATAGAGTTGTCGGATATCGCTGATACGCTCATGGACTACCGCGAGTCGCTAAATGCCGATCCCGGTCGGCTGCAGGATGTGGAGGAGCGTTTGAGCAAGCTCTATTCCCTCGAAACCAAGCACCATGTGGCCAATGCCGACGGGCTGATTGCGATTCGCGACCGTCTTGCCGGGCAACTTGCCACACTTGAGGATAGCGACCGTGTGCTCTCCACGCTCGAAGTTGAGGCTAAGAGAGCTAAGAAAGCGGCCGTGGCTCTTGCCAATGAGCTCAGCGCACGACGCGAGGCAGCCGCTACGGAGTTTGCCTCGCAGCTCCGCGAGATGGCGTCGCCTCTTGGTATGCCCAATCTCCGCTGTGAAATTTCCCTGACGCGCTGCAAGCTGGGTCCTGACGGTGGCGACCAGGTGCAGTTCCTTTTCGCATTCAATAAGAATCAGGCACTGATGCCACTTGGAGGCGCGGCTTCCGGAGGCGAGATTTCGCGTCTGGTGCTGACGGTACGTGCCATCCTCGCCGAGCGTATGCATCTGCCGTCGATTATATTCGATGAAGTCGATACGGGTGTATCGGGCGATGTGGCTACACGCATGGCTGCCATGATGGCCGGAATGAGCCGTTCGCTGCAGGTGATATGTATAACACACCTGCCCGGTGTGGCCGCAATGGGCAATGTTCACTTCAAGGTGTACAAGGAGGACGATGATAACAGCACCACCACGCGCATACGTCGTCTCGACAATGCCGCGCGCGAGGCCGAACTCGCTCTCATGCTCAGTGGAAAGCCCGATGACCCCGGTGCACTTGCTGCGGCGCGCTCTATGCTCGGCCGCGGCTGATTATATAAATATAAAGAGTTTATAGAGTTGAAAAGTCGAGAATTAATAGGATTGATTGTTAACTCCAGATTTCTAACTCCTAACTGCTAACTAAATAATAACTGTTTTGGAATCGAGTGATTATATTTTTGGAATACATTCGGCTATCGAAGCTATCGAGTCGGGCCGTACTGTCGATAAGCTGTTGATCAAAAAGGATCTCAACGGCGACCTTGCTCAGCGTTTGCTTAAGCTTGCAAAGGCTCATTTGATACCTGTGCAGCGCGTGCCGGTTGAGAAACTCAACCGCATTACCCGCAAGAATCATCAAGGTGTGGTGGCTTTCATGAGTGCTGTGGCCTATTGCCGCTTGCACGACATTGTGCCTACGATGTTCGAGGATGGACTTCTTCCGTTTATTCTGGTGCTCGACGGTATTACCGATGTCCGCAATTTCGGAGCGATGGCACGCACGGCCGAATGCTGTGGTGTGAATGCTATCGTTATTCCGTCGCGCGGAAGTGTGAGCGTCGGGGCGGATGCGGTGAAGACTTCGGCCGGAGCACTTCTGCATATCCCAGTATGCCGCGAGAACTCGCTCGCTGATGCCGTCCGTTTCCTCAAGGACAGCGGTTGCCAGATTGTATGTGCCACCGAAAAGGCTTCACAGAACTATACTTTGGGCGATTATACTACTCCAGTGGCCATTGTGATGGGTGCTGAGGATATAGGCATATCTCCGGAAATTCTTCGACTGGCCGATACCCGCAGCGCGATACCTATGTTCGGTAAGATCGGGTCGCTCAATGTGGGTGTGGCAGCCGGTGTGATGATGTACGAGGTCGTGCGTCAGCGTCTTGCCGACAACCTTGAGATTATTTGATTTATTCCGGTCGGACCGTGGATGATCATAGCTTGCTGCGATTCAAGATCTGCGGGTATGACCGTGAATATGATTTCACGCTTGCGCCCGGGCAGTCGGCGGTGATCAGTTCGACGGATTATGGCTACAATCCACAGGCTTTCCACGAGGTGTCTATGCGTCTGGACCATGCGGAAATCGTATGTACAGACGGCGCTTGCCTCGGCGATATAGAGGGGAGTGGAGTTAAGATACTGGCCAGTCCGGACGGCGGTGTGGTATTTGTGGCTTTTGCGCCTGAGTTGCGCACTCTCAGCATACCGGTTCGCACGAATATATCGGAGACGGTGCCGATGCTTTTTTGTGGGCGCAGTATCGGCGATGGGGCCATTGTGCTCGAAGGCCTCGGTATAGTGGAGTTCAAGAAATCCGCTGCGGCAGACCGCCGGTTTTTGTTGAGAAATCTGAAAATTGCCGGCGACACATCATTCTCCATCTCAAGCGCCACGTTCGACGGCAATGCGGTATCAGTGGAACTTACTGAAGACTTTCCGCCAAAGGATGTCGGCGCGGCAGCCATACCGCCCTTGGACCGTAATATATGGTCGTGGATTGCCTTGGCGACAGTAGCCATTGTGATAGCGATTATAGCATTTTTGATATATTGAAAAAGCAAAGCAGGACAGTAGCGTATACTATCCTGCTTTGCTTTATTCGGTGTAAGAGTTCTATCAGAGAATCAGCATGGCGTCGCCATAGCAACCGAAGCGGTATCCTTCGTCGACGGCGATTTTATAGGCCTTCATCACCAGTTCGTAGCCACCGAAAGCAGCCACCATCATGAGCATGGTGGAGTAGGGCATGTGGAAATTAGTGACCAGCGCGTTTGCCACCGAGAAGTCGTAGGGCGGGAATATGAATTTATTGGTCCAGCCTTCGTAGGTTTTCATATGTCCACCCATGCTGTCGGCAGTGGCGATGGCGCGTAGCACAGAGGTGCCTACGGCACAAACCTGGTGACCGTCGTCCTTGGCCTTGTTGACTGTGTCGACAAGTTCCTGGGTTGCGTACATTTCCTCGGAGTCCATGCGGTGCTTGGTGAGGTCTTCCACGTCGATTTCGCGGAATGCGCCAAGACCACTGTGTATGGTTACGAAGGCTTTCTTGATGCCCTTGATCTGCAGGCGGGTGAGGAGTCCGCGAGAGAAGTGCAGGCCGGCAGCAGGAGCTACCACGGCGCCTTCCTTCTCGGCAAAGATGCACTGATAGTCCACGGCATCGCAGGGCTCGGACTCGCGTTTGATGTAGGGAGGGAGCGGTGTTGTGCCGAGCGCGTAGAGCGCTTTCTTGAATTCGTCGTGCGGACCGTCGTAGAGGAATCTCAGTGTACGGCCACGCGATGTGGTATTGTCGATTACTTCGGCAACCATCGACTCGTCGTCGCCGAAATAGAGTTTGTTGCCGATTCGGATTTTACGGGCGGGCTCCACAAGAACGTCCCACAACTTATTCTCTGCATTCAGTTCGCGAAGCAGAAAAACTTCTATCCTCGCACCTGTTTTTTCCTTGTTTCCATAGAGGAGAGCTGGAAAAACCTGGGTGTTGTTGAACACCATCACGTCGCCGTCGTCGAAATAGTCGATGATGTCCTTGAAGACATGGTGCGAAATCTCGCCGGTCTTTCTGTTCACCACCATCAGGCGGCATTCGTCGCGTTCGGTCACCGGATGTGCGGCAATCTGCTTTTCGGGAAGATGAAATTTAAACTGCGATAGTTTCATTATCGTGTGTGGTATATATGGTCGGGAATGTTATTCGTCTTTATCTGGTTGCGGAGCAAGCTCGGCTTCGCATATAAGGTTGGCGGCGTCGGCTACGCTCAGGCAGTCGTCGATGCGTATGGCGCCTACACGTGTGCGGCGGAGTGCTGTGAGGTGGCCGCCGCTGCCGAGAGCCTGTCCGATGTCGCGTGCGAGTGCGCGGATGTAGGTGCCCTTGCTGCACACTGTGCGTATGGTTATTTCGGTGGGAGAAAATGATAGCAGCTCCATTTCGTCGATTACCAATGTCTTGGGCTTCAATTCCACCTCATGGCCTTTGCGGGCGAGTTTATAGGCTCTGTGGCCGTCGACTTTGCATGCGCTGTAGGCCGGTGGAATCTGCTGTATCGCACCGGTGAAGCGATCGAGGACAGAGCGCACGAGCTCTTCGGTGATGTGCTCGGTGGGGTAGGTGGCGTCGATCTCGGTCTCGAGGTCGAAAGAAGGAGTGGTGGCACCCAGTGCTATGGTTGCTATGTATTCTTTTATTCCGGCCTGAAGCTCGTCGATGCGTTTTGTGGCTTTGCCGGTGCATATTATCATCACTCCTGTGGCGAGTGGATCGAGGGTGCCGGCGTGGCCCACTTTTATTTTTTTTAGGCCAAGACGGCGCGAAAGGGCACCGCGCAGACGCTTCACGGCGTCGAACGATGTCCACCCGAGCGGCTTATCGATGCAAAGCACCTCGCCGCCAATGAAATCCATCGGTTTAGAACACATTGGCACCCTTGAGTATGCAGATTAGACCTACGATGAGACAGTAGAGAGCAAACCACACGAGTTTGCCTTTCTTTACAAGAGCAAGCATCCACTTGCATGCAAGGCATCCCACGATGAAGGCGGCAAGGAAACCTGTGATCAGAGCGCTCATGCCGATTTCGGGAGTTGCTGCACCGGCTGCTGCGTCGACGGCCTCGACACCGAACATATCTTTAATGTCGAGGAGAGCCTCGCCAAGGATGGGGATAATGACCATGAGGAACGAGAACTGGGCTACCTGCTCGCGCTTGTCACCGATAAGAATACCGGTGGCAATAGTTGTACCGGAGCGAGAAAGTCCCGGAAGCACGGCAACGGCCTGGGCACAACCAATGACGAATGCATCGAGGTATGTGATGTCGCGGGGTTTTGATGTGCCTACGATGCCACGTGTCTGGGGCAGTGTGCGGGTGAAGTAGGAGAATGATAGCAGGAGAGCGGTTACACACAGACATACACCTACAAGCGTGAGTTCCTGACCGAAAAATGTTTCGATAGTGTCCTTGAAGCATACGCCAACAATGGCGATAGGAATGCAGGATATGAGAATCTTGCACACGTAGTAGAATTCGGCATCGCGGCGGAATGTGAAGAATGAGCGGCAAAGAGGCCAGAATTCACGCCATAATATAACGATGGTACTGAGGACGGTAGCCACGTGCAGCATTACATCGAACTGCAGGCTTTTCGCACCGTTGAGGTCGAGGCCGAGTATTTCGCGGAAGATTTCGAGATGGCCGGATGAACTTATGGGGAGATATTCGGCAAGTCCCTGTACTATGCCGAGAATGAGAGCGTCGAGTGTTTCCAAAACAGGATTGAATTAGAGTTAGAAGTGAGCAGTTGGAAATTATTGTGGTTTAGCTCTGGTCACCTCTTTTATTTTACAATTGGATTCAGCGTTTCCTTGAAAGGTGTTTAGGATCTATGATTATTGCCACAGCCATAGCAACAAAACCTATGAAAGCTATGAACGGACCTACAACAATGCGACGGGTGCTGAAAATGTCGGGATTGAAATTATCGACAGTGGAGCTGCCTCCGAGCATTAGCACGAAGCCAAGCACAATGAGTATGCCGGCGGCTGCCATTGCCATGAAGTTAGCTTTTTGCAGAGGCATATGGGCACGGCTCTCTATGCCATTGGATGATGAGCCGGTTTGAGTAGCTGTTTTCATTCTATTTTAAGAAAAGATCTTCGTATGAGGAATTTAGATGACGGTTGATGGCGAACGCCGCTGTGGCACAGCATAGCAAGGTACCAACGACGGTGAGCGCTGCGAAAAGTAGGCCCATAGCCCACCAGGAGAGTGCTTGTTCTACCAAGGGGTCGAAAGTGGCCGCGTAGATTCGGATTGCAGCAAGAAGGGCCGAGGCTGCAATACCGGCGGCAAATCCGTTTATGGCAGCCGAGCGTATGAACGGTGCGCGGATAAAACCGCGGGTTGCGCCTACGAGCTTCATTGTGTGGATGGTGTGCCGGCGGCTATATATGGATAGGCTGACGGTATTGTTGATCAACGCAATGGCCACAAATAGCAGAGCTATGGCTCCGATAAGTGAAAAGGTGCCAATGCGGCGTAGTGCATTGTCGACTCCGGCAATCACGGCGTTTTCACTCACCACTTCCTCTACGCCGTCGAGCGATCCGAAATATGAAGTCAAGGCTGCTACACTGTCGGGTGAGGTAGCGCCGGGATGAAGGTTGACGTTGAATTCGGGGCTGAAAGGGTTTTCATCGAGATCGGTGAGCAGATTTTCGCCCAGATATTCTTTTTCCTGAGCCAAAATCGAGTCGGCGTTGAGGAAATCGACGGATGCTATGGCCGGACAATTCCGGAGTTGTTTTTCCAGTTCTTCACAGACATCGTCGGGACATTCGCGTTCGAGTTTCACCACGAAGCCGACATTGCGCCGCACTTCACCTGCCACACCTTTGCCAAGGAGTCCGGCCATGGCTCCGATGCCAAGAAGAAGTAGCACCAAACACACGCTTATCATCGAGGTGAAGCGTGAACCAAGGGTCGAAATACGTCGGGTAGCTTTATTGTGCGCCATTGAAAACGTTGACATCAGGGCATAATGTGCCTAAAATCGTGCAAAATTACTAAAAATAGTGTGCACTCCCAATTTTTCTCCCCAAAAATAAAATAAAAAGTGGCGCTATGGAGCGCCACTTGTGGATATGGAGAGGGGAGAACAAATCAGATGAAAGAGCGAATCATGTGTTCGAGTTCCTGAACGGGTTTGCGGCCACTGTCGCGCCATGCTTCAGCTCCGTCTTTGAAAAGGATGAAGGTCGGATATGTGTCGACCTTATATTCGGTCATGAGGTCCTCGCTGGCAGTACCGTCGATCTGGAGAACGTTAGCTTTGTCGCCTATGCGTTTGCGAAGTTCGTCGAGAACGTGGTCCATGGCACGGCAGCATTCTTTTTCGGGATTATAGAATTCCACAAGAGTGGGTTTGGAGTCGCCCAATGCCTCAACGAGGGTTTTGTCTATAGATTTTGTGTCGATTGTAGTCATAGTTGTAGATTATTATATGTTACCCAAGCCGGTCAGGACTTGGGTAACTGTGAGGGTTGGCGAGTTAGAATTCGTCGCTTTTTGTTTCCTGATGGTCTTTGATTTTCTGTTCGAGCAGCTCGGCCTGTTGTACGCCAACTGTGCGCCACACGGCTTCACCGTTTTTGAACATTATCAGTGTAGGAACGGAGCGCACATTGTACTGCGCGGCAAGTTCCTGATTTTTATCGATATCTATCTTGATGATATTTGCTTTGTCGCCTACACGCTGTTTCACAGTCTCGAGGATAGGAGCCTGCATGCGGCAGGGGCCACACCATGTGGCGAAGAAATCGACCAAGGTCGGTTTGTTTTCTTGAATAAGCTCGTTGAAATCGCTCATAGTATTATATGTTTTATGTTTTTGTTCTGCATATACAACGCCTCTGACGCCATCAATGTTCAGACTGCTATTCGAGCAATCGCTTGTCGGCGCAGCGCAGCAAACGTCCCGGGAACAGGCGAGGAAAAGAGGTGTTGTGAGTGGCCACGAGGACGGTGCGTCCGTTTGCGCGCGATACCCGGTAGAGGAGGTCCATCACCTGCTCGGCTGTTTCGGGGTCGAGGTTTCCGGTGGGTTCATCGGCAATGATTAGCGCGGGTTCGTTGAGGAGTGCGCGGGCAATGACTATGCGCTGTTGCTCTCCACCCGATAGCTGATGTGGCATATTGTAGGCTTTGGTCGACATACCTACTGCAGCGAGCACCTCATCGATGCGTGCGGCACGGGCTGCCTGATCCTTCCATCCGGTGGCACGGAGCACGAACTCGAGGTTAGCATAGGCGGTGCGGTCGGTGAGGAGCTGGAAGTCCTGGAAGACTATGCCTATCTTACGCCGCAACATTGGTATTTGTGCTCGGTCGATGGCGGCAATGTCGTAATCGAGCACTTTGGCCTCACCTGAGGCTACCGGAACTTCGGCATACATCGACTTCATGAGCGATGTCTTGCCGCTGCCCACTTTTCCGAGGAGATACACGAATTCTCCTTTCTCCACGGTGAGATTCACGCCGCGTAGAGCTATGTGCTCATCGCGGTGTATCTCCACGTTTTTATATTCAATTATCGCCATGATATTTTATAAGTATTAAAAGCAACGGCACGGGCGCCGAAACCACATTTCTGGCGTATAAGGCCTGAGTTGAGGATGCGTCCGGCATCTTCGTTCGATGTGCCGAAATCGAGATAACGCACTTTGTCGCTGAAGGTAGTTGCCAGATTGTCGAATAGCAATGCGAGAGCACCGTACCGGCGACCGATGTCGTCGGAGGCTATATACTGAGCGTGTACGGTAGTGTGAGTGATATATACTACAGAACCAGCCACCATGCGCCCCTTGTCGAACACGCCGTATAGCCGTATGTTTTCCGGAAACCGACCGGCAAGCATGCTTATCTCGGCGAGGGTATGCACCGGGAGTGTGTTGTGTCTTGAGGCAAGGACTTCGCAGAGTATCTGCCAGAAGGTGGCGTAGTCGTGGCTTTCGGCTACATGGAGCTCCCTGCGAATTGCTTTGACAGAAGCGCGCCGGGCATTCTGGTCGAATCCCATGGGGTTTTGGAGATCTATGACCGATGATACCTGTGTAGATGCTATTGAAGCGCCGTCGCGGAACAGGCAGTAGAGATCTTCTTCGGCCGGATAGCGGTGGAAGATATGTGGCACCGGTTTGTAGATGAGATTATCGATGCCGCTGTCCTGGGCGACATTCCTGGCCGCTGTCCAAATGTCGAGCATGGCATTCATGTCGGCTTTTGGAAGCATGAGCCATCCGCCATATGTGAGGCCTGCATGAGAGCGGAGCGATGTACCCGATTTGTCGGCCGGTAGTAGGGCCAGAATATTACCGGTGGCAGAGCGTGCCACCAGCGAGAAATCGTTGAAGCGGTCGGAGTGGTAGTCCATGTACTCTCTCCGATGAAGGAATGTGCCGTTTCGCGAGGCTTCGACGGCGTCATTCCACTGGTCCCGCATGGCAGGGGTATATCGCTCTACCGTAATCATTGCGGAACGGTGGTGTAGCGGTTAAGGCGTGTCAAAGCCGAGCAATAGCTGTGTTCGAGTGCGGTGAGTGAAATTTTGAAATCGATGTATTCGTTAATTTCGCGCAGATAGTCGAAAATAGTGATCTGGCCGCCGTAGAAGGATTTCGAAAGCAGGTCGATGTAGTTGTCGTCGGCAAATTCGTCTTTTACCGGTTCGAGGCGTGTTGCCAATGCGGCAGCCTCGTTCCAGTCGGATGCGATGGATGCCTCTACAGACTGTGCGTAGTCCTCTTTCTCGAACTCAGCCGCCAATGCATTGGCCCGTGCGGCCGAAGCACTATGATTCCGGCCCCACGAAGGGAGCGATATGCCTACGCTGAATCCATTGAAGTGGGTGCCTTCTTCAAAATCATGGACATAGCCAAGGGAGAATGACGGCAGACGTCCGGCCTTGCTTGCAGTAACCGAGGCGTTTTGTGCGTCGATGAGGCTTGCATGTGCAGCCAGCGTAGGGTCGTTGGCGAGCATGGCCTGGCGGTACTCGGCCATCGGAAGCAGAGGTATTTCCGGGAAAACGTTGATGCCTGACAGGTCGATATTTCCGTCGCCCATGGCTTTTAGACTTTCGGCAATGCGCTGTACGGCAGCTTCGGCTTCGGCCCGTCGTGCAGACGTGTCGAAGAGTTCCCGACGCGCTTTTTTCACCATGAGTATTGTGGCGCTTTCACGCTCGTAGGCTTTATCGAGGTATTGTATGAGCTGCGAGAGGTTTGTCTCGGCCTCGGCAAGAAGCGAAGCATTGAGACGGGCCTGCACATAGTCGAGCAACAGTGTACGGGCCTGGAGTGCCACTGCATTCCGGTCGGCTTCATAAAGCTGGCGGAACGCATTTTCGTTATTAGCGGCCACTTTCCGACGCGCAGAGTAGAGCCCAGGCCAGTCGAACGACTGACTCACCGACATGCCCCAACGGTTTTCGCCACCTTCGGGAGCGAACTTGTACTCGAGTTCGGCTTCGGGCCCTTCGAGCAGATTCTCGTTTTTCTCATTCTCGATTTCGCCGACATATCGCTGGTGCTTGGCCTTTAATTCAGCATTGTTGTTCACGATGCTCTGCACAGCGCTATCGAAGGCCGATTGGGCCAATGCCGTAGCGGGGAGAATGGAGGCAAGTATGTAGATGATAAATTTCGGTGTCATAGCTTGATGATTTCTATGCAAGGATGTTCGAGCAGTCCGGTGGTCTGTAGAGGCGAGTCAGGACGCCAAGGATTATTGTATGTCCAGGTGCCGCGTTCGCTTTCCGGAAGGGCGCTGTCGCCGATGAGCCGGTTGACCCAAGTGGAAACCACATCGATCGATATGGTATTCTTGCCTTTCTTAATGAACGGGGTGATGTCGACACGGTATGGTGCTGTCCATACGCCACCTGCATATTGACCGTTGACGTAGACTTTAGCCATTACCCCTACGCGACCGGTATTGAGATATACCTTTTCGCCGGCGGAGATGGATTTTAGCTTGAAGGTAGTGTCGTAGGTGATATGGCCAGAGAAATGGCTGATGGCATCGTCGGTCGACTGTGAGAGATCGCGGATGTCTTTGGTCTTTATAGGTTTGGCCGGTCCGCGGCGTCCGGGTTCGAAGCTTATGGTCCATGTTCCGTCGAGCGGCGACACTACTGGCGAGGGATAGTTCTCGGTTCCGTTTGTTTCGGTAGCGGTGTTGTCGAAAACTACAAAAGCACTCTCATAGGCGTCGAGCGACATGGGCAGTGCTGTGATTATGCCGTCGGAAGTGTACTGAGGTAACGGCCGTGTGCTGCCATCGATTGCCGACCATAGGGTGGGTTTGAGTCCGGCTGTGCGGAATGTGGCTTCGAACTCGATAGGCTTGTCGGACTGGTTGGATACGAAATAGATATGTGCGTCGCCGGCATCGCGGTGTGCGTATGCCACGGGCATATCCGAGCCGGCGGTGAAATCGGGCTTGCATCCGATGTAGTCCAATGCTTCGGTCATGTCCATGCCGCAAAGTACTGTTCCTTTACCATATTTGGCCGCTTTTGTTGTTTTACCGTCCACTCCGGCCCATAGCTCTGAAGCGAGCGCTCGCACTTTTTCATCGGCCGAAGGATAATTCTCGAGGCTTGGCGAGCGTCGGGGCGCCGGTCCAAGAATGACACCGCCTTGTGCCACGAGATCCTTGATTTGTTCAAGAAGTTCGGGGCGCATAGTCTCGAGTTTCGGTAGAACCAGAATACGGTATTGTGTACCGTGAGGGAGAGTCCAGAGGCCGTTTTTCACTGTCATACGGTCGCGGAGTACTTCACCGTTTATGTAGTCGAACTGGTATCCTGCGGGAAGAGCCGGATCGGTCACGCCTGTCATCTTCGGAGCGTCCTCACCGATAAAGTATGCGACATCGGCTACGTTGAGACCCTGCTGAAGCATGAGATTGCAACGCTTGAGATAGTCGGTGAAGAGGTCGATCTGTGAAAACCAAGTATTATTGCGGTTGAATTCGTTTCCGAACCAGGCATTCATTCCCGGCACGGTGTCGGTGGGTTGCGATATGGCCACATGGAGCAGGGTGTTGTTGATACCCTCGGCGAAGAAACGGTCGCCACGCTGCTTCATCTGGGCCGGATATCGTCCGAAGTCATTGCCTGCAGCAGTGAATGATTCTGCCGACACTTTGTTCTTGCCGTAGATATGGGCACACGAGGATGCCGCGCGGTTTTCGATGTCGCCGAGAGTGCCTTCGCTCCAGAATTCGCCGGAAACCTCGTCGGACTGGCCGCCATACTGCAGGAACTCGCCGGGAAAGCCCCAGTGTCCATAGTTCTCGAGCCAAAGGGTGAGCCCGTTTTTGTTTGCGACATCGCGCATACCACCTATATGTGAGTAAGCCAGACGGTCGGCCACGAATCGGCGCATATCCCACAGGAAGCGGTCGCTGATGTCGCGGCTACCCACTACGGTACCTTCGTAGACCGGTAGATAGGGCGTGGGGTCGTATCCGTAGCGCTGCTTGAAGTCGGCAATGAAAGTATCGCTGAAATTCTGTCCGCCTTTTTCGTAGCTGTCGGCTACGACCACCTTGAATGTCTTTCTGTCGGCTTCGGGTATGCGACGCAGAATCTCGCCGATGAATGAATCGAAATGATGTTGCAGATAGGCGGTGGTGAGTTTGTCGACCTCAAGACCTGTGCCCTCGGTAGCCGCAGGGCCGTTTGGAACGCCGGTGGGACGCATGCCTGTGCGCATTACCGTCCACTTGCCTGCAGGTGCTGCCCATATGATGGAATCGCCGTGCAGACAGTCGGTGATATCCATCACCATGTCGGGAGCCACGACACCGGGCATCTCTCCGGCTTCGGGTTGTACGCGCCATTGGTATTCTTCCCAGTAGGGGAGCGGCGACTGGAACATTTTAGCCAGCGTTTTTTCGGCATATCGTTCTACTCTCGGTGCTTCCGACAATGTTATTTCTTTAATGCCGGTATCGTTGCCTGCACCGCTTATGCTGAGTCGGAATTCCTTGGCCACTGTTGTAGGCACGCTTATGGCCACCGGTGCGTATGGATCCCATCCAACTTCGGGGTTGGGGTTTGAGCGGTCGATGATGAAATCGGCAATCTGACGGTAGCGGTCGCCTTCTTTTACTTCGAGGCGTGCTTCGGCCCTGATAGGTCGATGTGCCGGAGCGATTTCGATGCTCCGCAGGGTTATATCGCTATCGGAAGATATGTCGAAGACCGCGCGTCCGGAGTTGTCGAAGTACACTTCGGTATCGGGATTGCTGTCGGCGGCATCGGCGGCATTACCTCTAATACCGCTTGCCTTGATGCTATAGCTGGGCTCAGCAGATACGTATGCCGGGTATGCGAGTACACGCACATCCTGAAAGTCGGCCGACGGAGCCTGCAATACGATTTTCACTTCTTTACCGCCGTCGACGTCGGCTTTTACATTGTCGAGGTAGCGCATGGCTTGTCCGGGCTCTATCCATGGTCCGCCTGCCTGACTCCAGCCTGGGCAGTTGAAAATTCCGATTTCGATGCCGAGTTCGGATGCACGTTTCAGGGCGGCATGCACCACCTCCCACCATTGGTCGGTGAAGAGTTGCACGCTGTTGAAGGGTGTGTGCATTTCTCCCAAACCGATATTGCCGATGAAAGCACGGTTGATACCTGCTTTTTTCATGGCTTCGAGGTCCTTGCGAACACCGTCGGGGGTTACGTTGCCGTTAATCCAATACCAATATACCGAAGTCTGCACAGAATCGCCCGGGGTGGCGAATGTTTGTTGCAGAGTGCGGCTATAAATCGGTGATGCACAGGATGCCAGAAGCAGCAGTGCGGGTATTATCCTTTTTTTCATGGGAAATCAGACGATATCTTTTCGGTTTAAGAACTGGTATAGTGCGGGCACAACATAGATGTTGAGCGCTGTAGAGCTTATGAGGCCACCAAGTATCACAATGGCCATAGGAGCCTGGATTTCATTTCCGGGAGCGGTGCCGTTGACCGCAAGAGGAATAAGAGCGAGCGCCGATGTGAGTGCTGTCATGATGATAGGCAGCAGACGGTCGGATGAGCCTCTGGCAATGCGGTCGTTCACGCCTATGCCGTCGGTTTTGAGGTGATTGTAGCGCGATATGAGCAGCATACCGTTGCGGGTGCTTATGCCCATGAGCGATATGAAGCCTATGATGGCCGGTATGTTTACCTCGCCGCCGGTGATGGCAAGCATGGCAATACCTCCGATAAGGGCCAACGGCATGTTTACGAGTATGACCAAAGCCTCGGCCCAATTCTTGAATTCGCCGTAGAGAAGCATGAAGATAATCAGCAGGGCGCCGAGCGATGTCCAGAGCAGAGTCCGAGAGGCAGCCTGTTCGTTTTCGAACTGGCCACCATATGTTATATAGTAGTTCTCGGGTAGCTTCACAGATTCTTCTATTTTTTTGCGTAGCTTGCCTACAGAACCGCTGAGGTCGCCACCGTCGACATTTGCCGACACGAGCAAGCGGCGTTTCACATTCTCGCGATTGACGGTGTTTGGACCGGTGGTCGACAGGATGTCGGCAACTTCTGCAAGCGCCACTTTTCCACGCACTCCGTCGAGGGTGATGCGTCCGATTTTGTCGAGGCGGTCGCGGTGGCCGTCGGCTGCTATTACGGCAACATCATAGGCAAAGCCATCTTCATACACCTGGGCCACGACAGTGCCGCCCAGTATGGTTTCAATAGCTTTGCTGAAATCGCCGAGACGTATGCCGTTCATGGCCAGAGCATCGCGGCGGGGACGGATAAGAAGCTGCGGACGCTCGGTCTGCTGCTCTATGTTTATGTCGACGAGGCCGGGTATGGTTGCGGCGGCTTCCTTCACCTGCTTTCCGATGGCGTAGAGTGTCTCGAGGTCGCTTCCGAAAATCTTGATGGCAATCTGTGCCTGCGAGCCCGACAGCATGGCATCGATACGGTGCGATATGGGCTGGCCGATTTCGACAACGGCACCGGGTATTTCTCCGAGACGTGTGCGGAGATCGCGCGATACCTCAGCGCGTGTGCGGCCGGTGAGTTTATAGGGTGCTTCGATTTCCGATACGTTCACGCCGAGGGAATGCTCGTCGAGCTCAGCGCGGCCTGTCTTACGGGCTACGGTGATTACCTCGGGTGTTTCCATGATTATACGTTCGGCCTCGCGTCCGATCTTGTCGCTTTCCTCAAGTGATATTCCGGGGAGGGTGGATACGTTGATGGTGAACGATCCTTCGTTGAACGGCGGCAGGAAGCCGCGGCCGAGAGTGAAGAACAATATCACCGCGGCTACAAATGCCACGCCTGTTATGCCGATGAGGGCGCGCTTGTGCCGGAGTGCGACCACAAGCGACTTGGCATATGCTTTTTTCAATGCTGCGGTAACTTTGGGCTCGCGGCTCAGATGGGCATTCTCCGCTTTTTTGCCCAGTAGGAAGCTGCACAGCACCGGGGTAAGGGTGAGGGCAACTATAGTCGACGCTGCCAGAGCCACAAGGAAGGATACACCCAGCGGTTTGAGCATGCGGCCTTCCATTCCGGTGAGGAAGAACAGTGGCAGGAAGGCTGCGGCTATGATTAGCGTGGAGTTGAATATGGGCATACGCACCTCTGCCGAGGCTTCGAATACTACCTTGAGCATGGGACGCCTACGCTCGGCCGGCAGTGCGGCATTTTCGCGGATTCGCTTGTAGACGTTCTCCACATCGACAATAGCATCGTCGACAAGACATCCTATCGCGATGGCGATGCCGCCGAGACTCATTGTATTGACTGTATAGCCCATGGCGTTAAGTATGAGTACAGTCACGATAATCGACAGCGGTAGCGCGACGATAGATATGAGTGTGGTGCGCAGGTTCATCAGGAAGAAGAACAATACGATTACCACGAAGAAGGCTCCTTCGAGCAGGGTGCGCTGCAGATTGGATATGGAGTTGGATATGAATTCCGACTGGCGGAAGATATCGGTCGAAACTTCGATATCGGCCGGCATTGTGGTGCGGAGATCGGCCAGGGCTGCATCTATGTGCTCGGTGAGCTGGATGGTGCCGGCGCCCGGCTGCTTGGTTACGGTTATGATAACGGCAGGGTGTGCCTTGACCGATGCTACGCCGAGACAAGGCATTCTCGGACCGATGTCGACAGTGGCGATATCGGCAAGAGTGACTACCGAGCCATCGGCGTCGGCACGCACGACGGCGCGACCGAGTTCTTCGGTATCGGTGGTGTTGAGCTGGGCCTTTACGATATACTCATTTCCATAGTCGTAGAGCACGCCACCGCCGGCGTTTGCATTGAAGCTATCGGCGGCACTCATCACTTCATCAAGACTCACGTTGTAGAGCTTCATAAGCTCGGGGTCGAGATTGATCCGGTATTCGGGAGCATCGCCTCCGATGACACTAACTTGCGAAACTCCGCCAAGTGCCAGCAGTCGTGGCCGGATTGTTTTCTCGGCTATGCGGCGCAGGTCGAGCATCGATGTGCTGTCGGATGTTAGGCCGATTATCATGATTTCTCCCAAAATCGATGACTGCGGTCCCATGGTGGGTTTGCCTACGCCGGGAGGGAGAGCATCGGCAGCTTCGTCGAGCCTTTCGCCTACAATCTGACGGGCGCGATAGATGTCGGTGCCCCATTCGAACTCCACCCATACGACCGAGAATCCGGTGGTGGATGTGGAGCGGACACGGCGCACACCTGTGGAACCGTTGACGGCTGTCTCCACCGGATAGGTCACCACAGTCTCCACTTCCTCCGGAGCGAGGCCTGGGGCCTCGGTCATCACCACTACGGTAGGAGCGTTCAGGTCGGGGAATATATCGACCTCCATCCGCATCAATGTGATGGTACCAGCGATGAGAATCAGAGCCGAGATTATAAGTACGGCAAGGCGATTGTCGAGGGAGAGGCGTATGATTCGGTTCAGCATAGTGCTCTTATCAGTGGTTGTGGGTGTGTCCTTCGGGGATATTTGCTCCGGTTTCGGCAAGGCGTACGGCGGTGGCACCCTCGCTCACTACGACAGCTCCGGGAGTTATGCCGCCTTTGATTTCAACTCTCTGGCCGTCGGATGTGCCAAGTTGTACGCGACGTTTTACATACGATTCGGGGTGTACACGTTCGTATACGAAGTAATTTCCCTGTTGCTCCGAAATGCCGGATAGAGGCAGAGTGATTACACCATCGCGTCCGCTGCCAATGAGATGGGCGGTGAATGTTGCACCCGGTGTGATGCTGCCTGTGGCTGCCACAGTGAAGTACATAGGCACGAAAGCAGAGGCTGTTCCCTGCTGCGCTACCGGAGCCGGGGTGCCTGTGATGGCTATACGAACAGGATCTGTGTAGGGCTGCTCGATCACAGCTTCCTTGAATGATGAAGCCAAGGGAAGATAGCGGCGAGGCAGCTCTACCCGCAGAGTGAGTTCTTTGGCAGAAGATACTGTGGCAACAGGTTCTCCAACGGCCACATATTGTCCTTCGGCCACATTGAGCGATGTGACGCTTCCTGCGATGGGCGACAGAGCCCGGCCACCATTGGCTCTGGGGCTATATGCGGCTTTGGCCTGTTCGTAGGCTGCGAGCGCATTGTTGTACTCCGAAGCGGTGACAAGACGGTCTTCGTACAGTGGTTTTATTCTGTCGAGTTCGCGCTTGGCTGCATCTAAGTTTGCTTTGGCGGCAGCATTGGCGTCGCCACCGAGTGTGGCTGCCGGATCGATTACAGCAATCACTGAGCCGGCCTTGACGGAACTGCCGGCATTGATGCCGCGTGCAAAATGAACAGTTCCCGATACGGGGGCGGATACAATTCCTTGACTGGCAGCAGATGGCTCGGCACGTCCGCTCACACGCACCACTTCGTGAAATCCGGCAGGACGGATAGTGTCGAATTTCACACCGAAACGTTCGGCCACTTCATCGTGAAGATCGATCTCGCCATCGTGGCTATGAGTTTCCTTGGGAGCATGGCTATGACCGTCGTGGTCGTGGCTTCCGTGTTCGTGTCCGTCGGCATGCTCATGTGCCTCGTGGGAATGAGCTGCATGTTCGTCGTGGTCTTTCGGCCCACATCCCCAGAGTGATATTGCAAGAATTAAAGCAGTGATATGATAGGATTTCATAGTGTCTTTTTTTTGTTAGGCAAAAATAACAAATTCCGTCCACACTGGCAACCCTGAGGGGGCTCAGGGCTCACATTCGTAGCCTGCGAGACGAATGGCTTCGCATACTGCTTCGGGCGTGGCTTCTCCGATGACTTCGGCAGTGCCGTCGCCAAGATTCACGGTTACCTCTTCGACTCCATCGAGAGCGCGGAGTGTTTTTTCTACATTGGCGCTGCAGTGAGGGCAGGCCATTCCTTTGATTGTGTAGGTCTTTTTCATGATTGTATTTATTTCGTTGTTATGGGTGTGTGTATGGCCTCGGCGTGCAATGGATGCATATATGAGCAATGCTACAAGCAGGGCCGAGCAAATGGTGTCGAACAATGCAGGGGCGTGATGGCAGTCGGTGGTGGCAGCCTGGGCCGGTGCTATGAACCACGACGCCGGCAGAAGCATGTCGATTGCCAGTCCGAACAGAATGGCTGTTACCACGACCGAACCAACGTAGATCGCAGTGGTGCGTCGGCCGTATGTACGGCTGAGCAGGATGATGGATGCGAAGTTGGCTGCGGGTCCTGCCATGAGCATCACGAAGGCTATTCCGGGTGAAAGCCCTTTGAGCATGAGCGAAAGGGCGATCGGAATGGAGCCCGTGGCACATATGTACATGGGTATGGCTACAATCACGACCGCAATCATGGCCAGCAGCGGGTATTGGCTCAGAGAGGTGAAGAAGCTGTCAGGCACAAAGATGGTGATAAGGGCAGCCACAACAAGACCGATGACAAGCCATTTACCTACGGAGGCAACCATGTCGATGAAGCCGTAGCGTAGGGCGGCTATGGCGCGTGCTGCGAATCCGTGGGGTAATTCATCGTCGGGGAGTGATACGGCTGTGGGTGCGTCGGGGGTGCTTCTGTCGCTGCGGTCAACGGCATAGCCTCCGGCAACGGCTCCTACGAGTGCTGCAAGCGGGCGCAGGATTGCCATGGGCAGTCCCAGAAGTGAATAGGTGGCGGCAATGGAGTCGACCCCTGTCTGAGGGGTGGCGATGAGAAAGGATGTGGTGGCACCTTTCGAAGCTCCGCGCCGATATAGCGAAACTGCGGCAGGCAGCACACCGCAGGAGCAAAGTGGAAGCGGGATGCCGAATAGAGCCGCTTTTATCACCGAACCGATGCCCCGATGGCCGAGGTGCCGGCTCATGGCCGACGGGCGTACAAATGCGTGAAGTATGCCGGCTACGAGAAAACCGAGCAGTATATACGGCGACATGCCGTTGAGTATAGCCAGAAAGGCGTGTGCAAATTCTTTTATTTCCATGGTGCAAAATTAGCATGCAGCGACATTTTTTATCTTACATGATTTTGCATATTTCTTGCATAATTCTGCAAAGAGTCTGCCCCGGAGCATATGCTATGGGGCAGACTCAAAAAAAGGCGACCCCGGAAGAGTCGCCTTGTATGATAAAATGGTTATTCCGCCGGATCAGAATGCGCGGAAATTGAGCTTGAAGGTAAGGGTGGGGTAC
Source organism: uncultured Muribaculaceae bacterium (assembly GCA_910587915.1). Lineage (GTDB taxonomy): Bacteria > Bacteroidota > Bacteroidia > Bacteroidales > Muribaculaceae > CAG-873. Next base: position 61,287 of record CAJUOB010000006.1, on the reverse strand, counting down.
ACGGAGAGCGCGTCGCGGACCTTGTTGAAAGTATTGTCGTCGTCGGTAATGCTTGTGGTGATGGTGCCGTGGTTGGTGTATACTTCGGGTTTGCCTTCGAACTGTACGCCGAGGTCGATACCGAAAGCGATGAATCTTTTGGGCACAGCGCGACCCCAGCCTATGCCGAGATAGGGACGGAAGTTTTTCACTTTCAGACCGCCGTCGACATTACCGTCTTTATCTACCGGGACGTTGTAGTCGCCGATGATTACGTTGCCATTGTTGCTCAGACCGGCGAGCTCGTTGGAATGACCGGTTATTTTAAGCAGTTTGTTGCCACCGAAGTAAGCGCCGGCTGCAACGTAGAAAGCACCCTTCGGGAAAGGATAGACATTGAAAATCAGGTGACCCTGCACGCGGCCGAGGTCGCCTTTAAGCTCCATTGTGCCATCTATAGTCTGGGTAGGGGCTCCGGCCTGGGTCGCTTCGTATGTGAAATCGGCATCGGCATTGAAGGTTATGCCGGGCATGATATCAACACCTGCATGTACATTGATAAAGCGGGTGATGGGTGTGGCTACGTCGATGGAAATACCATTTAATCCGATACCGACACCTGCACCGAGATGATTAAAAACCTGTGCATGCAAAGAAGTGGCTCCGGCTACGACAAGTAAAAGAGCAGTTGCTAATTTTGCGAATAATTTCATATGTGTAGAAATGCGTATTGGTTATAGGATGCAAAATTACTAAAAAATATTAAATTTTCTATAAGATGCTATAGCACTATCTAAATAAAAAAGCTCCGGAATAATTCTCCGGAGCTTTCCAATGTATGATTTTGGATTAGATTAGTTGATTCCGTAGGCTGCAAGTTGGGCGGGGTCGAAGTTGTTGATGAATTCGATGTGGCGAGCAACTTCTGCCTGAGCAAACTTGGTGTAGACAGTGGCTACATTAGCGAACGAAGCATCTACCTTGGCGTCCTTGAGCAGGAGATAGCTCATGATGATGGAACCGGCCATCTCTACGAGGCGACGGGCCATGAAGTCGAGGTACTTGTTGTCGCCAACTGCGGTAACCTTGGCAACAGCGGCTTCATAGTCGGCTGTGAGTTTGGCGAGAATGTCGGCCTGTGCCTGGTATTCAGCAGGAATGCCTTCAGCCACGTAGCTGTCGATGAGCGACTTGTAGGTGCCTGTGGTGACGTGGCGGATGGCTGCTACAACCTGAAGCTGGGTAGTGCCTTCGTAGATGGATGTGATGCGGGCGTCGCGGTATACACGTTCGCAAGCATAGTCCTTCATGAAGCCCGAGCCACCGTGGATCTGGATGCAGTCGTAGGCGTTCTGGTTGCAGTACTCGCTGCCAAGACCTTTTGCAAGGGGAGTGAGGGCGTCGGCCAGACGGCTGTAGTGCTTCATTTCGGCGCGTTCGTCGGGAGTGAGCGAGCGTTCGCGTGCGATATCCTCGTAGAGTTTGTACATGTCGACAAAGCGCGCTGTCTCATAGAGGAGCGAGCGCGAAGCCTGAAGCTTGGCATTCATGATAGCAAGCATTTCGGCAACAGCGGGGAACTCGATGATGGCCTTGCCGAACTGGCGACGTTCGAGGGCGTACTGGTATGCTTCGCGGTATGCGATTTCGCTTACGCCGACGCTCTGAGCGGCGATACCGAGACGGGCGCCGTTCATAAGTGCCATCACATACTTGATGAGGCCCATGCGGCGGCTACCGCAGAGTTCGGCGGGAGCGTTCTTATACACGAGTTCGCATGTGGGCGATCCCTTGATACCCATCTTGTTCTCGATGCGGCGAACGGTAACACCACCGTTGCGCTTGTCGTAGATGAACATGGAGAGACCACGTCCGTCTTTTGTGCCGTCTTCAGAACGTGCGAGCACCAGATGGATGTCGCTGTCGCCATTGGTAATGAATCGCTTCACACCGTTGAGAACCCAAGTGCCGTCTTCTTTCTGAGTGGCTTTGAGCATGACGCTCTGAAGGTCGGAGCCGGCGTCGGGTTCGGTGAGGTCCATCGACATTGTTTCGCCTTCGCATACACGGGGAATGTACTTGGCGCGCTGTTCCTCGCTTCCGAATTCGTAGAGAGTTTCGGCGCAGTCCTGCAGGCCCCAGAGGTTTTCGAAGCCGATATCGGCACGGCTGACGATTTCAGCGGCCATGATATAGGGTGTGATAGGCATGTTGAGGCCGCCGAAGCGACGGGGCATGGCCATACCCATGAGACCGGCCTTGCGGCAGAGGTCGAGGTTTTCGACAGTCTTGTCGGCATAGTGTGCACGGCCGTCGGAGCAGGAAGCACCCTGGTGGTCAACCTCCTCGGCATTCTCGGCAATGCGTCCGCCGCAGATTTCGCCTACGATTTCGAGCACTTTCTCGTAGCTGTCCATGGCGTCGGCGTAGTTCACGGGAGCATAGTCGAACTTCTCGGCGTCGGTATAGTCGCGCTCGCGGAGCGCCACGATTTTCTCCATCAGAGGATGGTGAAGGTGGTGCTTGAGGGCGGCGTTGTCGTTATAGTAATTAGCCATTATTTAGAGTTCTTTTTGTAGTACTTGATGAGTTTGGGCACGATTTCTTCCATGTCGCCGGTGATTACGTAGTCGGCGATGGTGTTGATAGGTGCGTTGGGGTCGTTGTTGATGGAGATGATGATTGAGCTCTCCTGCATGCCGGCGATGTGCTGGATCTGACCCGAGATACCGCAAGCGATGTACAGTTTGGGACGTACGGTGACACCTGTCTGGCCAATCTGACGCTCGTGTTCGATATATCCGGCGTCGACAGCGGCACGCGATGCGCCAACTTCTGCGCCGAGGGTGTCGGCGAGGTCGAAGAGGAGCTGGAAGTTTTCCTTGCTACCCACACCATAGCCACCGGCTACGATGATGGGGGAGTTCTTGATGTTTACTTTGCTCTTCTCGATGTGGCGATCGATGATTTCTACAACGAAATCGGCGTCGTCGACATATTTCTTGGCATCGAGATTCACTACTTCGCCTTTGTGGTCGGCGTTGTAGATTTCTTTCTTCATCACACCTTCGCGCACTGTCGCCATCTGGGGACGGCACTCGGGGTTGACGATTGTTGCCACGATGTTGCCACCGAAAGCGGGACGGATCTGATAGAGCAGATCGGTGTATTCGGTGCCGGTCTTGGGATCCTTGTGGTCGCCGATTTCGAGAGCGGTGCAGTCGGCGGTAAGGCCGCTGTGGAGGCATGAGCTCACGCGGGGACCTAGGTCGCGGCCAATGCATGTAGCACCCATGAGGCAGATTTGCGGCTCGATTTCGCGGAAGAGCTTGATGAGCACGGCAGCATGGGGGTTGGAGGTGTAGGGGAACAGACGTGCGTCCTCTACCTTATATACGGTGTCGGCACCGTAGGGGAAAATCTGATTTTCGATTCCGTCGAGCTTGTCGCCTATCACGACAGCTTCGAGTTTCACACCCAGACGGTCGGCCAGAGCGCGGCCTTTGGTAAGGAGCTCGAGGCTCACATCGGCAACACGGCCTTCGTCGTATTCGCAGTAGACTATGAGGTTATTCTTGTCTGACATGGTGATAAATGATTGGAAGCGGTGTTAACCGATTGTGTGGTTGGCAATAAGTTCTTTAACGAGTTCCTCGATCTGAGCATCGTCGTTGTCGAGACGGCGGCTTTCCTTGGCGGTGAACACGACGTTCTCGATGGCTTTAACCTTTGTGGGCGAGCCGGGAAGACCGATCTGAGCGGGATCTGCCTCAACAAAAGCAGCGCCCCATTCGGCGATGGTGAGTTCGGGATGTGCAGCCACGATTGCAGCTTCAGCTTCGGGAAGTTTTGCAGCTTCGGATGTGGATACGGCACGTTTGTACTTCATCACACGCTTGGCGTTGCGGGGACGGCATTCGGCAGCGGAACCGTTGACAGTCACCACGCAAGGCATGGGGCACGATACGGTTTCCACGCCATGTTCGAGGCGACGTTTTACCACTACTTTGCCATTTTCAACCGAAAGGATGTCCTCGGCATAGGTAACCTGAGGAATGCCAAGTTTCTCAGCAATCTGGGGACCTACCTGAGCGGTATCGCCGTCGATGGCCTGACGTCCACCGAGGATGAGGTCGTAGTCTCCGATTTTTTTAACAGCCTGAGCGAGGGAGTATGATGTTGCCAAGGTGTCGGCACCACCGAGCGCACGGTCGGTGAGGACGATGCCCTTGTCAGCGCCGCGGTAGATTGCCTCACGGATAACTTCGGCGGCACGGGGGAGACCCATGGTGAGCATTGTGACGGTGCTGCCGGGATTTGCATCCTTGAGTCGCAGCGCCTGCTCGAGGGCGTTGAGGTCTTCAGGATTGAAGATTGCGGGGAGGGCGGCACGGTTGATTGTACCGTCTTCCTTCATTGCATCTTTGCCTACATTGCGGGTGTCGGGCACCTGCTTAGCAAGCACAATGATGTTCAAACTCATAATCTTATTTTTATGTTATTTCTTGTTCGTAGACAGGTTAAGGACTGCAAATTTAGTGTTTTTTAATCTTTTAGCAAAGATTTCGACACTCATGGGGGTGAGAGTTGTGTTAAAATATGCAATCCAACCTGCCGGAAGTTCATTTTTTTGCTTTTTTCAACCAGCGGAATGCGTTGGTGAATGCCTGTAGCCATGGAGTGACTGCCCGTTCGGTCATCCAATCGGGACACCATGCACATTGCCAGGGGAATATGGCTCGTTCGAGGTGTGGCATGAGGGCGAGGTGACGGCCGTCGGCGGAGCACATTGCCGCAACTGCACCTTCGGAACCGTTGGGGTTTCCGGGGTAGCCGGCGTATGTATAGCGTGCAGCCACACGTACACCGGATTGCTTGAATGCCGGAGTGGTGACGAAGCGGCCTTCTCCGTGGGCTACCCATATGCCGGATACGAGTCCCTTGAGCGGACCGAACATCACGCTGCTGTCGTCGACAACCTTCATGGACACAAACTCCGATTCGAATTTGCCCGAAAGGTTGTGGTGCATTTCTACCGGACGCACATCGTTGCCGAGAGCACCGCCCGAGAGCAGTCCGAGTTCTACCATGAGCTGGCAACCGTTGCATACACCGAGGCTGAGGGTGTCGGGGCGGCTATAGAAGCGACGGAGTGCCTCGCGTGCTGTTTCGTTCCAGCGGAAACCGCTTGCCCAGCCCTTGGCCGAACCAAGCACGTCGCTGTTGGAGAAGCCGCCGCAGAACACGATCATGTCGATGTCGTCGAGAGTCTCGCGACCGGTCATAAGGTCGGTCATATGCACGTCTTTCACGTCGAAACCTGCGCAGTAGAGCGAGTATGCCATTTCGCGGTCGCCGTTTACGCCTTTTTCGCGGATGATAGCTGCCTTTATGCCCGAAGGCTTGTGGGGAGTAGCGGGGGCTTTTGTGCCGAGGTTTTTGCGGATGGCTGCAGGCACGGAGTAGCGCAGAGGCTGTGTGCCGAAGTTTGCCAGGCGCTCGTCGGCGCATGCTTTGGCTGTCTGGAGACAGTCGAAGCGGTATGATGGTTCGTACCATGCTTTGCGCATCGCAGGCACGGATACGAAGAAATTCTGTTTGCTGTGCGATATTGTGAGGACGTTCTCGCGGGCTACTGAGCCGATGGGGAAGTATACGGCCTCGATGCCGTCGAGGTATGCTTCCACACGGTTTTTGAAGCGGTCTTCCACCTGAATTACTACAGCGGGATTTTCAGCGAAGAGAATGCGTACGAGATCGGTCTGCGAGAGGATAGCTTCGAAGCCGTCGGTGTAGAAGTTGATACCGCCTTCGGTATTTGCAAAGCACATTTCGAGCAGAGTGGTGACAAGACCTCCGGCGCTTACGTCGTGCATGGCTGCGAGCCAACCTTCGTGCACCAGATGCTGCACGGCACCGAAGTGCTTGATAAGGTGATCGGCATCGACATCGGGTGTGGTGCTTCCTACCTTGCCCATGGCTTGAGCGAGGGCGCTGCCGCCGAGTTCGAGTGCTTTGCCACTGAAGTCGATGTAGTACAGCGACGAGCGCGATGTGCGTTTGAGCACAGGCGATACGGTAGCTTTCACATCGGAAACTTCGCCGGCAGCCGATATGATGACAGTGCCGGGGGCTTTGACGCTCTTTCCGTCGGGGTATTTCTGAGTCATGGAGAGGCTGTCCTTACCGGTGGGGATGTTTATGCCCAGGCTGCACACGAAGTCGCTGCAAGCCTCGACTGCACGGTAGAGGGCAGCATCTTCGCCGGCGTTCTTGCAAGGCCACATCCAGTTGGCGCTCAGCGATACAGCGGAGAGCCCACCGTTGAGGTCTGCGCCGACGATATTGGTTAGGGCTTCGGCAACGGCCAGACGCGAGCCTGCAGCCACATTAGCGAGGGCTGCCTGAGGTGCATGGCCTATGGAGGTTGCGATACCGGCGCGACCATGGTAGTCGAGAGCTACGACACCGCAGTCGTTGAGAGGCAGCTGAAGCGGGCCTGCGCACTGCTGAGTGGCCACGCGGCCTGTTACGCTACGGTCGACTTTATTTGTGAGCCAGTCTTTGCAGGCCACACCGTCGAGACCGAGCACGGCTTCGATATATTGTGGGATTTTGTCGGCGCAAAGTTCCGCGTCGCTGAATTCGGGGGTTGTTGTGTTATCGTGGATAACAGTCTTGGGCGGATTGCCGAGCATATCGGCCACGGCAAGGTCGATGGCATGCGAGCCGTCGGAAGAGCGACCGAACGACAGGCGTTTGTCGCCGGTGGTTTTACCGACCACATAGAGTGGTGCACGTTCGCGGGCGGCGATACGTTCCACCATTTCGATATCGGCGGGATTGATGACAAATCCCATGCGTTCCTGGCTTTCGTTGCCTATGATTTCTTTGTCGGAGAGTGTAGGGTCGCCTACGGGCAGTGCATCGATGTCGATGAAACCACCGGTGCTTTCGATGAGTTCGGAAAGCGCGTTAAGGTGACCGCCGGCACCATGGTCGTGGATGGATACAATGGGGTTCTCGAGACCTTCGGCAAGAGCGCGGATGAGGTTTGCCACACGCTTCTGCATCTCGGGATTGGCACGCTGTACGGCGTTAAGCTCGATTGCGCCGGCATAGCGACCGGTGTCGACACTCGATACGGCGCCACCACCCATACCGATGCGGTAGTTGTCGCCTCCGGCAAGTACTACAGCTTGTCCGGGTTCGGGCTCACCTTTGATAGCATCGCGTTCTGCAGCGAATCCTACGCCGCCGGCAAGCATAATTACCTTATCGTAACCCCATGTAGAGCCTTTCTCGGCATGTTCGAATGTGAGAAGCGAACCACAGATGAGAGGTTGGCCGAATTTGTTTCCGAAGTCCGATGCGCCATTCGAAGCTTTTACAAGAATCGATGCGGGATCGTGGTATAGCCATTTGCGAGCTTCTGTCGATCCCAGCCATGTGGGATTATCGACGCGATCGAAGCGTGGATATGATGTCATATAGACAGCCGTACCGGCAAGAGGCAAACTTGCCTTACCACCGCCGAGGCGGTCGCGGATTTCACCTCCGCTACCTGTGGCCGCGCCGTTGAAAGGCTCGACTGTTGTGGGGAAGTTGTGAGTTTCGGCTTTGAGCGAGAGTACCGATTTTATCTTGCGTTCGTCGAAGAAAGCAGGCTTGTCGGCACGTTCGGGAGCGAACTGCCATATGGCCGGACCTTTCACGAAAGCTACATTATCCTTATAAGCGCTCACGAGTCGACCGGGGTTTGTCTTGCTCGTTTTCTTGATAAGGCCGAATAGAGTGGAGGGTGTTTCCTGTCCGTCGACAATGAAAGTTCCATTGAAGATTTTGTGACGGCAGTGCTCGGAGTTCACCTGCGAAAAACCGAATACTTCGCTGTCTGTAAGTTTGCGGCCAAGTCGCTTCGACAGATCAGCCAGATATGCTTCTTCGTCGGCGCTGAGCGCAAGACCTTCCTGAGCGTTATATGTTGCGATGTCGTCGATTTCCACTGCCGGAGCAGGCTCGTCGTCGATGGCAAATACATCAGCGCCTGGATTTTCGTAGATGCGCTGGAGCATAGGGTCGAAGGAGTCGCCGTCGTTTTTGAGACGGAACTCCTCTATGCGTAGAATGCCGTCGAGACCCATGTTCTGAGTAATCTCTACGGCATTCGTGCTCCAGGGGGTTATCATTTCTTTACGGGGGCCAATGAATGTGCCGGCGGGGGTTGTGCCGGCAGCCAGCGGGCGTGCGCCGGCAAAGAGCCATTCCAGACGTTCTATTTCGTCGGGGCTGAAAGCGTGGTCACAGTCGACGGCGTAAAGCGTCGTGTTGTCTTTGGTGAAAAATACAACCATCGTGTAAGGATGTGAGTGATTAGTTTTAGGCTGCAAAAATACGAAAAAAATCCCCGACCGCCAAATTTCTAACATTTTGTGGCAATCCTAAAAGCAAACGGACTATGGCCGAGATTGCAAGCCCTTCCGGAGTGTTGGAGCCGAGGTGCGTGGCTATGTGAAAGCATAAGGGAAAATATTTGAAAAACGTATAATTCCGGTTTGGTAAAAAATTGCTAACTTCGCGCTCTGCAAACAAAAAGCATATATCCACGGTTTCAAAAGCATAGGACACATATCTTTTACATCGAAAAAATGTCGAACACACATAATCATAGAGGTCTCAGCGAGGCGGAAGTGGCTGAAAGCCGGCGCAATCATGGCGTGAATGTGCTAACTCCACCGGCGCGGACGCCGTTATGGAAACTATTTCTGGAAAAATTCCGCGATCCACTGATCATCGTCTTGCTCTGTGCGGGTGCGCTCAGTGTGGCCATATCGCTCTATGAATATTACTATCTCGATGAGGGTGGCGCTGTTTTTTTTGAACCGGCGGGTATCTTCATAGCCATAATACTTGCCACGGGGCTCGGCTTCCTGCTTGAGCTCAAGGCCGACCGCGAATTTGCCATACTCAACAAGGTGAACGACGATGAACCTGTGCAGGTGGTGCGCGACGGTCATGTGGTGGAGATACCACGACGCGATGTAGTGGTGGGCGACGTGGTGATACTCAACACCGGTGCCGAGATTCCTGCCGACGGAACCTTGCTCGAGTCGGTGACTCTCAATGTGGATGAGTCTACTCTCACCGGAGAGCCCATATGCCACAAGGACGCCGATACAAGTCGAAACGATCCTGAAGCGACATTCCCTACCAACCGCGTGCTCCGTGGCACAAAGGTGATGGAGGGTCATGGTGTGATGGAAGTGGATGCAGTGGGCGATGCGACCGAAAATGGTAAGGTCTACACCGCTGCTCAGATCGACAATTCGGTGCGTACTCCTCTCAACAGGCAGCTCGATAAACTGGGGCGTCTGATTACACGTTTCAGCTATATCATCGGCATCGCCGTGGTGGTGGGCAGGGTGCTTATGTATTTCCTGCACGATCCTACATTCAACTGGATGGAGTTCGGCGCATACTTCCTGCAGACTATAATGATAGCAGTGACACTGGTGGTGTGCTCTGTGCCCGAGGGCTTGCCTATGGCCGTGACGCTGAGTCTTGCCTACTCGATGCGTCGAATGCTAAGAAGCAATAATCTTGTGCGGCGAATGCATGCTTGCGAAACCATGGGTGCCACCACTGTGATATGTACCGACAAGACCGGAACCCTCACACAGAATCAGATGCGGGTGTACGAAGCTGATTTCTACGGGCATCCGTCGGAAGATCTCATTGCACTCGGTATGGCTGTGAACTCTACGGCCGAGCTCGATATGGCCGACAAAACAGCCCCGAAGGCTATTGGAAATCCCACCGAAGGTGCGCTTCTGCTATGGATGAACGGAAAGGGATACGACTATAGTTCCCTGCGCGACAGTGCTACTGCGGTTGCGGAAGTACCATTCAGCACCGAGCGGAAGTATATGGCGACTGAAGTGCGCACTGCCGACGGTCGGGATCTGTTGTTTGTGAAGGGTGCCCCGGAGATTGTGTTCGGTATGTGTGCCCGTCGTCCCGAAGGTGTTGATCCGCAGACTATCGAGGCCACTCTGCTGAAATATCAGAATCAGGGCATGCGTACTCTCGGATTTGCATGGCAGGAGCTGCACGATGGCAGCACGGTTGTGGCCGACGGCAAGCTTGTCGGAACCGACCTTGAATTTCTTGGTATAGTGGCTATATCCGATCCTGTGCGCTCTGATGTGCCTGCGGCTGTAGGGGAAGTTCTCGACGCCGGTATCGACATAAAGATTGTTACCGGCGATACTCCGGCTACTGCCAGGGAAATAGGACGGCAGATCGGGCTTTGGAAGGATTCTGATACCGACTCGGAGATTGTGACCGGACCTGACTTCGCGGAAATTCCCGATAAGGAGTTGCCTGAACGCGTGAAGAGTATCAAGATAATAGCCCGAGCACGTCCGCTCGACAAGAAACGGCTTGTCGAAGCATTGCAAGCCGATGGAGAAGTCGTGGCTGTGACCGGCGACGGTACTAATGATGCTCCCGCGCTCAAGGCAGCCCAGGTGGGTCTGTCGATGGGCGACGGCACATCTGTGGCCAAGGAAGCATCTGATATAACCATAATCGATAACTCGTTTGCCTCGATCGGCAGGGCCGTGATGTGGGGTCGGTCGCTGTACAGGAATATACAGCGCTTCATCCTTTTCCAGATAACGGTGAATATCGTGGCATGCGTCACTGTGCTCGGAGGCGCTTTCATGGGATTGCAGTCGCCGCTTACGGTGATACAGATATTATGGGTGAATCTGATAATGGATACATTCGCCGCAATGGCGCTGGCCTCGCTTCCACCCACGTCGTCGGTAATGGCCGAGAAGCCACGCCGACAGAGCGATTTCATCATCAGCCATAGCATGTGGCGCTTTATTCTCGGGTGCGGTGTCATATTCTCGATATTGCTCATGGGACTTCTCTACTACATGCAGCATACCGAAATCACCTCGCTCACACAGATAGGCTCGGCACCATGGGTAAGCGCCAAGAGCGAACTTAGTGCGTATGAGCTTAGTTTATTCTTCACAATTTTTGTATTTTTGCAGTTCTGGAACCTTTTCAATGCCCGTGCATTCGCCACAGGCCGTTCGGCTTTCCACTTCAAGGATTGCGGCGGTTTTCTTAGCATTGTGGCCGTGATTGCTGTTGGTCAGATTCTCATAGTAACCTTTGGAGGCGAATGGTTCAATGTTGTGCCTCTGCGTATTTCCGACTGGTGCATCATCATCGGAGCCACCTCGCTGGTTCTATGGCTTGGAGAGGTCTGGCGTGTTGCCGTCGGGCGGCATTCGTTTGGTTCATAGACAAAAACTATTGGTATGTTCACATTTCTAAAATATCTTGTGCAGCTTCTGTTGTCGCCTACTCATGGCTGGGAAGACATAGAAAAGCGCAACCCCGATCCTGAGGAACTGATGCGATCGGGCCTATATCCTCTCATGGGCATTGCAGCAGCTACCGAATTTCTTGCCTTTTTCTATCAGAGGCATGTCGAACTCGCCACAGTGCTTATCCGCTCAGTGGCCGATTTCGGCTCCTACTTCGTGTCGATATTCATAGCCAAGCTTATTTTCGACTATTATCTTGCTCCGCTTACCTCCACCGGCTCTTTCGACAGCCGGAAGGCTTCGACAGTGACAATGGCCGGTCTCGGTCTTATGGTGCTCATTCAGATTGTGAGCAACTGCTTGCCATGGAGCATTATGTTGATGCGCTTCATGCCGCTTTATGTGGTGCTTGTGCTGTATAATGCCATCCCATACATGAACGTGCGTCGCGGGTGCGAGATGCGCTTCCTGCTGGTGGCGGCAGGCGCTGTGGTGGCTGTGCCTCTTCTCATATATTATCTTCTCTATTTCATCATTCCATGAAAGCAAAACCAAAGGAAATAAATATAAAAAACCGCCGTGCTACGTTCGACTATGAGATAACCGAAACGTTCACTGCCGGTCTTGTGCTGACAGGCACAGAAATTAAATCGATACGCGAAGGCCATGCCTCGCTTGTCGACACATTTTGCTATATAAGCTCTGCCGGCGAGGTGTGGGTGAAAAATATGAATATTGCCCAGTATTTCTACGGCACCTACAATAATCATGAAGCACGTCGCGACCGAAAGTTGCTTCTAAACCGCAAGGAAATAGCACGGCTGTCGAAGAACGGCCGCGATGCCGGCTATACGATTGTGCCTCTGCGCCTTTTTATCAATGACCGAGGGTTTGCCAAACTTGTGATCGGCATAGCCCGCGGTAAGAAAGAGTACGACAAGCGACAGTCTATAAAGGAGCGCGAAGACAAGCGTGCGCTTGCCCGTGTGATGCAGAAGCGATGAGCCATACTATGGAATTCGAGAAAAAGATTGGCTTCGATTCGGTGCGGGAGCATGTGGCGCGCCTGTGCATGTCGCAGCTTGGCCGCGACCGTTGCTCCGCTATGGTTTTCGAAAGCTCGCCGTCGGTGGTGCGTATGCGTCTCGACGAAACAGCGCAGATGCTTGCGATACTTAATTCCGATACGGGTTTTCCGGCCGATGCTATCCACGATCGCCGACAGCTTCTTGCTTCACTGCGTGTTCCGGGGTCTTTTCCCTCGGAGAGCGAGTTGCCCGGACTTAGGGCATCGCTTGGTGCCATGGCTGCAATCGCTACGTTCTTCGCTAAACTGCGGACCGACGACGGCTTAAAGTCGCCCTATCCGGCGCTCGATGCACTTGCACGCGATCTGTTCACATTCCCACACATCGTGGCGGCCATCGACCGTATAATCGACCGCAACGGAGAGATAAAGGACAATGCCTCGCCCGAGCTTGCCGATATACGGCGGGCAATGGCAGCTGCGGCGGCATCGATCAATTCGGCAATGCGCCGTGTCATCTCGGCGGCCGTGCGCGAGGGATATCTCGAGTCGGATACTACGCCATCGGTGCGCGACGGGCGTCTGGTGATTCCAGTCGCACCAATGTACAAGCGCAAGATCTCGGGAATCGTGCAGGGCGAGTCGGCTTCGGGCAAGACATACTTCATTGAGCCGGCCGAGGTCGTGGAGGCCAACAACCGGCTTCGCGAACTCACATCGGATGAGCGGCGCGAGATTGTGCGTATACTCACCGGTCTGGCCGATAGCATACGCCCCGATATCGATGAACTTCTCGGGGCTTTCGACTTGCTCGGAGAGTTCGATTTCATATATGCCAAAGCCCGCTATGCCCGTGAGATCGATGCCAATCTGCCCACTCTGTCGGACGGTCCGGAGATAGAATGGTACCATGCGTGCCACCCCGGTCTGAAGCTTGCGCTTGAGCGACAGGGTAAAGAGATTGTGCCTCTCGATATACGTCTTACACCCGAGCAGCGTCTTCTCATCATATCGGGTCCGAATGCCGGCGGCAAGTCTGTTACTCTCAAGACTGTGGCCATTGTGCAGTATATGCTTCAGTGCGGACTGCTGCCTCCGCTCTATTCCAATTCGCATGTAGGTGTGTTCGACCGTATATTCCTCGACATTGGCGACGACCAGTCTATCGAAGACGACCTTAGTACATATTCATCGCATTTGCGGAATATGAAGCGTTTCCTGACTCAAGGCGATTCGCGCACGCTTGTGCTTATCGACGAATTTGGCGGCGGCACCGAGCCTCAGATTGGTGGTGCCATAGCGCAGGCAGTGCTTCGCCGTTTCAATGACAAGGGAATGTGGGGCGTCATCACCACCCACTATCATAATCTGAAGCAGTTTGCAGAAGAAACACCGGGGCTTGTGAACGGTTCGATGCTCTATGACCGTAATCGTATGCAGCCCATGTTCCGTCTTGCCATAGGGCAGCCCGGAAGCTCGTTCGCTATCGAGATAGCGCGTAAGACCGGACTTCCCGACGACATAATAGAGGATGCCAAGGCAATAGTTGGCAGCGACTATGTGAACATGGATAAATATCTGCTCGACATAGGCCGTGACCGTCGTTACTGGGAACGTAAGCGCGATTCCATACGTCTGAAAGAAAAGCACCTTGAGGAGACACTCGCGCGTTATGAAGCCGAGATGGAAACTCTGCGGCAGAAACGGCGTGAAATCATAGGCGATGCCAGGACTGAGGCTCAGCGTATCCTCGAAGGAAGCAATGCAGCCATCGAGCGCACCATCCGCGAAATCCGAACTGCCCAGGCCGAGAAAGAACAAACCCGCCAGGCCCGAGAGAAGCTCGAGGAAGAGCGTCGTTCGCTGCAGAAAGAGGGCGATACGGCGCACCCATTGCTCTCCAAGAAGTTGCCCGGGAAAAAGAAGCCCGTAAAAGTGGCCGCTCCACGCAAGTCCGAGGACAGACCGCTGGCAGTGGGCGACAATGTGGTGATGGCCGACGGCGCATCCACCGTCGGTACTATAGCCGAGATAAACGGCAAAGAGGCAACTGTAGTGTTCGGGCAGATAAAGACCCGTGTGAAACTCGCACGGCTTAAGCGAACCATCCGGAGCGCTTCGAGCGGTGCGTCTAAAAGCGGCATGGTGGAATCGACCGGATATCTGTCGGCGCAGACATCGGAGGCAAGCCGCGAGCGTCAGTTGGCGTTCAGTCAGCAGCTCGATGTGCGTGGCATGCGTGCCGATGAGGCTGTGCAGGCTGTAATGTACTACATAGACGATGCAATCCAGTTCAACAGCAGTCGTGTGCGTATACTGCACGGAACCGGCACGGGTGCACTGCGTCAGGTGATACGCCAGTATCTTGGTACGGTCGGAGCCGTGAAGAATTATCACGACGAGGATGTGCGCTTCGGCGGCCCCGGTATAACAGTCGTGGAATTTTGAACTGTTAATTCATAGTTAGAACAAGTGTTAGGAAAACTGTTTATCACATTTGCTAAGATAGGCGCGTTCACCTTTGGCGGTGGCTGGGCCATGATATCGATTATAGAGCGAGAGGTGGTCGACAAGCATCAGTGGCTACGCCGTGATGAATTCCTCGATCTGCTTGCGGTGGCCCAATCTCTCCCCGGTATACTTGCCGTTAACATCTCGGTGGTGGTTGGCGATAAGCTGCGTGGCCTTAAAGGAGCTATTGCAGCGTCTGCCGGTACTATCACTCCATGTTTCCTTATCATATTGGCCATAGCCATGTTTCTTACTCCGGAGACTATTACTTCGAATCCCACTCTCACTGCAATTTTCAAGGGCATACGTCCGGCGGTGGTGGCACTGATTGTTGCTCCGGTTATTACCACAGCCCGCTCGGCCGGTATCGGGTGGAAGACGGCATGGATCCCAGCTGCGGTGGCTCTTCTCATCTGGTCGAAGTTGCCGGTAGTGTCGAACCCGATACTGTACATAGCATTGGGTGGCGTTGCGGGATGGTATTTCACAGCGCGGTCCATCAAGAAAATAAATAAGTCGTAAATAATATTTCCGATATGATTTATCTTCGTCTGATATGGAGCTATCTCAAAATAGGCTTCTTCGGGTTTGGGGGTGGCTACGCCATGCTGGCCTTGATAGAGAATGAGATTGTGACCCCCGGTTGGATTTCGGAGCAGACATTCACTGATATAGTCGCTATCTCTCAGATGACTCCCGGACCGATAGGCATCAACTCGGCCACATATATAGGATATGTAGCTCCCGGAGTGTCGTCGCCCGAGTTATCGTCGCCGGTGTGGGGCATACTCGGGTCGCTGCTTTGCACTCTCGTGGTGATTTTGCCGTCGTTTGTGCTGGTACGTTATGTAGGACATTATATAACTCGCCATCGCGACAGTGCCATACTTAAGGGCATTTTCGCCGGACTAAGGCCAGTGGTAGTTGGCCTGATAGCCTCTGCGGCACTTCTGCTTATGAACAGTCAGAATTTCGGCACGGCCACCCCCGATGTGGCCAAGAGCATAGCGATTGCCGTAGCATCTCTGGCTGCAGTACTTTTCACCAAAATTCATCCGATTGCTGTAATTGCTGCGGCAGGATTTATCGGATGGCTTATCTTTTAGCGGTATGGCATATAAAGATTCTATCGGATGGTTGTTCGAACAGGTGCCGATGTTCCAGAATGTGGGTGCCAAGGCATACAAACCGGGGTTGGGGACTACATTGGCGCTTGCCGCCGCATATGGAAATCCTCATCGCAAATTCAAGACAATACATATAGCCGGAACTAATGGCAAAGGAAGCAGTGCCCATACGATAGCGGCTGTGCTCCAGTCGGCAGGATATAGAGTGGGCCTATATACCTCTCCGCATCTGGTTGATTTCCGCGAGAGGATTCGTGTGAACGGTATCCCGGCCGATGAATCATATGTGGAGCGTTTCATAGAGGATTTCCGGGCATCTGCGCCACACGACCCCGAACCAAGCTTTTTCGAGCTTACCACAGTGATGGCATTCCGATATTTCGCGGACTGCAATGTGGATGTTGCCGTGATAGAAACCGGGCTTGGCGGCCGCCTCGACAGCACGAACATTCTTGCGCCGGTGGTGAGCATAATCACCAATATATCGCTTGATCACACAGCATTGCTCGGGAGTACCGAAGCTGAGATTGCTGTCGAGAAGGCCGGTATCATCAAGCCTCTCACTCCTGTGGTTGTTGGTCGGGCCGATGGCGATGTGCGGCAGGTATTTGCCGATAAGGCTGCCGCAATGCGCGCTCCTATTCTATTTGCGTCGGAATGCATGAATGTGGAAGCCCGGCACGACCACGACGGGATGCTATATAGCGGTACCCCGTGGGGAGATATATGTGGCGAACTTCCCGGCGAATGTCAGGTTGAGAATGCAGCGACGGTACTTTGTGCTCTTGGGGTGCTCCGTGATGTTTTCCCTGCAATCAATGCAGAGGCCGTAGCGGCCGGTTTTTCCCATGTATGTGAATTGACAGGACTTATGGGTCGTTGGATGTGGGTGAAAGATACTCCTGTCCGTACTGTTTGCGACACCGGGCACAATATCGGCGGTTGGCAATGGCTCGGGCCCAAACTCGATGATATGTCGCGCAGTTCGGGACAATTGCGTATGGTCGTAGGCTTTGTCAACGATAAGGATGTGGCGGCAATAATGGGATGCATGCCCCGCAATGCGGTGTATTATTTCGCCACGCCGTCGGTACGCCGTGGACGCGAAGCCGAGTCCACGCTCGAGGCTGCCCGTGGCGCCGGTCTCGATGGACGTGCCTATGGTTCTGTGGCCGAAGCATATGAGGCGGCAGTGGCCGACTCGTCGGATGCCGACACTATTTTTGTGGGAGGCAGCACTTTTGTGGTGGCCGATTTTCTGGCGTCGCGATAGAGGAAACGTGTGGCGTAAAGTCTGACATTTGTGCCAAAAAATGATATAAATTTGTCATAAATAGTAATATCGGTAATCTTGCGGTCTGTTATCTTTGCATTGTAAAAAACAGCCGTTATTATGAGAAACCGATTATTATACGCTTCAATTCTGTTGGCATGCAGCATTGGCACAGTCGATGCATATGTGAAGCCACAGGTCCATGAAATGAAATTCTCCGCTGTGATGGATGACTTTGCCAGTCCCGGCAAGGAATTCCGCTCCGCGCCCTTATGGGTTTGGAATACAGAAGTAAGTCGGGCCGATATCGACCGTATGCTTTACGATTTCAAGGAGCAAGGCTTTGGTGGAGCTTTCGTACATCCACGTCCGGGCCTTGCCACTGAATATCTTTCGGACGAGTGGTTTTCGCTCTACCGCTATGCTGTGGACAAGGGTAAGGAACTCGGACTCGATATATGGATTTACGATGAAAATTCCTATCCGAGTGGATTTGCCGGCGGTCATGTGCCTGCACAGATGCCGGAGTCGTACAATCAAGGTCAAGGGCTTGCACTCACACGGAGCAGTTCTATTCCGGAGAATGCCGATAATTATTTTATGGTATTGAGGAAAGACGGTGATGTTTTCGAGGACATAAGTGGCAATCTACAAGACTACCGAGGAATATCCGGCGACTATTACCTTTATAATAAGACATATTACGGCACTTCGCCATGGCATGGCGGATTCTCGTATGTCGACTTGCTGGTCGATGGCGTGACAGATAAATTCATAGAAATCACTATGGATGGTTATGAACGGACATTCGGGGAAGAATTGGGGCCGGTCATCAAAGGTCTATTTTCCGATGAACCTTGTATTCCCGGCTCCGGTGGCGTGCGTTGGACTCCCGATTTGTTCAAATGCTTCGAAGATCGTTGGGGCTACAGTCTGTCGACATCGCTTCCGATGCTGTCGGAGCGTACAGGCGATTGGAAACGGGTGCGGCACAATTATCTTCAGACCCTTACCCAAATGTTTGTGGACCGCTGGGCAAAACCGATGTCGGCTTATTGCGACAGCAAGGGTATGCTGTGGACCGGACACTATTGGGAGCACGATTGGCCGAGCATGCATCAGGGTGGCGACAACATGGCCATGTATGCCTGGCATCAGATGCCTGCTGTCGACATGCTGTTCAATCAGTATAACGATGAGGCTCCCCAGGCGCAGTTCGGCAATGTGAGGGCAATAAAAGAACTGCGGAGTGCTGCGAATCAGACCGGAGCGGTGCGGACATTGAGCGAAACATATGGAGGTGGCGGTTGGGACGAGTCGTTCCGCGATTTCAAGCGACTTGGAGACTGGGAATATGCCCTTGGTGTGAACTTCATGAACCAACATCTGGCCCATATGACGATAGTCGGTGCCCGTAAGTACGATTATCCCCCGGTATTCACCCGTCTGTCGCCGTGGTGGGATAACTATAAGGTGCTCAACGATTATTTTGGACGTCTGTCGCTGGTGCTAAGTGCCGGCGAGCAGCATAATGATATTCTGGTAATCGAACCGACCACTACAATCTGGGGATATTTCTCGTTCACCACAGGCGAGCCCTACTGCATGGAAATCGGCAATAGTTTCCAAAAGTTTGTGACTGCTCTCGAGAAAGCGCAGGTGGAGTACGATCTCGGGTCGGAGAATATAATAAAGGACCGTGGCAGTGTCGAAAAGAATCGGTTTGTAGTCGGGCAGCGAGCTTATGGAACTGTAGTGATTCCACCGCTGACTGAAAATATCGATGGTCCCACCTTTAAGTTATTGAAATCGTTTGTGTCGAAAGGCGGCAGACTGATACTCTTCTCCCGCCCAACACTTGTGGACGGTGCATACAGCGATGAACTTGTGGCTATGGTCAATTCCGCCGATAAGAATGTTGAGTACCACGCCGAACTCAATTCACCGGTAATTGAATCTCTGGCCAATAATGGAGTTATCGCCTTTTCGGATGTGGATGGAAACGATCTCTACCATCACCGCAGGTCGTTCGATGAGGGTGAGCTCGTGTTCCTTGTCAATTCCTCGCTCACCGATACCATCAGAGGACATTTGAAGGTAAAGGGTCGGAATCTGCTTGAACCAGACGCTTTATCGGGCACTGTTTACTCGTATGCACATACACGGGCAGGCGATTACGTAGAAGCCGATTTCACGCTGGCACCGGCCGGAAGCATGCTGTTGTTCGCTTCCAATAAAGGAAAAGAAAAGTATCCGTTGCGGCCATCGATGGTGAAAGAAGTTGAGCTTTCGCCAACATCTGCCATGGAAGTCGCCAGAATGAAAGACAATATACTCAACATTGATTTCTGCGATCTGGAGATGGATGGTGTGCTCGAGACAGGATTGTACACCTACACCGCATGCAACAAGCTATACAATAAGTACTACGGCACCAATGACCCGTGGGATTCAGCTATACAGTACAAGCAGACTATCTTGGACCGCGACACTCTTTCGAATGGCGATGTGAAGGTACGGTATCATTTCACAATGGGTGCGGATGTAGCCACCGATGGTATGAAAATGCTTGTGGAACAGCCCGATGTGTGGAATGTATGCGTCAATGGCATCAATGTGCGGCCTGATGGAAAGGACAGGCTGCTCGACGGCCGCATGGGAGTCTATACCATAGGCAATCTTGCGAAAGCGGGCGAGAATGTGGTGGAACTCAGTCTTTCTCCCATGAATATAAATGCCGAGATAGCACCTGTGCATATATTGGGTGATTTTGATCTTGAATCAGCCGGTGCAGGGTGGACTGTTGTGAAAGCTACCGCTACAAAAAACGGATCGTGGAAATCTCAAGGCTTGCCGTTCTATTCATGGGATATGTCGTATAGCAAGAACTACGATATAACCGATGTGGATAGCGGATATGTGCTTGATGCCGGAAAATGGAACGGCACTGTGGCTGAAGTGTTTGTGAACGGACGCAAGGCCGGAGTAATCGGATGGGAACCGAATGAACTCGATATCACGCCTTTCATCCGCGAAGGTCGCAACCGTGTGGAAATGCGGGTAATCGGAAGTCTTAAGAATCTTTTTGGACCGCACTATTCTTCCGACCGTGGTATTGCCGGGCCATGGCATTGGAACAATGTTACCCGACAGAAGCCGGGCGCCGAGTACGATTTGGCCGACTATGGTCTTTTCGATGATTTCAAGGTGTATCGTTGCCGTTAGTGGAATTCCGGAAACGGCATCGGTACTGAGATGGCGTTGCTGCTGCCATTTTGCGGAAGAAAGATGCGAAGTGGCTGGGGCTATCGAAGTTCAGCGAGAAAGCGATTTCGGCCATTGTCAAATCTGTTGATTCGAGCATTTCCTTGGCTTTAAGGAAGCGTAGATGCGACATATATTGCGCCGGCGAGACATCTGTGTATTTTTTGAATGTCTTCCGGAACCACGAATAGCCCACCGATAGCCGGCGGGCTATTTCTTGTGGTGATATACCTGTGTCGATAGATTGCTTCATGATGTTTCGTGATTCCTGAATGACACTTCTTGCGAATGAGTCATCATTGATAGAATTGCGGAAACGGAAATATACTGTTCCGAGCATCATCTGCACAATCGATGCGACCAATTGCTGGAATCCCGTTTCTTCCCGGGCAGTATGGGCTATTATGTCGTCGTATAGCCCGATGATGCCATGATTGGAGCCGATATGAAATATAGGTTCCTGAGGCGTGAAATATCCGGCCTTAACCTGGCGCTCGATTGTTTCACCCCGAAATCCGACCCAATATTCATACCATCCTGTATTGCTATCGGGGGCATATGAATGCCATTCTCCGGGAAATAACAGCAAAATCGTGCCAGCCGAGACTTTCCTTCGGCGACATGAGTGAGATTCGAAATATCCGCATCCATCTGTGATGTATATGAGTTGGTATTCATCGAGGATACGGCCGGTTGAATGCTTGAATGCATGGGTGTTGGGATGAAGCGACTGTGGATACGAACATCCTGGCCTGATACGTTGGCGCCCTACAGTAGTCACCACCAATCCCCAATCCTCATCGGTCCGGCTGGTGCTGAAGTATTTTATGTCGATTTTGCTGTCCATCGGATTATTTCACCAGAGGAATGTATCGACCGTAGCCTTCGGCTTCCATTTCTTCGATGGGTATGAAGCGTAGCGATGCCGAGTTGATGCAGTAACGTTGAACTCCGGTCTCTGCCGGACCATCGGGGAAAACATGCCCGAGATGGGCCCCCGACGACGATGATTTCACTTCGGTGCGAACACGGCCATAGGATGTGTCGATACTTTCATCGATCAGCGATTCATCGATGGGGCGGCTGAATGCCGGCCAACCGCATCCGGAGTTGTACTTGTCGGTTGAAAGAAAGAGGGGAGTACCGTCGGTGATGTCGACATATATGCCGCGTCGGAATTCGGCGTCGTATTCGTTTACGAATGGTCGTTCGGTTGCGGCATTCTGTGTAACTTCCCACTGGAGTGGGGTGAGGCGTTTTCGGAGTTCTTCTTTGTCGGCCTTTGTGGTCCGAGCCGCCAATTCCTTTGCTTCTTTGAATAGCGCCGGATTTACATGGCAGTATCCACCGGGGTTTTTATAGAGATAGTCCTGATGGTATTCTTCGGCCGGATAGAAATTCTGCAATGGACCGTATTCGATCGCTAATGGAGTGGTGTGGCGTCTCTGTAGGGTGGCAAGTTCTGTTTCGATTACAGGGGCATCGGATTTGTCGACATAATATATGCCTGTACGGTACTGTGTGCCGCAGTCGTTTCCCTGTCGATTGACCGAAGTGGGGTCTATGCTTTTGAAAAACAGTTTCAGCAGGTCGGTGAGACCCACACTGTCGGGATTGTAGTCGACCTGAACGGTTTCGGCAGCGCCTGTGTGGCCGGTGCATACCTGCTCGTAGGAGGGTGAGGGAACTGTGCTGTTTGCATAGCCGGCTGTAGCCGATGATACACCGGGAACGAGAGAGAAAAGATGTGCGGTGCCCCAGAAGCAACCTCCGGCAAGGTATATTGATTTTGTCATATTATGTCTTTTTTGCGAATTTACGGAAATTATGCAGAAACACAACGATTAAAGCGTTATATTTGTTGTCTATCACTCATACAATAGTCTTTATGGCATCCAATAAGAAGAATAAAGTACCTAAATATACGCCTTTTGCCAAGGATATGATAACTTTGGCAGATTTCCGCGCTCATCATTACAATGGTTTTGACATGTCGACCGACGGATATTATGTCGGGTTCGCAAATAAGTTGTTTAAGGTAGTTCGGAAATTTTTTGGCAACGATGATCGCTTTGACAGTAAGATTCAGCGGAAACTCGTACTGACTCTCACCTGCTATGTTGAGGATCTGGTGTCCGGTCAAGGGGTATGGCAGGCGTTCGTGAGCCTTCACAAGAAGAAATATGGCCGTGAGCTACCATTTTTCGAAACCGATGACGAATACTACAGTCGAGAATTTCCATGTTTACAGGCTGTGCGTTTCCTCATATGGTATGTGCTCAATTCTACTTCGAGCGATACCCTGCTCAATCCTTGCAATCCGGCGGCAGAGTTGCTTGCACTGGCTATTTTCCCGATGATTGAAGAAGGGTACGACGAGGCGCCGGATACAGTAGGACGTATTCGCATAGTACCTGAAGAGAAGATAGGAGTTCCGGTATACTATCAGGTGCGGAATCTGTGTATGTGGCTCGTCGACCGGTGCTATCTCACCAAGGTTGCCGACTCTCGGACTTTGGCAGATAATCTCACTCCCCTTGCTGAGAAATTTGGAAATCTGGAGGACGACGATTTTGAACATAGAAAGGCTTATATCGCCGATGCATTCTTGCCATTCAATGTTAATATCGGGCCGTTGGCCATAAGAGCCTATGAGTGGCTGGCTGAAATTATGGACATATGCCATGATCCGGAAGAAGAGGAATTCATGCCTGCGGTAAATGAATTGAAATCCCTGCCATACTCATTCTATGAGTATGTGGAAATCGGCAAGGACTCAGCGGTACTGTGTAATCTCGATAGAGAGCGCATGGAGATGTCGGCGTATACTATGCCAGATGGTGTCATTCCATCGCATGTTAAGGCGGAAGACAGCGCTTTTATGTCGCTGGTCTATTTTGATGGCAAATGGATGCTTAACGGAATCGGCGCACAAGGATTGTCCGGGGAAGCATTTGATAAGGCTTATGCTCTTTGGGAGGAAAAGAAGTCTGCCATGGAGTCGAGCTTTGCTGCATTGATGAAAGGCCTTAGGAACAAGCGCATCGGTGTATGCGCCAATTGTGATGAGTATTTGGCGCATTTCCCTACCGCCGGAAAGCAGGAGGACATGGATATTCCTGAAGATATTAGGGACTGCGATAATCTATTGTATTTTGTCAATACGGATTCGACAGTGACAATATTGCCGAATTGGGGCGATGTTGTGAAACTAAGGGGAAATAAATACTATGATAAGAAAGAGGCTGCCATGACAGGGCTCCAACTTATAATGGATCACGATTTAGCGACTTCGGAAATGAGGCAGTATATTATCGACAACAATCTAATACCCGATGCTGCAATGCAGTCGGTTGAGTCGGAGAAGGCCGGGAAAGAACTGTTCCAGAATAATATGCGCTTTCTGAACGATTATATGTCGCGGGACTCCATGGAGGTTTTCTCTTCGAAAATATCTGAATAATCCTGTGTGCAGGAATAAGGGAGTCAGGATTGTGGTATAAGCATCCGCAATCCTGACTTCTTATTTCTAAGCTATAGCTGATATTACCATTCGAATCCGATGGTGGCGCCGAATGAACTCAGGGTGCCCGATGAGCCGTAGGGACGGTATATGTTGTTGGACGTAAGCAGCTGGTAGGTTATGCCTATGTTGAAGGCTGGATGCGCTGACGGGTATTCTTACTCCGATTGCGGGCCGGAAGAAGAATTGAGCGCCATGGCCCATATTGAAATCGGCCAGTTCGAGATATTTATCACCGAGGAACCATGCAGCACCTACCTTGAGGTCTATGTAGCAAGAAGCAGCTGTCTCCGGGCCGATATTGAAGCGGAAATCGGAGAATACCGGAAGCATAACCTGCGTGCGCGTGGTGTTGTAGCCACCATAGTAGGATGATTGATGTGCGAACGATGAGTTCTCGCCGCGCGCCATGGCTACATCTATGCCCAGGCCTGCACCCATGAAGAACCACGATGAATACCGGAATCCCTGCGATGTGGAAATCCCTGCGAAATTAGCGCGGCTGTGGCCTACACCAGCAGTACCGGTGGCTTCCACATATCCACGGTAGCTCATCGAACCGGAGAGCGCGGGCGATATGAGGTTTGTAAGCTGGTTGGCGAGCTGATAGTACTGCGCCGAAGCGGTTGTGGCTGCTCCCAGCAGGAGAAGAGAGAGAAGTAAATGTTTCATCGCGTTAAGTTTATGATATATAAACTTATAACATGCGGCTGTCGGGGAATGTTTACAGGCGCTTGAGCTCATCATCGGCAGCCGTGCCACCTTTGTATTTGCTTTGGCGTGGGCGAAGCCTGTAGGTGAGTGAGAGTGCGATGCCCCGGCGGTCGTAAGTCTGTCGTTTGTCGACGCTTATGCCGTAGGTGTACATGCTCCAGTCGTTGTTGGCGGTATTGAATATATCGGTAGCCTCGAGTTTTATGTCGAGTGCCTTGTTGAGGAATGATTTTCCTATCGAAGCGTCCATGGAGAATGCGGTTGCACCGAAGCGGTTGGTATGAATGTATCCGGCTGAGCTGCCGTAAGCGTTTATGGTAAGGAGTATACTGTGCGGTAGTGCTATGGTATTATCGAAGTAATATGAGAAAATAGGTCTGCCATATCGGGCATGGTCAAGTTCGAGCCATTGCTTATGCATGCCTGCCGTGATAGATGGAGTCCATGCTAGGATGTTGCGTGTCCATGTAAGGTACAGGTCCAAGGCCGAAACATCGATATTTTCCGGGCGCATCATAAGTTGCAGAGAAGGAGCCGGATACAGCCGTTTGATGAATGCATATGTGTCGATACTTCGTGTGAAATCGGCCTGGAACATAAAGTCGTGATACATGCCGAATAGCTGAACGTCGTGCAGGCGCTCATCGTGCAGAGAGGGATTGCCGCCTTCGATTTCGTGAGATCCTACATACGACAGGCTTCCGGTAAGCTGGGCGTAGGGTGGTCTTATGGTCGCTGATTTGTAGCTGAGACTTACCTGAGCCCTGTTATTGAAGTTCCAACCAAGCGATATATCGGGTGTGAGGAGATGGTCGGTACGGCTTACATTGTTGTCGCGCACTCCATCGGTGCAGAAGGTATAGTCTGTGAATTCGTATCTCAAGCCGGCCGATATATCCAGTTTCCCGAAGTTGCGCTTCCATGAAGCGAACGCGGCGGTGCTTGTCTGGCGCGACTCGGTGACCGAGGATGGAATGTACGAGCCGACTTCGGTGTTGTGCATGCGGTAATCGAGCTTGGAGCGTGTATGGGACGCCTGGGCACCGATGGTGAAGCGTCCATTCCATAGCGGCATCTTGAGATATAGTTTTGCAGCTGCGAGCGATGATGTTTTTTTGTCGGAAGAATTAACGTCGGAGCTCTCTCCTGCCGGATAGATTGTAGAGGTAGCGTTCGATGAATGCGACGTGCGGTATAGGCCGTCGAAATGCAGCAGGTATTTGTCGTGGAATGTATCGTCGTAGTATGCCGATACAAGGTGTGAATGAGAGCGGATGGTGCGATTGATTGTCCTTGCTATCGGAGTGTCGTTGTCGAACCATTCGGAACCATTGTTGCTGAAGTCGCCATGCTCGGGATTATAGCGGTAGTATGCACCGGCCGAGCGAGCCGCGTCGGCATAATTCACCCCTGCTTTTAGAGTGCCGACTGTAGCCGGGCTTTCTTTGTCCTGAGAACTGCCTATGGTGGTCAGCCTATCGAGGTATGTGAGCCTGTTTACGGTAGTGCCTTTGATCCGGTCATTGTTGCGAGCTATGGTTCCGGTAGCGAATATATCGAAAACTCCGGAGCGGTAATTTATATCGAGCATGTCGTAGGCCGACCATTGCCGCCGTTTCTGTATGCGAGCCCTGTCGGTTAGCGACAAGCCTTGTAAGAAAGCATGGCGGGTGGTAATCCTCACTACGGCTTTGGTCGACGAGGAGTACTCCGCTCCGGGTGCCAATAATAGTTCGATCTTCTTGATATTGCCGGATTGGAGTTGTTCGAGCTGATCGCTGTCGCGCATCGGCTGCCCGTCGATGTATACTTCCGGAGTGCCTTTTCCGATAATCGAAACATCGCGGTCGGCTACTTTTATAAGCGGCAGTTGGGCGAGGACATCGAGTGCAGTTCCGATATTTTGCAGATGTGAGCCGGTAATGGTCGAAACAAGCGTGGTACCTTCGACCCGTGTAGCCGGTTGATTTGCCGATACGATAATTTCCTTGAGATTAATGGTGGCTGTGTCGGTCGACGCGGACTGTGCTCCTGCGTTGAGGAGTGAGACGAGGAGTAGAAAGGTGGTGAGAAACGTGGCTTTCATGTCGTGGTGATTGCATTTGATTTGAATGCAAATTTAACGGCACGACCGGCCTGTTACCAAAAAAAAGCCCTGACCGGGCTTTTTGTGATGTGTTGATATGTAGATGTTTATGCCTGCGATGATCTGAAAATTCTGACCGTGGTCAGAATACCGATAAAAATAGATCACGGTCGGACGATTCCGATGCTGAAATGCGTGCTTTCAGTCGCGATTTGCGTTTATATATCACCTCGATGCTTTCTCCAAGAAGTAGTGCTATAGTACGGTTTGAGAGCCGACAGGCAAGGAAGGTCATGAGCTTGTAGTCGTCGGATTTCATAGTGGGAAATTCTTCGCCGAAGCGTATGAGGAGATTGTTGTGGCAGTCGTTGACGCATCGCACCATTTCGGCATATATGCCGTTGTCGGCTTTTATTTCCTCGATATGAGCTTTCACTTTGTCGGCAAGGGCTTTCTTCTCTGTTTTGGTGCCTTGCGACTCATAGTATGTGCTGCATAGCCCGTCGATGATGTTGAAGCGGCCGTCGAGCGATTCGCCGAGCTTGGATTCGAGTAGCGACAGGCGTTCCCGGTCCATAAGCAGGCTTTGCCGTAGCTGCGAGGCTTCCGACAGTAGGAGCTCGTTCTCGAGATTGCGGGTGCGCAGTCGGTAGCGTTGTCCGATAATCACGGCGGCGCCTATGACCAGCGCACAAAGCGCGGCGAGGATGATATTATTGCGGCGGGCTCTTTCCCGATATAGCAGGAATTCTTTTTCTTTCTGTAGATAAAGAGCCGATGCAAGAGTATCGTTGTTGCCGCCAGAAAGAAGAGCTTTCAGGCGCGATGCATGGCGAAATTCCTCGGTGTAGCCATGGCGGCCATAGTAGTCGATGGCAATTCCGACTATCGAATCGCTCGGTGCCGATATATTGTTGGCTACGAGAGCTTCGCTATATAGAAGTGCCCATCGGGCCACTGATGCAGAGTCATCGAAAAGAGCTACGTCGCATTCATTTAGTCTGTCGAGTGCCGACTTGGGGTCGGAGTGCATGAGAGCCTGCGCGCGGTCGAGTGTATCCGCCCCATATTTGCCGCCGCATGTGCAAGCGGCAAAGGTGAGCAAGAGGACTATGTAGAGCAGGCTTCGCATGGTCAGACGTTTTCGATTATAATCATGTAGCGGGCGTCGAAAGTAGCACCCGGAGCAATAGTATTGACATACTCGCGGTCTGCAAAATCGCCGTTGAAGCCGACCTTGTCGCAGCGTCCCCACCAAGGTTCCACGCACATGAACGGAGCATCGGCCGAAGGCGACCAAAGTCCTACCAACGGGGCTGAAAACAGGAGCGATAGATACGGAGCATGGTCTTTGTCGAGAATCGACACTCGGCGCACCTGCCGGTTGGCGAAAATGAGCGCGTTGCGCGAGAATGTATCGCCGGTTACAGGCAGGAAGCTATCGGCATCGAGAATCACATCTTCCTCAGAATCGCCTACGCACCCTTTTTCGGCGATGAGCTGGGTGCGCACTTTGCGGCTGTCGAAGGCGAGATAGGCGTGCACGCTGTCGGAAGCCTGGAAGTCGGGATAGTTGAAAGCAGGATGGGCTCCTATCTGGAACGACATGTCGCGGTTGTCGAGGTTTGTGACCCGCCACATGACAGATATACGTTCGCCCTGTAGACTATAGCCTATTTCGAGACGGAATCGGCGTGGATAGAGCGCGAGAGTGTCGTCGTCGGCCTCAAGACAGAACCAAGCCTCGTCGTCGGGGGTGTCGGGAACGATGGTGAATTCGCGGTCTCGTGCAAAACCATGTTGATCGAGAGCGAATTCCTTGCCGTCCATATGGTAATGTCCGTTCCATACCGATCCTACGATGGGAAAAAGTACCGGTGAACGGCGCCCCCAGAATTTCTTGTCGCCGTGCCACATATATTCGTATCCGCTGCGGTTGGCGCGTATGCTTTGTATTTCGGCACCGAAAGAATCTATCTCTACGGTGAGTATGTCGTTTTTTAGAGTCTGTTTCATAGGATAGTCAGATGTTTATTTCAGTGTCACTTCCTCTACGAATGGCCGATAGAAGCCCATTGTCCGATCGAGGAAAAGTGTTTTCAAAGAATCGAGCAGTTGAGGATTGGAGCCAGCTATGTTATGTCGCTGTGCAGGATCGGCCTCGAGGTCGAATATGCCGTAATCATCGAGATTGCCAAGCTCGTTTCCGGTGAGATTGGTCAATGGCCCTGCATAAGGAGGCATAAAAGCGTATTTGCCGGCCCGTAGTCCGAGCTTACCTTGGTTTTCGATGACGATTGCATCGCGGCCTTCGTCTGAGCGACCGAGAAATACCGGAAGCATGGCTCGGCTGTCGAGAGAATCGGGTATGGAGTATCCGGCAAGTTCCCCAAGCGATGCAAATAGGTCCATCTGGCACACGAGAGCATCGGAAACAGCAGGGTCTATGTGTCCTTTCCAATATATGCACATGGGTATGTGTGTGCCTCCGTCGTAGAGACTGTACTTGCCTCCACGAAGACCTCCGGCAGGTTGATGGTCTCCGGCAAGTTCCACGGCCATATCTTTATAGCCGTCGTTGAGTACAGGCCCATTGTCGCTTGTGAATATTATGATGGTGTTGTCGAGGAGATCTAGCCGTTTGAGTTCGGCTACAAGTTGTCCTACACACCAGTCGGCCTCGAGGATGGCGTCGCCACGCGGTCCCATGCCCGAGAGCCCGGCGAAACGTTGGTTCGGCACCCGAGGCACGTGCGGTTCGTGAAGTCCGTAGTATAGGAAGAATGGCCTGTCCTTGTTCTCCTGCAGGAATTTCTTGGTGCAATCTACAAAATAGTCGGCCATATCTTCGTCGACCCACCGGGCGGCGTGTCCGCCTTTCATGTATCCGATACGTGGAATGCCGTTGACGATTGCATTGTTATGTCCGTGAGCGAACGGCATCCTTATCATTTCCGGATTGTCAATGGCGGAGGGCTCACCCTCGAAATTTTTCTCGTAGTCTACGTAGATCGGGTCCTCGGGGTCGAGACCTACCACACCGCCATTTTCAACGAATACTGTCGGCACCCGGTCGTTAGTGGCCGCAATGAGGCATGAGTAGTCGAAACCTACTTCGCGGGCTCCCGGACGTATGGTGTCGTTCCAATCGACTTTCCCTTCGCCCATGCCGAGATGCCATTTGCCGATAGCACCGGTGGAGTAGCCGGCTTCGCGCATCTTTTTTGGCAAAGTGGGTATATTGGTGGGAATGACCAAAGGAGCATCGCCCGGCAGAATTTTTATGTCATCGCGCCAAGGATACATTCCGGTGAGCATGGCATAGCGGCTTGGGGTAGAGGTCGATGATGAGGCGTATGCATTTGTGAACGCCACGCCTCCATGTGCGAGACTGTCGATATTGGGTGTGTCGATGGTCTTCGATCCGTAGAAACTTATGTCGCCATAGCCGAGATCGTCGGCCAGTATTACAATTACATTTGGTGTTTTTGGGGCGCTTTTCTCGCGTTGGGTGCTACATGCCGTGCTTAGGAACAGCAGCAATCCTGCGACACCATATGCTGTTTTTTTCATAGTGCTCGGTGGTATTACAGCGGATTGCCCGCCGGAAAGGTAAGGGTACCGTCGGATACGGCCCGGTCGAAGAGAGCATGGAGCAACTCGGCGTCGTATGCGTGCCGGTTGCGGGTGAGGAGGCGTTCGCGTATCATTGGCTCGGCGGCTTCGAAAGGCAGGGACGCTCCGGAGGGAAGATAGTCGGATATATGCAGAAGATATGTGAATCCGTCGACCGATATGTCGAGGGGTTTACCGGCTTTAAGGAAGGTGTCGGGATTCTTTATGTCGGTGGGGATGCGTGTCTCGATCTGTTCCCAGTCTATCCATTGCTCGCGGAAATAATCGTAGTGCAGCGCGGTGCGGGGTGCTTCTTTCTCGAGACGGTCCATATCGACGTCTTTGGTAGAAGTGTAGAGCCGACGCAAAGTACGGAGATTGGCTGCATCGTCGGGAATCTTGAGATAGACTCCGCGCACCAGGGGGCGCTCGAGAACGAAATCGGATTTATGCGCTTCGTAGTAGGCACGGAGAGAATCTTGGGAGAATATGCCCTCGGCCTGTGTGGCCATGTTTCGGCGATACTGGCTCATTATGAGGCTTAGGCGGTATTCGGCTGTCAAGCGGTTGATCTCATCGATGTCCACGACCTCCGAGGCCACGTTCTCGACGAGCCGTTCTTCCACCCATTGTTTTATGAAAGCGTGGGCGAAAGCGGTACTGTCGTCGGGTGTCATGCCTCCGGGCATCGATTTTTTCAGATCGGTCCTGGTAAGCGTGTTTTTGCCCACGGCGGCTAAAATGTCGCCATGGGCATTTGCCGTGCCGTTAGATCCGGTGCATGCTGCAAGAGCGATTGCCACGGCGGCATATACGGCAACAGGTTTCATTTGCTGTTTTTGAGGGAGTTGAATACTTTGTTATTTATCTTCACCTTGTATTTCTTGTGAAGCTGCTTTAGCCACTCTTTGTCGAGAGCGCTCTGATAGTCGGTGAGGACTGTCCCGCGGACGTCGGCAGCTTCTTCAGGAGCATCGATGATACGACCTTTGTATGCGGTGTAGAATTTCCACTTGTTGGTAGCGGAGTCGGCAGGGCGGTCGGCTCCGAATCCGAGATGATCTGTGATTGGGTTCTCGCCTTTGGCTGCCACGACACGTTCGATTTTGATATCGCGTTTGAAACGTTCGCGCATCTGGCGTACGAATTCGGTTGGATCGGCCGTCGAAAGAGAGTCGGCGTAGGCCACGGCTGCTTTCAGCGTGGAATCGGAGGATGCGAATATGACGTAGCTTTTGAATTTAGGAGTGTCCCAACGATAGTTGGCAGCATTTGTCCGGAAGAATTTCTCAAGTCCTTCCTTGTCGGCCGAGGCTTTATCCCATACTTTTCGGTTGGATACTTCGTAGAGGAGTATGCCGTCGTGATATTCTTTGAGAAGGTTGCTGAAGTCTTTGTTTTCATCAGCAAGGCGGTTCTGTTCCTGCTGTATGAGGGCTTCGTCGAGGAGCAACGATGCAGTGCCTGCGATGGCCTGCACGGGGTTGTACGACATCTGGGTGTCGGGTGTGCGGGCAAGGGCATCGAGTGTGGATATTTCGCCACCGTCGAATGATGCTATGACAGGATTCATGATCTTGATACGCTCTATGAACGTTGAATCGCATTTGCCGTCGTTTGCATCGATGACGGCACGTATCTGGTCGAGAGCACCTTGCGAGATTTCTGCTTTATGAGCCTTGCGCAGGCGCGACATCACCGCTTCTTCGGGCATGGCGGAGCGCTCGTCGGCAGCTATGCGTGCTTCGATGTTCTTGCGCATGTCGGCAAGAGCCGGGACTCCACGATGGGCTGTGCGGTGGATTATGTGATATCCGAAATCGGTTTTGACGGGTTTGGAAATTCCGCCGTCGGGAAGTGCGAAAGCGGCGCTGTCGAACTCAGCTACCATTGCACCGCGGCCAAACCATCCGAGTTTGCCTCCTTTGGATGCTGATCCGGGATCTTCCGAGAATTTACGTGCAAGTTCGGCAAAGTCGGCTCCGTCCTTTGCCAGTTTGTAGATAGAGTCGGCCTTGGCTTTGCGGGCTTCAATCTCGGATTGGGGCATGTCGCGGGTGAGCAGGAGTATGTGTTCGGCTTCAATTTCACCCTGGGCCGGAGTACGGCTCTCTACGCGCACGAGGTGATAGCCCATGCCTGAATTGACTACATCTGAAATCTTGCCTACCGGTATGGAGTAGGCCGCTTCTTCGAAAGCCCAGGGGAAACGTCCGGGCACGACATATCCCATGCGGCCGCCTTTGCTGGCGCTGTAGCGGTCGACCGAGAAATTGCGGGCGGCGTCCTCGAAGGTGGTAGTACCTGCTGTGATGGCTACTTTAAGCGAGTCGAGCGTGCGTAGTCCGTCGTCGGTGAGGGGCATCATGATGTGGCTGACAAGAACATCATCGGCAAAGTGTGCGTAGGCCTGTTGAACGAGAGCTTCGGCCACGGAGTCATCGCGGAAGTAGGGCTTCGAGAGGTCTTTGACGAAACTTTCGTATTCGGCCTGGAATTCGGGAGTGCGGTCGAGTCCGTCGCGGATGGCATCGGCGACTTTGAGCTTGTAGTTCACGAACATTCCCAGATACTCATCGAGGCTCTGGGGCTGCATCTGCTGTGTGTTGTTCTTATTGTAGAGATATTCGAATTCGCTCACATGCACGTCGTGTCCGTCGACGGTCATCAGCACCGGATCGGCATCGGCTGCATAGGCAACTGTTGCGCCGATAAGTGCGGCAAAGCTCAGGATGTATTTTCTTATCATTGCTGTGATGTCCTAAAAACTGAAAATGCGGTGCGCCGCTCAGGGAGAACGGCGCCCCACATTGTATGTAACGTATTGCGTTGCGGATTATTGTCCGGAAGCGCTGTAGTTGGGAGCTTCGCTTGTGATGGCCACATCGTGCGGATGGCTTTCGGCCACACCTGCATTTGTGATGCGGGTGAACTGGGCATGATGCAGCGCTTCGATATCGGCAGCACCGCAGTATCCCATACCGGAGCGGAGACCACCCAGCATCTGGTATACCACTTCGTAGAGTGTGCCTTTGTAGGGCACGCGGGCAGCGATACCTTCGGGCACGAGTTTCTTCACATCGGTCTCGTTTGCCTGGAAGTAGCGGTCTTTCGAGCCCCGCTCCATGGCTTCGAGCGAACCCATGCCGCGATATGTCTTGTATTTACGGCCATTATATATTATGGTGTCGCCGGGGCTTTCTTCCACGCCTGCAAGCATGCCACCGAGCATCACTGCATGTCCGCCGGCTGCGAGAGCCTTCACGATATCGCCGGAATAGCGGATGCCACCGTCGGCAATCAGGGGTACGCCAGTGCCTTCGAGAGCCTTGGCAACGTCGTAAACGGCAGAAAGCTGGGGAACGCCTACGCCGGCAATGATGCGGGTGGTGCAGATTGAACCGGGACCGATACCCACCTTAACACCGTCGGCACCGTTTTCCACGAGGTAGCGGGCTGCGTCGCCGGTGGCTATGTTACCTACCACCACATCGATCTGGGGGTATTTGGCTTTGACGGCTTTGAGTACGCCGATGACACCGCGCGAATGACCATGGGCTGTGTCGATGACAATAGCGTCGACACCGGCGGCAACGAGTGCATCTACGCGATCCATAGAATCGGCAGTGACACCGACACCGGCAGCTACGCGCAGACGTCCAAGGGCGTCTTTGCATGCATTGGGTTTGTCTTTGGCTTTGGTTATATCCTTATAAGTGACAAGTCCTACGAGCTTTCCATTGGAATCCACCACGGGGAGCTTCTCGATTTTGTGCGACTGGAGAATGTCGGCAGCTTCCTCGAGAGTGGTTGCCTGGCTTGTGGTGACGAGGTTCTCGCTTGTCATCACTTCATCGATGGTGCGCTGGTGGTTGCGCTCGAAACGTAGATCGCGGTTGGTGACTATGCCGACAAGGTGCTTCTCGTCGTCGACAACAGGAATGCCTCCGATGTGGTACTCGGCCATCATGCGGAGTGCATCGGCAACAGTGGAACCGCGACGTATGGTCACAGGATCGTAAATCATACCGTTTTCGGCACGCTTAACAGCGTGTACCTGACGGGCCTGTTCTTCGATCGACATGTTTTTGTGGATCACACCAAGGCCGCCTTCCCGAGCGATGGCAATAGCCATCTGGGCCTCTGTGACAGTGTCCATGGCCGCCGAGACAATCGGTACGTTGAGAGTGATGTTGCGTGAGAAACGGGTTGCCAGCGAAACCTCGCGAGGCAGTACTTCGGAATAAGCCGGAATAAGAAGGACGTCATCGAAAGTGAGACCATCCATCTTTACTCTATCTGCAATAAAAGACATATTGATATCGGTGTTTTTTATTGCATGCAAAGATACGCATTTTTCATTATTCTGCAAAATTTAACATCTGATCCAACTTTTAAATATACTGACAATCTGCTGATACATGGCTGATTGTACATTTGATATTTTATATATCGAAAATATGTGTTAACTTTGCCTTTCACATGAATGCTCAAACAACTATGGATTATGTAATATTGGCGGCCGGACTTGGCTCGCGTTTTCAGAAAGAAGGCGAAAAATCTCCTAAACCTCTTGTGAAACTGATGGGACAGCCAATGATCGGACGTCTCATAAAAATACTTGAAGGTTTTGGCGCCGGCGTGATACATATTGTGGCAAATAGCCGCATGCCCGAACTTGTGGAATATCTCGATGAACTTCAAAAAGAAGTGAAAGTACCTCTGGTGGTGCGTCCTATTGTTTCCGATAATTCCTACTACAGCTTGACCGAGGCTGCCGCCGGTCTTGAGGGAAAATTCATAGGCATGACTGTCGACGCTATCTTCGCTAACGAGGAATTCGGACGCTACGTTAAGGCTGTCGAAGCTATGCCCGACGATACTGTGCTGATGGGACTGACGCGCTTTGTCGACGATGAGAGCCCGCTGTATGCCCGTCAGGCTCCCGATGGTGAGGTGATCGACTACCGATATGGAGGAGAGCCTTTTGCCGAAGGAACTATCGTATCGGCCGGACTCTACGGTCTCACAGGCAAAGCGATGTCGACCGTGGCTGCTCTTCGCTATCCCGAGTCGCTGAGCGATTTCCAGCGGGCGCTTGCAGCGGAAACCGACATCAAGGTGATGCCTTTCGAATTCAGCAAGGCGCTCGATGTGGATTGCGGCCACGACCGTGTGGTTGCCGAAGCATTCCTGCGCTAAATGAACGGTGAAACAGAAGTGAAATGAGCAAGCAGAGTAGCTGGAGCAAACTTAAGGCCGAGTACAAGGCGTCGTTGAAATCGGCGGATACAGAGGAGCATATCGACTTGTGCTTCTATCGCCCGATAGGTTTTGCCTGGGCGTATATTTTCAGGAAACTGCACGTAAGCCCCAATGCGGTGACTATTGCCTCGATATTTATCGGAGTATTTGCCGGCGTGTGCATGTATCCTGTTAATATATGGATAAACATAGCAGGCATTTTACTTCTCATATGGGCTAATTCCTATGATAGTGCCGATGGTCAGCTGGCACGTCTTACCAAGCAGTATTCTCAGCTTGGACGCATACTCGACGGCATGGCCGGTGACTTCTGGTTTATATCTATATATGTGGCCATATGCCTTCGCACGGTGCACACTATCCCTTTCTTTGCCGAGCATGCTTGGGCTATATGGGTCATAGCTGTGCTTGCCGGTGTGTGCCATGCGCTGCAGGCTGCTGTAGCCGACAGCTACCGTCAGTTCCACCTGTTGTTGCTTAAGGGTACAGCCGGTAGCGAACTGGATTCTACCGA
This sequence comes from uncultured Muribaculaceae bacterium, assembly GCA_910587915.1. GTDB lineage: Bacteria > Bacteroidota > Bacteroidia > Bacteroidales > Muribaculaceae > CAG-873. Next base: position 25,041 of record CAJUOB010000006.1, on the reverse strand, counting down.
AGAGCTTGAGCGCCGTTACCGCGAGTTGTCGTGGAAACGCGATTTCGGGCAGAAACTCGTGCAATTCTTTTATATCGGCTATACCCGTCGTCAGGAGTCTCTATCGCCTGCAATGCAGACGGCGCTCAAGGCTTTCCGCCGCCGCTATCCCGACGGTCAGTTGCCGGCAGATGTTCGTGAGCGTTTCCGTGCATGGAGCTTTCCTCTGTGCAAGTGGGAAAATTTCATGACTTTCAACTGGCGGTCGATTTTCCTTTTTGTCACCTTGCTGGCCGGTCAGCCATGGCTCTATTTTGTGGCAGAACTCACGGTGTCCAATATCGTGTTGGTGTATACCATCGTGACTCACGAGCGTATATGCCGCCGTATGACGGCCTCCTTGGAATAGTTTTAAAGACCTTTAGCAGTATAGAGCGGGGAAAGCGTTGGCTTTTTCCGCTTTTTATTTGTACATTTGTCGAAATTATTGCACATGCGTTTCCTTAGACACATCATATATATTATTGCCGCAGTGTTCGGCACTATTGGGGCTGCGGCCCAAGTTAATACCGATCAGGTGGTGCGTATAGGCCAGAATGCGCTCTATTTCGAGGACTATATGCTCTCGATCCAGTACTTCAATCAGGCAATCCAAGCCAAGCCGTATCTCGCTCAGCCTTATTTTCTCAGAGCTATCGCTAAATTGAATCTCGAGGACTATAATGGTGCTGAGGCCGATGCTTCGACTGCCATAGAGCTCAATCCCTATCTCACCGATGCATGGGAAGTCCGCGGCGTGGCTCGCCAGAACCTTGGTAAGAACCGGCTTGCAATTGAGGACTATACGAAGGCTCTGGAGTATATTCCGCGCAACCGTCAGCTGTTGTTCAACCGTGCACTTGCCTATCAGGAAATAAAAGAAAACGACCGTGCAGCCGAGGCCTTCGACGAGGTGATCGGGTATTACCCAGGTTTTGAGAATGCCTATCTCGGACGAGCGAGGCTCTTGCTTGAGCGAGGAGACACTGTCGCTGCCCGCGAGGATATCGACAAAGCGTTGAGCATAAATAAAAATGCTCTCAATGCATATATCATGCGCGCCGATATAGCCATCAACTCACACCGCGACTATCAGGCCGCTCTCGATGATATCGATCAGGCTATAAAGCTACAGCCGCGTATGGCCGGTCTCTATATCAACCGTGCATTCCTGCGCTACAATCTCGATTCATACAAGGGGGCCATGGAGGACTACGACTTCGCCCTCACACTCGAACCGCTCAACATAACGGCTCTTTTCAACCGCGGTCTGCTTCTTGCCGAGGTTAGCGACAACGACCGGGCGTTGCTCGATTTCGACCGTGTGCTCGAACTCGACCCCGATAATTACCGTGCACTATACAACCGGGCGATGATATACCGCGCCAAGGGTAATACCGATGGTGCGATTGCCGATATAAGCCGTGTGGCAGAGCGCTTCCCTGATTTTCCGGGTGCGATATATCTCCGTGCAGAGCTATACCGCGAGCGTGGCCAGCTTGCACGCGCCGAGGCCGACTACAAGCGCGCCAAGGCTGCCGCAAAGGCGCTGAAACCGGTGTCGGCCGGCGAAGCTACCGAGGGTGCTGTCGATGATAATCCGGCTCCGGACGATGAGATGCAGATGCCGCAGGAACTTGCTGCCAAGCGTTTTGCATCGCTGCTCACCGTCGATGACAATGCCACAATAGAGGAAGAATACAATAACACGGCCATACGTGGACGCGTGCAGGACCGTCGCCTGAACATAGAGATTGAGCCGATGATGCTTCTCTCGTTCTATTCGTCGCCTACAGAGCTTCGTCGCAATACGTACTATATACGCGAGGTCGACGATCTTAACGCTACCCGTCAGCTCCGTTTCGTGCTTGTGGTGACCAACGATGTTCCGGCCATCGACGAGAATATGGCCAGCCGGCACTTCCAAAGCATAGAGTACTATAATTCTCATCTGGCCACACATCAGCCCCGCCCGGTGGACTATATAGGCCGTGCTCTCGATTTCATAACAGTGCGCGACTACATCAATGCGGAGAAAGATCTCGACCGGGCCATTGCCATGGCTCCCGATCTGGCAATAAGCTACCTCATACGTGCACAGGCACGCTATGGGCGTCTACAACTTGAGCGAGATTCACCGCAGCCCGGCACCGATGCTATCACTCGGGCATCGGTGACCCGTAGCCGTCTGGAAGATATAGCCGCAGACCTCGATGAGGTGATACGTCTGTCGCCTGCAATGGCAGTGGCTTACTTCAACAAGGGCAACGTGCTCTTCGAGATGGAGGACTATGCCTTGGCCCGTCTGGCCTATGACAAGGCAATTGAGTTGAAGCCCGACTTCGGCGAGGCATACTATAACCGTGGATATCTCGAACTGAAGGCCGGTGACCAGAATCGTGGACTTGCCGACCTCAGCAAAGCCGGAGAACTGGGCATAATTCCCGCCTATAATCTCATAAAGCGCATATCTCGGTGATATATCGCCGCTGTCATGGCAGATATATGTGGCTCATTGCCCTGTTGAGACGTTCGGTCTGGAACTGGTAGTGATTGCCGGGTACTATCTCAAAAGTTATATCGACTTTCTGGCTATGAAGATATCCGGTAATCGTCTCTGTGCATTTCCCCACTGTCGCAAATATGGCGTTTCTCGAATTGGGCTCATCTCTTCCCAATATCATATAGCATCGACCGGATTTAGCTGCAAAGGATTGGCGGAGGACCCAGGGGACAAAGTCCTTGTACCAGAATGAACCCGACAGGATTGCGATATTGTTGAAATAATCGTTCTCGGGCCATTGCCATAAAGTGAACAGACCGGATAGGGATACGCCCACCAAGGTTCGTTCGGCTGTTCCTTGTATGCCAATGTTCTTTTCAATGACAGGGATAATTCTTCCGGTAAGTTCATCCAGAAATTGAGGTGCAAGTCCCTTAAATGTCGGAGAGCCTTTCGGTACACCGGGCGCTGGCCATGGCGTCATGTCATTGTCCCAATCCATTCCTGTGATTACAGCAATAGATGTCTTATACCTATCGACCGCTTTTTCGAGCCAGCTATCCAGATTTTCAATAGGGTAGAGCACATATGCTATTTTGCGGGAATCCGGATGTCCGCAGTAACGACATGTAAGATTGCCGAATGTAATTATATCAATCTTCATATTTCATCATGTCTTTCATTTCCTTAAATCCAATGTCGCGATACACGGTACGTGCCATATCGGTCGATTCTTATTGCATGGAATGGTTTATCTACTTACTCTGTATTATACTTCGAGCTACATAAAGTGCAGATGACAAGGAGTTGATGTGTTCTCCCATCTACATTTTCACACCCGTTATGGCTTTGACAAAATTTTGATACGACGGCTAATTAAATTTCCTTATCGGGCGAGAGATAGATTGAGAGTAATGCCGTAGGAAGAGTTGGTGGTGGGATAGGAGCTTGTGGTCACGACCGGACTGTTGACCTGATGGTCGAAGAATGCCGACAGGGTGAGGCGCTTCGATAGAATATAGGAGGCCGTGAAGTTTATGCCCAATGTATTGCTGCCGCTTGTAGGCTGGGTGTAGTTGCCCTCGATGCGGCGTATGAGTGCCTGATTGTTCTGAATGGTGCACTCGGCGTTTAGAGTGAGGTCGTTGCTCACACCGGTCTGCGAGCCCTTCATTTTGAGGAAGGTATTGAAGCCCACAATCTTGTATCCGGCACCGAACCGAAATGCTTTCTGTGTCGCCTCGACGAGCTGTCCGGCCGAAGTGTTGAGTGTGAGTGTGCGCTGGTCGCGGTACTCGATATTGAACTGCAGGTCGTTTTTAAGTGTGGCATTGATGCCTATGAGCGGAGCGAAGCGCTCGGTGATGGCTACCGAAGAGATGTTGTATGGAGAGGACGGCACGGGTTCGCCCGAAAGCTCGTCGAGCGTGTAGCCGAGGTTGGAGCTTCCGTCTGTGCCTATCCAGTTGAGGTATGAGCTGTACGACCCCACGGAGTAGGTGCACTGGTAGGCATGCGATAGGGTGAAGGTCTTGAAGATATCGCGCATGCGGCCGAGATTGATGAAGCCATCGTAGGTGATTCGCCAGTTTGGCAGCACTGCCGAGAACGAGGGGAAGGGATCGAGAGTCTGTGTGGCTGCCGAAGTACCGGTGTAGGCTGCCACAAATGCCGGAATGAGGACATCTGAAGAGGTCTCGCTCACTGTGCCGACTTCGGGATTGAAAAGTTCGCCTGCAACAGGCTTGCCTGCCATGAAGCCGGTAGTGGGGTAGCGTGATCCTATGTACTGGCTTTCCACACGCTGACGCACTTCGGGGATATTCGACAGGAATTTATCGAAAGCTTCAGAGTAGTATCCATCGGCAGCTTTGCTGCTGCGCAGAGCCGTGAGCAGCGCGCAGTGGGTGCGCGTGTAGGAGCCGGACAGCGATGTGGGCATGCCGTCGTACATGAACTGGATCTGCGAATTGCGGTTGTCGGTGCGGTTGAAAGTGAGTTGCACCTTGAAGCCTTTGAACAACTCGAGATTCACTTCCATGTTGAGTTCCTTTGTGGCGGCCCATATGGCAGGCGAGGTCTGGCCGTCGTCGGTTATTAGCCAACCGCGCGACAGCGCTTTATCGATATACTTCTCATCGGTGAAGCCAAATGCGAAATCAAGGCCGGGCGACATTGGTCCTGCCGAAGTGGTCTGGCCGAATATATTGCCGATTTCGGGGCTGAACAGCGGGAGATTGAGCGAGCGTGTCGACCGGTATTTGACCGATACATTGCGTGGCGATGTGACAAGTCGCAACGCATACTCGCCGATGTCGCGCATGAGACTCCGATCCTCTTTGAGCACTTCCACGACGGTGAATTTGATGTTCTGGCTTCCACGGTTGAGAACCTCGATACTGTTGTTGTCGATTTTTCTGGTTTTCAGCACAACCGGCTGTCCGTCGGTCGTTGTACCGGTCACCTTTATCTTGGCCGTGCGGAGATTGTGCTTTATTACAAGCGAAGTGTCCTCGCGCAACTTGTATGTACGCTCGAACTTCTTGGCCTTGCGTGGAGCGGTGTTGGTTGGGCGTGTATTGGCGAAGCGTTTGGTCACGTCGCGAAGTATAGGTATCTTGTTGTAGAGAGTCTCGAAGTTGATTCGTCCGTCGGCAGTCCAGGCAGCCTGGTTGGCGATGGAATTGCCTACTTTTATTCCATCGATGGTGGCACCGCGGTCCCATCGGTAGGTAGCGTTGTAGCTTAGGTTTCCGGTGAGATAGTCGAGGAATGATATTTTTGAGAACGGAGCCTTGTATTGGCCGGTGAATGTCTGGTTGTAGCTCCATGGTGTGCCCATGGAACGAAGACTCTGCCATACTGTATCCTTCCAATCGCGGTATTTGTCGGGGAATAGCTTTTTGTTTACAGCGCCGACAGTCTCTTCGATTCTTGCAGAAGTATTGGAATTGAAAGTGAGCGAGAGAGTCTTTGTGACGTTCCACGTAAGGGCCAGCTGGCGGTCCCATAGCCAGTTTTTACTAACCGACACAGGTAGTTGGAACATGACATCGGTTTCCGAGCGGGTCTGCTGCTCGTAGTAATAGCGTGTCATGTTCGTGAGGAACGATATGTTGGTTGGCAGCCACGACAGTTCCCAGTCGCGCAGGAAGCGGCTGTTCTTGCTCTTGCCTTTGAGGTTCTTGAATGGTTTGAACGCTTTGAAATATGGCGAATAATTGTATGCGAAGGAGCCGCGGTAGTCGTTGGTGTTTTCGTACTCGGTGGTGGGATCGTTCTTGGCTTGCTTGGTGAATGAGAAATTGAGGGTGAAGTTTGCCGGATCCCATGGCATGGGATTGGTGCTGCGCACATCAAATTTGAGGCCCGATATGGAGAAATTCTGTACGGAAGTACGTTCGACCGCATATGCGCTGATGGAATCGCGCTCTGCCTTGTCGGTGCAGTCGTCGAGCGCGTCCTTAAGAAGCACGTCCTGGTCGAGTGGATTGTACTTTGGCGAAGTCCGCTCCTTGGTCATAGAGAAGTAGATGGGAGCTTTCAACTTGGCTTTTTCAGGCAGGAAGCGTCCAAGATCGGCCTGTACGGCGACATTGAACTGTGAATAGTCGTCGAGCCGACGCTCATTGAGGCTCTGATCCACACCGCCGAATCCGGCTGTTTCTATGTGTGCGCCGAGATTGAGTGTGGCGACGTCGCTTACGTTGAGTGTGGCGTTTGCCTTTGCAGCCCAACCGCCCGATTCATTGAAATCGGTTACCTTTAGTTCGTTTACCCATACGGTGCCATCCTTGGTGTTGGCGGAGTTGTTGCGGACGCCCACAAGCATTACACGCACATCGCTGAGCGATGGATTGCCCATCACAGCCATGCGGTTGCGTTCGTTGTCGGGATCGCGCCCGGTGAAAAGAGTGCCGAAGCCCACACCCTCTTCTTCGGCACGCTTGGCGCGGTTGCGCTCTTTTTTGAGCTCGACGAGTGCCTGAAGATTGAAGTTCATGTAGTTGCTTTCGGGCCATACCTTGTACTGGTCGGAAGGGAGATCGGCTTTATATGTACCGGGAGGTGTGAGTTCGAGAGGTACCTCATATTCGTAGAAATTGCTTTTGACATCCGATCCGAGGCGTACGAATATAGATAGTTCTCCCGATTTCAGAGCCGTCAGATTGTCGATGAGCGCTTCGGCGTGTACCCACATCTGCATTCGCTTGTAGTTGCGCAGGTCGAGTTGGGTGTTGCGGTATACGCCGCGGGCGTCGCCGGCGGTGAGGTCGGTAAGCTTCAGCGACATCGACTGCTCGTTGAGCTGTACGATCTGTGTCTGGCCGGGGTCACTTATACGGGTCACGCCCGGAGGAAGAACGTAGTTCACCGGTTCGCGGGTGGAGTTCTCCTCTATGTTCACCACCGAAATATCGAGCTGACCCTGGGCGGGAGCATCGCCGCGGTTGTTGAGGTTGAAATCGTAGGGGCGCCATTCGCCGCGCACGAGTTCGAGAGTGGCGAAACGTAGATGTGTGGTTTTCTTGAATCCGGTGAGGAACATTCGGGCGAAGCGGATGGTCGAGAAGTCGTTGATCGATCCGACAATGCGCTCATAGTCGCTCAGGGGTATCTTGAACTGATACCACTCCACTTCCTGATTAGAGCCATCGCGGGTTGGGACCACAGTGACACGTTTGTCGGTGATGTAGTTCCGACCCACTTCCAGATCTTCCGGACGTATCGACACACGGTACTGGAAGTATCGTTCGTATTCGTTGAGGGTATTATCCTGATTTATATCCTCGACATCGGGTACACTGCGGCTGCTTTGGTAGAGAGGATCGGTGGCGTCTTCAGGCGACAGAGAGTTGCCTTCCACACCATTGTACCGTTTGTAGCGCTCGAGGATGGAGAGACGCTCCTCGTCGTAGTCGTAGCCGCGGTAGAAGTGATAGTTGTCGCCGGCGGGATCGTTTATTGGAGAGAAGGCATCGTTCTGCCATTTCTGCAGGGTTTCGGGCGATACCCTACGCGATATGTTGTCGACATAGTTGGAGTAGGATGGGAACTGGTACTCATCGTTGTTGGGCAGGCCGTCGAGACCAACGTCCTGCACCACGCGGGCACCGTTGCTGTTGTCGAAGGAGTAAGTGAGGGAATTCTGCTTCGACACGCGGCCCCAAACGGTTTCAGTGAGGTATTGGTCGTTACCATCGTAGGGGATGCCGTTCTCGTAGCTTTTTAGACCGTCCTTGAGTATGTCTTCCGAGATTTCACCGAAGTTCAGGTATAGGTCACCACCTTCGAGATTGTCGGCTTCGGGGTCGAGGAAGGGGCTCATCATCCAGAATTGGACGTATTCGATGTTGCTTTGCTCGAAATTTGTGTTGTCGAGGCGTCTCATGATTCCACCCCAACGTTTTTCGGGATTGGTGAGTTTTCCCTCATCGTCGATTCCGATGTCGTCGAGGTTGTAGGGCCCGCGCTCGTTGGGGTAGAAAGAGAGATTGAGAGTCTGTATTGTCGACGATTCTCCATAGGTGATTTCACGGCCCGGAAATACTTCGCGTACGGTTACTTCGCGTACGTAAGGATTTGATAGCTGCTTGAGGTCGCTTTTTATATATCCCGGACACATCGATGAGTTGCGCTGGGTGAACAGGCGGTCGATATAGTACCAGTTGAGGAGTGCGCGGTTCTTACCATAGTCCACGTTGTCGCTCAGCGCAGCTTCGGGGAAGAGGGCGTTGGAGCTGCCGTCGTAAGGTGTCGATGCGAGGAACCAGGAATAGGGCGAGCGCAGGTCGATGCCGTTTTGTGCGGACTCAAAATCATCGATATACGACGATCCTTTGTTCGAGCCGCTTTTCTGTGCATGTGGCAACAGTTTTGCCGCTTCGGCAGTGAAGCTGAGGCGCGAGGGCTGTGTGGCGTTGACGGTCGGTATCTTGTTGATGAGGTTGGTGAGCCACATGAATTCTCCATTGTAGGCCATGTTGAAACCGATCATGGAGTTGTTGACCGTTTCATCGCCTATATTCACCTTTTCAATAAGAGCTTTTTCAGAAAAATGGAGTATGGTGGCTCCAAGGTTGAGATTCTTGTTGAGTTGGTATTGCAGGTCGAGTCCAAGAAGGGTTTTCCTTTGGGTGGAGAACATGCTTTGGTTTTCGAGAGTGACGCTGATGTTCTGTCCGGAGTCGATGATACTCTGGTTGGTGATAGTGACTATGCCCATGGCGTAGTCTACGGTATAATCGGAGTTTTCGGTAAGCTGCACACCGCCGGCGGTGACAACAACCGAGCCTCGAGGCACATTCATGGCATTGAGGCGTATTTGGGAGCCTGAGGACGCCTGATATTCACCTGTAAGGATGAATTTATTTTTATCGGCGTACTGTCGTGCCACGACAAGCGTGGAGTCGTATAGCTCCTGGTAGACATATTGCTGGGCGAGAGCTTCGTTGCCTATGACAGATGCCAGGTGTTTACCGAATGGCTCTACTACAGGAAAGACAATCTTGCCGGTCGAGGGATAGATAGTGTATCCGTCGATGAAATCGAAGAATCCGTCGGGGTTGCTCGATTCATTGGAGTCGATGCGGTCGAGGTTCATCACCTGAAGCAGCGACTTGTTGTTAAGTCCCGGAACCGGCAGGTAATTAATCTGAGTGCCGGTGGTGTCGGACAAGTATTTTATATTGAGCTTGAATTTCGATTTCTGAATCTGATATCCTCCGAGGGAGTATACGTTTTTCATCATCAGATGCCACATCGGAAGCTTTGTCGATGTGGTGGTGCTTTTAAGCATCTTCACGAACAGCGCCTGGTCGGTGGTGGTGATATCACTGGAGAATTCGCCGACTTGATACACGCGTCCGTTATAGGTGTATTCGAAGGCAACGGCGAGCACTTCGTCGGCGTTGAGAGCAGTGCGCACCGATATGTAGCCCAGAGTGGAGTTGAGTGTGTATTCGCTGGAACTTAGCAGACGTGCGCTTTCCACTTTCTCGTAGTCGCTGCCGCCCTCGATGCCGTATGCCGAGAGAGGATCGAGCACCTGGGTGACACGGTTGATGTCGCGTGCCTCGGGATAGTCCGACTTTATGACCGACAGTAGATTGTTTGAGCCGTTGGCCGGATTGGGCAAGGATGGGTCGGGCTGCCAGTAGTGGTTGCCGAGCACGCTGTTTTCGCCGATGTCCATGAAGCCCACGAGGTTGCGGCTCTGGTCGTAACGGCCGTTTTTATTGGTTATCCATACTTCGATACGGGTGATTTTCACTCCCGAAGACACGTAGGGAAGATGGGCTGCGAATTTATCGTAGTTGTCCCGGAACCAATGAGCAAGGAAGAAGTGCCGGTTTTGGTCGTATTCGTCGGCATTGATCGAGAACTCGGTGGTTTGCGCTCCACCACGGGTGTTGACGGTCTGAGACTCCGAGTTCTGCTGCGATACGAGCGCCGTAGCGGTGAGTTTACCGAACTGTAGTTTTGCTTTAACGCCGAAAAGTGCCGTACCGCCGCGTATGAGCGACGAGCCGGTTGTCATGGAAACGTTACCGGCCTCGATTGTTTTTACGATGTCGTCCTCCTCGCCTTCGTATGCCAGTTTAAGATTCTTGGAGTCGAAGTCGAAAGTCGCGTCGGTGTTATATGTCATATTGAAGCGCAGACGATTGCCCACACTTGCTGCGATTGTAGCCTGTATCTTTTGGTCGAAGTCGAAGTAGGTTTTACGTCTGGCCGACAGGGATAGAGCCGGGTTGTCGGTCTTGTTGCTCTTTATGCCCATCGAAACCTGCACCGAGCCCTGTGTCTTCAGCGATACGCCGCCGGGGCCGAATATCTTTTCGAGAGGCCCAAGTGCGAAATTCATATCGAGGATGTTGAACGGCTCTTTTTCTTTGTCGGTTATCAATCCAAGATTGCGTTCCTTGTAGAATTTCTGCATTGCAAGACGCAGTTGCCAGTTTTCATACTGCTTTGCAGTGAGCATGAATGGAGTGCCTATCTGCATGCCGCCGAGGTAGGTGCGCACTATGTAGTTGCCGGTCGTCGCATCGAAATCGGCTGTGGTGGTGATGTTCGACGGGGTGCTGAGATCGTATCCGAGCTCATCGGCCATAAGATCCTCGTAGCTTCTCGGCACAGTAGGCCGGGTGCCGAAAGGCAGCCCTGTGCTGTCGGCGATTGCCGGAGCGGGAAAGGCAGCCGGAGCCGGAGCCGAGAATTCTGGGGGTGTCTGTTGGGCACGAAGAAAGACGGGCAGCAACATTGCTGCAACCGTCAATATCAAGTATATCGATATCGTGCGCAATTCAGAAGTCCTATCTACATCATAGTCAGGGCTTTCTTTATGGCTGTCTCTACTTTCATGCCAGGATCTGCATCGAAAAGCTGACGGAGTACTTTTTCGCTGGCCTTACGGTCGAATCCAAGCATGGTGAGGGCGGCCAATGCCTCTTCTTGGGCGGCGGAAACACCATGACTGCTTATATTCAACGTAGTGTCGCCTGCTTTTATTTTGTCGCGAAGGTCTACAATAATTCTTTCGGCAGTCTTGGCTCCGATTCCTTTCACCGCCTTTAGGCGTTTTGCATCGCCGGCCGATATGACAGCAGCCAGTTCCTCGCCCGGAAGAGACGATAGCAGGATCAGTGCGGTGGCTGCCCCAACACCCGATACACCTATGAGTGCGCGGAATAGCTCGCGCTCGCGTTCCTCGGTAAAGCCGTAGAGTACCCATGCGTCCTCGCGGATTACTTCGTGTACCCATATGCGGGCTGTCTTCTTGCCGTTTAGGGAGTCGAACGACTGCAGGCTTATGTTCATAATATATCCGATGCCGGCAGGTGTCTCGAGGGTTACTGATGCCGGGGTCAGTGCGGCGATTTCCCCACGTATATATTCTATCATTTCAAGAGTTTTTTAATGGTTGGGATAGCCCGGTATGCTGTTTCCACAAGTGCGGCGTAGGGGGCAGACGGTATCGGCGCACCATCGCTTACGCAGGCGAATGTGTCGGGCAGATTTACATTGTCAGCTATACTTCCGCAAAAAGTTGCCACGGGGATGGAGTGTGCTTCACCATAGCGTCGAACGGCTTCCACAGCTTTGCCACCTAATGTCTGGGAATCAATACGTCCTTCGCCGGCCACGAGCAGGTCGGGAAGTCGCTTCAGGCGACTGAGTGCATGGTGCAGGATCACCGGCGCACCATCGTGACACCGGCACCCGAGAACAGTCTCTATGGCGAAGCCTATGCCACCACCTGCACCGCCATGCAGGTCGGGGGTGGAGTAGAGCGATTTAAGACGGCGAAAAAGGTTGCTGATATAGGCCGTATCGCTGTCTGTGGCTCCTTTCTGGGCGAGGAACGACATGGCTGAGAGGCCGTTTTCAGCGTAAAGCGGGCACGCAACATCGGCCAGCCCTATGATGGCGCCGTTGTATATATCGGTTTCGGGTGGTTTTATGGCGGTGGGTAGGCCATCGTTGTCGAAGTCGATATGGTAGCCCAAGTCTTGGAGTAGGCCGAGGCCTCCGTCGGCAGTGCGGGTGCCCCCGATTCCTACATATATGCGGCTATAGCCGTGCTCAATGGCATCGCGAATGGCTTTTCCAACCGGATAGCTGGAGCGCTTCCGTAATTCCGGATCGGAGTTCATTTCGGAAGCCCAGTCCATTCCTTCGGCGCACGACGGAACGTAGGCGCATGCAATGCTGTCGCCGTCGGTGAATTCGTAGAACGTGCCCATATTCCTGGCATCAAGAGCTGCGGCAGTTCCTTCTCCGCCATCGGCCATGACAAGCACGGCAATGTCCTTGTCGAGGCTTGAGAGTGCCTCCCGGATGGCTTCTCCGGCTTCGACCGATGTGAGAGTGCCTTTGAATTTATCGCTTGCTATCGCTATCATTGGTGGTGGAATCGGCTTCGGCAGGTTTCTTTCTGAATTTGCGCAGGAACGACAGAAAGTCGTCGAAATCGCGCCGGAATACAATACCTACGCCCTGGGTAGTCTGCGCCGAGCGGACGTAGAAGTTGCGGTCGTTGTATCGGTTGTAGGCTTTCAAACGCCATGAACCGCGTTTGTTAAGCAGATATTCGATATCGAAATCGCCTACAAACTGGTTTGTGTTCAGGTGATTATCGCGATATCCGAAGTTGCCGTTGAACAGCAGTCGGTTATTGAGCAATCGGCTCGATAGAGCCACGTCGACCTCTACATCGGAGAAGTCGCCACGGTCGCTGCGTAGATTGGGCGCTATGCTCCAGTTGTCGCTCAATTTGCCAAGCATGTTGCCAAGTTGACTTGATATTGTTGATGAAGCCACCGAGAACAATTCGCTTCCCTTGGTGGTGGAGGCCATGTAGTCGGGGGTGTAGAATCGGTTGAGAGCCAGCAGATATATGATCTGACGGTTCATCATGTCGGTGGTGCTGACAATGCTTCGAACCTTACGGTATGTGTCGGATGTAAGTGTGGGGAATTCGAGGTCGAAATCGATGGATGGTTGCCGTATGTCGCCATTTACGAGCATGAGTGCATGCACCGGTACATTTGTTCGGCTGATTTCCTTGTCTTGAGTGAATGATTCGTCGAGGTCGCTGAGGTTGGCATTTGTGGCATAGTATGCCTTGAGATTTGTTTTCACGGCATAGGGATCGCCATCGAAGCGTATCTCGCTCCCTTCCTTTATAATGAAGTCCCTGATGATGATATCCTGCAATGTGAAGCGGTAGTTGCCCGACAGGACAGTGTATGCGCCCCATATATTGAGGGAGTTGTCGACCGATTGGTAGGCGAGGTGGAGATTGCCTTCACCGGTGGCTTTTATTTCATCACCGGCCATGGGGTCCATCACCAGGGTCATCTGGGCATCTTTGGTGATGCCGATGCGGAGATCCATGTTGTAGGCCGAAGGCTGGTCGGCTACCGATGCCTGGATTCGGTTGCGAAGTTCGCGCACTATTTCGGGCGTATCATCGTGTTTTGCAGGTGCCTTAAGAGTGTCGGGAGTTACATCGCGGAAGTTCAGGAAGGAGTACGACTCGGCGTCGAGTCTGTCGGATAGCACGAAGGTAAATGTGGATTTTGGCGCCGTCGACATGTCGACCTTTATGTCGACTACTCCGGGATATCCCGATATTGTGGCTCCACCGTTTCCATATATGGTCCCATACCAGTCGGGATATTGTTTGGGTGTGGCATTGAAGCTAAGGAAATCGCGGGCCTGGCTTATTTCGAATCGGAATATAGGCTCTTTGAAGTAGGTGTGGCGCACTATTCCGTCGAGTTTTGCGGTGTGGTCCTCGGCATCGCGGATGGTGACGTCGGAAAGTCGTATGCTGCCCGGTGTCATTATCACGCTGTCGTTGGCCGTGTACCAGGTGTTTGTGAAATCTATTTTCATTTTCACATCCTCGGCCATGACACTGCCTTCGAGGTCGACTTCCTTGAAGGTGCCGAACAGGCGGCAATGCCCGGTGGCGTGTCCCTGGATATCGGAGGCGAAAGCTTCCATAAATGGTTTTAGGAAACCGACCGGCACGTGCCGCGCATTGAAATCTATGTCGAGGGCTTCGCCCATGGGGAATATTTTTCCGGCTATGCGGCTTTTGTCGCCGGCGAGTCCGGTGATGTCGGCATCGAAAGCGAATGCTTTGTCGTCGTTGTCCCAGTATGCCTCTATGTCGGCGTCGCCGATTGTGCAGCGGTTGTATCCAATGCTGTCGACATGCAGTTTCGGGCAATATAGCTCGGGCTCTTTGCTCAGCAGACGGCGTGCACTGAATATGCCTGTTGCGCGACCGCCGATCATAGCTTTGTCGATTTCGAGAGTTTCGAAAATAGGCAGCAGGGAGATGGCATGAAGGTCGATACTGAGGCTATCGTCGTCGTCGAGGCCGGCAATGCCGTCGATGTCGATAGACTGGTTTCCGGCATTTAGCCCAAAATTGTCGACGGTGATTTCGCTACCTTCGACGTTGATGCGCGACTGCTTGATGTTCCATGTTTCATCGCCGAAGTTTATGGTACCTGGATTGAAGGCCACTGTCAGCGGTATGGGGCAGAGCGCGGCGGTAAGTTTGTTGTCGGTGGGTTCTCTCAGTTCTGTGACGAACGACATGGTGCCGTTGAGAGGTATTTTGCGTTCGATCATCCAATCGATGCGTGTGTCGATGCGGTTATTGGCTGCGGTTATGAATCCGGTCAGAGCCATGTCGCCCTTGTTGGTGGGGAATTGGGAGGTAAGGTACACTGATGAATGGCCGGTTTGGCTGTCCATCGATGCGTGCAAGCTTGTGCTTTCGACCAGTTTGTCGCCGTTGCGCAGATAGGGAGCGTCGAGCGATATTGTAGCGGTGCCAAGTCGGTTGTTGAAGTTGCCCTGAAGTTCGGCATTGTGCACAATATGAACAGGAGCACCGAAAAATGTCGTGATATTTTCCGATGGCAGTAGAGTGAATGCGAAGTTAAAATCGTTGGGACGGCCGTTGGTGGTATTGGGATCGTGAGGAATCAATACCGGGACGAACTCTGCGGCCAAAGTTTTCAACTGGGGAACAATCGTCTCAAAAGAATATTCTCCTTCTAAAAATCCATTGATGAAGTCTGAATCTATGTTTATTCGACCGGGCTGTGAGTGGCTGTCGGCATCTATGGTCAGATGGTCGATTTTAAGTCCCTGGTTGAGTCGATTCACCCACCGTACGTCGTTTATCCTCAGCTCTCCACTGGCCTGGTTATTATCAGTGAGATCGATGTCTACATTCAGTTTTGCTCCGAAGCGGTATCCTTCGCGGCGTGGATCAAAGCCGAGTGTGTGGAAATCGATATTGGCAGCCATGGCGGTGCCTTGGATTCTTCGGATGTTGTCGGTGGTGGTGTAGAATGCGTAGGTATGCAGAATGGCCGACGGATCGTTCATGTCGAGGCGCACCTCGAGCTGGTCTTTATTCTCGAGTTTAGCAGTAAGGTCGATGTCGCCGTAGCTGTATCCGCGGAAATCGAATTCTTCTATTTTGGCCGAGATTTCTCCGGCTGGTTTTCGGCCGTTACGGCCATTGCCTTCTATGTGGCCTGTGATATGGCCAAACTGGTCGTTGCCGGTGAGTAATCCGAGATTCAGGTCCTTGAAAGATGCGTCGCCGCTCACATGGAATACTTTCGGGGCCGCTATACGATAGTTTGCACTTAGAGACAATTCACCGGCTGTGCCATCGGTGCGTAGCGATAGCGAGCCATGACTTTGGTCGCCGGTCGCCTTAAGCGATATTGCCTGGGCCGCTACCGATTTAAGCAGATTCCGCTGGCCCTTTTTCATGAACGGCGCTCCCAGTACTTCGGCTTCTTCACCATCGATGGCCGCAGTGCAGTTTTCGAGATTATACTCGTAGCCTTCCTCGGTTTTTGTTGCATGGCCTCTGAGCCGTAGGGCAAAAGCGCCACCTTCGGCATCGGATAGCGATAGGTTGTCGACTTCAGCCGATTTGTCGCTTATGGTCACGTCGAAGTCCAGCGCAAGGGGGCGGTCGACATAGCCCAACTGTGGCAGAAATGCTTGGAGATCGGGCAGGTAGATGCTGCTTCGCGCTGAAGTGCTTACATTCAATGGCGTGGCGGAAAGTGCACGCGGAATGTCGGAGTAGCCGTCGTACTTCAGTTCCATCGGTTTTAGCGAGAAGGAGCTTTGAGGTAGTTGGATGGTGAAGTTTGTAAGTCGGCTGCCGCTATGGCCGATGGAAGCCTTTGCTTTCAGATTTTCAAGAATGAATCCGCTTCGTTCGGCAAACGACAGATGCTCGAGTTCAACGTCGTAGTGATCTGCTCCGATGGAGGGAATGTATGCGTTGATGTCCAGCGACGTAACGTCGATGTGCGATGGATCGAAGCGGCCGTCTTCCGCTATCGGTTCCGATAATATATTGTATGATAGTGCCGCATCGCGCAGAATCACAGTGTTGATGCGAAGTTGGAATGAGCTTTTGCGCCCGCTGCGGCGATCTTTTTTTATGTTTGCAAGTATCTCTTCGAGATTGAGAGGCGAACTTTTGTCTCTACGCCACAAATTGAACCTGGCGCTGTCGACCAGCGCATAGTCTACAATCAGTTCGCCTGTACGCAGAAAGTGATACAGTTCGAAACCGGCACTGACAGTCGCGATAGACACCACTGTGTCGGCCTCAGCAGGTCGTATCATACGTATGCCCTCGATTGCCAGGCGGTTGAACGGGTGGATGGACACATCGTCGATTTCTACAGAAACTCCGAGTAACTTCGACAGTTCGCTGCAGGCGGTATCGCGCACGCGGGTTTGCACGGGTTCGGTGGATAGCAATATGTATACAGAAGCCGGAAGTGCCACTGCAAGTACAAGCAGCACTACGACGATAGCTCTGAATATTTTCCATGCAAGCTTCATTGCAAGATGCAAAATTACAAAGAATATTCTATTATTGCCATCACGGGAAGTTTCTTTTATATAATATTAATGTGTGTGGAAATGGAATTTTGTATTTGAAAATTTTTTTGCACTTTTTCGTCTTAAAAATTTGTGAGTTGGGAAAGTTTATATACCTTTGCAGTGTGCTAGATGACTACAACACCACAATTGTATAACACTCTAAATCCTCAACTCATGAAATCTGCAGTTGCCGTACTCCTTTCCATTCTTCTGTTCATATTGATTCTATAAACCTGGATATGCTTAGCTTTCACGATTTGACTTATAAGTACAGTGGACGTTCCAAGGATGCCCTGAAGTATATCAATGCGGAGATCGCTCCTGGAATTTGTCTGTTGCTTGGCGAGAATGGTGCCGGAAAGAGCACTCTTCTCGGTGTTGCATCCGGCTTGCTTCTGGCCGGAGAGGGTAGTGTGGATTTCGACGGGAAAAATCCCGGGGAGCGCGCACCGTCGACCATGAGTAGTATTTTCTATCTCTCCGAGGATTGGCAAAGCCCTTTCAGTGATATCTTGACTACGGCCCGCTACCATGGCAGTTTCTATCCATCGTTCGATGCCGATATGCTTGCCGAAAATTTGGGCGCTTTCGGTTTGTCGGGCAAGGAACGTCTCAAGAGTTTGTCGCTTGGCATGCGGCGTAAGTCGTACATAGCCTATGCCCTTGCTTTGCGGCCCGACTTGCTTTTGCTCGATGAGCCGGCCAACGGTCTCGATATTGATTCGAAAAAGGAGCTTCGACGTATGGTGAGCCGATGTATAGGCGATGGGCAGACTATGGTGATTTCCACCCATACAGTTGCCGACCTCGAAGTGCTGTATGATTCTGTGGTGATTCTCCACCGGGGAGAGGTGGTGCTGTCGGCTTCTGTGGCCGATATATCGGCTAAACTTAGCTTCGTCACGTCGTCAGTTCCCGTGCCCGATGCTGTTTTCATGGAGTCGGAGGGAGCCATGTTCCGTGCCATAATTCGTGCCGACCAGCCATATGCTTCGGCTATTGATTTCGAGCTACTTTATTCGGCCGTTGTAGGCGGACAATCTAATGAAATTATTGAAATACTGGAAAAATGATGGATAAGGATATTTTTTCGTTTGACCGTCTCTGGAAACTTGCCCGTTTCTATACTCCTGCAATACGTTTGGTGCTGATTATTTTCGGTCTCTTGCTCGTGTTTGCTTTCTGGATTTCATTCACCGGTATGTCGATAATGAAATCCAATCCCGAGAATCCATTCGGTTTTCTCCTTTCCAGCCTTGGCAATTCCTTGGCCGGATGGAGCTACTATGCGGGCCCATTCGTGTTCGCGTTCTGTTCGCGGCGTGGTGTTGCCACGGTTCTGCCTGCCTCATGGGTCGAAAAGTCGGTTTTCATGTTCGGATGGGTATTCGTGGTCTATCCTGCTATTCTCGCCGCCATATGGTATTCCCTTGTAGGAATATTCTCGATATTTTCTAATGTCAGCTCTTTCAACGAGATGGCTGTTGAAATGTTGCGTCATGATGCTCCTGGCTTCGATATGCAGAACTTTGCAGCAGCGTCTTGGCTGTCTACGGCTGCATCGTCTATGTTTACGGTAGCGGTGACATGTATGATGATAGTGTATTCTCGCCGGCACCGCATCGTCATGGGTATAGTCGGCATTATTGGTTCGGGATTCGTAGGTACCCTTGTGGGAATCGCACTCGGCATATGGGCCCTGTTCTATACCGACTTTATCCAATCCATACAGCAGGATACATTTACGCCCGATAGTATGACTAACAACCTCCTGGGCACAATTATGAATTCACTGCCCATTGTTGGAATCGCTGTTATATGTGTAGTTATCATGATAATGATACTTACTGTGCGGAAAATTAAAACTTGCCAGAACTGATTATGGAATTTCGTACAGATAAGCCAATATACAGACAGATTATCGACTACGCCTTCGGTTGTATAATGGGAGGCGGATGGCGTCCGGGCGAGAAAGTTCCGTCTGTACGGGAAATGGCCGTGACGCTTGCCGTGAATACTCACACAGTGCTGAAAGCCTACGACTATCTTCAGGATCATGGAATCATTGTATCCAAACGCGGTATGGGATTCTTTTTGGCCGATGACGCCCCCGGCAGGGTTGATGCGGAGCACCGCGAGGAGTTTTTCTCAACCACACTGAACGATGTTTTCAGGCAGATGGACCAGCTTGGAATCGCAATCGATGATATCGTTGCGGAGTATAAACGGCTGCATCAGTAAAACTTTCCGCAAAAATACATCTGAGTACCAAAAAAAATTCCTAACTTTGCACCGCGCAAAGCACATTATATCATTTTGCGGAATGTAAGGTCCGGTAGCTCAGCTGGATAGAGCATCTGCCTTCTAAGCAGACGGTCATGCGTTCGAGTCGCATCCGGATCACTGAAGGGTCACAATTTTGTGGCCCTTTTTTCGTGTCCGTAAGTGACTGATGTGCAAGTGTTAGCAATTTTATAAAATCTTGATTTAGAAATATTTAGCACAAATCGTATTTCCTGCCGATAGTCAAAGTTAGCGTTTGTTAGTTCGGAATTAGCACATTATCTTTGGTACGGATTTGTGGATATTCCACAAAGATTATTACAAAATTTGAAATTTCGAAAGAATCTATTCGCCCATGGAAATTTGGCATGAGTGTGTAAGATTGTTTAGTTAACACAAACATCCAAATATTGGAAGGGAGGTATATCAATATTCTGTGAGTATGAATGATATGAAATAATGGATGTCATTGTGCATTATACTTAATTCGAGATGTTGCTTAATATTTGTTAATGTTTGCAAAAAAACAGTACGATATATTAACAGTTCGAATTTTTTTGTAGCTTTGAGCAATTTAACTAAAAAGACCACAAGCTGCATAATCCCAAGAGTTCCCTAAAAAGTTTTTCGTATGAAAATCAAAAAAATAACTTTGCGAAATCTCAATGATAAGGTTCTTATTGCCATCCTTATATATTCATGTCTGTTACCATGTGGCCTTTGGGCTCAGCGAAAAGACTCCGATGCTAAAATATCACCCTCCAATTATGTGAGGTCAGCAATAGGAGAAAGGTTAACGGTGTGTGATGCGAATATTCGCATCAGATACGCTTTCAATGCAGAGGATATAAAAGACAAGTCTACATGGATTGACGAGGGGCAGCTGAAGATTGCTCCGGAAATGACAGACTATAGCAGCTTCTTTGTCGAGGTCAATGAGGATAGCCTGGCTCATTGGTTCGACACCCACGGCAGGAATGTCGCTTATCCACCGGCTCGTTGGATTCAAGGTCATCGCCCCGATTATTGGATAGAGTATCAGTATTCTCAGATAACCACACAAGACAGAATCTTGACCGAATGGGCAACTATGCCGAGAGAACTTGATTCGGAAAACCTATATTATACGGAGAATCTCCCACTTTTCAACTGGCAAATTTGTGCAGAAACTGACACAGTATGTGGCTATGAATGCATAAAGGCAATATGTCATTGGCGTGGTCGTGATTTTACGGCGTGGTTTACTCCGGACATTCCGATTGAATATGGTCCTTGGAAATTCGGTGGTCTTCCGGGTTTGATTATGAAAGTGTCGGATGACGACGGAATCTATACTTTTGAGGCGGTGGCTGTAGAAAACGGTAATTTCCCAATTTTTGCGCCTCGTGGAAACAAGTATAAGCAATCTACCCGCGATAAGGTATGGAAACTACAACGCGCCCTGAATGAGGATTATTTAAAAACAACCGGACACTCAAAATTTATTTTTAAATTAGGTGAATGGATTTATTCACGAAAACATCCGTATGCACAACTTGAGTTAGAGTGACTAACCTATTACTCTGAGATGCTTCTCATTTATTAAAAATAACAATCATGAAAAACAATAGAATATTCTTGCGAAATCTCAATGATAAGGTTCTTATTGCCGTCCTTATATATTCGTGTCTGTTACCATGTGGCCTTTGGGCCCAACGAAAAGACTCCGATGCTAAAATATCACCCTCCAATTATGTGAGGTCAGCAATAGGAGAAAGGTTAACGGTGTGTGATGCGAATATTCGCATCAGATACGCTTTCAATGCAGAGGATATAAAAGACAAGTCTACATGGATTGACGAGGGGCAGCTGAAGATTGCTCCGGAAATGACAGACTATAGCAGCTTCTTTGTCGAGGTCAATGAGGATAGCCTGGCTCATTGGTTCGACACCCACGGCAGGAATGTCGCTTATCCACCGGCTCGTTGGATTCAAGGTCATCGCCCCGATTATTGGATAGAGTATCAGTATTCTCAGATAACCACACAAGACAGAATCTTGACCGAATGGGCAACTATGCCGAGAGAACTTGATTCGGAAAACCTATATTATACGGAGAATCTCCCACTTTTCAACTGGCAAATTTGTGCAGAAACTGACACAGTATGTGGCTATGAATGCATAAAGGCAATATGTCATTGGCGTGGTCGTGATTTTACGGCGTGGTTTACTCCGGACATTCCGGTTGAATATGGGCCTTGGAAATTCGGAGGTCTCCCGGGCTTGATAATGAAGGTGAACGACGACGACGGAATCTATACTTTTGAGGCTGTAGCTGTAGAAAACGGTAATTTTCCGATTTTTGCGCCTCGTGGAAACAAGTATAAGCAATCTACCCGCGATAAGGTCTGGAAACTCCAGCGCGCATTAAATGAAAATTATTTTAAAACAACGGGGCATTCGGTTTTTAACATTAGATTAGGGCGTGAAATTTCCTCACGGGAGCATCCGTACACTCAGCTTGAATTAGAGTAGATCCTATGACGAGTCCCCGAGCCAAGGCTTTAATAAGCTTAATATTTTTGATCGGTGCGCAGGTTGTCTGTGCGCAGATTATACTGCGTGGCAAAGTGTCTGACACTTCCGGACAAGCTCTCGAAGCCATGGTGACAGTGACGGATGCCGGAAAGATTGTGGCGCATACAATGGCTGATGAATCCGGTAAATACACTCTTGAGTTTAACTCAACATCTGACAGTGTAACGATTAGGGCTTCAATGATTGGATATACTCCACTTAAAAAGAATATTAAAGCATCCTCAAGTCAAATTGATTTGGTCTTGCAGGGTGGGAATACACTCAAGGAATTTGTTGTTGTTGCCGATAAGATAACCGAGCGAGGAGATACTTTAAGTTTTAATGTTGGCTCTTACCAAGGCAAGTCAGACCGTGTTATCGGCGATGTAATTAAAAAGATGCCGGGATTGGAAGTCAGCGAGTCCGGGCGTATCAGTTTCAACGGCAAGGAGGTGAAAAATTTCTATGTGGAAGATATGGATCTTCTGCAAGGTCGATACGGAATAGCCACAAATAATGTCTCTGCCAATGATGTAGCCTCCGTTCAGGTCTACCAGAACCATCAGCCGATAAGAGCCTTGAAAGACATAGCTCCTTCTGAAGATATAACCATAAATCTCAAGTTGAAATCATCAGCGAAAGGCACATGGACAATATCAGCGATGGGTGGTGGTGGATATAAACCGGCATTATGGGCTGCCGAGCTTGTCGCTATGTTTTTCGGAAAGAAAGTGCAGAACATGACTACTTACAAGGGGAACAATAGCGGGATAGATGTCAATGCCGAACTCAAGTCGATGACAGACGACAATCTTCCGCGCTTCATTAATAAGGCTCCGCTTTCAGTCGCGACTCCTCCAAATCCCGGAATAGCCTCCCGGCGCTATATCGACAATAAATCAAATACTATAAGTGTAAATCAGTTGGTTAAAACTGATTCACTTACAACTTTGACATTTAATTTAGGGTATTATAATGACCAACTTCGTAAATCCGGAGAAGAAATATCCCAGCAGTATGAACCGGTTTCCGGAAAATATCGAAGTATATATAAAGAGTTAACAGCTTGTAACTACATAAATTCATTATCTGCGGCAACGAATTATAAGAGGAATGATAAGAGCTTATACCTTGATAATTCTTTGAATATAAATACGAATTGGAACCATGACATCGGCACCGCAATAACCACCGGTAGTTTTACATCTGGGAAAACAATGGTTGATCAACATCTTGATAATCCGGCTATTGAAATAACCGACCGCCTTAGCTTTATTAAGAATGGTGGGAAGCATGCATGGGAAATGTATCTATCCGCAGGATGGAATCACAAGCCCCAGACGCTATCCGTTGAAAAGGGTACAGATGAGGCTTCTCAAAGTTCAAATCCAATTCAGGAATACACTACTGATGCAGTTTTGGCAAATCTGTTTACCTCAAGGAGCTTGCAGGTGAATAAGGTAAGACTTTATACCGGCATCTTTACGGATTTCAATATGGAAAATGTGAAGTCGGAACTTGACGGAATGAAATTAACAGACAAAGATTTGACACAAAATGATTTTCTATTCGGAAAGCTCAATGTTGGCATTCAGCCAAAGATATCGTATCCAATAGGGGATTTTTACGCCGAGTTAACTTTGTCGGCTTCTTATAACCTGCAGTGGCTCAATGATAGGATAGACCAATCCAGAGGGACGACTTGGAACTATATCACTATAATTCCCCAGGCACATATAACCTATAAGATGGGACGCAACTGGTTGGCATTAGACGTGACCTATAACAAAATGAGAGATAATTCACAAAGGGCTACAACAGGAATTGTAATGACCGATTATCTTTCATTTCGAAGATCGGAGATTGAGCGTACGATGAAAGATGAAACATGGTTAACATCGTTAGCTTACTATTTTTCCAATCCTTTCCATCAGATTTTCGGTAATGCCAGCCTATCCTGGAATCAGTTCAGGCATAACAGCATCATGGGCTATGATTACGATGGGCTGTCGACTGTGAGCATCAATCTGCCGTTGCAAAACACAGCAAACAGTTATTCCATTACAGCAAACTTAAGCAAAGGGCTCGGTTTTTGGAATACTACCGTGAAATTGGGAGCTACAGCTTCGCTATACAAAGGAAATTCTTTGATAAATAAATCGCTCTTTGCTTTCAATACCAAAACTTGGGGTGGCAGCATTTTAATTTCAACAACGCCTGCCCGTTGGATGGGAGCCGCTCTTGCGTTCGCTTATGGCGAGAATAGAAGTGAAACGAAGGGAATAGAAGCCGGTTCTCCATGGGTGCGTACTTGGACAGGCAGAGCCGACATTAATTTCTATCCTCTTAAGAATCTAATATTTAATATTTCAGCCGAAAATAACTATACGAATTTGACTTCCGGAGACAAAAATGTATGGTTTGGAGATTCAAAACTAACTTATCGGCAAGGACGGTTTGAGTGGAATCTGGCATTTAACAACATTTTCAACTTCAAATCATTCACAAAAGTGAGCTATGCCGCTATGGACATCTACACCAGTATCTACGCCCTCCGCGAGCGGAATGTTATGCTTACGGTGAGGATGAAACTTTTGTAAATATTTTTGTAAATATTATGAGTACTGGTACATATTCTACAGCAAAACAGATAGAATTATCAATTGCTAATACGCCTCAGGTGGTAAATTCTGTTCTATCAGAACCAGTGCAGTAGTCTTACGCCTCATTATAACAGCAAACCATATTACATAATATGGTCCGTTATGTTTATTCAGTATGGCTGAGCATTATCTTTGTCTATGAGCAAAGCGCTGCAATAGTAAACCTATGGTATATTATAGTCAGCTGTCTCGAAATCTTGATTCGAAGAATGACTATATAATATAGATTTGATCATCCTTGTCGATTTCCCTATATGTAATTGGGTCGCGATATCCTGTCAATCTTTTTGAGTGTATGCTAAAATTGGAAGGGTAAATTATGAATCGGGTGCAGTGATTTTTTTAGATGTAGTCAAAATGGCAATTGTAAATATTTGCTCGCTTATTATAAGTTGATTTGACTAAATTCTCGTCTGAAAAGTCACCTGTAATGTGAATAGAAGTTAAATCTATGCTTTAAAACACATTTTTTCGCTGAAATATTTGGTGGAATCAAAATAACCCTCTACCTTTGCACTCGCTTTCGGGAAGCAACCCCGGGACGGCCGCAAGAGAGCG
>CAJUOB010000005.1 GCA_910587915.1 uncultured Muribaculaceae bacterium | reverse complement strand
TGGTATGAAGGTGATGAGCGAAGGTTTGCAGAAAGCCGCAGGCGACCGTCTGCGCAACATCCTCTCAGCCATGACCCGCAATCGCTTCACGGGTCTTCTCACAGGCATAGTTATCACGGCATTAATCCAGAGTTCATCTGCATCCACAGTGATGGTGGTGAGCTTCGTAAATGCAGGCCTGATGACCCTTGGTCAGTCGATGGCTGTGATTATGGGTGCTAACGTAGGTACAACTTTCACTGCGTGGATAATAGCACTTTTTGGATTTAAGGTGAATATTTCGGCGTTCATGCTGCCTCTCATAGGCCTGGGCGTCGTTCTTTTATTTATGAACAAGAGCAAGCTGAAGTCTATCGGCGAATTGCTGGTTGGTTTCGCGTTCCTGTTCATGGGCCTTGACCTTATAAGCGCTTATGTGCCTGATTTGCAGAATAACCCTGAACTTTTTGCAAGTCTGCGGGAATACTCCTCGCTCGGCCTGCGTTCGATTCTCATATTTGCGCTTGTCGGTCTGGTTGTGACCATGGTCATACAATCGTCGGCGGCCACCTTTGCCATTACCTTGATTATGTGTAGCAAAGGCTGGATTACTTTCGATCTGGCCTGCGCTCTGGTTCTCGGCAGCAACATCGGTACCACTATTACTCCTATATTGGCTTCGCTGAGCGGCAATGTGGCTGCAAAGCGAGCCTCAATGGGCCACCTGCTGTTCAACTTGCTCGGCACGGTGTGGTGTTTGTGTGTGTTTGTGCCTTTCGCCAATATGAATGCGTGGCTTACCGAGGCCATCGGTCAGGGCGACCCCAACGCATTGTACCACTATGTGACCAACATAGAGGCTACACAGCCTGAGATTTACAACCATCTTTTCGACAATTCGCTGCCAGCCGGCCATGAAGTGCTCCGCAATATAGCAGCGATGCAGATGAGCGTATCGTTCGGTCTGTCGATATTCCATACCACCTTCAACCTTGTCAATGTTCTTATCATGATATGGCTCACCGGGATGTATGTGAAGATAGTGGAATGGGTTGTGCCTGCCAAGCACCGCGACGACGAGGAGTTCACGCTCAAATTCATATCGGGCGGTCTGTTGAATGCTTCCGAACTCAATATCACCCAGGCTGAAAAAGAAATGTGGGTGTATGCCGAGCGAGTGGGCCGCATGATAGACATGGCGCAGAAACTTATACATACAAAAGAAAAGAGCGACGATTTCAACCAATTGTATTCACGGTTGGAAAAATACGAGGATATTTCCGACCGCATGGAGCTTGAGATAGCTCACTATCTTAACCGATGCGCCGAAGGCCGCCTGTCGAACGAGGGTAAACTCCGGATCGCGGCCATGCTCAACATCATCAGCGAAATCGAGAGCATTGCCGACAGCTGCATGGGTGTGGGTAAGATTCTTAACCGCAAGATACAGGCCGGAGTGGATTTCAACGATGAGATATACAAGAATATCGACACTATGTATGTGTATATCCGCGCTGCGATGGATCTGATGGTGAAGCAACTCAGCGATGTGGAGAATGTGAGCCAGAAGTCGCTCATCGAATCCTACAACAAGGAACGCGAGATCAACAACTACCGTAACAGTCTACGTGGAGCGAATGTGGGCAATATCAACGCCAAGCACTACGAGTACCAGGCCGGTATATACTACATGGATATTATAGGAGACCTGGAGAAAACAGGCGATTATATAATAAATGTGGTCGATACCCTGCGTGAGACTTTCCAGAAGCGCCATGCGTAGCTTTTCGCTGAAAAGCCTTTCTGGGCCCTCATGGCATGATAATTTTCGAAAACAATAAAGATACAATCGTGTTACCGCGTTTGTGGATAAATGTAAATTCATTTATTTTGCAATACCGAAATCCATAAAATCGAAAATCCATGTCATTCACTCCCGCATTGGGGCACATACTGATTGTCGACGACGATCCTAACATCTGCGAGTTGCTACAGGTCAACCTGCGCAGTGAGGGGTATTCTGTGGATATACAGCCGGTGGCCGAAAATGTGGATTTGAGCACGCTTCAGACAGCCCAGCTTGTCATCGTCGATGCGATGCACCAGCCATTCAGCGGCATGGATCTGATTTTCGATCTTAAGGACAATCCCGAGACAGAGCATATAGGTATCATTCTATACTCCACCATCAAAAGCGAGCGTATAGTCATCGATGCCCTCGATGCCGGTGCCGATGATTACATTGTGAAGCCATTCTCGCTCCGCGAGATGGTGGCTCGTGTGAAGTCGGTGATGCGGCGTCATAAGCTGCCCGCCCGCTCGGCAGCCACGCTTACGTTCGCCAATATGGAAGCCGACCTCAATTCACAGACTGTGAAAATCGACGGAGCGCCGGTGACATTGTCGAAAACGGAGTTCGCGATTCTTGCCATGCTGCTTAAAAATGTGAATTCATATGTGTCGCGCATTGAGATTCACCGCAGCGTATGGAACGATGAGACAGCGGGTATCAACGAGCGCATTGTGGATACCAATATATCGCGACTGCGCAAAAAGCTTGGCGAAATAGGCTCCAGGATAGTCAATAGATCCGGACATGGCTATATGATAAGTTAAAAATATTATAAAAACCCGAAAACGGCAACGATTTGCTTGCGTTTCGGGTTTTTATTTATACCTTTGCCATATCAAACAGAATTTATATGACGGCACTCAGCTTTTTTTACCCCTATTTTTACTTTTATCACACCGATAGAAGCGGGGCGCTGTGAGCCATTTTAAAATATCATTTTTGCCCCGTACGGCTGTTGCCGCAACGGGGCTTTTTCGTTTATGGAGAATAATAGAATACGAGTAGGAATACAAGGCGTGGCAGGATGCTTCCACGATGCGGCCGCCCGCGAGTACTTCGCGGGAAAGGATGTCGAGACTGTTGAGTTCGACACTTTCCCTGAATTGTTCGATGCTCTTCACTCCGATGCGTCGTTGCTGGGTATCGCGGCTATCGAAAATACCATTGCCGGCAGTATCCTAAGCAACCATGAATTGCTGCGCACGGGCGACCTTCGCATTGTCGGCGAGCATAAGAAGCGCATATCGCACGTGCTCTGTGCACTGCCGGGGCAAAGTATCGATGACATTATAGAGGTGAACTCGCATCCGATGGCCTTGATGCAGTGCGAGGTATGGCTGAGAAAGCATCCGCGCATGAAGATGGTGGAGCGCTTCGACACAGCCGGCAGTGCATGCGAGATTGCCAGCGAAGGTCTGGCCGGGCATGCGGCGGTGTGCGGTGATTATGCGGCACGCCTGTATGGGCTCGATATTCTCGCCGAGGGGATAGAGACCAACAAGCGTAATTTTACCCGCTTTCTTATTCTTGCCGATCCGTTGATGGCATCCGAGGTTGGTCCCGGCGAGCTGGAGGTCGACAAGGCATCCCTGATGTTCACCCTACCGCACTCGGCCGGCGCGTTGTCGAAAGTTCTGGCTATCCTATCGTTCTACGACATGAATCTCTCCAAAATACAATCAACTCCGATCATAGGTCGTGAATGGGAGTATCGCTTCTATGTCGACCTTACATTCGAGAATGTGGTCCGCTACCGTCAGGCTCTCGAAGCAGTGCGTCCCCTTATAAACGATTTTAAAATACTTGGTGAATACCGCTCTACCATATATGACAAAGAATAAGCAAATATGTCCGGCCACAAGGCTCGACCATGTAAGCGAATACTACTTTTCGCGCAAACTTAAGGAAATAGCCCGTTTGCGGGCCGAGGGTATTGATATTGTTTCGCTCGGTATCGGTGGCCCCGATCTGCCGCCGCCAGCAGCTGCCGTCGACGCCGCTGTGCGCTGTCTTGAACGCCCCGATAGCCATGGCTATCAGATGACGGTGGGCCTTCCGGCTCTGCGCAAGGCATTTGCCGATTGGTATGAGCGCCGCTACAATGTGACCGGATTGGATCCAGACCGCAATATTCTGCCACTTATAGGCTCGAAAGAAGGTGTGCTCAACGTGGCACTTGCTTTTCTCAATCCCGGCGACGGAGTTCTCGTGCCCGATCCCGGTTATCCGACCTATACATCGGCTTCTCGGATAGCTCTGGCCGAGGTGTTCACTTATTCGCTAAGCGAAGATAATGGATGGATGCCCGATTTCGATGCGCTCGAGCGTATGCCTCTCGATAGGATAAAGCTGATGTGGGTCAACTATCCGCATATGCCTACCGGAACAGCCGCCACCATCGAGGTGTTCGAGCGTCTTGTGGATTTTGGTCGACGTCACGGCATTGTGATTGTCAACGACAATCCATATAGCATGATTCTCAACGATTATCCTATGAGCATATTCAATGTCCCCGGGGCCGACGAGGTGGCTATCGAGATGAATTCGCTCAGCAAATGTCTCAATATGGCCGGATGGCGTGTGGGTATGCTTGTGGCCAATCCCGTCTTTGTGGAGTGGGTGCTGAAAGTGAAGTCTAATATAGACTCCGGACAGCCACGGGCCATAATGGAAGGGGCTATTGCCGCCTTGGCTGCGTCCGATCAATGGTATGCCGACCTGAATGCCGAATATGCTGCACGCCAGCAGATATGTGCACGTATCATGGATGCGCTCGGTTGCCGTTGTCGTCCCGGCCAACAGGGCTTATTCCTGTGGGGGCGTATTCCCGACAGTGAGAAGAGCGCCGAGGCTTTCGCCGACCGAATTCTGGCAGAGAAGCGGGTGTTCATCACGCCCGGATTTATTTTCGGACCCTCGGGCAACCGCTACATCCGCGTGTCGCTTTGCGCTCCACAACCCACTCTCCGTGAGGCTTTGCGACGTCTTACCGACGGAGATAATTAAATTCATACTTCATAAATCAAGCTCAAAATGGAACTCGCACCACTATTTTCATCAGATATAATGTCGCGCCGGCCTTTCGTTCTTGCAGGTCCGTGCAGCGCCGAAAGCGAAAGTCAGATAATGGAAGCCGCACGCAGCCTTTCGGCTGCTGGCATAAAGATATTCAGGGCAGGTGTATGGAAGCCTCGCACGAAGCCCGGGGGATTCGAAGGCATAGGAACTCCGGCCTTGCAATGGCTTGCTAAAGTGAAAGCGGAAACGGGTATGCTTATTGCCACGGAAGTTGCCAATGAACGTCACACCCGCGAGGCCCTCGATGCCGGAGTGGATGTGCTGTGGATAGGAGCCCGCACGTCGGCCAATCCCTTCGCCGTGCAGGAGATTGCCGATGTGCTCGCAGCGTTGCCTCAGGAGCGTCGCGATTCGCTTGCCGTGCTTGTCAAAAATCCTGTCAATCCCGACCTTGAGCTTTGGATCGGGGCGATGGAGCGTATTAATGGTGCCGGTATACGTCGTATAGGAGCCATTCACCGTGGATTCAGCGCCTACGGTAAGCATATATACCGCAATCCGCCTAAATGGCGTATACCTATCGAATTGCATCGTCGTCTGCCCGATCTTCCCATCATCTGCGATCCGAGCCACATCGGCGGTAAGCGTGAACTTATCGGCCCGCTTTCCCAACAGGCTCTCGACATGAATTTCGACGGCTTGATTATAGAAAGTCACTGTCATCCCGACAATGCACTCAGCGACAGCGCACAGCAGGTGACTCCCGAGGTGCTTGCCTATATACTCGATACGTTGGTGATTCCGTCGGAGACATCTTCGACCGAAAGTCTCGGACTGCTCCGCAAGCAGATCGACCGACTCGACGACGAACTTCTCGAATTACTGGCCAAGCGAATGCGTGTGGCACGCGACATCGGCCGATACAAAAAAGAGCACAACATGCCTGTGCTGCAGCCGGGACGCTACAACGACCTGATGCAGAAACGGGTAGATGCAGCCGTACAGCTCGATCTAAATGCCGATTTTATTAAGAATGTACTTGCTTCCATCCATGAGGAGTCGGTGCGCCAGCAGATAGAACTACAATGAAAATACTGATACTTGGGGCCGGTAAGATGGGCTCATTCTTCTGCGATCTCCTGTCCTTTGACCACGATGTGGCTATATACGACAGCGATCCTTCGCGCTTGCGTTTCACCTACAATGTGCGCCGCTTCGCTTCGCCCGATGAAATCGATGATTTCGATCCTGATATGGTGCTGAATGCGGCAACAGTGAAGTACACCCTCGATGCGTTCAGGACTGTGCTTCCGCATATTCGACCTGATGCCATTCTCAGCGATATAGCATCGGTGAAAAGAGGTCTTCCGGAATTTTATGCATCGGCAGGACATCCGTATGTGTCGACCCATCCTATGTTTGGCCCCACGTTTGCATCGCTATCGAATCTTGCCGATGAAAACGCCATAATAATCAGTGAAGGCGATGCCGATGGAATAACCTTTTTCGAGCGGTTGTATTCGTCGCTCGGGCTGCATGTCGAACAGTATACTTTCCGTGGACATGACAGCACCATTGCCTATTCTCTGTCAATACCGTTTGCCTCGAGCCTTGTGTTCGGTTCGGCCATGAAGCATCAGCCCGCGCCAGGCACGACTTTCAAGCGCCACATGGCGATTGCGCGTGGGCTCATGAGCGAGGACGACTATCTTCTGTCCGAGATTCTTTTCAACCCCGACTCTGTAGAGCAGCTCGACCGTATCAGGGAATCGCTGGCTAATCTGCGCGACATCGTGGCATCGCGCGATGGTGAGGCTATGGCGGCATATCTTGCGTCGGTGCGTGCTAACCTTGGTTAGCAGCAGCAAGGGCTATGACAGGACAAATATGAGTGCGGCCGCTATGAGAATGGCCTCGAGTACAATCATCGACCATAGTAATGCTTTCCTCTTTTTGGGGGATAGCATTGGGCCGTCGGTGGGCTGAGATTCCGAATCTTTCTTTGCGGATCTTGTGATGAAGAAGGTAATGGCGGACATGAGTATAATTATGGTTATAACCACTGTGAGAAATGTCCAAAGGTCCATGATATTAGTTGGTTAAATTTATTATATGGCTAAAAAAGAACGCTTCCGGTCGTATATGATGGAAGCGTTCTTTTATTTTATATTACGTCGAAGCTGTCGGATTAGAGAGCTTTCGAGAGGTTGTAGTTAGCAAATTCGAGGTCGTCGACGGCTTTCTTGGCAAGCGAGCTGTCGAGACGAACGGCCTGACGGAGGTTGGTGTTGAGCATCGACTCGTTGTTTGTGCGTGCACCGAGGATGGCCATCAGATAGTAGGTGGTTGCGTCGGGCTTGTTGATAGCAGCGAGAGTCGATTTAGCCTTGCTGTAGTCCTTTGTGAGGATCTGAGCGAGAGCTGCGTTGTTGCTCTTCACGTCGCCGAAAGCTTTCACGGCAGCGGCAGCGTCGCCCTGCTTGAGGTAGTAAACGCCGAGAGCGTCGCCGAGCTCAGCAACACCGGCAGCAGAGCCGAAGTACTTGTTAGCCTTGGCGTAGTCACCGTTGAGCATTTCGATAAGACCGAGGTTCATCTGAGGTTCGGCGTTCTTGGTCATGGAAGCGGCCTTTGCGAAGGAAGCCTTGGCAGCGTTGTAGTCGCCGTCGATGTACTGAGCCATACCGAGGTCGTTCCAGGTGCGGTAGTCGTTGGGATAGAGACGTGCAGCCTTGTCGTAGATCTGGATGCGCTTGTTGTTGTCGTCGGTGAGGGTTGCGGCATAGAGGATTTCCTCAACAGAAAGCTTGGAGGGATCGGAAGCGAGGAGCTGCTGGATTTCGCTGTCGCTCTTGCCGATTACGTCGATGCTTGCTGTGATGCGCGAGTAGCGGAGTTTGGGGAGAATCTGGTCTGCGAGCTGTTCGAAAACCGACGAAAGGTTGCGGATTTCGCGTTCGCGCTGTTCGGGATCCTTGTACATGGAGAGTACGCTCAGGATAAGGTCTTTGTCCTGAATGTTGCTCTGCTGCACGAGTTTCTGGAAGCCTTCCCAGTCCTGAGCTGTGAACTGAGCTGTAAGTTCGCCGAATTCGGTGATTTTGTCCTTCTTCAGCATCTTATTCACGTATGCCTTGGTGTTCTTCTCGCGGTTTTCAGCAAGACGGGTGTTGAGTTTCACACCACCGTCGGGCGAAGCGTAGGAAGAGATGTTGATTTCCTGGAGCACGCGTGCGGTGTCGCTGTTGGCAGCGATGATTTCCTTCTGGAGTTCAGCCATGGCATCGGTCTTGAGCTGTCCGGCGCGGATGTTTGCCTGGTTGATAAGGAACATGATGTCGGTAGCGTACTTCTCGTTGATGATGCGCTGGAAAGCATCGGGAGCGATAGCGGGAGTAACGGTTGCAGCGTTGGCAAGAGCATATGTGCCTACTACACCGTTGGCCACTTTCACAGCGGGAAGAACGTATTTCTTATTGCCCTGAGTTACGGTGAAGTTGAGCATGAGTTCGCTCTTGGCCATTTCGGGCTGGTAGTTGAAGCTTACGGGAATTGTGGCAGTACCTCCGTTGTCATATGAGATGACAGGGTTGTTCCCACGCACTTTCTGACCCTGGAAGGTATAGCTCTTGGAGTTTACTTCCTGACCGTTGAACACCAGGGTAGGTGTCACGGTTACCTCGGCGTTTTTCACAAAGAATTTGGCGGGAATGTTGGCGCTTACGCGAGCCGGCACTTTTTCGCCTACTGCTTCGAGGGGGTTGGGGTTGACTGTGAAATAGTCTGCGCTGAACTGGCCGAGCTTCTTACCGCAGGAACTCAGTGCCAGGGCGAGGCCCAGACCCATGACATAGCATAATTTACGGTTCATAATTGATGAGATAAATAATTGGTATACGTATACTTTAGTTTTATGTTCGTAGTTGAAACTGTATTTGGGTGCAAATATACGATTTTTCCATTGAATGCATCACTGAGTGTTATATATTTTACAACATATTTTTGTTTATTTGCTTGATTCTATGTGTCTTTTTTCGATATCGATATACAATTTGCTGTTTAGATGGACTATGCTTCATTTGCATATGCTAATATATATTAGCAAGTATTAACAAATGTATCACATTTTCGGGGGAATTGCAGGTGATGGCTAATCGATAAATTTGCACATCCGTCTGCCTGCCTCACTCTCTCAGTCATGGCAGACACATTTTTCAACTCTCTTTTCCGGTTGCCGGCATTCCGGCCGGCAACCGTTTTAACGATATCTGTGCGTTTGTGCCATCGTGGGATGCAACTGTTGCAAAAACAGCTCTGTATTTTTTAATTTGAAACTGATGAGTTATATTTGTCGCATTATGAAGAAATTGCTTGTCTTTTTGGTCGCTTGTGGCGTCTGGGCGGTGACCTATGGCGCGGACCGTGCGACGGTGGCCGCATTTACGCGTGCCGAGGATCTCATTGGCGAAGGGGAGCTCGATGATGCTGCACGGATTATCGACTCTATTCTCCGCATCCCCTCGTTCGAAACGGATACTATGTATGGCCGTGTGCTTGTGGAGAAAGCCACCATGCATTATTATGGCGGAGATATACCGGCGATGGCCGACGCCTCGATGAAGGCTCTTGGTGTGGTCGATCCCGATGGAGATCAGATTGTCAACACAAGCCTGTGGAATAACCTCGCCGTTGTGTATAATCGTCGGGAGCGTCCCGACTCCGCTTTGATATGTTATCGACGTGCGCTCGAGCATGCTGCCCGAGCTAACGATCCGTCGTGGGAGTCGGCCTTGGAGTGCAACATCGGTATGTTATACTATAATAGAGGTAAGTTTGAGCTTGCATCCGATTTTTTCGGCAATGCGGTGATGCATGCGGCCGAATGTGAGGATGGTTATACCGAGCTTTCGTCGTCGCAGCTGGCTGCCATGGCGCTGTTGCAGCTCGGGCGTATCGATGAAGCCGGCGAAAGAATACGGCATGCGTGGGCATTGGCTAAGGAGAGTGGCGACCCGGCTCTGCGACTACGGTGTATTCCGGGACTCTATGGGTATTTCGAAGCATCGGCACAGCCCGATTCCGCTGATTTCTATATGGAGTTGGGGCGTTTATTACTGCCGGCGGTATCAGCCGGCGGAACGCTTGCCGGTGGTTATCGCTCGGCTCGGGTGAGGTGGGATATCGCCCGTGGACGGTATGCCGATGCTCTTGCAGGGCTCGATATACTGCGTCGCATGGATTTCGCGCCTCCGGGAGCCGAGACATATCGTCAGATCGCCACGTGCATGGCAGGGCTTGGACGCTATCGCGAGGCATATGCCTATAGCGATTCGGCGATCATGTGGACCGATACTCTGGCGGCACGCAATATGACCCGCGCCCTTGCGGAGTTCGACGTGCAGTATGGTGCTATGCGTCGCGACCTCGAGAACGGGGAACTTCGTAACCGTGTGCTCGCCCGCGAGCGTATGATGCTCGCTCTTGGTCTGTTGCTTGCATTGGCTGCCATTGTAGTGCTTGTATTGGTGCTACGCCAGCGGCGGTTGAAGGCTCAGATGGCACTTGAGCGCTCCGAGCAGTATATCCGTGGAATGGAAGAAGAGCGGCGCGTATTTGCCCGTGAACTGCACGATGGCGTGGCGGCCGACTTGCTTGCCCTGCGGCTTAATATAAGTAATGGACATTCCGATACGGTCTCTATAGCCTCCATGGCTGAGCAACTGCGACTCACCGTCCGCGCGATTTCGCACCGCTTGATGCCCCCTGAGTTCTCCGGCCGTACACTTGGACAGATCATCGGCTCCTATGCGCGCTCGGTGAGTGGTGAAGTGTCGGGGCTTACTGTCGATTTCGTGGAAGCCGACGTGCCGGCCGATATTCCCGAGCCGACAGCACGCGAGATATACCGCATATTTCAGGAAGAAATGACCAATATAATAAAATACGGAAAGCCGACCCACGTCGACATATCTCTGATGCTCGAGAATGGGAATGTGCTGCATCTAACCATAGATCATAATGGAACTCCGGCGCCCGAAGGGGAGACCGGTACCGGCATCGGACATCGCACCATAGGCGAGCGTCTGCGTATCATCGGTGCTACTTTGACGCATATGGCCGGCGACTCCGTATCGTCCACACATATCACAGTACCGTTATGAAAAAGCCAGTCAATGTCATAATCCTCGAAGACCATCCAATAGTAGCACAGGCTATCAAAGACCGCCTGGCATCCTATCCAGTGACCGTGGTGGGCAGTCTGCGCAATGTGGAGGGGCTGGTGTCGCTGCCGGTCGAGCCGGCTGCCGTCGACCTATGGATTATAGACCTTGAACTTGGCTCGGCCAATTCGTGGACGCTTATCGAGCAGTTGTCATCTTTGCCATCGCCCCCGGGCATAATAGTGTACACCATGCATTCGTCGCCATGGGTTAAGCAGCGGCTCTCGGCCCTTGATGTACGCTGCATGGTCAATAAATCGGATGCGATCGAGGAGTTGGACCGGGCTATCATAGCTTATCTCAACGGAGAGCCCTATATGGGACTGTCGTTCAGGAGCGATCCTCAGGTGGAGGGCCTTACCAAGCGTGAGAATGATGTCCTCGGGCTACTTGCCAAAGGGCTGTCGACACTCGATATTGCCGAGGCACTTGGTGTTAGCGAGAGTACCGTGCAGACCTACCGAAAAAGTCTTATGGTGAAATTTGGCGTCCATAAAATCGCCGACCTGATTGCCAAATCCCGTGGACTGGTATGATGCATCGATGTGGTAATAAAAATGGTTTGCGAATGGAAAATGAAAAAAATTTGGCGATTTGGCTGAATTTTCATACCTTTGCAGCGCTTTAGGCCCGATTAAGGGCTTGGGCAAGGGATAGTCCTATGGTGTAATGGTAGCACTACAGTTTTTGGTACTGTCTGTCTAGGTTCGAATCCTGGTGGGACTACAACTATAATCCGACGGCGCGAATGGCTTCAACTCCATTCGCGCCGTCGTTGTATGTAGTCGTGAGGACCACGCTGTGCATCGATGACGCGGCCCCGACTGTTTCCGAATTTTGGGTGTGGATAAAATATTTTGGCAAAATTCTTGGCAAAATTCTTGAAATTTTGATTTTATATTGTAACTTTGCCGCATCAACGCCGATTATACTGGCGTTTTGCAATCGTATTTATTTCCACAACTAATCCGGTAAAACTAAATGAAAAAACTTTTACTTTGCTCAATTGCTTTGGCTCTGTTTCTGTCGCCAACCATGGTGGCGCATTCCGAGTCGGCGACCGGAAAGTCCTACTCGTTCGTGGTCCATACCCGATCGGGAGAGAAACACACTTATCCGGTAGGTGACAATCCTGTGCTGACGCACGACGGCAAAAGTGTTGTAATCACATCGTCGGATCTTACGATGGAGTATGCTCCGGGTACTGTCGACCGTTTCGAAATGGAAGCAACCGGCAATTCGACATCATCGATAGGCATTGCCGATAAGGTGCAGAATGGAGCGGCGCTCGAGCAGGGTGCTTCTACGCTTCGGGTGTCGGGGGCGCGTCATGGAGATGCTGTCTATGTCTATTCTGTTAGCGGTGCCATGGTGGCATCGTCTAAAATCAGTGCCGACGGCACGGCCTCCCTTTCCACCGAAGGGCTGGCCAAAGGTGTATATGTTGTTAAAACCGGTTCTACAAACTTCAAAATAATTAAGAAATGAAAGCACTCCATATAATAGCAGCTGCCGCTGTGGCATTCACCGCATTCTCTTCGTCCGCACAGGGATTGAAAATAATCACCAAAGACGGCAAGACTACCGAAATAGCATTTTCGGATCTCGACTGTATCAAGCCTTATGGCGAACCTGAGTATGTCGATCTTGGCTTATCCGTGAAATGGGCAACCTTCAATGTAGGCGCTACCTCGCCGGGCGAGTTCGGCTCGTACTTCATGTGGGCGGGTACTGACGATGACGAGTCGATACGCTACAACAAGCTTACGATGCCTTACCAGGATCCCGATTCGGACCCTGATAACTTCCAGGAATTTTTCCTGAAGTACTGTAACTATATGGACATGGGGGTGCCCGACTATAAGTACACACTCGAACTTATGGACGATGCCGCCAATGTGAAATGGGGCGTGGACTGGCGTATGCCAACCGAGGAGGAGATGAACGAACTGCTCGACTACTGCCAATGGGAGAAGATGGCTGCCGATGATGCCGATAATGAATATGGCGTGGCGGGCTATAAGGTCACGGCCGATAATGGAAATCACATATTCCTTCCTCTGACGGGCTATCGGTATATTACCGGTATATATGGAGCCAACGAGCTGTATTACTGGACTTCATCGCTCTACAAGTCGGCATGCCAGCATGGTATGGCGCTTGTGGAGAAAGGATATGGATCGAACAAGACTCTCGCAGTGGATTACAAGGGCCGCTATATGGGCTACCCGGTGCGTCCGGTACTGCGTACCGACGAGGAGAAGGCTGCCGATGCCGAAGAGCCGGAAGTTCCTGAGGAGCCTGCCGAATAGTTCGGTCGTGATATTATAAAACACCTGCGGTGAAGCTTGGAAGCCTACCGCAGGTGTTTTTATTGTGTGGGGTATATTTATACTGTGTAGCCTACATAGGTTGAGGGCTTGAGGGCATGAAGCTCGGCGCGAACTTCGGGAGTTATGCCCTCGAGATTGTCGATGAAGTTGGATATTGCAGCTTCGTCGACAACTGAATTGGTGCGAGTCAGGGCTTTGAGTGCTTCGTAGGGCTTGGGATATCCTTCGCGACGGAGAATGGTCTGTATGCCTTCGGCAACCACACTCCAGCAGCCGTCGAGGTCGGCATCGATTGCTTCGCGGTTGAGGATAAGCTTTCCGAGTCCTTTGAGGGTCGATTCAACAGCTATCAGTGTGTGTGCCAGAGGTACACCGACATTGCGGAGAACGGTGGAGTCGGTGAGGTCGCGCTGCAGACGCGATATAGGAAGCTTGGCCGATAGATGCTCGAAGATGGCATTAGCCACGCCGAGGTTGCCTTCGGAATTCTCGAAGTCGATGGGGTTCACTTTGTGCGGCATTGCCGACGAACCAACTTCTCCTGCTTTGATTTTCTGCTTGAAATAGTTCATCGATATATAGGACCAGATGTCGCGGTCGAGGTCGATGATGATGGTGTTGATGCGCTTGAGAGCATCGAAAGCGGCAGCCAGCGAGTCGTAGTTTGAGATCTGTGTGGTGAAGTATTCGCGCTGCAGTCCGAGGCGGTCTTTCAGGAAATTATGAGCGAATTCGCGCCAGTCGACAGCGGGAAATGCGGCCAGATGGGCGTTGAAGTTACCGGTAGCACCTCCGAATTTTCCGGTTGCAGGTACGGCGGCAAGAGCTTCGATCTGACGGACAAGGCGTTCGAGGAACACGGCTATCTCTTTGCCAAGAGTGGTGGGCGAGGCGGGCTGACCGTGTGTTTTGGCGAGCATGGGCACTTCTGCGTATTCCATGGCGAGCTCCGACAGCTTGTCGGTGAGACGCTTGAACGCGGGGCGCATCACCTCTTCGATGGCGTCGGCCATAGCCATCGGGAACGAAGTGTTGTTGATGTCCTGAGAGGTGAGTCCGAAGTGGATGAATTCCTTGCTGGCAGAGAGGCCGAGGGCGTCGAACTGCTCCTTAAGATAGTACTCTACCGCTTTGACGTCGTGGTTGGTAGTCTGTTCGATTGTTTTTATTTTCTCAGCCTCCTCGGGGGTGAATACATCGGGCTGGTATATGTTCCGTAGAGCCTCAACTGTATCGGGCGAGAGGGCTGGGAGCTGGGGAAGTCCCACTTCCGACAGAGCGATGAAATATTCGATTTCAACTTTAACGCGGTAGCGGATTATGGCGTATTCCGAAAAATAGTCGGCCAAAGGCTCGCACTTGCCGCGGTAACGGCCGTCAACGGGCGAAATGGCGGTTAATTTGCTGAGTTCCATTCGTCAATAGGGGTTGGTAAGTATCTATATGTCGTTGTTTTTTTTCTTCGAATATCTCGTCGATGGCAAAGAATATGCCACTTTCCTCGACATCGCCAAATTCATCGTTGACAGCAGTGCCGAACATTCTCATCGTGGGCGACAGGCCCATGTAGGCATGTACCAACGGAGGAATATTGTCGCCGTGGCGGCGTACTTCGGCATTGAGTATGCGGAAGTCGGACTTGAAGTCGCCTCCGCATAGTATGCGGTCGAGCTCGGCGGGGTCGGTTCCGGTCTTCAGGGGTGTGAGTGGCCACACGAGATGGTCGGGGTCGGGGAAGTATTTGTGGAGAAAATGAAGTATCATGTCGCGGCACACGGCGGTATAGCTCGGATACATGGTGACTTTGCCGAAAAGATATTTCAGTTCGGGGTAGATCACTGTGAGAGAACCCAGGCCATCCCATAGGTTGTCGAGAGCGTAGATGGCTTTGGTACCGGCGCGGGAGGACTGGTACTCCGGTCGCACGAACGACCGGCCGAGCTCAAGAGTGTAGGGGAGATACTCTTTCATGAAGCGTTCGGAGAAGCCGAACATATGGGCTGTGGCAATGCGCGGACTGCCGTCGGGCTGTATCTCTATATCGCGGCCGCAGATGAAGCGGTAACCGCCGAGTATCAGTTTGCTGTCGGGGTCCCACACGATAAGCTGGCTGCACGGTGTGGGCATGGTGTCGAATTCATCGATATCGCATGCTTTCCCGGTACCGCCGCCGGCGGTGCGGAATGCGATTTCACGCAGGCGTCCCACCTCGCGCATGACATTAGGCGCATTGTGGGCCGTAACCACATATATCTGGTTTCCCCCCTTGTTGGTGTCACGCAGGAAACGCTCGGGCGTAAGCTCGGCTTCAATCAAGGCGGTATCGACAGGGTCTATTATAGGTAAGTTCATATCGATGAATTATATTCAGACGGTAGTGAGTAAACGATACTCCGGATATTGGCTGCATGTTTTGTGGCAGCCGAACGGTCGCCAAGGCTTTCCCACGATATGGGTCGGCCGACTGTGAGTGTGAATTTTTTGCCACGGGCACGGAAAACCTCGCGTGGCAGGAGTACCATTTCTATATTGAATTTTATGCCAAGGCTTTTGCGGCGTTTGGCAAAGTTATAGAACGAGCGCGAATTTTCACCGCCGAAATGCACCGGTACTATCGGACGATGCGACTCCACGGCTTTGTGAACAAACATCTTGCGCCATTCGAGGTCGGCAATCGATCCGTCGGCATGCATGCGCGATACCAGACCGGCCGGATATACGACCACGGGGGCATCGCCGGCAAAGGCGGCGTCGAGTGCCGATGCATCACCTCGGTTCTGTGCTCCGTGCTTGTTGACGGGGACGAAACATTCGGCCAAGGGTTCGACCGCTTTGAGCAGGTCGTTGACAACAAAGCGCGGCGTCACGCCATAGTGCCGTGAAAGCCACGCTATCATGCATATGCCATCGAGGCCACCAAGCGGATGGTTCGAAGCCACGATTATTCTGGGGTCGGCCGGCAGATTCTCACCTCCTCGAACGTCGAGGGTTACGCCGAGGCGGTCGAGCACGTGCTCGCAGAAGTCTGCGCCGCGACGTGGATAGGCGCTCTCGAGCAAGTCGTTCAGGTCGTCCTGACAGACAAGTCTCTCGAGATACCTCACGGCAAATCGCGGCACATAGCGGGACTTGCGTCCCAACCTTTCGGCCAACACGGCAGCTACATCAATCTTTATAGGACCTCGCTGTTCCATAATTAAGGTGCAAAGGTACAAAAAAACGCTTAAATTCCCATTCCGAGCCGTTGTCTAAAGTGGAAGCAAAAAAATAAGGCCCCACCTTCGAGGCGGAGCCTGTGGTATTTAAGGACCGAATGCGGCATTTAGTCGGTATAGGTGGCCAGAGTGTGGGGCGCGAGGGTGATATTGAGGTATTTATTGCCAACAGGGACTGCCAGACGTGTTTTGGTATCTGTGAGGTTGGCTGCGGTCACCACGGTTTTCCCGTCGGGTGTAGATGCTACCAGTACGGGGGTGTTTCCGCCACGCCATGCTGTGATAGTGCTTCCGGTAGGTATGTGGTTGGTGTAGTGCCGCACGGCATAGTATTCAGGTGTGAGCGTGTAGGTGCCGGTAGCGGAATCGACGCGTATAAGGGCATTCTGCTTCCATCCCCAGCCGCTGCAGCCATCGTCGGGAAGAATGAAATTCCAGAAGGTATAGTCTTCGGCGCCATTGCCGAGGTAGTGATTTATGCGCTCGAAGGTGTGTTCGGCGGCACCCCAGTCGAAAGAGCCCCAGCCACATTCGCCTTCGGTCTGCACGTAGCGGTAGTCGGGATACTTCTTGCGGATGGCCGGCAGAATCTGTCCGCCCTCCCACTGGAAGCCTACGCCCTTGATGCTTGCTGGCATGAGGCTGTCGGATAGGACTTTGTCGATTACGTCGTAACGGTTGGTGTTGATGGTGCCGAAGTATATGTCGACATCGGGGTGGGTGCGTGCGAGGGTCGGCGCCAGATACCGGGTGTTGAACAAGGCGATTCCTTCGGGTGTCCATGCGCAGCCCGGGTAGGGGGTATAGCTCCACGATTCATTTTGGAACATTACCATGTCGATGGGAATGTTCTCTCCGGCATATTCGTCGATGAACTTACCGAAGTAGTCGGCATAGGCCTGCAGATAGCGTGGCTCCATTATGAAATAATTATTTTCCGACAGTTTGGGTGGAAATATACCCTTGGGAGCCTTGTAGTCGTCGCGGTTGAGATCGGGTTGTCCGGCAAAGAGCAGAGCATCCTTGCGAGGGTCCATGGTGTTGGTTCGGTCGGAGCGCACCGGATAGTCGGCGTTGATCTTCATCCACGATGGCGGCGACCATGGTGAAGCCCAGAATGTCATGTCGGGGCAAAGCGCCTGGGCCTGATGTATGAATGGTATGAGGGTGGTGCGGTCGCGGTCGATGTTGAAATAGCGCAGGTCGAAGTCGCCGGCAACTTCATCGCAGCTGTACCAGTCGCGAGCATAGTCGTTGGCGTTCATGGGTATTCGGCCCATATTGAACCTTAGTTCACCGTCGGGTGCGAATACTCTGGCCATTATGTCGGCACGGTCGCTCTCTGGCAAGATATTGAGAGCGTCGTAGCCACGTTCGTTGAAGCATGTGCCCCAGCGTCCGAACACCATGCTGTCGGGTAGACTTTCTACAATTATCCCTGCGGGCCTGGATGCAAGTTTCACTTTTCCTGCGGGCTTCCACGCCTCAGTCTCGGTGGTTTTGATACATGTGAATGTCTGGGCGGAGGCTCCTAATGTGCAGGCTACCGCCGCAAGGGCAATCATAGATTTCATAGTCGGGTATTCATGGTTTTCTTCTGCATATATATACGTTTTTCCCCACATATCCACTTAATATGTCGCTTGATTAACCTATGGGTTAATTTTGTTGCCAAAACATTTGCATCCATGAAAATAAACCCCTATATTTGCACCTGAAAAACTAACTACCACATATTGAAATGAACCCAAACATTAATCAGCCATCGGAAAAAGATGAGGAAATCGGCATAGTTTCTATTGTCGATGACGCTTTGTATAGTATGAAATTCGGTGATCGGGATAACGAATACGATCGTATCTTCGATTGGCTCAATCAGGCGGATTCTGTACATGATTTTTTTGAAAAGCACGAAAAATATCTCAACGAACCATCTTGGAATAAGGTACCAAATATAGAGAGTGCTACCCGACAAGTTCTCAATGAAGCTTATGAACTTGAATCCAGTTTATTGAAATATGCGGAGAATGCCCAAAAAGGCAAAGTGCCGGACCTTGATGATTTTTTCGAATATATAGGCGGAAAGGAGTTCGGTGACGTATACGAGTATGTGCCTGTAAAGGCCTACGGCAAGGGGCGTCCGGCATTTCTTCGGCTCTATGCAATCAAACTCGCACCAAATAAATATGTTATAACAGGAGGAGGTATCAAACTCCATGATTCTATTCAATCTTCACCCGGTCTGAAAGAGTATGTGCTGAAGGACATACGGCGGGCAAGGGAGTGGCTATTGAATACGAAGATATTATATTAGAAATAGTTACTATATAACAGAGAGGTCTTAGAGCCTATGAATTTAGATTTGAAAAAGCTTCACGAACTGGCAAAACC
This sequence comes from uncultured Muribaculaceae bacterium, assembly GCA_910587915.1. Taxonomy (GTDB): domain Bacteria; phylum Bacteroidota; class Bacteroidia; order Bacteroidales; family Muribaculaceae; genus CAG-873. The sequence goes on along the minus strand of CAJUOB010000005.1, from coordinate 157,125 downwards.
GCGAAGCAGCGCAGCTATCGAACGCGCAAAAATGCGGATGGAAAGCTACGGATGGCGTAAAATGTCGCAAGATGTGGCATTGGCCATTATGCATCATCTGCGTGTAAATGGAATGACTCAGAAGGATTTCGCCAATAAAATGGGTGTTTCGGCTCCATATGTGGCGAAACTGATGAAAGGGACGGAAAATCTCACACTTGAGACTATCAATAAAATTGAGGAAGTTCTCGGGGTAGAGATTGTACATGTGAATCGTCCCTATGAAACCATAATAACAGCACCTTTTAGTAAAATACCGGAATCAAACGTAACGGCACGCAGCCATCGTTTTTCAGGAAATACTGTTTGCTCGCAGTATGCAAACGTTTTCACTTCAGTTAATTATGCAGTATAGATATCGTAAAATCGACCTTGAGCAATTTGCCATACTCTCGGAAGATGCAATAAGAGCAGGTGAAGAGGTCGTGTTCAGAACAGATCTCGAATTCGGCTATGATAAGGAAAACCGCTTATTGTCCAACAGGATGACAGTGACATCTACAAGCGGCGACAAAACACTGATGAAAGCTGTGATGACGAGCTATTTCGAAATCTCGGAGGATTCGTTGTCGGAGTTGAAAGATGAAAACGACAGACTTGTATTCGACCCGATGTCGTTGGTCCAATTTGCGTCGTTGAACTACGGCTCGCTACGTGGTGCTATGTACATCAAAACATATGGCACGAATATCCAGGATATTGTGCTCCCTCCGGTGTATTTCCACAAGATCATAACATCGGCATTTATTGTTGAATAAGCATAGATGTAAAAATGGTGAGCGCGGCTTCATGGTGAAGTCGCGCTCACTGTTTTTGTGGTGTGTTTTTATTCTGTGGTACGGATGTTGAGAAGTGTGCCGCGGCGTGAGGGCTTTGTCGATTTGCCGTTCACAGTCACCTTTTGGGCTGCGGATTTGTAGCTGAGGTGCATACGTGGCTGTCCGGTGGCATGGATGTCGAGGCCGTTGGCGCTGTCTTTTGCAATGACATTGAGTTTGGCCAGCGATGAGAACCGGACATCATCTCCCCGGCGCAGAGAGCTGCCGTGACCAATGAATACGTCGGTGGCTTTGGCCGGATCGCTACCTTCGGGATAGCTTATTGCGAACATGTAGGCATCTGTTGTCCAACCGTCGGCATCGATCCATGAATTCATGTGCATGAGACGTCCGTCGGCGAGTTGATTGATATACAGGTCGGTAATGCGGCCATTGTCAGTAACACGCAGACCAATCCAGTCCTTGCCTTCGCGCCGCTCGATTTTCGGAAGTGTTTTCTGCTCGGGGCTGTCCTTAAGCATGATTGCGGTGACTGCTTTCACTCGGTCGGCTGTCTGGGGCATGTGGAAGCTCCAGTATTCCTCGGTTGATGCAAGGTCTTCCGTGGGTGCCTGATGCACTTCCCAGTAGAGATTCTCGGGATAGTCGTGCACAAAGTTGCTTGGGGCGAGTGGGGCGGGGTAGAGGGGACGGATGGCAACAGCTGATTCGCCATTGGTGATGTGGAGATCGAACCCGCTTTTGCGAACCTGGCCGCCCGGATGCCAAAGCCATTCGAAATGGCCGGGTGTGTGGCTGCCGAGATCGTCGATCACATATATGACGTTGTCGATCCACAGGAAGTGGCGGAAATTGCGGTTGAGAACATGGCTCATGGGGCCGGTTCCGTCGGCAAGCACATATTTTATGTTTCCGCCATCCACAAGACCGCTCACCGAGCCCGGCAGCATTGTGCCGTGGTATTGTTGGAATGTGGGCTGTCCCTGACTGTCGAAGCGCACCACATTGTGAGCCTCGCTCTGGAAGAAATATTTGCGATATTCGGGTTTGCCGTAGGAGCAGTTGCCTGCATCCTTGATAATATCGACTCCCTTGTGGAAGAGTATGAGCGAATTGGCATCGGCATGGCTGTGGTTCCATGTGGCACCGCTCTTTACGGCGAGCATGGTGGCGTCGCGGTCCCAGCTGTCGCGCATAGTGGCCCATCCGAAGTCTTTCCATAGGTGTGACTGAGAGAGTGCCGGCGTGACTGGAACCTGTTTGCCACGGGGGATATACAGGAATCCCATTGGGAAATGCAGTGGGAAGCCTTCACGGTGCTGTCCAGGCTCAAGAAGCCCAAGATACCATAGCACGGTTGGATCTTCGGCACCCATGGCATAGGCCAGTAGCATGGAGCTTTCTCCGGTCACATTCTTATGGCTGTCGCCAAAGTTGATGCTGTAGAGCATGCCTGTGCGTGGATAAGCCACATGGCTGAAGAATGAGGCAAGCTGTGCCATCTGAGGTATGTCTTCGAGTTGGGCGCCGGGATGACTGTTGAGCCACGCCATGCGTAGCAACAGAGCCTCGGTGGTTCCGAAACTGGCATAGTTGATGCTCTCGTACATGCCACCGTCGCGGTCGAAGGTTTTTGGCTTTCGCTGTATTACATCGCCGGCGAAGTCGAACCATTCGGGTAGTGCTTCCACTGCGGTTTCGGCAGCCTGGGCAGCTTCGGGCACTTCATTGCCAATGGCAAGACCCAACAGGGCTCCCATGCCCACGCACGATGTCCACCAGTTATGGCCCATCGAGTTGAGCGAATGGATTCGGGTCGGCTCATTGATCCAGTCGCCCAAGAGCGGTTCCACCGCAAGGTTATAGAGTCCGCGGGCAATCTGAGACCGTTCGGACGGAGTCATGTCGGCATAGGCTGCATCGTAGGCCACGGCGAGCTGGAAAGCCCTGTGGGCCATCTGGAGTTCGCTTCGCCATGCCGGCGTGCGCGACATCATCTCGGCATCGGCCCAACTCTTGACTTTCGATGTTTTTAGAAGGACCTCGCGGATCTTGTCGGAGTATTTACGGTCGCCGGTCATCTGGTATGCAAGAGCGGGGTATTCGAGCTTGCGCACGTCGCCTTTGGCGAGCTGAGCGTCGGCTTCGGCGAGAATCTTCTGCCATGCCGCCGTCATTGCAGTATCGTTCTTAAGCGCTTTTTTAGCCGCCTCGACCCTTTGGGGAGTAAACAGCAGCGATGGATGCTTGATGGCTGCTCCTGCCGCGATTCCGATGGCGGCTACAGCCAGGAAGGTGATGAGTATGCGTTTCATTTGAATACGATATTGTCGGTGTGCTCTCCTATGAATATGCGTGCCATGTCGCCGGTTTTGTACCATTTTGGCTTGCCGGGCATATCGTCGCTTATTCTTACTCCGTTGATCACCAGATTATCGAATGTTATATTTTCCACGCGGCGTGTGGGGTCGTAGCCGGCGATTATAGATAGCTCGCTGTTATTGCCGTTGTAGGTGATATCTTTGAACAGAACGTTTTTCACACATGAGCCAGGAGCTGCGCAGTACTTCTTGTTGAAGAATATGCGGATGTTGATGAGTTGTCCTTGGCGGAAGTCCTCGACACGGATATTCTCGAACACGAGGTCGCGCACGATATTGTTGTCGCCGCAACTGATGCCGAAGCACCCCTGGTAATCGATCTGGCGCTCCTGATGGTCGAGGATGTCGATGTTGCGGTATACTATATTCTCGATTGTATCGGCGGGCGCGTCGGGACCAATCTCGGTGGCACTGCCATGGAGACCTATCATTATGGGATGTGCCACGTCGGCCCATAGGGTGGAGTTTTCCATGGTTATGTTCTTGCAACCACCGACGAAGCCCTTGCGTGTGGCATAGACTGTAGAGCAGTCGTCGCTGTTGCGGCAGAATACACTGTCGTAGCGCACGTTGTTGCTCGCAAACACATTCATGCCGTCGCCCCAGCCGTAGTAGCTTATCGACTTCACGTTGGTAACATTCACCGAATCGCTACCGCCGACGGGCAATTGTGTCACCACCGGGCCATTGGCTTCGATGTTTTTCGACCTGCGGACAGAGATGCCGAAGCCGCGGCCTTTGGGGTGAACTTCGCCACGGCCATAGAAACGGACGTCGCGCACTCCTTCGGCTATTAGCTCGCCATATACGCGTGCTCCGCCATCGATATATACAGTCTGGCCCGATTCCACCCGCATGGTGTCGCCTGGAAGCTGATGCACGCCGGGGCCGAAATATACGAGTTTGGAGCCTTTTTTGCCGGCGCGTTTTATCTCCTTGGCCGACGGACGGTGAGCGTCGAGCGGATTGGCGAACAAGTGCAGGTTGTGGAATATGTCACCGTTTACTTCTACCGAAAGATTGCGGGGCGATGAGAGTGTGAAAGTGAGTGTGGTACCGTCGATGGCGGGGACGATGTCGTAGGACAATGGTCGTACGCGGGCGCTGTCGACAGCGCCTTTATTATATTTCACAGCCACTTCCACTGTGCCGTCGAAGTCGAAGTAGGCCATAGAAGCGGTCTCCACACAGTGACGTGTGCCACGGACTTCGTCGACCTTCACCGGGTAGACTGCTACAGGCTGCCATTCTCCGCCATTCTGGCGCACCGACACAGTGAAATCGTCGAGAGTCTCCACCCCTTCGCCGGCTGGATATGTGACAACTGTAGCTTGAGAGGCCAATATGGCCGCAGAAGCCATGATAGTCGATAAAATGCGTTTCAGTTTCATTCTGCAAATATACTAATAATGGCCATAACAGCTATTAAGCCACTATGGCCATTATGTGAGTAGGGTGTGAATTCGGTTGATTATTCGCGGTGGTGCATCAGGGTTGAGAAGCCCAGCTGGTCGAAGCCGCCGGAGTTGCCGCCGTAGTGACCGCCACCACCGTCGGGACGGAAATGTTCGGCGATTTCACTTACGTAGGTAGCCTTGACGCCATGTGCCTTGCAATAGCCTGCCCAGATGTCCCAACCCGGACGGATTGTTCCGCGGCCTGCGCCGGAGATGGCAGTCATTGTGCCACCGTTATAGCTATATTCCTTGAAAGGAAGTGAGTTCTCGGCGTATTTGAACGATGCTGAGGTGAGGGAGCCTGTATTGTAGTCTTTTCCGATTTCGGGCTTGACCATGTTGTACTTTGCCACATACTGAGCGAAGGCGATAGCGCGTCCGTTCTCGAACGAGAAGAGGTCTTCGCCTATGTTGTATGCCATCTGGCAGAAAGCACCCACCATTGCGGCGCAAAGAGTGTTGTGACCTTGGTCGCGGCCGGCCTCGTTGCCTTGAGCGAGCTTCTCGCCTGTGCCGGAGGGGTCGTCTTCCATCACGATGATACCTTTGCGCATGATGCAGCCGGGGCCTTCGCCCTGCTTGAAGTGCAGGATAGCTTCGTTGATCATGTCCTGGTCGTCGGAAAGAATACCCATGGAGAGAAGGGCTGTCATCGAGGCGAGATCCCAGTTCATCCACCAGTGGTCGGTGTTGTTCATGGCGATGAATCGCGAGCAGAAAGGCGCGAAATGGGTTGTCATCCAGTTGACAACGCTCTTGAAGCCTTCGGTGTCGGCCCAGCCGTTGTAGTTGCGCAGAAGTTCGGCTGCATTGGCTGCCTGATGGATCTGGAACATGATGAGGTACTCGTTGGAGTCAATAACATCGTCTTTCCATTTGTCGCGTCCAAGGAGTATACCCTGGTTTACAGCGGCCCAGTCCTCGAGAATCTTAATGGCTGCTTCGGCCGCTTCCGAGTCGCCGCCGAGCTGCCATTTGAGGCCGAGCTGATAAGCTGCAGCGCAGTCGCGGAAGAAGTTGGTGTAGTTGTTGTGGATACCGGGATAGTATTCGTCGCGCAGGCCTGCGTCGTCCCAGCGTCCGCCGCCGTCACCCCAGTTGCCGTTATCGAGTCGTGCCAGATACTTCACAGGGCTTGCCTTGTAGGTATTGTAGGAGTAGCCGCTCGAAAGCAGTTTCTGGTATGCGTCGCTCCAAGGTTGCTGTCCGAGGTGAGACTTGGTATAGTCGATGTCGGTGGCGGAATGGAGCATTGCCGGATGGTTGATGGTGTAGACCTTGGGGTCGTAGGTTGGTCTGGGCATGGGCCAGCTGTCGATATCGGTGAAACCATCCTCGATTTCACAGCATGCGCTCGCTCCGATCATAGCCACACCGGCCATCAGTATCGAAAAAAACTTTTTCATCGTTTCTGTTTGATTGTTTGTTGGTTGGGAGAGTATTACGAGGTGAAAGAGTTAAGATAACGGTCCGTATCCTGCAGTGTTGAGACAAATACCCTGATAAGAGACTATTATCTTAACTGTTTCACTCTCTGATTATAGATCTAATTGGATACTCTTGGGTTTATTCGCCACGGAGAACCTGCTCGTTGGCAAAAGCCTGGGCTTCGGCCTCGCTCTTGAATGTGCGCATCCAGTAGATGTCGTACCAGGGGCGGTCGAGCGGGAAGTTATCGTAGGGAATATCGGCAATCTTCACCTGGAACACACGGAAGTTGAGCACAGTGGCGTTGACGTAGTTGGGGCGTGTGCCGAGGTTGTAGATGAGCAGCTGAGTGCCGTCGCCGAGGTCGATACCATTTTTGGGGTTGGGGTTCGAAGCGTTTCCGAGGGCCACGTCCACGAAGTCACCGGTAGCGTTACCGCCGTTGATCTTTGTCATACGGACGGCGAATACGGGATATTCCTTGGGATACATCACCAGAGGATTGTTTGCCGAGCAATCGACCTTGAAGTCGCGACGCCACTTGCCACCGGGGTTCGGGGGTGCGATGGGAAGATGCCACTTGCCGTCGACAATTTCGGGCTTCTCGTTGTTGGAGAGACAGTTGGGGAATCCGGTCTCGGCATCCCATACATAGAAGCCGGGTTCTACAGTTACCTGAACAGATGTGCTTTCACCGTTTTCGATACATGTTGCGATAATGTTGCAGGTACCGAAGCCGTGGGGAGTAACTGTGCCGCGGTGTACAGACGCTACTTCTTCATTGTCGCTCATCCAGTCGACAGAGCCTACGGTTGCACCGGTGGGTTCGTAGGTGACCTGGAGATTGAAAGCACCGTAGCTTATGCATACAGGACCGTCGAGGGGTTTGATGGAAATGCCGGTAGCAGCGATGTACTTGTTGATGGTAAATTTGTATTCACCGCGTGTACCGCCGCGGTCGGTGGAGGTGGCGTAGATGGTGGCTTCGCCTTCCTTGATGCAGAGCACCTTGCCATTCTGGTCGACGGTGGCTATGCTTTCGTCGGCGCTACTCCACACCACGCGGGTGTAGGTGGCATCGTCGGGCGAGACAGTGGCAGCGAGCTGAAGTTCGTCGGTTACATAGATGAGGCCGTCTTCGCCAGCGGGAGTGGTGTTTGTTATATCGATCTTGGTAACTTTGATCAGCTCGGGAATCACGTTGACGCGTACCGAAGCCTGAGCCTCGTATACCTGGAAGCCGAGAGGTGTCTGGGCGGTGATAACAGCCTCACCAACCTTGAGGGCGCGGATTGTGCCGTTCTGGTCGACGGTTGCCACGCTTTCGTCCGACGATGTGAACAGGATCGTGGGGTCGTCGGCATCTTCGGGACCATATGTGTAGGTGATGGTAGAGTCCATGCCTACGGGCAGAGGAAGCTCTTCGCTTACGTCGAAGGTGATGGTTTCGAGCAGTTTCACCTCCGGAGCGTCGAGGGTCAGCTGCTTGTCGTCGTCGCACGCTACAAAAGCGCTGCCCGCCAGAAGCATTCCCGCCAACAGTATATATTTGTTTTTCATTTTAGTATCTGTCTTTTTACGGATATGAATTCTAAATCTTGATTATTCCCATCCGGGGTTCTGACCAAGGTTGGGGTTGAGCTGGAGCTGGTCGACAGGAAGTGGGTGGAGATAGTTCTTCTCGGCCCATACGCGTCCTGTTTCGATGATGAGGTGACCTTCGCTGTCGGTTGTGAGACCGGGGTTGGCCCAGCGTACCTGCCATTCGCCTACGTGACGGATGCCGGTGAAGTCCATAGGCATTTCTTTCTCGGCGGTCTTCCAACGACGGAGGTCGTCGATGCGGAAGCCTTCCTGGAAGAATTCGATGGTGCGTTCGCGGCGGATTTCCTGACGCATGTCGAGGCCGTTGGCGCTTACGAGTGCATTGGAGAGTTTAGGCATCTTGGGGTTCACGCGGCAGCGCACAAGGTTGAGGCTGCGGTCGAGGTCGGCGTCGGAGATTTTATCGTCGCGTTCGTAGACGGCTTCGGCATATGTGAGGAGCACTTCGGCATATCGGAGAGCGGGCCAGTCGTAGCTACCGTTCTTGTCGTCGCCGAGTTGGCGTTCGGTAGCCCACTTCTGGGGGAAGTATCCGCTGCCCCAGTTGGGGAGGAAGCTCTTGTAGGCGGAGTGGTTCATCTCGGCCTCGTTACCGCTCCAGTCGATTCGCGATCCTTTTTCGGTGATGGTCCAGAAGGCGTCGCCGGGGCGCATGAGGGTGTAGCGCATGCGGTTGTCGCGGTTCTGCCATTCGCTCTTCACGGTCTGGTAGCCCTGGAAGAGGCTCGACTTTTCGATAGGCAGACCGTCGGAGCAGAGATACATGTCGGCGAACTTGGAGCTTACATACTGTGCATTGGCGAGAATCTCGGTATTGAGGTTTCTGCCGATGACCTTGAGGGTGGGGTCGTAGCAGCGCTTGATGATGTATTCCTTGTTGGCGGCTTTCTGCAGACCGGCGGGGTTGCACTGCACGTCTTCGAGGATGAACATGTATTTCTGAGCGCTGTCGCCGAGGATGGCGGGTGCGAAAAGTTCGAATTTGCCCGATTTGATCACTTGGTCGGCGGCGTCGGCTGCGATACCGCAGAGTTCCTTACCGCGGGCTTCGTTGGAGCGGAATTTCTGCCATGTGCCTTCGAAGAGTGCCACACGGGCCATGAAAGCATATGCGCCTTCCACACCTACGCGGCCTTCGGCGAGTTCCGAAGTGGGCTTCATGAGCTCACAGGCCTTGCGGAGGTCGTTGATTATGAAATCGGTCACGTCGGAGCGGTCGTTGCGCTTGGCGCTCATGAGGGCGTCGTCTACGTCGACAGTGTGGTCCACAATTATCACGTCGCCGAATTTCTGCATGAGGTTGAAGTAGTTCCATGCGCGGAAGAAATAGGCCTCGCCTATGTATTGGGCGATTTCGGCCTGATTTCCGTAGCCGGCGGCATTCTCGAGCAGAAGGTTGCAGCGGCGGATGTTGCTGTATGCTCCGCTGTAGTCGCCGTCGCCCTGGGGAACGGTGTTGGTACCGTTGGCAAATACGTTGATACCGCCTTTATCGCGCACGAGGTCGGAGCGCTTGTCGGCGTGAAGGTTGTCGTAGACTGTGCCGAAGTCGGGTATCCAGTTGTAGAATACGTTGGCGAAGCTTTCGAAGTCGCCGGGCTTGCCCCAGAGGTCGGACTCGGAGAGCTGATCCTGCGGGTTGAGGTCGAGGCACGATGCCGATGCGAGCGCCATCACCCCGAAAGCCATATATTTGATTACTTTTTTCATTGTGTGTCTTTCCTAAATTAGAAGGTGAGGTTGGCACCGAAAGTCCAGGTGCGGTTGAAGGGGTAGCGCGATGTGTTGCTTACGGTCGATGCGGCTTCGGGGTCCCATCCGTCGTGGATGTGGGTGAGTTCCCAGATGTCGGTACCGGTGATGTAGAATCGCACATTGGTGAGCACTTTCTGCTTGTCGAGGAGGGCCTTGGGCATGGTGTAGCCTACGGTGATGTTCTTCAGACGGAGATATGAGCCGTCGTTCACAAGCCAGCTCGAGCACTGGTAGTTGTAGTTGTTGATGTCGCCGGTGTTTGTGAGCGAGGGGTAGCGGCCATCGGGATTTTCGGGGCTCCATACATCGCCCACCCAGTGGTTCGACGAGTTCATGTACACGGCGCGCATGGGAATCTGCCATGGGTCGGCGCTACCATTGCCCTGACGGCGGAATACTGTGCGCTTGCCTGCACCCTGGAAGATGAAGTTCACGTCGAAGCCTTTCCATTCGGCACCGAAGTTGAACGAGAACTGAATCTTGGGGTCGTCGGTACCGAGGTATACGTAGTCTTCGGCGGTGAGTTTGCCGTCACCGTTTACGTCCTCGAACATATTGTCGCCGAGACGGAGAAGACGGATGTTACCAACCTGCGATGTTTCCTGATAGCGGTCTTTGTACTTGGTGAGCTGTTCCTCTGTCTGGATCTTGCCGCAGTAGCGGAGACCGAAGATGGAGCGCAGGGGATAGCCTTCGCGGTCGGAACGCATGCCGGAAGCAAGTACGCCGCTGCCGCCGCGGTCCACGAGTTCATTGTCGGCATAGGTGAATGTGCCGCCTACGTGGTAGGAAACGTCGCCGATGCGGTCGTTCCAGTTCAACTGGCCTTCGTAGCCCCACGATTTGAACTTACCTTTGTTGCCGGTAGGAGCGGAGTCGCCGAGGATTGCAGGATAAGTAACGCCGATGAGCATGTTGTTGGTGTGCTTCCAGAATGCTTCGACAGTACCGCGCAGGCGATTGTTGAAGAATCCGAAGTCGAGAGCGACGTTGTAGTTGTGGATACGTTCCCATGTACGATCGGTCGACACGAGTTTGCCGTTGGTATTGATTGTGCCTACGAGCGAGCCGCCGATGAGGTTGCCGCCTGTTGAGCTCATGTTATAGAGGAGATTGCCGTCGTAGCGGTCGATACCGCTCTGGTTACCTACGTTGCCGTACGATGCGCGGAGCTTGAGTTCGTTGACCCAGCGGCGGGCACCCTGCATGAACGATTCCTCGGTGATGCGCCAGCCGAGCGATGTTCCCCAGAAGAATGCCCAGCGGTTTTCGGGGCGGAATTTCGAGCTACCGTCGTAGCGGGCCTGTGCCTCGATCATGTACTTGCTTGCGTAGTCGTAGTTAGCACGGCCATAGTACGACATGATGGCTTCTTCCCATTTGCCTACGCCGTTGAGTGTGATTTCGCCAACGCCATTGGGCACATTGAGTGAGGGCTGGATGTCGAGTGTGTTTACGCCGTAGCCGTCGTACTGCTTGAGGTTGTACTGCAGACCGGCCATTACGGTCATGTTGTGTACTTCGTTGAAGGTCTTGTCGTAGTTGAGGTAGCCCTGAACGGAGTAGAAATCGGTCTGGCTGCTTGTCTTGCGGTAGTATGTGTCCTTCTGAAGGGGGAAGGTGACTTCGGGAGTACCGTCGTACTGGAAGAACTCGATGGGCTCGGTCTTGATGTCGCGTACGGCCTCGGAGTGGTTGAAACCGAGCACGGCATTTGCAGTGAAGCCCTTGAGAATCTCGTAGCGGAGAGTCTCGCTGATGTTGATGGCGTTCACTTTGAGTTTATTGTCGCCGCCGAGCTCGCAGAGCCAGTTGGGAGTACGCCAGTCGCGGCCCCATGCGTAGGGCTTGCCGTCGGCTGTCGAAGTCGGGTAGCCGGGCTGTGTGGCGCTTACGGTGAGTGCCGAGCCAATCTGTGTAGGAGCGACCTGATCCTGACGGTTGAATGCAATCACGCTCTGGAGAGTGAAGTTCTCGGCCAGCTGCATGCCGTTGTTTAGGCGGAGGTTGATACGCTGGTTGTGGTTGTTACCCCATTTGAGATTGGAGTCGTCGTACATGTATCCGAGCGAGAAGCGGTAGGTGTTCTTTTCAGTACCACCGCTTACCGACAGTTCGTGCTGGGTGCTCCAGGAGTCGCCCCACATCACATCCTGCCAGTCGGTATCGAAGAAAGGCATGTCGTCGACATTGCTCATGTTGAGGGGATTTCCGTTGATCCAGCTACCTTTGTATTTCTTGGCGAGCTGTGCGTAGCGGATCCATACGTCGCTTTCGGGCTGTCCGTCGTTGCGGCGTGCCATCAGCACGGCGTCGCTCCATTCGTCGAGGCTCATGAGCTCGGCAGAAAGACCGATGTGCTTGTATGTGTACGAACCGTTGTAGTCCACTTTCACCTTTCCGGCCTTGGCGCTCTTGGTGGTGATGAGCACTACACCGCCGGCAGCCTTGCTACCGTAGATAGAAGCCGACGAGTCCTTGAGGAAGTTCATGGTCTCGATGTCGGAAGGGTTGATGAGGCGCAGGTCGTTGATGCTTTCGTACTCGACACCGTCGATGATTACCAGTGGGGTGGCGGCATTGGCCGATACGGCACCACGCAGGCTCATGTTCCAGCTTTCATCGCCGGGGGCGGTGGAGTTACGTGTGATAATAACACCAGGTACCTGACCCTGGATGGCCTGCATAGGGCTCGATAGAGTACCTTTGTTCTCGAGTGCTTTCTCATCGACAACGGCAACCGAGCCGGTCATGGTGGCTTTCTTCTGCACACCGTAGCCGACAACTACCACTTCGTCGAGCACCGATGTGTTCTCTTCGAGGGTTATGATAAGGGGAGTGTCGCCTACGCGTACTTCCTGTTCCTTATATCCGACATAGTTTATAACGAGAATATCGCCTTTTTTAGCGCGGATGCTGAAGCGGCCGTCGATGTCGCACACGGAGCCGGTGTTTGGCACACCTTTCACTGTCACCGAGGCTCCGATCAGGGGCTCGCCCTGAGCGTCGAATACCTCGCCTGTCACTGTCTGGGTTGCGGCTTGTCCTGCAGGCGCGGGCTCGGGAGCGGCCATTGCACGCGGACTGCCAGCAAGCAGTGAAGCAGCTACCAACCCCATGAGGAAGGTGCCACGCCACGGCAAGATGGTACTAAATCTGATTCGCATGTTTTTGATGATATGATTGATTGTTTTTAGGATATTTCAGATGGCTTTTGTGCGGTTTCCTATATAGCTTCTGCCATATAGGAGCGGATATCGCGGCGACCGAGACGCAGATGGTTCTCGACAGTGCGGAACGAGAGCGACAACTCATCGGCAATGTCGGCCACACTCTTATCGTCGAAGCGGCTCATTACATATATTATACGGCGTTGCTGGGGAAGACACTCAACGCGCTCGCGCTCAATTTTAGCTATGTCGCGGGCGAAAATGCCCGATTCGCAACTGCTATCGAGTTCGTCGGCGCAATCAAACATGTCGCTGTAGGCCGCACGCGAGCGGTAGAGACGGCGGAGATAGTCGTTCACCAGATTGGTGGCGACGGTGTAGAGCAACGGTAGTAATGAATCTTCCGAAATGGGCTTGTCGTATTCGAGCAGACGAAGCCATACATCCTGAGCGATGTTCTCGGCATCTTCGGGAGAGTTGATACGCGAGGTGACAAATCCAAGCACACGGCCATAGTTGGCGTTGTAGCTGCGGGTGAGGATGTCGTTTCGGTTGTCGCTTGTTTTCATTGTCTCATGCATTAGAAAGGTTGTGATTTCTTCATGGTCGTGACCCCTCGGCGAGTGGTTCACGATGCAAAATTATCGAACTGTCCGTGCATGGAAAAGCTTTTTTCAGGCTGAAATATCTCTAACGATTATTTTGGGTGTGGACGTGTGTAAATAGGTGTAGATTAGATGTTTAAGAAATTGAGATTCTAAGTATCACAAAAATTTGAGACTCATATAAGGGCTTCTGTTAGCCCTTGAGGTCGCGCATGTACTCGGCCGGGGTGCGCCCGGTGATGGCCTTGAAATGTCGGAAAAACGATGCTCTTGATGAGAATCCACACTGCTCCGCCATGGCCGAAAGAGTGTAGCGCGATGTGTCGATACCGGCTACGAGACGCTTGAATTCCTCGACTCGATATTCGTTCACGTAGTCGTAGAAACTTTTCTCGAGATGCTGGTTGAACACGTAGCTCAGGTCGTGGCTGCTGCACCCTGCCAGAGTTGCGAGGTCGGAACTCTTGAGGTCGGTATTGGTGTAAGGTTTCTCTTTTCGCATCACTGCGTCGAGTACTTTGAGTATACGCCGGCATTCTTCGGCACTAAGCCTGGTGGTACGGTAGCGGTTCCGTTTTTTCTCTTCCTCCGCCTCTACGGCACTTTGGGCAAGCGACGCGGCTTCGGCTTTAAGGCTTTCGAGCATGCGGCGGTGCTGCTGGTGGCGGTGCATGTACCATGCCACCAGAGCCACGCATAGTATGGTCATGGCCGATAGAGCCCAAACGGTCCAGTTTATGCGTACGCCGCGCACAATGCGGAGCTGTGTTTCGGTTGCGGGGTCGCCGGGCATGCGCATGCGTAGTGTGGTCTGGCCAGTGGGAACTGAGAAGTATGTGACAGGCGAGCCTCCGCTGCTTGTGTGCCAATGGTCGTCGAATCCGTCGAGGCGGTATTCGATGTGTGTGTAGCGTGGATGGGTGTAGGCAAGGTCGCTCCAGTTCACTGTAAGCCCGGTCTCACCATCGTTAAGGCGAAGTTCTGCCACTTCCTTGGTGCGGTGCAGACGTGAGGCTGCGCTTTTACCGTTAACAAGCACGTCGGTGATCATCGGTTTGCGCTCCAACTCCTCGAGACTGCGCAGGAATCGCCGGCGGTCGAGCTTCACAAGGCCTGAGTTGTTGCCAAACCAAAGGTTGCCGTCGCTGTCTACTTCGGGTTCGCAGAGAGTGAATACCATGTCGGGTAGACCGTCGGCGTTGGTGAACAGATGTTTCCGGCCGGACGTTGTCATCAGCGCAAGGCCTTTTTCAGAACCGAACCACTTGTTGTTGTCGCGGTCTTCGATTATAAAAGTGGTGGAAGACGCACTTTCGGCGCTTTCGGGTTCTACAAATCCGTATTCTGTGAGCTCCATGTTGCTGCGGAACACCCGTCCGCGGTCGGGGGCGAACAGCAGGTGGCCATCGCTGACTTCGGCAACCTCGCGTATGTTCATATTATTGACGAATCCTTCGGGGAACCGGTCGGACTGCATCCGTCGGCCTGTCCATACTGCCATTCCGTTTTCGGCACACATCCATCCGCGGCCTGCGCTATCGAAAAATATTTCGTATACGTTTCCGGACGGAAGCTGCGAGTTCTCCGATGTGTAATGTGCCACCAGTTTTCCACCCGAGAAGCGGAAAACACCGTCGGATGTGCCTGCCCATACTTCGCCGGAAGGGTCTTGCGCGACTACAAATACTGTGCCGCTCACGAATGGGTCGTGTGGGGCGCCTTCGAAGTCGGAAAGCGACAGGTCGGCAGGGTCGAACACGTACATGCCGCCGTTGTAGGTGCCGATGTAGTATTTCCCATCCACCGGCTTTATGCAGAATATGATATTGGAGCGTAGTCTTGGAGTGCGGAAAAATGCCGACCGTCCTTTTTCCTCGTCGATGTAGAAGAGTCCTTCGCGGGTGCCGATAAGTTTACGTGGACCGTCGACACTGACTGCGCGTACGGCCATGGAGCGGGTGTCGAGATGGCCCGGATAGGAGTAGACTTCGAATATATCGTCGTAGAAAGGAGTATAGTCGGCTCCGCTCTGGTAGTATCCGAGCCAGAACAGTCCACGCTCATCGACGAGCATGGAGTAGATAGATTTCGACCGCAGGCTGGTGGAGCTGAACACGGGCTCGACCTCGCCACTGTCGATGCGGAACACGCCTTCGCCGTCGGTCGATACATAGATGGTCTGAGGACGTCCGGGATCGATGCTGAGCGATGTCACGAGGTCATTGCCAACCCGAGGTACATGCGAGAATGTGCTTTCAGCGATGTCGTATACGAGTACCCCCGAGCCGTAGCTACCGAGATATAGCTTGTCGCCAAGGTCGATGATGTTGCGAACCGGGCCGTCGGTCTCCATCGGTATTGTCGACAGGCGCCCGTCGGTGAGGTTTAGTCGGTGCAGCGAGTGCTGGGTGGTCATCCACAGTGCATCGCCCGAGGCAAATGCGAGCGCTGTTACTTCGTTGTCGCTGAAAAGGACGTCGCGGTGAATCAGTTTCTGCTCGAGTTTGCCTGATATGGTATCGTAGATATACAGGCCCTGGGCCGAACCGATATATAGTTTGCTGGACCGGTCGTAGACAAGTGCATATACCCTGAAATTGATTTTGTCGGGAAGCAGCGGAATGAGTTTTCCACCATCTATTGCCTCGAACAGCCCACGATAGCTTCCAACGAATATGCGGCCGTCGCGTCCTTCTGCTATGGCTGTGATGCGGCGGGGGGTTCCATCGGCGTCGGCGAAATTGTAGTTGACCATGTTGTTGCCGTCGAAGCGGTCCACTCCTACTCCGGTACCGAGCCATAGATAGCCTTCGGAATCTTTGAAAATAGTGTTGACCAACTGATCACTCAGACCGTTGTCGGTGGTCAATGCTCTGAATTCGAGGTTGCTGAGTTTGGACGTGCCGACATGTGCCGCTTTTGCCGGAAATGCACAAGCAGCAAAAAAATAGAGAATCAAGAGTGTTAAGTCGATCAGGCTATAGGCCGGTCTGTTGCTACCCTTGAGTAATATCGAGGATTTTCGTTTTTCATGTACTGCCATAACTTCGGTTGCAAAGTTATGAAAAAAACGAGATTTTTCATATACTATTGAATTGCAATTATGGTATATGCGCCATAATCAGAACAATAGGTGCGTTTTGCAGTACTTGAATCAGAGTCAGATGATTCTTGCCTTGAATCCCTGTGCCGTCAGGAGCCGGAGCACATCGCTGCGTCGGTCGCCTTGTATGAGGATTTCACCGCCACGTGCGGATCCTCCGCATCCAAGCGATTTTTTCAACTGTGCGGCAACCTTTTCGACTTCATCATCGGGAAGTGTGAAGCCGCATACAATTGTGGCGCATTTGCCGGCTCTGCCTTTTTTCTCCAGGACTATGTCGAGGCGTCCCTGAGTTGGCCGATTTTCGGGCTCCGAAGTTTCTTCGGTTGGTTCAACGGGGCTGCTCTCTTCGCCCATGGTGCTTTTCAAGGCCGCCAAGCGGGCCATCCAGTCGTTGTTATTCTTCATCGTTGTCACCTTCTACAGGGGCTTCGTGCGAAGCTTCGTTCAAAGAATTTAGCATCATCACCCGAGCCCGGTCTTCGTTGACCATGGCTTTGATGTAGATTGCGGTGGAGTCGCTGTCGCGTCGTTGGGCGGCTTGCAGGCAGCGTGCGGCGAAAGCGGTGTTCACTTCCGACTCGCCTGCTATCTCGCCCAGACGCATCAGTGCCAGCGATAACCGGCACAGATCGTATACGTCGAGTTTGCTGAAAGCCGAGCCAATGACGAGACTGTCGGCCAACGCCTGGGCCTTTGCATATCGGCCGTCGTCGTATGCAGCCTCGACTCTGTCGACTTCCGACATTGGAGTGTGTTTTTCATGCGAGCAGGCTGCCACGGCAAGTATTGTCGTGGCAGCAACTGCGATGTATATGATTTTCTTCATTCAGAAGGCGGTGTTTGTGTTTCTGAGGCCGGTTCGGTAATCAATTCGTCGATAGACTGTCCTTCGGCATTCTGCCAGTCGGCCTCACCGGGCTGATTGGCTCCGGCTTCGGTAATGGTGTATTGCTGTTCCACGTTATCGCCTGCCGGTGTGTCGACATGGGTGTTGTTGTCGAACCAACCGATGTAGTATATAACGGCAACAGCCAGTATTGCAACGAAAATGGCGGCGATTAGCCATTTCCAAGTTCCGCTCGATTTCTTTTCAGGATTAGCCATGATTTCAGTATAAATTAGAAGTTATTAGTAGGAAGTATGCAATATCCACACTTCTAATTTATGAAACATGTGCCGTCGCCTAAATGTTTTCAGCTTTTTCCACGAAATCGTACATCAGTAGAGCTGCCTGTGCGGCCTCGGCGCCTTTGTTGCCGAGTGAGCCTCCTGCGCGGTCTATGGCATCCTGTTCGGTGTCGACGGTGAGTACGCCGAATATCACGGGTATGTCGCACTCGCTGTTGAGGTGTGTCACGCCCTGAGTCACACTCTGGCATACATAGTCGAAGTGGGGTGTGCCGCCACGGATGACGCATCCGAGTACTACAACAGCGTCGTAGAGGCCTGTGTCGATGAGCTTCGACGCTGCGAAAGTGAGTTCTACAGCACCTGGAACTTCGAACACATCGACCATGTCGGGCTCGAGGGATGTCTTGAATACATCGAGGGCGCCTGCGAGCAGCGCTTCGGTTATATGGCTGTTCCAGAGGGTACGGACCACGGCTACGCGCATGTCGCGAGCACGCTGGAACGGAGTGAGAGGTGCATTGTCGGAAGATGACATATTTTTAGGATTATGAATTTAAAATCAGGAACTATGGATCGATTGTCAATCCTGCCCGCTATCATCAGAATCCCAGATATGGGAATCGGATGTCTTTTGCGGCATTGGTGGCACTCTTGGCTGCCTGGGCGAGGATGGTGCGGCGCATCTCGTCGGTGGGTGCGTCGAAATCGGCTGTAGTGTAATTGTTTGTAAAAATAGCTGCCGCCACGCCGGCTATGGCGCCGGCATTCCACGTCATGCCCACGCAAGTGCTTTCGGGTATTTCCACGGAGCATACATCGCGGCCGCTGTAGTAACTCAGTCGGCGGCACGCCGGTTCGACTGCGATAAGTGAGCGGCAATAAAAGTCGATGTGGTCGTGATAGCATGCATCGGTGGCTTTGGCTCCGAATATGAGCTCGAGATCATTTGCACGGGCCACCACCACATGTGCCATCTCGAGGTTCTCGAGAATCTGCGGCATCACACGGGTGAGTCTCGGCTCAAGCTGAGGCAGGAAGCCCGGCAGGTACACCAGCACGGCTTTGCGCTCTACGGCGTGCGCCAGAAAGCGCTGCAGGCGGGTACGCATGCGGCGATCGATGGCGTAGAAGCCGCCGAATATAACCACGTCGTCTTCGTCGATCCGTGGCCATATGATGTCGAAGCACTCCTCGGGATACTGTTCGTAGCGGGTAATGGTGCCCGGGTTGTCGGCCGATGCCCCTACGAATACATTGAGAGGAGTGCGGCCTTCAGTAAACCGGTCGACGGCACTTATATCGACCCCTGCGTCGGTGAGAGCGCGTACGGCGATGTCGCCCATGGGGTCGGAAGCGGCGTCGGATGCCATGATGACGTTGAACTTGTCGCGTCCGAGAATGGCAGCGGCATTTGCCACACGGCTACCCGGAAGAGCGCCAAGCGGCTGCCCTGATGCGTCGAGTACCATGTTGATCGACAGTTCGCCGATGCATATTATCTTTTTCATTTCATTCTGTTCAATTCGCGTGCTTAGCTACAGATTATAAAATCGCAAGGACGTCTATTGTTTTCCGCACGTGAAGTTTTTTATCATTTGATAACATCGCCGGGTGTCCGCGACGCTATGCCGAGATATCCTCCATGATGACGCTTGGCATAGTCGGCACGAGAGAACTCTATGCGGCGCATCACATTGACCACAAGCACGTCGCCAATCACAGTCATCATCGTAGTGGATGTGGTGGGAGTGAGCCCGAGCGGGCATACTTCGGGCTTGTCGGCCGTCAACAGGCATACGTCGGCAAGACATGCCAGGGGGCTTCCCGGAGTTCCGGTTATCACTATCACAGGTATATCTTCGTAGAGTCCGTGCAGTAGCTCGACGAGTTCGATAATCTCGCGGGTCTTACCACTGTTGGATATCAGGAGTACAATATCGTTTTTCTGTACCACACCAAGGTCGCCGTGCTGGGCCTCGCTTGGATGCAGATTGACTGCCGGCGTGCCTGTCGACGAGAATGTAGTGGCTATATTCATTGCTATCTGGCCGGCTTTTCCCATGCCTGCTGTCACGAGTTTGCCTCCTCGACGGTGCACTCGCTCCACAATGGCCTCGACGGCCGCAGGATATGCATCGGTAACCGGTATGGAAAGTATGGCTTCGCTCTCGGCTTTGAGAATCTCAGCCATCGAGCGTTTTACGTCTTCATCCATTATAGTTCGTTTTTTATACCGAGAGCCAAATATCGTGCAAGGCAGCAATGGCTGACACCAATATGGAAGTATCGGCCTCTGACAGCGCACCGATTTTCGGCTTATTGCGTTTTTATGCTTTGCAAAAATAGGTAAAAAAGTTCTATCTTCAAAAAATCTCAGCGGTCCAGTTGATTTCCAGAGGATTGCCTGCCATCGATGTAATTAATGGAAATTCGGGGTCGTCGAGCACACTTATTACCGCGCCTTCTTCAATGTCTGTGGCATGCAGTCTGCCGTTTTGGATGGAGTCGAGCCGGTAGGTGGTATTATTCCACTGCATCTCGCCGAGGTCGCGCAGGGCGGTGAAAGCTGCCTTCGATAATATGGCAAAGGTTTCGTTGTCGGGCAATTGCACCTGTTTCCCGTCCTCGGGCATAAGGAAGCTCATGGTCGGGGCTGTTTCTACAGCACGTGGCGACATCGTGTAGCTGCCACGCCACATCTTCAGATTGCGCTCTATAGCCCAGTCCATGCGTACGGAGCCTTTGTCGTCGCGGCTGAAAGTTGCGGCGAAACGTCGCGTCTGTCCATGCAATTTATATGTGAGCCGTACACTGTCCTGCCGGTAGACAGCCCCTGCCGAAAGGGTGGCAAGAGCCATCAGAATGATATATAATAAGCGTTTCATGTCATTTCCACATTTTTTGTCCCCATGTCGACGGCTTGTCTCCCATGGTGAGTTCGAGTATTCCACCGGCCATTATATCGGAATGCCGTATGGTGGAGTAAGGATAGTCTTTGCCATTGAGGCGAGCGGCTGTCACATAGGGCTTTTCCGGCGAAAATCCATGAGCCTTGATAGTAAAATCGGCGCCATTGGTAAGATGGAAAGTGGTGCTTTCCACCATCGGAGAGTGGATGAGATAATAGTCGTGGCCGGCATTTGGATACAGTCCGGTCATATGGAATGCCAACCACGAGGACATGGCTCCGGAATCATCGTTGCCGGGGAGTCCGATGGCACCGTCGTTGTAGTTTTCGGCGATTATTGAAGCCACACGTTCGGACGTGAGGTCGGGACGTCCGAGCCAGTGATACAGGCATGGCGACAGGAACGACGGCTCGTTGTTGACATTGAAGTGTCCATGGTCGAAGAATGTGTCGAGCCGCTTCCGCATAGCCTCGGGACCACCACATATTTCTATAAGGCCATCGACATCGTGCGGTATGCTAAGCGAGTATTCCCACGAGGATGCCTCGTAGAAGAACATGCTCCACCAAGGAGTGTACCACGGACCCTCGAATGTGACCGGAGTATATTCAAATTTCGGATGCATGCGGCTGGAGTGGCCATATGGAATAGAGTCGAGCCAGTTGCCTGTGCGGTCGCGAGGCATTATGAAGCCATAGGAGCCGTCGTGGAGATAGTCGCTGCGCCAGAGATTTTTCCAGTTGTGCGAGCGCTGCATGAAGGTGTCGTGTATTTCGTGTTTGCCCAAGCCTTCAGCCACCTGAGCGATCGCCCAGTCGCAGAAGCTATATTCGACAGTGCGGTTTCCGGCCCGGTCGATGCCATGGGGCACGTAGCCCAGCTCGATATATTCGCGCAGTCCGCCGCGGCCTTCGGCTTCGGCATATGCTCCGGGATCTACAGTCGCATCTTTGAGCATGTGTGTCAATGCTTCGTTGTAGTCGATGCCTTCGAGACCTTTCGCAAAAGCATCGGCAATCACAATTTCGGCGTTTGAGCCGCCTTGTGTGCGTCCGTTGGCGTTGCCACTGCGTGCGTCGGGCATGTATCCGTCGCGTTTGCCTATGTTTATAAGGGAATTGACGATGTCGGTTTGGCGTGCGGGGTCGATGAGGGTGATGAGAGGCATTGATGTACGGTAGGTATCCCAAATTGCATAGAAATCATCGTAGTATGGTACCGGATCGTTCCACAGCGGATTCTCGCCCGATCGATCGGCCGGCATCAGCATGGTGTGGTAGAGTGCGGTATAGAACATGCGTTTTAGACTGTCGGGAGTCGAAGGCGCGAGTTCTACCCGCGTCAGAATGGAATTCCAGGCATCGACGAGCTCAGCCCGGACTGTATCGAAATTTTTTCTGTTTGTATCGGCGTAAGCGTTCTCCCTGGCTTTGAGTTCGCTGAGAAACGAAATGCCTACTTTCAGCTCTATCGTGCGGCAGGTGTCGGCGAACTGAAGCAGGGCACCGGTCTTGTTGCCATGGTCGGTCTGATAGGCGGCGGTCGATATGGTGGAATCGCGCCATGTGGCAGACGACACAAAGGGCTGTGAGGCCTCTGCGTGGAAGTATACGGTGTATGCGTGGCCGTTGTTCCATCCGCCACGTATTCGTGAGTAGCCACGTACTGCATTATTGCCTACTATCTCTATTTCAGAACCGACAAATTGCTGGGCTTCGCGTGCGTCGGGCACCGGATTTTCGCCAAGGAAAAATCCGGCATCGATGGCGAGGCCCTTTTCTGTGGCTGCAGCGGGGTAGCTGATGCGGTACACACCTGTGCGCGGGGCTGCCGTCACTTCAACCGTGATGCCGCTCGAGGCAAGTGTGGTGGCATAGTAGCCAAGTTCTATGGTTTCGGATAGACGTGTGTCGTAGTGATATATACTTTCAGGGGCTCCGGTAAATGGCATTACAGAGATGTTGCCATATTTAGGGCCCCCGCCGGTGCCGCTCACATGTACTTGACTGAAACCATCGACACGCACCGGTATGGGTAGCCAACCGCTATTTGGCGACGGGGTGCAGTCGGGCGACGGTTTGACCATGCCATAAGGATGTGACGGACCGATAAATACTCGCCCGAGGCCTTCCGAGCCTATCCGAGGGTCGACGTATGATGCCGGCGATTGAGCTGTAGCTGTAAGGCTTAAAGCCGACAAGGAGATGATAAGTAGGTGTAGTTTTTTCACAGCATAAGGATTGAACTGCAAAAATAGTAAAAAAACGGGAGTTTATACACCGCGCATGTTGCGGGGATGGTGTGCCAGTATCTCTTCGCGCAGCCGGGTGTTGTCCATGTGAAGGTATATCTCGGTTGTGCCAATGGATTCGTGGCCGAGCATCTGCTGTATGGCACGCAAATTGGCCCCACCCTCGAGGAGATGGGTGGCGAAGCTGTGACGGAGTGTGTGGGGCGATATGGTGCGTTTCACGCCGGCCTCTATGGCGAGGTCGCGTACGATATAAAATATCATGACGCGGGTGAGATGACGGCCACGGCGGTTCAGGAACACGAAGGCTTCTTCGCCGGGCTTGGGATCGGGTCCCTCGCAGTCGCGTGTGCGCAGATAGGTCTCGGTGTAGTATGCTGCTGTTGCCGACATGGGTACCATCCGCTCTTTCGATCCTTTGCCGGCTACCAATACAAAACCTTCGTCGAAGTATAAGTGACTTCGGGTGAGATCGCATAGCTCGCTTACACGTAGACCGGATCCATAGAGCATCTCGATGATGGCTCGGTTGCGTAGACCCTGGTCGGAATTCATGTCGATGCAGGCAACCATGGCGTCGATTTCGTCGATGGTCAGCACTTCGGGGAGTTTACGGCCCGGAGATGGTACGTCGACCAGAGCCGCGGGATCGTCGGGTCTCACGCTCTCTGCAAGGAGGAATTTATAGAAGCTTTTGATACCCGATACTATACGGGCCTGCGACCGTGGAGCCACGCCCAGGTTATGGACGGCAATGAGGAAATTACTGATGTCAGCGGATGTGGCGGCGTCGGGCGACTTTCCTTCCTGCCGCAGCCATGCGTCGAGTCGGTCGTAGTCGGCAAGATAGGCCATGCGTGTATTTTCCGACAGACCTCTTTCGAGGAGCAGGTATGCCTCGTATTCTTTTCTAAACTCCATTGTGGCTGTGGATTAGAGAGTGCCCTGCTCAACACGACGCGCAATACGGTCGAGAGTGGCGTCTTCCTTGTTTTTGTCGGGCTTGTAGGTGCTTTTCAGGCTCACTCCGAAAAGTTTTCCGAAACCTTGCCAGAATGTGGCACGGAAAGTGCCGAGAAAAGCCTTGACAATATCGTAGCTCGATTGGTGAGTCTCGCGCTGTATCAGCTTTATGAGTACTTTGGCCTGGCGTTTCGAAAATCGCTTCAGTATAGGCTTATATTGCTCGAAAAGAGCTTTTTCCATTGATTTGAGATAGTCCTCGCGTTCCTTTTGGGTGGGGAATGTCTCGATGTATTCGTAGGTTTCGATGAGTGTTTCGGCGATCAGCTTGGCATAGGGTAGTGTGAGCTTTACATCGCGTACGGTCCGCCAGAAGAATTCTTCTTCCTTGGCATTCTTGAACTTCATGGGTGGATACACGGTGAGTTCGCGCATATGCACCACGAGCATGGTATCCCCTTCCTCATCGACTGTCCATGAGTAGCCCCGGTAGGGATCGCGTACTACCGTCGGTGTGCTTTCGGCCTGAGCGCGCATGGCTTCGACGGCAGCCCGTTCGGCGGCCTTTTTCTTGTTGTCCCGTGCTATGGCAGGCACCGCGACAAACAATAGAAGAAATGCTATGACAACACGGTAGTTCATTTATAGAACAACGTATGCCCGCTTCGATTTATTGCCGTGATGCGCAATATGTCACGAATTGTAGCGGTAGTCTTTGAGAATGGCTTGTAATTTTTTGCGGGCCAAAAAAATACGACTTTTCACAGTGCCCAGAGGGAGCCCCATGCGTTGTGCGATTTCGGCATATTTATATCCGGCGATAAACATGGAGAACGGCACGCGGTACTCCGGTGTGAATCGGGCTATGACGTCGGTGATTTCATGAGTCGATACGGAGCCTTCGGGCGTTTCGAGTCCGGAGTCCTGTGAGAAATTGAGCTGGTACAGGTCGTCCGAACGGTCCACAACTACCGACATTCTCATGTTCTGGCGGTATTTATTGATAAAAAGATTTCGCATTATGGTAAACATCCAACCTTTGAAGTTGGTGTTTGCCACATACTTGTCCTCGTTGTCGAGCGCTTTCAGAGTAGTGTCCTGCAGGAGATCGTAGGCATCATCGCGGTTTGATGTCAGTGAATATGCGAAGTTCAGCAGATTCCGCTGAACTGAAAGAAGTTTTGCTTGAAAAGTTTCGTTAGCCATAATCGGAATGAAGAAAGATTTGTCAGTTGGAAATAAATATGGTACAAGAATAACACGGTGATGCGCAAATCGTCGATGCGCTTTAAGAAATTTTGAGAAACATTTTGGCGCTTTAGAAAATTTAATTTAATTTTGTCAAAAAACCAGTCTCGAACTAATACACAATGAGAAAACTATTCGCAACTATTATTTCCACCGCACTGGCCACCGCCTCGCTATGGGGTGCAGACCATGCAGCTACGGCGTCGGCCCTCGCCGGTCGAGTTGTGCCGACAATTGCATCCGATATTGTTTTTGAAGTGATAGAGTCGCCAGTCGACACTTTTTCGGTTTCATCGCGCGATGGCAAAGTTGTCATTGGGGGTAACGATGCCGTGTCGATGGCAGTGGGACTAAATAACTATCTCCGCCGTCAGCTTGGCGCCAATGTGTCGTGGTATGCGACAGAGCCGGTTCAGGTACCTGCAAAAGCGGTGCTTCCTGCAGAGCCTTACGGCGCCCGGGCGGCTGTGGATACCCGTTTTTTCTTGAATTATTGCACATTTGGCTACACAATGCCATACTGGAAGTGGCCCGAATGGGAGCGATTCATCGATTGGATGGCTCTAAACGGGGTGAATATGCCCTTGGCAATGACAGGCGCCGAAAAGTCGTGGTATAATACCTGGCGCTCGTTCGGCCTATCCGACGATGAGATACGCAGTTCGTTTACCGGGCCGGCACATCTTCCATGGCACTGGATGAACAATATCGACCATTTTCAGGGCCCGCTGTCGCATGCGTGGATCGATGGCCAGGCCGATCTGCAGAAGCAAATTGTGGCCCGCGAGCGCGAATTGGGAATGACTCCGGTGCTTCCGGCTTTTGCCGGGCATGTACCGGTGTCTTTGTCAGCACACTATCCCGAGGCCAACATAACAGAACATAGTGTCTGGGGCGAATTTCCTCAAGTTGACCGTTGCTATTTTCTTAATCCGTCCGATCCGCTGTATGCCAAGATACAGAAGAAATTCTTAGAGGAGCAGGAAAAACTTTACGGCACTGATCATATATATGGTATCGACCCGTTCAATGAAGTTGAATCGCCGGATTGGAGCGAGGACTATCTCCGCAATGCCTCGCATGGTATTTTCACCACTCTTCAGGAAGCCGATCCTGCTGCCAAGTGGCTGCAGATGACATGGAATTTCTACCACGACCGCAAACATTGGACCAAGCCTCGTATGAAAGCATTCCTCGAGGGTGTGGATGGCGATAATCTGATTCTTCTCGACTATTTCTGCGATAATACCGAAATATGGCGGCGCAGCGACCGCTATTTCGGGAAACCATATGTGTGGTGCTATCTCGGAAATTTCGGTGGTAATACCATGATTAACGGCAATATGCATGATATTGACAAAAAAATAGCAGAGACCGTGGCCAATGGTGGCGATAATCTTATCGGCTTGGGCGGTACGCTCGAAGGCCTGGACTGTAATCCTGCCATGCATGAGTTCATGCTTGCAAAAGCATGGAATCCGACAATGACAGCCAATGAATGGGCCGGTATATGGGCCCGTTCACGCGGTGGCGACAAGGCCCCGACGGTGGCCGAAGCGTGGCAACTTATGGTCGACAGCGTATATCTTGGTCGTACCTATGTGGGTAATGCATGCCTTACGAACGCTCGCCCTGCACTGGAAAAGCCCAACGGTTCGTATACCTCGCCGCGCTATCACTATGAAGATGCAAACCTGCTTAAAGTGCTGGATCTTCTGCTTGAAGCCGAGGGTGTCGACGACAATGCAGCCTATCGTTTCGATGTGATGAATGTGACCCGTCAGGCACTTGGGAATGAGTTTAATCACACACGCGACCGTTTCACCCAGGCTTATGTCGATGGCAATATCGAAGCAGCCAAGGCAGAAGCAAAGCGTCTCGACGACATAATCGTGGATCTCGACATGCTACTGTCTACCGACCCACAGTTCTCGCTCTCGCAGTGGATTGCCGATGCACGTCGTCATGGCAGGACTCCTGCCGAAGCCGATGCCTACGAGGAAAATGCACGCACCATCCTGTCGATATGGGGATATACCGATAAGAAACTCAACGACTATGCCAACCGGCAGTGGAGTGGCCTTTTGAACAGTTTCTATCGCACGCGATGGAACATGTTTACCTCGGCGGTAATCGAGGCTATGGAAAATGGCCGCGATTTCGATGAGGAAGCCACAACGGAAGCTATCAAGGCTTGGGAAGGACAATGGGCACAGAGCAAGGCTGCCGAAACACCGGTGGTCCGGAACAGTCCGGTGGAACTTGCCCGAAAATATCGCGATAAATATCTGCGATAATTTGTCTGTTTGGTAATTTAAGTCTATATTCGCGTATAAGTTTTACACAACCCGCCCCACGAATCTTTTGTACGAAGCGTTCTACAGATACCTTGAGGGCGAAGCCGCCCGCTCGCAGCACACCGTGACCGCCTATCGGCACGATGTGGAGGAATTGCGCGAGTTCCGTCGCACGGCTCTTGGGCTTGGCGAGTCCGATCCGCGCGATACCACTCTTGCCGAGCTACGTATGTGGGTGGCGTCTCTTGCCGAGGCCAAATTGTCGACAGTATCGATAGTGCGCAAGATTCAATCGGTGCGTGCGTTTTTCCGGTATTTGTGTCGTCGGCATGGCCTGGCTACAAATCCAGCGGCGCGGTTAGTGACACCACGGTTGCCCAAGGACCTTCCACCCTTCATGCGTCAGGAAGATTCGATGGAAACAATCGACTCGCTCGACAGTGAATCCGATGATTTCACCACCGCCAGGAATGCCCTAATCCTCACCATGTTCTACTCTACAGGCATGCGTGCTGCCGAGCTGATAGGGCTACGCGATGACGCTGTCGATACTGCCAAGGGCGAACTAAAAGTGCTCGGAAAGCGTAATAAGGAAAGAATAATTCCTTTCGGCACTGAATTGAGCACTATGATCGAACACTACCGTACACTGCGGTCGGAACTGCTTCCCGGGGTGGCTCCGGAAAATTTCTTCGTGCGGCCCGATGGGCGTCCTGTGTACTATGCGTTAGTGTACAATGCTGTCCATACGGCCCTCGCCGACGTTAATATTGCGCGTCGTTCTCCTCATGTGCTGAGACATTCGTTCGCCACCGATATGCTTAATAATGGGGCCGACCTGATGGCCGTGCAGAAGTTGCTCGGGCATGCATCGCTCTCCACCACACAGAGATATACACACCTCTCCTATAAAGAACTTCAAAACAATTACAAACTCGCACACCCGCGTGCACTAAACAAGGAGGATTAACCATGGATGTAAGAATTCAAGCAATCCACTTCGAAATCAGCGATAAGCTCGTTGAATTCATCAACAAGAAGACCGACAAACTCGCTCGCCGCTGCCCCGATATCGCAACGGTCGACGTCACTCTCAAGGTTGTGAAGCCCGAAACTGCCATGAACAAAGAGGCTGTAGTGAAAATTACAACACCCCAGTATGGCGAAGCTGTGGCAACCAAGATAGCCGACTCTTTCGAGGAGGCCTACGATCTTGCCATCGAAGCGCTCGAACGTCAACTCCAGAAGAGCAAGGATAAGAAATGAGCCTGAAATTACGAGTGATAGCAGCTGCGGCCACACTGGCCGCGGCTGCTTCGGCTACGGCCGAACCCTACCGCATTATCGTGCCCTTGACACCCGACGATGAAGGGGCTATGGCACGTCTCATCAACTACGATACCGGGGCGTCGATCGACAGTGTGCTTGTGACGGAAGGTGCCGCTGTGTTTACCGGCGATATCGACGAGCCGATACTGGCACGTGTAGTGGTTGACGGTACGCGAATACCGGGTTTTGTGCTCGAGAGCGGAACGATTGCCCGTAGCAAGGAGGGCGATTTCTTCGGTACTATGCTCAACGACCAGATGCGTTCATTCTCGCAGGAGATGAAGACTTTGGCATATGCTTTCAGCCAGGCGCCTACCGATGGTGAAAAGGCTGAAATCTATAAAAAGTATAATGCCGCACTCGACAGCGCCATAGCTGAGAATGCCGATAATGTACTTGGCCTGTTCTACTTTCTGCAGAGCGATGCCTCGCAACTCGACGCCCCTGGCCTGCGTGAGCAATTGGCTAAATATCCGGAATTTGCAAAATCGCAGCGTGTGCAGGGTCTGCTTGCAACAGCTCAGAAGCGTGAGGCTACCTCGGTAGGCCAGAAATTTGTGGACTTTGAGGTGACTTACGATGGCAAGACAAGCCGTCTGAGCGATTATGTTGGTAAAGGCAACTATACTCTTGTCGATTTCTGGGCGAGCTGGTGTGGTCCATGCATACGGCAGACCGCTGTACTCAAGGATATATACAACAAGTATAAGGATAAAGGCCTCGAGGTGCTTGGTGTGGCTGTTTGGGATAAGCCCGAAGACACCAAGCGTGCCATCGAGCAGCACGAGCTTCCTTGGCCCTGCATCATCGATGCACAGACCATACCTACCGATCTATATGGAATCTCCGGCATTCCATGTATAATACTTTTTGGTCCTGACGGTACTATCATAAGCCGCGATAAGCAGGATGACGACCTGCGCGCGGATGTCGATGCCGCAATGTCGCGCAAGTAATTATAGCACATAATATTAAACAAAGCCCCGGCTTCATCCTCGCAAGAGGAGCAAGCCGGGGCTTTTAGTTCTGCGCAAGTATTTCAGCTTGCGGAAATCATTTGAGTTGTTCGAGAAGTGTGGCGACTGCCGCTGAAATCTGTGCGTCGTTTCCTGTGACAATTTCCGCTGGAGTATTGTATACCTCTACGTCGGGCTGTAGTTGGGTGTTTTCGAGCACCTTGCCGTCGGCTCCGATAGAAGTTACCTGCGGGATACCGAATACAATCGACGGATCGACCTGATTTTCCCACCATACGGCAGTCATGGTGCCGGGCACGGGAGAACCTACGACCTTGCCTATGCCGAGGTTTTTGTAGACGTATGGTGTGCCGTGCGCGTCGGAATAGTTAGCCTGGTTCACAAGCATTACCGACGGCTTTGTCCACTGCGAGAATGGATCGGAGCCGATGTAGCGGCCACGCGGTGTGTAGCGTACGTATTCGCGGCCCGAGAGAAGCAGAGCTACATCGTTGTGCAGCCAGCCGCCACCGTTGAAACGAGTGTCGACAATCACAGCTTCGCGGTTGCGGTGCTTGCCGAGGATGCGGTCGTAGGCTGTGCGGAAGCTTTCGCTGTCCATGCCCTGTATATGCACGTAGCCTATGCGGCCTCCCGAAAGGCTGTCGACAAGCGCTTCGTTGCTTTCAACCCACATCTGATAGATGATGGAGCCTTCGGCGCCGCCGGAAATCGGTTTTACTACGGCAGATGTTTTCGAGCCATCGGCTTTTGTAAGCGCCAGACGTACTTTTTTGCCGGCTTTTCCGTCGAGCAAGGGATAGAAGTCGCTTCCGGCGCTGATGGTCACACCGTCGATCGCAGTGATGATGTCGCCGGCAGATACTCCTGCGCTCTTGTCGGATAATGGTCCTCGTGGCAGAATCTCGGCTATGCGGACGCCGTCGTCGTCATAAGAGAAGTCGTAGTATGCACCAAGCGATGCTGTGGACATGGGTGCCCCGCCGGAGTAGTAGCGTGCACCGGTGTGCGATGCATTGAGTTCGCCGAGCAGTTCGCTGAGCATTATTGCGAAGTCGGTATTATTGTCGATGTGGGGCAGGAATTTACGGTAGTTCTTGCCATATCCTTCCCAATCGATGCCGTGTATGTTGGCGTCGTAGAATTTATCTTTGACCTGCTGCCATGCGTGAGTGTAGATGTAGTCGCGCTCAAGCGATGGATGACGGTCGTAGGGAGCTTCGAATTCGATGGACTCGGAGCTGCCGGATGCGAGGTTTATCTTGCTCATTCCGCTGCCGCTGATGAGGAACAGGTTCTCGCCCTTTTTGTCGGGAACAATGCCGCCGCGTTTGCCCGAGGCCAGAACTTCGGTGCTGCCTTTGCGCAGATTGCGGCAGTAGAGGTTATAACCGCCTTCGGTCGATGCAGCCATGTAGTAGAGTTTGTCGCCCTTTGGAGATAGATAGTAATCGCCCAGACGAGAAGATCCACCGGTGAGGCGGCGCATGCGGTACTGGCGGTTGTCGGTATCGAATGTGATTGCCGGCTTGGTGTCGCTGTCGGATTTCTTTTTATCTTTCTTGCCTTTTTTGTCTTTCTTGTCTTTTTTATCCTTGTCGTCCGCTGTGCTGTCGGTATCGTCCTTAGCCTTTTCTGCAAGTTCGGCTTCTTCCTCTGTCATTCGGAAGTTATCCCATGCTTCGGGATCGAGCACCATTATCATCACATCATTTTCATTGCCCCAGCTGCCGTGGCTCTTATAGCCGAATCGTCCGGTGGTGTAGGTGAGCGCTTTTCCGTCGAGAGCCCATTTGGCATTGGAGTCGGAGTAGCCGCTTTCGGTAAGGTCGATAACCTTGCTGCCGTCGGCGCTTACGAGGGCGATGTCGGTGTTGTTCCATCCGCCTTCGCCGATGTAGTCGATGAGAAACCAGCGGCTATCGGGGCTCCATTCAAAGGATATGTCGCCGTCGGTGTAGGAATAATTATACTTTCCGTCGAGCGCGGTGGTCACCTTTTTTGTATCCAGATCGATTACTTTCAGCTCGGTGCGGTCTTCGAGGAAAGCCACTTTTTTGCCGTCGGGGCTGAATGCCGGTTGCTGAGCCGTGCGGTCGCTGCGGTAGAGTGGTTCTTCGATTATGTCGGTGGCGTATGCGAATGATTTTTCCTTGTCATCCTTTATCTTGGCTGTGAATAGCTGCCACATGCCATCGCGCTCAGAGTCATAGACCAGAGTGCGGCCATCGGGCGAGAAGTCTACCACACGCTCCTGAGCCGGGGTGTCGGTAATGCGTTTGGTGGTTTTGTACTTTACGGAAGTGACATAGATGTCGCCACGGGCAGTGAAGGCGACTTCGTCGCCCGATGGTGACACTGCCATGCTTTCGGCACCTCCGCTGATGTAGCGGCGCACGTGGTCGGAGTTGTATTTGTCGGCCACAATGTCGACATTTACCTTATGAGGCTGTGCTCCGGGGTTGAGGGTGTAGATTTCGCCATCGTAGCTGAAGGCAAGAGTCTTGCCGTCGGCACTGGCCGAGAGGTGGCGCACAGGGTTGCCTTTGAAGTTGGTGAGCTGGACGGCTTTCTTACCGTCGAGCGAGGCATCGAAGATATTGAGGGTGCTGTCCTGTTCGCTTAGATATGCAAAGTGGTCGGCACCGAGCCATACGGGGTTGCGGTCGCTGCCCTTGAAAGATGCTACCTTGGTGAATTTGCCGTCGGCGTAGAGATAGAGATCGGGAGTTCCCGCGGAGGTTTCGTGTTTACGCCACTCGTTTTCGTAGCTGGCACGTTCTTCGAATAATACTTTGCCATCGCGCACCGATGCTGCACGCATGGCAAGGGGCAGAAACAACTTCGGGCGCATGCCCGGGCGCGCGGTGACGGTGTATGTCTGAGGAAAGAATGCATCGTTCAAGGCATGGTGCGAGGGGTGCAGGTCGGCCGAGAAAAGCACTGTGGAGTCGTTGAGCCATGCCAAAGGGGTCTCTGCGCCACTATGAGTGGTTATTCGCACGGGAGTACCGCCCTTTGCAGGGGCTACGAAAATATCGGCAGAACCTTCGCGATTGCTCGAGAATGCGATGCGGGTACCGTCGGGGCTCCACAGAGGGGTGGTGTCGTAGGCTTCGTCGGATGTGATCTGTGTGGCTGTTCCACCATTGGTTGGAACAGTGAATATGTCGCCCTTATAAGTAAATGCTATGGTCTTGCCATCGGGCGAGATGGCCGTGTTTCTGAGCCAGAGTGGTGCTTCGGTGGCCGATGCACACAAGGCTGAGAGCAGTGCCGTGAGTGCAAGTGTTGTTTTTTTCATTTATCAGAGTTCTTTTAGACGTTTTTTTGCAAATTCGTTACCGTTTTCGGCGGCTTGTTTATAGAGTTCGCGAGCGCGTTTGATGTCGCGCGGCACACCTGTTCCGTTTTCATAGCATTGGGCAAGGGCGCACTGACCGTAGGCATAGTTCTGCTCGGCAGAGGCCCGGTATAGTTCGATTGCCTTTGCTATATCGCGTGGAACGCCGTTTCCTTTCTCGTAGAGTTCTCCCAGATATGCCTGTGCTCTTGCCCATCCTTGGGCAGCGCTCTTCCGGTACCACTCGGCAGCCTCTGCAAAGTTCTGTGCTATGCCTTTGCCACTTTCGTAGCACCATCCGAGGTTGCACTGAGCTATGCTGTTGCCTTGCTCGGCGGCCGCACGGTAGAACTCTACTGCTTTCTGATGGTCCTCTGTAACGCCTTTGCCGAATTCATAGCATGTGCCGAGGTTGAGTTGTGCGCGTGGCCAGTTCTGATCGGCGCTTTGCGCATACCACTTCACGGCGAGAGTCATGTCCTTGGGTACTCCAAGCCCTTTCTCATAGCACCAGCCAAGATTGCACTGTGCTATGCGATGTCCTTGCTCGGCGGCGGCGCGGTATAGCTCGGCAGCCTTGACATAGTCGCGCGTGAGGCCGCCATCGCCATTCTCATATGCAACGCCGAGATTGAGCTGCGATACCGACATGCCTGCGGCTGCCGATACTTTGTAGAACCTCACTGCCTGCACCATGTCGGAGGCTGTGCCGTTACCGAAGTCATAGCATAGGGCCATTACCTCGCATGCGCGTGGATCGCCGGCCTCGGCAGGGTTGCGTGCGAGTCGGAATGCTTCGTCGTAGCGTCCGGCACCATAGGCTTCGTCGGCTTTACGGCCTTGCTCCACCACTTCGTAAGGTATTCCACTCTTTTGTGCTGCCTGTAGTTCGTTAAGCCGTTTTTTTGCAAATTCATTGCCTCCTTCGGCTGCTTTCTTATACCATCTGATGGCTTCATCGATATTCTTAGATGTACCGATGGCATATTCGTAGCAACGGCCGAGACGCATCTGGCCATATGGGTGACCGTTGGATGCCGCTTTGAAGTATAGATTGAGCGCCGTTTTGTGGTTTTCATCGAGTCCCCAGCCTTTTTCGTAGCATTCGCCCAGATATGCCTGGGCGCGTCCCCAGTCTTGATCGGCACTTTTTCGGTACCAGTAAGCAGCCAGCGACATGTCTTTTTCTACACCATCGCCTTGCTCGTAGCAGTAACCGAGGTTGCATTGGGCTATGCGGTCGCCTTTTTCTGCCGCTTTACGATAGAGATCGACGGCTTTTTTGAGGTCTATATCGAGGCCGCCCTCGCCATATTGGTAGGCGACTCCAAGGTTGAGAAGTGAGGTGGAAAGCCCAGCTTCGGCCGCTATTTTATAGTATCTTACAGCCTTGACCATGTCTTTGTCCGTGCCGCGGCCAAATTCGTAGCATAGGCCTGCGATCTGAGCCGCCACGGGATTGCCGGCGTCGGCCGGTTTGAGCGCTTTGGCAAAAGCTTGGTCATACTGTCCCTCGTCGTACAGACGGTCGGCTTCGTTTGCGAGAAGCTCCTCGGGAGAGCCTGTGGGATTTTTCTTACCTTCGATATTACGGATGGCTTGCTCGGCGCCCTCGTAGTCGAGGTCGGCGGCTTTACGATATAGTCGCCGAGCCTCTTCGTAGTCTATAGGACCGCCTTCGCCACGCTCGCACATGACACCGAGATTGTAGAAGGCTCGGGCGTCGTTGAGTTCGCCGGCGCGGATGTACCATTGACGGGCTGCGGCATAGTCTTTCTTTACTCCAAAACCGATGGTGAGACACCATGCATAGCACGACATAGCCGCAGCGTTGCCGTTTTCGGCTGCTTTGGCATACCAGTATGCAGACTCGATTGGGTCGACGTCGACACCAATACCTTTTTCGTAGCGCCATCCGAGGTTGTGCTGGCTGGCGCTGAGACCTCCTTCTGCAGCCATCCTGAACATCTCTGACGCCCGGCGGTCGTCTACAAACGAGCCGTATGCCAGCGATAGAGCCAGAATTTCGGCAGCCCACGGGTCGCCCATCACGGCAGGGAGTAGCGCGTATTCACCGGCTTTGTCGCGGTCGGTGCTATATGTTTCGGACGCTTTATTGGTGGCGTCCTGACGTTCTTCTTCGCTTAGACGCACGTGGACATCGAGCTCTTCGAGTGCCTCTCGGGCTTCCTCTACTTCAAGTGCTACTGCGACACGGTAGAAGTAGATTGCACGGTCGATGTCGGATGTGCATCCGATTCCATTCTGGAGCATGTGCGCTACCTGATATGCTCCGGTGCCGATACCGAGCAAGGCGCTCTTTAGGTATAGTTTGAACGCTTTGTTGTAGTCGGGGTCGGAGTTTTCCGCATAGTGGACACCAAGGCAGTAGTATGCCGACGGATTGCCGAGGTCTGCTGCCTTTTGCCATAGACGGACGGCCTCGTCGTCGTTTTGCTCCACACCGTCGCCGAGGCTGTATCTTGCACCCAGGGCGAAGAAGCCTGCGTGCCATCCGGCATCGGCGGCACGCTTGAACCACCGCATTGCTTCGGTTTTGTCTTGCGCCACGCCGTCGCCGTCGTGGTAGCACCATGCAAGGTTGATCATGGCGCGGGGTTCTCCGGCTTCGGCCGCTTCGAGGAAAAGATTGAAGGCTCTGGCCACATCCTGTGGTACGCCATGGCCTTTATAATAATCCCAGCCGAGGGCATTCATTCCGCGAGGTACTTTCTGGAGAGTGAGTTTGCGGTCGATATCTACGGCAGCCTCATAGTTCCCGGCGTCGTAGTATTTGTTGGATAGTACGATGAGATGCACTATTTCCTCGTCGGAGAGAGGTGCGCCGGGCGTTTCGTCGGTCTGATCTTCGGTCTCGGTTTTGGGTGATACGGGTGCCGAGAGGCGCTCCACAGCTTTTTTCGCTGCAATATCGCCGTTAGCGGCCGCTTTCCGATACCATTCGAGAGCTGCATCGGTATCGGTGTCGACGCCACGACCGCTCTCGTACATTGCCCCGATGAGGCGTTGCGATATGGCATCGCCGGCATCCGCAGCCCGTAGATACCATGCGAAAGCCATGGTTTCATCTTTGCCTACTCCGCGGCCATTCTCATAAATCTGTCCAAGACGGTATGCCGCTTCGATGCTGCCTTTTTCTGCGGCGGCTTCATAATATCGGGCTGCTTCGGCTATGTCGGCGTCTTTGCCGTCGGTCTCAAGTATAGCGGCCGCACCGACCATTGCGTCTACATCGCCACCGTCGGCACCATGACGGTACCATTCGAGGGCTTTTCGGGAGTCGCGGGGATATCCGGCCAGAGCTTTGCGATAGAAATCGCCCAGGAGTGCCTGCGCATGAGGCATGCCGACTTCGGCGCATTCTTCGACAAGAGGCCTGGCGGCATCGTAGTTGCGGTCGGCAATGAACTTCTCGGCGTCGGCCAGTTTCTGCTGCATTATTTCTGTATCGGCTCCGCTCTGCAATTGGTCGAGAAGCGCAAGCCCTTCGCGGGCGTTCTCGTAGCCTTGGTCGGCGGATGCCTTGAACAGTCGTGAAGCTGCCTCGTAGTCCTCTTCGACTCCTGTTCCTGTCATGTAGCACTGGCCAAGCGCAAACTGTGCGGCAGCATCGCCGGCTTCGGCACCTTTGCGATAGAGGTCGATGGCGTTGGATATGTCGCGTGACATTCCTTCGCCGTATTCATAGCATTGTCCCAGATGGAAGTATGCCGATGTGCTTCCGGCATTTACCGCTGCTTCGAAGCGATTGGCTGCGGCTGCGAGATCTTTACGCAAGGTATGCCCCTGGGCATATGCAAGCCCTAACTCGAGCATGGCGGGATGGAATCCGGCATCGGCAGCCATGGACAGCCATTTCTCGGCGCCTTCTATATCGACTTCTGTTCCGAGGCCGTGAAGAAGACAGCATCCAAGCACGTGCATGGCTTCGGGATGATTGTATGAAGCACCGGTACGAGCTTGGTCGATGGCCTCGTCGTAGCGTTCCTGTACAAATAGGCGGCGAGCCTCATTGGCTATCCGTTGAATCTGTATTTCGTTTAAAGCTGGCTCTTCGTGCTGCGTCTTTCCGATGCGGTCGAGTGCCTCTACTGCTTCGGGAAGTCCTTGGTTGGCAGCTAAAGTATAATATTCGATAGCTTTGGTAAGGTCGACGGTAGTGCCGATGCCTTCTTCGAAGCAAGTGCCGATGCAGTATTGAGCCGGGGCAAAGTTTTGCTTGGCTGCCATAGAATACCATTCGAATGCCCTGTTATAGTCCTGAGGCGCTCCGCAGCCATTCTCGTAGTACCATCCCATGTGAGTCTGAGCGCGGGCATTGCCAGCCTCTGCGGCTTTGCTGTCGAGGTCGAATGCACGTGCGTATTCTTCGTTTTCGCATAGGCGGTCAGCCTCTTCCACAAGTCGATTTATTTCTTCTGGAGTGAGTTGGGGCTTGGGCTTCTTTTTGCCCCCGAAACGGTCGAAAAATGCCATGGTCGGAAAGAAGATGATTTGAGATTGGTTTATGAACTACAAAGTTACTAATTAGAATTGTGTTTCGAATGCCGCAAACTGCATAAAAACGGAAAAAATGTGTGCTTTCGCGATGTTTTTGTAATTTTGTATCTTGAAAGCCCTAAGCTTATGCTGGCTTGATGTATTATGCTGAATCAGCACCATGCGTGAGTTTCAGCAATTGTTATGATGATATTCTATCACTTTTCCTGATGAAAGTCTATTTATATGCACCCGAACGTGCTTTTGTGGAGCCATACATGAGGCGGGCTATGCCCGGATGCGAGTTTGTGTCGTCTCCAGCCGATGCCGATTGTTGTGTCATGTTGTCGTCGGTCGATGTGTATTCCCTGCAGGAGGGCACGCTTATTGCCGAGGATTCTCCGGTCGATGAGCAATCCGACTGGCATACGCTTGAGAGTCGTTTCCGGAGCGAGTGCGCTGCGGCCTCGAAGGCTCCGGTGGTGCTAAGGTGTGCCGATATCATAGGTACCGGTATGACCGGGTGGCCGCGGGAACTGACTGAAAAAATCTGGAAAGGCTATCTGATGCATTTTGCCGGAAATGACGCCCGCGTAAGTGTGGTTCATGCCACGGATGTTGCTCAGGCAGTGGCTGCGCTGGTGAAAGGTGGCGCTCAAGAGGCTGTGTACAATGTTACAGATGGGGCTAATCCCATGTTTCGTGAGCTTGTCGATAGCCTTGCGTTCAGAATGAGGGAAAAACATGTGTCGACGCTAAGTACCAAAGGACAGCTGTGGTTTGGACGCATTCTGTACGGCCGACGTCTCTATCGTAGGTTTACGACGCAGCGTACGTTCGACTGCTCGGCTTTGTGCCGCGATGTGGATTATAGGCCGACTCCGGTCACAGAATATCTTCGCACCCATGTATACGACGAATCGAGTTTATGAACATAAGTGATAAGATATTCCAGACCGTTAAAAGTCTTGGCAAGGTGGTGCTTCAATCCCGTCGTCCGACAGTGAGTAGTTCGGCCGATGGCGGCAGGATCATAGTGATGGGTAACGGCCCGTCGCTCAACAGTACCATCGATGCGCATATGGATTTGCTGTGTTCTGTGCCTACTATGGCTGTGAATTTTGCTGCAAACGCGCCGGTATTTGCCAAACTGCGTCCGAGATACTATGTGTTGGCCGACCCTCATTTTTTCAGTGGGGCTTCCGATGCCAATCTCGAGTTGCTGTGGAAATCGTTGAGAA
This sequence comes from uncultured Muribaculaceae bacterium, assembly GCA_910587915.1. Classification (GTDB taxonomy): domain Bacteria; phylum Bacteroidota; class Bacteroidia; order Bacteroidales; family Muribaculaceae; genus CAG-873. The sequence continues at coordinate 118,611 of CAJUOB010000005.1, read as the reverse complement.
GTGTCGATTGGGCTATGACATTGTTTGTTCCGGCATCCTTGGTTTCCAAGGTACGTACAATACTTGGTCCCGGAACTGTGGCCGTGGAAGGCTTTAATGCCGTCGGAGCTGAGGGTTTCGACTGTATAAGCGATGTTTTATACCGTCTCAATCTTGCCATGCCGCGTCCGCGAAATGTACTCATTCCTGCCATCATGCTGGCTATCGCGGTGGGTTTTAGAGAGATAGATATTGTCGGAGCTGATCACTCATGGATGAAGACTCTATCGGTTTCCGACGATAATGAAGTTGTGTCGGTTCAGGAACATTTCTACACCGATGGCGCCGAGGAAAAAGCACGTGTTCGACATGAATACAAGGGATACCGGCTTCATATGATTGTAGAGAGTTTTGCTGTGGCATTCCGCAGCTATATAGATATCGCCCGATATGCATCAAAAAGAGGGGTAAAGATATTTAATTGTACTCCTGGTAGCTTTATCGATGCATTTCCGCGATGTGAACTCCACTGAAAAAGGCGAACCTCACGGTCCGCCTTTTTCAGTAGTGATTCTAACACTAAATACCTAAAACCATTTTTCTTATCCTATAAAAATCTTTGTCCTAATTCTTTGTTTTAACCTTTTATATCTTAGACCAAAATTTATTTACACTGCAAAGTTAGGCCGGAAAGCAACGGAGTCTGCAATAAAACAAATGCAATATAAATAAATATAAAGAGTATTTTGCCGTAAAGTACTTACTCTCAATAATATAAAACTTTGTGGTTTTAGGCTAAATATAAGTCTTATTATAGGTGTAATCTTAGATATTAGCAAGCTCCGCTTCGAATGTAGAGCGGTCGATTGCCCGTCCTTTGAGCCGATTCCGATATGTGTAGACGGTGTTGAGCGACAGCCCCAGCACAGATGCTATTCGTGAACTGTCGGTAATTCCATGATGCATCAGTGCTGCGATTCTTAACTCCGGCGACATGCGGTTCCCTGGCATTAATTCGAGTCTTTGTTCGGGCTGGAGCAGGCTGTTTAGCTTATTGAGAAAATCGGGCTCGGATTTGAGAAACAACGAATCGAGTTCCTCGAAGAATCGGTCGGTCTGGGACTGCATAAATGTTCCCTGCTCCAGATCCTTGAAGAGGTCTTTTGCTTGTCCGGCAGTCAATTTCCGATGTGCGTATCGGTTTAGGTCTTTAAGTCCTTCCAGAGCTAAGAATGCCAGCGATAGGTAGCTGCGGCATTCTGTGCGCAGTTCTGTGGTCTCGGCTTTGAGATCAGCTATCGTTTTATTGTGCGCAACCGCTTGCTTTCTCGCCATCCGTCGGCTGTCTATCAGGAATATACATAGTGCAGCGATGACTAAAAGAAGGAAGGCCGATGCCACATTGCGCATCATCAGTTCGCGATTATCGCCTCCGGCAAGCATGGGAGCATACTCGCTGGTATTTCGCATGTGATATATGCCGAGTTCGTTATCGCTTGCACTGAATGCAAGGTTTATGCATCGTGCTCCTCGTTTACGGTCGCCATTGATATACAGTTCGCGTCCAAGCTCCGCTGTTATACTTGGATTTATAACGCCCTTTCGTAGACTGGCTATGGCGGCCTGGGAGAGATACGATAGGTAATCGTCGCGTCTGTTAGGATTGTCTTTGTAGAACTCGGCAAGCATGTAGAGCGCATATATATAATGCGACGGCCGATGGGTAAGACTCGGCAGAATCTCTGCAAGCGAGGCTGCCGCTATCGATTTGTTGCCTGTTATCAGACTGCGGTATGCATATAGATAGCTGTGTATGGGATTATCGGCTGAGTAGTATGGAATGAGAGAGTCGATAGCCTCAACAGTTTTGGAAATCAGGCGGTTCTTTTGTTTGGAGTCAGGGTATTTCAAAGAGAGGTTGTGGTACATTTCGCTAGCTGCCAGATAGTAGGCTCTTTTCAATTCCGGGGAAAAGCCGGATGGATCGATCGTTTTGAAATCGGTGTATCCGTCGGCTCCCATGCCTATAAATTGCATGCGGCTGTCGATTTTCATGCGTATGCGCATGGCTTCGTCATCGAGTCCGAGTGCCGTAGCCTCGTCCTTGGCAATATTCCAATAGATGAATGCCGAGTCGGTGTGTCGCTCCATGAAGAAGTCGCCAAGATCCTGCGCCGCTCTGACTCGCTTGGCTGACGGCCGGTTGTTTTTGCGGATTTTTTTTAGACTGTCAGGATAGCTGGAACTTCGTACAATCTCAAGAGAGTCCCCGAAAAGGTATGGATCGAGGTCGGTTATACGTGTCCGGGCCGATGAATAAATCACCGACAGCATAAAGGATAGTATCAACAGAAGTCTTGTCAAAATGGGGAGCATTACAGGGGGTTAGTACGGGTGCAAAAGTAACATTTCCTTCGGATATAATCAAGTATAATTCTATATTAATGTTTATATTTAACAATTGCTAACTTGCAGGATATTAAAAATATACTGATAAAAAATATTTATATTTCCGAGAAAAAGCGTTTTGTTGGTGGCAGAAGCTCGCAAGTGGTGCGTATCTTTGTATTGCAAAGATTATAATGGTTCGATAATTTGGACAGCGATTTCCGATAGGATCGAGGTGTCCGGCGTCCGGGAGGTATCAGGAATAACTAAATGGGCGCCAATAAAGGATACCACGTTACGCTGCATTTTCCAAGGTTTGTTTTAGTTCCGGACGGTTATAGCAACCGGACGGTTGAAATAGAAGGCCCCATCGCGAGATGGAGCCTTTTATTTTGGTCAAGCTGTCGGTGAGCGGTGTTGCCTGCAGAGCTGAAAAAGGTTTATTCGTCGGAGTCTTCGTGGCTGGTCTCAAGCAGGGCCAGGAGTTTTCGACGATCGAGTATTCGGAGTTCACGGGTGTCGTATTCCAGTATTCCCTTACTTGCCAATCCTTCCAAAGCACTGTCGAAAGTGTTGCGCTGCACGCTGAAGAGAGAGCACAAATCGCGGCGCCGGCAGGTGAGCACAATGTCGGTGCCTGAATTTTGTGTGAGGGCTGAAATCCAATATGCAATTCGTTGGGCGACATCGGCAGTGGTTAGAGACATCAGACCGCCAATGCCTTTTTGAGCGTCGACCGACAGTGTGTTGATGAAATTGAACAGGAACACATGGTCGCTGTCGAGGATGTGGATGAAGTCGTATTTGGATATCTGGAGTATGCTTACGCTGTCGATGGCCTTGGCGGTGAATGGGTAGCGGGTAGTTTTGCCAAACAAAAAGTCGGGAGAAACCACAGTCGGACCGGTAAGTGTCTGGCTTACGGAGAAGCGTCCGTTGGCGTTCTCGATTGTTGACCGGATGCTACCGGAAAGGATAAATGTGATATGTTCGCATTTGTCGCCGGCGTTTATTATGGTCTCACCGGCGGGATATTTAAGAAAATGGAACTTTGATTCTCCGACAATTTTCGACATTGTCGATATACTTGCACCTTTCAGAAGGGGCAGTTCCATAAGTTGCTCTAACATGCTTGCCATAGAAAGAAAATTTTGGCGACAAGGCGCTTGTCCTGCCGTGCTGTCCTTATGATTTCAACACCGGGATGCTGTAAATGTTCAGTTTTTATGGATGTCTCTTTTGGTCTTGAAATATATCTGCAGAGAGTTTATGGTGTTTTGCCATGCGATATACGCGGCGGGGCCGACCGATGAGATGGGATTGAGATAGGTCAGAGCCATCCATACTGCTAACACGGTGTTTTTCTGGCCCAGTCCTTGCGCGCCGGAGACAGGATCGCCGTACCGACGGCCTACCTTGCGTCCGATTATGAATTGAATGGCACATACAGCACCTGCTGCAATCGCCATTGCGATCATCTGTGGAATGGCTCCGGCGGGTTCGGCCATTACAAAGGATACAGCTCTTCCGACTACCACAATGAGAGATATTGACCATAGATAGAAGGAGATTCCCTGTACTTTGGCTACTGCGGCATGAGCCTTGGGCGCAAAGAAGTAGAGCAGGAATGCCACCAATAAAGGAAAAACTATCATAGGCGCCACTTTGAGCGCTATGGAAGTAAATTCTTCAATAAAACTGAGTTCTGTATTATTTCCCACCCATGTGAATAGAGCCGGAGCAAGAATGGCTACGGCAAGGTTGCTGATGACAGAAAATGCAGCCACACGCGGTATGCTCCCTCCGAGCATGCCTGTGACCACCGGTGCGGCTGTCGCTGTGGGGCATAGCACGCATATGAAGGTGGCCTGTGCCACATCGGAATTTAGCGGTTTCAGGGCCACGTATACACCGATGGCCCCGATTATCTGCACCGCAAGCATAATCCAAAGCATGGGGCTGAGGTCGAACTCCCGAGGCTTTACGCGGCAGAAGGTGATGGTGAGCATGGTGAATATGAGGTAGGGTACAATCCATTCCACTTTATAGATATAGCTGTGGAAGATAACTCCCAGTACCATTGCTATCGGGAACATCCATGGTTTGAGCCGCTGCTGTATGGCGGCTATTTTAGCGTGTCTTTCCATTTCGGCTGCAAAGGTACAAAAAAAGTGTGTCTGTAGAGCCGGATAACAATCAAGGCGCCTTCTCACGAGGGCGCCTTGTCGCGTTTTAATTGGCTTAAAACAATTACATAACTAACATAAAACACATTTTCCATTCAATCATCAGATGAGTCGAACCCTCGTCGTCCACGGCATATGCCAGGAGACAGTGGTTCTATCGGATGTGATGATAAATTAGATGGGAGACATTAAGTACTAACAATCTATACTAACCCTAAAACTAAATATCGTGTATTTATCTTTGTGATACAAAATTACAACAACTTGGAGCGCGATGTCAATACTATATAAAGGAATTACGGACAGATATAAATGTCTGTGAATATTAATCCCCACGTTATCAGGCTATAACATGGGGATTTTTGCTCTGAAAATATAAATATGCGCTTAAGTTGCAGAGTCGATTTTCATTATATCGGCTTCGAAAGTATCTCGGTTTATAGCACGTGCTTTCAGGCGGTTTCTATACGCGTAGATTGTATTTAACGAATAATTAAGCACTTGGGCGATGCGTGCGCTTTCCTCGATGCCAAGACGCATAAAGGCGAGGATGCGGAGGTCGGTGTTGAGCTTCTCTCCGTCTTTCAGTTCTATCTGACAGTCGGGTAGCAGTAGGGCGTTTACCTCATCGACAAAGCCGGGATAAATGTGTAGGAATGCACTGTCGAAAACCTGGTAGAACTCGTTGCTCTGTTCTTCGATGAATTTACCGGACTTAACCATGCGGTAGAGCTCATCGGTCTGTCCTGCTGCGATTTTACGGGCGCTTATCTTGCAGAATTGGTTGAGTTTGTCCATGTAGATAGAGCATAGCTGCAAGAACCGGCTTATGTACACTTCCTTCGCGGTGTTGGCCGCGCGGAGTTTTATTTGCAGGTTGGCCATTTTTTTCATCTCACGGCGCAGCAGGAACAATGTCACACCCAGGCCAAGAAGCAAAAGAGCGAGCATGGCCACTACCATGTACATGTTTCGGCGCCATTTCTGTATGCTCGCGCTATGTGCCCGCTCTATCAATGGCAGCGACTTGGAGCTTTCGATCATGCGGAGCGGTGCTCTGCATTCGACCGCGTTTTCTACGGCTGTCGACAGATAGTGGTATGCGCGCGATACGTCGCCTCGTGTGTGCAGCTGTACGCCGAGTTCTTGAAGGGAGGCTACTTCGCGGGTTGCCGATTTCAGGTCGGCTATAGCGGAAAGGGCAAGATAGTAGGCATAGGAGTCGTCATCGCCTTCGGTATGTGCTATGCTCGCAAGGTGGTGGGCTGCACGGGCGGAGAATTTGCTATGTTCCGGCATGTTGTCGATAAGCTCTTGCAGCAATACTTTTGCCTTTACATAGCTTCCTGTGAGGAAGTAGTACTCCCCGAGGTTGAATTTGTAGTCGGCGCTTTCCTGTGGCAGTGTGCCAAGTAGCTTTTCCTGCATGTATAAGGCTTTGGCTGAGTATTTCGCCTTGATGTCGGGATATGAGTTGAAAAATGCGCTGAGATAGCTGTATAGCTGTCGGCCGGCGTCGTAGTACGACGGGAGAAGGTGCATGGGAACACTGTCGGGGTCTATGGCGGAGAAGTCGCTCTCGGCATTCTGGAAAAATCCGGCCAGAGGCAACAGGGAACTTCTCTTCCATATATAGTGGTTGCGGTGTACTCCACGTGAATTTTCGATAGCACGGGTGAGGTATACCAATGCAGAGTCGTTGTCGAAGCCGGAGTATGCTTCGGCTATGGCGGCGAGAAGCCTGTGGTTGCTCTCCTGCGTACTTAGCTTTGATGTGAGGCTATCGATATGCTTCTGACGCTTGGCAAGGTGCACAGGGCGCAGCTCGAGCTGGCGGTCGAGATCTTTGAATGCCTCGGGTGCCCGGCGACCTTCGGCCCACAATGTGGCGAACAGTATGGCCGATAGACTGAGTATGAGGCGGATTGTGCTCATTGGAGGCGGGATGCTAATTCGTTGGAGTCCACAATCGTCATCACTGCAAGTCCGTCGGGGGTGAACGACGGTTCGGCACTGCGGAAGAGGTCGGCGATGATGCTTTCCATTTCGGCCGGTGTGAGAGGCTGGGAGCCGGAAATGGCTGCGCTGTGCGCCATGGCGAGAGCAACGGGGCTCCGGAACGCTGTCGGATCGACAAGTATGTCGGCCGAAACGTCGTCGAGTATGCTCATCAGTGCTTCGACGGCTTTTCCCCCGGAAAGTGCAGCCGGCACGGATGTCAATGTCCAGCGGTTGTCTCCATTGCGCGATGTGGAGAATCCCGCTTCGGTGAGAATGTCGGTAGCCTGTTCGAGAAGGGCCGATGCCGACGGGGATAGTTCGAAGTCTTCTCCGAAAATAAGTTGCTGTGAAGGTACCGGGCCGCCCTCCATTTGCCGCATAAAGCGGTCGTATAGAATTCGTACGTGCGCCCGGTGCTGCGAGATTACCATGATGCCGGATTTCGATGGTGTGACTATGTAGCCGTCGTGCAGTTGGAAGCAGGCGGTAGGCCGTATGCCGCTGTCTTCTGTAGCCGGTTCTTCGGTGAAAAGCTTCGAGGGATGTTCCTCGGGGATGTCTTCTGCCGGAATTTCAGCAAAGGCGTCGTCGCGTTTTTTTGTGAAGTTGGAGTAGAGTGCTTCCCAATCGGTGGCCGGTGCCGGGCTGGGAGTCCAGGTACGGGGAGAACTTTCCCGTATGGGATTGTCGGATGCCGGGCGGAATGGATTGAATGTTTCATCGGCCATTTCGTCGGGCATAGGAGCTTCGGCCGACGGGTCGAAAATAGGAATATCCGGGGCTTCTTCAGCGTCAAAGTCGAGCGCACCGGCCGCCTGGGTCTTGCCAAGCGTTTCGCGGACAGCCGCCAGGAGTATCTGCATTATGGCTTGCTCGTGCTCGAATTTGATTTCGTGCTTCTGTGGGTGTATGTTCACATCGATGGTAGAAGGATCTACCTCAAAGTTTATGAAGTACGATGGTTGCGACTGGGGTGCCACAAGCGGCTCGTAGGTGTTCATGAGCGCACGATGGAAGGCGGGATGCCGCATGTTTCGTCCGTTGACAAAAAAGAACTGTGCGAAACCACGTTTTTTAGCAAAACGAGGCATTCCAACAAATCCGGTTATCTTCACCAACGATGTCTCTGTGTTGATTTCAGCTATCTGTCCCTCGGTGTTTTTGCCGAAAAGTGCGCCGATCCGTTGCTTGAAAGTGCCCTTCATGAATTGGTGAAGGGTCACATCGTTGTGGATGAGGGTGAAGTCTATGCCGGTGTTGACCAAGGCCAGGCGTTCGAATTCGCGCATGATGTGCCCGAGTTCCACGCTGTCTTTCTTGAGGAATTTGCGGCGTGCGGGCATGTGGAAAAACAGATTCTTTACGCTCATGTTGGTTCCGGGCACGCACGATACCGGTTCCTGACCTTCGAAGCGTGACTCCGATATCATCAGGCGTGTGCCGACGGTATCGCCTTCGCGCATTGTGCGTAGGTCGATCTGTGCGACTGCCGCTATAGATGGGAGCGCCTCGCCACGAAATCCCATGGTGTGAAGGCTGTAGAGGTCTTCGGCCGAAGATATCTTGCTTGTGGCGTGCCGCTCGAATGCCATGCGCGCATCGGTGGGCGACATGCCTGCTCCATTGTCGATTACCTGTATGAGAGTGCGGCCGGCATCTTTTATAACGATGGTGATGGCCGTGGCACCTGCGTCGACGGCGTTCTCGACAAGTTCCTTGATGACCGACGCGGGTCGCTGTATCACTTCGCCGGCGGCAATCTGGTTGGCCACCGAGTCGGGCAGTAAACGTATGATATCGCTGTTCATAGACTGCAAAAATACTGCGAAAATCCCTAAATGCAGTGTGTTAAGGCAAAAAAACGTTCGAGCTGTTGATAACTTCGCAATAGTGTATATTAAATAAAAGCCCCCGGAAACCATAGGGTTTCGCGGGGGCCGATTTTACCGTATGCCGATAGGCTTATTTGGCGTTTTCGAGATCGACGGTTATCGCTTTATCGCAGGGAAGAGTTGGGATTGCGATAGTGGAGCAAGCGGTGGCCGGATCGTATGAAACGGTGGCTTTTTTGCCGTTGACTGCGGCTTTGTTTACTTTCGGGCCGAAATAGCGCAGTTCGTAGGCGCGTTGGGTGGGCATGCCTGGATATGAACCCTCGCGCGGTGCTATCTTGACGGTGGTTTTGCGGCCTTTCACTGTCTGAGTGAAGTCGGTGGTGGCATATACGGTGGCGTAGTCGTTGCTGTCGCCGGAGTCTTCGTAGAGCTGACCCTTTCCGTCGGCGCCTCCGATGACATTAAGAATGAGACGTCCGGGACGCTCGGTTACTTTCTTGACTTCGGGGGGATTATTCACTATGATTGAGCCTTGTCTCATGAAATAAGGAATCTGCTGAAGGGTGTAGTCGAGTGTGTGCACGGCGTTGCCCTTGAGGAGCTGTGCGTGAGCAGGCGACCACCATGCGCCATCGGGAAGCCATACCTCCTGACGGCTGATGCCGTCTGTGGCGGGGGTGACTACAGGCGATACAATGATATCGTCGCCAAAATAGTACTGGCCTTCGCGGGCGTAAGCCTCGTCGAGCTCGGGATATTCGTAGTACATGGGACGCACCATGCCTATGCCGGTATCGTAGGTCTTGCGTGCCATTGTGTACAGATAGGGGAATATGGCATAGCGGAGCTTGACAGTGGCGTTGAGGTCATCGAAATTGTCGTAGGTCCATATGCGGCGTTCTATCAGAGGGTCTTTGGTGGCGTGAGTACGGAATATGGGTGTGAATACGCCGAATTGCATCCAGCGGAGAAGTAGCTCTGCATCATTGGGGTCTCCTCGGCCTTCGATCATATGGCCGCCGAGGTCGTGTCCCCAGTAGGCATAGCCCACATTCGATGCGGTAGAAGTGAAATAAGGCTCGAAGGCAAGAGTCGGGAATGTGATGAAGGTGTCACCGGAAAACCCGATCTGATAACGGTGGCTGCCAAGACCGCCCCAACGATGGAATATGACGGGGCGACGGTCGGGACGGGCCTGCTTCATGTCGTTGAAGAATACATGGTTGCACCAGAATGTCTGGCCGAGTCCGTCGATGCTGTCATTGGTGAGCTTCTGCTGCCAATCGAGCCACCAGAAGTCTACACCCTGGCGTTCGAGAGGGCGGATTATATTTTTGAAGAATGCTTTCTTGAAGGCCTTGTCTTCGAGTTGCCATGGTATGCGTTTTCCGGTTGCCGGATCGATGTTGAGATCGGCGCAAACGGCGGTGTATTGATCCTCGGAAGAGTCGACACCATCGGCGGGGTGCAGATTGAGGGCGGCGCGGAGTCCGGATTTATGGATGTCGTTCAGTAGGCCGTCGGGGTCGGGTATGAGATTTGTATTCCAGCTCCAGCCGGTCCATCCGCCACGACCACCCGATACTTCTTTCTCGCCGTTCCAGTGCCAGTCCATGTCGAGTATAAGTACATCGGCGTTTATGTCGTTGTCGGCCATCGACTTGATGATGTTGCGGAAGTCGTCGGCTGTATAGTTGTCGTATTTGCTGTACCAATAGCCGAGCACGTAGTCGGGCGGCAGGGGTATCTTGCCTGCGATGCGTGTAAAGTCATATATGGCTTTCTTATAGTCGTGGCCATAGCCCATGAAATAGATATCGAGGGCATCTTCGTCGGCTCTCGGTGCGACCCAGTCGATGCCGTCAGGGTCTTTGACAAAAGCCAGAGAGCGGCTTCCGTCGGCGCGTGTCGCGGCGGGAGAATCGTCGATTACCGCCCATCCGGAACGGGAGATTACACCTTGTTCGAGCCTGTCGCGGTACTCATCGGCGTTGTTGCGGTCGAGGGTGCGGTATGTTCCACGTAGATTCTGCGGGTCGTCCAGGCCGGGATACCATGTCACAGGATTTCCATTCAACTCCATCGTTATGCTTAGGTTGTCGGCCGATGCTGGGTTGGTGCGCGGATCGGTACCTTTTACATAGCGCAGGTTGAGGTTGTCGGTTGTAATGGTTAGTGTGGTGCCGTCATCGGTTGTCTTGAACTGTGGTACGGGCAGCTCGCGATTGATGATGGCGAATGTGGCATTGTCCTCGAACTTTCCGGCGGGGCTATATTCCACTCGTATCATTTCGGGCGTAAGGACGGTGAAACGGGCGTTGCCGGCTGTTACTGTTGCACTCTGCGGTGCCACAGGGTTCTCGGCCGCTGCCATTACTACAGAGAGGGAGAGCAAACTTGCGGTCAGAAGTGTTTTCATGCTTTTCATGTATCATTTGCGCCTACATTGACGCTGTTTCTGCAAAATTACGTAATCTTTTCGAAACGAACCATGCGTGGATGTTTCCATTCCTGCCAATTTGGTGGCTATTGTGAGTATATAATGCAAGAAACAAGGGCTATCCTCACGGACAGCCCTTGCTTTTCTTACACATAGTACTTAATGTTAGATTATATGTCTATTCCAGATTTGTTTAATATGAAAAAGCATTGCTCAATGCTTGTCGTATCATTTCCGATGCAAAGGTAGCTCTCTTTTTCAAATCTGCAAAATTTCCAAAAGAGTCCTTGTGGATGGTGGTGTCAATGATTTAAAGCAGGGATTATGTTTAATTGAGTTAAATACTCCATAAGCGATAAATTGCTTTTATTATCATTGATTGAAGTTGGTTGGGATAAAAGATATTTAAAAAGTTAAATTTAGCTAAATGACATATATGCTGTAGCATTATGTTTTATAACATAAATATACAACCATGTTATATATTATATATATTGCATTTTGCTAAGTTATGACAACCGAAAGTGCTTACTTCGAAAGGTTTCATTTGTATTTCGACTGTATTTCTTTCGATTTCTTTTCGGCGATGGCAAGTCTTTCCTTATCGGTCTCTCCCGGGAGCTCGCTCTTGTCGGGAATGAGGACACGTGTTCCCGGTGCGACTTTGTTGGGGTCGCCCAGTTTGTCGGCATTCGCTTCGTATATGAAGACCCAATATGCGCTTCGACCATAGTACTCGCGTGCCATTTTAGCAAGGTATCGCGTTGATGATACGGTGTCGTATACGGGCTCTTTTTTGGACGTCGCAGGTTCGGTAGCTGCCGGTGCAGGTGTGGTTGCAGTTGGCTCTACCGCGGGATTGACTGTGTTTTGCGATGTGGTGGCAGGCGTTTCGACCGGTGTAGGCTCTGTCAGATCTCCGGTTGCTTCGGGAGTGTCATCCACTTCTTCGATCACTATGTCTTCATCCTCTCCATACTTAGGCATGGGTGTGGCAAGGACTGCTGCGATATAACCGCCGATTCCGGCAACTGCTATAATTGCGGCGGCGATCCATATCCATGAGCGGCTTTTTGCCCGATGAATTTCAGGCTCTTCCGGCTCTTCGAAGTCGGCTGATGGAGTCTCCTGGAGTTGCGGATCTCCGTCGATATCTGTCTCGGGTATCTCAACAGTAATCTCGGTGGGAGTTTCCGGTGTCTTTTCGTAGCTCTCTTCGCCTTTGAATGGGTCTTTGCCATAGATTTCCCACGGGGTTTTATGCTCTTCTTCTGCTTGCGGGGGAACTGTTGTGTGCGTTTCCTCTTGCATGGGTACTTCCACCGTTGCTTCAATCGCTTCGGGTACGGCTATGACTTCTGTTGCGGAAGCGGGTTCTGCTATGGGCTCTGCAGCGACAACCTCTGCTTCAGATGGCTTGTCGTCGATGGCAGATGGCTCTTCAGTTGGTTCGGGCTCGAGATCGGATGGCTCGAGGTCGTCGGCAAGCTCCACCGGCTCGAATACAGCGAAGGGGCGGTTGATTTCACCGGCGAAATCTTCGCTTGGTGCGAAGGCTACAGTACCTGGAATGCCGACTGCCGGGTCGTCGCAGCGGCGGAATGTTCCGATGCCCTTTATTTCGACAGCCTCACCTTGGGCAAGGGCATCTTCGATCGACGCAAAGAACACCCGGAGAAAATGCCGGGCAGTGTTAGGGTCGGTGTCGGTGATACGCGAAAGGCGTGTGATTAATTGCGAAAGATTTATGATATTGTTCATCTCATTCGTTTTGTTAGCATTGCACCGGGTCGGAATTCAACGGTTATTTCCGGCGGAATGAGCATGCGCTTGCCGGTGGTGAGATCGTTGACTATTGTTTCGGGATGTTTTTTGGGGGCGAAAGTGCCGAAGGTCGGGATCGCGACGCTGTCGAGCTCGCCACACGAATGACGCAGAACCATCGACAGGCCTTCGACCAAGGCGTCGATATCGGTGGTTTTTCGGCCGAGTTTTTCGGCGAGTTGTCGGCGGAATGTCTTATAGTCCATTGGTAAAGGTTAGATTTTGGGTCACATCAGGGAGTCCTGGACGGAGTAGCGGGGACGACGTTTCACTTCGTTGAAGATTTTACCGATGTATTCACCTATTATTCCGAGCGATATGAGTATGAGGCTGCCGAGGAACCATACCGACAGCATAAGCGATGACCAGCCCGACATGGCGCGGCCGTCGAAATGCGACATCAATACCCAGGCAGCTACGCCTATGTCGGCAACCAGCAGAATAAGCCCTATGATGAAGATGAGTCGCATCGGTCGGGCCGAAAAAGAAGTGATGGCGTCGACCGAGAGCGAAACGAGCTTCATGAAGCTGTATTTTGTCTCGCCTGCCAGGCGTGGAGATCTGTCGTAGCTTACTGTGGTATGCCGCAGACCGATTGCCGGCATGATTCCGCGCAGATAAAGGTTTCGCTCGGGATATTCGGAGAGGATGTCGAGCGCGCGATGGCTCATAAGCCGGAATTCGGAATGGTCGTAGATTGTTTCGAGCCCCATGCGGTTCTGGAGCTTGTAGAATGCGCGTGCCGATGTCCTTTTGAAGAACGAGTCGGAGCGTCGGGAAGCGCGTACGCCGTATACTATGTCGTAGCCTTCGCGATATAGCACTACCATTTCGGCGGCGGCCTCGAGGGAGTCCTGTAGGTCGGCGTCGATGGTGATGGCGCAGTCGGCCATGTCGCGTGCAGTCATCAGGCCGGCGAAGAGTGCGTTCTGTTGGCCGCGGTTGTGGCTCAGACGTATGCCTTTTAGTTTTGGATTGGCGCGGTGCAGGGCTGCGATTATCTGCCAGGTGTCGTCGGAGCTGCCGTCGTCCACACATAGCACGAAACTGTCGGCCGATGCTATTCCGGCTTTTTCCATTTCGTTGAGCGCTTCGAGCACCATTGGCATGCTCTGGCGGAGCACAAGGTGCTCGTTGTAGCATGGAACAACAAAAGCCACCGTCGGCCGTTGTTTTCGGCCGTCGGCGACTTCTCTGTTCTTTAGATTGATGTTCACAATCAATAGTTTCGCGCAATAATCACGCGGCGAGCCGATGGCTTGCCTGTGACCATGCATACGCCCGGGGTATCGTCACCGTCGAGAGGTATGCAGCGTATGGTGGCCTTGGTTTCAGCCTTGATGAGTTCTTCGGTCTCGGTGGTTCCGTCCCAATGGCACAGGAAGAAACCTCCGTCGTCGATGCGGGCCTTGAACTCTTCGTACGAATCGCATACGAAAGTCTGGTTCTGCTGGTGAGCGAGGGCTTTGTTGTATATGTTTGTCTGTATTTCCTCGAGGAGTGAGGCCACATAGTCGGCGATGCCGGCGAGTTGTGCGGTGTGTTTCTCGAGGGTGTCGCGGCGCATCACTTCTACCGTACCGTTCTCGATGTCGCGGGAACCGATGACAAGGCGTACGGGAACGCCCTTCACCTCATAGTCGGCAAATTTGAAGCCGGGACGTTTATTGTCGGCATCATCATATTTCACCGAAACCCCGAGTTCACCGAGACGCTGTACTATCGGCATCACTTTTTCGGTGATGGCGGCGAGCTGCTCTGCGTTTTTGTATATAGGGACGATCACTACCTGGATTGGTGCCAGATGCGGAGGCAGCACGAGGCCGTTGTCGTCGGAGTGGGTCATGATGAGTGCGCCCATAAGTCGGGTCGATACGCCCCAGGAGTTGGCCCACACGTATTCGGGCTTGTTGTCCTTGTTGGCGAAAGTAACGTCGAAAGCCTTGGCGAAGTTCTGGCCAAGATTGTGCGATGTTCCGGCCTGGAGAGCCTTGCCGTCCTGCATCATAGCCTCGATGGTGTAGGTGTTGAGTGCGCCGGCGAAACGCTCGTTGGCGGTTTTCACACCGATTGTCACAGGCATGGCCATGTATTTGCGGGCGAATTCGGCGTAGAGTTTTATCATCTGCACGGTACGAGCTTCCGACTCTTCGGCGGTGGCATGTGCGCAGTGTCCTTCCTGCCAGAGGAATTCGGCGGTACGGAGGAACATTCTTGTGCGCATTTCCCAACGCATGACATTTGCCCACTGATTGCACAATACGGGTAGATCGCGCCAGCTGTGGATCCAGTTCTTATATGTGCCCCAGATGATGGTTTCAGATGTGGGGCGTATGATGAGTTCTTCTTCCAGACGTGCTTCGGGATCTACAACCACGCCACGGCCTTCGGGGTCGTTCTTGAGGCGATAGTGTGTCACTACGGCACATTCCTTGGCGAAGCCTTCCACATGCTCGGCTTCACGGCAGAGGAACGATTTTGGTATCAGGAGGGGAAAGTAGGCGTTCTGCACACCTGTTTCCTTGAACATGCGGTCGAGGGTCTGCTGCATCTTTTCCCAGATGGCGTAGCCGTAGGGTTTGATCACCATGCAGCCGCGGACTGCCGACTGCTCGGCGAGGTCGGCTTTTACCACAAGCTCATTGTACCACTGCGAGTAGTTCTCGCTACGTTTTGTTAGATTTTTGAGTTCTATAGCCATTGTTTCGTGAGTTCTGCGGGTTTAAGAAATCGATGAAGTGGTAGGTAGGGGAATAGATGTCGTGCACCTATTTTCAACCATCTGCCTATGCGGGCATTGGCTTAGAACGGTATGTCGTCGGGCAGCGGGGGAGGAGGCACGGCGCCGGGAGCGGATACGGGCTGTATGGGAGCGGCAGGAGCGGCGGGAGTTTCCACGTCGCAGCGCCAGCAGCGGATGTCGGTGAACCAACGGCCCTGCCATTCGCGCGACTCAATGTCGAAGTACATGGTCACTACCTGACCGACGCTGAGCTGTATTTTATCGGCATTGTCACCAAAGCAGGTGAACGCTACCTTGCGGGGAAACTGACCTTCGGTGTTTTCCAGCACGTATTCTCTTTTTTTCCATGCGTTGCCGCTCTTGGATACGCCCGAAACTTCGGGGAGAACAGCAATGATTGTTCCTTTTATTTCCATTAATCGGAGTATTGTTTTTATTTATATGTCTATGAGGTGGAACTTCGTGTAGCTAAACGACGTTCAAGGCACAAAGTTACGATAAAAATCCATACATGTCAAACAAAAAGCGTGCAGTATCGGAATGAAAATCGGGGGTCTGTTACAAGAATGTTACAACTGTAAAAAGTATTTAAATAATAAAATATATGTAAACAAAAGTTCGTTTAGCAAGTTATAATCACGAAGACCGCGCTCCGGAACAACTTCGGTGTCGCAGATTTTGGAGATTGCTATATGATAACTAAACGAGTAATAGATACCTTATATAAGAAGTATAAGAATCGGCCCGAGAGTCCCGACTGCCTTGATATGCCGCTGCTTTTCGAGTATGCCTCGCAGCATCATAATGTCAGCATCGATATGGATGGTCCTGTGGATTCGCTTATAATCCGAAGTGTTGAACCGCATTCACCTTTCCATCGCATTCCTCTGGAGAAGATTCATGCCATAGTGCCATTTGAGGAATGGGTGGCTATAGTGATGCATTCATCGATAGTCTTCCTGAATAGAAAGTCGTCGAAAGTGAGTGTGCATATCAAGCCATACAAACCTTCTCTGTGGGAGCGCATCAAGGGGATGTTCTCCCATTGATTTTATATATCTCCGGTCTCCATCTCTTCTCCCCCGATAAAGCTGCAACGGCTTCACCCGCACATCTGCCGGGAGAAGCCGCGATTTTTTATATAGCGAGAGTCTGTGGCGAATTCGCCACAGACTCTCGCTATAGTAAAAATTGTATAAATCAGTTGTTGTCGAGCATATCGAGTGCGTAGATATATGCGCCGATCGATATGGCCTTCGACGCGCCGAGTTTCGACACTATCAGGCCGGTGCGCTTCATTGGGTCGTAGACGGCAGTCTCTTCGGTGCCGTATACTTTGATGGGGTGAGGATCGCCTACCACGAATTTTGCAAATTCGAGTTCATCGTCGAGGTCGAACACACGCAGCTGTACGCGGTTTACGTCCTCGTTTGTCATGGTCTTAAGAGTGGATCGCATTTCCTTCAGAAGAGCGGGCTTGATATACTTCATCGCTCCTGTAAGGCCACCTCCTACAACTATCAGAGAGTCGGTGAGGGTCACAGCTGTGGCGAATGCATCGCCTGTGACCTCGCCGAAGAGCTCGAAAGCTTTGATGGCAGCGTCGCGGTCGCCTTCTTTCTCGCCTTCGGCAATCTTATAGATGTCGTAGGGTTCGAGTCCGTGATTCTCGTTGCCGGAAAGAATGCCGTATTCGCGTTTGATGGCGCGAATCGACGAGCCTTCTTCAGCAATGATTTCGGGGTAGCGTTTGTTGCGGAGACAGAAAGTTTCCACACAGGAGTTATTGCCAAGGTTGAGGCTGCCGTTGATGACCGATCCTATGCCGAGGCCTGTGCCGAAGGTATAGCCGAGCATGTTGGTGTACTGGCGGGTGCCGCCGAGTTCCTTTATGCGGCGGTTGATTTCGGGAAGAGCACCACCTTTAGCTTCTCCATATGCGAAGAGGTCGCCGTCGTTGTTGATGAATACCGGAAGTCCGAATTTCGCTTTGAGCAGCGGGCCGAGAGCCACACCTTCGCGGAAGCATGGGAAATTAGGGAGATATCCGCCGATGATACCTGCTTTATAGTCGGCAGGGCCGGGGAATGCAAAGCTGATGGCAACAGGCTTTTCTTCGAGCTTTTCGATTACTTCTGTGAAACCCTTGATCATGGTCGAGAGGCACAGGTCGAGGTCGTGGGCGTTCGAAGGGTATGTTATCGGGTCGATAATGAAATCATAGCCCCGCATTGCGCTGAAAACGAAGTTTGTACCCCCAGCATCGAGAGTTACGACGGTTCTTTGGTCGGTCTTATACATGTGAGTTAGATATTAGGCGTTGGAAATGGTTTTAGTGATTCTCCTTCCACAGTTGTTGTTCCTGTTTCAGGGAATGAATGTGGATACGAAGGTTCCCTTGCCTTCAATGGTTATAGAGGGCGTGGAAGCGGCAACAAGAGCAGTCTCGCCTTGACGCAGGGAAATTTCGCCGTCTGCGTTTTTGACGGTAAGCTCACCGGCGGTGGCGACGAGTATTGTGAACGAGTTGCGTGCGGCCAGGTCGATGGTCATGGTTCCGTCGACACGTGCGATCTCGGTTTTGAAGTAGGAGCTTTCAGCCAAGGGACGGAGCTCGCCAACTACACCGAGTTCGTTCTCTGCAGGAAGGTCGGCGGTGTCGTCGAAGTCGATAGCATCGACCGATTCCTCTACATGGAGCTGACGGGGATTGCCCTGGGCGTCGCGACGGTCGTAGTCGTAGATGCGGTAGGTGATGTCGGAAGCTTCCTGTATTTCGAGCACAAAGTTGCCGCGTCCGATGCTGTGTACGCGTCCGGCCGGGAGGAAGAATATGTCGCCCGGGTGGGTGAAGTATTTGTGAAGTGAGGGAATTATCTCGTTTTCAGCCACCTGGCGGCGGAATTCTGCGGCATCGATATGCTTGGAGAATCCGGCATAGAGATATGCGCCTTCGGCAGGTGCGATGGAATACCACATTTCGGTTTTTCCAAGGGAGTTGTGGCGTTTGGCAGCCAGCTCATCGTCGGGGTGTACCTGAACGGACAGGTCGTCGGACGAATCGATGAGTTTGATGAGAAGCGGGAATTTGCCATCGTATTTCTTCATGAGGCGTTCGCCCATGATTTCGTTGCCATGATTGGCTATGAGAGAGGGAAGTGTGGCTCCCTTGAAAGTGCCTTGCGACACTACCGACTCGTGTCCTTCCATGGGCGAGAGTTCCCAGCTTTCGCCGATATGGTCGCCCTGTGAGGGAAGACCTTTGAACTCGGCAATACGCTTGCCACCCCAGATGACACTTTTGAATATAGGGTCGAATTTGAGAATTTCCATCTTGAATGCGATATGTTAGTTTATTTGATAGTTACAATGAGAGGTTTCTCGGCAGCTTTGGCGGCATCCGATAGGTGGGCCGACCATGCTTCCATCGTTCCGAATGCTTCGCGGTCCCATGCAAAACCCCAGTGATGGGTGAGTGTGTCGGTGGGAGCGAAGTCTTTCATAAGAATGGCATGGCCCTGCACCAGATTTTCGGAGGCTGCTGCTCCGGGCATGATCACTCCGAGCAATGCTGTGCCATTGTCAGGTCCTTGGGTGAGATCGGTTACGGCGAGTGCCGGGGCGTCCGCTTCATAAGTGCCACCTTCGCGCACGGGCATTCCGGCTGCAATCTTCCGGCCGGAGGTGAGACCATCGAACCATGTCGACTGGCGATTAAGGTACGAACCGGCATCGAGCGATATGACGCGATGTTCTACCACAGTCGAATCGGAGCCGATGGCACGTGGTGCGAAATCGAGTTTTACCGTGAAACGCAGGGGGCCGTTGTCGAGTACTATAGCCTTATCGTAGCACCATGCAAAAAGTATGCTGTCGTTTTCTACAAAAGCAGCCACACCATCGCCTAAGGTCGGGCCAACGGCGTAGCAGTCCATACCCAGTCCATGGTCGATATGGTAGGAGAAACTGTCGATGTAGTCTTGTGCAAGTTTGGGGTCGATGGCTCTGAGAGAATCGACACGGGCCCAGACAGCCGGATCGGTCTCATCTTTATAGAGTACCGGGAGTATGGCGTCGTCGGAGCGATGTTTGAAGAATATATCGTAGCCGAAAGCCCGTTCTCCCTTTGCCTGGGTGGCGGGGCCGTAGATGCGGAAACCGACAGCTTCGTTTTCCCATGCGATATCATCGGCCCGCTCGGGGTAGAGGCGTCCGGAGGCAAGACGAGGGTATACACGGCAGGTATCGGATGCGCCGACAGTGTAGATGCTCTCCGAGCCGGCTGCGACATCGGCCGGAAACAGCAGAAGACCGTCGTAGGTAATCTGAGAGGGAATCTCACGGCCGGATGCATCGGCGACATAAACGTAGTCGGCTCCCAGACGCTCGAGAATGGGAGCGGCAGGGACGGCCGCCAGTTGGGATAGTGAGGCACCCCCTGCGGGATTAGCTACCGCAAGTTCGACAGTTTTATCGTCAGAGCACGCTGCAAGCAGTGTCGCAAGTCCGAGAAGTAAGATCGGTTTCTTCATTGATTGGTTAAATGGTTTATCTGTTCAAAAATAATATAACTTCGGCAAACAGACAATACCTGCGCCATCAACGGCTCGCAAAGATAGCAAGCGGCGAGGCCAGAGGCTGTCCTTGATTGTGCAAAAAATGTATCTTGCACAATTCTTGTGGCTGAAAAAAATCACCCCGGAGACACGTCGGTGCCTTCCGGGGATGATATTTCCGTAAATTATGGCATGGGGAAGGTGTTCACAGGCTTGCCAAAGCACCGTGTCCTTCATCGAGTTTCTTCAAGCGAACCAATGCCTCGAGATAATAGTAATCGGCATATATGATGGATGCGTCGATTTCGCTTCCGGCCGGATGGTGACCGGTGGAGTGGTCGAGGAACGAACAGCGTTTCTCGCCCGAGCGGTATGCGTCGGAGTTGAGCGAGGCAAGCATTTCGATGGCAGCATGGCGGTATTCTTCGCTCTTGTCTTCATCGACGTATTCCTGTAGCTCGAGGAGAGCCGATGCTACGACTCCTGCAGCCGATGCATCGCGCGGGGCTTCGGGTATGGCCGGGTCGTCGAAGTCCCAGTAGGGAACCATGTCGTCGGGTAGACGTTTCAGATAGGCATCGGTCACTTTGCAGGCAAAGTCGAGGAAGCGCTTGTCGTGAGTCTCGCGATATACCATTGTATAGCCGTAGACGGCCCATGCCTGTCCTCGCGCCCATGTGGAGCTGTCGGAATAACCCTGGTGTGTGACACCTTTTATAAAGTGTCCGTCGGCCGGATCGTAGACAGCTACATGGAAGCATGTGCCGTCGGGGCGGAAATGGTTGTTCATCGTTGTCTCGGCATGCTTCACAGCCATGTCGTAGAGGCTATGGTCGCCACCATTCTTCGATGCCCAGAAAAGGACTTCGAGATTGATCATGTTGTCCATGATAGTATTGTGTCCGCCGAACATTTCTACATTGCGAGGCCATGAGAGCATTGTTCCGACTGCTGGGTTGAAGAGTGTGGCAAGGGAATCGGCGCTTGCCAGGAGTACTTCCTTGTAGCGCTGGTCGGCTGTGATGCGATAGCCATTGCCGTAGCTGCACAGCATGAGGAAGCCGAGGTCGTGGTCGAATATCGGACGGTCGGCCAGATATTCGAGGGCGCCGGTGTAGCGTCGGGCTTGTTCGCGCACCAGTGTATCGCCGGTGAGTTCATAGTCGTACCATAGAACGCCGGGCCAGAATCCCGAGCACCATTCATCGGGTGTGGCCTTGCGGCATGCCCACATGGTGTCGGTTCCCTGTATATTTCGGGGTATCATGGAGTAGTCGGTAGAATCGGTGCAGAGATTGCGGATGCTGCGGTGTACCTGCGAGTTGCAGTACTCAATCGCCTCGTCGATGTCGAAATCGTCGGCTTCGGCCCGTGTGCTTGTCGATGTAGAGGCACACGAAGCCAGAACAAGGGAACAGAAAAATATTGCTGTATTTTTCATATTTTATCAAGATCAAAATCTATAATATCCATCCAGCCGCGGTCGTGTACTCCGGCCGGAGTAATGCTGTAAAAACCAATTTTTGCTCCAATCCATTTGCCGGCACGTGCCGTGAACGACACTCCGGTGTCCTTGAATTTCTTTCCGTCGGTACTGTAGTAGAAGCGGCAGATTCCACCGGGGCGCACTTCGGCACGAAGCCATATGTCGCACTCCATGTTGGGAAGGAGACCGGCGGCGTAGATGCGCGATGGCTCTACAGGGGCCGTGAAGCGCACGTGTTCGGCGCCACCTTGCTCTGCGTCGGTGCAGTCGATGAGCTGCAGCTCAAAGCTGTCGCCTTTTTTCAGAAGGCCAAAGCGGGCGTAGTCCCAGCCCATTATCACCAGTCCTGATGATACGCCATCGGCCGCAGCCTTGGCTGAAATCTGCACTTTGGCAGTGGCGCGGAAACTTTCGCATGGAAATTTCTGAAGCCAGAGATTGGGCACTTCCCATAGGTTTACGAATTGCTCGGATACTTTATGTCCATACAGGCGCATCATGGCCGAAGGAGTGGGAAATCCGAAGAAGTCGCTATAGTTGGCGTGCCATTGGAAGAGACTTTTTGTGGGGGATTCTCCGGCCGAAGGAGTAAGACCGGCAGGTTTCGCATGGCGCTTCACAGGGTCGCCACAGCCATCACCGTCGGCATCGACACCCATAACGGGCCATCCGTCGATCCAATGCACGGGGTTGAGATGAAGCACACGGCCATAGGCTCCCTTGTCCTGAAAGTTGATGAACCAGTCTTCGCCAGCGGCAGTCGATATCCAGCCACCCTGATGAGGACCGTTGATGCCTGAATTTCCGGTGGCCATGACAATCTTTTTCTCGTATGGGCCATATATGTTTTTCGAACGCAGAGCCAGCTGCCATCCGTCGACTACACCACCGGCCGGAGCGAGTATGTAGTAGTAATCGCCCCTTTTGTAGAGTTTTGGACCTTCGATAGTATGGTTGATTCCGTCGTTGCCGTCGAATACTACCCGTGGTTTCGATATTATGCTTGTTCCGTCGGGCGACATTTCGCTTACAGTCACGACACTGTTGAAGCCCGACCGGGATGCTGCCCATGCGTTGGCGAGGTAGGCTTTTCCATCGGTATCCCATAGAGGTGTGGGGTCTATCATGCCTTTGCCGGCTTTCACAAGCACCGGCTCGCTCCATGTCCCTTCGGGATCAGCGGTTTTCACCATGTAGATTCCGAAGTCGGGGTCGCCCCAATAGATGTAGTATTCGCCATCGTGGTAGCGCATGCATGGAGCCCACACACCTTTGCCGTGGCGTGGGGCATCGGTGTAGTATTCGGTTGGTGGCACGGCATCGATAGCGTAGTTCACTATGCTCCAGTTTACAAGGTCGGTCGATTTTAGAATCGGCAGCCCCGGAGTGCACTGGAAGCTCGATGCTGTCATGTAGAATGTTTTGCCGTCGGGTGCGGCTACGGGGTCGGGGTCGGAATAATCGGCCTCGATTATAGGATTCTGATATGTATTGCCTTTTACATTTGAAGGATTGGATACGAATTGTGCCTCGCGGGCTGTCGCAGTCAACGAGGTACAAATCAGTATCACAAGGATTTTAATCTTATCCATTTGGATTTTCACCATAACACTTATTCCAATCAAATCTAATTCTGTGAAAGAGGTTCACGACCTTCTTTCTGTCTATTAATACGCAATAGTACGATGAGACACTTAAAGAGGTGTGATTTTTATCGCTACGCCACCACGGGGAGCGAGATCGAATGTGAGTTTGTCGGTGTTTTTCACCTTTTTGGTGTTGATAGCCACCTGTGTGCGGGTTTTCACTTTCTCGCCGCCATCGGTGTAGATGACTGCTTCGTACTTCTTGCCTGGGTCGAGAAATGAAAGGTCGATAACCTGCTGTCCGCCTTCGTTGTTTGCCAGAGCGGCCGCCCACCAGTTGTCTCCTTTGCGTCGAGCCATGGCTATGCTTTGGCCGGGACGTCCCGACAGCACACGGGTGTCATCGAATACGGTTTCGAGATCTTCGAACCAACTTATTTCCGGTTCACCTCCGTAGAGAGTGGGATTGTCGTACCAGAATATGGTCTGGAGCGGGCTATAGAATATGAGCGATGCTGCCAGCTGGTGGGCATGGGTGTTCCGCAATCGCTTGTCGTAGTAGCATATGGTATAGTCGGCTGCTCCGTTGAGCATGCGTGTGAAGGGGAGTATGGTATTGTGGGTAGCGTCGGGAAACTCTTCGTTTCCGCAGATGCCTTCCTGCGTGAGGAGGTTGGGGTATGTACGCGAGAAACCCGAGGGACGGAACTCATCGTGAATGTTCATCATCAGCTTATTGTCGGCGGCTTTGCGCACCATGTCGTGGAGCCATGTCGCCCATCTGTGGCTGGCATACTGCACAAAGCCCGATTTTACGCCAGCCACGCCCCATTTGTGCAGCAATGGGAACAGCTCGTCCATCTGCTTCATAAGCGCATGCTGATTCACATATAGCCATACACCGACACCCTTTTCCTTGCCGTGGGCTATGACGCGTTCCATGTCCACTTTATCCACCACTTTTGTAGCATCGCCATCGTGGCTGGTGCAGGGCATGTACCACTGCCAGTCGTAGAGCATGTATGGGATATTGTGCTCGGCGCAGAAGTCGATGGTCTTCAGACCCATTTCGGTGGATATGGGCGAGCGCATGATTTTGCCGGGCTTCACCCATGCGAAGTCGCTGTCGGCACGTGGATTGAGATTGAGCACAATATCGTTGTTCTCAATGAGTTCTCCGGGAGTGTCGGCGGTCATCACTATTTTCCATGGAGTAGCGTAGTATGTCACAATGTCGACCGGCGAATACATGACCGATTCGAGTGTACCGGGCTTATCCTCGCGAGCCCGGAATTTTGTGAGGCACCAGTCGTCGACATCGGCATCGAGCAGGGCCAGCCATTTCCCGCCGGGGAGTTCCATGGTAAGAGCACGCTCGACAGGACGCTTTATGGAGTCTACCGGAGTATAGTCGAATGTCGCCTGTGCCCATTTTTCACTCCAGGCCATCGTGCCCTCAGGCACGGTGTAGTCTGTGAGGTCGGCCACTACTTTATGGAATATCGCAGCAGGATGTTCGGGAAAAAAGTATCGGAATGCCATGCCTTCATCGTAGGCCCGTACTTGCACGTCAAGGCGATAGTCGCTTTTATCCTTGCGGCTAAGGTGCATTGTGGCAGAGTTGAAGCGGTCGTGTATGGTGGACCGTTCGCCGTAGAGGGGCGTCCATGTACTGTCGACGGGCGCATGGACTGTCACGCTGTCGACTGTAAGAAGATCCATCCAGCTTTGCGGCTGTGCGAGGGTGCGTTTGCCCAGGGCCATCTCCCACACCCAATTATCAATTTCGAGTCCGGCACGGGATGGCAATATGGCAGCCTCACCATCGACAGTTATGCCATAGGTCAGTTCTTTGCCGTTTTTTTCGAAATGTATGGTTTTTCGCCCGTCGGGTGAGCTGAGTGTAAGGTCGGTAGCAGATACCGAGAATATCACCGCGGCAGCCGCCACGAACACTATGCTTTTCTTCATCTTATTATAGGTTTTGCCCTATAATACGATGTTCAGCCTCGTGACACTCAAAATGTTTATAGTTTGATGTAGATGTGCCGACGGTAGAGCGGATAGGCTATGGCTCCGAGGACAAGCATGAAAGCGACAGCATAGACCGCCGATGCGAGGTAGGGGTTCGGTATGGCATCGGCAAGCCAACCATATATTGTGGCTTTGTATCCCAGCCGCCCCATGACAATGGACATGAACTCGCTCAGCACATAGAGAAAGAGGGGATTGACGCCGAAGCTTTCGAAGAAACGGCTCCATGCCCGATGGCCTTTGATGTCGATTACGTAGATAAGCGCCCCCAGCAGCATGGCGGCCGAGCCGGTAGTGGTGAGTGCATAGGTGGGTGACCATATGCGCTTGTTGAGCGGCATCCATTCGGAAAGTAAGAATCCGGTCGCTGCGAGGGCGAATCCGATGGCGAACAGCGCCACGGTGCGTTCGGAAAGTGGTTTGCGTTCTTTTATGATAGCGCCACAGCAAAAACCGATGATGGTATGGGCGATTGCTGCAATCGTTCCGGTGAGCCCCTCGGGGTCGACAGGCGATTTATGGTAGAGGTGAGCTTCGCCGATGATAAATCTATCGATGATCGCGTTGAAATTGGTGTCGTCGGCTATGTAACCGTTGAATGCGCATACTAAAAAGGCATATATGGCAAGAAGTGCTGCTGCCGTCCATGCCATGGCGCGTCGGCTGAGATAGAGCGATAAAAGAGACACAGCCCCAAAGCACAGACCGATGCGGGGTAGCACTCCGGTGAGGCGCAGACGGTCGAATGCCCATGGCGTTCCTTTGAAGGCAAGTTCCACCCAATGGAGCGCCCAACCGATGATTATGATCATGGCTGCGCGCCATAGAATCTTACGCACAACAGGCCACGATGGGGTGAAGCCACTTTTCGACAGCGAAAGGTATGTGGTGACTCCGACTATGAAAAGGAAAAAGGGGAATACGAGGTCGCAGGGAGTGAGGCCATTCCAGGCCGAATGTCGCAGACTGTCGTACGACATAGGCCCTCCGGCATTGTTCACCACTATCATGCCCACGACGGTGATGCCGCGCATCACATCGAGCGATAGCAGTCGTCGGTGGCTACTGTCCGCGGTCATTTGCCGAATACTTTTGCGAATACCTCGCGGGCAGTGTCGATGCAGTCGCCCTCCGCTTCAGCTCCATATGGGTTATGGCTGAGAGTCCAGGGTTCTTCCATGGCGTAGTAGTCGATGGTTTCGAGAGGTTTTCCGTCGAAGTTATCGCGCAGAGTCTGCAGGAAGGCATCCCAGCGGGGATAGTAGAAATCCTTGAGGATTCCGTTCCATTCCTTGTGGGCGTAGTCGCGCAGTTTTCCTTTGTCGGCACATTCGCGCGGGCCCCATGTGGTGATCTGTACGCGGGCATTCCATTCGTAGAGGTCTTTCTCTTCAGGTGTCTGGCCGGCGTTGCGGGCTTTTTCAATCCATGAACCCACGCGGAATTCCGGTCGTGTGCCAAGCAAGCGGTCCTGCAGCGTTATCATGTCGAGGAATCGGTTGCTGCTGTTTTCGAAAGCTGCCCGGTCGAAGCACTTATAGTCGGCAATCATATGCTGGTAGGTGCGGCGTCCTTCATCGGCAAGTGCTTGACGTACAACGTCGATGAGGTCGTACTCGAAGTTGTTGTTGCCCCTGAAACTGTCGGCCACGGCAAGCATCTTGCGTGCAGCCTCGGCAGTGGAGGTCGGATCGTAGTAATTCTTCATCTTCGACCAGCTCGACACCTGGAAGTTATCGAGGTTGGGACGTGCGCAGAATATTGATTCATGAGGACCTTGCTGGATGTTGCCCATCGGAGCGTTGTATATGCCATTGGCCAGTATCACCCATGCATCATATATATTCTGGTCGAAGCGGCCGTAGCGTGCGGTTACATAGCTCTTGAGCCATTCCTCTTTGGTCGGAATGCTGTCCATCCATGGTAGTTCCGACATGAGTTCGAACATAACCGGATTGTTTTCAGAGCCCTCCATGGTTAGACCTGTGCCCATGCAGTACTTGCCCAGCGGATGTTCCCCGATCTGGCGATAGTTGTCGAGCATCTCGTCCATACGTCCGTGCAGTCCCACGTTTCCACCGAAATTCTCGAGCATGCACATGAGCCAACGGTGTTCGCCAAATCCATTTTCACGTTTTGCCGGCGATTCGATGCCCCACATCGGTTTGCATTCGGCGAAAAGGTCGAGAACAAGCAGATCGCCGGGATTGAGGGCGGCAATCATGTCGGGACGAGGGTTGGCGCTCCACGCCTGGATTACCCATGTAGCCTTAGGATTGGCCTTCTTCATGGCTGCCATCACGGATTGTCCGCCGGCTTCATAGTCGAAATCGGCAATCTTGCCACATTCATGGAATGGGTCCATAGAGAAATAATCGGCGTTGCCGAAGAGCTTGCGCTGCTCGGAGTAGTACAGTTCGGCCATCTCGTTGAATTTCGGGTCGGTAGGGTAGAGGAACGATGGACGGGTGAAACCATTCCATAGCGGTGGCTTGATTGTGTTGAGCCCGAGTTTTACGTCGGCATTGCTTGGCACCATGCCACTATATCCGGGCAGAACAGGACGTATGCCGTATTCCTTCATGCGTGCCAGTATTTTTTTCTGAAGTATTTCCTGCGATTCATACCAACTGTCAGGATTGGGACCACCCCATCCTTCGAGATTGTTCATGGCCCACCAGGCAAGGAAGCCAGGGCCCGACACGAACTCGTTTATCTCGTCTTTGCTGTAGCCGAGGGTTGTGAGCATATTGCGCCATACGCATTCCTGTCCGATGGCCGCCAATGGCAGATTCACACCATGAAGAGCCATCCAGTCGATTTCCTTTTCCCAGCGGGCCCAGTCCCAGAAAGGCATGCTGTAGGAGTATGTGCAGTAATTGAAGTCGTAGCGCAACTTCTTGTCGGTGGTTTTTCTCACGGGCGATTCCGGAAGGGGCAACTTTGCCGGGAGTGGGGCGGACATTCCATTCCACGACAGATGAATGTTGGCGATATGTTTAAGATACCAGTTAATGCCCGTAGCGACACTCACATAGTTGTTGCCGCGCACGAGCACCTTGTTTCCTTTTCGGTCTATTTCAAAATAGTCGAGTCCCGATGGATCGGATTTAATCTCTGTGGCAAATTTTTTGGAAGCACCGGGATCGATGCGCTCAAGTAGCCCGTTGATGGGATTGGCAGCAAACGATATCATGGATAACACTGCAATAGTGCAGACCGATAGGAAAAGTCGCAGTTTCATAGTATAATGAGTCAGGTTCAGGCTGCAAAAATAGATAAAAACTTTCACTCGTGCAAAACACCATATATGCATCGGTCTATATTGTGTTTAAAAGCTGAAGAGGAAATAAATTTTGTGCTGCAATCAGGCTATTATGGATTATTATGATTAAATTTGCACGCGCACAGACCACGGTCTGTACGCGACATTTTGGAAAAAGAAGAAGCGTTATGCGTCTTGCAAGCTGAAAACCTGAGAAACTTTTAGTATTGATGCAAGAGACTGCATAGTGGTTCTCACGCATATGCGTGGGCTGCTATTGTCACATCTGCATCACAGGTTTTCTCAGGACCATCAGCTTGGACGTGCATAGTTGGCTCACGTTTCTATGTTTTATACGATTGCTCCCGAGGGCCAACCGGAAGCATGTCCGCAAGCCATGAAGGAATAATTGAACTATCGGTGCCATGTTGTCGCACTTCTAACCACAACAGCTTTAATAACATGAAAATAACATATAATATGCGTGCATTTCTTAAAAGTATAATACCTTGGTCTCTAATTGTATTTGTGATGGTATGCCCGGCTCTTTCGGCTCAGACAAGTTTTAAACTGAGCAAGAAAGATGGACATTACTTTACCACAACCAGTGTGAATGGTGTCCCCGATACTAAGGTCGTTCTGGTATCTTGTAGTCCCGGAGTACTTGTCGATTCCGACACTTTCGGGCGACTATTCGATGAATCCCATTTAGATGTAGTAGAGTCGGATAGGGCACAGATTAAATCCGATACAGAGAATTACGCCGTAGAAAAGGTGTATAATGGCAAAATGAGTATAGGTGGCTTGAGCTATTCGGGCGACATATATATAGTCTCCGGTCAGGATGAAGTATGTGTGCCGGTGCATTCTCTACGGAACGAGGCCGATGTCTCTGCTAATCTTATGCGCTTCAACTTCAAGAAAAAGACATTTGATTTTATCAAACGTGAAGATGTAGCCATTGACAATATGCACCGATACAAAATCGAGGATTATACTCCGGCGCCTTTGTTCAACACTACAATAGAACTTGCGGATACCTACGGCCACGAAGCCTCGACAAAGGGTAATATGGTGTTCGATCTGGGTAATGGTACTCCCGTGTTTTTCTATCGTAAGGCTATCGCTCCGTTCATGAATGAGAACGGATTCAAGATTCTACCTGCGCGTAATAGAGAGGGAGAGATTGTTGCTCTGGGAATCTATGCCGGTTTCTGCAAGATTGGCGACCGGACTTTGCGCGACATATCGATAGGCATCACTAATCGTGCTTGGATTAGAGATGCATTAGGGTGTGTCGGGCCATCGGCATTCAAGGGCTATGTGATAATCGACCCTGAGAATGACGAGATACTATATGAATGATAGCGCGGTTAGCGCGAAGGATAGTACGTGCCGGTATATACTGTGACGGCCGGGCCGGTCATGAGTATGTGGCCGGTGGCCGGATCGGTGTCTATGTGGAGATTACCTCCGATAAGGCGCACCGTAATAGGCCATTTTGCTCTTCCGGTCATGACGGCAGCCGCAGCGGCCGCGCAGGCTCCTGTGCCGCACGCCATTGTCTCGCCCGCGCCGCGCTCCCACGCACGCATCGACAATGATGATGGCGAGTCGACGCGTACGAACTCAATATTGGCTTTCTCGGGCCATATAGGATGGTTCTCGAGCTGAGCGCCAAGAGAGGCGACTATATCGCCGTCGAAATCATCGACAAATACAACTCCGTGGGGATTACCCATCGACACAGCTGTGACGGAGACAGTGTGGTCGCCAACCTGAACCGGTGCTTCGACCATGCTGTCGCCGTTGAAATTCACCGGTACTTCAGCGGGTTTGGTGTGGGGTAAGCCCATGTCGACTGTCACAGTGTCGGTGAGTCCATCTAAGCCTGCATGGACCTCGACGGTTTTCAGTCCGCTCAGCGTTTCGACCGTCAGCAATGGTTTGCGGACGATGTTGTTGTCGTATATGTACTTGGCCACGCATCGTATGCCATTGCCGCACATCTGTGCCTCGGAGCCGTCGGCATTGAATATACGCATGCGGCAGTCGGCCTTGTCGCTTGGCAAGATTGCGATGATGCCGTCGGCGCCGACACCAGTGTGGCGTCGGCTCATTTCCACTGCAAGACGAGGGAAGTCGTCGAGAGGTCGATGCATACAGTCCACGTATACAAAGTCGTTGCCGAGCCCATGCATTTTCACAAACGGAATGGTGTCGAATGCATGCACTGTGGTTGCCGACGGAGCAACTGCAGAACGAAGTCGGTCGAGACCGCGGTCGAGAATCGAACGTGGAACTCCTACATTCATTCGCATGAAGCCTTCGCCTTCGGCTCCGAAGGAGCATCCGTCGCTCAGGGCAAGACGGCCTCGGCCTATCAACAGATTCACGAGCTCCGGCTGAGGAAGCGCAAGCTTACGGAAGTCGAGCCATACAGCAAACGATGCCTGAGGACGGAACAATGTCAGATCGGGCAACTCCGATGCAAAGAACTGCGCTGCGCGTTCGACATTACCCTGCAGATAGGCAAGAACTTGGTCGAGCCAAGGGCCGGCGCCGTCGTAGGCTGCCCGTGTGGCGACCATCGATGCAATGGCAGGAGTGTTGAATTCGTTGGCCGACAGCCAGTTGAAAAATGGCTCGCGCAATCGTGCCGACTTCACGACAGTCCAGGCGCTTACCACTCCGGGAATGTTGAATGTCTTCGACGGCGCTCCGAGCGTTATGGTTATCTCGGCGGCTTCAGGCGAGACGGATGCAGTGGGAATGTGCCGGTTGTCGGCGAGCATCATGTCGCCATATATTTCATCAGATACCAGGAGCACACCATTGTCGCGACATATGTTTACGAGGTGTCGTAGCGTATCGGCATCCCATTGGAGTCCTATGGGATTGTGGGGGTTGCATACGATCATCATTGGCGGCCTCTCGCGGCGTATCACTTCCGAGAGACCGTCGAAGTCCATGCTGTAGTGCCCGTTATCATCGAGTTTAAGAGGATTGGTGACTACTCGGCGGCCGTTACCCTCGATGACGGAGCGGAACGAGTGATATACAGGTGGCTGTATGACAATACCATCCCCAGGGCGCGTGAAGAAATTGATACATAGACCTAACCCCTTCTTCAGACCTGGCAGATAGGTTATTTCCTCATGGTCTACGCTCCATCCGTGACGGCGCATGAGCCATGAGCAGATACTTTCCCAAAAGTCGGGCGGGGGAGTGGTGTATCCGAGTACTGCGTGATTGAGTCGGTCGCGCAATGCTTCTATGATGCAGGGACATGCTTCGAAATCCATATCGGCAATCCAAAATGGCAACAGATCATGGCAGCCGAATTTGGCATCCATTTCCTCGAATTTGGTTGCGCAGGTACCGTGGCGGTCCACCACCCGGTCGAAATCGTAGACTATATCATCGTTCATATCCGACAAAATTAGCAAAAATCGCCGGATGTACCAATAATGGAATATGGATAAAAAATCAGGAGTGGAAGTTTGCGGATGAGCCGCATACTTTCCACTCCTGACTTATGATTTGGAGTCTACGTATTTCTTACGGTTTTACGGGAGTGAGAATGAATACGTAGCCGTATCCTCTCTCGGTAAGGCGGTATTTGTCGTAAGGAAGTGCACCCCAGCTATTGTCGCCTCCGAGACCTCTCTGGGCAAGGTCGATATACAGGAATACATTGCGCAGATCGGGCGCGATGTCGCTTATGTGCTGCTGATGTTTCACCAGACCCGGATCGAGGGCAGAGGGAAGTACGTCGAGGGCAGTGACTTCGAGCGGACGACGTCCACGCACTTCAAGACCATATCCTGCAGCATCGGTGAGTGTAGCTTCGCGAACATCGGTGTGGTTACCGGTTTCCTGCGGGCGGATATAGTCCCAGCGCATGTCGGCCACTTTACCGCTGTATCGTCCCAGGAAGGCGGCTGTGTTGCGGTCGGAGTAGTTCTCCTGAGGACCTCGGCCATACCACGAGAAGTTATCGTAGGTATTGGGCATAGTCACAATCATGCCGAAGCGTGGTAGCTCGGGCACGAATGCGTTTTTATCGGTCACTATCCAACCCACTTCCACACGCAGGCTGCCATCGGCGAGTGGTGTGTAGTCCACCACATATGTCGACGGAACTTCCTGAAGTTTGTATACTGCACGAAGTGTTTTGCCGTTCTGGGTGAATTCTTTAAGTACGCGGTTCTGAGCGGCAGTACGCCAGGCGTTGGATTTTGTCTGGAAGTTGTTGCCGAAGTCGTTGTCGGTCGGAGCACGCCAGAACGATGGGGTCATTGGCTTTGAAATGAGTTTTTTACCATCGATTGTGTAGCCTGTCAGTTCGCCGGTGCTGCCATTGAATGTCATCACGGCTCCTGCTGCTTCGGCAATCCAGCGGTCGCCATCGCGTGTTATTTTTGCCTTGGCTTCGGGGAGCTCCATCTTGGTTAGGTCTTTGGTCGCAAGTACGAACTGTTCACGCGCCACTTCGTGTCCCTGCGGTATTATTTCGTCGCCATTCTTTGTTTTGGCATAGATGCTCAGAGCATAGTCGTGACCGTCTTCCATTGCCGGGAGTGGCAACTTTATGGATTTTGAAGAGCCTGCGGGTACATTAGCCTCAAAAGTACCATGCTCGACAACGTTGCCATCGTTGAGAAGTTCCCAGTTGAATATGTAGGGCTCGGTGGATCGTGAGGGGAAGTGGTTCTCGACTGTCACAGTGCCGTTGAAAGGCTCTGCAGCCGAGAATCGTATGTCCTGATATACTTTTTTAACCTCGCTCAGGCCCGGATGCGGACGACGGTCGGGATCGACAAGGCCATTGATGCAGAAATTTTCATCGTGAGTATATCCGGTTGCACCGTAGTCACCGCCATAGCTCCAGTATTCGCGGCCATTTTCATCTTTCATGCGGAATCCCTGGTCGACCCAGTCCCATATGAAGCCGCCCTGAAGTTTGGGCTGGGAACGTATGAGATCGAAGAGTTCCTGGAAGTTACCGGTAGAGTTGCCCATTGCGTGTGCGAATTCACACATTATGTAGGGACGATCCACGTCGGTGCGTTCGCCGTATTCCTTGATTCTGTCGTAAGGAGGATACATGGGGCAGATGATATCGGTGTTGCGGCCTTCGCCTGCCTGCTCGAACTGCACCGGGCGGGTGTTGTCGCGATTCTTGATCCAGTCGTAGCTGTCGAGGAAGTTGGTGCCGTTCGAAGTCTCATTGCCAAGCGACCATACGATGACCGAAGGATGGTTCTTGTCGCGCTCCACAAGGCTGATTTCGCGGTCGAGGATAGCATTGTGCCACATCTCGGCATGGCCGGGATGTGTTTTCTTGGCTTCGTCGCTGATATTCCACACGCCGAGGCCGTGGGCTTCGATATTGGCTTCGTCGACCAGCATGATGCCGTAGCGGTCGCAAAGTTCGTACCACAGCGGCGGCTGTGGGTAGTGCGATGTGCGTACGGCGTTGATGTTGTTCTGTTTCATGGTGCGGATGTCGCGCATCATTATCTCCTCATCGATGGCATGGCCTTTTTCAGGATGATGCTCGTGCATGTTCACACCATGCACTTCTACCGGTACGCCGTTGACCATCAGCTGTGCGTCCTTGATTTCCACTTTGCGGAAACCGACATTGGCCGATGTTGCCTCTATTGTTTTGCCGGCGGCGTCGGAGAGGGTCAGTACGAGTTTATACAGATAGGGAGAGTCGTAGTTCCACTTGTTGATTTTGTTGATTTTGGCATCGAAAACTACATTGGCTCCGGCTGCGGCTTTCTGGCCTGCGCTGTACACTTTCTTTCCGGACGCATCGTAGAGTGTGGCGTTGACCTGCAGGGGCTCCTTGCTGTCGAGCTTCACGTCGACATTGAATAGCCCGGTACGGTATTTGGCATCGAGATCGGCCTTTACAAAGAAATCCGCTATGCGGCCACGCTTGTCGGTGGTATAAAGATAGACGTTTCGGTCGATACCCGAGAGACGCCAGAAGTCCTGGTCCTCAAGGTATGAACCGTCGGTCCAGCGGTAGACCTCGCATGCGATTTCGTTTTCACCCGGTTTTACGAATTCGGTGATTTCGAATTCCGACGGGTTCTTTTGGGATTGCACATAGCCTACCTTTTTGCCGTTTACCCATACATACATACCGGCTGTGGAGCCGTCGAAATGAAGGAATGTCCGGCTTCCGTCGACAGTAGCTTTGTCGAGGGCGAAAGTACGTTTGTAGCTACCTACAGGATTGTCGTCGTGGGGCACATGCGGGGGATTGGCGGGGAATACATACTTGGTATTGGTGTAGATTGGCGTGCCAAAGCCTTTTAACTCCCAGTTGGATGGCACTTCGATGCGGTCCCAGCCGCTTACATCGTATCCTGATTTGAAGAAATCGGCAGGCCGTGATTCCGGGTTTGGCGAATACCGGAATGCCCATTCGCCGTTTAGACTTGTGATGCGGGGTGAATTCCATACATCGGCATCGACGGCTTGTTGTGCCGTAGCATAGGGGTAGAATGTGGCGCGTGGAGCGAGACGACCCTCAGCGAAAACGCGTGGATTCTCCCAGTCGACAGCACCTGCACTGCAAGCTACGCCCAGAGCAAGGAATAGAGATAAGGTTTTCATATATCGGATTATGTGATAAATTTTCTTTCCATGGGCAAATTTACCCATTTTTGTCCATACTATAATACGTTAATTCGTTCAAAAACACCTTGTCGACCGTTACAAATTGTTAAAATCTCTCTTCTTGTGCGGAAAAAATACTATCTTTGCCGAAAAATTTACCAATGTCTAAGGTCATTTATATTCTGATTATTGCACTGATTGTATTTCCGTTCAATCAGTTCGGACTGCCCGTGATTACGGCTCCGCTTGCCCTTTTGCTCGGGCTTGTATTCGCTTTTGTTTTTAAGAATCCGTGCCCGAAGTTTAATAAGAAAACATCTAAGTACCTTCTTCAGGTAGCTGTTGTGTGTCTGGGCTTCAATATGAACCTTCAGGAATCGCTCAAATCGGGTTCTGAAGGCATGCTTTTCACCGTTGTTTCGGTGGTTGGTGTGATGGCTCTCGGCGTGCTTGTGGGCTATTGGCTGAACATCAATCGCAAGACCGCATATCTCATTTCATCGGGTACGGCTATATGTGGTGGTAGCGCCATTGCTGCAGTCGGACCGGTGGTGAAAGCTAATGAGAATGAGATGGCGGTGTCGCTTGGTGTGATATTTATCCTCAACTCGGTGGCTCTGTTTATTTTCCCACCTCTGGGTCATCTTCTGGATATGACACAGCAGCAGTTCGGTACGTGGGCGGCGATTGCTATCCACGATACATCCTCGGTAGTAGGAGCAGGTGAGGCCTATGGTGAGGAGGCGCTCCAACTTGCAACCCTTATCAAGCTCACACGTGCATTGTGGATTATACCGCTGGCGTTTGTCACGATGTTCATATTCCGCGACAAGACTGCCAAGATTTCCATTCCCTGGTTTATATTCATATTCGTACTTGCCATGGTGGTGAACACTTATGTGCCGCTGCCCGAATGGTTCGTATCTGCAATGGTGTGGATTGCCAAGCGTGGTATGGTGGTTACCTTATTCCTTATCGGTGCATCGTTGTCGCTTGCTTCGATTAAATCGGTGGGTATCCGTCCGCTCCTGCAGGCTGTTGTTCTGTGGGTGGTGATAAGTGTGGCGTCGCTGTTTGTAGTCCTCGAAACAGTTTGATTCCTCGCAGGCTTATCGATGCATACCCGGCTGTGCCGGTGGCCATAGGCGCCGCAGCGGGTGTGCTTGCTGTGGATTACCCATGGCTGTGGCTGGCTGCGGTCGTATTAATACCTGCTTTTTATATACTAAGGGTCGGACGTGTGTCCGGCCTTTTTTATATATTGGCTTTTATGGCCACATGGTGGCATGCTCTTGGGTTGGAGAGGAGTATGACGACAGATTTGGCGTTCGATGGGCGCGATACTACTTGGCGCGGAACGGTAGAGAGCGTCCGTCGTGCCGACCGTTCGCAACGGTGCGTTGTCTCGTTTGTATCGCCCGACACCTTGCGTTGCCGGGTGATGCTCGCCGATGTAACTCCACATCTCGTTGAGGGCGATGTGGTGGAAATCGACGGTTCGCCCGAAAGCATGGGCCGCTACGATGCTTGCCCATCTCTGCGATATGCCGTCGACCGGTCGGAAATTACCTCGGCCGAAATGCTTGTTATGCCAGGCGACTGCCGTATTGTCGGTCGTGTTGACGGATGGTGGTATCGAATGCAAGCTGTACGCCATTCGTTGGCTTCGGTTGTGTACGATTCGCCGTTGGCGGCATCGACGAGCCGATTGCTTGCAGCATCGGTGTTCGGCGGAGGTGATGTTGGAGATGAGCGCAGGGCTGCATTCCGCTCAGGTGGCGTGTCGCATCTTTTGTGTGTGAGTGGTTTCCATGTGTGCGTTTTTGCATTTGTCGTCGGGCTGTTGTTGTTCCCTATGCGCCTGTGGGAGCGTTTCGGTCGCATGCGCTATGTGCTCGTATTCTGTGCTGTCTGGCTCTATGCTATGGCTACAGGGCTGCAACCGTCGGTATTCCGGGCTGCTGTCATGCTCACAGTCTTCGGCATGGCCCGCATATTGCAGCGCAGTGCCCCGGCCTTCAATTCCCTTTGTGTGGCAGTGGTCATTCTCTTGTTGGTCAATCCACTGTGGTTGTATTCCATCGGGTTTCACCTTTCGGTAATGGCAGTGATAGGCCTCATGGCTTTTGCCGATGCGTTCAATCCATGCAGTCGCCGGCATTGGATGTATGGGGTATGTGCCGGTGTAGCCGTACCGATGGCCGCCTCTATTGCAACAGCGCCCGTGCTGCTTTATCATTTCCATACATTGCCATTGCTTTCCGTGCCTGTGAATGCGGCAGTGTCGATGGTGTATCCCGTATTCATGGTGTCGGGTTGCGTTGTGGCTCTGTTGAGTTGGTGTGGTTTGCCTATGGAACTGCCTGCAAGAGTTGTCGATGCCCTGGCCGGATTCATTGATGCTGTGACAGGATATGCTGCCGATTGTAAGTGGGCTAATCCCGATGGAATGTATCTGGGAGCATATGGTTTGGTTACGCTGTGCCTGTGTATAGGTTTACTTTTTGTGGTACTCCATTCACGCCGCGTGGTGCACCGAGCCATTGCCGGTGGTTGCATTGTGCTTGCCGGAGCAATGGCTTTTTTTTCCGGTGAGAAAGTGTATGCCGGCGATATTGTGGTGCATGGCAATGGGCATGCCTCCGAGATACGTGTGCGGTGCCTGGGACGTGGATTTGTTGTTCCTTTGTCGAGCCGTGGACGCCCCATCGGTAATGCCGACGCTTATTTCTTTGATGGTGGAGTGGAGCCCGATTCGGTTTCGGTGATGTTGATGGATGAAATTTATCCGGAAGTATCTCTGACCGATGGAGTGTTGAAAGCCGGTGGCAGAACCCTGTTCATCGCCAATGGCTCTAAGCAGTGTGCGTCAGATCCGGTGGATGCGATTGTCCTTCCGGCACGTTTTCGAGGCCCGCTCGATAGTCTGGCTCTGCAAACGTCCGCGCAACTGGTGATTATAGTATCGGATATGAAACCCGACAGACGCGACCGCTATGCATCGATTGCCGATAGTCTTGGTCTCAAGGTGTGCGATCTTCGTAAAGAGGTGTATGTTGCTCCGCTGAAATGAATTGGAGTCCTTTGCGGAAATAGGCGGAATTGTAGTCCTGCATACGGAGAATTGAACTATTGAACATGACGATATCTATGTCAACAGTCACGCGGCCATCTTCGATGTATCGGTTGCGTATATCGGTCTCGTAAGTCTTGCAATTCCGATGAAGCTCTTCGAGAGTATTTTCTGTCCTTATTTGAAGTATGCGGTTGGTATAGGTCGGCGCGGTCGGGTTTGTCTCAGGATCCGATGGATAAGGCCCCGAGTCACTTTCTATGATCACAAACCCTGAAAGGAATGCTACCGCTCGCCCGACATGAGCGGCAGCGTCGATGGCATTTGAGCCGAGACAGATGGTTGCGGTGTTCATATTCCTTTCATGCTTAGTGATATGCGACGTCGCGATGTGTCGATATCAATAACTTTCACGCTTATCTTTTGACCGAGTTTGAGCACTTCCGATGCGCTGGCTATGCGACGGTCGGATATTTGCGATATGTGGAGCAACCCGTTCTCCTTTATGCCAAGACTGACAAAAGCTCCGAAGGCTGTGATATTTGTCACCAGGCCCGGCAATACCATTCCTGGACGCAGTTCTTCGAACGATGATATTTCCGGCACAAATGCATCGGCATCGGCGTCGGTGCGGGGATCGCGTCCCGGCTTGCGCAATTCGGCTATGATGTCGAGTACTGTCTGGCGACCTGCGCCTGCTGTCACAGCACTTTCTATATCGAGTTTATCGACCAGCGAACTGTCGGCTACAAGATTTTCGACCGATACTCCGGCTTTGCGGGCCATGGCTGTGACCACCGGATAGCTTTCGGGATGTATGCCTGTGTTGTCGAGTGGATTTGCGCCTTTGCGTATACGGAGAAATCCTGCGGCCTGCTCGAAGGCTTTGGCTCCGAGACGTGGTACTTTCAGAAGCGATTTCCGGTCGGGGAAAGGTCCGTTTTCCGATCGGTAGGCTACAATTTTGGAAGCCATTGCCGGCCCTATGCCTGAAACATATTCCAGAAGTTTGGCAGAGGCTGTATTGAGGTCTATCCCGACAGAATTGACGCAACTCATCACCGTGTAGTCGAGAGCGTCGCGCAGACCATTCTGGTCGACATCGTGCTGGTATTGACCAACTCCGATGGATTTTGGATCGATTTTCACGAGTTCGGCAAGCGGGTCGATGAGGCGTCGCCCTATCGACACGGCTCCACGCACAGTCACATCCTTATCGGGAAACTCACTGCGGGCAATATCGGATGCGGAGTAGACAGAGGCGCCGTTTTCACTTACCACATAGAGCGAATCGGGACGCACAAGACCGGAATTCCTAAGAAACTGTTCGGTCTGGCGCGACGCTGTGCCGTCGCCCAGCGCTATTGTATCGAGTTTATACTTGTCGATGAGTTGTTGCAGTGTCCGCTTGGCTCCTTCGGTATCGCATTTAGGCTCGGTAGGATATATCACCGTATCGGCCAAAAGGTTGCCCTGAGCGTCGATGGCCACAACCTTACATCCGGTCCTGTAGCCGGGATCGATTGCCAACACTCTGCGCCCGGGCAGAGGCGATGCAAGCAGCAGGGAACGTAGATTTTCGGAAAAAATGCCTATGGCAACCCTGTCGGCGTCTTCTTTCATCTCGGCGGCAAGTTCGTTTTCCACAGAGGGGCGGATGAGGCGTTTATATGCATCGGCAACCGAATTGTCGATTAAAATTCCGCAAGCTTCGGTGGCTTCATGAGGCCCGAAAGAGCCGCACAGTCTGTCGATCAGAGCCTCTTCGTCGGCAATGTTGTATTTTACTTTCAAAAAACCTTCGCGTTCGGCACGACGCAGGGCGAGATATTGGTGCGATGAACATCTGCGCACCGGCTTATCGAACGATGCATATTCGGCATAGGGTGTCGATGCAATTTCGGCGGCTTTCTCTTTGGTCACCGTAGCCGAAATGGAGCCTGCTCGCCTAAGTTCGCGGCGCACAATGTTGCGCAGCCGAGGGGTCTCCGCAGCCCATTCAGCGATGATGTCGCAGGCGCCTGAAATGTCATCGTCCGATGCATCTATGCGGGCTGCGCGGCCTGCCATTATCCGTTTGGCCAGAGGTTCAAGTCCTTTCTCGCGGGCTATGGATGCGCGAGTGCGGCGTTTTGGCTTGAAAGGTGCATATATGTCCTCGATTTCCGTCATGGTGGCAGAAGCCTCAAGACGTTTTTTGAGATCATCGTTGAGCACCCCGGCTTGGCTGAGAGCTTCGAGGATGGAACTGCGTCGCTTCTCGAATTCGCGGCGACGGCCCAGGGCCATCTCGATATTGCGTACGGCCACTTCATCGAGTGAGCCGGTGCGCTCTTTGCGGTAGCGGCTTATGAAAGGTACGGTGGCTCCTTCATCGAGGAGCGATATCACAGCTTCGACCCCTTTGGCCGGGAGTCCCGTGGATTCGGCCACGGCCTGGATGGTAGAACTCATTTACGGAGTGTGAATAGTGTTACTTCCGGCGTGGCTCCTATGCGAGCAGGAATGCCGACTTCGCCTATGCCGATATTGACGTATAGCCGTCGGAGACTGTCGGGGTCGGAATACATACCACCCCACGTCGGGTAGCGGAAAGCTGCCGGCGATATGCCGAATGCCTCCATCTGCATGGCATGTGTGTGGCCCGATAGTGTGAGTGCTATTTGTGTCGAGGTGTTGTCTTTGATATCAGCAACCCAATGGGCCGGATTGTGTGATAGCAGAATCTTGAACACATCGTCGGATAGTGATCCCGGATATGACGCCGGGAGATCGCCGTAGATGTGAAATGGTGGATCACCGACATTTTCCACACCCACGAGGGCTATGGAGTCGCTGCCGCAGCGGAGCCATGCTGTCTGGTTGCGGAGAAGTTGCCAGTTCATCTTGGCCTGCAGGCTGTCCATCAATGCCATGTTGGCGGCTTTCGAACTGTAGTCGGGCCAGTCGAAATAGTCGCCGTAATCGTGGTTACCGAGTATGGAATATACTCCCATGGGGGCATGGAGCTTGCTTAGCACAGGGACGAATGGCTCGAGTTCGGATGTGCGGCGGTTCACGATGTCGCCGGTGAACACTATCATGTCTGGATGCAGTTCGTTGATCGTGGTCACCAACCGCGACAAGAACGTCGTGTCGTTGTCGTAAGTACCGGTGTGGATGTCAGAAATCTGTGCTATGGTCATGCCGTCGAAAGCCGCCGGCAGACGTGAATCGGTGATTTCTACCCGCCTGATGTCGATGTTGAATCTATTGATGAGAGCTCCCCACCACATGGCAACGAATGAGATGACTGCCAGTACTATACCACATATGCTCAGCGGCCTGATTCTCTTGCGGTGCAAGAGCACCGGAATACTGCCCAATAAATCGAATATGCAGAATATGTATTTGGGCACATAGACCGAGAAATATGCGAACAGCACCCACATGATAGCCTGCAGGCCGTCATCGTCGGCACTCTTCTTGGGCCAGCAGATGGCTACAATCAAAGCACCCTGACATATTATGGCCAAAGCCAATGCGATGCCACGCCATAGGCGAGGCATTTTGCGGCATCGGCTGCCTATGACATGGATTATATACCAGTCGACCAATATGCCGATGATTAGCACCGGCAGTATGAGTATCAGTGGCAGACGCATATTATGAGTATCAGCCTAGTGATGAGCAGTCGAGAGCCGAACGTTGGTTCTTGAGCGGATTTGCGTACATCTCGAGCATTGCCTGACGCATGAAATCGCGCTCGTCGTCGGTAATGGGACCTTCGACTTCGTTATATACTTTGTCGAGCTGCCCTTCGATATATGCCTCGAACGATTTTACATCGTCCTCGGTGTATTCAGCGGAGTACTCTGTGGTGTGGTGCACTTTGTCGAATGCAATATAGTTGCAGGGGAAGATGCGGTAACCGCAATGTATGGCCCGGTCGAGGACGTCGCATGCTTTGCGGACCACTTCCGAGCGGTCATCGCCCACTACACGGGCAAGGTCATCGTTTATGCAATGGCCTATGCGGAAGTGTACTCGCCCTTTCTGCTTGAGTATGCCGGTCTCCATGCTGAAGAGGTCGTCGCGCTTGGTTTTCTTGAATTCCGGATCGCGACGACGCAGCATAAACTCGCGCACTTTGAGGTAGTCGTTGGGGTCGAACTCATAGGAGATTGCCACCGGCATGATGTTGAGCTCCATGAGATTCTGCTTGCTATCGCCTGAGCCGCCAAGCGACAGCATCTTGATGACACTTTCCTGGGTTAGGTCGTTGGAGTCTTTGGCACGTCCCTCGCGCTGAGCTATCCACACCGATTCCTTGCTGTTTACAACGGTGTGGTGAATATATGCCGAAAGGTGGCGGGCATTATCGAGGGCTTCGCGTACACGTCCGTCGCGCTTGACAATGAAACTGCGGTTGAGTTTCACGAGGTCTGTGATCCAATCGAATATCAGCAGATTGTTGCCGATGGCTACCTGTGTGAGAGGCAGATTGGCGCGTATGAGACATAGGTTGAGAAACGATGCATCGAGGACGATGTCGCGGTGGTTGGTTATGAATACGTGGCTGTGTGAAGGATCATAGTTCTCAAGCCCGTCGGCCGAAAGACCCTTGGT
The DNA here is from genome assembly GCA_910587915.1 of uncultured Muribaculaceae bacterium. Classification (GTDB taxonomy): domain Bacteria; phylum Bacteroidota; class Bacteroidia; order Bacteroidales; family Muribaculaceae; genus CAG-873. The sequence continues at coordinate 75,965 of CAJUOB010000005.1, read as the reverse complement.
GGTATGAGCCACAAGCATTTCCAGGAACGGACCCATCACTTTCACCTGGAAATCCATCTGGGTCTCCACGGTGAGCAGATTCTTGACGAATTCGGGATAGTCGACGTCGGGCATCACATATCGCACGGCATGCTCGAAGCCCGGTTCTTTTACCAAAGCTGCGATTTTATCGCGGAATTCATGGTCGTCGTACGGCCGTATATCAGAGAAATCCAGTCCTGAAGGCTGAGTATAATCGGTGTGTTCCATTTTGTTAGCGGGAATATATACATTCTTGCCCAATTTCGGTACAAAGTTAATTACATATCCACAAAAAGACAAACAAAAGGCGCCCAAATAAGTTTTGGACGCCTCATTTTATGACGTATACTTTGTCAGCGGGTGAGCTTATGTGATGTCATAATGGTGTCTTTCATAATTATTTCTCGAGGAGTGCTGTGGCACACCAGAGGATGGGCGCTTGGCCGTGCATGTTTCCTACCAGACGGGGGCGAGCGAGGTAGAATCCTCGGTCGCTGTTGCGGTTGGTGCCGTCGCAGACCTCATCGATATCGCCTTTGTCGTTTATGTGGTCCACAAGTGCTGTCCATGCTTTGGTTACGATAGGCTCGTATTTATCTTTGGGCAGCCATCCCTTGCGGATGCCTTTTATCATTGCATAAGTGAACATGGCAGAGCCTGATGTTTCGCTCCACACCGTGGGGTCGTCGATAAGTTGAGCCCACAGTCCGTCTTCCTTCTGATATCCTGCGAGGGTGTCCATCATTTTGCGGTAGGCCGCCAGGATAGGTGCGTAGTTTTCGTCGTTTTCAGGAAGCACGGAGAGAAGTTCGGTCATGCCGGCAGCCATCCAACCATTGCCGCGTCCCCAGAAGAATGGTGCTTCGGGTGAATGATGGAATAGTCCGTTGGGACGTTGAATTTTGCCGAGATAGCTCACCATCTCGCGTGCTGTACGGTCGAGATATTTCGGGTCTTTTGTTGCAAGATATGCCTGGCTCTGCACTGCTGTGATCATGAACATGTCGTCGATCCAATAGCGGGTTTGCCATGAGAGGCCGTCGGCCAGATATTTGTCTATAAGGTCTTCCGATTGCCAGTTCTTGAAGTCGGGACGCTGCCATTGGGAGTCGGCGTACCATAGGCCCATGCTTCGGTAGGCAGGGTTGCCGGTGAGCTGGTATAGTTGCAGGGGTACTGTGCCGAACACGTTGTGGTCCACATGATCGATTCCCGGCAGGAGACGGCGTTTTTCTCCGAAAAGGGGATAGAAGCGGTCTTCGAGGCGCTGCAGTGTCTTCTTGTTTCCTGTTGTTTTGGCAAAACGTAGGGCGCCGAGCCATGTGCATGTCTCGGGGTAGGTGATTTCGCGCGTGGGAGTGGTGTCGGCACCCCAGTTGGCATAGGGTACTTCGAGATAGCGTGCGCACACTTTATTGCCGACTGTGGCGGGGGCATACTTGCCGCTGAAGTTGTCTTTGAGATCTTTTGCCGACAAGGTCAGACATGCAATCATGCACAGAAGAACAGCGATTTTTTTCATGGATGAATGGTTTTGAAGTTTTGTGCAAATGTACTGAAATGGAGTCCTGCAGGCTGTTCTTGATAATGCAAAAAGTGTCTCAGAAGCTTGTGTAGAGCAAAAAAACGCCCGTTTCGTAGGGAAACGGGCGTTTTTGCTGATAGACGCAGGTCTATTATTCGGGACGCTTGGTCTTCTTGCCGTAGCCGTAGCGGGCTGCAGCACCGAGCTGCTCCTCGATGCGGAGAAGCTGGTTGTACTTGGCCATACGGTCGGAGCGGCTTGCAGAACCGGTCTTGATCTGTCCGGCGTTGGTAGCAACTGCGATGTCGGCGATAGTAGCGTCTTCGGTTTCACCCGAACGGTGCGAGATAACTGCGGTGTAGCCGTTGCGCTGAGCGAGTTCGACTGCACGGAGAGTTTCGGTGAGCGATCCGATCTGGTTAACCTTAACGAGGATCGAGTTGGCGCAGCCAAGTTCGATACCCTTTTCGAGGTACTTAACGTTGGTAACGAAGAGGTCGTCGCCGACGAGCTGGCAGCGGTCGCCAATCATGTCGGTGAGGATCTTCCAACCTTCCCAGTCGCCTTCTGCCATACCGTCTTCGATAGAGTCGATGGGGTATTCTTCAACGAGTTTCTTGAGGAACTCAGCCTGCTCCTGGCTGTTGAGCTTGGGAGCGTTGGCACCCTGCTTCCAAGTGTAGTCGTATACACCATCTTTGTAGAATTCGCTGGAAGCGCAGTCGAGGCCGATGGTCACGTCCTTGCCGGGTACGTAGCCAGCCTTTTCGATAGCCTGGATGATGACGTTGAGAGCGTCTTCGGTGCCGTCGAGAGTAGGAGCGAAGCCACCTTCGTCGCCAACAGCGGTGCTGAGGCCACGGGCTTTGAGCACGGACTTGAGGTTGTGGAATACTTCAGTACCCATGCGGATGCCTTCGTGGAAGGAAGTTGCACCGATAGGACGGATCATGAATTCCTGGAAGCAGATGGGGGCGTCGGAGTGAGCACCACCGTTGATGATGTTCATCATGGGCACGGGGAGCACGTAGGTGTTGCAGCCACCGATGTATTTGTAGAGGGGAAGACCGAGATAGTCAGCGGCAGCCTTGGCAACAGCGAGCGATACGCCGAGGATGGCGTTGGCACCGAGGTTGCTCTTGGTGTCTGTGCCGTCGAGTGCGAGCATGGTCTCGTCGATGGCAATCTGGTCGAGTGCGCTCATGCCTACGAGTGCGGCAGCGATGGGGCCGTTTACGTTGGCTACAGCTTTGAGGACGCCCTTGCCCATGTAGCGGCTCTTGTCGCCGTCGCGGAGCTCGAGAGCTTCGTTGACGCCGGTAGAAGCGCCCGAGGGAACGGATGCACGGCCAAATGCGCCGGATTCGAGGACAACGTCTACTTCAACTGTGGGATTGCCGCGCGAGTCGAGTACCTCGCGGCCGATGATTTTTTCAATTTTCATGATTGTAATACCTTGGTATATAGTTGTGTTTTGATAGTCATTAGGGAAAGTGGAGATATGTCTCCTCATTCGGGCGCAAATTTACGAAAAATTTCTCTAATTGCAATCCGTATTGAGCTTTTTTAGTGTTTGGGCAGAACTCTATTGTGCCTGCGGTGTTATAAAATATGAAATCACACTTGATTTCTGACCGATAGGCCATTAAATGTTAATATAATCAATAAAGGAATTTTAATATGTCGCGTTCATCATCTAAAAAAAGCCGTACTCCCATATGGGTGGCTATCGGCGCAATATTTCTCATTATTCTGCTCATTATTTGGCTTACATTCGCCGACTTGACCGGAAATACCGACGTGGCCGCTTTTTTAGCTCCATATATAGTGAATTCGCCCGTTGCGGCGATATAGCATTGTTCAACGTATAAAACTTACGATATGGATACTTTGGCATCAATAGCACCCGGGCATGCAGGATTGCTAATATGGCTTGTGTGGGCCCTGATCGGGCTCTTCGAAGGGCTTGTGGCATCGCGTGTGCTGGGCGGACGACGCATTGCTTTCATGGATGTTGTCGTCGGAATAGTGTCGGCATGCATCGGTGGATTTCTCAGCATCAACTTCGTGGGGAGCACTGCGATTATGTTGTTCCTCATATCGATACTTGCCGCGATATTTGCATCCGCTCTTGTGCTCTGGCTCGTAGGCACGATATTCTACAAAGACTCCCAGGAAATTGACCGTTAGCATTGTGCTGAATATAATCCCGGAAGATGCATAATGTGTCTTCCGGGATTCGGCGTTTTTTTGTGTTTGCATTTGGCTACTTGCGTGTGATGGTGACTTCGCAAGGGAGATCTGTATACCTCTTAAAGGATAGGATTATGCTTTTTTCGATGTTCATGTAGACGTGTACACGCTGGTGGTAGTAGTTGGTGCTTCCGTTACCTGTCACAATAACTTCGTTTGGATTTTCGAGGTCTAATTCGTCGATGAGCGTTGCGCTGCATTTATCGTTTGTGGAGATTATGGAAACAGCACCCTCTAAAAGTCCGATAGAACGGAATTTCAAATCGAACTCGCTTTGGTCGCCGGTGATTTCGATTTCGCGTCCATTCGCAGGCTCCCAATAGCTTTTGTTATTGAATTTGTAAAACACAACGGTTTGGGGAGGATCCTCAAGTCGTTCAGTGCCGTCTTTGGGTTCGCATCCTATGCATCCCAAAGAGAGCACGACCGCAAGCAAAAGTAGTAATATGTTTTTTGTCATCGCTCTATGGTTTGGTGATTTCTTGGATATAGTTCGGTTTATTCAAATTTAAGTGATTTATAGGGAGATATAAATTTCTGGTATGAAGTAAATAAGTGTATCGGTTATTAATTTGTTTTGGTATTCTGGAGGATGTGATGGGCACGTAAATGTGGCGTTGGGTTGTTGGTATTTCATCACTAATTAGCGACTTAGCGACGGGTCAAGGTGGATGGTGTATATACCATAGCTACGGACCGCTAACGTGGTCTTTTTTGGACGGAAGATACTATGGCGTTTTTGTGTTTGTCTTTAGCTACTTGCGTGTTATGGTGACTTCGCAAGGTGTGTAGAATCCTCTTGGATCGTGAATAAAGGATAGAATTATGCTTTTTTCGACGTCCATATCTACGTGTACACGCTGGTGGTAGTAGTTGGTGCTTCCGTTACCTATCACAATAACTTCGTTTGGATTTTCGAGGTCTAATTCGTCGATGAGTGTTGCGCTGCATTTATCGTTTTTGGAGATTATGGAAACAGCACCCTCTAAAAGTCCGATAGACCGGATTTTCAGATCGAACTCGCTTTGGTCGCCGGTGATTTCGATTTCGCGTCCATTCGCAGGCTCCCAATAGCTTTTGTTGTTGAATTTGTAAAATACAACGGTTTTAATTGGCGTTCCAGTGTCTGGACCATACTGTTTGCTGCATCCGACGCATGTCATTAAGAACATGACTGAGAGCATTAATGATATGAATATGTTTTTTGTCATGATCCTATGGTTTGGTGATTTCAATATCTTCTCTGTGTTAATTGTAGTTGAGTGATGGGCATAGTTATCTGCGTGCACGAAGAGGCAAGCAGAAAGATTGGAATGAATCGGAATAGTTTTTTCATGACAAATTTGGATTATTGGATTAGGCTTAAATTCTCAGGCTGTATGTGTAGGAATTTTGGAAGAGCTAATTTTATAGTTTGCAAATATATGCTTATATTTGTTAAAAGCAAAGGTTCTGTGGTTTATTTAATTTATTTTAACATTTATGAAGCTGAAGTTCTGGGAGCCGTGGTCGGGTATTTAAAAAACAGCCTATGGTCCGATAGGCCATAGGCTGTTTGTGCAGAAAAACCGCGGTGTGCTTTTCGACTGAAATGTACTCGGTTAGAGTTTTATCGTGGTAGGGTCGATGTTTGCGGCTTCGATGTCTTTGAAGTAGCGGTAGGTGCTGACTTTGAGTTCGGCGCAGGCGTCTTCGTCGGCCACGATGATGGCTTTGGGATGCATCTGCAGGGCCGAGATTGTCCACATCTGGCTGATGCCACCCTCTACACCGTGCTGCAGGGCGCGGGCCTTGTTGTGACCGTTGACAAGCAGGAGCACGCTGCGGGCGTCCATCACTGTGCCCACGCCTACTGTGAGTGCGGTCTTGGGTACGAGGTTCACGTTTCCTTCGAAGAAACGCGAGTTTGCAATGATAGTATCCTGGGTAAGAGTCTTCATGCGGGTGCGCGATGTGAGGCTCGATCCGGGCTCGTTGAATGCGATATGGCCGTCGGGACCAACACCGCCCATGAAGAGGTCGACACCACCGTAGGCTGCGATTTTTTCTTCGAAACGGCGGCATTCTGCTTCGGGATCGGGTGCGTTTCCGTTGAGGATATTCACATTCTCGCGGGGTATGTCGATGTGGCTGAAGAAGTTGTTCCACATGAAGGAGTGGTAGCTTTCGGGGTGTTCCTCGGGCAGACCTACATATTCATCCATGTTGAATGTCACAACATTCTTGAACGATACTTTACCTTGCTTGTAGAGTTCGATGAGGGCGCGGTACATTCCCAGTGGCGAGCTGCCGGTGGGGCATCCGAGCACAAAGGGGTGCTCCGGAGTGGGATTGGCTTCGTTGATGCGCGATGCAACATAGTTTGCGGCCCATTGAGAGAGGTCGTTGTAGTTTTGTTCGATGATCAGTCTCATTGTAGTACTTGTACTATTGGTTATTTATTTAGAAAAGCCATGCGGCTGTTACTGTCCAGTAGTTGTTTTTGCCTTCGATGGGGTTGGCGCCCTGATATCCGGAGAGAGTCTCGACGGTTTTGGTCATGCCGACACCGTAGGACGCGGCGATCTGCAGGTGTGATATAAGCTGCACACCGACGCCGAAGTTCCACGCAACGTCGAATTTCTTGTTCTTGTACACATCGGTGATAGCACGTTTCGATGTGAGGAACGAGAAGCTGGGGCCCGTGAAGAGGTAGGGTGTGAGCACCTTTCCTATCAGTGGCAATCCGATTTTATATTTGAAGTTGAGCGGAATCTCGATATAGTCGCGGTTCTTGAGGCGCGATGAATTGAGCGCTGCGTCGTTGGCGTCGTTGGCTGTTGTGTTGTCGGCGGTACTGCTGCTTACGCGATGTACGTACATGACCGACAGATCGAAACCGACGTTTACCACAGGAACGTTGAACTCCATCTGCAGGCCGCCGGTGAAACCTGCGCGGTTGTCGTTGTCGAACAGGCTTTTGTTCAGTCTCATGGAGTTGACCTCGGTGCCTATGCGGGGGCCGAAGCGGAATTGGGCTGATGCAGGCAAGGCCGCGGTTATTACCAGGGCGGCAATGGCGAGCATGGTTCTCAGTAGTTTCATTTTATATGTTAAATGGTTGATATATGCTATTTTGAAATTACGCAATAAGGCACTAAGTGTCGCAAAGGTACTATTTTTAATTAAAATTCGCACATATTACAGCGAAAAATTCATAATTTTGCAGCTATATGACACCTGAAGAACGCTTAAAATTAGAAGAAAAGGTTGTGGACATGCTTCGTACTGTCTACGACCCTGAGATACCTGTCGACATCTATAGCCTCGGTCTTGTGTATAAGATCGACATCGACGATGCCGGAAATCTGACTGTCGACATGACTCTGACCGCACCCAACTGCCCCATGGCCGATTTCATAATGGAAGATGTGCGCATGAAGCTGGAGTCGATAGAAGGAATAGAGTCGGTGACGGTTAATATCGTATTCGAGCCGGAATGGACTCAGGATATGATGAGCGAGGAAGCCAAGCTCGAGCTGGGGTTGCTATGAGCGACCGGCGGTACACTTATTTTTTGAGCGATGCCCACCTTGGGGCGTCGTATATCGCCGATGCACGTGCTCACGAAGCTACCTTGGTCAGCTTTCTGCAGTCGATAGAACCGACGGCCAAGACGGTGTATCTGCTTGGCGATATTCTCGACTATTGGTTTGAGTATCGCACGGTCGTGCCACGTGGCTATGTCCGTTTTTTCGGTCAGCTGGCCCGCATGGCCGATGCCGGGATACGGATAATATGGTTCACGGGTAATCACGATATATGGCTGTTCGATTATCTCCGCGATGAACTTGGCATAGAGATTGCCGATCCTTCGGGCGGCGGCATGACGGTGGATATCGACGGCACCCGTTTTTTTCTGGGACATGGCGATGACCTCGGGCGACAGCCACGTGGCTATCGCTTGCTGCGCGCTACTTTCCGCTGCCGTTTTCTGCAGAAATTATATTCGGGTATCCATCCAAGATGGACCATACCTTTTGCCCATGGCTGGAGTTCGCACAGCCGTAAAGCCGGACCGCCCGAACCACGCCTCGATGGCGCAGCCCGGACGGCTCTTGAACTTGCTTGCCGCGAACTTGCCGCGGCCGATCCTATGCTACGATATATAGTGATCGGACACCATCATGTGGCTGTCGATGAACCGGTGACAGCCAATTGCCGTCTCGTAGTTCTTGGAGAGTGGATTTCGGCATGTACATATGCGGTATTCGACGGTACATCGATGTTTTTGGCGAAATTTACTTCTTCTTCAGCAGAATAACTGCGTCGTTGAATGACACGCTTGCATCGCTGAGCTCTAAAAATGCGTCCCATGCATTCATCGGTGCATAGGCGAAGTTTATGGATGAGCGTGTGCGCACGGTTAATTCGCCGGCTCCGTTGTCGGTGGCTTCCGCATAGAACATTCCGAGGGGATTGCTGATATTTGTCTTTATGCTTTCGAGCGAGGCGGCATCGGCCTCATAGCCCTCGGGAATAGCTATTGTGATGTCGTAGTGCTCCTGATATGGTATGCTGAAGTACAAGTCGGTCTGTCGCGTTCGTTGTGCATCGGTTATTCTGGTCTGGTTACCGGCGAAATTTCCCACAGCAATAAGCATATCGTCGCCTGCGCTCGATACGATGTTGCGGGCTTTGGTCGAAAACGTCATCTTATATGTAGGAGAGGTTGGTATGACTCCTCGCGATTGGATGTCGATATCCGCCACTTCGAAATCCTCGTTGGAAAAAAGGTAGTTCTTGAGCAGGCTCTTTGTGTAGTCGTCTATCTCCTTGGCTCGTTCCACGGCGTCGTATGTACGCGGAACATACCGTTTGTTGGGCTGTATGCCCAGATAATCTTCTACTTCTGTAGCCCATTCACTCCGGTCGGTGAAGCCTATCATGAGGTCTTTCATCGCTCCGGTCATGGTGAGGGTATAGAGTGCGTCGATGTCGTTGTCTTCGTTTATTTTGAGATTGCAAGCCACCGACATTCTGTTTTTCCGGGCCGGTGATTTCTGAGATTTGAATATTTGTGGAATCTTGAATTTCACGAGATTCTCTCGGTCCTGAGTGTAGGCGCCCCCTTCTTCATCCTGATAGATGGCAGGTAGTTCTCCGGCCGGAAGATAGTAGGTCGATGTCTCGAGATAAAATTTATCGTTCGCGAATATGCCGAAGTCAGGCTGTCGCCAATTTGTGATTTCTCTTGTGGGAACATCTGCCCGGGAGTTGAGGAATCCGATGCCAATGGTATCGGCCCATCCTTCTTTACGGGCAAGGTCGGCAAACATGACAGCCATCCAGTAGTCGGAAGTCTTGGCTTTCGAGTCGAATCGGTTGATGTATGTCGCTGCAGTCCATGCGACGTCGAATATTTCGCTTCGGGTGGCTTCGGGATGTTCCTTTACATAATTTTTGACAATCTTTTTCACATCTTTCGGCAGATGATGCTGTCCGTAGTTTGCGTCGGCTAAGGTGTGCGATATGTCGCGGTATATAGAGCCTATGGGCAAATTGGCATTTACTCCGCCTCTTCGGGCCGATGCAGGGTAATAGCGGATCGATGAATTGTTGTTGAGAGTGTAGAATATATAGAACGGTAGCTGCCGGGCCGGTGCCAGAAGGTGTTTGTCGGTCAGGACGGGAATGTTGAATCGTCGGCTTGTGAGTACCCGCTTGCCATTAGGCGCCACGGAGTCGATGAATGCCGGAGCGTCGTTGTATGCGCGGTATTCGACCGTCAGCATTGGCGAAAACTCACACTCGACAAGCGATTCGAGAACGGGATAATCGCATGTGAGGTTGATTTTTATAGGGTTGGGGTCGAACTCCTGTACCCAGTCTTCGTCGTACTCGAAGTATTCGAGCACATCGTTCGGTTCGAGTCCGGGAATGTCTATTTTGCGTTTCAAGGCATTCTTGTCCTTGTCCTTTTTACCTTCTGTGACAGCGAATGCCTTTGATATATCGACATCTACAATGGTGCCATCAGGCTTGTGTATACGTGCACCGAAGGCATTGTCGGATTTCATATAAGTGTAGTGCATCACTTTTGCGCGCATTGATTCGCCAAATTCATGCTTCGAGAATTCCTCCACGGCATTCTGGTCGAGAAGTTTTACCATGTAGTGGACGAAGGCCTTGCGTTTTGTAAATGTTTTGTCTGCAAGGTCATTTCGCGATGCATCGTAGTCGGCTGTCAGGTAGTAGTGCTTCGATAGAATTACGGCAGAGTGTTTGTTTGCGATAGAATCGGGAACACTCTTGGTCGCATCGAAAAGTTCCGGCTGGATTTTCCATATTTTTTCGGCCGTCTTCTTGAAGAATTTCAAGTCGGCGGCATTGGTGGCAAAGGTGGTGGCAACCAGCAGTATGCCGGTGAGAAATGACAGACTTTTCATAGTTTTTCAGGGATAATGGCTATTTGGGAATCGGATGCGCGGAATACTGCGCGGAAATCTGCATTGCGAGCTTCGATATCGCAGAGAGGTATATATTCAGCCTTTGGCTCGAGAGTTGCATGGCATGTGAGGATGCCGTTGTCGAAGGAATATACGATTTCAGCGCGAACCCACTTGGAATCTATGCTGAATGGTGCGGGAAGAGTCTTGGGCACATAACCTTCTGGTAGTTCTAAGTTATAAATATATGCAGTTGTGCTTGTTGCGTCGATGGCGTAGTCGCGGGTGCGATCTTTGGTCGGGATGACATCGGCCAACATGGACCGTATCGGTTTAAGGTCGATAAATATCTGGTCGCCCATACGACGGGCCGAGCCCCGCTCGGTCACTGCGGCTGAGATTGTGGCCGCCGGCATATGGTCGGGGGCATATATATTGGATGATGCTACGGAAAGATTCTTTTTAGGGTATCTGAGGTACTTTTCCAGAAAATTGGGTTTGTCTTTTGGCTCCATTCGGGCCAGAGTGGACAGAAGCCACATCCGTGTCACGCCGTATGCGCGTCGCTCGATGGAACCTGTGAGGTCCTGTCCATCTATTTTATATGATGCAAAGAGTGTGTCGGTGTCGGCCGAGTGGCTCGTGGACGGCACTGTGGCTATAATGGGAGTATCGCCGTTTTCGATGAGTGCTTGCTGGCCGCGGATGGCCGGATGTACGTATCCGGCGGGGCTGAATGACGCTGTGCCGTCGAGGTATATGATGGAATCGCCTATGATTGCAGCGGCAATCATATGGTTGCCCGAACATACAGCAGGGAGTTCTTCCCATGTGGTGCCTACACTTCCTTTTGTGCCAATCCACGCGAGGCGGCTATCGATGCCGTTTTGTTTCAGAAGAGCTTTAGTGAGGTTGGCTGAGCCTTTGCAGTCGCCGGCCTTATGGGTGAGTACGTCGGCCGCGGGGGCCGGCCGTACGCCATATTCACCATGTTCGATCGCAAGATATCTTATGTTGCGCTGCACCCATGCTATGGTAGTGTCGGTGATTGCCAAGGGATTATTGCCCGCGCGACTACGTAGGTCGGCTGCGAGTTCTGCTATTTCAGCCGAGGGAGCAGATTCCTCCGGTATGTATTGGTGGAGATGGCGGTAGAGGCTTTCCACTGAGTCGAAATGTCCTCCGATGAAAAGTATTGGTCCCGTCGCCGAGACTTTCGGAGCGCCGTCCTCGGGTTTCAATTCTTCGAGATCTTTCCCTTCGATACGATATTCCACCGAGCCGTTAGGCAGGCGTTCTTCCGAGAGTGACATGTTTGGCGGAAACCCGTGAGGTTTCACATATATTTTGTCGGATAGATCTGCCGGGACCTTGATGATGGCGCTAAGATGCCGTGTGAAATACATGGGAGCCAGGTTGATGGCACAGAATTCTTCGGGCTTTTTGTAGGTTTGTTCGAATACGGCCTTGGCTTTGGCACCGCGTTTGAGAGGAATACGCATGTAGCATATTCGTTCGCCGCCGTAAAATATGAATTTGCTTTCCCAGGTGCGGTAGAGCGGGGTGGCTCCGGGCGCTGAGGCTTTGTCTATTGTTACCGCGTCGTCGTAGAACGTCATGGCCTCGGCTTCATCATCGGCACGCAGTGCATGATAGGTGGCGGTCTCGCGTGATTTCGCACCGGTCATTACTCCATTTTTTGACTGAATGGTGTATTGACGGCTGTCTTCCTCGATAACCACGTTGGCGGTAGGTTCTGCCGCATGTGCGGTGGCTGAGATTGCTATTGCCGCTATGGCGAATATGGATTTTAGCTTTTCGATGGTTCTGGAGAGTGATTGGTGAGTTGTATGTCGCAAATATAATACACATGTGGGATATTTGCAAGAAAAAGTCGTGAATTGTTGGATTTTTGTATGTCGCGCCCTTGGACTTGTTGATATGGTCGGGTGTGCACTTTATGTTTCTGGGTTGTTATATCATAAATAAACATGTGATATTTATGAAGAAAACAGCAAAAAACATAGTTTTGGCAGCAGCTGCCATGCTTGCGTTTACGGTTCCTGCTCAGGCTTTCGATAAGTATTCGATCAATCGCTCGGACCTGCCAGAGACGGCTCAGGAATTCCTTACCGAATATTTCCCGAAAGCACGTGTGAGCATGGTCAAGACCGATAAGCATCTTCTTAAGAAGACCGACTACGATGTGAAACTGGTGAACGGAACCAAGATAGAGTTTAACAACGCCGGCAATTGGACAACTGTCGACTGTAAGACGCGTGAGGTCCCATCGTCGCTTGTGATAAAGCCTATACGTAATTACATAAAGAAAAATTTCCCTGATACTTTTGTAGTGAAGATTGAGAAGAAATCGCTCGCGTACGAGGTGGAACTCAACGATGGGGTCGAATTGAAGTTCGACCGTCTCGGTACGTTCAAAAGCATGAAAATGGACGACTGACGCATATTTAGTGCAGTATCTGCGGCCATCCGGGTTTTCTCGGGTGGCCGTTTGCACGATAGGAGAATAATTCGTACCTTTGCACGGTCAACGCCCACAGTGAGGCGCATGGCCGCTCAAACCAACTATTCCTAATTTTACCACATCTATGCAGGCGACCAAAGGCGCAGTCCTGATTCTGCAGGACGGCACAGAATTCAGAGGCCGTAGCTTCGGCTACGAGGGTTCAGCAGCCGGCGAGGTGGTGTTCAACACCGCCATGACGGGCTATCCTGAAAGCCTTACCGACCCTTCCTATGAAGGCCAGATTCTCGTCACCACTTTTCCCCAGTTAGGCAATTACGGAGTCCCGCCTTCCGGAGGCGACGATATGCTAAAGGATTATTTTGAAGGCTCAAGGATACACTGTCGCGCTATAATCGCACAGGACTATGCCTTTCACTACAGCCACTGGCTCGCCGACCGATCGCTTGCCGACTGGCTCAAACAGGAAAAAATCCCCGGATTGTACGACATCGACACCCGCGCGCTCACCAAGCATCTCCGCACACATGGCTCCATGCTTGGAAAGGTGATAGTTGACGGTTGTGACGATGTCGATTTTTATGACCCCAATGCCGAAAACCTCATTGCGCTCACTTCGTGCAAGGTTCCTCTGGTGTATAATTCGCTCGACGAAGCACCGGTTGAACTTTCCGGAGCGCTTGCTCCCGATGCATCAGGCCGCAAAATCGTGGTGCTGGTGGACTGCGGCATAAAGCATAATATCATCCGGTGCCTTCTGCGTCGTGGCGTGCGTGTGGTGCGCGTGCCCTGGGACTACGATTTCAATACCATCGAAGCCGATGGACTCTTTATAAGCAATGGCCCCGGCAATCCGGTTTTTGCTCAGGCTACGGTCGAAAATATCCGTAAAGCCATGACCAAGGAGAAACCGATCTGTGGCATATGCATGGGCAATCAGTTGCTGGCAAAGGCTGCCGGTGCTGATACCTATAAACTGAAATACGGCCATCGCAGCCACAACCAACCAGTGCGCCGGGCTGGTACAAACCAGTGTTTTGTCACCTCGCAGAACCATGGCTTTGCTGTGGATAACGAAACATTGCCCGAAGGCTGGGAGCCACTGTTCGTGAATATGAACGACGGCACCAACGAGGGTATCCGCCACAAGTCGCTGCCATTCTTCTCGGCCCAGTTCCACCCCGAGGCTTCGAGTGGTCCGCGCGACACCGAGTTCCTTTTCGACGACTTTATAGCACTCCTGTAGGCCCCATACACTATGAAGAAATACAACAAAGTGCTGCTCTTAGGTAGCGGCGCCCTCAAAATCGGTGAGGCCGGTGAGTTCGACTACTCCGGCGCACAGGCTCTCAAGGCTCTTCGTGAAGAAGGTATCACCACCATATTGGTGAATCCTAATATCGCCACAGTGCAGACATCGGAAGGCATGGCCGACCAGACCTACTTCCTGCCTGTTACTCCATATTTCGTGGAGCGTGTGATAGAAAAAGAACGTCCCGACGGCATCCTTCTGGCCTTCGGTGGCCAGACAGCCCTCAACTGTGGCGTGGAGCTCTACCGCACAGGCGTTCTCGAACGCTATGGCGTGGAAGTGCTCGGCACTCCCGTGCAGGCTATCATGGATACCGAGGACCGCGAGCTTTTCGTGGAGAAACTAAATCAGATTGATGTCAAGACAATCTCGAGTGAGGCCGTCGACACTGTTGATGAGGCTCTCCGTGTGGCCCATGAGCTCGGCTACCCGGTGATAGTACGCGCTGCCTATGCTCTCGGTGGTCTTGGCAGCGGTTTCTGCGATAATGACTCCGAACTTGCCGCTCTTGTAGAGAAGGCGCTGTCGTTCTCGCCGCAGGTGCTTGTCGAAAAATCGCTCAAAGGCTGGAAGGAAGTAGAGTATGAGGTTGTACGCGACCGCTTCGACAACTGTATCACAGTCTGCAATATGGAGAACTTCGACCCGCTGGGTATACACACCGGCGAGAGTATCGTCGTGGCTCCGTCTCAGACTCTCTCCAACGAAGACTACCACTATCTCCGTTCTCTTGCCATAAAGATTATCCGTCATGTAGGTATCGTTGGTGAGTGCAATGTGCAGTATGCTTTCGACCCTGAGTCGATGGACTACCGTGTGATCGAAGTCAATGCACGTCTGAGCCGATCGTCGGCATTGGCATCGAAAGCCACCGGCTATCCTCTGGCATTTGTGGCAGCCAAACTTGCGCTTGGCTACGGCTTGTTCGATCTACGCAATAATGTGACTCAGAGTACTTCGGCTTTCTTCGAGCCGGCTCTCGACTATGTGGTGGTGAAAATCCCCCGCTGGGACCTTGGTAAATTCCACGGAGTAGACCGCCACATCGGTTCTTCGATGAAGTCGGTTGGTGAGGTGATGGCTATAGGCCGCACATTCGAGGAATCGATTCAGAAAGGTCTGCGTATGATCGGTCAGGGTATGCATGGCTTCACCGAGAATCGCGACATGAAGATTTCAGATATCGATGCCGCTCTCAAAGCTCCTACCGACCGACGTATTTTTGTAATAGCCAAGGCTTTTGCCGAGGGTTATACCGTGGATCGCATACACGAACTTACCAAAATCGACCGTTGGTTCCTGTATAAGCTCCGCAATATTGTCGATACAGCCGAAGAACTCGAAGGCTTCAACGACCTCAATGCTGTTCCCGAAATTTTGATGCGCCGGGCCAAACAGCAGGGCTTCAGCGACTTCCAGATAGGGCGTGCCATCTATAAAGATGCTTTCACCGAATGTGCCGAAGAAGGCTCGATGGAAGTGCGCCGTCGTCGTATAGAGCTGGGTATAAAGCCTGTGGTGAAGCAGATAGATACTCTCGCCGCTGAATATCCTGCGGCAACCAACTATCTCTATCTCACCTATAATGGCTCCTACAACGATGTCGACTATCTTGGCGACCATCGCTCGGTAGTGGTGCTGGGATCGGGTGCGTACCGTATCGGTTCGTCTGTTGAGTTCGACTGGTGCTCGGTAAATGCTTTGATGACAGCCCGCAAGGAAGGCTGGCGCTCGGTGATGATCAACTACAATCCCGAGACCGTGTCGACCGACTACGATATTTGCGACCGCCTGTACTTCGATGAGCTTACTTTCGAGCGCGTCATGGATATCCTCGATCTTGAGCAGCCTCATGGCGTGATTCTCTCGGTAGGTGGTCAGATTCCCAATAACCTTGCAACCCGACTCAATTCCTGCCATGTGAACATTCTCGGAACATCGGCGGAAAGCATCGACCGGGCTGAAGACCGTCATAAATTCTCGGCTATGCTCGATAGTCTTGGTATCGACCAGCCTCGTTGGCGCGAGCTTACCAGCTTTGCCGATATCGATGAGTTTGTTGCAGAAGTTGGATTCCCTGTGCTTGTGCGTCCCAGCTATGTGCTGTCGGGTGCAGCCATGAATGTATGCTCCAATTCCGATGAGCTGCGTCGCTTCCTTAAACTCGCAGCCAATGTGTCGAAGAAGCATCCTGTGGTGGTGAGCGAATTTATCCAGGGTGCCAAGGAAATCGAAATGGACGCTGTGGCTGCCAATGGCGAAATAAAGGCTTATGCCATTTCCGAGCATATTGAGTTTGCCGGTGTGCACAGTGGTGATGCCACCATTCAGTTCCCGCCGCAGAAACTCTATGTGGAGACTATGCGTCGTATAAAGAAGGTGGCCGGCCGTATAGCGGAGGCTCTGAACATATCTGGCCCGTTCAACATTCAGTTCCTGGCCAAGAATAACGATATCAAGGTAATCGAATGCAACCTTCGTGCGTCGCGCAGTTTCCCCTTCGTGTCGAAGGTTCTTAAGATTAACTTCATCGACCTTGCTACACGTGTGATGCTCGGTCTGCCGGTCGAAAAACCGGCGAAGAGTGCTTTCGATCTTGATTATGTAGGCGTGAAAGCTTCGCAGTTCTCATTCTCGCGTCTGGGAGGTGCCGACCCCGTGCTGGGTGTAGATATGGCTTCGACCGGCGAAGTGGGCTGTCTTGGCGATGACACCGATGCTGCCGTGCTTACCTCGTTGCTCGCTGTAGGACTCCGTGTGCCTCACAAGGCCGTGCTCCTCAGTACAGGCTCGCCCAAGCAAAAGGCCGATATGCTCGAGGCGGCACACCTGCTGCACCGTGCCGGTCTTACCATTTATGCTACCGGTGGCACATGCCAGTTCTTGAACGAGAATGGAATTCCGGCTGTGCGCGTGTATTGGCCATCGACTCCCGATGCCCAGCCGCAGGCCCTCGACCTGCTGCATAATAAGGAAGTCGATCTTGTGGTGAATATGCCTAAGAATTTCACAGGTACTGAACTCAGCAATGGACGCAAGATACGCCGTGCGGCTATCGACCTGAATATCCCGTTGCTTACAAATTCACGCCTGGCTTCGGCATTTATCCGCGCCTTTACATCGATTCCGCTCGATGAAATTGAAATAAAGAGTTGGCAGGAATATTGACGTTTTGAACGGTGTATTTCTCTAATTAACTCTTTTTAACAATGTTGGTTGAGTGTAGGAATAATTTTCTAAAATTCATTAAAATTTTGAATTGCAGGTATTTAGATTGTGGCTTTTGCGCGACTCCGCTCAATGTGCTAAAGAAATATGTCGTAAAACATAAAAAAATATTTGGCTGCGCGGCTAAAAAGGATGAACTTTGTAGCGCAAACCTAAAACAATCTTTTTTACCTTAGAAATTGTACCTATTGGAAACCCATAGAAGGGAACTCTGTGACAGAGTTCCCTTTTATGATTTTAACGGATGTAGTGAGGAAGCTCCTCGGGGATTACCATAGATATTTCCACCATGCCTGCGATGATGCCATTGTGGCGCCATGGACTTTGGTATATCATTTTGCGCAGGCCACCCTTCGAGATAGAGTAGGAATTGCTTTCGCCGGTGGCGAGCATGTGGCGTATTTTGGCCTGCGAGGGCTCTGAGTGGCATTCGAATAGATTTTTACCGATAAGATTGCCGTGCGAGCTAAATGTTTCACGCGATTTCTTGTTCATATACAGGATTATGCCGTCGGAGTCGCATACCGTTACGGCGCAATTGAGCTCTTCGGCCCAGGAAGTGTCGGGATACATTGTGTGAATATGATTTGATTTATTTCTTTACAAAGGTACATAAGTCGATGGTCGGTGGCCAAACAAGCAGCCCTTAAAAAGTGTTTCAAATTTATGAAAACACAATCGAAAAAACGTCTTGTCATCGTAGGCGGCGGCTTTGGCGGCCTGTCGGTGGCTCATTATATTGACAAAAGCCTATGGGACGTGGTGCTGGTAGACCGCAATAATTATCATAGCTTCCCCCCGCTGTTCTACCAGGTGGCATCTTCGGGGCTTGAGGCCTCTTCGATATCATTCCCGTTCAGGCGCGAGTTGCGCGGTCGGCACTACAAGGGGGTAAGTTTTCACTTCGGGGATGTTAAGAAAATAGATACGGTCAAGAAAACGGTGGAAACCCAATTCGAGACATTGCACTACGATGCAGTGGTTCTGGCTGCGGGTACAACCAATAATTTCTTCGGAATACCTGATCTTGAAAAACATGTGTTCACGCTCAAAAGTACCGCCGAGGCAATACGTTGCCGCAATGAGGTCTTGGCGCGCTTGGAACGTGCGGCCCTGTGTCGCGACGACTCTCTGCGGCGACGTCTGCTCACATTTGTTGTTGTCGGCGGAGGTCCCACCGGCGTTGAGATTGCCGGCGCTCTCGGTGAACTCAAGCGCTTTGTGCTAAAACGCGAATATCCGTCGATCGACCCCGACGAAATGAGGGTAGTGCTTGTCGAGGGCAATAGCCGGCTGTTGGGCGCCATGAGCGAGCGTTCCGGAGCGGACGCCTTGAAGGCTTTGGAGCAACTCATGGTTGAGGTTCAGCTTGGTAAAACTATGAAAAACTATGTCGACAAAGTACTTTCTTTTGCCGACGGTAGTATAATTGAGACTGAAACTGTCGTCTGGACGGCCGGTATCACCGGAGTCCCTCTGCCTATCGAAGGCACCGATGTGCGCCCTGTTCATGCCGGACGATGGGATGTGGACGCTTTCAATGCGGTCAAGGGTATACCCGACTTATATGCCATAGGCGATATTGCACTTCAGCAGGCCGAGGGATATCCTAAGGGACTTCCACAGGTTGCTCCGGTGGCCATGCAGCAGGCTAAAACGTTGGCTCGCAATCTTTCGAAGGAAACTCGGGAGCCATTTAAGTATCACGACAAAGGTTCTATGGCTACAGTCGGCCGAAACCGTGCGGTAGTCGATATTGGCAAACTGCATCTTAATGGCCGCGTGGCGTGGTTGGCGTGGATGGGTGTGCACCTTATGTCCTTGCTCGGCATGCGCAACCGCACTGTAGTATTTATTAACTGGGTATGGGGATATTTCAATTTCTCATCGGGTCTGCGGCTTATGCTCCGTCCCGACCGATATCCTCTCCGCTCATATTGGAACGAATGAAAAAAGCTCAATTTGAAGAAATATATGCATCGGCCTTTTCCGACCCTACGCGTTGGCGCCGTTGGTTTGTCGATGAAGTAGTCACTGATACAGCCGACGACGATATCTTTATTGTCCCTGATTCTGCTGGCCGACCGTCGGCTTCTGCGCTGATGAAAACTTATGGATTCATGTATCGCGGAGTATGTCTTCCTTCGGGATATATAAGTTGTGTGGCTACAAAGCCGGAAGCCCGTACCCGTGGACTGGCATCGATTGCAGTGCAAGAGGCATTGAGCGAGGCCGTGCGAAGAGGATATGCTTTCTGCGAGCTGATTCCGGCAAACAGAAGTCTCTATTCCTTCTATTGTCGCTTCGGATTTGCCGATGGATTTTATGCCGATGAGGAGCGCTATACTTCGCTTCATGAATTTTCCGATGGTATCGGCGAGGCTATCGAGCCAACATATGCGGTATTTCATGGTCTCGAAGAGCGCTTGGGCTGTAGCATTATACATTCGGAAACCGATTATCGCAGGATAATTAAGGATTTATCGTTTGAAAGCGGGCATTCGGTCGCGTTCGTGCGAGGAGAAGGTGGCTATGCTTGCCTTTTCGCGTCGTGGGACGCCGGGCGAGATGATGCCACCGTCACGGTCCGCTCCTTGCTTGCAGATAGCGAGCCGTTGGCAATGGGAGCCCTTGGAGTGCTCCGTGCGGAAGTCGGAGAGAGGCCCTTCACAGTTCTTAGGCCGCCTCTGTCGGGCGAGAAAGCTCATCTTCGCGTGAAGGGTATGGCACGTATGGTCGATCCTCTGCAGGTTTTGTCGGCCATGGCGGCGTCTAAGCCCACGCTTAGAACCACCATACGTCTATCCGATCATCTTTTTGAGGAAAATTCAGGGTATTACATCATTTCCGACGGAAAATGCAGACGGAGTGAAACGGCTGAAGGATATGTGGATCTTGATGTGCCTGTCGATGTGCTTACATCTATCTTGTTCAGCTCCGAGAAAACCGGTGAAATCTTTGGCTTGCCCACGCGCCGGCCATACATGGCCATGATGCTCGATTAGTCGAAGGGCACTATTTCTATTATTGTAGGCAGCACTGTGCCCCAATGTTGGTCGACCGTCGGATGATAAGTGCCATCGGGATTGCAGTTGTGCAGAGGTGTTGTGAATGTTATCGTTCTGTCTTTCACTGTGCCCTCGGCTGCTATGAGCAGATTGAAATTGAACACGAGATTATTGGCGAATCCTGCATCCTGAGGTGCAAGGATTGCTTTGGTATCGTTCAATCCTATATGCCATGTCGATGAAAGCGGTGCTGCGTTCAGTGTGCTCAGCGGCGATGTGCTGTGGTATGGGCCATATATAGTAAGATTTTGCCCATCTATCTTGGCCGGGGCTTGCCATATGTTCTCGGCCGGAGAAAGCATCTGTGAATTTATTGCTAATACAGGTAGCAGCCATCCGTCGCATATATTGGCTACGGCATACCGCACTCCATCCTCAGGCAACTGGAAAAAATACTCGCACATCGGGGCTGAGAGTCCGTCGGCACTGACGTGGCATACGTTCAGCACGGTGTATGCTTCGGTGTGAAAAGATTCAGAGGCTGCCGCTGGATACAATTCAGTCTGTCCGTAGGCCTTGGAATCGACAACATCACCAACCGGGGTGACGCTCACGTCGCCGTCCTTTATGCAGAATTGGCGCACAAATTCATTTCCGGTGATTCTCCATTCTGTTGTTCCGGAATATGTGCGTGTTTCTGTTGCCATGGCTTTGAATGTCGTTCCATCGAAGAACAGTAGGGGACTCGATACGGTCCATCCACCGCTACGCCGGGTGAATGTCAGAGTCAGGCTCTTGTCATATTTGCTTATCTTCACCACTGCGCGGCGCGTATCTCTTCCCATTTTCGATGGTGCGACACGTAGGGTTGCTGTTGCTGTCTTGGCGCCTTGGGCAAATGTAGCCTCATGGTCGAGCTCGGCGAAATCCCTGCCGTCGGTCAGTTCGAGCGCGTAGGTCTGTGCGGCTGTTTTGTAGGCAGCCTCCCTATATAATATAATGTGTATTTCCAGATCTTCTGCGTCGGTGGCAATCTCCGTGATATTATCCGGCGAGAAACAAGGCTCCGGCATCGTGGCCGGGTCGTTTTCGGATGGCCCTGATGGATCAGTTCCGGTGCCAGGCCGTACTATAGGCGATGGTTGCTCCCGGCCGCATGCGCAAAGCATCATTATGAGTAGCAATAAAACAGCAGACGTTTTCATGGCGAATAAAGTTTCTACAAAAATAGGTGATTTGTGTTTAAAAACAAAATTTCGGCTATTTGTCATCTGCCAATGGCATCAGTTTGGCGAATTTTGCTGTGTGCTGCTCAAAAAAACGCAAAAAGTGCATCAAATACGGCAAAACAAGCGATCGAAGTGTTAAAATAGCACATTTTCCCTTTCCGAATGTTTATGTATCCAAAAAAAGTTTATTAACTTTGCCAAATCATTATCCATATCCTGCCCGCTGAGGTGGTGTGAGGTCGGATAAACCTAAAAACGAATAAACTGAATCAATCAATTTTATGTCTAATTTTTTCTAAGTATGAAAAAGCTGTTTCTATTACTCATGGCAGTGCTTACTTTGAGCCTCTGTGCGTCGGCCCAGACGCGTACGGTCAAAGGTACTGTCGTCGACGCCGAGAACGACGAACCGTTGATCGGTGTCTCGGTCACAGCTGGCGGCCAGTATGGCGTGTCTACCGACATTGACGGTAACTTCACCCTCCAGGTGCCCGCTGATGCAAAACAACTCACGGTTTCCTACGTAGGCTACCAGACTCAGAAGGTCAACATCTCCGACAAACACATGACAATCCGCCTCGCTTCGGACAAAGAAATTCTTGACGAGGTAATTGCTGTTGCATATG
Source organism: uncultured Muribaculaceae bacterium (assembly GCA_910587915.1). Classification (GTDB taxonomy): domain Bacteria; phylum Bacteroidota; class Bacteroidia; order Bacteroidales; family Muribaculaceae; genus CAG-873. The sequence continues at coordinate 53,850 of CAJUOB010000005.1, read as the reverse complement.
GTAAGTCTACCAGAGCTTCTTTCACCGGATCTGCAGCTGTGGTTGATGCTGCTGTTCTTGAGAATGCTCAGGTGTCCAACCCGCTGAATGCTCTTAAAGGCAAGGTCGCTGGTGTGCAGCTTAATAATGTATCAGGTGCTCCTGGCGCAGATAGCCCCTCGATTCTTATCCGTGGTATTTCATCTATAACTGCAGGTACTGATCCTCTTATCGTTGTGGATGGTACTCCTTTCAGTGGCAGCATGAATACTATCAATCCCAATGACATCGAGAGCATGACCATCCTTAAGGATGCTGCTTCTACTGCACTCTATGGTTCTCGTGGTGCCAATGGTGTAATCCTTATCACAACCAAACGTGCAAAGAATGGTGAAGCTCGTGTGACTGTAGATGTTAAGCTTGGTCAGAATTCTCGCGCACAGAAGGATTATGATTATATCAAGGATCCTGCGTTGTATTATGAAACATATTACAATGCTCTGAAAAACTATCGTATGCTTAATGGTGCATCGGAAGCTGATGCTTATGTATGGGCCGTTAACAATATGATCAACTCCGATGTCTATGGCCTTCGCTATAATGTATACACCGTTCCTAATGGACAGGCCCTTATCGGTACAAATGGCAAACTGAATCCTAATGCAACCCTTGGCCGTCTGGTTGATTATAACAATCAGCAGTACTACCTCAATCCCGATAACTGGGTAGATGCAGCATATCGTAACAGCCTTCGTCAGGAATACAACGTTTCGGTTGCAAAAGGCTCGGATAATACCAATTTCTATCTTTCTGCAAGCTACCTGAATAATGAAGGTATCACCCCCATGTCTGGATTTAAGCGTTTTACCGGACGTCTGGCTGCCGATACTCAGGCTAAGAGCTGGCTGAAGGTTGGAGGTGATCTTAGCTACACCAACTACTCCCGCGAAGTCTACGGCTCGGAAGAAGGTTCAGCTGGATCTTCGGCGAATCCTTTTGGAGCTGTAAGTATGATTGCTCCTATCTATCCTCTATTTGTACGTGGCGCTAATGGCCTGCCTGTAATTGATGATAACGGTATACCTGTATATGACTACGGTCAGGGTGAGAACGCAGGTCTTACACGTCCGACCATGGGTAAGTCAAATGCGATAGGACAGTCGCTCCTTGATACAAACACCCAGAACGGTAATGCTTTCAGTGGTAATGGTTCTGCAGAAGTTCGTTTCCTTAACGACTTTACAATCACATCGAATAATAGCGTCGATTTTATCGAATATTACAACACCTCGTTTACTAATCCTTTCTATGGTGGCTATGCCACAGATGGTGGTACTCTTTATAAGACTACATACCGTCGTTTGAACTATACATTCCAGCAGCTCATAAACTGGGGCCGTAAGTTTGGATTGCATAATATTGCTCTCCTCGCAGGTCACGAAAACTTCTGGATGAAGACATGGCAGGTTAGCGCTTCGCGTAGTAAAATGTTTGATCCCACCAACATGGAACTCGCCGGTATGATTACTGTAAAGAATGCGAACTCCACATATGGTGATTACAATAACGAAGGTTATCTTTTCCGCGGTCAGTACGACTACGACAGCAAGTACTTCGTATCGGGCTCTTTCCGTCGTGATGCTTCCAGCCGCTTCCATCCTAAGCATCGTTGGGGTAACTTCTGGTCGGCTTCTGCTGCATGGCTTATCAACAAAGAAGCTTTCCTTGAGAGCCAGACATGGATCAATATGTTGAAGATCAAGGCGTCTTATGGCGAACAGGGTAACGATAACATCCCCAACTTCCTCTATACTAACCAGTATACTGTTGTTAACTCCAATGGTGAAGTTTCTGTAACACCTTATTACATGGGTAATGAAAACATCACCTGGGAGACCGTTGGCAACTTTAATGCCGGTGTCGAATTCTCTCTGTTCAACGACCGTCTGAGTGGTTCTATCGAAGGTTTCTATCGCAAGACCTCCGATATGCTCTTCTCCTTCCCGCTTCCTCCTTCGATGGGTTGGACAAGCTACTATACCAACATCGGCGACATGGTGAACAAGGGTCTTGAAATCGAGCTTCATGGAACACCTATAGCAACAAAGGACTTCACATGGAATCTTGACTTTAACCTTACTTGGTATAAGAATCGTATATCCAGTCTGCCGCCTGAACGCCGCACTATGTACACCGATGGCGTTTCTGGTTTCTCAAGTGGTAGCTATTTCTATGCCGAAGGCGAATCCATGTATACTTTCCGTATGTACAAATATGCGGGCGTAGACCAGAAAACCGGTGCTTCTCTTTGGTGGAAAGATGAATATCAGCTTGATGATAAAAAGCAGCCAGTGCTCGATGCCAATGGTCAGCCTATAGTTATTGGCCAGACACCCACTGATAAGGTTTCGGAAGCTACATATCATCTTTGTGGCTCTGCTCTTGCTCCTGTATATGGCGGTTTTGGCACAAGCCTTAATTACAAATGGTTTGATCTCTCGGTTAACTTCGACTATCAGATCGGTGGCCAGACATATGATTCGACATATGCAACTCTTATGGGTTCACCTTATAGTGGTTCGCTGGGTTCTAATTTCCATGCAGATATCTTGAATGCATGGACTCCTGAAAATACAGGTTCCAATATTCCTCGTCTTGCTTTTGGTGACGATACATTCACCCGCCAGAGCGACCGATTCCTTGTTAATGCTTCTTACCTGAGTTTGCAGAATATCGTATTCGGCTTCACTCTCCCCGAGAATCTTACACGCAAAATCCAGGTCAATAAGGTTCGCTTCTACTTCAATGCTGATAATGTATGGTTGTGGAGCAAGCGCCAGGGCCTTGATCCTCGCTTGTCGGCATTCGGTGGTGGTAATGCATCATACTATTCGCCCATCCGTACTCTTTCGGGCGGTGTAAATATTCAGTTCTAACACTATAAGGACTCTCAATAGAAATGAAAAAGATATATTTGCCTCTTCTGGCAGTTATTGCCGGTGCTGTGTCGACGCTTACCGGCTGTATTGAGGAGACTTTCCCGACATCGACTGTTACGCAGGATCAGGTGACGAGTTCTCCTAATGCGACAGCTTCGTTTGCTCTCGGTATGCCGGCGAAGATGAATGAAGTTTTCGTCCTTGGCGATGATGGTCTCCACTATGACTGGGGATATGGCTCGATGATGCATATCCGCGACGTCATGACTGGTGATATGCCTGTTATTGCTTCTGGCTATAACTGGTACACTGACTGGATTGTGAATAAAGCGCAGGATGAAGGAAAAATTTTTCCTCAGGTGATCTGGAATACATACACACAGCTTGTGCAGGCCGCAAACCTTACCATCGGTTCTGTCAATCCGGAAAGCGCGAGCGATCTCCAGCTCTATTATCTGGGTGCCGGTTATGCATTCCGTGCGTTGTTCTATCTCGACATGGCACGCATGTTCGAATATCTTCCTACTGATGGTACAGAGGCCTCTAATAGCTATGGTAATAATCCGACAGGACTTACTGTTCCTATCGTTACTGAGTCGATGACCGAATCGGAAGCGCGCGAAAATCCCCGTGCTAAACATGAGGATATGATGAAATTCATCATTGACGACCTCACCGCTGCCGAAACATATATCGTTAAGTCTACACGTCCGTCGAAGACTATGCCTGACCTCGCTGTTGTATATGGTCTCAAGGCCCGTGCTTATATGTGGGACGAGAACTACCAGATGGCTGCAGAGTATGCCCGTAAGGCAATAAACGAGCATGGTGGTGCACCTACTACCAAAGAACAGTGGCTCGATACCAAGACTGGCTTCAATACTGCTTCGACTCCTTCGTGGATGCTTTGCGAGCAGCTTGTAACTGAAGACGACCAGGTGAAAACAGGCATTATCAACTGGGCTTCGTGGATGTCTAACGAATTCAAGTTAGGCTATTCTTCCGCAGAACCGTTCGTGATGATCGACCGTAGACTGTATGAGTCCATCAGCAATGATGACTTCCGTAAACTGACCTTTGTGGCTCCGGAGGGCTCAGCTCTTGCAGGTAAGGAAAACTTCATCAATCGTCAGGCTCTTGAAAGCGTGATGGTTCAGGGTGACGCTCCTGTAATCCTTACTCCCTATTCTTCGCTTAAGTTCAAACCGGGTGAAGGTAACATGATTAATTCAAATGTGGCAGCTACTGTAGCTTGGCCTTTGATGCGTGTTGAAGAGATGTACTTCATCGAAGCTGAAGCCAAGGCACATACAAGTGTAGGCGACGGCAAAGCTGCAATTGAAAACTTCATGAAGACCTATCGTTATTCCACATATGCTTGTGCTGCTTCTTCGACCGATGCTGTTGTCGACGAGATCTTCCTGCAGAAGCGTATGGAGTTCTTCGGCGAGGGTATCATACTTTTCGATTACAAGCGCCTCAACAAACCTGTCACTCGCTACTATGATGGCACCAACTGGCCTGAAGATGCCCAGTTCAACACCACAACACGCCCGGCATGGATGAACTATGTTATTGTTCAGACAGAGGGTAATAACAACGCCTTGGTTCGTCAGTGGAATAATCCTGATCCTTCGCAGGTATATCCTTCTCTTGGCGCCCAAAAATAATAATAAGCTATTATAGCATTTAATAACGTTTCGGATATGAAATTCAACAATATATTACTGTCGTTGGCTCTCGGTTCGCTACTTGTCGGTTTTACGGCTTGTATCGATGAGGTGGAGTATCAGCCTGCTGAGCCGGCCCCAGTTACCGAATACTATTTCCCCACCACTAACCTGACTTCGCAGTCTTTGGTTGATGGAACAAATTCGTTCAATGTAACTGTCGCCCGTGCTAACAGCAATGGCGCAGCTACTCTGACCATCAATTCGTCGGTTTCTCCCGACAATCCTTTCGAAATTCCTTCTTCGGTGGAATTTGCCGACGGTATTGGCACTGTTACTTTCCAAGTAAAGTACGATCTCAGCAATGTAGAGGTGAATCAACACTATACCATGAAGCTTTGGCTCGATGGTATAGAGAATACTCCTTATAGCTATGGTGAATTCGAAATCGACATCCTCTACCTGCCTTGGCGTGACTTCCCTGAGAATGAATCGATCGGCATTTATCGAGAGGATCTTCTTACTACATTCTATAATGTGCCGGTTACCACTTATGAGGTGAAGATTCAGCAGCACCCGACTATTGATGGTATATATCGTCTTGTGTATCCCTATGGTCCTTCCTATCCATATAATGCTCCTGGTGATTATGCAGAAGAGGAATGCTATATGGTGATAAATGCTACAAGTCCGAAAGGTGTATATGTTGAAGCTGCCTGGCAGGGATTAAACTGGGGTGCTGGCGAACTTTATGTGTCGTCGATGGCATACCATAATATGCAGAATGGTAGCACACTTGATGAGCAGATCAAGGCTGGCAATTGCGGTACAATTGAAAAGGGTATTATTAAAATGCCAGTTCAGTCCATGCTTGTTACAGTGGAAAGTAAACTACCCTCGCTCTATTATGGTAACCTGAGTGGTGAATTCAAGGTGGTGCTTCCTGGCTATGAAGATGAACCGGAATGGGAAGAAGTTGGTATGTGCGACTTCACCGACGGTCTCCTAAGCCCGATTGTTATTGATCAGAAGGATAACAAGTACAAGGTTCTTGTTGAAAAGAGTCTCCTTCAGGATGATTTTTATCGTGTTGTCAATCCCTGGGGACCTGAATCTGGTCTTACAGACGTAGCCCCTGCTGTTCCTACTTATCTGAATTTCTCTGTCGCCGATCCTGACTTTGTGCTGATTGAAGAAACAGAAACTGTATTTGGCTTTGGACCAACTAAGCCACTGTATGTTTCTTCTTTGGGTTGCTATTTGCTTAATTACGCAGATATGACAGAGGCTGAAGTTAAGGCCGATGGCTATTACGGTACATTCAAAGATGGTGTGATCGCCTTTGGTAAGAACGACGCCGCTGGAATTGTCTTTAATCTTGAGACTGGAGAGATAGAGAATGTATTTACCCCCGAGGTAGATTATCCTGAAGCAGCAACTCCGACTATACTCGATCTTAATTCTGCCGTTAAGACCGAAGGTGGTGAGGATGCCGAGACACAGGCTGTAAAGCGATTCATTCAGGCTGGAGCTCCCAAAGTGCTTAATCAAAGACGTATTCAGGTATCAAAGTCGAACTGTTCGCTCAAATAAGTTAAAATAGATTTTAACACTCTTAAATATAACAATGGCCGTGCAATAAACACGGCCATTGTTGCGTTTTATACTTATTATAGCTAAATTTGCCACTGTCATTCGTTATCACACAAATACATGAAAAAAATCTACCTCATACCTATCTTTTTGGGCTTGGCGCCTTCTGCGTTTGCCGGCGGTAAAATCGATTTTGCCAGTCAGGCTGTGCTCGATTCCTATCGTGCAGGCACTCTCGACAAGGCCGTTGAAAAAGCCGTCTTTATGGCTCCGATTTCTCGTGGTGGAGAGGCTACGGTGAAGGTGCTTGTCGAAACCGACGGATCTATTCCAGCCGATATGCCTTATGAATACTTTCAGGTATCATCCAACTTCATAACAGTTGATATCCCGGTCGATCAGCTTGAACAGTTTAGCGAGAATGCTGAGGTCGTGACCATGTCTTTCGGTAAGATTGCATCAACTATGATGGATAATGCGCGTACGGTCGATAACGGTGACGTCGATCGCGTGCATGCAGGCTCAAATCTTGGAGATAGAATTGGTCAAAGGCGACCCTATAAGGGCACGGGCGTGATTGCTGCAATCTATGATACAGGTTTCGATCCCGCACATATCAACTGGTTTACAGCCGACGGATCGGAGAATCGTCTGAAATACTATCTGCGTACAACTTCCGGCTATCAGGAATATTATGGCGACAATGCTCCCGGTGCACTTACAGATGATGCCGGTGAAAGTCATGGAACACATGTGGCCGGTATAATGGCCGGTGCATACAATGGTGCGGGTACCTACTATGACAGTAAAGGCGTAATGCAGACTACTATTCCATATTATGGTGTCGCTCCTGAGGCTGAAATAGCAATTGGTGCCGGTTCGCTCGCTACATCGGCCATTGTCGAAGGTACACGCCGACTCGCCAACTATGCCCGTTCGCAGGGTAAACCTATTGCTATAAATCTGTCACTCGGTAATAATATTGGAGCTCACGACGGTACGACGGCAGATGTGCGTGCGCTCGATCAGATTGCAGACGAGACCGGTGCTATCATCGTTGTTGCGGCCGGTAACGACGGCGACATAGCTTGCCATGCCGGTAAGACTTTCTCTTCTACTGATAAAAAACTCACAGTACTTTTCAACCGTAACCGTGCAACCAAGCCAGTGGACGTATGGAGTTCTACTGCCGATGCGTTTACTGTTAGTATAGTGGCAGTCGATGCGACTACGGGTGAAATCATGGCGAAGGTGTCCAGCAAAAATTCTGCAACAGTCAACGTTGGTGCTGGAGGATCGGATGATGAGGCCTTTATAAAGGCTAATTTCACTGGTTCGGCAACTTTGCGGGCTGGCCTTAATGCTATTAATCGCCGTTATCAGGTATATGTATCTCCGAATAACCTTGCTGCTACTTCTGCAAATGATGGCAAGTATCTGCTTGGCCTCATGATTGAGGGTGGAGAGGATGTCCGCGTCGATGTCTATGGCAATGCTGATACATATTTCGCATCCAGCATGCTTCCAGGAATCGATATTCCCGATATGAATGGTTCTATCAGCGATCTTGCTTGTGGAATGCGTACTATTGTGGTTGGTTCCTATAATACACGTAACGAATGGTACACTCATCTTGGTGTTGGCCCCATATCGTACACTTCGGGGGCTGCGTTAGGAGCTATTTCTGAATTTTCATCGTGGGGTGATCTCATAGATGGTCGTAAGATGCCGCATATCACAGCCCCCGGCATGGCTATCTTGTCTTCTTTCAGTAGTCCCTATGTTGCCGCAGGAAATTCTGGCATATATGATCTTGTGGCTACTGCTACGACCAATGGTACAACATACTATTGGGGCTCGATGCAAGGCACCTCAATGGCGTGTCCCTTTGTTACTGGCGTTATGGCTCTTTGGCTTGAAGCCGACCCAAATCTTACCGTGGATACAGCCCGCGATATTCTTGCAAGCACCGCTTCTACCGATGGTATATACACCCTCGATACCAGATGGGGGGCCGGCAAAATTAAGGCTCACCCTGGCATCCGCGAAGTCAAGAAACGTGCGACTTCTGGTATTGGCAATATAGCTGTAGCTGGCGATGACAACTTTGATATCGCAGTATCTGGTGGTGTGTGCGAGGTGTTTGCTGCCGGGGCGTCGACTGTGGCTGTGCAGCTCTATACTGTCGGGGGTGCACTGGCTGCGTCTGTGTCGTCCGATGGCGATACCGCTCAGCTGTCGACCGATGGGCTTGCCAAGGGTGTGTATGTGCTCCGCGCATCTGCCGATGGCAGTCGTACTGCTACTCGCAAAATCGTTCTTTGATTAATTATGAATTATGTGTTATGAATTATGAATTGAATGTATTTTGGCCTCTGCGCATACATCGGGTATTCATAGTCCATAATTCATAATTCAAAATTCATAACTATAGGAATGTATATACTTGGAATAGAATCCAGTTGCGACGATACAAGCGCCGCCGTCATTACCGACGGCGGTTTGCTTCTTTCTAATGTCATAGCGTCGCAGTCTGTCCACGAGGAATATGGCGGTGTGGTGCCCGAGCTTGCTTCGCGTGCCCATCAGCAGAATATCGTGCCTGTGGTCGACGCTGCCATCCGTCGTGCCGGTATCGACCGTCGCGACCTGAGCGCCATCGCATTTACGCGAGGACCGGGCCTGATAGGATCGTTGCTTGTCGGCACGAGTTTTGCCAAAGGATTGTCCTTGGGACTGCGTATTCCCATGGTCGACGTAAACCATCTGCATGCGCACGTGCTGGCACACTTTATCCGCGAGAACGCCGACGATGAAGTGCCGCAGTTCCCCTATCTGTGCATGTTGGTATCCGGTGGCAACTCTCAGCTTATAATGGTGCGTGGACCACGTGATATGGAGATTATCGGACGCACTATCGACGATGCTGCCGGTGAGGCTTTCGACAAGTGCGCCAAGGTGATGGGTCTGCCATATCCCGGTGGACCGCATATCGATCGCCTCGCTGCCGAAGGAAATCCTGATGCATTCCGTTTTGCTCGCCCGCGCATACAAGGCCTCGATTACAGCTTCAGTGGGCTTAAAACCTCATTCCTGTATACTCTTCGCGATAATCTCCGCACCGATCCCGATTTCATAGAGCACCATCGTGCCGATCTGGCCGCATCCTTGCAGTCGGCCATTGTAGGTATACTCATGAATAAGCTCGAGAAGGCTGTAGATGCGACCGGTGTCACGACAGTGGCAATAGGTGGCGGTGTATCGGCGAACAACGGTGTGCGACAGGCTGTAGCCGATATGTGCGCCCGCCGTGGAATTAAAGCCTTTATCCCCGAGCGCCGTTTCACCACCGACAATGCCGCCATGGTGGCTATAGCCGGCTACTTCAAGTATCGCGATTCGGATTTCTGCCCATATTCAGCCGTGCCGTATGCCCGTGTAGAGTGCTGATTCTTTTCGCGTTCAGGCGTGGGCGGGCGCGATAATAAAGATAAAGTCGTTAAGAAGTTGACGGAGTTGAGATAATGATGACATCTCAACTCCGTTTATGTTAACGAAATTAATGAAGTGAAGAAAGTAAAAAAGTTGAGATAATGGTATTGTCACAACAGAGCTATTATCTTAACTTTTTCAACTTCTTGACTTTTTAACTGTAAAATTAGAATACGTATGCAATCGATGCGCATACCACTGCCGTTGGGTAGTGGCGCATCAAAGTATAGCGCGCCTCGAGACCGAGCTTGAGCGACGATGTGCATCGCAGCTCCACTCCTGCTCCCATGTTAAGGCCGGCGCTTGTTGAATGCGATGTTACATCCTTTCCGCTGGCATGATCGATGTTGTGCAGACCCCATGAGGTGAAATTGAAACCTGCCAGAGGGTAGAACGCAGCACGCCCCGATGCGAACGCAAACGGAAAGTGCATGTCGGCATTCACTGCAAATCCATCCTTGTCGCGGTGGCGGAAAATTATGTCGACCGAAGGTGCTATGCGCACGTGCTCCGAGAATGAATACTGGAAAACGAGCCCGGCAAGTCCCGACTCGTTGCGCGACACATAGCCCGCACGCGGGCCGAACGATTTTTCGCCACGGTGTGTCTGTGCGTTCATTTCCGATGGCGCAAGTGCCATGGCCGAAAGTAGGGCGCATGCTCCCGCGGCCCTCATATAGCGAGTGATTTTCATAATGCGATGACTTTTTCTACCCTTGCTAACAATGCGGACGCTATTGTTGTTCGCTTAGCAGACCCACAAAGGTAGCGAAAATAGCACATCAATGAAAATTACGGGGTTTTAAATTCCGGTTAGATCGCATATTTCTACTCCCGGACAGCGATGCTTCCGGCATTGCGCGGGCCGGGGATACGCAATTTTGTGTTTTTAAACATATTTTAGATATTTAATGCGTGTAATCGCGTCTCTGATAGCGTTTCGATAGGCTTTGAAGCCGTGTGCGTGGCCTGGATGCGACATTTTGCATTGTTAAAAAAGCCTAACAAATGGGTGTTGTTTAAAAACTTTGTTTAATTTTGGGCAGCATTAACAATGCACAATACATATGATTATAAACATGTTTTAACTAATATAGTGACACATTGACCATTATCTACTAAACCGACATCCCCGGGCCAACCGTTCCCAAGGCAGGAGCGCAGCCAATACCATGATTATCCGTAAAACAACACTACGAAAAGAAAAACAACCCAAAAACATAATCCAATCTTCCAACTAATTTATGAGAAAGCATCTATTCGCTACAATGCTTTTGTTGGCAGGTATGCCGGCAACCGGTGTGTTCAACGCCGCAGCCGAACCCGTGCCACAGCAGCAGAGCGAGGCCGCGACCACTATTGAAGGTCAGGTCCTCGATGAGAATAACGAGCCTGTCATCGGCGCATCCGTTGTTCAGAAAGGTGTGAAAGGTAACGGTGTCGCCACCGATGCCTTCGGTAACTTTAAAATTCGTGTCCCCAAGGGCGCACCGCTTGAATTCAGCTATGTAGGCTATAAGACTGTTGTTGTCAAAGCCTCCAACGGCATGACCGTATATCTCGATCCTACAACCGAGGTCCTCAACGAACTCGTTGCTGTAGGTTACGGCTCGCAGAAGCGTGCCAACCTCACCGGTGCTGTGTCGACTGTCGATGTAGCCCGCACAATGGAATCCCGTCCTCAGCAGGATGTTATGAAAGCACTCCAGGGTGCTGTCCCCGGTCTTACCATTCTTAATAATACCGGTAACATCAATGGTACTCCTGTTGTACAGATTCGTGGTACAGGTACATTGTCCGCTACTGCAACGCCTCTCTATGTTGTCGATGGAGTAGCTATGGATGATATCAGCTTCCTTGATCCGGATGAAATCAAGGACATTTCAGTACTTAAGGATGCGTCGTCTTCTTCTATCTATGGTGCACGGGCTGCCTTTGGTGTGATTCTTATCACTACAAAAAGCGGTCAAAAGGTCGATAAAATCCAGATTAAATATAACAACAATTTCGGTTGGAGCCAGGCCGCCGTACTTCCTGGTATCCAGGGTATCGTAGAGCAGCTTGAGGCTTCCAGCGAATCGTCGCTCATGAGCGGTGGCGAAGGTGGCGCATTCGGTATCCAGTATGCCAACGTTCTTCCCTACGCTCGCAAGTGGGTCGAGGCTCACGGTGGTAAAAAAATTACCCAGTATGGTCAGATTGCTGAATATGTAGACGAAAACAATATCGGTGACTATAAATATAACCCTGCCACCGGTAAGGACATGCTCTTCTACGCCGACTATGACATCAATAAGATCATGCTCAATAACGCTACTCCGAGCAACCAGCACAATATTAGCCTGAATGGTACTACCGGAAAGGCCACATTTAATGCTGCTTTTGGATATGCAAAGCGTCAGAGCCTTGTTAACTATAACCCCGATCAAGTTGCCCGCTATAATGCAAAACTCGACCTTACTATAGACGTAGCTAAATGGCTTACTGCAGGTGCCCGCTTCAGCTACAGCCAGCGTAATGTAGAGACTCGTAACTCTAGCTCCAATATTTGGGGTCATATCTGGCGATTCCCTTCGTGGTTCCAGGTTCTTGCTTACAAGAACGATGAAGATGGCAATCCCGTTAACTTCCATAATGCTATCGGTTATCTCCAGGGGTCAACTCCTATTCCTGTTGTCAACCAGTATACCCGTATGCAGGCTTGGGCTAAAGCCACTATCATCCCTGGCCTTACTCTTAATGCTGATTTTACATACGCAATTTTCAATAACAACTGCGAGTATGCATATCTGCCTTACAAGCGTTGGAACACTTGGGGTGGTTCACTCCTGAAACCTGTAGATGCTGTGACATTGGCTTCTTCTACAATGACAAAGGATAACACTCACGAGACTCGTTGGACTACTAATATCTATGCGGCTTACGATCTTACTGTTGCCAAGGACCACAACTTCAAGGTGATGGTTGGTACCAATATCGAGGAAGACCGTTCAAGCTACTTCATGGCCCGCACCAAACAGCCTCTTGATGTCAATCTTCCTGCAATGAACCTTTACACAGGCGACCTCGTAGCTCCTTCAAGCTCCGACTCGCATTGGGCAACTGCCGGTTTCTTCGGTCGTATTAACTATGATTACAAGGGCAAATATCTTCTCGAATATAACGGTCGCTACGACGGTTCGAGCCGCTTCCCCGCAAATGACCAATGGGCATACTTCCAGTCAGGCTCTATCGGATGGCGCTTCTCTGATGAAGAATTTGTGAAACCCATCAGCCATATCCTTACCAATGGTAAACTCCGTGCTTCTTATGGTGAAATTGGTAACCAGGCAGTAGGTACAAACCGCTTTATCTCTACTATCTCTACTCAGAATATCAGCTGGATTAACCATAGCACCGGTGTATTGGTCAACTCTGCTACTCAGCCGGCACTCGTATCTTCCTCGCTGACATGGGAACGTATCCGCACTACAGACGTTGGTCTTGATTTCGGTCTTTTCAACAATCAGCTCTATGGTAGCTTTGACTGGTATCAGCGTGATACCCGCGATATGCTTGCTCCCGGTATGACACTGCCTGGTATTCTTGGTGCTTCTGCTCCTTATACAAATCAGGGTGCACTTCGTACCCGTGGTTGGGAATTGTCGCTTGGCTGGAACCGTTCGTTCGGTGATTTCCAGGTTTACGCTACATTCAACCTTGCAAATGCTAAGACTACTGTCACCAAGTGGAACAACTCTACATTGTCTCTCGGATCCCACTATTCCGGCAAAGAATATGGTGTTATCTGGGGCTTCGAAACCGATCGTTACTTCACAAAAGACGATTTCACAACTGATGAAAACGGCAAAATGGTGCTGAAACCCGGTCTTGCAAGTCAGACAGGTCTCGAGCAGGGTACATTCCACTATGGCCCTGGCGATATCAAATACTGTGACCTCGATGGTGACGGTCAGATTACCGGTGGTCTTAATGGTATGTACGAACTCGATGGCAAGTATTACATTCCTGTAACTGCAATACCTGACGGTGACAAAAAGATTGGCCAGTATATCGGCAATGCTCTCGTTGTTGACGATCCAACCTATGCAGAAATTAAGAAGAATAAAAATGCAAATACTGTGGCTACCGGTTCGGTTCACAACCATGGTGACATCAAGAAAATCGGTAATAGCCTGCCTCAGTTCGAATATGGTTTCCATGTTGGTGGAGCATGGAAAGGACTTGACCTCGATATCTTCTTCCAGGGCGTAGGCAAGCGCGACATGTGGACCGTTTCTTCGATGGTTATCCCCTTTACCCAGTCTGCTAACGATATCTACTATGATGGAATGGAATCTCACAACTCTGTGATATTCAACGAGGCCGGTGCAATTGTTGACTACGTTGTAGATCAGAACAACAAGTTCCCGCGTCTGTGGCCCGGTGGCTATGCCGCAAACAACGTGCCCTCACTCGGCTCTGGTACAGGCAACTACATTCCCCAGTCACGTTATCTGCAGGATATAAGCTACCTGCGTGTGAAGAATGTTACTCTTGGTTATACTCTTCCCGCCGACTGGACCTCAAAGGTATTCATCCAGCGTGCCCGCATCTATTTCTCGGGTGAGAATCTCTTCTTCCTTCACCGAGGAAATAAGGATACAGGCTTTGACCCCGAAATCGTAACTACCGAATGGTCTGGCGGCCAGACTGTAGGACGTGCTAACCCGATCCAGCGTACATATTCGTTCGGTATTCAGGTAACGCTCTAATCTATTAAAAGAAAAAGCAATGAAAAAATTATATATTATTTCTGCTTTGGCGCTTGCTGCTATGGGAATGACATCTTGCGATGACTTTCTCAACGACAACCGTTACCCTCTGGATAAGCAGACAGACAACCCCTCATACTGGAATAATGAGTCGAATGTACAGAAGCAGTGCGACAACCTCTATACCAACTTCTATGGTTATGACACAGGCTACTTCTACTTCGCTACTCGTAGTGATAACAACGCCTCCAATTATGGTGGTACATTCGTGAATTGGGCAAATACAAATGTTCCATCTTCAGCGAGTGCATGGACATCTCCTTACACTATCATCCGTCAGTGTAACCAGATTATCAACAACGTCGCTGTATCAAGCCTTACCGAAAGCCAGAAAGGTAAATTCATGGGTATCGGTCGTCTAATCCGCGCCCTCGAGTACTATCGTTTGGTTCGTACCTATGGTGATGTTCAGTATACCGACATTGCTCCCGATCCCACAAACTCCGATATACTCTATTCTCCCCGCATGGATCGCGATGTTGTGATGGATAAAGTATATGAAGACCTCGACTTCGCATGCAAGAACATCGGTTCTGGTTCAAAGACCACATGGAGCTCTGACCTTGCCTATGCCATGACTGCTGAAATCGCACTTTATGAAGGTACTTACTGCAAGTATCGCACTCTTGAAGATAACTACAAGGCTGCCGATGTTGCTCGTGCAAATAAGTATCTCCAGTATGCAGCTGATGCCGCTAAGGTCCTTATCGACAAGAAGTATAGCCTCAACTCTACTTATATTGGCAACTACAACTCTGTAGCCCTTGAGAACAATCCTGAGATGATTTTCTATAAGGAGTATAAGATGGCCGTTAAGACACACAGCCAGATTAACTACACTGTTCTTACTACCGAAATCGCCGGTATGAGCAAAGACGCGTTTGACAGCTACCTCTTCAAAGACGGCAAACCTCTGGCTCTCACTTCGTGCGACAAGAATGATGCCGGTTATGTAAAGGAGAATGCGAACGGTTGCAACAATAAGATTCTTTATATCGGTGATGTTCTGGCTCAGCGCGACCAGCGTCTTTATCAGACCATCGACACCGTGGTTTGCTACGGTGGTGTTGCTACTGCCGATGAACCCGGTGCAGGTATGCGCTGGTCTCGCGCAGGTTCCTCGAACCTCTTCTCGAGCTCGGGCTATACAACACGTAAGTTTGACAATCCTGAAGACATAACCTGGCAGTATCGTCAGAACAGCAACTATACTTGTGCTCCTGTATACTGGATTTCGTTCATCTACTGTATGTATGCAGAAGCTAAGGCAGAACTTGGTACTCTTACCGATAGCGACCTTGATATTTCTATCAATAAGCTCTATACCCGTGCTGAACTCCCCACACAGACTGTTGCTTCGCTCAGCAATATGAACGACCCTGCAAACAATATGGGTGTCAACAGCCTTATCTGGGAGGTTCGTCGTTGCCGTCGCTGCGAGCTTATGTTCGACCTCGACTACCGCTATTGGGACCTTATCCGTTGGCATCAGCTTGATAAGTACGATACCACAAAGTATCCTAATATCCGTCTTGGTGCAAACATTAAGAATGGTACTATGACAAATCCTGTGACTGAGGGTGATTATCTGAAGGCTACACCTAACGATAACCGCGTGTATGAAGCACGTCAGTATCTGTATCCTATACCTACTCAGCAGATTAACCTTACATTGGGTGCTATCACACAGAATAAGCTTTGGGAATAATATCCTCTAATCTATAAAAAAAGCGGGCCGCAATGCCCGCTTTTTTTATAGGAGCTAATGCTCTTTATTCGCTTCGATTGATTAGCTAACTAATGAAATTGTAAGTATTTTTCCGATGAAGAAGATTTTATTGATGGCTTTGCTGGCTGCTCCGGCTTGTTTCGGCGGTGTCGTGAGCGGTAAAGTGTTGGAGTCGGACGGTACTCCGCTTGCAGGTATTGCTGTGTCAGATGGTTGTGAGATCGTGTATACCGACGCTGACGGTCGGTATAGCATTGACACCGACAAAGCCTTGGGCTTGGTATTTGTGAGTACCCCTTCGGGCTATGAGCCGGCTACATGCCATGGCAATCGTCCCGATTTCTGGCGGCTGCTTACCACTCCATCCGATGAATCCGAAACGGTTGATTTCACCCTTAGGAAAACCGATGATAGCCGCTTCGCTTTTCTCGCCCTTGCCGATAATCAGATAAGCAATCGCCATGGCGAGGTGAACTGTTTTGTCGCCACTACAGTCCCCGATGTCAACGCCACTCTCGATTCCCTTCGCTCCGACGGGCTCAATCCCTTTGTGATATTGCTTGGCGACCAAGCTCATGATTGCTATTGGAAGAGCAACCGCTATGGGTTGCCGCAAGCATATAGCGATATAGAACGTATCGATGCGCGGGTATACAGCGTGATGGGCAACCACGACCACGACCCTACAGCGATGAACGATGTCGATGCCGGCGCTGAGTGGCGTCGCTTTGTCGGCCCCGAGTATTACTCGTTCGACAAAGGCGGAGTACATTTCGTAGTGCTCGATGATGAGGAGATTGTGGACAATGGTCCTACTCTGAGCAAGGATGGCGAATGCGTGTATAAAAACAAAATCCGTGCAGCAGAGATGGAATGGCTACGTAAGGACCTTGCGCGCGTGGATCGCTCCACGCCTGTGGTGCTTGCCATCCATGCGCCGCTGTTGCCCTCGCCGGGAATGGATGCCGAGTGGCGGCTTGTAAATGGCGCAGAGCTTGCCGCTCTGCTGAAAGATTTCGATCATGTGGAAATTATCTCCGGACATACCCACATCAGCTACGCTGCTGAGAAAGGCAATATGCACGAAACTAACTATGGCGCTGTGTGTGGATCGTGGTGGCTCAATGCTCGCGTCGATCTCGGCAACGACAATAATCTATGCCGGGAAGGTACTCCTTCGGGTTACGCCGTGTGGTCGTTCGATGATGGTTCCTTTACGAATTACTTCAAGGGCACCGGTCTCGACCGGAGCGTGGTGATGCGTGCCTACGACCTCAATACACTCGAAATCGACAATTATCAGGTTGCCGCTGAGTTTGCGCCGGGGCGTAAGAAATCGAACGAAGTGCTGGTAAATGTGTGGGGCTATGGACCGGGATGGACCGTAGAGATGTTTGAGGGCAATAAGCCTCTTAAGGTCGAGAGGGTACGCTCGAAAGATCCGCTCTTCCTATTGTCGTGCCCGGTTCCATATGTGGAGGCTGGCAATGAGCTTATAGGTACTGTCCGCCCTGTCTTTTCGTGGCATTTCTTCAAGGCAAAGGCCAAAAAGGCTAATAGTGATGTTGTGATAAAGGTGACCGACCGCTTTGGGCGGAGCTATAGTCAGACTATGCATCGCCCCAAGGCGATGACGCTATCGGTTGAATAGACCGTGCTTTGAGGTAGCACACTATGTAATGTACTGCAGATGCTGCCGACGATAGTGGGCAGCATCTGCTTTAACTTTATAACTGTAGAAATGTGCTTACCAGCCGCCGGAAGCGCCGCCGCCGCCGGTGTGGCCACCGCCGAAGCTGCCACCTCCGAAACCGCCGAATCCACCGCCGCCACCGAATCCACGGCCTCGGCCTCCTACAACGACGGGTGCGACGAGGACGGGTAGCGCAAAGCGTTCGGATGTGGTATGCCCGCAGTGCAGGCAGTTGTATTCGCGCACGCCTTCGCCCTCACGAAGTGTGGTAGGCTGCCGCAGCACGCGTGTGCGGGCCAGACGCGACGTGTAGGCGTGGCATCGTTCGCATTGGTGGTAGGGAGTGCCTCGCTGCACGTATTGCTCTATGTCGGTTTCGCCGCACGAGGGGCAGCGCCACACATCGTAGTCGACCGAGCCGAGGCGTTCCTCGAGATCCTGGCCGCCGTCGAGGTATTCGTTGTCGTGCACTTCATCGATTTTCTGCATCTGTGAGCCGCATCGTCCGCACTTGTGGGGTGTATTGCGCCAGCGGCGTAGCATTATCACCAGAGGTAGCGAAGCCACAATCGGCAGTCCGAGTCCGAACACCGTCAGTGCGAGATACAATGGCTTGAGATTCTCCATAGCCATATATTTTTCATGTGCCGGCTTGC
This sequence comes from uncultured Muribaculaceae bacterium, assembly GCA_910587915.1. Taxonomy (GTDB): domain Bacteria; phylum Bacteroidota; class Bacteroidia; order Bacteroidales; family Muribaculaceae; genus CAG-873. Next base: position 35,285 of record CAJUOB010000005.1, on the reverse strand, counting down.
CTTTGACCGATTGCAGCTTCATGATGAAAACAAGCAGAAGCACCGCGCCTATTATGCAGCCTAACACAAGCCATATGTGGACGATGTCGATGTCGTCGTCGGCTCTTTTGCCGCCGTTGAAGTCTGGGTCGGCATTGGCCGACATTATCTCATCGACAGCTTCGGGATCGGTGAGCACAGCATGGACTGTCTCGGTAGCGGCGGCGAGGCCACCGTCGTAGTCTCCTTCCTTGAAGCGTGGAAACATCTGTTCGCGCAGAATCCGGCCGCATACTATGTCGGGGAGTACACCTTCGAGCCCATAGCCGGGGCGGATGGCCGCGCGGCGCAGATCCTTGGCTACAAGTATGAGCAAGCCATTGTCCTTGTCGGACTTCCCGAGGCCCCATTTCTCGAAAAGATCGGTGGCGAACTCATCGATATCACCGCCTTCGATGTCGTCGACCACCACCACCACGGCTTCTGCCGAGCTGGTGCGGCGAATGTCGCGCATGGCGGCGTCGATACCGGCTACTGTGGCATCCGAGAGTATGCCGTCGGGATTGCTCACAAAGCGCGTGCTGTCGTCGAGATGCACGTTCGGCACATCAGCTACAGAATATGTCCTTGCGGCAGCGCTCATCGCGGCTATCGCTACAAGGAAAAAGATATACAGTATTTTTTTCATCTAATAATCGTTATATCATTATTCAGCGCGGGGCCTGTATGTTAAACAGCCGGGAGCGACATTCCGTTGAGTTTGCGGTATAAATCGAGCGCATAGACATCGGTCATGGCCGATATATGGTCGAGCACAGCCTGAAGTTTACCGAATAGGGTAGGGGCATTCACATCGTACTGCTCGGGAAATTTAGCCAGAAGCAGACGCGAATAGTTCAGCTCGGGATTAACCACCGCTCCGACAAGGCGCTCCATCAGAAAACTGATGATGCGGTTACCGGCCAGTTCCACATCGACCACCTCCGAGGCGCAGTATATCTTCTCCCAAGATAGTGCGCTGCAACGCTCGAACGCCTTGCGTTCCAGTTCGGGAATGTGTTGCAGCAATGGGCCTTTGAACGTTCCGGCCAGTATGGCGTCCTCGTTGGCAATGAACGTTTCGGCACAACGGTCCACCAGCACTCCCACCACGCAGGAGCGCAGATAGGCCACCTGTTCGTTGGGGTCGCTCACCCGTTTCATCGATTCTTCAATGTGTGCGCGCCGCTCATCATCGAAAAAGCCCAGCAGCACATCGACCACGCTTGCCAGAGGCAGTATCCGCAACTTGTGCGCATCCTCGAGGTCCATCACCTCGTAGCATATGTCGTCGGCGGCCTCCACAATGTAGACCAGCGGATGGCGTGCATAGCGCAGAGGCTCGCCGTCGGCCGAGAGTCGCAGCATGCCAAGCTCAGTGGCCACACGCTCGAAATCGGCCTTTTCGGTAGTGAAAAATCCAAATTTTCCTTTTTCCGATAATATCGATTCGTACGGATATTTCACAATCGATGCGAGCATGGAGTAGGTCATGGCGAATCCCCCACGACGTCGGCCCTCGAATTGGTGCGTTAGCACACGGAACGCATTGGCATTGCCTTCGAAGCGGGTAAGGTCGCTCCATTCCCTGTCGGAAAGCTGAGCGCGCAGACCGCGGCCGGCTCCTTCGCTGAAAAATGTTGAAATGGCTTTTTCGCCCGAATGACCGAATGGTGGATTCCCAAGATCATGCGCCAGACATGCCGCCGCCACGATATCGCCCAGATGGTCGAAGTGTTCCACCGGAGTCCCTGCGGCTCCGTGGCGCCTCTTCAGTGCTAATGCGATCGAATCGGCCATCGATTTACCCACGCACGACACCTCGAGCGAGTGGGTCAGGCGGTTGTGCACGAATATACTTCCCGGCAGAGGGAATACTTGAGTTTTGTTCTGCAGGCGCCTGAACGGGCTCGAGAACACAAGCCTGTCGTAGTCGCGCCTGAAATCCGTGCGAGTGCCATTCTTTCTTGGGTCGTGGTAGTCCTCGAGGCCGAAGCGCTTGTCGTTTACCAGCCGTTCCCAAGTCATTTTATTTTTTATGTTGCTCATTCAGCAAATATACACAGAAGTCCGAGCAATGCCAAATTTATTTAGTCCACAGCTCCGATTCATATATCGCACTGCTCAGATAAATATATCTTTATTACTGTTTTCTTTCCTATAAATCAAAGTCGTTACCGTCGTACATCAGAGATTTCTGCAAGGACTGAAATAGTTCAATATCGTCTGCGCGAATGTCAATAGATTGACAGATATGAAGCTCGAAGTTTCCAGCGGCAAGTTGGTTTAAATCAAGGGAAAAGAACCTGTCATTCCAACGGTCACATATATAAAGCCGATTGCCCTCAATAGGAAATTTTTTAATGATATGGTTGAAATGAATACTGTCGGGCTTAGTACGCACAACGATACCGCCGCAAATCGGTGGCTCGTTCGGTTTGCGGTATACATCAGCCCGGATTGTGAAGTCGTTGGTTGTTAGGCATGCGGTGAAGTGTATGCGTAGGCCATATTCGCGTATGAGCATGTTGCGGAACTTCCAAGTATCGATATAGTCTTTAGCTTCGAGTTCATTGAGCCATACGACAATACGTTCATAAGGAATTGCCTTGTATTTCGCTATGCGTAATAGGGCTTTCTTATATACCTCTATGCAATAGTGACATCTGTCTCGTTCTTCTGCGCTATCATAATATTCGAAATCAAACTCTATTTGATAGGATATTATGTCAAATGTTGAATTATAGCTGAATGTCTCTTCGTGCCCTTTTCTGACCGCTACGATATTTATGCAGTCAAAACTTCCGTCCGTCACGTATTTATCTTTACGCAAGCATTGGTAAAGATAATAGCGCATCACATATGTATGATAATCGAAATCGGAGCAGTATTTCTTATCGCCGACACTGTCGTCCGAAAATAATCTGATATACTTTAAATACATGTCTATGCTTTTTTATGAATCATGCATAATCCGAAAAACCTGTCGGGACGCGCGTCCCTACAAAATACATTGGATGTCTTTCCCTGGGAAAAAGCTGTCTTATATAGGCTGCTTTTATGAGCTGTTTTTTCATGGATAGACACATCATATTGTTTTTTGCAAATATAGATATGTCGGTTGATATTTGCAAGGGATTGAGAGCTTTTGTATGGATTTGTATTTGATGATAAAATTTTGTAGATTCGCGAAAAATTCCGACCTATGAAAAACTTTGTTATTACCGCAATTGCCATTATGTCGGCGACGGCGCCTATGTGTGCGCTGACCCAGTCGCGGCAGTTGCTGGATTCCGGCTGGCGCTTTTCTATGAACGCCGACAGCTCTGTTGTAGCCTCTGATTTCGATGATAGCAATTGGCGTAGGGTCGATCTTCCGCATGATTGGAGTGTGGAGCTCGACTTCGACCGCGATTGTCCGTCGGGCAATGACGGCGGCTACCTGCCCACCGGTACCGGATGGTATCGACGTACTATCCATGTCGGGGCTGATGCCGCTCCTGTGCAGCATCTGTATCTCGAGGGTGCATACATGAACTCGGAAGTGTGGGTGAACGGACATCGCGCCGGTGGCCATCCCTACGGATACACGTCGTACCGTGTTGATATCACTCCGTTCTTGAATCCGGGCGACAATACGGTGGCTATAAAGGTCGATAATTCACATCAGAAGAACAGCCGCTGGTACTCGGGCTCGGGAATATATCGGCATGTGTGGCTCGAGCGCCATCCCGATGTATATGTCGAGCCCTGGAGCATGCGCATCACCACTCCTGTGGTAAGCCCCGAAGAGGCTGTGGCCCGAGTGCAGTTCACACTGGCATGTCCGGCCGATCGCGACGGCGACCTAAAGATGCCTCTGCACATAAGCGGTGCGCGTGCCGGCATAGCGCTCGACGATACCGTGCTTATCCGCAAGGGAGAGCGCGAAAAGTATCTGAGCTACGATTTCCGCATACCCTCTCCATCGTTGTGGAGTCCGGAATCGCCGGAGCTCTATAGCGTAGATGTGAAGCTCGGCAACGGCGATACCGAGGTCGAAAACTTCGGTATCCGCACATTCTCGTGGTCGCCAGATGGCTTTGAGCTCAATGGCGATACCATAGTGCTGTCGGGCGCCTGTGTGCACCACGACAATGGCATTCTTGGCGCTGCATCGCACGATGCGGCCGAATATCGCAAGGCGGCTCTGCTCAAGGATGCGGGATTCAATGCCGTGCGCACCTCGCACAATCCTCCTGCTCCGGCTTTTCTCGATGCCTGCGACCGTCTGGGCCTGCTCGTCATCGACGAGGCTTTCGATGGTTGGCGCGAGGCCAAGACGCCTTTCGACTATTCCATTCTGTTGGATGAATGGTGGGACTCCGACCTCGGCGCGATGGTGGAGCGCGACCGAAACCATCCATCGATAATCGCATGGAGCATAGGAAACGAGATTCTCGAGCGGAAATCGCCCGAGGCAGTGGCTACTGCCCGAGAGTTTGCCTCGAAATGCCGTAGTCTCGACCCCACGCGACCGGTCACACAGGCTTTCGCATCGTGGGATCCCGATTGGGAGATATACGACGCATTGATGGCCGAACACGATATTGCCGGCTACAACTATATGATCCATAAAGTAGAGGGCGACCATGCGCGGGTGCCATCGCGGGTGGTATGGCAGACCGAATCGTATCCTCGCGATGCATTTGAGAACTGGACCAAAACGGCCGATCTGCCGTATGTGATCGGAGATTTCGTGTGGACAGGCATCGACTATATTGGCGAGTCGGGTATAGGACGTCACTACTATGAAGGCGATCCGGCAGGAGAGCATTTTGAGCGTCCCTTGTGGCCGTGGCATAATTCGCAGTGTGGAGATATCGATATAATTGGTTGTCGCAAGCCGATATCGTACTACCGGCAGATGCTTTATGCCGACATACCTATGCTGTCGCTGGCCGTACGCGAGCCCGACGGGTATCGCGGAAAGGTCAAGGAAACGATGTGGGGCACGTGGCCCACATATGAATCGTGGAATTGGCCCGGATATAAGGGTAAGCCTATAACGGTGGAAGTGGCGTCGACATATCCCGAGGTGGCTCTGTATGTCAACGATAAGCTTGTCGGAACGCGTAAGACCGGTCGCGATCAGCGTTTCATGGCTGAATTCGAGATTCCATACACGCCGGGTACTCTGCGTGCTGTCGCTATGGGAGCCGATGGGCTACCGGCCGACACCGCCGTGCTAGAAACGGCCGGACGGCCGGCTGCAGTGCGGCTGGTGGCAGAACCGGCCGCAGGCGATGATCTGGTATTTGTAAGGGCTGAGATTGTGGATTCCAAAGGATGCGTGGTGCCTGTTGCCGACAACATGCTGTCGTTCTCTGTATCGGGCGATGCTACAATTCTCGCTACCGGTTCGGCTGATCCGACCGATTCAGCAGGCTATACACGCCACGGGCACAAAGCCTACCATGGACGGGCGCTCTGCATAGTGCGGCGAAACGGTGATAATGGAGCGCTTACGGCGAAATCCCCGGGATTGAAGCCGGCACAACTGAATTTCTAATCGCAAAAAAATGGCGCTGAACATTCGTGTCCGGCGCCATTTTGTTGCGTTATGTAGTTGTTTATTTGGCTACGATTTCGTCGACAATAGCTTTTATTCTGTCGGCCAGGGCCGCAGCTTCTTCGGGGGTGTGGGCCTCGGAATAGATGCGGATGATGGGCTCGGTGTTCGACTTGCGAAGGTGTACCCAGCTTTCGGCAAAATCTATCTTCACACCGTCGATGTCTGTAATCTTTTCGCCGGCGAATCGCTGCTTGATGGCATCGAGAATAGCATCGACGTCGATTTCGGGTGTGAGTTGGATCTTGGTCTTGTAGATGTCGTAGGCCGGAAGTGTGGCGCGGATTTCGCTCGGCTTCTTGCCTGTTTTTGCCATCATGGTCAGGAAGAGCGCTATTCCCACGAGCGCGTCGCGGCCATAGTGGATGGCCGGATAGATTACTCCGCCATTGCCTTCGCCGCCGATCACAGCGCCGGTCTCTTTCATCTTGGTGGTCACGTTGACCTCGCCTACTGCGGCTGCCTCGTAGCTGCCGCCATGGGCACGGGTCACGTCGGCGAGAGCACGCGATGAGCTGAGGTTGCTCACGGTGTTGCCGGGTGTGTGTGCGAGCACATAGTCGGCTATTGATACGAGAGTGTACTCCTCGCCGAAGAATGTGCCGCCATCGCTGATTATTGCCAGACGATCCACATCGGGATCAACTACAAAACCGACATCGGCTCCGCTTTCGCCTACAAGTGTGGCGATGTCGCCGAGATTCTCGGGTATGGGTTCTGGTGTGTGGGCGAAGTAGCCTGTGGGTGTGCAATTGAGTTCCACCACATTTTTCACGCCGAGCGCACGAAGCAACTCAGGCACAATCACGCCACCGACGGAATTCACGGCATCGACTGCCACGGTGAATCCGGCCTTGGCTATGGCGTCGCGGTCCACGAGGGGCAAGGCAAGTACCTGCTCGATGTGGCGGCGGTTCCATGTGTTGTTGGTATATACTTTGCCAAGCTTATCGACGGGAGCGAAGTCGTAGCTGTCGGAAGCGGCGATTTCGAGCACGCGTGCACCTTCTTCGGCGTTGAGGAATTCGCCGTGCTCGTTGAGGAGCTTGAGGGCGTTCCACTGCAGAGGGTTGTGCGATGCCGTGAGAATAAGGCCACCACATGCTTTTTCGCCTACGACTGCCACTTCAGTTGTGGGAGTTGAGGCGAGATCGATGTCGATAACATCAAATCCCATGCCACAGAGGGTGCCAACCACGAGGTCGCGCACCATAGGGCCCGATATGCGGGCATCGCGGCCCACTACTATGGTCTTTGAGGTATTCTTGGTGTTCGATGCTATGAACGATGCATAAGCAGCCGTGAACTTGACGATGTCGAGAGGTGTCAGTCCATCGCCGGCAGGACCGCCGATAGTACCACGTATTCCCGAAATAGACTTTATGAGGGACATCTGTGTAAAGTTATTGGTTTGGCTAAATATGGTTAATAGTTGAAATCGGATGTGATGAACCGGCTGATTCCCGGTTTTTATTCGCGGCGCTGATAGGTGAGACGGTAGAGGTAGGGTGTCACCGAGGTCTGGTCGTCGGATGTGCCTACTGTCGATTTAATCACGAGATTTACCTCGCAGTCGATTGGCAGCAGCGCCAGAGGTGCCTGTATGCCAGTGCCCCATGTGCTCGACGACTGTAGCTGGTAGTTGTTGTATCGGAACCATGCCGGGCTCAGCGACAGGTTGTTGCCTGTTCCTTGAGGAAGCTTGCCGTCTTTGTAGCTGGCCAAGGCATAGCGGGTGTAGCGGAAGTATATCTGTTCGTCGTCCTTCACGCGGTAGCCTTTTGTACCGGCATTGAGCACCTGCATGTAGAGGGCGCCATCTTCATCTATGCGGTAATACGGAGCATCGGCACCCACTTCGAAAACCGTGTCGGCCGGCATGTCGAGAATCACCACCTGGTCGGCCAGGAAATTGTTGACAGCGTAATCTTCTTCGGTGAGAAGTTCTGCATATGATTTTCCGTCGTCACACGATGTTGCCAGCATCACAAATGCGGCTATGGCGAGTATATTTGTCAATATCTTCATTTTATATATTTTTCTTTGTTTTCTTTCAAAAGTGAGCGGAACAAGGTCGCGGCCTCATCGAGAGTGCCGTAGAACTCTCCCCCGGCAGCGTTGAGGTGCCCTCCGCCGCCGAAATGGTCTTTGCATACCATGTTGACGGGGAAATCGCCTACACTGCGCATCGATACTTTCACCATGTCGGTTTCTTCGCGCAGGAATGCACTGTATACCACTCCGGGGATGGCGAGCGGACGGTTCACCAATCCTTCGGTGTCGCCTTTTTCGTAGTGGAAGCGGTTGAGTTCCTCGCGGTTGAGCACAATGAGTGCTGCGCCGTCGTCGGCGAATACTTCCATTTTCTCGAGAATCGCGTAGGAGTTGAGACGCATGCAACTCTCGCTCATTGTGTTGAATAGCTGGCGGTATAGCCGTTCCTTATCGGCGCCCTTGCGGAGCAATTCTGCCACTACGATATATATGTCGGGGTCGGCGCAATTATAGGAGAAGTTACCGGTGTCGGTCATCATACCTGCGAGGATGCATTCCGCTGCAGGCTTGTCGATGAAGTTGAATAGCTCCAGGCGGCAGAAAAAGCGGAAAAGCAGATAGGCCGTAGCAGCCATATCGGGGTGCGATATGAGCACATCGGCATCTATGTCGGGGTGCAGATGATGGTCAATGAGTATTTTGGATGCTTTGCACTGGCGAAGCGTTTCTTCGAGGCGTCCGGTGCGACGTGGCTCGTTGAAATCGAGACATATCACAAGGTCGGCTTCATCGAACAGTCTGCGTGCGAAATCGGGATAACGTGTAGCGTCGACGATTTCTTTCGCGCCCGGCAACTTGGCCAGATTGGCGTTGTAGGCATCGGGGACAATGGCCCGGCATTCCTTTCCAAGTGCGCCAAGTACATGCACCACAGCCAACGACGAGCCTACGGCATCGCCATCGGGGGCGGAATGGCATACGGTGACTATCCGCTCTGCCTTGTCTATAAGCTCTTTGGCTTTTTTGATTGATTCTTCAGATATCTTTCGCGAAATCATTGCGCAAAGATAATCAAAAACTTGCCATGCTCAAACAAATTAACGTCCGATAACAACCATGTCAGTGGAGAAGGATTTTGTGTCCGGCAAGGATATAGAAGCCCGGAGCGGCTTGGTGGCGCGATAGCCCGGCCAGAGCGTTGATCTGTGCCACTGCCCGGCCATCGACTGCATAGAGGGTGAGATTGCGCTGGCTATCGGAATTTATAACTATAAAACAGCCGTCTGTGCTTATGGCCAAACTATCGGCTGCCGACGGGACAACACCGATGCCGGATGTGCCTGTATAGTACAGACGGAAATCATCGGCCTGAAACCAACCATGATTGGTTGTTCCGTCGCCTGTCGATTTCACGCCTATGCGCAGAGTACCGCCATCGGTTACCTGGATGTCTTTTATTTCCAGTCTTGTCCAATCGTTATTGCCGTCACCGCTCACTGTGGTCAAGGGGGCGGAGTCGATAGTGGTATCTCCGGTGGTGGCATAGAGATGCTGGTCGGTGATATGGTCGGGACTGTCGGTGTTGCGTAGCGATGCTTCAAGCCGGTAGATGCCCCCGGGAAGTTTGTTTATGTCCTGATATAGGTTGAGCGATCTTATTACTCCAGCTGCCACGCTCACGAACATGCTTCCGTCGGCAGCGGGGCGGTCGCTCCATGTTGCCACATCCTGCCAGCCACTGTAGTCATTGGAATAGCGCCATCCGGTGGTACCATTCTCAAAACTCGGGTTGACAATCTTTGCCGTTACGTCGATTTCGCTGCCGTCGGCAGGCTCGGCCTCAAGCCGTACTTTTTCCAGCACGGCGGAGAGCGCTTCTATTTCCTCCTTCACCGCTGCAATGGTTGCCTGTGCGCTATCGACAAGATTCTTCGCCTTGTCGATAGCCTGAAGAAGGTCGTTTTTAGGAGTGCCATCCTTTATCTGGCCGCTAAACTCGGCGCATTCGGCCATTACCGTTTGTAATTTATTTGTATAGAATATGCTTAGCGTTGCATTATCGAGTGCATCCTGCAGTTGTATTATGGCTGAGCCAAGTTCCTCTCGATTCTTGCTTTCTACGGGTTGGGCAGCGGTGATGGCCGATGCCAAGGCTTCGCGATATGCCATCGACACTTTGGCAGGATCGATGGCCGAAGCCGAGGCGAGGAGTGTGAGCAGACGTTTCTGCAATGGGCCAAGATCTTCGGCCGCACCGTCGACATGCACTGTCGATTCCGAGGATATTGCCGATGCTGTTTTGTCGGTGCCGCTATATCTGGCTGAGAAGATGTAGTCTCCCCCGGGCAGAGTCGCTGTATATCGTGCTTTCCCCGACTTATCCACAGGTATCGTTCCGACTATTTTGCCATTGCAGAGTATTTGCACATATGCTCCGGTGAAATCTGTTCCTCCGACCGTTACATCGATGTCGAACGGTTCACCGGAATTTTTCCGACCATTGCCTATGCCTAAGGCTACGGATGGAGCAGATGTGCGGCCGAGCGGTGTCACACGGTAGAGGGCACTTGCATGTTCGGGAAGCACGGTGCTGAATGTGGCGTCTTTCCATGTGCCCATATCTTTTGTTGCCCACATGTCGGTGATGCGGCATTCAACACCACTCGATATGCCTATGTCGCTAAGATTGATGTAGGCTTCTATCTGCGGATCCTCGACCGGTAGCGACGGATCGGTCGGGTCGAAATTGTAGACAAGAAATTCCACCGACGATTTGCTGCCTTGGTCACTGCCGGTATTGTCGATTCCGGCTAATGCTGTGAATCTGGTTGCCGTTCCCGGAAGATCGTATACTATCACGGAGTTGGCATGTGTGGCTATGCCTTTATCATACTGCACGCCATCGACCGATAGCTTGCCGCCATTTAGATTTGAGTTGATATGTATGTCGCCCCAGCCGCATGTGCCTTTCACATACTGCAGGCTAGTGAGGTCGACTTCGGAGCCATCGGCCATGGTTATGCGTGGTGCAATCCAGTCGGCATGGTCGCTGTCGAAGCTGTCGCCGCCGTCTGTCACTACCAGAGCCACGCGTGTTGTCCCTTCGGGAAGAGCTACATCGACCTCGGTGCAGTGGCCGGTGGTGAGATACGATATGGTCCCACTTCGGTAGAGCGCTTTCTTTGTGCTGACAAACTGTGATCCGCCTATATTGAACAATGCCACGAACTTATCGCCATTTGCAGGGTCATCGGCCGCCCATACCACCAGGCCGCTGTCGTCATTGCGGCTTACTTGCCGGTTGTTTGCAGAGTAGGAATGCATGTAAAGCACGTCGTCGTTGGTCAGCAGTGCGTTAGTGGCGGCATCGTTCTGTGGTAGATCGCCACCGAACATAAGAGGCGACTTGAATATGGTCCACAGCGACATCATGGTCCTCTGCTCGTCGGGGGTGAAAGCGGTCCAGCGCTCCGATCCGCGCTCTCCTCGTATACTGATTTTGCCCAAGGGTAGCATGTCGGCATCGGGCCATGTGCCCGGAGCTATATAGGGCGCCCACTTCGCGCAGATCTGGAATTGATAGTTGAGCTGGCTCCAGTTGTCCCAGAAGTCATCGACTGTGCGCCACATGTTGGCGTGGGAGCGTACATGTTCCACTTGCTCCACAGGCGTTTCTCCTGGCGATATGCTCAGCACCATCGGACGCCCGCAGTTGTCGATTGCATTGCGTATCATTTCGATTTCTGCGGTATGGTACGGGCGCGCAAGATCATCGATTTTTACAAAGTCCACACCCCAGTCGGCATACATCTCAAAGCACGAGTTGTAGTATTGTTGGGCTCCGGGCTTGCGCCAGTCGACCTTCCAGTTATCGCGGAGCCAGGTGCAGGTGGAGTCGTTGTTTGCTATCATGTCGCACGTGATACCGTCGGTGCCCCGTACGGGAAGCTTTGCCGCCACAGCTTCTTTTGGAATGCCACGCATCAGATGAATGCCGAATTTAAGACCTCGGGCATGCACGTAGTCGGCCAGGGCCTTGAATCCGACACCATCGGCTGCCGATGGGAAGCGATTTAGCGCGGGGGTATATCGCCCGAATTCATCGATCACATATATAGGATTAGTCTGATTGTATCCGCCGGCTTTGTCGTTCTCCACATACCAGCGGATGTCGACCACCACGTATTCCCAGCCATGGTCCAGTAGATTGGTGGCCATATAATCGGCGTTAGCCTTCACTTCCGATTCCACTACAGTCGGTCCGTAGCAATCCCAGGAATTCCAGCCCATAGGTGGGGTGAGGGCCCATTTTTGAAATGCCGGTTCGGTGCCGGTCTGAGCCAGACCTCCGATAGCCGACAGCATCATGGCAGCTGCCGCGACAACAGATTTTGTTTGCATGGTTTTTAAGGTTTGTCAGTGAATCAATTTTAATGCTGCAAAATTACGCAAAAAAGGCCGAAATATTGGTGTGATAATATATAGAAGTAGGTTTGACGATGCTTTTACGAGTATTTTTAATCTGCTCATCGATTTTTTCAGTCATTTTTTTGGCGTAAAAGTTTTTTTTCGTATGTTTGCAAAACTTTAACTATCCGAAGGGCCATACTTATGCCCTTATTCCTCAGCTAAAGAAATCGTATCACACCGAATATGTCAAGAACCGACAGCGAAATAGAAAAATGTACTCTTCTCGGCGCAGCCGGCGTGAAGTATCCCACCGACTACGCTCCCGAGATGCTCGAGACGTTTCCAAACAAGCATCCGGAGAACGAATATCTTGTCACATTCACCTGCCCGGAATTCACCTCTCTGTGCCCTAAGACCGGACAGCCTGATTTTGGACGTATAATTATCAACTATATTCCGGCCGTGGATATGGTGGAGAGCAAAAGTCTCAAACTTTATCTCTTCAGCTTCCGTAATCATGGCGATTTTCACGAGGATTGCGTCAATATAATAATGAAGGACCTCGTGAAACTGATGCATCCCAAGTATATAGAAGTGCGTGGCATCTTCATGCCTCGTGGTGGCATCTCTATAATACCGTTTGCAAACTGGGGCGATGAGCAACATCAGGATCTTGTGAAGGCTCGTCTGGCAGCTTCGTTCCCCGCAGATTTTTAAACCTATGAGTAAGACTAAGAAACATATATTGATGGTGCTCTCCGGAGGCATGGACTCTGTGACCATGCTTCATGAGTATGCCGATGAGATCGAACTTGCGGTTAATTTTTCCTATGGTTCGAATCACAACATGCGCGAGCTCGAGTGCGCACGGGCGCATTGCAGCGAGCTTGGCATAGAACTGGTGGAGATCGACCTTTCGTTTATCGGAAAGTATTTCCACAGTTCGCTTCTCGAAGGCGCGGAGGCTGTGCCGGAGGGCGACTACGATTTCGATAACATGAAATCGACAGTGGTGCCTTTCCGAAACGGCATTATGCTCGCGGCTGCAGCCGGACTTGCCGAAAGTCATGGCCTCGACACCGTGATGATAGCCAATCATGCCGGCGACCATGCCATATATCCCGACTGCCGTGGTAGTTTCATCGACGCAATGGCCCGCGCTATTGCCGAAGGCACCTACGAAGGAATTGCGCTCAAAGCACCATATACCTATCTCAATAAGGCCGATATAGCGCTGCGTGGTAAACGATTGGGTATCGATTATACCACCACATATTCCTGCTATAAAGGCCTGGAGCATCATTGCGGTCGTTGCGGCACATGTCTTGAGCGCCGCAAGGCGCTTGCCGATGCCGGCATTGAGGATCACACAATTTACATCGATTAATTCACATATTTATTCACTATCAAAGAAATCAGTCCATGGAATCGTTAGTACAGCAAATCCATGCAGCTTATGAGGCTTTCAAAGCCGATGCTGCTCTTCAGGTAGAAAAAGGCAACAAAGCAGCCGGCACCCGTGCTCGCAAAGCTTCTCTCGAACTTGAGAAACTCATGAAAGAGTTCCGCAAAACCTCTCTCGAGCACGCCAAGAAATAATCTCGGCTACCCGAATAAAAAAACAGCGCAAGTCCACCGACTCGCGCTGTTTTTTATTCTGACTCGCCCTTATAGTGCAAGCCTGTCGCCCCGTAGGCGTGACGTATAGTCCTGCAGGAAGGCTTGTGCCCACCGTAGCATATGCCCGACCACTTCCTGGTCGTAGGTATCGATGGGTTTGCTCATGGTCGGATCCGATACGGTGTCGTATATTTCTTCGACCACCTTTACATCGGGTGAGGTGTAGATGGTATATTCAGGCCCCACCACGAGATAGCGGCCGGAAATACGTTGAATGCCAAAACTTTCGGCCGAAGGGTCGAATGCATCCACGCCAAGCTGTACGTACGGTCGGTCGAATCCGGCTAAAGCAAGTGTCGTGGCTGCTATATCGTGCTGGGAAAACACCATGCTATCGTTGATGGCTGGGCCGACAGAGCCGTCGGGTGTATACACGATGAACGGAATATGGCTCTGTATATAAGGAGTATCGTAGATCGTGCCCTTGAAGTCGCGGTTGCCGTGGTCGCCTGTAATTATGAATGTAGTGTTCTCAAACCATGGCTGTGCGCTGGCCAACTCGAAGAATCGCCGCAGAGCCTGGTCGGTGTACTCCAGTCCGCGTTCGGGAGATGCCTCGGGGTGTATATAACTATCCGTCGGCCATCCGTCGGGCAGAGTGAATGGTCCATGGGCCGATACTGTGAACCAATTTGCCAGGAATGGCTCGGGGCGGGAACTGAGGTCGCGGGCTATGTATTCGGCCATAGGATAGTCGAAAATGCCCCACATACCATCGTAGTCGTCATCGTTGCCATATGCTTCGCGATCTACTATCCGGGTGTAGCCCGATGCGAAGGCTGTCTGGTCGATGTTGAACGATCCGTGCTTGCAGCCATAGTAGAATGTGGTGTCCCATCCGCGTTCGCCCAGTAAGCGAGCCGGCGCATCGAGAGTGTTTTTATTGTATGGCGAAAGCATGAAGTAGAAAGGGTCGAATGCAGGGAATCCGCACGATACCGCCGTGAATCCACCACAGGAGGACCGGCTGCATGCTATTGTGTGTAGAAATACCGCCGACCGCCCGGCTATAGAATCGAGAAATGGCATCAATCCATGTTTCTCTCCTCCGATGCGTGGACCGATGCTGTCGAGCCATGCCGATCCTCCGCTCTCTATCACGATTGTCACAATATTTCGACGGGCGAGCGAGTCTGATCCATTGTGTACAGAATTGCGGATTGTAGCCAGTGTAGCGTCATCGAAGAATGAGAATTCTTCTTCCACATTGCTTTTCTTGCGGTTGAGCGAACGCAGAATGCAGAAAGGTGAATTGAGCACTACATTGATCTGTGGCGACTTATGCGCAGCAAAAGCTGCATCAGGAATCGCAAGTGGAACACCGGCACCGGCACGACCACGCATGGCAAGGAAAGTTACACCGGCAAAAAATATGGCAACCGCTATGCGCCATCCTATACGTGAGAAAAGTCCGGCAGACGGTCGCATGCGTACTCTGGTAGCAAGCCATATCATGGCTGCAACAACGAGTCCAACGGCAGCGAAAGCCCACCAGTAAGAGCCGGCATACTGGAGCACAATGCGCCAGATGTCGGAGTCTGTGGTGATATTCAGCACATTGCTCCACCGCAATCGTGCCCCGGTGAATCTGAAGTAAGGTATATCGCCGAGATTGATGGCCAGCATAATGCCATTGCATATGCCATATATCCACAGGACAAACCGGTTGTATGCCGCCGAATATATGAAATTGAACGGTAGCACACGCATTAATATGAATAAGGCATTGAAGTATGCCAAGGCGCTTAGGTCGAAACGTAGGCCATGTGCCGATAGCCGAAGAACTTCCCCAAGGCTATCGACTGCGCATATGTCGGCATTATACCACGCGAATGCAAAGCGCGATAACCACAGCAGCAGAAGAGCTACACCGAGTTGCCAGAGGGTCGCCCCTATGGCATCGGTCGCGAACCATTTACGCTTCATTTTTTGCCGGCAAGTGCGAAATGACGCCACAAAGGCGCAGCCATCAGCGCCTGCTTCATCTTATCCTCTACAAGCAGCTGCCACACTTCATCGCGGTCGAGCAACAGTACTTCTATATCCTCTGTGCGGTCGAGATGTTGTCCCGATGTCTTTACAACGCCCTCGGCAAGGAAGCAGTAGTTAAGATTGGTATTGGCCGAAGGATTCGGGCAGAGCACACACTGAAGCGACCAGCGGCCACCTGTATAGCCGGTTTCCTCTTCAAGCTCGCGCTGAGCACCTGCAAGCGGCTCTTCGCCGTCTTCCACCACTCCTGCGCATAGTTCTGTGAAAATATCCTTGAGACCATGTCGGTACTGGCGCACCATCACATACTTGCCTTCTTCGGTAATAGCGATTATATTTACCCATGTAGGATATTCGAGCACATAATATTCATCATGAATCTGTCCGTTGGGCAGTTCCACCACATCACGACGTGCTGTGAGCCACGGCCTCTTGAAAAGATATTCGCTCGAAAGCGTTTTCCATTTTTCCATAATATCCGGTTTTTGTCGCAAAGTTAGCAATAATCTTTAGAAGGGGTAGCCGATGGCGAGGTGGAAGGCGAGCGATTTGCCGAAGTTGGGCATGTTGTAGTATCCTCCGTGGCCGGTATTATATGGTGCATGAATACCTATGCCAAGATCGGCTCGGATCACAAGCATGGAAATGTCGAATCGCAGGCCGACTCCGGTGCCAAGTGCAAGATCGCGTAGGAATGTCTTGGCTTTTAGTGTGCCGCCTGGACGCAATGGGTCGTCCTTAAGCAGCCACACGTTGCCGGTATCCATGAATACGGCGCCATGGAGCGGACCCATAAGGGGAAAGCGGTATTCCACGTTGGCTTCAAATTTGAATGTACCAGTACGGTCGAAGTAGTCTTCGGGCTGTCCGGCCGGAGCTTTATAGCTGCCCGGACCGATGCTGCGGACCGTGAAGGCACGGATGGAGTTGGCGCCGCCTACATAGAACTGCTCGGCATATGGCACCTGGCTGGAATTGCCATAGGCATGGGCGGCTCCTACGGCCACGCGGCTCACCAGCCAGTGGTCGCCGAAAAATATACGGCGTCCCCACACAAGTTGGGTCTGTCCTTTGACGAACTGTGAGAACGGTGTGCCGAACAACTCTTTCTCGCCTTTCTTTCCACATGCGCGGTAGATTCCCCAGAAGATATTACCGGCTTCCTGAATGCTGAATTGCCAATTCAGGGTGTTGTCGGGATTAATCTGGCGATCATAGATATAGCTGTAGATCATCTGTGGAATGAACTGGCTTTTAAAACTTTGTGCAACCGATGGGTTTGCCGCCATTATGGAGTCGAACTCCTGGGTGGTATGCATCAGGTTGGTATATGTGAGTTTGAAGAGTGTGAGGGTGTTCTGCACATGACGTCGAACGCGCCAATCGTAGTTGATGGAAGCGTTGAACTGGGCCATCTTGAAGTAGTGCGGGCGGTTCAGAAGATCGGCATTGAGTTGGAAACGGGTCCAGTTCAGCTGATATCGGCTGCGGGGTATGAATTTGGGTGCAAGAAGTCTCGGGAATGCCAGTGAGCCGGTGAGCCCCACCTCGTAGGAGTTGAAAATCGAGCCCTTTCGTCCGCGTCCGGTTTGCCATTCGTAGGATCCGGTAAGTTTCACGGATAGTTGCTCGCCCCCACCGAAGATGTTTTTATTGGTCACGCCAAAGGTCAGGCCCGGACCTATATAACTGTTGGATTTTGACGACGCATTAACTTCGAGCGATGTTTCCAGAGGTGTATCCAGCGTACAGTCGATAGCCACGTCGAGCAGATTCTCGTCGCGTCGTGTTGTGTCGGGAAATGCATTTATTTCTATGGCACTGAAGATTCCGAGGCGTGCGAGGTTGGCTTGTGTACGGTCCATATTGCGCACTGCAAATGTGCGGCCTGGCCGGAACATCACGTTCTCGTCGAAAATTTTACGGCGCAGCCGCGAGGGCATCATCTGGATGAGCGTGGCGCGGTCCAGACTGATCGTGTCGGGATCGCCTCCGCCTTGATTGCGGTTCACGCGGATGGTGACGCGCCCGGTGCGGTATGGCTTCAGCGCAAATTTCGGTGCATTGGACGCCATGTCGACCTTAAGTGCTATGTGCCCACGGTTCTCGAGGCTGTCGGCCAGATATTCGATATAGTCGGGAGTGAAAAAATAATAGCCACGGTTGCGGAGAGAATTGGTGATTCGCTTGCGGGCATTCGACAAGGAATCGATGGAGAAACGTGGCGACTTCATCGACAGATAAGGGTCGGCCTTCACCAGAGAATCGACAAGGCTGTTCAGACGGGTCGAATCCGGCAGCAGCATCACGGTATCGATGGGGAACGCCGGGCCGGGATTTACGGTGTAGAGTATTTTGGCTTTCTTGGGGTTGCGACCTTTCACCAGTTCGTAGGTGGCGGTGCCGCGGAAATAGCCGTTGTCATCGAGAAGTTGCTCGATCATGTGTGTGCGAACTTCGGGGCGTACGTCGGATACAAGCACCGGCTCTTCCACAAGTTTCTCGTATAGCCAATGCCGCAGTCCCGATTTAGGATTGGGCCAGTTATTGTACACCCACAGTCCGAGCGGGAACGGGTAGTGCCATCCGAGAAGTTTCCAGTAGTTGTTCGGTGCTACATCCACGGCATCTTTTACGGCAGAAGTGAGCGCCGGTGGAATTTTTATGGAATCCTCGGTCATCTCTACCTTTTTGACGCCCGTGTACAGCAGTTCGTCGGATGGTATGCGCGCGGTTGTGGAGCAGGCGGCCAGAAGAAGCGCTATGGCTATGCTCAGCAATATGTTGTTCAGATTCTTCACTGTTCAGACTTTTTTTCGGGTTCGGATATTTGAGCGGCTTCTGTTTCATTGCGGGCCTCATCGCGGCGTCGTACTACAGCCGGTGGCAGGAACATGTCGCCGAGACGGCGCAGTTTGCGACGATAGACAAAGCCTACGCCGGTCTGTGTGATCTCTCCTTCGAGTATGCTCTCGTAGCCGGTGTGGCGGAAGATGCGCAGATACATGGTGCGTGTCTTGTTGAGGAAGTATTCGAACGAAATATCGTTGATGAGATTCTGCGAGAAGTTCTCGTCGGCATTGGCATCGGTGCTGTAGTTTCCGCCCACGACAATCTTTATGCGGTCGTTGAACAGCGATTTCGATACCTGGTAGGAATACCTCATGGTTGACGATGTCGACCCGTCGACAGTGCGGTCGTATTGGTCGATTCCGAAACTTATGTCGACGCCCTTTATATTGTTGGCTGCCCATGAGTTGACCTGCGACTCAAGGAACGAGAAGAGCGGGTTGCCGCTTAGCGAGGCACTTGCCTTGGTGCCGGGACCGGTGTATACGTTGTAGAGGAGCATGTTCATGGCCTGGTTGGCGCGTTGGTCGGCTGTCATCGACTCAAGCTCGTTGGCCACAGTCATGTCGTCGTTGGTTGCCAGGTCGAACGCCACATTCATGTGGTCGAGTGTGCCGCTTACATCCAGAGATACATCGAAGTTCACCAATCGCGAATTCTGTCCGGCCTGTGTCACGTTTGCCTTGAGTACGTCGACGGCCCGTACGCTCAGCGTGGGATTCATCATGTTGCCGGTGAATGCCACGTAGCTTCCGTTCTGGAAGTTGAATATCTTTTCCGATATGATGGGTGGCTGGGAATAGCGCACATATCCTCCATCGATGTTTAGGCGTCCGATGAGGCGCCCGTCGCTGAGAGGTGTCATGGAGTAGTCGAGCTTACCGTTGGCCTCGAGTTGCACCCGGTTTTTTCCGTCGGTAGATAGGTCGACGCCAATTAAAGCTCCGTTCTGAATCGAGAGCTCGGCATCGAGGAACATTGCCATGCCGGTATTTGCCAGAGTATCGGCTTTTGCTACGGCAGAGCTATCCGCAAAGCTGACAAATTTAACCATGTCGGAATTGGAGTGGTTGGTAATCGCCGAAGTCGCGTCGGGTATCACGTAGGTCACGTTCGTTCCTGCGAGGATTCCCACTTTGGCATCGACGTTCATTATGCGTGTCGAGCCTGTTGCATGGGCATCGATATCTACAAATGCTTTTCCGTATACGTCGGCACCTTTAGATGCACGGCGGGTGTTGACAATCTGCATATTCGAGGCCTTCATGGCGAGATTCAGCTTCAATTCTTCCATATTTCTGAAGTCAACCTTACCATCGACTATCAGAGGATTCTCATTTCGTCCGCTGATGGTGAAGTGGTTGAATTCTACTATGTTGTCGCGAACAGGTATGCTATCTTCGCTGAAGCGGTACTGCTCGCCGGTGAGTGCAAGGCGTACAGCCGTGGAATCGAAATCGAGATAGCCGTTCACTATCGGTCTGTCGCTTGTGCCGCTGATGTCCATTCGGCCATTGAGCATGCCCGATAACTTGGCCACACCCTGTGGCATGAATGGGTTGACGGTTGCCAGCGGGAAGTGAATCATAGAGAAATCGAGCGCCATGGGTGAAGTCGCGGTAGTGTCGTTCAGAGCTCCACTCACAGTAATGGTCTTCACGCCGTTCACAAGAAGGTCGGCATTGGCGCGTATTGTGCCCGAAGGAGTGGCGGCCACGTCGAATTCTGCCTTGAAGTCGGCGACTTTCTCGCGTCCGTATATGAAATCGGTGATTCCGGCCGAGCCTTTGCCTACAAGGCGATCGCCTTGGCGGTTGAGGCGCATGTCGGCACTTATGTCGCCTTTCATCGGTGGGGCAAAAGGATTGAGTGCTATCCAGTCGGCGATATGTATATCGGTGAGTTTCACCACGAGGTCTTCCTGCTCGTGGGAGTCGGCGGAGTGCTCGGTGTATATTGCCAGCGAGCTGTTGCCGCCCTCCATATGGAGATTAGCATCTATGTGCTTGTCGGGGATGCGGTAGGATATGAAGTTGTCCTCGTTCACTTTCCACGGCTGGTAGCCTATGGTCGGTGTGAATGGCTTCACATTGAGGACAAAAGTGGAGTCGGCCGCTTGTGCCGACGCTACAAGCCCGAGGTCGTATCCGGTATCGCCTTTGAGATTCTTTTGGCTCAGACGCATGAGCAGACTGTTTCCCTCGCCACGTCCCTGCAGCGCTACATGGTGCCATTGGTCGAGATTACCTGGCTTATTTTCCACGCCTACATCGAAGTGGAGATGTTCGTTGTGTTGGCGTGCAGTGAGGAAAATCGAATCGAGTTTCATCGAGCCGGTGTCGAAACCGAGCACAGAGCCGTCGAGGGCAAGTATGGAGTCTTTATCGGCGCTGAGTCGCATGGATCGCAGCGACATTTTCGAGGGTGCCAGCACATCGTTTATGAGGCCGTTGCGGCCCGAGCGCACGTCGAGGGCGAATTTTGGCAATGCTTCCGACAGTGTGTCGATATTTATCATATACGATGCAATCTGCTGGGCAATAATCTCCGACGCGCGGGTGAAACGTGTCGTCAATGTATCGAGGCTGCAAGGCGATGAGAAGCTGGCCATAAAATCGCGGTTTGTCAGCGATGCTGAGGTGAGGCTATCGGCGGCGGCGAAGTGTACGTCGACATCCGAAAGTCCGATGGTGCCGCTGTGGCGCCTGAAGAAAAGGTCGTCGACCACCACATGAGCCTTCATGTCGTTCTTGCCGGGGCCGATGGTCGCATCGGCTTTGGCGTATAGTTCGAGAGTGGCCGGTTCTGTCATCATTCCCAGTGATTCGAGGTCGATGTTCCGCCCCTGAACATCTGCGGTCCAGATATATGTGTTGCCCGTCAGATTACCTTCTGCGTTGAGGGCGAAGTCGAGACCCGGATCGGCCGATACGAGGTCGACAGCGGCATGCCCGTCGGCCACACGTACCTTTCCGTCGATGTCTTTATACTCCACACCTTTGTATACAGCCGATGCTATATCGAGGTCGGCATTGATAGATGTGGTGGGTACGAATGGATCGTAGCCACGGCCATCGGCTTTGAGAGTAGCACTCACATTTCCGACGCCAAGCAGTGGCATGAACGCTTGAACAGGGAAGCGGTCGGTATTTACATTGGCGGTATATGTCTCGCGGTTGCTGTTCCATCGGCCATCGAGGCGTATTGCGCCATTTCCTGTGCGGGCGGTAAGGCGTCCCGATGCCACACCGGAGTTCATGGCTACATGGCCCGCCAATGTCATTGGCGGAATCGACAGAGTCTTTGCTGTGGCAGGATCGAGGAACTTGTTCTTAAATCCGTCGACATTTATTATGCGGCCCGACAGATTGATGTCGCCGCCGATTTTGGCAGGGTTCATCATATTGTCCACAGCACCGTCGGCACGGAGCGTAAGACAACGGTTGAGATTCAGTTCGAGTGTATCGATACCGAGATGGCCGGCTGTGCCGGATGCTGCGGCAATAAGTTTTATGTCGCCTGCCGATGGTATGGCCGACAGATAGGGCTTGAAAGCAGGAAACATCATGGACAGATCGGTCGGTGCGAATGCGCCGTCGAGCTGCAAAGCCAGTGGTAGAGTAGGATCGTTGGCGAGGTCGCCCATTCCCATCATGCCAGAGAAGACGGCTGCTGTGCCGTCGGGAGTGTTGAGGCGGAAATCGCGGAAATTGAGCCCTACGGAGTCGATGTCGAGTGTGCCCGATGCGTCGAGGCGTACGCCGCAGCGTTCGCGTGCGCTTACTTCGAGAGGCAGCCTCACAGTTGTGGCACGGTTGAAAAAGTCGTGGAGCTTGAGATTGAGCTCATCGACTTCTATATATGCGAAATCAAGCCCTGGGAGAGGTTGCACGCCGGCTGTAGCATAGAGCGCGCGTGAGCCATCGAATGCGATCGAGTCGATTGCAACAGTCCATGGTGCGGATACCACGGCGCTGTCGGCTACTTCCTCGGCGGTGGTAGGGTAGGGACCACCTGCTGCAATCGCTGCAGAATCGGGGATAATGTAGCGTGCCACGAGTCCATCTCCACCAAAATACTTCATGCCGATCGTCTGACTGTACATGTCTATATTGCCTCCGGTGGCCACGGCGAAGGGTATATGTGCCGACAGCGTGTCGATGGTCGGCATGAGCCGCATGGAGTAGTCGAAGTCGCGTAGTGTGAGTGTGCCCACGGCTATGCTCATTTTGGTCGGGGGCGAGGGTGGTTTGGGGGCAGCTGTGTCGGGGCGGATAACCATCGCCACCTTGCCGCCGCCAATCTCTGCATTGCCAATCTTTATTGCCATGTCGGCAAGGCCGACAGAGGCCGGCGCCACCGACAGAGTGTCGGCATCGACGGTCATGTACATCAGCGAATCGGGGGTACCGATAACGTAGCGTCCGCCGGTGAGGAATGCGTTCTCTATCACGGCATCGCCACGCAGCAGGGGGAGTAATTTCACATCGGCATCGAGATGCCCGGCACCAATTATTGTGTCGCCGTTCTGAGTGAGAGCAAGCCCGTCGATTTCAAGCGAGAGAGGGAAGCGCAATCTTAGATTATCGAGGCTAAGATGCACATTACCCGGCATAGAGTTCATTTTCTTCACCGCGGCAACTCTGGCAAGGTCTTGTGCCCACGACGAATACACTATACCAAGTATGCCACAGGCCAGAAGCCCTGTGGCAAGCAATACGAAAAGTATAATCCGGCTCAAAGAACCAATAGCACTCTTGATGTTCACGGTGTGATGAATTACTTTAACATGTCCGCAAAATGCGGAACTTAGGTGGTTTTATTTCAAAACCAACGAGACACACTTTTGGTTCAGTGCCCTAAAAGACAACTCAGAGAACTTGAGTGACGCGCACCCGCTTATTCTTGATTTTGTGTGGTTGAAGTGCCTTTATCACTTCACGGGCCTTCGCTGCCGGGACTGCCACGTAGGCACCATGGTCGCGCAGGGTTATACGGCCTACTTCGGGTGCCGACAGTCCTCCTTTGGCCATGAGGAATCCGGCTATGTCGCCGCGCGATATCTTGTCTTTCTTTCCGGCGTTGAAGTATAGGGTGCGCAGAGTGGCGGGTAGCACGGGCTGCTCTGCCGCCAGCTTGGGGTCGTAGTCATTGTCGAAGCTGATGTACTCTGGTACTTTGTCGGAGCCGGAGACAATGACGTAGACGTTGCCGTCGGCGCCCATACGGGCAGTCCGACCGTTGCGGTGAGTCCAGTTTTCGGGCGTTGGCGGCATGTGATAGTGCACCACAGCATCGACTGCGTCTATATCGAGGCCACGGGCCGCAAGATCGGTGGCTACGAGCACTGTTGCTGTTCCGTTCTCGAATAGAGCCAGAGATTGCTCGCGCATGTCCTGCTCCATGCCGCCGTGGTAAAGCGCTACCGGGAACCCGGCTCGTTTGAGATGTCCGTAGACGCGCTCGGCAGCATCGCGATGATTCACGAATACGATTGTTTTCCGTGGTTGCAGAGAACGCAGCAACGCATCGAGAGTGTCAATTTTGTCGGCAGCTTCCGATACAACTTTCATCACCTCGACTTTCGGTTTCCCTATATGGGTGAAATCGAGAGTTGTGAAGCCGTCCGTATCCATGAAGTCGGGCAATTCGGCTCCTGCGGTAGCCGAGGTGAGTATGGTGGTCTTGAGGTTTCTCAGTCGCCCAGTGATGGCTCTCATTTCTTCGTGGAAGCCAAGTTCGAGCGATTTGTCGTATTCATCGAGCACGAGCGAGCACACTCCGTATACATCGATATGGCCGCGGCGGATATGGTCGAGAAGTCGCCCCGGAGTGGCTACGGCTATGTCGGGATTCCCGCTAAGACTGGCCACTTCCTCGCTCACACTATGTCCGCCATAGAGAGCCACGGTCTTGCGCTCGGGCGCGGCCAGAACACGGAGCACTTCGGCGGTCTGTAGCACCAATTCACGTGTCGGCGCTATGACAAGACCACGAAGGCCATGCCCCGGTGCCGGTAGCGACCGCAGAAGCGGGATAGCGAATGCGAGGGTTTTGCCGCTGCCGGTGGGAGCAAGCAGCAGTAGCCGCGCGGGCACCTTGAGTGCCAGCGTGGCCTGCTGCATGTCGTTGAGCTCGGTTATGCCGAGACGGTTGGATATCCGGTCTTTCACTTTGCGAGAGCGGCGTCGATAAGTGCCTCGAATTTATTGCCGGGAAGCAGATCCTCGGTACCGATATATTTTGTTAGTGTTCCGTCGGGCTGTATGAAAAGTACGGCGGGAATGGAGTTGCCCATGTCGTAGGCCTGGAAGAGGTCGCCGAGTTTATCCACGTCGACCGACACAAAAGTTGCCTTTCCCTCGTACTTCACGGCGAGTTCCTCGAATACGGGGGTAAGTTGGCGGCACGGACCGCACCAAACGGCGTTGAAATCGAGGATAGTGAGTTGGGGTACTTTCACACCGGGAGCATATTCTGCAGCATCGGTGAGCTCTATCACCTTGCCTCCAACTCCGGCAGGAGCCGCATATTCGCTTGCTGGCTCTCCGGCTTCGGGAGTAGGAGTGGCGGTCTGTTCGGCCTGTTTCGATGTGCATGCGCCGAATATCAGCAATGCCGATGCAGCGAGTATAGTCGATATTTTCATAATGGTCTTATGTTGATGATATTATTGAAAAACACGCGGGCGCACCATAGTGACCCGCGTGTCAGAATAACCGATTTAGACGGTGATTAGTTCAGAGCGGCGTTGGTTTTGTGAACAGCTGCTGCGGAAGCGGCGAAGAGAGCTTTTTCCTCTTCGTTGAGATCGAATTCAACGATTTTTTCGATACCGTTGCGGCCGAGGATACAGGGAACGCCGATGCAGAGATCTTTTTCACCATATTCGCCCTCGAGCAGAGCCGAGCACGAGATGAGACGCTTTTGGTCGCCGAGAACGGCTGCTACTACCTGTGCAGCTGCTGCACCGGGAGCATACCATGCGGATGTGCCGAGAAGTTTGGTGAGGGTTGCACCGCCTACCATTGTGTCGGCAGCTACCTTGTCGAGCTGTTCTGCAGGAAGAAGAGTGGAAGCGGGGATACCACGGTAAGCGGCATAGCGCTTCAAGGGAATCATGGTGGTGTCGCCGTGGCCACCGATCACGATGCCTTCGATTTCATTGGGGTTTGCACCGAGAGCGATGCTGAGGAAATATTTGAAGCGAGCGCTGTCGAGGGCACCACCCATACCGATGATGCGGTTGCGGGGAAGTTTGGTTTCGCGGTGGATGAGGTAGGTCATGGTGTCCATGGGGTTGCTCACGCAAACGATGATGGCGTTGGGCGAGTGTGCAAGAACATTGTCGGTCACCGATTTCACGATACCGGCGTTAACGCCGATGAGTTCTTCGCGGGTCATGCCGGGCTTGCGGGGGATACCCGAAGTGATGACAACAACGTCGCTGCCTTCTGTCATGGCATAGTCGTTGGTCACACCGGTGAGACGGGTGTTGGTGCCAAGGATGTTGGCTGTCTGCATGATATCCATGGCTTTGCCTTCGGATACACCTTCTTTGATGTCGAGCAGAACTACTTCGTCGGCTACCTGGTTGGTAACCAATACATTTGCACAAGTGGCACCTACGTTACCGGCGCCAACAACAGTTACTTTAGACATAGTTTAAGAGTATAGTTTGATAGTTATGTTAGTTGCTTTATGTATTGCATGGCAAAGATAAGCCTTTTTTAGCCGATTTCCAACTTTCCTTTTGGTTAAATTTATAAACGAAAAAACAGCGTCCTCGCAAGATGCGGGACGCTGTTTTGTTTTGTCGTTCGGGCGTTGCTTATTTCTTTACTACGCGACGCTCTTTGATACGGGCTTTCTTGCCGGTGAGCTTGCGGAGATAGTAAAGTTTGGCGCGACGTACTTTACCGTATTTGTTCACGGTGATCGAGTCGATGAAAGGCGATTCGATGGGGAAGATACGTTCTACACCGATGTTGTCGCTCATTTTGCGGACAGTGAAGCGCTTCTTTGCGCCTTCGCCCGAGATGCGGATTACAACACCGCGGTACTGCTGGATACGCTCTTTGTTACCTTCTTTGATACGGTAAGCGACAGTGATGGTGTCGCCGGCTGCGAACTCAGGGTGCTGCTTGCCGGTAGCGAATGCTTCTTCGGCAATCTTAATTAAATCCATTGTACTAATCGATTTATAATGTTAACATTATTCGCAATATTCGCAGGCTGCATGTCCTGCCAGAGATTACGAAACCGGCTGCAAAGATAGCGCTTTTTTCTCATTTGCGCAAATCTTTTTCGCTCAGCTATGTCGCATGCTTATTTCACTTTGGCAATGGTCGGTTTGTGGCTCTTGGAGAGTATGTGTGCCATCACCGCCTTGCGGGAAGCTTTGTACACGGGATCGTAGTCGGACCATTCGCTTATGGCATCGGGGAAGAAGTTGATGCGCTGCACGGTCTTACCGCCGTTTTTGTCCTTGGCGTAGATGAGGATGGCATACCACTGTTCGGTGAGGTTGTTGGCAGTGAAAGTGTATTCGCCAAGTGTATTGATAGAATCTACTATGTCGATGGAGCCGTTGGCCGAAGCGATTTCGTAGTATTCATATCCGTCGTTGAGACGGTCGTCGCAGTCGTTTTCCGGAAGCAGGCGTACGTATGCTTCGGTAACGTTGCTTGGCGAAATCTCGAAGTTGATGCTCACACTTCCGTTGTCTTTGCTGCGGGGACCAATTATGATTTCGGGACCTGCGGGCGCCTCGACTTCTGCCGATGCGACAACCGATTTGTCTACATAGTCGCCATTGGCGTCGTAGGCGCGGACATATAGTATATATTCTCCCGATTCGAACGCGGGCCAGGTGGCGTTTTCAACTTCGGGATTCTCGGGGTTCATGCCCTGAAGTTCGTCGATTGTATATGAGTAGCCAAATGTGCCGATGGTGAAATCAAGACCGAAAGTGTCAATGTAGCTATCCATTACAGATTTCATGCCGTATACCGTGACTACGTACAGAATATTATCGCTGCCGCTGAATTCATATGCGAGGCCCTCGGAGTTCTGACGCTTGAAATTTACGTTGAGGGTTGCGGGGCTTGTTTCTCCGGCAAGTGTGCTTACCTCTGTGTAGGAGAATGATTCGAGAGGGGCGTAGTCGGCGTTAGGGTCTACTTCCCAGGCGCAGATATAGTATTTTGTGCCGGAACGAACGGAAAACTTGCCGCCGACATTGTCGGATGCATTGTCGACCATGGTGTATGTGTCGGTATTTATGCCGAGGTAACCTACATAGGGGAGATATTCCTTGAGGGCTGCAATCTTGTCGGCCTCTTCGAGATTCTCGAAATATTCGCCGTAGGAATTCAAAGCCACGTAGTTGACATCGTAGTAGGATATGATGCCATGAGCATAGGCGGTACGGTCGCTCTGAGTATTTACCGTGTAGGTTATCTTGTTTTTACCAACTTCATCGGCTTCGACCCATATGGGTTCGTCGATGATGCCTTCGGGAAGTTTGAAGCTCACATAGTCGACAGCGTCTACGTCGTATTTGCCTACTATGCGATCATCTTTTATAAGATACATTTTGTTGTTGTCGCCTGTAGTCTGTGCATATGCGCCAAAGCAAGTGGTGGCTGCGGCCAGGGCGATTATGGCTTGAGTAAAGAATTTTTTCATGTGGAATGTGTCGATTGGTTTGTGGTAGCGTATGTTATCGTTTCGCTACTTTTACAGATTGTTTGCCAACAGCCACAATATATGTGCCACTGGCGAGATTCGAGAGATCGAGAGTGAGGGTGCCTTCGGCAACGACTGCCGAGGTCATGGCCATACCGGTGGTGGTGTACACTGTCACTTTGGTGCCGGCAGATGCTCCGGACACACTTATGACATCCGTGACAAGTGTCGGCCATATGGCAACCGACCCATCGGCCACAATACCTTCTATGCCGGTCGTCTTCACTCCGACGTCTATACGTTCCACTTCGCTGTAGGGATGAGCGGTTTTTTCGCCCGATATATGGTGCACGGTAATGGCATCGGAGGCGATGTCGATCCGATGGAGATTGCTGAATTCGATCTCATGCTTGCTCCCATCGGGCTTTATGACCGCAACACCAAATCCCTCGGCCCGGAGCGATGCCGGTAGCAATAGTGCAGCAGTAGCTACACATGCCAAATAAACCTGGAATTTCATATTAAACGATGATTTTGTTAAGAAAAGATTAATTAACTGCAAAAATAGTGAAAAAATGAGAATTTGCCAAAAACGGACTTCCTGCAAGTCCAGTTATTAGATTCACGGATTGCGAAAAAAAGCCCCGGATGGAGCTGTCCTTCCGGGGCGTATTGTGAATTCAGAGTGTGGTTATTTCACTGTAACCTTGGCTGTTTTCTCGCCGGCTTTTACAATGTAGAGGCCATGTGCAAGACCGTCGATGGCTATGGTGCCGTCGGCAATAGTGGAGAATACCATGCGGCCTGCGGTGTCGAACACTTTTACAGCGACTGCCGAAGGTGCATTGACTGTGATTGTGCTGCCACCATGGATTTCAATCGTTCCGTTGGCAATGCCTTCTATGCCGGAGTATTCCGAGATACCTTTTATATTCTCGAAGAAGTCACCCCATTCGCTGGCCTTGTATTCGGCAACAGATGCGTCGGGACAGTAGATGGTCACTTTCGATTTATCAACGCCACGGAAGGGGTCGGTGAGTGCTTCCCAGCCGTCGAATTCCGAGGGAGTCTCGCCCTTGCAGATTATGCTTTCGAGGGCGGTGCACCCGTTGAAGGCGCGTATAGCTACGTCGGTGAGGCTTGCAGGGAGAGTGACTGTGGTGAGCTCGGTACAGCCGGCCACCAATGCTTCTTCCATCTTTGTGACAGAAGCCGGAAGAGTGAGCTCGCGCAGTTTGGTGCCGGCAAAGGCCTGTGCGAAGAGCACGCTTACGCCTGCGGGAAAGTCGATGGATTCAAGGTTGGAGTTGCAGAATGCCATCTCGTCGATGCCGATCAGCGATTCGGGCAGCGATACGGTTTTGATTGAGGCACGATAGAATGCTCCGCCGATAATGCCGCGAGTGCCATCGGCTACGGTATATGTCTCGGAGTCGTTGCGGGGGTAGAGATAGAGGAAGTTGCCGTCGGCGCTGTAGAGTACACCTGTCACGGTTTTGAACGCGGAATTGGCGGCGGCGACGGTGATTTCGCCGATGGGAGCATTAGTGAAACTATTGGATGCAATGGCTTCGACACCTGCCGGGATGTGAAGGGCAATTAGACCGCTGTTCTCGAATGCGTGTGCTTCGATTGCCTTAAGAGACTCGGGAAGCTCGATGGTCTTGAGCATCGGGCAGTCGATGAATGTCATGGTCTTGATTTTCTCAAGTCCTTCAGGAAGCACAACCTTGCTCAGGTTGGGACATGCCTCGAATGCTTCGGCGTCAATGTCGGTACAAGACTGCGGAAGCTCCATCGATGTGATGGCGGTCTTGTAGAACACTCCGTTGCCGAGCGATGTGAGCGTAGAGGGGAGTGTGATTTCGGCAAGCTGTTCGCACATGCCGAATACCGATGCGCCAAGGCGTGTCACACCTTCGGGAATAGCGATTGAAGTGAGAGCTGTGGTACGGAATGCGTAATCTTCGATTGTTTTAATAGTCGAGGGCAGATTGATTTCGGCAAGATCGGACTGACGGAAGGCTCCATAGCCTATGCTTTCGATGCCTTCGGGCAGAGTGACTTTGGTGATGCTGCTCCAATAGAATGCCTCGCGACCGATGGATGTAATCTTAAAAGCTACTCCATTTTCATCCTTGACGTTTGCAGGTACAGCGTATTCCTTGGTGTCGAGGGGTGCTTCTGTCAGGCTGACTTCACCGGGTGCTGTTACTTCGAAGGCTGCTCCATCGGCGGTGAAAGTGGTGCCGACGGGGACATCGGTCGATTTTTCCACGCCCTCACCGTCGAGCGCTACTGTGAATGTTCCTGCATTGCCAAGATCAAGGCTGAGTGTGGCAGGGAATTCGCCGGCTTCGGTAGGTGCGAATGTCACGGCGATTTCTGCAGAGAGGCCGGCGCCGAGGGTGGTGGCGTTGCTCTTGGCCGAATAGGGAGCATCGATAGCCGGAGTGAGTGCTATGTCGAAGCTGTTTTTACCGTTGTTGGTAACGGTTAAGGTCTTGGTGGCTGTTTCATCAATATTTACGATGCCAAAGTCGAGCCTTTGTGTCGAAAGCATCGCGCTGTAATCCTTCAGGGCTGTTCCACCGAGTTCATCGGCCGCGAACGAAGAAATAGCCATTTTATACAAGTCGATGGCGAGATTCGCCTCCGTGTCGAGCTGAAGTATTGCTATTCCCCAGCCATTGTTCGGCATCGTAGCCCATGCATAGGGCACGGCTTCGCCAATGGTCCAGTTTCCGGAAGCGTCTTTGGTGGTCTTGTAGATATTGAGGGCGTAGTCGTTCGCTGAAGTTGCGGCAACCTGCAGGAGAACATTTCCTTTTACCATCGGCGAAATCATGTAGATGAAATGCATGTTTGGATATTCGCGGATGTGGTTGCCCTCTTCTACTTTCACACCGTTGGTGTTGTCTTTTGTGTATGCCTCAAAGTAGTTCAGGGTTTCTTTTTGATCGGTGATCTCGTTGTAGTCTCCTATGCTGAAGTCGTATTCCTTCGATACGAACCAACCGTCCCAGTTGGTGGGCAGTGTCTTGGCAGGGAGATTAAAGTCGACGTTGTAGCCTGATGGCATATCCATTGCCGAAGCTTTGAGGGCGATATCGAACGATCCTGCTTCTCCAAGGTCGATTTTCACACTCGAGGTGTATTCGCCGGCGGCGGTGGGCTTGAATGTCACTGCCAGCTCAGCACTTTTGCCGCTTTCGATGCTCGTGGGAATGTCGGAGATGCTGAAAGCACTGTTGCTTGGCGCGGTCACGACAGGTACGAGTGCGTTTGTACCCATATTTGTCACTTTTATGGTGGAGGTGCTTTCCTTGCTGAGCAGTGTTGTTCCGAAGTCTATGTCCGACGGAGCGACACTTGCTTCATATGCTGGAATCTCACCATAGGTAAATGTGGCCTTAGGTAGAAATCCTTCAGCATAAGTTGTGGAGCCGGATGTTGTATAGGCTGAAGGAAAATTTTCGGTTGTAACGCCTAAGAACTTCGTGGAAGGGTAGGCGTTGCCGGCCGATCCAAGGCTTATCTGTAGCAGCAGATTGGATCCGTTGTAGTTGAATGGTTTGCTGAGTTTGAATGTCAGAGTTCTTGCTCCGCCTTCTCCATTCATCGGACCGGAATAGGCTACATGCCACTCGGGGTCGAAAAATGTAGCATATCTGTTGGCATCGGTGGCAAAGCCGTTTTCATCGATTTCGGCAAGCGATACTATCATTTCATCAGCGTGCCAAGATGATGCGTAGCCATCGTCGTTGATATAGAACTGGATCTCGCGGATGGCGCTGCCGCTCATTTCCGATAACTGTTCGGCTGGAAATACAACCTGGCTGCGACAATTTGCGTTGTCGAGATAGTAGAAGTGGAAGGGTATGTAGCCGTCTTCGGCGCTTCCTTCGTTTACAGTAAGCGTACCGGCCGTTAACGGTGGTGCGCATGCGGCTATCAGTGCAACCGCAAGAGAACTGAGTAAAGTTTTCTGCATTAAAATGTACTGGTAATAATTGTGATTTATAGTATGTATATTGTCTTTGTCTCAGAGCCGTCCCGGCGCGGAGAGAATATGATACATCAGATCGAAGAACAATTGATGTTCGTTTTGTCGGGAGCCAACACCTTTGCTTCTAACGTCGAACTGGCGGATGGCGCTGAGTATCTCTACCACTTGGACTGCGGTGTAGCGGCTCATTCCTGTTTTTATTCGTCGTAGGGCGAACTGGTTGCGTAGTTTCAGTTCGTTCATGATTCCGGTGTCGGAGCGATCGGGGCTATAGTATGCCTGCAGTAGGTCTGCGAAGAAATTGAATACCGATGCCGTGGCAAGTACCAGTGGTACGGCTTTGGGATTGCTGCGGAAATATGCGAGAATGCGGAACACACGTTTGCCGTCGCGTGCGGCTACGGCATCGACAAGCTCGAAAGTGTTGAATTCGCGGCTGATCCCGATATGGCGCTCGATTACCTCTGGGGTAACCTCTGCCCGTGGAGGGAGTAGGGCGGCGAGTTTATCCACTTCATTGAACAGCCGGCTTAGATCGGTGCCTACAAAGTCGCACAGCATTTCAAGCGCTTTTTGTCCGGCTGATAATTCCTTGGAACGGATGTAGTTGCCGATGTATGCGGGAGCATTGTAGTCGGTCACTTTTTTAGACTCAAACACCACGGCTCCGCTTTTCTTGAGAGCCGCCATGAGATCTTTGCCTTTGGCAACGACACCGCGGCAGCATATCACCAAAATGGTCGATGCTACGGGATCTGCAACATATGAGTGTAGCTTATTGAGTTTGTCGGCACGTATGGCCTGGGCTTCCTTTAGTATCACCACTTGGCGGTCCGCCATCATCGGTATGCGGCGGCATAGATCCATCACCTGTGCAGGCTCTGTTTCCGGAGCGTGGAGAATGTATTGGTTGAATGCCTTTTCATCTTCCGGAAGAATATCCTCGAAGCGTTTGGCGAGCGCATCGATGAAGTAACCCTCTTCGCCATGAAGAAGATACACGGGCGCGTACCGTTTTTCGGCGAGGGCTTTCAGTATGCTTTCGTATGTAGGTGCCGGAGCTGCTGCCATTATGGTGGAAAATTTTTGTAAATTTACAGAAAATTTCGCAACAAACAAATCATGGATATTCTTCCTGAACTTAATCTACCTCCCTGTGAACTGAAAATGCGACCGGATGCCGATTCTCGCCGTGGTGGGGCGGAAATCTACGACGCTGTCCGTCGGCGATGGGTGGCGCTGACCCCTGAGGAATGGGTGAGGCAGAATTTTGTTGGCTATATGGTTAACCATCTCGGGTATCCGCAGCCTTTGGTGGCAAATGAACTTGCGCTTCGGCTCAATGGATTGTCGCGTCGCTGCGATACGGTGGTCTATGATAGAAATCTACATCCTCTTGTATTGGTGGAATATAAGGCTCCATCAGTCGAGATTACTCAGAAGGTATTCGATCAGATTGCAAGATATAATATAGTGATGGGTGCGCCATATCTGGTGGTTAGTAACGGTCTTACGCATTATTGTTGCCGGTTTAGCGGCGCAGGCTACACTTTTTTGCGGGAGATTCCACGCTATGATCTCATAAAGATATGAAAAAAAGCTTTCCGTGTGGAAAGCTTTTTTTTATGCTGGTTCAGAAAGTATCAGAAGAGGTATGCAACGCGGATGGAGAGTTGGCGGTTCTGTGCACTGTAGTTCTCAAGTTTGCGGGTTTTGAGAAGGTAGGTCATTCCCCATGTGTACTGGGCCGTTACCTGCCAATGCTTCCAGAGTTCCACGCCGCCACCGCACGAAAGCCCGAGGTCGCCTCCGGCATATTTGAAGGGAGAAGGGACGCCGGCATTGCCTTTTATGGAATTGTGTGCCACCATGAACGAGAAATCGGGTCCTCCGAACACGAAAGGCGCTATATAGTCCTCAAGTCCATTGAGGCGTGTCCATTTGAAACGCAGGTGGAATGGTATCTGAATCATGTGAAGTGTCACATCGGTTTTCTTGAATCCGTCGGCACTCCATATCTTGCGTGAGCCGAGATCGACATTGGCGCCTTCCATATTGTAGAGTAGGCCGAAGTCTATGCCGAATCCTATGCCGGGAAACATAAGCTCGGCTTCAAGGCCGGCCTGTGCGCCGATATTGGTTTTTATATCTACGAGGTCTTGCTTGAATTTGAGAGTGTTGATATTTACGCCTGCCATTGGGCCATAGCGGAACTGGCCAAGCATGGCGGTGGGGATTGCAAGAAATATGATCGCTGCTATAAGTGCTTTGAGGCTATTCTTCATTGTCGGTTTTTTGAGTATGGCCACAAAGTTAAGCTAAAAAAACGAAATAGCGGCAGCCTTAACTCATTTTATGAATTATTCGCCGGTTGCGTCTTCCGATTCGGTACTGTTTTGTAGATTGCTGAATTCTTCAAGCACGGGCTTAATCTGCTCTGCAAACTTAGCCCATTCCGTTGCTCCGGCTTCTATCATGGCATCCCACATGGCTCCGCTGCCAGCCTTGGCAAAGGTCAACTTGTCGTGAATAGGCTTTTCTTTGTATACCTTTACGTATTTCTCAACAATCTCGCTTGCCTTGTCTGTATTGCCTTCCTTGAGTTCTGCGATGCATTGGTTCATCATGTCGCGGCCGTCTTTTTCAGGGTCATTTCCTATTTGTGTGCATGCACTTGCTAAGAATGTGATGGCGGCAATGAGCAAAAAAGTGTATTTTTTCATATCGAGGGGGCTTGTGTTATACGATGTGCAAAGATAGCGAAAAAATATGCATTATACCGTCTCTATATATTAATGTGTAGGTCGTGCGGGAGCTCACTCATGTAAGTATAAAATGTGCTAATTGTAACGGGTTGATATTTAACGTGTTGTGAAAAAGTTGTGAAAAATATTGCAGAAAAAGGTCGAAAAATTTTGTGGGAATGAAAAATGTTGCTTAACTTTGCAACCGCAAACGGGAAATGACAACAACCTCTCCCGCTGCAAGAGAAAATTGAAACCGCCTCTTTAGCTCAGTTGGCCAGAGCAC
>CAJUOB010000004.1:78171-194542 GCA_910587915.1 uncultured Muribaculaceae bacterium | reverse complement strand
AGGTAACCGCCCCCTATCCAAGCCCCGAAGGCCACAAGCCTCCGGGGCTTTTTTTCTATATGTGCCTGTCCCAGCCGATAGAATACAAAGACACCAAGGCGCAAAAAATGGCCGCATATGCGGTCATAAGAACAGTAGGCTATTGCAAGGGCCGCATCGCGGTCCGCAGCTATGGTATCCGATGTATTCTCCGAATAAGCGCCACATAGTGGTGCAACCGTGGGCGTTGTCAGCGAAGTGGCACCACTATGTGGCGCATCTTGTGTGATGTCGTGCTATATACCACAGCTGCGCACACCTACGGTGCGCTTGCAGTGGCCTACTACTGTGTGGCCGCGACGCGGCCTCTGCTCCGGCGATGATAGGCTAATACATGCTCCGAGGCATACACGATAGCAAATATTGTGCGGACGTACAGAACGCATAGGGCTGCTTCGGACGTATTATCTTGCATGATGGCCTTTTATTGTTGGGTAGTGCAGGGGGTAAATCGGCGTCCATTCGGACGCCAGCGCTATTGTATCTGTAGCCGGGCACACCTGCGCAGGCTTCGGTGTACCCGGTTTTGGGATTAATCTATGTCCTACGGACATGTTTTCTACTGCATGCAATATCCTGCGAAGTGGCACCACTACTTGGCGTGTTTTGTGTGCGGTTGTGTTATACCACAGCAGCGCACACCTACGGTGCGCTTGCAGTGGCCTACTGTTGTGTGGCCGCGCTGCGGCCTCCTATCAGCAACGATAGGCTGTGTAGCGGCCTCTGCTTCGGTGACGGTAGGCCATGAGGCATGATCTGCATGCACGATAGCTTGTATCGTGCGGGTGTGTAGCACGCATGGCCTATAATGGTATGAACTGTTATTATTTTGCCTGGGATAGCCTATGCTTGCGCAGACAGGGGGTTATTGATTATCGGGGCGGTTATAGGTGTCGCGATAGCGGCGATAGAATTCTTCGTCGTCGTATTGTCGGCGATATTTGAGCCATAGTGCTGCGAAGACAGTGGTTATGAGTAGTTGCATGGTGATATGCCATCCATCGATGTCGCCGCCGACAGCGAGCTGGATGATACGTGCAAACAGTGAAAGAATTCCTATTATTGCAATTGTGCCGCTTATATTACGTTTCGTCCTTATATTCATGCATATAAAACCGACACCGTCTTCCCTTTGTTCGGGATGACGGTGTCGGTTTCTGATATTTTATTGTGCGGATTATTCGCCGGGGATGATAGCTTCGCTGGGGCAAACAGATGCGCATGTACCGCAGTCGATGCAGGTATCGGGGTCGATTACATAGATGGGGCCTTCGGAGATAGCTTCAACGGGGCATTCGGGAAGACAGGTGCCGCAAGCAACACATTTGTCGGTAATTACGTAAGCCATGATTTGTGTCTTTTTAGAAAATTACGAATTGTTGTTATGTTTGTTTTGTACTGCAAATTTACGTCTTTTTTCTCAATCTGCAAGTCTTATGCAGTATTAAACGTTGTCGGGATGTAAATGTTTTGAAAGTGCGGATATCGTTGGCCAGATATAGCGCTATTCCAGAATGATGTCGAAACGATCGTAGGCGTCAGTGCGATGAGCGAGGTGTTTTGTTGCCGGTGATATTCCGAATAGTGGTGAGTAAGTTTTTACGCTGATGGTGTTTCCGTCGGGTTTGAACTCGAGGATTCGCAGCCATCCGTCGCCACCATTACCTTCCCAGCCACCTCCGAGGGTCTGTACGTTGAACATCATCTGATGCACGTTTCTTCCGTCTGTGTTTTTGTCGACCCGGTAGGCTATCGAATCTTCAAAATCTCCTACTTCGCCTTCGTGTCCACAGAGTGCCAGGACAATGTTGTGCGATGGCTGTATCAGCTTGTCCCATACTTGCTGGCCCCAGTTGTGAGGCGTGATTGCATATGGTTCGTTGTCGGTTCGGGCCGCGCTCCTTTCGTCGAGAAGCGAATGGGTGATGTATATCACACGGTGATTTTTGAAGCGGTCGCTGTTTATTAGGTCTGCGGTCCATTGTAGAACTTCGTCGCGGGGTGCGAATTCATTACATACGATGAGTATGTTGCCCCATTTGGGCTGTTGGAATTCGAATGCGGCGTTCTCGAGCGATTCATCGCCATTACGGTTGGGATATACGGCGACTGTGCAGTCGAGCCATGTATTGTTTCTCTCGATGGGGAAATATTCGGGAAATTTTGTGCGGCTGTTTTCAGAGCTTCGGTAGCCGTAGTCGTGATTGCCGGTTGATATGATGTATGGTACCTTGTTGTCGAGGTATCGGAAAGCGTGCGATACCGCTTCCCACATCTGGCGCGATGTCTGATTGAGCATATTGCGGTTACGCGCCAGGTTTTCGTTCTGTTCCACGAGATCTCCTGTGCAGAGGACTGCTTTAATATTCAGATTGTCGATATTATCGGCTATCCATACTGTCTGCAATTCGAACAATGGTTGGTTTATGTCGTATTTTATGTAGCCTTGAGGATCGCCAAGGAGAATCATGGAGAAAGACGCCGGGTCGTCGAGTTGCTGACGGTCGGCCCGATGCTGTGCTACGGCTCCGAGTGTGGCTGCGCCCATAAGAATTATTGATGCGATTCGGTTCATGTGATGTGGGTTTATATGGCGATGATTATGAAAAACGGCGGACTAAATGCAATGCGCCATTTAGTCCGCCGTCGTATGTAGGTGTGGTTTTATCAGATGTGTTTGGCGACTTCTGCCTGGAGTTTGGTGGGGTCGGTGACGCGTGTCACGATTTCGCCTTTGCGGTTGATGATGAAGGTTGCAGGGAAGGCGCCTACGTTGTACTGTGTGAGTGCGGCGATGCCGTCGGCGGGAGAGTTCCACACGGTAATCCACGGCAGGTTGCGGGCAACGGTTTTCCAGGCTTGTTCGTCGTCGTCGAATGCGATCTGGAATATCTCGAGGCCGTTGTCGTGATATTTAGTGTAGATGTCGTTGAGGATTGCGTTGTAGGGCACGGAGGCATCGGTGCCGTAGGCTGTGAAGCTGAGGACTATGAGCTTGCCCTCTTTCACGAGGTCGGAAATGGAGTGGCGTACACCACGGTCGTCGTAGTTGGCGATGTCGATGTATCCTGTCTCATCTGCTTCGATCACGGTGTCGGGCATGTCGGGGAGTTTTCCCAGAGCAGCACGGCCGCGGAAGTAGTCGGCGCGGAGTGCGTGTCCGCGGGGATCTTCGGGGGCGAAGGATGCGAATATCTGAGCGGCAGCTCCGTATACTCGGTTGCCGAATTCTTCGTTGGGGTCGAAGAGTGGTTTGCCGCCCACGGATTTACCGATGACGTAGTAGGCCACAGTACCGGTGGTGTCGGCCGTGATGTAGTTCACCAGGCTGCGTCGCAGTTCGGAATCGTCGAAGGCTGCGGAGCCTTTTGCGGCAGCGATGGTGCTGTCGATGGTGCATATGGTGCGGGCGAGGTCTGTTCCGCCAAGCGTGTAGCCGGAACCGAAGTGGCTGCCATAGGCTTCGACAGTCACTTTGTCGCATGAGTCGACCGGAAAATAGATGCTTCCGCCGTTTTCGCCGGGCGCAGTGAGACGTAGCACTTCGGCGTAGTGAGCCGGAGCGTCGGCGCTATATGCGAAACGTCCGTCTTTGCCAACGGTGAGGCTGTCGACAGTATACCACAGGCCGTTGTTGTAGGCTTCGAGGGCAATTTTGTCGACCTCGGGGTTCTGGATGGAACCTTCGACGCTCCATCCTTTGGGACCGGAGCAGGAAGCGGCTATTGCGGCCAGGGCGAGACCGCCGTATATTAACTTTTTCATGCGTTATTGAAATTTTCGGCTATCGATGCTGCTATCTCGCCCATGCGTTCGGGGGAGAGTTTGAGTTTCTCGCGGCGGAAGTCCATGTCGGCTTCGGAGTTGATGGGCACCAGATGGATGTGTGCGTGGGGTACTTCGAGTCCGATGACGGCTACACCGATGCGCTTGCACGGCATTGTTTTTTCGATGGCGGCGGCTACGCGCTTGGCGAAAAGCTGGAGTGCGGCATATTCGTCGTCGGAGAGGTCGAATATGTAGTCGACCTCGCGCTTGGGCACCACCAGTGTGTGGCCTTCGGAGAGAGGATTGATGTCGAGGAATGCATAGTGGCGGTCGTCCTCGGCTATTTTGTACGAGGGAATCTCGCCGGCGATTATGCGTGAGAATATAGTTGCCATCAGAGCGATATTTCTACGATTTCGAATCGGACTGTTCCGGCGGGTATGCTTATTTCGACCACGTCGCCTTTCTTATGGCCGAGGAGTCCGCGGGCGATAGGTGTGCTGATGGCTATCTTGCGGGCCTTCATGTCGGCCTCGGAGTCGGCCACGATTGTGTACTCGGCTTCGGAGCCGGTGTCGACGTTGCGTATTTTCACGCGGTTGAGCATCTGCACTTCGTCGGTGGAGAGCTTGCTTTCGTCGATTATGCGGGCGTTTGCCACGAGGTCCTTGAGCTGGGCTATCTTCATTTCGAGGAGGCCCTGAGCTTCCTTGGCGGCGTCGTATTCGGCATTTTCGGAGAGGTCGCCCTTATCGCGGGCTTCGGCGATGGCACGGCTTATTTCGGGACGTTTCACCGTCTCGAGGTAGGATATTTCCTCCATCTTGCGGTCGTATCCTTCTTTAGTCATATAGGTGATTGCCATGGTTTCTGTTCTGGTGTTTTTAATTTGTGGTGAATACAATAAAAGAAAGAAACTCGCGGGGGTTTCGACCCTCCGGAGCTCTTCCGCGTTTATCAAATGTCGGGTGCAAAGATAAGGCTTTTTTCGCTCGCGGCCCTGCGGTTATTCTTAATATTGGTTAAATAAACACAACGATGGGCATTTCTATGTAATTTTGCGGCCGCAATGAAAAATATAATAATAACGGTAATACTGCTGGTTATATCCAACGTGTTCATGACCTTCGCCTGGTATGGGCATCTGAAGCTTCAGCAGATGAAGATTGTGTCGGCCAATACTCCTCTCTATGCAGTGATATTGTTGTCGTGGGGTATAGCGCTGGTGGAATATTGCTTCATGATACCGGCCAACCGCATCGGTTTCCGCGAGAATGGAGGCCCGTTCTCGCTCATGCAGCTGAAGGTGATCCAGGAAGCGGCCACTCTTATAATTTTCACTATCTTCACGGTGCTTTTCTTCAAGGGTGAAAGTCTGCAGTGGAATCATTTTGCGGCCTTCGGATGCCTCATAGCCGCTGTGTGGCTGGTATTTCTCAAATAGCATGTTTTTTGAAAAAAAAGATGCTTGCAAGGCACGCAAGTATTTGGTATATCGGAAAAAAGATGTAACTTTGCAGCCGCTGAGAGCGCATACGCGCCTGAGGCAGATTTTAATTAACCCTTTTTATTAACACATTAATGACAGAATTGAAAAATTCACCCATTGAAGATTTCGACTGGGAAGCCTATGAAAATGGCGAAACCGCCGGTGAGAAATCTCGCGCAGAGCTCACCAACGCCTACGAGGAATCTCTCAACTCCGTAAAGGACAAGGAAGTAATCGAAGGTACCATCATCGCTCTCAACAAGCGCGAAGCTGTGGTTAACATCGACTACAAATCGGACGGCATCATCCCCATGAGCGAATTCCGCTACAATCCCGAACTCAAAGTCGGCGACAAAGTGGAAGTGTTCATCGAAAACCAGGAGGACAAGAAAGGCCAACTTATCCTTTCGCACAAGAAAGCCCGCGCTTCGCGCTCCTGGGAACGTATCAACGCCGCCCTCGAAAACAACGAAATCATCAAGGGCTTCATCAAGTGCCGCACCAAGGGCGGTATGATTGTCGACGTATTCGGCATCGAAGCCTTCCTCCCCGGCTCGCAGATCGATGTGAAGCCTATCCGCGACTACGATGTATTCGTAGGCAAGACCATGGAATTCCGTGTTGTTAAGATCAACGAAGAATTCCGCAACGTTGTTGTTTCGCACAAGGCTCTTATCGAAGCCGAGCTCGAGCAGCAGAAGCGCGAAATCATCAGCAAGCTCGAAAAGGGTCAGGTTCTCGAAGGTACCGTCAAGAACATCACCTCCTACGGTGTGTTCATCGACCTCGGCGGTGTCGACGGCCTCATCCACATCACCGACCTTTCGTGGGGCCGCGTAAGCCACCCCAGCGAAGTGGTTCAGCTCGACCAGAAGCTCAACGTCGTTATCCTCGACTTCGACAACGACAAGAAGCGCATCGCTCTCGGTCTCAAGCAGCTTCATCCCCATCCCTGGGATGCCCTCGACGCAAACCTCAAGGTTGGCGACAAGGTTAAGGGTAAAGTTGTTGTCATGGCCGATTATGGCGCATTCCTCGAAGTTGCTCCCGGCGTAGAAGGTCTCATCCACGTAAGCGAAATGTCGTGGAGCCAGCACCTGCGCAGCGCTCAGGAATTCCTGAAGATCGGCGACGAAATCGAAGCCGTTATCCTCACTCTCGACCGCGCCGAACGCAAGATGAGCCTCGGCATCAAGCAGCTCAAGAGCGATCCCTGGGAAAATATCGAAACCAAATATCCTATCGGCAGCCGCCACACAGCACGTGTGCGCAACTTCACCAACTTCGGCGTATTCGTTGAAATCGAAGAAGGCGTCGACGGCCTCATCCACATCAGCGACCTGTCGTGGACCAAGAAGATCAAACACCCCAGCGAATTCACCCAGGTTGGTGCTGAAATCGAAGTGGAAGTGCTCCAGATCGACAAGGACAACCGCCGCCTGAGCCTCGGCCACAAGCAGCTCGAAGAAAATCCCTGGGATGTATTCGAAACCATCTTCACAGTTGGTTCCGTACACGAAGGCACCATCATCGAAATGCTCGACAAGGGCGCAGTCGTAGCTCTTCCCTACGGTGTTGAAGGCTTCGCTACTCCCAAGCACCTCGTGAAGGAAGACGGCAGCCAGGCTAAGGTTGACGAAAAGCTCAACTTCAAGGTTATCGAATTCAACAAGGACAGCAAGCGCATCATCCTTTCGCACAGCCGCATCTTCGAAGATGAAGCTCGTGGCGAAAAGCAGGCTGAGCGCAAGCCCAAGCGTGCTGCCGCTCCCAAGAAGCAGGTAGAGGAAGCTCCCGCAGCTACCACTCCTATCGAGCGCACCACCCTCGGCGACCTCGAAGCTCTCGCAGCTCTCAAGGAAAAACTCTCGAAGTAATCCAAACTTCATATCAAAAAAAGCACGGCTCACAGAGTCGTGCTTTTTTTGTGACTATTGCCTGAATTATATGCGTGGTCGCGGTAGCGGTCGAAAGATTATTAGGCCATTGCAAGGGCCGCATTGCGGTCAGCAGCTATGGTATCCGATATGCTCTCCGAATAGCGCCGCGTAGTGGTGCAACCTTGGGCGTTGTCTGCGAAGTGGCACCACTATGTGGCGCGTGTTGTGGTATGTCGTGTTATACCACAGCTGCGCACACCTACGGTGCGCTTGCAGTGGCCTACTATTGTGGTGGCCGCGATGCGGCCTCTGTTGCCATGGAGTGAGGCCAAATGGCCGCGTATGCGGTCGAAAGATTATTAGGCCATTGCAAGGGCCGCATTGCGGTCCGCAGCTATGGTATACGATGTATTCCCCGAATAGCGCCGCGTAGTGGTGCAACTGTTATTTCGACTTTTTGGGGCGTCCGCCGATGACAAATCCAATTGATAGTGCCATGGTGTTGAGTCCCTTGCGGCATATCATACCCGATAGATTAACCCTGAAATGACGCCCGATTTCCAATCCAACCTCAGGCATAAGAAAACCGGTGACGCTGTTTGTTGCAGCGAAATCTATTTCAGCAATTCCGACACCGAGGCCTGCGTAGGGATTGAATGTCTTACCCTGCCGGAAGTTGTAGTGGCTGGTTATGGCCTGGTATAGGAATGAGTCGGAGTTGCAGCAAGTATACTGATATTCATCTTCCGGATCCCATGAAATGATTGATAAGCCTGCCGATATGCCAAGGTCCCATGCGGTCGAAGGGATATTGTATCGACCATTGATTTCGAACGACATCGCTCCATTCGGCGATTCGCCGTTGTAGTGGTAGGGCGGTATATTCATGCCTACGCTCAGGCCACCCTCGAAGCGTTGCACCGGCAGAGGTTCGCTGCTGTAGGCCCATAGAGCGCTGCTAAGACAAAGAGCTGAAAGAATTAATTTGGTTTGGTTCATGATAACAAGGATGATTGATAGACTGGTATATCTTGAGCCAATGCTACCCCACGCGGGCAAGAGGCACAAATATTATTTCGGCTTTTTGGGGCGTCCACCGATGGCGAAACCGAGCGTGAGGCCTACGGTGTTGAATCCCTTTCGCGATATCTGGATATCGGCACAGAGTCTGATGTGATACAAGAATTCTACGCCCACGCGTGGCTCGATGGCAAAGTGCGAGCCGATGTCACTGATGTTGTTGTTGAATAGTTCCGACTTAACGCTCAGACCGATTCCTGCGGCCAGCCCGAAGAACGGATTCACCTTCCGTCCTTGCCTTAGATTGTAGTGAGAGCATACTCCAATGAGATCGCAATTGTTGACAACGTCGTAGCTATAGCTGTAGCTCTCACCTTTGTATTCATAGGTGCCATGCAAGCGGTATACGGAGCTGCTTAGCGAGTAGAAAGTGATTCCCACATCCCATGCCGTGCGA
Organism: uncultured Muribaculaceae bacterium; assembly: GCA_910587915.1. GTDB lineage: Bacteria > Bacteroidota > Bacteroidia > Bacteroidales > Muribaculaceae > CAG-873. Next base: position 185,889 of record CAJUOB010000004.1, on the reverse strand, counting down.
GGGATATTGAAGCGTATTTCGCCCGATGGAAATAGAGATAGCAGCATATATCGTTCGGTATTACTGTAGCTCGACAACGGAAATGATAGTCGCCCCACCCCCAAGCCTCCTTCGAAGCGTTGCACCGGCAGTGGCTTGGCTGCATATCCGAATAGCGCACACAAAAGCATTAGCACAGCAAGGAATGGTCTGATACGGCTCATGATATAGTCTTTTGGTTATTGATTCACAAAAGTATGTATAATACAGTAAAATTCAAAAGAACTTTAATGTATTATTTGCGTTCAACTTCGATAATTGCTAATTTATCGCCGAACGATCCTCCTACAGTCAGCTTTTTGGGAGCCTTTTCGCCTGTGTCGGGCTTGGCTATGAGTATCAAGGTGGGATCGCCAAGTTTTGTCTTGGCCGTAAGCCAATGACTTGTCACTTCTATTGTATCGTTCTCGACTTCAATGGAATATTCGATGTCGTCGCCGTTCTCTATATGTAGGCCGATGAAATAAGTTTGACCACCTACTACTTGTACGCCGCCCGAACGTGCAAACTTAACCTTCGACGGATATCCTCGATTATCGTAGAAGCCGTCGCACGACACCAGTGCACACAGTGCGACTATTAATGTGATGATGTATTTCATTGTTGCGTTAATATTGCAGCATGTTATTTATTTACTCCTTTTTGGGGCGTCCGCCGATGACGAAACCTATGGTGATTGCACAAGTGTTGAAGCCTTTTCGGCAGATATTGAACGCCAGGTTCAAGCGGAGATGATACATAAGCTCAATGCCAATCTCCGGTGTAATCAATGCGTTGCAACCATCGTAATCACGTAGGTCACTCCCGTAAGTGGTGGCTATGCCAGCTCCGATGCCAACATATGGATTGACTTTGCGCCCCTGCCTGAAATTATAGTGGCTGTTGACTTGGAAAAAGATATTTGAGTTAATCTGCTCGTATTGCTCCCCGGCGACGCCCCAGCCGGCCATGTTAAGTCCGAGAGCGATTCCGACATCCCATGGCTTTTCCTGGAAATTATATCGGCCCGAAAGAGCTGTATATACAAGCACATTCATGTCGTAGGAATGATATGGGCCCAGTGCGAATGTTGGGCCTACAGATAGGCCACCTTCGAACTTCTGAACTCTCGGTGCCGTCTGTGCGCTTACGCCTATGGCAGCAAATAGGAAAATAGCAGTCAGTAGTGTTTTGATTAGCTTCATGATGATGAAATTTGGTTCTAAATAAATTAGTGGAAAAATTTTTTCGGATATTTTGTTATGTGACCCGCAAGCTATCTATGTTGATTAGGAGTAGAAAAGTGATGATGTTGCAGTGCAAAATTAGGTATAATAATAGCACTCGGCAAGGATTTTACCGATTACATCATATTACACAAGTCAATTTTCGGCTTTGTAAACCTCTTATTATCAAGGGTGTACAATTTGCATGAGAGATAAATTTATTACGCTCTTCTGCTTGGGCTGTAATTTGTTGATTACCAGATAAATATGGTTTGCGTCTTTGGTGTTGATGTGCTAATGTTCTGATTTGCAGCCGAAAATGGCTTGAATAGCCCTTTCGTGCGAGGTGGTATGTATGGGATTTTATTGTTTTTTCTTTAGAGATAGGGCTTCGATTATAGTGGTTGAGTCGGGGCTTTCTGATTCTTCGATGTCTTTTCTTAGACGATGTTTTATCACATAGAGATTATTGATGCTTTTATGCAGAAGGAAGCATTGGGTCTCGGTCGAGAATCCTAAGATGATATATATAGCCAGTCGGTATTTGGTGTCGTTCAGCTTGGGACATATATCTTGTAGTTTTGTGATAATGCCTCCCGACCGGGTATTTGCAGTCTTTTCGAGTTGTGCTATTGTCGCGGGCGAATTTATTTCTGCAATTATGCTTTCAAGCCTTTTCACCAATATAGAATCAGCTGTTCCGGATGGTTTCTGATATAATTCGGTACAGATTTTGTTCAAAAGAGTCAGTTTGTCGGAAAGGAGTGAACTGATTTCTATATTTAGATACTCTTCTTTCTGTTCGGCCTCGTTTATATCATTGTTGAGAATAGCGATGTTCTGCATCAACATCCTGATATTGGATTCCTTGATTTTATTTTTATTGTAAATAAGCAGTACTGCCGCTGCCAATAATAGAATAGTGAGTGCGAGAATGCAGCTTGTGTAGATATGCTGTTTCCGTTCGGCCTCTATATCTTTTTTCTGCGATACAATCTGATTATTGAGGTAATCGTTTAGTAAAGAGTAGTAAGGATGAGTGAGCCGGAAATCCCTCTCCTTGTTTATTTTTATCTGAATCTGTTTGTTCCGTATATTTCGGCTATAATTGCCTATTCTGATCTCGTCAAGGTCATACTCGAGGCTTTCGACAAAGATGGAATCTACAGGCGTGGATTGATGCGCTCGTGCATTTTGAAGTGCGAATTGACTTTTTTCTATATCTTTAAGATTAATATAAGAATCGCATAAGAAAGCCCATGAATGGAAATCCATGTCATATGGTGCATTTTCTAAAATCCATGTGAAATTGTCGACGGCCTGATGATAATTTTGTTTGTTATTCTGAACTAAAGCCATTACTCTGTGCCATTCGCTTTTAGCGTCGATGGTGGAATGTGAGATATCATAGATTATATCGTTCAGAAGCTGTATTGCGCTATCGTTCCTGAATGCGTTTTTTAAAGAATTTGCAGTGATTAGTTTCGCCCATAGTACATGTTGCGGTTTGCATGCCTTGGTGAAGTTTTCGATTGATTTCAGGTTGAATTCAATTTCTTTATCCCAAAAGAACAATTCTGAATGTATTAAGGCTTGCAATTGCTGACTCATACCTACATAGAAGTAATCATTGATTCGTTGGGCTAAATTCTCGGCATCGTGAAGTGTAAGGAGTGCTTTGTCGTGGGCTTTATCATTATAGTGCTGGTTGGCGAGATAGTAGAGGCTTTGGACTTCGAGGGAGTCGTTGTGGCCGTGGTAGAAGTCGGCGGCTATTCTTATGAGGGAGTCGTCGGGCAGGAGATGGTAGGCTTTGTCGGCGGCTTTGGCTATGAGCAAGGCTCGGCGGGCGTGCTCTGCTTTGCCGTGGGGCTCGAATGCGTTGGCGAGAGCGAGGGCCGAGTCGGGATCGGCGCCCATGAAGGCTTCGATGTTTTGGAATGAGGCATTGCTCCGGTCGCCGGTGCATGCGCATACGGCGAACGAGAGCAGGAGTATGTAGAGTAGCAGTGATTTCATCGGGCGGTGGCTCGGAGCAGGAATGGCAATGGTGCTTTCATGGGTACTGGCGGCTTGGCGTTTATGGACTGCATGGCATCATAGGCCTGCTTGAGGTCGTCGTACGATCCGAGTACGATGTAGTAGTATGGTTCGGCAGTTTCGACTACGAATGCCGCCGGGTGTCCGGCCTCGGCGAGGCGGTCGCGCAGTGAGATGGCGTTGAATTTTTGCTTGAATTGGCCGACAATGACGCAGTAGCGATGCAGATTCTCGCGGATTCCGCCACCGCCTTCGGTGACGCGTACGAGCTGCGAACGTACGTCGGTGCTGATGCCCGGTTCGACTTCGACGGTGCTGGTGTTTGCCTGCCGGCGTATGTTTCCGTAGATAGTGGAGTCGACCGACTGGTCGGCTTCGCGGGCTTCGACGGCTTTCTCGTAGGCGGCGCGGTAGTTGGCTTCAGATGTTTTGCACGCTGTGGTCATGAGAGCCAGGGCGGCTATTGCAATCAGTATTTTTTTCATTGTTGGGCTGTTGGATTGAAAATCCCAGGATAAATCCTCGCGAGAGAATCTGTCCTGGGATTCTGTATCTTTGGTGCCTATGGCACAGGGACGTGGCTGCGGTGTTACTTCAGTCCGAGTTTTTTAGCGATGGCTTTGGGAATGGCGTCGCGGTGCACGAGAATATTGACGGTTTTGGCTTTGAAGTATGGCTCGGATACGTAGAAGAAACCGTCGTATACCTGGTTGGTATCCCATGAATTCTTGACTTTGTAGTATCGGTTGCCTTTCTGGTCTTTTGCCACTCCGACAATTTCCATGCCATGGTCGTCGGTTGTTTCCTGGTTGTCGAACATTTGCTGGCGCAGTTCCTGTGTGACTTCGATTTCTTCGACGGGTGCCTTGAAGTCGTAGCGGCTGTTTGCGCGCTCTTTATCGGAGAGTTTGACCCAGCGGGCGAGTTCGGTACCGTCCATGTCGCCTTCCGATTTGCCTTTGGGCATGAGTGCGACACCATCGGTCCATTTGAAACCGCCTTCGCTCACGTCGGCAGCCCATACGAGGCTGAAACCGTTTTCGAGGGCATTGTCGACAACGGCCTTGAATTCGTCGAGCGGCAGGTTCCAGTACTGTCCCCAGAGCCAGTTGTCGGGCACTTCGAAGACGAACTGCTCGTAGAACGGATGGTGAGTGAACGAAGTGAGCGCCACGTAGTCGTCGAGCTTTATCGGCAGGCTTGCGGCATAGCTCTGCGGGGTATAGGTCTTGCCTTTGTACTCGAATGTGGCCGGGAGCTCGCCGAAGTATGCGTCGAGGACGCCATCGACGCCTTTTTTCCATGCGGTCGATACTTTCTTGGTGGGCTTGCGGGCAACGGCTTTGACGTAGGCGTCGAGGACGGCGTCGAGTTCTCCGTGCACGTGCTTGTCCTCGCCGTACTCAAGTCCGCGGTACACTTCTTCGGGAACGGCACCGTAGTGTTTCCACACGTAGGGCACGTCGAGGAGCGAGCCGCCGGGGGCGAAGTTCATCTGACCGTACATGCGCACGAAGCGGTCGGCTTTGTCGGCATAGCAGTGGCGCACGGTGAACATTTCGGAGAGGTCGAGCGAGTCGCCGCCAAGACGACGGATTTCGTTTTCGAAGAATGAAGTGCCGGCGAAGCACCAGCATGTTCCCGATTTGTTCTGGTCCTTTACCGAAGTGGTGGGTAGGGTGATGATGTCGGTGAATACAAATGCGGTGTCGGTGGCCGCGGTATCGGCCGGTGCCTGGGCTGCCGCCGGGAGAGCGAGCGCAGCGGCGAGCAATGAAGCGTATATTTTCATAGATGGTTAATGATTGGTTGTTTAATTGAGGACGTTGTATCCGGAGTCGCGGAGCGCTTTTCGGATTTCTTCGATGTGGTTGTTGTCGCGGCTTTCCATTTCGAGACGTATGGTACAGCCGTTGATGGCCGAACTGGAGTTGATTCGTTCGTGGGTGACGGATAGAATGTTGCCGCCCCGGTCGCCGATGACGCTGCATACGCCCGAGAGTTGTCCGGGTTTGTCGGGCATGTCGATGATGAATGTGTAGTTGCGTCCGCTTTTGTTGAGACCTCGTGTGATCACACGGCTGAGGGTGTTGACGTCGATGTTTCCGCCCGACACAAGGCAGACAGTCTTGAGGCCTTTTATGGGCACTTTGTTGAACATTGCAGCTGCCACAGCCACTGCGCCGGCGCCTTCTGCCACAAGCTTCTGCTGCTCGATGAGTGCGAGGATTGCGGCGGCGATTTCGTCGTCGCTCACTGTCACGACTTCGTCGACGTATTTATTGCACATCTCGAAGGTGTTGACACCGGGCTCTTTCACGGCAATGCCGTCGGCGATGGTCGACACGTCGTTGAGGTGGCACAGCTTGCCTTCCTTGAGCGATGCCGCCATCGAAGGTGCGCCGGAGCTCTGCACGCCGTATACTTTCACGTCGGGGCGCAGGGTCTTGATGGCGAATGCCACACCCGATATGAGACCGCCGCCGCCGATGGGCACGATCACGGCTTGTACGTCGGGCATCTGCTCGAGAATCTCGAGGCCTATGGTACCCTGGCCGGCAATCACCTTGGGGTCGTCGAAGGGGTGCACGAAGCTGTAGCCGAATTCTTTCTGTAGCTCGATAGCCTTGGCATAGGCATCGTCGTAGACGCCGGGCACCAGGCAGACTTCGGCTCCGTAGCCTTTTGTAGCCTCAACTTTCGAAATCGGAGCGCCTGCGGGCAGACAGATGAGCGACTTGATGCCATTGTGAGTGGCACCGAGAGCTACACCTTGCGCATGGTTTCCGGCAGAGCAAGCTATCACACCGCGGGCTTTTTCCTCGTCGGTGAGCTGCGATATCTTGTAGTATGCGCCACGGAGCTTGAAAGATCCGGTGAGCTGCAGGTTCTCGGTCTTGAGGAATATCTCGGCTTCGGGGTTGATTTTCGGAGCCGGGATGATGGCAGTCTTGCGTGCTACGTTCTTGAGCACGGCGGCTGCGTTGAATATTTCACTTATTTCGAGTTTTTCCATGTCGTTCAATTGATATGACGGATGTGATTAAGGCAAAATTAACCTTTTTCGCAGAATCGGCAAAAGGGTTTCGCGAAAAATTGTTATCTTTACATAGGCGGGTGAAACATTCGTGTTTTCCCATGTGTTCCTAAAGTGTAAAAATTATACTGATACGATATGAAAACAAGCTTTATAACAGCTGCTGTAGCGGCCATGCTACTGCTGTCGTCGTGCTCTGTATTCCGGCCTGCGGAGAAAACCGGAAGTAGTGAAAAAGTGACCACGGTTGCGGTGAAGGCACCCAAAAAAGATAAAAAAAACAAAAATAAAAATAAAAACGCCGCCGCCGAGGCATCGGTACCCGAAAGCCCCAAGGGCGAGCGCCCGACCGATGAGACTCTGGGCGGAGGACAATGGCAGATCGTTGCTGTCGGCGATACGAAAGTAACCGGCGAGGAGAATCTACCGTATGTGAATTTTCAGCCGTCTACCGGCCGTTTCTTCGCATCGGATGGCTGCAACATAGTGAATGGCGACTATGTGCTGCGCTCGGACGGCGTGATGGTGTTCTCGAACACTTTGTCGACCATGAAGTACTGCGCCGATGTGCCATATGCCGATGCCATAGGAGCAGCACTCAATGGACAGGAACGTCTCACTGCCGAGTCATACCGTCTGGGGCAGGACACATATCTCTATCTTAAGAACGCTGCCGGTAAGGCTGTGCTTACGCTGCGCCGTCACAACATGGAGTTCCTCAATGGCAACTGGCTGGTGACATCTATCAACGGCAAGCAGATCGACGATGAGGAGTGCAATATATTCATCGACATTGCCGAGCTTAAGACTCATGGCAATACAGGCTGTAACTATTTCAACGGCGACATATACATCGATCCGGCTGCTACCAATGCCATCGATTTCAGCAATATGGGTGTGACTCGTATGGCTTGTTATAAGACAGCGCAGGAAACAGCTATGCTCGTGGCGCTCGAAGAAGCCACAACTGCAATCGCCGGCAAGAACGACAACACTGTGCTGTTGCTTGACCGCAACGGCAAGCAGGTGATGACGCTCAAACGCATACCGCTTCCGGCGCAGGAAGACTGACGATAATATAAAACAGAAAAAGCAGCCTTGCGGGGCTGCTTTTCTGTTTTAAGAGTATTTCCGTATTACTTGCGGGCCTCGGCTATGTAGGCGAGGGCCTCGATGCATTTCGCGGTGATATACTGCCAGTCCTCGGCCGCGATGCGGTCTTTGGGGAAGAGCTTGGAGCCCATTCCGACACAGTATACACCGGCTTTGATCCACGATGATAGGTTATCCTGTGTGGGTTCGACACCACCTGTGACCATGAGCTTGCTCCAGGGCATCGGTGCCAGGAGTCCTTTCACGAATTTCGCACCGAGTACGTCGCCGGGGAATACCTTGCAGAGGTCGCAACCTGCTTCCTGGGCGAATCCAACTTCGGATATGGAGCCACACCCGGGGGTGTAGGGCACCAGACGGCGGTTGCACACTTTAGCTATTTCGGGGTTGTAGAGCGGACCTACCACGAAGCATGCGCCCAACTGCAGGAAGAGGGCTGCTGTGGCGGGGTCGACAATCGAACCAACGCCGAGCGCCATCTCGGGACATTCTGTAGCGGCGTATTTCACCAGTTCGCCGAAAATTTCGTGTGCGAAATCTCCTCGGTTGGTGAATTCGAAGGCGCGGACACCGCCGTCGTAGCAAGCTTTCAACACAGCTTTGGCGGTGTCGAGGTCTTTATGATAGAATACAGGGACCATGCCGGTAGCACCGATTTTGGCCATTACCTGTTGCTTATCGAATCGAGCCATTTTTTTAATTAATAATTTAGAATTAATAATTAATAATGAGTTTTTCTATAGTTGGAGATTAACAATGCAATTAATTGATAGTGCGCATTATTAATTATACATTATTAATTATACATTGTCCTGATTTAACGTTGTACGCGGCCGTTTGCGTTGCCGCCGGCGAGGGCTGCCACCTCGTCGGCCGACACGAGGTTGAAGTCGCCGGGCACGGTGTGCTTCAAGGCCGATGCAGCAACGGCAAATTCGAGAGCGTCGGCCTGGTTGTCCATGGTGAGAAGTCCATGGATGAGGCCTCCGGAGAAGCTGTCGCCGCCACCTACGCGGTCTATTATCGGATTGATGTCGTAGCGCTTGCTTACATAGAAGTCCTTACCATTATATATCATGGCTTTCCAGCCATTGTGGGTGGCAGAGAACGATTCGCGCAGGGTCGATACGACATATTTGAATCCGAATTCGCGTGCCATGGCCTCGAAGATTCCTTTGTATCCTTCGGCATCGGTGTTGCCGCCTTCGACATCGCTGTCGGGTTTGAATCCGAGGCACAGCTCGGCGTCTTCTTCGTTGCCGATACATACGTCGACATACTTCATGAGCGGGCGCATGATAGACTGAGCCTTCTCGCTTGTCCACAGCTTCTTGCGGAAATTGAGGTCGACGCTCACTGTCACGCCGTGACGCTTGGCGGCCTCGCAGGCAAGGCGTGTCAGCTCAGCGGCTTTATCGGAGATGGCAGGAGTGATGCCGCTCCAGTGGAACCAGTCGGCGCCTTCCATTATTGCGTCGAAATCAAAGTCTTCGGGATTTGCTTCGGCGATGGCGCTTCCGGCGCGGTCGTAGATCACTTTCGAAGGGCGCATCGACGCACCGGTCTCGCAGTAGTATATGCCCACGCGGTTTCCGCCGCGGGCCACATGAGAGGTGTCGACACCGTAGCGGCGCAGTGCGTTGACAGCGGCCTGGCCGATTTCGTGTGTCGGAAGCTTCGATACGAAGCATGTATGGTGGCCATAGTTGGCGCAGCTTACGGCAACGTTAGCCTCGCCGCCACCCCAGATTACATCGAAATTGTCGACCTGCACGAAGCGGTGGCATCCGGCAGGCGAAAGGCGGAGCATTATCTCGCCGAGAGTGATTATCTTGCTCATTTGCTATGATGAATGATGGATCAGTTATTGATGGATTGTATCAGGCGTATTGCGTCGACATAGCGTGCAATGCCTTCGGCCACGCGCTTGGCGTCCTGCATGGCGTGTACTACTGTTGCCGGGCGGTTGGTGACATCGCCACCGGCGAATACTCCCTTGCGGGTGGTCATGCCATAGGGGGTGTCGCGGGTGAGTACGTAGCCTTTGCTGTCGACCTCGATTCCCTCGGTGGTCGATACGATGCGGGCGGCGGGTGCGCTTCCCACAGCCAGGATGACGCGGTCGGCAGGCACGGTGGTGCGTACGCCTTCGGTTTCGATGGCTATGCGGCTGAGCCGGTTGCCCTCGCCGCCTTCGATTTCAACTATCGATGAGTTCCACATGAAGCGCACGCCCTCGGCCACGGCTTCGTCGTACTCCGAGCGGAGCGCTTTCATCTCGTTGATGGTGCGGTGGTAGACTACGGTCACTTCGGCCGAACCCATGCGCACAGCTGTGCGTGCGGCATCGATGGCTGTGTTGCCACAGCCTATGACGAACACCCGGTCGCCATCGCCCACTATCACTTCGCGGCGGTCGATGCTGCCGTTCTGGAATAGGCTCACACGACGGAGGAACCATATGGCCTGGCGTACTCCCGGATGGTCTATGCCGGGAATGTCGAGTTTCTTGGGCTTGCCGGTGCCGGTGCCCATGAAGATTGCGTCGAATCCACGCTCGAAGAGATTGTCGATAGTGTAGAATTTGCCAATGGTTGTGCCGAGATGGAATATTACGCCGAGACGCTCTATTTTTTCGATTTCGTGGCGCACCACTTCCTTTGGCAGGCGGTACTCGGGAATGCCGAACATAAGCACGCCGCCGGGCTCCGGTTCCATTTCGAATATCTCGACGGCGAATCCCTGTCGGGCGAGGTCGCCGGCTATGGTGAGGCCAGCGGGTCCGCTGCCGATCACAGCCACACGGCCACGCGATTTTTCGGGGATGGCTTCGTGTGATAATCCGGCGTCGGTGTCGAAGTCGGCCACGAATCGCTCGAGTTTGCCGATGTTGATGTGAGCGCCTTTCTTGGCAAGCACGCAGTTGCCCTCGCACTGTCGCTCGTGGGCGCATACGCGTCCGCAGACGGCAGGAAGATTGCTGCGGTTGTGGATTATATTGAGAGCATTGCCGAAATTGCCCTTGGCAAGCTCAGCAATCCAGTCGGGCATATCGTTGCTAATAGGACATCCCTTGCGGCACGAGGGCACCTTGCAGTGGAGGCAGCGCTGTGCCTCGCGGATGGCCTCGCGGAGAGTATAGTTTTCAGAGACTTCTTTGAATTCGTCCATTTGATGGGTGGAAAAAGGTGAAAAGGGGAGAATGCGAATTCATCCCCTTATATCAGTTACAGCACGCGTGCCGGTCCTGTAGCCGTTCTAACCGTTAAATTCCGTATGATCCGGAGTTTGCCGGATTATTTCATTTCGAGGTATGTCACCTTGTCCATGTCGCCATAGTCGAGGTTTTCGCCACCCATGCCCCAGATGAACATATAGTTCGATGTTCCGGCAGCTGCGTGTATGCTCCATTCGGGCGACATTACAGCCTGCTCGTTGTGGAGCCAGATGAGACGGTTTTCCTGTGGCTCGCCCATGAGGTGGCAGATGGCGTTGCCTTCGGGTACGTTGAAGTAGAAGTACGCTTCGACGCGGCGGTCGTGAGTGTGCGCCGGCATGGTGTTCCACACCGATCCGGGCATGAGCTCGGTGAGGCCCATCTGTAGCTGGCAGGGACCTTCTTCGAGGACGTTGTTGGTGATAAGCTGGTTGATGTATCGGTCGTTGCTTTCCTCAAGGCATCCGGCATGCATGCGGTTTGCCTTGATGGAGCCTTTGCGGCCGTCGATGGTGATGAGCTGTGTCTTGTATGCCTTGTGGGCCGGAGTGGAGTTGATATAGAACTTGGCGGGATTTGCGGCATCCTTGCTGCGGAATGTCACGTTCTTATTTCCACGGCCAACATAGAGGGCATCCTTGAAGTTGAGCTCATAGTCTTTTCCGTCGACATTGACAATGCCGGCGCCTCCGATGTTGATAACGCCCAGTTCACGGCGTTCGAGGAAATACTGGGCCTTGAGCGGGTCGATGGTCTCGAGAACCACAGCCTTCGACACAGGAACCACCCCACCATAGATGATACGGTCGTACATCGAGTAGGTGAGATTGATTTTGTCTTGTTCCATCACCTTTGGCATCATGAAGTGCGAGCGCAGCTGCTCGGTGTTGTAGTTCTTCACATCGTCGGGATGGCATGCGCGGAGCATGGTGTAGCTTGTCTGGGCCTGCATGGCCGTTGCTGCTGCCATGGCGAGGGCAGCGATAACTATCTTTTTCATTCTTCTGATTGTATTTTTGTAGATTTAGCGGCTTCCATGGCGCGCTGGTTGCGTACTATGAGCACACGGTTCCACCACATCATGGCCATTGTACCTGCAATCAGCAGCCCGGTGCCTATCCATTTGAGTCCATGCACGCATTGGAATATCACCCATGCCAGCGGGCTCGACGCGAAGTCGAGACTGCCTCCGGCAAAGCCGTCGGGAATGGCGACGGCGCCGTCGCCGGTGACTGCATATACGTCTTTAGCGGCGAGGGTGAACCACGGGGCGACGTTGGTGACCAGGTAGAGGCCGAGGGCCATCACCACCAGTCCGATAATAAAGGTCTTGAGAACATTGCCCTTGGTGAAGGGAAGAACCAAGGGGAACACATAGAACATGCCGGCGAGCGATGCCAACGGCAGGAACTGGTTGCCCGGGAGCACCACAGCGAGAAGCAGGGTGACGGGTATGAGCAGGAGCGAAACCACCAGTGTAGTGGGATTGCCGATGACAAGTGCGGGGCTCATGCCGATGTTGAGGCCTTCGGCTCCTTTGAACTTGCGGGCTATGAGGCTGCGGGTGGCGTCGCTGATAGGTTTGAGGCCTTCGATGAATAGAACTGTGACACGCGGTATGAGTTCCATTACGGCACCCATCTTAATGCCAAGGCCAAGGATATAGGGGATTTTATCGACTATTTCGGCCCAGGATGTGCATGTGAGGCAACCGATGGCCACGCCTACTATCACACCGAGGAAAAGAGGCTCTCCGAGAAGTCCGAATTTCTTCTTCATGCCTTCGGCATCGATTTCAAGACGGTTTATGCCCGGAATTTTGTCGAGCCACTTGTTGATAGCCCAAGCGAAGGGCACGAATCCGGCACAGAACGGCTGAGGTATGGAGATGCCGTCCATGTCTTTGTAGTAGCCCTGGAATTTTTTTGCCGTCATATCGGCGAGAATCAGTGTGATGATGTAGCACACGATTGCGCCGAAAAATCCCCATGCGAGCGATCCCGACGCGAAGTATATCACCGCGCCGATGAATGCGAAGTGCCAGTAGTTCCACAGGTCGATGTTGACCGTACGTGTGGTCTTGGTGAGGAGCATGAGTATGTTCACACCGAGGCATACGGGAATGATGAGTGCACCGACGGCGGTGTTGTAGGCTACAGCGGCAGCCGCCGGCCAACCCATGTCGAATACGTGGAGCTGGAGATGGTATATGTCGACCACCGAGTTGAGGGCCGGGCCAAGCGCCGATGTCAGCAGGGCTGTGACAATCGACAGTCCGACGAAGCCGACACCCACTTTAAGTCCTGCCTTTAGAGCGTCGCCGAGCCGTATGCCGATGCACACACCCAGCACCGTGAAAATGACCGGCATCATCACGGCCGCCCCGAGGCTAATTATGTAAGCGAAAACGTCTTCCATCTTAATGAGTTGATGAGTTTATTGAGTTAAAGAAGTTAAGATAATAGTTTGGTGGGCTCGTGAATACTGATTATTTTTGCGCAAACAATCTATTATCATGGAATTTGGATTCGAGAAATTAGTAGTATGGCAAAAATCCCGTATTCTTGTAAAAGAAGTTTATGAAGTTGTAAAGGATTTTCCGATTGAAGAAAAATATGGTCTTTCCGATCAACTGCGGAGAGCCGTGATCTCAGTCGCATCAAATATAGCGGAAGGCAGTGGCCGATTGTCTGTACGAGACAAAATCAACTTTTGCCAGATGGCATATGCTTCTTTGATGGAAGTTGCTGCCCAACTTGTCCTTGCAGAAGATCTGGGCTTTATAGACAAACAGAGAAATCAGGAAGTACGTGTTACAATAGATGAGGTTGAACGCGTACTATGTGGTTTCTACAATTTTCTCAAGCAACAACTCTCTTAACTTCTTTAACTTACTTAACTTTTTAACACTTCTTCTATTGGCTCCTCGGAATCAGGAGGGTTGCTTGCCGATGTAGGCGAGGATGCCGCCGTCGACGTAGAGGATGTGGCCGTTTACAAAGTCGGATGCCGACGAGGCCAGGAATACGGCCGGTCCCATGAGGTCTTCGGGAGTGCCCCAGCGGCCTGCAGGAGTCTTCGACACGATGAACTGGTCGAATGGATGACGGCTGCCGTCGGGCTGGCGCTCGCGCAGAGGGGCTGTCTGGGGGGTAGCGATGTAGCCCGGACCGATGCCGTTGCACTGGATGTTGGCTTCGCCGTATTCAGAGCATATGTTGCGGGTGAGCATCTTCAGGCCACCTTTGGCGGCAGCGTAGGCGCTCACAGTCTCGCGGCCGAGCTCGCTCATCATCGAGCATATGTTTATAATCTTGCCATGACCTTTCTTTATCATGCCGGGGATGACTGCTTTGGCGCAGATGAAAGGTGCCACAAGGTCGATGTCGACCACCTTACGGAAGTCTTCCACATCCATGTCGGTCATGGGTATGCGCTTGATTATGCCTGCATTGTTCACAAGGATGTCGATAGTTCCCACTGTTGCCTCGATGTCGGCAACCATGGCGCGTACGGCTTCTTCGTGGGTGACGTCGCACAGATATCCCTTAGCATCGATACCGGCTTCCTTATAGTTGGCCACGCCGAGATCCATCGATTTCTGGGTGTTGCAGTTGTACACAATCTTTGCTCCGGCTTCGTGAAGAGCCTTTGCGATAGCGAATCCGATGCCGTAGACACCGCCTGTGACGAGGGCTACTTTGCCCTCCAATGAGAAGTTTACCATATGGTTATGGGTTATGATTGATTTAATAATATTCAGCTGTAGAGCTATGGTTTACTCTTAATATACGCACCAAAAGGCGCGCACACTCAAAGGGAGTGGCTGAACAGGCATGCGTCGCCGTAGCTGAGGAAACGGTAGCCGTTGTCGAGCGCGTGGTCGTAGACGCTGCGCCATTCGGGCCCGATGAATGCCGACACGAGCAGAAGAAGTGTCGATGCCGGCTGGTGGAAGTTGGTGACCATGGCGTCGACTATGCGGTAGCGGTAGCCCGGGGCTATTATTATGCGGGTGTGGGCCAGCAGTGTGCTGTCGCCGGCGGCGTCGAGATGTGCCACCAGTGCGCGGAGCGCCTGAACGGTGCCGAGCTCGGGAACGGTGTTGTCGTAGGGGGTCCATTGCGGCAGTTCTCCATGCCACATTCCGGCGGCCATCAATGTACCGATATGGTACAGGCTTTCGAGGGTGCGGACCGAAGTGGTGCCAACGGCAGCGACGGGCCGGCCGCCTTCGATAGCATCGGCGAGATCGGCTATGAAATCGCGGTCGACAGCTATGAACTCGCTGTGCATGTCGTGGTCGCCGATGCGTTCGGCCGATACCGGGCGGAATGTGCCCGCTCCCACATGCAGAGTCACTTCGCGACGCTCAATTCCGGCATTATCGATGCGTCCGAGCAGTTCGGGTGTGAAATGTAGACCAGCTGTCGGTGCAGCAACCGATCCTTCGATGTGGCTGTAGACCGTCTGATAGTCGGTGCTGTCGGTGCTCTCCGACCGACGGTTGAGGTATGGAGGTATGGGAATCTCGCCCGCTGCCGAAATGATTTCCGAGAAGGATACCGATGGGGCGTTCCACTCGAACCGCACGGTCTGGCCAGGGCTTCCGGGCTCGCTGGTGCGCACGGCATGGAGGTCGAATCGGCAACCGCCGACTTCGAGAGGCATCGAAAGTGTGCCTTCCTTCCATTTCTTGGAGTTGCCTATGAGGCAGTTCCAGGAGCATTGTCCTGTCGATGCGAACGACTGTGCGTAGTCGGCGGGAATGTCGGGCTCGAGACAGAATATCTCTATGTTGGCACCGGTGTCTTTGGTGAAGCGCAGACGGGCATTTATCACTCTGGTATTGTTGTATACCAGCATTGCCCCTTGCGGAAGTAACTCGGGCAAGTCGGCGAATACATGGTCTTCGGGCTCAGACCCGGGCTTGAAGCATAGAAGTTTACAGGCATCGCGTTGAGCCAGCGGGTGCTTGGCAATACGTTCGTCGGGCAGAGGATAGTCGTATTCCTCGATAGATATATTTCGTGGGTCGGTTTTTTCCATAATCAATTACAAAATTACGCAAAAATCCGCAATATTAACCCACTTTATTCTTTAGTGTAGCGTAATTGTGGCCGAGCGGAGCGTGCGGCTGTCGGGACCAATCATGATAGAGAATTCTCCCGGCTCGGCGACGTATTCGAGTTCGTAGTTATAGTGCTTGAGCAGGTCGACGGTAACAGGGAATTCCACCGTGGCGTTTTCGCCCGGCTTGAGGTGAATTCGGCGGAATCCTTTGAGTTCCTTTAGCGGACGCGAGGTGCTTGCCTCGATGTCGCGGATGTAGAGCTGCACGATTTCGTCAGCTTCGCGGCTGCCGGTGTTGGTCACCCGTACCGATGCGGTGACGGTATCGCCCGATTTCATGTCGTGTGCCGACAGTGCAAAGTCGGAGTAGGAGAATGTGGTGTAGCTCAGGCCGTAACCGAAGGGGTAGAGTGGAGAGTTGGGCGAGTCGATGTAGCCCGAAAGGTATTTTTCGAACTGGGCATCGTTGTTCTTGGGGCGTCCTGTGTTGAGCTGGCTATAGTAGATGGGAATCTGACCCACGCTGCGCGGCATGGTGATGGTGAGTTTGCCCGACGGACTTACGTCGCCGAACACTACATCGGCTATGGCGTCGGCGGCTTCCGAGCCTCCGAACCATACATTAAGGATAGCCGGCACCTGAGCGCTTTCCCATGTCATGACATTGGCGCGCCCCGAGAAGTTGAGCATCACCACTGGTTTGCCTGTGGCAAGAAGCGCCTCCAGCAGTTTTTTCTGTGTGTCCGGCAAGGATATGTCGGTGCGGCTGGCGGCTTCTCCGCTCGATTCGGAAGCCTCGCCCATGGCGGCGATGACTACATCGCAGGAGCGTGCCAGCGCGACAGCCTCTGCTCGCAGGGCTTCTTCGCTCCGGGGGTCGCGCATCTGACGGCCGAATACGGTGACTGCGGCTTCGAGTGCCGGGTCGGCATAGAGATTGGATCCTTTGGCGTATGTCACTGTGCCGCGAGGACCGACTGCATCGCGGATTCCCTCAACAACAGTCTTGTATTTTTCGGGTACAGCAGCCACACTCCATGTGCCGGGCATATTGGCGCGTGTGTCGGCCAAGGGACCGACGACAGCTATTCGTCCACCCTTGCGTAGAGGCAGTATATTGCCTTCGTTTTTGAGGAGTACAAATGTTTCGGTGGCTATGCGCCGTGCCTCGGTGCGGTTGGCCTCGGTGTATACTTCGGTCTGTTCGCGCTTTGCGTCGATGTATTTATATGGGTCGGCAAAGAGACCAAGCTTGTATTTTGCCTCGAGCACACGACGCACTGCTGTATCGATCTGTCCCATGTCGATATTTCCTTCTTCGAGACTTTGAGCGAGAGTTCCGCTGAAGCCGTCGGCCACCATATCCATGTCGGTACCGGCGGCGAGCGCCATGGCCGATGATACTTTAAGATCGCCGATGCCATGCTGGCGCATTTCGGCGATAGAGGCATAGTCGGTGACTACGAAGCCGTCGAAGTTCCACATGCCGCGGAGTACGTCGGTGACGAGCCATCGGTTGGCCGTGGCCGGAATTCCGTCCACGAGATTGAAGGATGTCATGAAACTTCCCGCTCCTGCATCGGCTCCTGCCTTGTAGGGTGCGAAATAGTCGTTGAACATGCGTTGGCGGCTCATGTCGACCGTATTGTAGTCGCGCCCTGCCTCAGCCGCTCCGTAGAGCGCGAAGTGCTTCACGCAAGCCATTATCTCATCGTTCTTTTTCAATCCGTCGCCCTGATAGCCCTCGACCATGACGCGTGCTATGGCTGCTCCGAGAAAGGGGTCTTCGCCCGAGCCTTCGGCCATGCGGCCCCAGCGCGGGTCGCGGCATATGTCGACCATCGGGCTGAAAGTCCAGCAGATGCCACATGCAGATGCCTCGGTGGCAGCTATGCGGGCCGAACGGCGGATGGCAGCTGTGTCCCATGAGCATGATAGCGCCAATGGGATGGGGAAGACTGTCTCGTATCCGTGAATCACATCCATGCCGAATATGAGGGGTATTCCAAGTCGGCTTTCTTCCACGGCTATGCGCTGCAGTTCCTTGATTTTTTCAACACCTTTGACGTTGAACACGCCACCGGCTTTTCCCTCGGCTATGAGACGGCCTATATTGCTTTGCGATGCTTTGCCGGTGACGATATCGCCGGCTGCGGGCAGGTTGAGCTGTCCCAATTTTTCATCGAGTGTCATTTTTGCCATTATGCTGTCGATGCAGGCGTTCATTTCGGCATCGGACTGAGATGTCTTGCTGCATGAGACAGCCGACAAGGCGAGGATAAGTGCAATGGCTGAGAGAAGGAATGTGTGTGGTTTCATGGTAGTTTCAAGGTGTGTATTAGTATTCCGACGTAAAAATAGTGTTTTTCTGCGGAATAGCCATAAAAAAACGCGCCCTGCACTATGAACTGCAGGACGCGCTTTGGCGCTGATATCTTGTGTCAGAATCGGAATCCGGTAGAGAGCACGATGTTATTGTAGTTGTCGCTACGTTCGGCCGATGGGGTTTTCATGCCGCCGAAGGGAGTGTATGCGTGGTATGTGCTCTTGATGTTGGTGTGCTGGTAGGCGAGGTCGATATACCATGCCTGATAGCGGTAACCAATGCCGAGGCAAATGTTCTGGGTATCTTTGTTGAAAGAGTAGCTTGGGTCGGTTCCGGCGGTGTAGATCTCGGCGTAGTCGCCCGAAGCGGAATCGCGGACGTTGGATGTCTGGAAATTATATCCGGCACGTACGCTGAACGACGGTGTAATGCGGTATTCGGCACCGACACGGATGATGTTGGCAGCCTTGAAGTACGACTTGATGTCGGCGTTGCCCTGTTTGTCTTCCACGAAGTTGTTGTACGAGCCATAGGCCTGGTATTTCATCTTCATGTCGGGATATGCCACGCGCTCGTAGTCGAGGCTGAGGATTGCCCGTGAGCCGATGACCGTCGAAGCTCCGATCATGAATCGCCATGGAGTGTTGAGACGCGAACTGTAGTTGTACTCGTCGGTGTATTCCGAAATCTCGGTGGTCTTCTGGGATTTGTCGGGGGTGTAGTTGGCATCTACTTCGCCATATCCCTGATGCGACAGGTGCAGCCATGTGGGAGTGTGAACTGCCACGCCTATGCGCAGTGCCTCGATCGGGCGGACGATGAGACCGAACTTGATGTTGGCGCCTGTGCCGGTGGTTCGCTTTATGTTGTAGAGGTTGAAGCCTGCGTTGCCACTGGCCAGCATGTCGGTGCCCTCATTGTACACCAAAGCGCCACTCATGCTTTCGCTGTAGTTTGTCTGGCGGTTGTACTCCATGTCGACGATTCCTACGCCAAGGCCCCAGAACACAACGTCGTTGAAGTTTCCGGCGAAGTCGATATTGTATTCGTCGGTAAATCCGCTTTCGCGTACTTCGTACATCGCATCGCCGACTGTGCCGTTCTGGTAGAGTCCGGCATATTCAGTATTTGATGATAATGGATTGTTTATCATCATCGAGTTATATGCAAGAATCGACAGCCAGTCGTTGTCGGAATCGAGGTAGGGGTTATAGTTTATGTTTCCGTTGCTGTCGTGGCCAAAAAGCAATTCACTCGAGTTCACGCCCTGGGTATAGGAGGCGATGTAGTTCGAGAGCGATGTTTCGGTTTGTGTATTGTAGCCGTTGAAGCGCCGTTCGAACGAATTGATTCTATTGTAGCTCACGCCCCATGAGAGATTGCTCATTGCTCCGGAGAGTGGTATCACGCCGACGTATCCGATGTTGTCGAAGATTGCCTTGGTCTGGTTTTCCTTGATAGATCCGTAGTTGGTGTCGGTCTTGTAGTTGCGTATACTCACGTCGAAAGTGAGGCCGATGTCGCTCTTGCGGTATATGCCAAGACCGGCAGGGTTCTGTGTCATCGAGGATATGTCGCCACCAAGCGAGGTGAACGCGCCGCCCATCGAAATGAAGCGGGCAGTACCACGCAGCTGTGTGGGAGTGATGTTATAGGCATCGACGGCGCTCTGGGCGGCTGCTCCTGCGGGGAGCAGGAGAGCCAGGCCGAGTGCTGTTAAAAGAGTCTGTTTCATGTCGATATAGTTGAATACGTGGATAGAATCAGAGGAGAGATGTCCGGATTAACGGCCGCGGCCTCGCGAGGCGCCACCGCCGCCACCGCCACCAAAACTACCGCCACCGCCGAAGCTGCCGCCGCTGCGTCCGGAGTTGCCGGGACGAGAGAAGGAGCTGCCGTTGTTGTAGTTGCGGTTGGAGTTGTTGTATGAATTGTTATTGTTGTTGCGGTTTGAGTTCTGACGTGTTGCGTTGCTGTTGTTATTGTTGTTGCGTCCGCGGCGGCTGTTGTTCGACGGAGCGTAGTTTCCGTTGTGGTTGCCTTGGTTGCCCTGCGACGGACGTACGCCTGCAGGAGCAGATCCCTGCTGGCCATACGATGGACGGCCCATATTGCCTGGACGGCTTGAACCGCCAGGACGGGTGGCATTGCCATACGAGGGGGAGTGAGGACGGCTGCCACCCATGCCATTGCCGTAGGACGGTGCGTGCGGACGGTTTGCTCCGGGGCGGTTGTATCCCCAATGACCGCCACCACCGGGAGGCGGTGCTACCGGTCCCCATCCGGGATGCCAGCCACAGCCCCATCCCCATGAGGGAGCGCCCCATGACCAACCCCAGTTCCAACCCCAGGAGGGGCCCCAGAATGGGTCGTATCCCCACGACCAGTCGAACCAAGGATCGTATCCCCAGCCGAAACTCCAGTAGGGACTGCCGAAGCGCCATCGCCATGACGGGCGGTAGTTCCATGCCCAATTGTCCCATGGGTTGATGCTGTTTATCACGTAGATATTCACGTCCTGAGGCGAAGGCTGCGAATAGTAGTACTGCATCAGGTCGGTGTCGCCCGATTCTACCACTATGTCGCTGTTATGGAAGCGCTCTATGCGGCGAGTGTTGGCGAATTCGTCGGTCTCGACCTCGCTTTGGGTTGCGTTTTCGGGCGAGTATGAGCCTCGGCGGTTATAGGTATCTACATCGATTTCCAAAGGTTTGGAACTCGACACGTTGTAAGAGTCGGAACCTGCATAGTCGGTCGGTTGTCCGTAGTCGTAGGTTCTGCTTGCCTGGAGCTGTTTCTGCTTTTCAGCAGCGGCTTTAAGGCGCTTGGCTTCCTCCTTTTTTGCTTTGGAGGGAGAATAGTACAGATCATCGTCGTAATCCTGAGCCGCGATATTTGGCGACGATACCAGAAGGCACGTCAGCGCTGTCAGGACGGAGAAAATTCGGGTGACCTTTTTCATGTTCGTAGCTTTATGAAGTAATAACGTTTGTCGGATGTTTTTTGTGCGCTTGTGGTCCGATAAAAACCTTGTTTGGCGCGCGTACATTAATTTAGATGCCGATTCTGCGGCAAGGTTTAACAAAGATATGTCATAAAGCCGGATTTTGAGTTGAAAAAGATGATTAAAGCTCTCTTTTTAAGTATTTTTAATGTATGTAAAAGCCGGGACGCCATGTGGCGCTCCGGCTTTCACAAGAGTCGAGATATGTGTTTTTGCTTATTCCTTGATGGGCTTCATTTCATAGGAAGCGATTGCGATGGTGAAACCCCAGTAGATGAATGCTATCGAGGTGAGGAACGATACCATCATCATGTCGCTCACCCAACCTGCTTCGAGGAAGAAGAAGCCGATGAGGCAGAGGAGTATGCCATTGACGATGCCAAGCCACCAGTATCGGGCGCGGCGTCCGGTGCCTGCGGCTATGAATGCCTCAATGCCCCAGAAAATGAAGATAATGGCAAGGAAATAGGGGAATACCATTTCGGAAAGTATGACACTGCGCACCAGCATGAAGCCAATGAACATGTCGATAACACCTCCGGCAATCCACCAGCCCCAGCCTTTGGGACGGTCGGGCCCGGCAGCCACACATAGCTGCACTACACCGGCGAGTACGAGCAGCCAGCCAAAAATCTGCGAGGCGACGGCATAGCCCATCTCGGGCCAGAACCAATATGCAAAGCCACCGAGTACAAGCAATATGCCCACCAGAAGCACAACCCACCACCAGCGGGTCTGTCCGATTGTGTTCAGTTTGATAGATTTCATTTCAAATGTAGTTTAAAAGTTTGTAAATTTTGATTTTATAACAATTCGGCGCCGTGTTAAGTTCGCTAATGGTTGGTGATGCTAATTTTTTTGGCATGTTATTGGGTTTATGTGGTTTATTTGTTATTTTTGTGGCATTGAAATGCTCGCGGAGCATGTGAATAAATAATTATATACTTACTTACAGCGTTTTACCATTAATGAAAAACTTTTACTTTGCGTTCGTCGCGATGCTTCTGCTGTCCGTGTGGCCGGCCGGAGCCCAGATTGTCACGACCACACCGTCGCCTCTGCAGGAGTCGAGTCGGAATGTGGTGTTGACCTATGATGCCGCCTCGCCCCTTGGCAATCAGGGACTGCTGAATCTCGCCACAGGCTTCGATGTGTACGCCCATATCGGTGTGATTACATCGGAGAGCACAGGCCCCGGCGATTGGCGCCATGTGGTCACTCCATGGCCTGAGGCCGGCAACAGTCAGGTGGCCAATACGGCGAAAAACCGTCTGACACGAGTTTCGACAAATATCTATGAACTTGCCATCGGCGACATTCGCACCTATTTCGGAATTACCGACGAGGATGAGACTGTGAAGGAAATTGTGGTGGTGTTCCGTACGGCCGATGGCGGCCGCGAGGGCAAAACTTCCGATGGCGCGGATATCCGTGTGCCTGTGGTGGCTTCGGGCTTCCAGATCGAATTCAACAGCGATGCAGAAAGTAATATTCTCTCTGCGGCCACTACTGTGAAATTCACGGTGACGTCGACTGTCGATGCCGACCTCGATATTGCTGTGGCTGGTGCATCTATAGCGTCGGTCAAGGCTTCGAAAACACTTGCCGCTGAATACACATTCTCCACTTCGGGCGACTACGATGTGACGGCAACCGCGGTGGCTGGAGGCGAGACGCGTACGAAGTCTATAAATATAGTATATCCCGGAAAGTCTGAAGAAGCTCCTTATCCCGGCGGTGTGCCTCGTATGGGAGCTGTGAAGAATGCCGACGGTACTGTGACGTTCTGTCTCGCTGCCCCGGGCAAAAGCTCTGTGATGCTCGTGCCATCGTGGGATGATTATGGTTTCTATGAGCGCAACCAGATGAAGCGTTGTGAGTATGAGGGTAATACCTATTTCTGGACCACAGTGTCGGGCCTTGCCGATGACCAATGGTACCCATATTATTATGTCGTCGACAACCGCTACCGTGTGGCCGATCCCTATGCACACCTAATCCTTGATTGCTACAACGACAGCTATATCAATCCGTCGGTATGGCCCGATATGCCGCAGTATCCTGTCGATAAAGTGTCGGGTGTGATGCTGGCTGTGTATCGCGGCGATATCGATGATTACGACTTTGCTTCGTTCGAAATTCCCGACCATAAGAATCTTGTCATATATGAACTGCTATTCCGTGATTTCACCGGAAGTAACGGTGTGGCCGAGGGAAATGGTACTGTCCGCGATGCTATTGCAAAGATTCCGTACCTCAAATCTTTGGGAGTGAATGCGGTCGAGCTTATGCCTATAATGGAGTTCAACGGTAATAACTCATGGGGCTACAACACTAATTTCTATATGGCTCCAGACAAGGCTTACGGTTCGCCGACCGATTACAAGGATTTTATCGACGAATGCCATCGCCAGGGAATCGCCGTGATCCTCGACATTGTGTTCAACCAGAGCGACGGTTTGCATCCGTGGTATATGATGTATGCTGTCGGAGCCAATCCATTCTACAACAAGACCGCACCGCACGAATTCAGTGTGCTCAACGACTGGAATCAGGGCAATGCTTTGGTTCAGCAGCAGTGGACAGATGCTCTCAAGTATTGGCTTGAGGCTTACAATGTCGACGGTTTCCGATTCGACCTGGTGAAGGGTCTTGGTGACAACGACAGTTATGCGGCCGCCGGTGGAACAAATCAGTACAACAAAAGTCGCGTCGACCGTATGAAGCGTTTGCATCAGGTTATCAAATCGATTAAGCCCAATGGTATACATATCAACGAGGACCTTGCGGGCGCTCAGGAAGAAATCGAGCTTGGAGAGGATGGCCAGCTTCAGTGGGCCAATATCAACAATTCATCGTGCCAGTATACGATGGGATACCAGTCGGACTGCGATCTGAAACGCTTCCTTTCTACTGCCGACGGTGGCCGTCCGGCATATTCGACCGTATCCTATGCCGAGAGCCACGATGAGCAGCGCATGGCATTCAAGAATGCTGCCTATGGTGTGGATGCTGTCAAGGGTGAAAGTCTCGACAGCTACCGGCGTCTTGGCTCGCTTGCAGTGCAGATGCTCCTCACTCCCGGGCCGAAGATGATATGGCAGTTCGGCGAGCTTGGCAACAGTCAGACGACAAAGAATGCCGATGGAGGAAACAATACCGATCCGAAGATTGTAGACTGGAACTGGCTCAATGATCCAGACCGCGAATATCTGATGCGCACATATGCCGCTATGATAGGTCTGCGTCGCGACTATCCGGAGCTCTTTGGTCCGGAAGCTACATTTACCCCCACATTCCCTGACAATTTTAGCACAGTGCGTACTATCCGCATCACAAATGGCGACAAGGAGATTCTTGCTTTTATCAATCCTGCCACGGATGGCGATGCCAAGGAAGTCCAATTGTATTCTCCGAAGGTTGGCGTGGATAATGTGCGTCTGCATTTTGCATCTCCCGGTTTTGAGCCTGAAATATCCAAGCCGAAGCGTAATCTTGTGGTGACGGTTCCGCCGAATTGTTTTGCCGTGTATACAACCGACAACATTACCAGTGGTATAGATGATGCTCTGATTGGTAGTGGCGTGACCATCCGAGGCGAAGGTGGCCGTATAATCATAGAAGGTGAGTATGAGCACGCTGTGGTTCACGACCTTACGGGCCGTCCGATGCCGCTGTCGGACCTTCCAGTGGGTATATATATCGTCACTGTCGACGGTATTTCTACCAAGGTTTCTCTCCGCTGATTTTTTAGAATCTACAAAACAAAGCGCGCCCGGAAGATTTTCCGGGCGCGCTTTGTTCAATTTGTCTATGGTGTTAGCCATGGGAGTTGCGGCTTATAATGCCTACAATCCACAGTAATAGGCATGCACCTACGACAGAAGTGATAAGACTTCCGATTATGCTTGAGGAGCCGAGGCCGAACAGGCTGAATACCCAGCCGCCAAGAACGCCGCCGAGCACACCGACAATAAGATTGACAATCCAGCCGAAGCCGCCGCCACGCATGAGCTTGCCGGCTATGAAACCGGCTAATAGACCGATGATAATGAACCAAATGAAACTCATAATATATAGTTTTTTTAGATTACAATCTGAGGATATATACTATGAACGTTCTGTGGCTCGAACTTGTTCGGGATTAAGCCGTCGGGGGAATCGGGCATCGCGCATGGGTGCGGTAAATGCAGAAGAGTAGAGTATGTATACAACAATTTTCGCAATCCGTAGACCTTGTGGCACGAATCACGAAAACTGTATGTCGTTGAAATGTCAGCGCCTGAGGCGCTTGTAAAGAAGGGGCTTAATCTTCTACGGCGCGGAGCTGCTGCACGTATACGGCCTTCATCATCTTCTTGCGGTTGGTGACGGAAGGCTTCTGGAAAGCCTGACGGCGGCGCAGTTCTTTTACGATGCCGGTTTTTTCAAATTTACGTTTGAATTTCTTAAGCGCTCTTTCGATGAGTTCGCCTTCTTTTACTTGTACGATGATCATATTTTAATGGTGAGTTTTGAATTTGCGTTCACTTTAGCGCGGCAAAATTAGAAATAATTTTTCAATTGGCAAAAAATCAAGGCCTAAAACATTCTGTCATTCTTCTTTTTTTGTCTGTTTTTTCTTCCGTATGCATCTGCCTTAGGGCGAAACCGCTCAAGAATATGTAAAAATAGGGATTTCTCTATGTGGCTTCATGCATATGATGGGCTGCGTGGGCAGCTCTATTATAAGACTACTATTTTAGCCACATAATATCCGACATTCAGTAAATTCGCAGGAATGGTTATTGAGTAGCGATTCGAGTGTGAGCTATAGGCTATTTAGGGGAATGATAGTGCTTTCTATTCTTTCTATTGGTTTGTGCCACTAATTGTTTATTGCTGATTGAATTCTGTTGTAAGCCCAGGATTGGATAATAGGGAAGAAATCTCTTTTTTTAATAGTGGAATGTGATTTATTACAATTGCCCAGATCATTTCATCGCTTACACTGTCATATCCATGTATGACAAAATTGCGTGTGTCGACAATTTTCCTTGCATTTGAGATTTCAATTACGGGACATATTCTTAATATTTGGTTTGTAGCCTCGCCAATGATTGCTATATTCATCTGTATAGCTCTTCGCATCATCTGATTGCTTCGATATTCATCAAACCGTCGAGGAGAGTCTTTGAAATATGACTCAATCTCGTTTATAGAGTCGAGTATGTCGTTCAGATATTTTAGAACTTTTCTATCCATAGATTAGTTTGCGTGTTTCGTTGAGCTCTTCTCTAAAATATGGATTTCTCACGGCACTATCTTCAGTAATATCGATTTTTCGACCTAATAATTCCTCAAGGGCGTACAGGAATCCGAAAAAATTATTGGCGTAATCGTAGAGCTCTATTTGATTACGATCAAAATCAACACATAAGTCTATATCGCTTTGATCTGAAAAGCGTGGAGTCAGGATTGAACCAAAAACCCAAAGC
The DNA here is from genome assembly GCA_910587915.1 of uncultured Muribaculaceae bacterium. Taxonomy (GTDB): domain Bacteria; phylum Bacteroidota; class Bacteroidia; order Bacteroidales; family Muribaculaceae; genus CAG-873. The sequence goes on along the minus strand of CAJUOB010000004.1, from coordinate 159,358 downwards.
CTACGTACATGAAACCGTCGGCATAGATCTATAATTTTATGGATATTTGTTTCAATTATTTTCATTTTATTTTGATTCCGTTCTATCTATCTATTCGCAAATTTATAAATAAAACATTGGAAAACAAAATATTGTGCATTATAATATGGCGATTTGGGCGAAAGATTTGTCACATGCCTTTCCGGATAATGCAAAAAATAGGCTTAACTCATTGAGTTAAGCCTATTTGCTGAGTCGGGGTGAGAAGACTCGAACTTCCGACCTCCACGTCCCGAACGTGGCGCGCTGCCAACTGTGCTACACCCCGATTGGCTAAGCGACTGCAAAGTTAGTGAATTTTTTCGTGTCGCACCAAATCTGTGGCTAATTTTTTTGTGTTCACACGCTTGCAATCCTGTTTTTGCGACAAAAAAACACCGCATGATGCGTAGTGCATCTGCGGTGTTGTTAATTCGTTAGATTGGTTAGATCGACAGGCGACGCAGAGTGTTGAGGAGTTCGCGGTTGATCGGCTTGTCGTTCTTGATGGCCTTGGAGAAGGGGACGTACACGATCTCATCGTTCTTGATGCCGATCATCACGTTGCGCTGGTCCTCCATCAGAGCGTCGATGGCTGCTGCACCCATGCGCGATGCAAGGATACGGTCGTGGGCTGTGGGCGATCCGCCTCGCTGCAGGTGGCCGAGAATCGACACACGGACATCATAGCCTGGATACTCGTTCTTCACACGCTCTGCCAGGCCCATGGCTCCACCCGTAACGGGGCTTTCTGCAACGAGTACTATCGATGAGTTTTTGCTCTTGCGGAATCCGTTCTGGATGAGTTCGGCCAACTGGTCGACTTCTGTTGAAATCTCGGGGATGATGGCGGCTTCGGCGCCCGATGCTATCGCACCGTTAAGGGCGAGGAACCCTGCGTCGCGACCCATTACTTCGATAAAGAAAAGGCGCTCGTGCGAGGTTGCTGTGTCGCGTATTTTGTCGACGCATTCCATGATAGTGTTTAGCGCCGTATCATAGCCTATGGTTGTATCGGTGCCATAGAGGTCATTGTCGATGGTGCCGGGGAGTCCGATTATAGGGAAGTTGAATTCATTTGCAAATATTCTTGCACCTGTGAGTGAGCCGTCGCCACCGATCACCACGAGTGCATCGATTTCGTGACGTTTGATTACGTCGTAGGCCAATTGGCGGCCTTCCGGAGTCTGGAATTCCTTGCAGCGGGCTGTCTTGAGGATTGTGCCGCCTTGCTGGATGATGTTCGACACGTTCTGGGTGCGGAAGTCGACGATGTCGTCGGCTATAAGACCGCGATAGCCGCGGTATATACCTTTCACTTTCAGTCCACTGAAAATTGCCGAGCGGGTGACGGCGCGGATTGCGGCGTTCATGCCGGGAGCGTCACCGCCCGATGTAAGTATGCCAATACACTTGATTTCTGCCATTGTTTTCTACACTTGTTTTGGTTGGCAAAATTAGCAAAAAGAATCCGATTATAGAGTCGCGATGAAAAAATATTGCAAAAAAATATTGTGCATTTTATGTGTATTCCAAAAATGTTTCTTAACTTTGCACTCGCAAACAGCCCGATGGGCTCTTTTGCATGTAGATAAGACCAATTGGAAAGGTGCCGGAGTGGTCGATCGGGGCGGTCTCGAAAACCGTTGTACCCTTGCGGGTACCCAGGGTTCGAATCCCTGCCTTTCCGCTAAGAAAGCAGCTGAATTTCAGCGGCTTTCGTGCATAAAGGACACGGTGAGAACCTTGGAAGGGTTCGTTATCGCGAAGCGCTTTCGTAGCGCAGCGGGGAAAGAATCCCTGCCTTTCCGCAAAAAAGCTGCAAACCAGGAGTTTACAGCTCTTTTTGCATAAATGGGTCAGTGGTGGGACGCTGCATGGAGGCAGAGCCTATGATAACCAGTAGGAACGCGTATTCTGCGCGTTGGCGCAGGACTCGCGTTCCTACAAAGCTATCGTTTTAGCCTATTGTTGCCTGAATATCAGTTTACCCTAACTTTTCGGCAAGGTAATGTCCGGTGACGCTGGCTGGATTGGCCGCTACGGTTTCGGGTGTGCCGGTGGCCACAATCTGGCCTCCGCCTTCGCCTCCTTCAGGCCCCATGTCGATAATCCAGTCGGCGCATTTTATTACGTCGAGATTGTGCTCGACCACAATTATGGTATGTCCCATTGCGATGAGTCTATCGAAAGCTTTTGTGAGCAGTCGGATATCGTGGAAATGTAGACCTGTGGTGGGTTCATCGAATATGAATATTGTCGGGCCGGCATGATCCTGGCTCAGGAAGTAGGCCAGCTTCACTCTCTGATTTTCACCACCCGACAGTGTGCTCGACGATTGGCCAAGTTTTATGTATCCCAGGCCGACTTCTTGCAGTGGCAGAAGACGGCGTACTATGCGTTGCTCCGCGGCGAAGAACTCGATGGCTTCATCGACTGTGAGGTCGAGGATGTCGGAGATGTTCTTTCCGTTGTATTTTACTTCGAGCACTTCCTGTTTGAAGCGTTTGCCGTGGCATTGCTCGCACTCTATGGTAACGTCGGCCAGGAATTGCATCTCGATGGTGATGTAGCCCTCGCCTTTGCAAGCCTCGCATCGGCCACCCTCGGTGTTGAACGAGAAGGATGCCGGTGTGAGATCGAGCTGCTTGGCCGCCTGCTGCGATGCCATTAGCTGGCGGATTTCGTCGTAGGCTTTCAGATATGTCGCCGGGTTGGATCGGGTGGATCGGCCTATTGGATTTTGGTCGACAAAGGTGATGTCGGCAACCCGCTTGATGTCGCCTTCGAGTTTGCGGAAGCGTCCGGGTGCATCGCCTTCATCGTGCACTGCACGAGCCATGGCCCGGAAGAAAATGTCGCGTACGAGGGTCGACTTGCCCGAGCCGCTCACTCCTGTCACAGCGGTCATGACGCCGAGCGGGAACTGGGCGTCGATATTCTTGAGGTTGTGTTCGGTCGCGCCGGTGATGCGGATGCTGTCGCGCCATTTGCGACGGACTCCCGGTACTGGAATGCTCAACCGGCCGCTAAGGTACTGCATGGTGTAGCTTTTCTCAACTTTCTCGAGATCGGCCGGAGCGCCTTGGAACACAATTTCGCCACCGAGTCGTCCGGCAGCCGGCCCAACATCGATGATACGGTCTGCTGCGCGCATTATCTCTTCATCGTGCTCGACAACCACGACAGTGTTGCCAAGCCGTTGCAGCCGGCGGAGAACGCCGATTAGTCGTTCGGTGTCGCGCGAGTGAAGGCCTATAGATGGCTCATCGAGTATGTAGAGCGATCCCACAAGGCTGCTGCCAAGTGAAGTGGCGAGATTGATGCGTTGGCTTTCGCCGCCCGACAGGCTGTTGCTCAGACGGTCGAGGGTGAGATAGCCGAGTCCGACTTCGCAGAGGAAACCGAGGCGTTTGTTTATTTCTGTGAGCAGGCGTTCGGCAATCTTGGTGTCGCGTTCGCCGAGCGATAGGTCGGCGAACCATTGGCGTAGCTTGTCGACGGGCATGCGCACCAGTTCCGATACGGTGGCCCCTCCGACACGCACATACGATGCCTCGGGGCGCAGACGCGAACCACCGCAGGCGTGGCAGGTTGTTTTTCCTCGGTAGCGTGCCAGAATCATGCGGTACTCGATGGCCTGCCGCTGTGTCGACACCCAGTCGAAATAGTCCATTATGCCTTTCACCTTGTCGCCGTCGCCTCGCCACAGAAGGTGCTTTTCCTCGGCCGACAGTTGCCAATAGGGTTTGTGCACCGGGAAGCCAGAAGCACTCACGGCATGGATGAATTCGTTTTTCCATAACTTCGATTTAGGGCCGCGCCATGAGGCCACGGCGTCGTCGAAAATCGAAAGCGACTCATCGGGTATTACCAGTTCCTCGCTTATGTCGAGTGTTTTCCCAAAGCCTTCGCATACGGGGCATGCTCCCATCGGGTTGTTGAAGTTGAACATCTGGTCCGACGGCTCGGGGAAAGTAATGCCATCGGCTTCGAAGCGCACCGAAAACTCGTGCATGTCTACTTTGCCGTCGGCATTCCACACCAGAAGCCGACAGCGACCATGGCCTTCGAAAAAAGCAGTCTCGGCAGATTCCGCCAGTCGCGACAATTCATCGCCCTCACGGCGTAGTGCCAGACGGTCGATGAGCAGGTCGGGGACGGCTGTGCTGTCGTAGTCCGATATATCAACGAAGGCTGCTTCGGGCGTAACCACGCGGGTGAAGCCTTCCTTTGTATATATGTCGAGCTGCTGTGGCAATGTGCGGCCCTCGGGGAGCGTGATCGGTGCAACGATAGCGGCACGGCTGCCTTCGGGGTAAGTGGCGGCGGTGGCGAGGACGTCCTCGACAGAGTGTTTTTTCACTTCCACACCCGATACCGGTGAATATGTGTGGCCTACACGGCCGAAAAGCATGCGTATGTAGTCGTAGATTTCAGTAGAAGTGCCGACTGTCGATCGTGGGTTTCGTGTGTTTACCTTCTGTTCTATTGCTATTGCCGGCGGAAGCCCCTTGATGCTGTCGCATTCCGGCTTGTTGAGTCGTCCGAGAAACTGGCGTGCGTATGCCGACAAGCTCTCTACATATCGGCGCCGACCTTCGGCATAGAGAGTGTCGAAGGCCAACGATGATTTGCCCGAGCCGGACAAGCCGGTTATTACCACCAGTTGGTTGCGGGGTATTTCCACATCTACGTTCTTGAGATTGTTGACGCGGGCCCCCTTGACTGTTATATTGTTCATGATTGAAAGTTAGGAGTGGGAAGTTAGGAGTGAGGAGTGAGAAGTTAGGAGTTGGTAGTTAGGGGTGAGAAGTGTGGAGTGAGTCGTGAACTGAAAGCCGTTAACTCTCAGGTATAACTTCTCACTCCTAACTCATAACTTCTAATTTCTACCTTCTACCTGAAATTACGGATTGTAGAGGTCTTTATTGTAGAAATCCATCACAGCGCGTGCTTGCTCCAAGGCTGTGGCAGCTTCGGAATTAGGGTCGAGGCCGGCTGCTTCGGAATAGAAACTTATGGCCCGGCTTTTCTGTCCTTGTTTCCATGCAATACGGCCTTTCATATATAATGCCCATGGGCGGTCGGATGTTTCAGCCATGATGTCGAGTGCCGCCTCGGCTTCATCGAGTTTGTTTTCATCGAAAAGAGTCTCGATCGCTTTGCGCGACGGACTTTCGGCCTCAATGAGAGCTGCCAGGTCGGCAAGCATGGTTGCCGATGCACGGTCTATCACGGCCCGGCGGTCGCCTGCGAGATTGAGCAGCCGCGTGTGTGTGCCGTGTGGTCCGGCGATTGCTGTCCACACTGTGCCTACCGGTTTTTCGGGCGTGCCGCCGCCGGGACCGGCAATGCCACTTGTGGCGACGGCGTAGTCCGCTCCGAGACGTTCGCGTGCACCGGCGGCCATTTGAGCCACAGTCTGCTCCGATACAGCTCCATGTGCTGCGAGCGTATCGGCATCGACGCCGAGGACCGCCATCTTCACATCGTTGGAATATGCTACAACTCCACCCCGGAATACATCGGAAGCTCCCGCCACTGAGGTGACGAGCGCTGCAATGTTTCCGCCGGTGCAGCTTTCGGCAGTAGCCATGGTGAGTCCATGGCGTCGCAAGGTGCCTATGGCAAGTTCGGCCGGGCTGAGTTTGCCCTCACCGGCGAAATTCGCGCCAAGCATCGCTGTAAGTTTTTCGGCTTGGACGGCAAATTCGTCGGGCGAGCCTTCGAGCCGGAGAAGAATCTCTCCGGGCGAGGGGAGATAGGCCAGTTTATAGCCGGCCGGAAGTTGATCTTCGAAGGTGGCTAACCGTTGGGCAAGAGCCGACTCCGATATGCCGGTGACGGTAAATTCTCGGCGGACGGTATCGGGACGTGTGTGGAAGTGCTTCTCGATAGCTTCGGCTACAGCCGGAAGCATGGTGCGCGTTTCGGCCGGTACACCCGGCATGGCCACCAGCACTTTCCCGTCTTTTTCAAACCACATGATGGGAGCTGTGCCTACGCGGTTCTGAATCACCCGGCAGCTTGTCGGGACCATGGCTTGAAGGCGGGTGAGTTCGTTGAGTTGTAGCCCTTTCCGTTTGAATACATTTTCTATGTTTTCGGCAACCTCCGGGTCGTGCCGCAGCTCGCCGCCAAATACGCCCATGAGTACAGTCTTTGTCACATCGTCGCGTGTCGGGCCGAGGCCGCCGGTGCTGATGGTTAGGTCGCTTTCGGCCATTGCTGCCTTCACGGCGCCACCTATGGCTTCGGCGGTGTCGCCAACAGTGTATATGCTTTCTATGTGCCAGCCTTGCTCGGCCAGCGTACGGGCTATCAGACCCGAATTTGTATCGGTGACGCGACCCAGCAGAATCTCGTCGCCTATAATCACAATCGACAGTTTCATACTACAAAAATAACGCTTTTTTGCTTATCTTTGCGCAGAATATGGAGAGATATAGAATATCATTGTGCTGCATTCTGTTGGCTGTGGCCGCCTTTGTGGCCAAAGCCGATAGCATAGCGGCTCTGGAATACCGTGCTGCGGTGGTCGGAAATGTTTCGACCGGAGCTTTTGCCCCTTATATGCTCGCTTCCTGGAATTACGGTAAGATAACCGGAAAGTCGGGAGTATGGCACGACGGTTTTATCGGTAAAAAGATGGATACCGGCAGCCGCTTCGGGTGGGGCGCCGGTTTTGAGTATCTGCTTGGCTATGGCTCGGCTGCTTACTACGATGATTACCGTACGATGGTCGACGGTCGACCGTCGGTCAGAGCCTTGCGTCAGGCTCCGGCCAGAGTGCAGCAACTCTATGCCGAAATAAAATATCGCGGAGTATATCTGCTGGGTGGTATGAAGGAACGCCGCTCCGGTATTGTGGACGATGGCCTGTCGTCGGGCGATCTAGTGCGGAGCAATAATGCACGTCCGATTCCCGGTGTTGCGGCCGGTTTCATCGACTTTCAGAACATACCGTTCACCAACGGTTGGGTGCAGATCGATGGTGAGATTATGTATGGTCGCTTCTGCGACACGGGCTTTGAGGAGAAACGCTTCAACTACTACAGCGGATATCTCGATGGCGACCTCATGTATACCTACAAACGCTGCTATTTCCGCACCCGTCCCGACAAACCGTTGAGTGTTACAGTGGGCATGCAGACGGCAGGAGAGTTCGGTGGCTGGACCCACTTTTATCGTGCCGGCAAGCTTGTGCAGGAAACCAACCGTGGATTCCACGTCAAGGATGTATTCAAGATGTTTCTGCCTATTCAGGGCAATGGAGAGGATTACTACACCGGAAACACGCTCGGATCATGGGACTTCAAGGCCCGATATGCATTCCGAAACGGCTCTCGGCTGTCGGCTTATTTCCAGTGGCCTTGGGAAGATGGATCGGGCATAGGTCGTCAGAATGGATGGGATGGCCTTTGGGGCGTTCAATACGATTTCGCGCCCGGTTCGCCTGTGGCTTCGGTTGTGTTGGAGTATCTCGACTTTACAAACCAGAGTGGCCCGATACATTGGGCCGTCGACGATGACCCCGGCACTGATATTACACAAGGGATAACCGGAGGCGATAATTACTACAATAATAACTATTACGGCGCATATGCCAACTATGGCATGAGTATAGGCTCGCCTTTCCTCATGTCGCCGCTCTACAATACCAATGGCTTCCTCGAATTCCTTCACAATCGTGCACGGGGCTTCCATGCGGGTGTCAGCGGCTGCCTGAACTCAGTATCGTACCGCGCTATGGTGAGCTATCAGAAAGCCGGTGGAATGGGGCGCATTCCTGCTCCCAGGCGTCTGCACGATACCTCCGCCATGGTCGAGGCCTCATGGCATCCGGTGGCATCTTTGCCTGGGCTTGAACTGAAGGCTGCCGTGGCAGTGGATGCCGGTAATCTCAGAGGCGATAACTTCGGGGCCATGGCAACTGTATCGTACTCCGGTTCGTTCAACTTCAAGAAGAAAAAGTGAAAACTATTAAAATATTATTGCTTTCCGCAGTCATCATTTTCCTTGCGGGCTGTACTCAGAATAATGGCCATATCGGTCCTCTGTTCGGCTCGTGGCATCTTGAGACCATGACCCGCAATGGAGATGTGTATTCTCAACCCGACGGAACCGATACTTTCTGGAATTTCCAGGGGCAGATGCTCATGGTGATTCTGAGTGAGGGTATGTATGAAAAGTATGATTTCGACGGTACATGGGAACGTACCGACGGCTATCTGATGCTCGACTTCACACATAGCTGCAATACCGACGGCCCTGGCACCGGTCACTACCGGGCGCCGTACTGGATGGGCTTCCCTGAGAATGAGGTGCTTCAGCTTAGTGTGCAGAAACTCGACGGCTCGGATATGATTCTTGGCTGGACATCGGCCGAAGGAGAGGTTTATATCTATAAATTCAAGAAAACATGGTAGAAAAAACGGCACTTGTCACCGGAGCCGACGGCTTCATCGGCTCGCATCTCACAGAGGCGCTCCTTGCCCGTGGCTACAAAGTGCGTGCTCTCGCTCAATATAATTCTTTCAACAACTGGGGCTGGCTTGAGGATGTGGCGCCCTACGATCGCCTCGAAATCGTGTGTGGCGATGTCCGCGATCCGGATTTCTGCCGCCACATATGCCGCGGAGTCGACACTGTCTTTCATCTTGCGGCACTCATAGCGATACCGTACAGTTATGTAGCCCCCGATAGCTATGTCGACACTAATATAAAGGGGACTCTCAATATGTGTCAGGCTGCCCGCGACTGTGGTGTAAGCCGAATTGTGGTTACATCTACGAGCGAGGTCTATGGCACAGCACAATATGTGCCTATCGATGAGAAGCATCCGCGCCAACCGCAGTCGCCATACTCGGCAACCAAGATAGGAGCCGATGCCATAGCCGAAAGTTTCTACCGGGCCTTCGACTTGCCCGTGGTGATAGCCCGTCCGTTCAATACATATGGGCCGCGTCAGAGCGCACGTGCCATTATTCCTACAATTATCACTCAGATAGCCAGTGGGAAAGGTCAGCTTAAGCTCGGCGACCTATCGCCTACACGCGACTTCAATTATGTGGCCGATACAGCCGCCGGCTTCATAGCGTTGGCCGAAACTCCCGGCATAGAGGGACGTAACATAAATATCGCAACCGGCACGGAAGTAAGCATGGCCGATACTCTCGCGACAATAGCACGTATCATGGGGGTTGAGGTCGATGCCGTTGTCGATCCCGAAAGGCTTCGTCCGGCTAAAAGCGAGGTCAACCGTCTGTGCGGCGATAATACCATCATCACTTCGCTTACCGATTGGCGTCCGCGCCATACTCTCGAAGATGGCCTACGCGCTACTGTGGAGTGGTTCTGCAAGCCGGAAAACCTTGCGAAGTACAAATCTGACATATATAACCGATGAAAACGGTGACCATACTATTCCTCGGAGGAGCCAAGCGTGTGGGCATGGCGCGCCTGTTCAAGAACGCTGGCCGTGTCCTCGGGCTTGAAGTTCATATTGTAGGCTATGAGCTCGACTGCGCGTGCCCGCTTGCTGCAGTGGCGAGCGACATGGTCGAAGGGCTCCGTTGGTCCGATCCGGAACTTTTCGGGCATATCGATGATACCGTGGAACGCCTCGGAGTCGATATAATGTTGCCATTTGTCGATGGTGCGGTCGGAGTGGCGTCGGAGTATGTGGCACGCTATCCTCATCGAGGAGTATTTGTGCCTGCACCGGGACGCGAGCTGGCCGAAAAAATGTTCGACAAGGTGGCCGCAGCAGAGTTTTTCGAGCGTCTCGGGTTGCCAATACCGGCTACCTATCGGGCCGGCGACCCGTGTCTGCGGCTTATTGCCAAGCCACGTTTCGGCTCGGCATCGAAAGGCATTGTTGAAATCAACAGTCTTCAGAAACTTTTCGAATTCCAGGGACGCGAAGACCGCTACCTTATACAGGAGCGTATCGATAACCGCGAGGAAATAACCGTGGATTGCTATGTAGAGACGCGCACAGGCCGCATAGTAGGTGCAAGCCCACGCATAAGGTTGGAAACAGCCGGCGGGGAAGCGGTGCGCACGGTCACTGTCGACTCACCGCAAGCAAGCGAACTTGCGCGCCGCACACTTGAGGCTACCGGCCTGCGTGGTGCTGTGACGGTACAGATAATTCATGACCTTGATGACGACCGCTATATGATAATGGAGATAAATCCACGTCTGGGTGGGGGAGCGGTTGCCTCGGTATATGCCGGATTTAATCTCCCCAAGGCCATACTGCAGGATGCTGCCGGCGAGCCTGATATTTCTGCCGGCAAAGCAGAACCCGGAGTTCTCACCACCAGATTTCTAGATGATGTAGTTTTTCGACCCAATGACTGACAACCACGTTATTATAATTGCCGAGGCCGGTGTGAATCACAACGGTGATCTCGATATGGCGCGCCGCATGGTGTATGCTGCCAAGGAGGCCGGTGCCGACTATGTGAAATTCCAGACAGCTGTACCTGAACTTGTGATTTCAACCTTTGCACCCAAAGCTGAATACCAGAAAGATACCACGGGCGAGGCTGAGAGCCAGCTGGAGATGTGCAAGGCAATCCACCTGCCACTTTCGGACTATGCCGGACTTAAAGAGCTGTGCGACAGTGTCGGTATTGGCTTTATGAGCACCCCATTCGATCTGGTGTCTATCGACTGTCTCGCTCCGCTTGGAATGGACTACTGGAAAATACCTTCGGGAGAAATCACCAATCTTCCTTATCTTCAGAAAATAGGTGCGCTTGGCGAAAAAATAATATTGTCGACAGGTATGGCGACTCTTGCCGAGGTGGAAACCTGCCTGCGGGTACTTGAAGAGGCCGGAACTCCGCGCGAGAATATATATGTGCTGCATTGCACAACCCAGTATCCGGCACCTCTGGAATCAGTGAATCTCCGCGCCATGGATTCGCTAGCCACCCTTGGCTGTGCCGGTGTAGGCTACAGTGATCATACCGAGGGCATAGATGTGTCGGTGGCAGCGGCGGCCCGGGGCGCCAAGATAATTGAAAAACACTTTACACTCGACCGTACTTTGCCGGGCCCCGACCATAAGGCATCGCTCAAGCCGTCGGAGCTGGCTGCGTTGGTCGAGGCTGTGCGTCGTGTGGAAATAGCGCTGGGTTCACCCCGCAAAGAGGCCTCCGAGGCCGAACGCCCCAATATCGCCATCGCACGCAAGAGCATAGTGGCAGCCCGCGCTATAGCTGCCGGCGAGATCTTCAGTGAGGAAAATATAACAGTAAAACGCCCCGGCGATGGTATATCGCCAATGCGGTGGTATGAAGTTATAGGAAAGACGGCCCCACGGGCTTTCGAACCGGATGAACTTATCGAGTGCCCCGGTTTCTGATTAGAAAAAATATAAATAAAAGTGGTGTGGTTCCATTTGCGAACCACACCACTTTTATTTGGTAGATAGAGTATTTATCAGCGTACTATCAGTTTCGCTGTGGTTGTTCCGGCTTTCACTATATATATTCCGGAGGCAACTTCGATATGGGTCTCTGCTTGGCCGATGTTGTTGAAAATCAATCGGCCATCGGTGCTGGCTACCGATATGTTAAGACCTTCGGCGCCATCTACGATAATCTCGCCATGGGCAGCGCTGATGGATATGGATGCGGCCATTTCGGTGCTTATAGACGAGAGGTCGGGTGTTGCAGTGTTTGAACCACGCGATTCACCTTGAGCGTATACTGCTGTGACAGTCCATGTGTGCTTGCCGGGTTCGTCGGTAGTGTCTGTGAAGCTCGTTGTAGTAACGGCATCTGTGTTTACTTTCTCGCGGTCGCGGTACACATTATAGCCTGTCAGTGCGAGATCGCCTGTCGAGGCAGGTTGATATGTCACATCATCGAGCATGAGCATAAATGAGCCGGTAGCGCATGAACGGATAGCAAAGTAACGGGCGCCGTCGGGCAGAGTCGCTTCATAGCGTGTCCATTCGCCGGGAACCGAGGGAACCTCAACGCCGGCAGATATAAAGTCTGCAGTTTCGAGAGAACCTGTAGAGTAGTATACCACTATACGTTCGGGGTATGATGTATGGTAGCTCTTGGCGTAGAAAGATATGGTCTGAGACTTGCCGGACAGTTCGGGCGATATGGCCCAGTCGTCGGTTGTTCCGTTGTCGAAACGCGCAAATGCTGCAAGATATTTCTTGCCGGAGTGCGGCTGCAGGTATTTGTTGCCTTCGAATATGTCGGTGGCGCTGAATACGAAGAATGAAGCCGCTGTGCTACCGGCATTGATTCCTGGAACCTCAACTTCGCCGAAAGCTGCTACAGGTGCTTTGTCGCCATCTATAAATATCCAGTTCTGGACATTGTGCGCCCAATCTGTGGCTGCTTCGAAATCATCTGTCATAGGAGTGGTGGGGAGTATGGTGGGCTCATTCCATGTCAGAACCACACTGTTGCCCGAAAGATTGGCAGAAAGGTTTGTGGGAGCAGGCAATACCGATACTACAGGTGTCACAGTCAAAATTTCGGATTTATTGTTTCCTGTGGTCTGATCGGCAGGATGATTAATTACTGCTGTGTAATTTATCGCCTTTTCGGCAAGAGGATGCATTGTGATGGCAAACTTATGGGTGTATCTGCTTGTACCTGCGATTGCGACTCCGGAGTCGGATGTCAGCAGTTCATCGTCGGCCCATAGTTCCACTTCCACATTCTCGGCATCCAATGCTCCATTGTTGACTATTGATACTTCAATCTCGAATTGATCGCCTGTGCGTACGTTGGCCGGGCCGGATATGCCGACTGTTTCGAGTTCAATGTTATCGAGCGATATTACAGACAGATTGTCGATATATGTGGTAGTATACGGACGATCGTAGGTCGTGGCGAGGAAGCGTAGCGATATGTTCTTGCCTGCATAAGCATTTAGCGGTATCAGGACTTCGTGCCAGCCTTGGGTCTCACCCATTTCAATCACTGTTTTTTTGAAAATCTCGGTCCACTCGGAGTCTCCGGTATTGACTGATATGGCTATCGTGTTGAGGTCGAGACCTTCGTTGTCGGGTGTATAGCTGTAGAATCGCAGAGCCGGAGCCTTCAGACCGTCAAGGCTTATTTTTCCGGTGACAAGTGCTCCGCAGTAGCCTGCGAAGTAAGCGTTCATGGCAGCATAACCGCCGTCGTTATCCTGTGCTTTGACATCCTGATATGTATCGGGCATAACGCTCCAGTTTCCGTAGTTTACGCGTTCGGTGGCATATATTGTTGAAGCTTGACCGTTGGCGAACGACTCCACAAAGTTGGAGTAGGGTGTGCCGGCTGCAATATTGGCACTTTGGGTGCGGGCTCCTTCTCCGGCGTCGGTGACAGGTGCTATGGCATACTGCACGAATTTCTGTTTGCCACTTTCTACGGCAGTGAATGTGCAGGATGAGCCTTGAACATTTTCGCATACCAGCGATGGAGAGTACGATGTTACGTCGTATATGTTATAGCGGACCTTGTCGGGATTGATTGTCTTGCCATCTGTGGATAGTGTCACTTTTTCCCAGGAAAGTGTGATTTCGCAGTCGGCTGTTTCCATGATACCGAGAGACGTTACTGCTGCAGCCAGAGGTGTACCTATGAATGCTGTGGCCGACGCTGAAGCTCCGGCGTTATTGTCGGCAAAGGCTATCACTGAGTATGTGCAGTCGCCGCTTTGGGCGGTGGAATCGTCGAAAGTGAGAGTCTCTCCAGGTTTTGGAGCTGTGAATGTATGAATCAGCGTTTCGCCACGGTATAGCTCTATCTTGTCGAGTGCGGAGAGAGTTTTACCGCTCATATCGGTTGCGGGTGCTTTGAAAGATATTAGAGCTTTATATTCTCCATTTGCGTCGGGTGTGATTTTTAGGTCGGTACATTTTGCAGGGGCGCTCATGGATATAGGAGAGTCGACCGATATGTCGTCGACTTCGAGGTAGTACATATCGGGATCGGATATACCGTGTATACCTATATAGTACTTGCCTGAAACCGAGGGTTGGATTGTACCTTCGAATGTGCGGTATTCCTCGTTGTTGATGACGGTCGGTTCCAGCAGTATATTGGTCATGGCTTGTGCCGTGGGGGCTGTGCCCCATTTAGCTTCGATTTTTTCCGGATATGACGAACGAGAGCAACGGGCTTTGAACGATACTCTGTAGGAGTTGCCGCTCACAAGGTTGATACCCGGCAAAATCAGCCAGTCGTTGGCGGTTGTGGTGCCATACTGTATTCGTGCGCGATCGGTGTAGAAATTCCATTTCTTTCCGTCTTCGTTAGCGTCGATGACTGTGAAGAAATCGAGGGCATCGGCGGAGTCGAAAGATTCAGTCCATGGGAGTTCGATGTTGCCTGCGACAATCTTGTTCGATTCAGACGCTTCCGATACAATGTCGTGATTTACAGCCGCAACAAGATATGAATATGCCATGAGCGTTCCACCGTCGATGGTTGTTTCGACCGATGTAGTGGATAAATTGCTCGCCACGATGACATTGTCGGGTATTCTTGTCACATTGTAGCGTATATCGAGAGGCGCGATATATCCTCCGTCGGTCGATTCCGATACGGGATCCCAGCTTATTGTCACCTTTCCGTTGTTGTCGGATGCCTTTACACCGGTGGGTGATGCCGGAGTGCCGTATCCTACGAATTTCTCTACAGTAACTTTAGGCGATTGTCCGTCGTCGTTGGTAAGGAAGATGGAGAAAGTGTATTTTCCTCGTTCGGGCAATTGCACTTTTTCTTTGACGGTAGCTCCATAGGTCGTGGTTCCTTTGGCCAGTTCGACGCCGTTGGCTATGATGGTATATGCCACACTGCCAACAGCCGGAGTGCCACCGTAGAATGTTTCAGGCGCTGTGAAATTGACCGAGCCGGAGAGTGAGCCGCCATCGAATGAGACAGACGCATTCAGGACGGCTGCCGGAGCATCGTCCTCGGCCGGTGGAGTAACTACGTAGAGTCCGGCAACCTGGCGTGTGCCTTCGAAATCCATCACTTTGGTTGCTTTGCCTGTTGTGAGATCGACCTCGCACAGGAATGATGTATCGGCATCCGGGCCAACAGACCAGAACATACGGCCTGAGCGCTTGTCGATTGTAGCCGATCCGATAAGGAGAGGTTTCTGTCCGGTTTCTCCAATAGCTGTGGTTTCGCCTGTTGCCGGATCGATCTTATGTAGAGTTGAAGAGTGCACAATGACTTCGGTTGCCGATACAGTCTCTATGTCGGCGGATATGGCATAGAGCTCTCCTGTGGGAGCGGCTGCGATAGCCACCCAGTAGCCTTCCATGTCCTTGATGTGAGTGAATGTCTCGCCTGCAGTATTGTACTCAATAGTACCGAATGCCATGCCGGTTTTTTTCTTATTGTAGAAAAATCCGTATATGATGTCATTATAGGGATTATATGCAAGGTCGTAGGGTAGACATGAAGCATCGGGATAGTTGGTCCACAGATGTTCGCCGGATTCGATGTCGTAGGCGTCGACATATGTTATGGGCGAACCATATTGTGCATTGCACCTTGTGGTATAGTAGATATTGTCTTTCTCGATTCCGTTGTAGAACGATGCATATTCCGGATCGATTTCGATAAGAGATTTCCATTGCCCTCCGGCATTTGTTGGCAAAGCCCACAGTCCGGTTCTGGAATTGTCGGATGATGATACTACCAGGCCGTTCATCTGCGGCACGGTGATACTGTTCCCATTAGCCGCTATTGCCGGCATAGTCAAGGACATCGCCAGCAACGCAGTGGAAACGATTAGTTCTTTTTTCATTGATTATTTTTAAATGTGATTAATTCCGCATTGTTTTGCCGGAATTATTAATCATAGTGTTTCGATAGTAATTGAGGCGGCTA
Source organism: uncultured Muribaculaceae bacterium (assembly GCA_910587915.1). Taxonomy (GTDB): domain Bacteria; phylum Bacteroidota; class Bacteroidia; order Bacteroidales; family Muribaculaceae; genus CAG-873. The sequence goes on along the minus strand of CAJUOB010000004.1, from coordinate 143,456 downwards.
TTTTAAAATTTATTCACAAAGATATACACTTTGCTATTCCTGTATGTACGTTTGTGTGTTAAGATTGGTTAAAACGGATTTGTGGTGATGCTTTTTGCTCGGAATGTGTGGATATTTGGACTGAAATTTCAATTTTCTATGAGCATTTGTCTTTTGGCGGTTTGGGCTTTAGCCAGGTTTTATCGATTCGATTGAGTGGCGGGTATGCGATAGTCGTATGTGAGAGTATGAAGAAGTATATATTTTCCATAGTGCACTTGGTGTTGCCGTTGATAGTGATGGCGCAATCAATCTATCCCGGCATTGATGCTGGGATGGATGCAAGGTGTGAATTGAAGGCCAAGGCTTTCCCGCTGGCCGATGTGCGCCTCCTTCCGGGACGGTTGCGCGATAATCTTGAGCGCGACTCGGCCTGGATGGTCAATATCGACACAAAGCGGTTGCTGCATAGTTTTCGCAATAATGCCGGAGTTTTTGCCGGGCTTGAAGGTGGCTATGAAAGTGTGCGTAAATATGGTGGCTGGGAGTCGCTCGACTGCGATTTACGAGGCCACACCACGGGGCATCTGTTATCGGCATATGGTCTGATGTATGCAGCCACCGGCGCCGATGTGTTCCGGCTGAAGGGCGACAGTATTGTCGACGGGCTTGCAGAGGTACAGGCTGCTCTTGGCAATGGATATCTGAGCGCTTTTCCCGAAGAATTGATCAACCGTAATATGCGCGGCAAGTCGGTATGGGCGCCATGGTACACTCTACATAAGATATTATCGGGACTAATAGACCAGTATGTGCTTACCGGCAATGACCGGGCTCTTGAAATAGCACGGAAAATGGGCGATTGGGCGCATGTCAAGCTCGCGGATGTGCCGGAGGAAACCCGTCGGTTGATGCTGCGTAATGAATTTGGCGGTGTCAACGAGGCATTCTATAATCTCTATGCCATTACCGGCGAAAAGCGATATCTCGATCTTGCCCGCTTTTTCTATCATAACGATGTGATAGATCCGTTGAAAGACGGTAACACTGATTTTGGAACAAAGCACACCAATACGTTCATCCCTAAAGTGATTGCCGAGGCGCGGAATTACGAACTTACTTCCGATGCCAAGTCGCGAGAGCTTGCTGAACTGTTCTGGCATTCGATGACGTGCCATCATTGCTTCGCTACCGGTTCCCTGAGCCAGAAAGAGCATTTCTTTGATTCCGCAAAGATGGCTTCCAATATCAATGGATATACAGGCGAGACCTGCTGTACCTACAACATGCTGAAATTGTCGCGCCATCTTTTCTGCTGGAATGCCGATCCGGCTGTGGCCGATTACTATGAGCGTGCGCTCTATAATCATATTCTTGCCCAGCAGGACCCTGAGAGCGGTATGGTATGCTATTTTCTCCCCTTGTTGAGTGGCGCGTATAAGGTGTATAGTACGCCGGAACAGTCGTTCTGGTGTTGTGTTGGCAGTGGCTTCGAGAGCCATGCTAAGTATGCCGAAGGCATCTATTATCATGCGCCCGGTCGATTGTTCGTGAATCTCTTTGCGCCTTCGCGGCTCAACTGGCGCGAGCAGGGTATGACACTCACGCAGACCACCGATTTCCCCTCTTCGTCGACGACATCGATACGTATCGACAATGCCAATGGAAAAAAATGCGTGATATCGCTCCGATATCCTTCGTGGAGCGGACGCCCGGTGGTGAAAGTCAATGGACGACCGGTGAAAGTTACGTCAACACCGTCGTCGTATATTGACATCGAGCGAAGATGGAAGACCGGCGATATCATCGAAGCCGACTTCCCTATGGATATACATATGGAATATGCCGGAAATGAGTCGGATGGTCGTGCAGCGGTTCTGTATGGTCCGGTAGTGCTCGCCGGTGATATGGGCACAGAGGGTATGGAAGCACCGGCTCCATTCTCCGATCCGAGCGTTCGCAACGACTACTATACCTACAACTACCATGTGCCTGCCAACTTGCCCGTGACACTCTCTGTCCGCAATGGTCGGCCAGAACTGGCGCGTACCGCTGCGCTCGAATTCGCCACTCCCGAGGGTGTGGCGCTACGGCCTCTCTACGATATGCATCGGTGTCGGTACACAGTGTATTGGCAGTTGAAGGACGATTGAAGTTTCCGGTATAGAGTTCCCCCATTTAAGATATTCAGGAGAATAAAATAGCGAGGAGTCGGGAGTTGGCAGTAGGCCATTCTCCCGGCTCCTCGCTTTTAGCTTATATCAGATGTGCTCAGGCGTTTGCAGCCAGAGGTGCGGGTACGTTGTAGGTGCGGGTGGCGAGCTCCTGGTCGAGCATATAGAGGGCAAGACCATTGTCGCCGATGAGTTTGAGACGGTCGATGAGGTTCTTGGCGGTCTCTTCTTCTTCAACCTGCTCTGAAACGAACCAGTCGAGTTTGCCACGTGTGGCATAGTCGTGCTCAGCTTCGGCGAGTGCATAGAGATTGTTGATGAGTGCAGTCACCTTCTCTTCGTGTGCGAGTGTTGCCTCGAATGCAGCCAATGGGCTGTTCCAGCTTTCGGGAACGGCGTCGATGGGTTTGAGTACCACGCGGCCACCACGGCTGTTGAGATAGTTCATGAAAATTTCAGCGTGAGCCTGTTCTTCTTTGAATTGGATTTTGAACCAATTGGCAATGCCTGTGCGGCCTTCGGCCTCGAAGTGCATGCCCATGGCAAGATAGAGATATGCCGACCAGAATTCGGCATTGATCTGGGCGTTTATGGCGTCCTGGATTTTAGGGCTGATCATAGTTGGAATGTTATTTATGGGTTATGATTATTGTCGATTCTTATGGCAAGGCCTACCGGTTCGCGGTGGTCGCATGAGCGCTGAAGAAGCGGCTCATATCGGAAATTAGGCCATAGGCCGGTGGTGTCTGCGCGTTCCGAAACCAGCAGCAGTGTTCCGGCCGGATATTCGGCAGCGGCTTCGATGCTCGGCACGGTGCGGATTTTATCGTCGAGATAATAGTTGAGTGTGAAAAGGCGGTGGTTATAGAAATACTCGAGCGACAGCACCTGCGCGTCGGGGTCGGCAGTGAGTCTGTCGAGTACTTTGTGGTCGCTGCGAGGATTTAGCACTGCCGGACCGACAGCCGCTCCATAGCATACAAGCATGGCCCATACGATGGCCAGTAGATGCCCTACGGCGCTATGACGGTTTGCAATCCATGCTATTCCTGCAGCCATGGGGAGCGCGAGGATAATGTAATTCCACCATTTTAGCGGAGCGATGGTGAGCTTTGGCAGTGGCCATATCTGCATTGCGATGACGGCGAGTGGCGCTGCTATTGCAAGTATGGCCATGAACCATGTGAATACGCGGACGGGACGCGCCGCCATGCCGCTATAGAATATCGATGCTACAGCATATGCCATGAACGGATATGCCGGTAGCAGGTATACACTACGTTTGCTTTCAGGAATACAATAGAATACTATCACAGTCACGGCAACCACAAGGCTGAACAGCCCTGCCGGTGAGAGTGGGGTGCGGTGCCAGCGACGCCAGGAAAATGCAGCCATGAGCACGCCAAGCGTCCATGGAAGCATGCCGGCGAGTATGGTGAGGAAGTTGTAGTAGATCGGTTGTACGTGACTGTCGTACGACATTGTGCCCATGAGCCGACCTATATTTTCTTCCATCATGAGGTCTACAAAATGGTCGCCTCCTTGCTGGGCTGCGGCGTAGAACCACCATGCAAGAGGCAGCAGGGCCGCCAGGGCAAGTCCGAGCATTTTGGCGAGTGTAGGGAAGAACCGGTCGTGGCGGAGCAGGGCATAAATGCCCATTGCGAAGCAGGGGAGCATGGAGCCGACAGGACCTTTGGTGAGGGCTGCGCAACTGAACAGCACCCAGGCCGCCAGCCATCGCAAGGCACGGAAACGACAATCGGGGCGCCTCAGCGAGTAGAGCACATATAGACCGCCAACCATGCATGCCGTCAGTACCATGTCGAGACGACATGCAATTCCGGCTCGGAACACTTCGACCGATGTGGCCGTGACCAATGCGAAGATAAGAGCGAAGCGGGTGCCGCGCTCACGTCGGGCCCATGAGTAGCCGCCCATTACCATTGCCATGAGTGCTACTGCCGACGGTAGGCGCGATATGTACTCCGACACGATGCCTCCGTTGAATATTATGGCGAAAATACTCATGAGCCACGCCAGGAATGGAGGCTTGAATGGAATATCGCCGCCGTAGTTTGTGGGCAATATCCAGTTGCCACTTTCGAGAATCGACACAGCCACGATGGCTTCGCGTGGCTCTCCTTTGGAGTTGAATAATGTCTCTCCAAGCCATGGCAGCAGTAGAATGGCCAATGCGCAGAAAAGCAGCAGGGCTGCTCCCGGCATGTGTGGATCGAGTCGTGATTTCATTGTGGCGGTCAGTGAGTGGCGGAATCGAGTTCCGACGGATGCTTTATGAAATATTGGCGAAGCATTTCGGCTATGTCGAAGTAATAGCCTTCGTTGTTGGTCTTTGCATTCTTGTCGACCTCTATGTAGTCGAAGTGGGGCGGCTCGAAGCGCTGGCTGCGAGCGGTCTGGCCTGAGAGATTCAGGAAGTCGTATTCATGCTGCGGGTACACCACGATGAATGCGTTTTCCGGGTCGGATCCTTTGCCCGAGGCCGCTATTACCAGAAGCAGATGGTTTAGCTTATACTGCCATATTTTGGCGAGGTCGAATTTGCCGTTCTGCTCGTATACATATATTCTGTTGGTGAGTTGCCGCAGATCCACAGGATTATCGTCGATCACCTGCAGGGCATAGTCGAGCATCTTGGCGCGGTCGGCGCGTGTGCGCTTCGTCTTTTCGTAGATAGGCTGTAATTCCTGCCGGAGAGTGGGGTTTGGGGCCTCGCGGTAGGGATCATAGTCTTCCTGAAAGAATGTGCCGTAGTAAAAATATTGGAACTCATCGGAGGTCATGGTCGTATCGTTTGCCATGAACTCCTTGAGTAGGCGAGGGTAGTAGTATTTTGAATTTTCGTCGGTCGTCTCCCGCGCGATAGCGTCGAGATCGGGGCGGCCGAGCTCTGCACGAACATTCGTCTTTGCAAACGAAGCAACAGCAGCGGTCAGGGCAAAAGCGGTTATGACAGATCGTAGATTCATATTAGGGAGGCGACAGTGATGCCGCATATTGAGCATGCCACTACAGCACGGAGGCCCGAGGCACACATGAAGTTGATGAAAACGGGCGAGAAGAGAGGCAGGGCGCGCGGTCCGCGAGGTGTGCTACGGAACGCTATGGCACCAAGCACGGCTCCAATTGCGCTGCCTCCGATGAGGGCGGCTGCCGTGGGTGCTACCAGGAATCCGAGCAACGTGCCTGCTATCGCTGCCGTGAGAATATATGAATTGCCCGGCCGCATCAGAGCCACACGCCCGGCGTTGAAATATCCGATGCCGAGCACAAGCACTGTTGCGACGGCCCAGAACACCAGCACGCTGCCATCGACGTAGACCGCTCCTGCGAAATGTGCGCACAGCAGACCGGCATAAGAAGCGAGCACGGCCGGCAGGCGGGTCGAGAAAGAAGCTGCCACCCCGAGGGCGCAGAGCACTATAGCTGTTATGGTGAGAGCTGACATAGACTGAGCAATTACAATTGACAAAGATAGCAATTTCGGAATCATGGTGGAATCTTTTTAACGTTTTTTAGTTGACAATTCCGCGCCGGAAAAATCATGCTATTTTTTTGCTTTGTGGAAACTTTTATGTACTTTTGCGCGTCTAATCAATTGAAAACAGTCTATCCACGTTTTTCAACGTAAGTTCAAGTTATCTTTTAATTAATTAGAAAGTACTTTCAAAAACAAAAATCTACTCTGTAATTTTTACCGAGAGGTAAGGCTAAAATAAGACACTATTATGGAATCGAATTCGAATGAGAAGAAACCCAAACGCCCTCGCATAGGGCAAGCTTATCGTATGCCGGAAGGTCAGGCTTCGGAAGAGCGTCCGCGCTATCAGCGTCCCGAAAGTTCCGAAGACGGAGAGTACCGTCCCAAACGTCCTTATCAGCCCCGTCAGCAGGGCGGTTATAACAACGGCTATCAGCACAGAAACAATTATAACAACGGCGGCTATCAGCAGCGTCAAGGTGGCTACCAGCAGCGTCCATACCAACCTCGCACACAGCGCCCCGACTATGAAAAGCCCGAAGGCCACTCGGCAGAAGGCGAGGAGCGTCCGGCATATCAGCCCCGTCCCTATCAGCCCCGTCAGCAGGGCGGCTACCAACAGCGTCAGGGCGGTTATCAGCCCCGTCAGCAGGGCAGCTATCAGCAGCGCCAGGGTGGCTATCAACAGCGTCAGCAGGGCGGCTATCAGCAGCGCCAACAGGGTGGATACCAACAGCGCCAGCAGGGTGGCTATCAGCAGCGTCAGGGCGGCTACCAACAGCGTCAGCAGGGTGGCTATCAGCAGCGCCAAGGCGGATACCAGCAGCGTCAGCAGGGCGGTGCGTTCCCCGCTCGTGGCAAGAGTTTCACTCCGCGTCCCAAGCCGGTAGAATACGAAATGCCGATACCCGATCCCAACGAACAGATACGTCTCAACAAATATATGAGCAATGCCGGCATATGCTCGCGTCGTGAGGCCGACGAATTCATCCAGCAGGGTCTGGTGAAAGTCAACGGCCAGGTCGTGACAGAACTCGGCACCAAGATTTCCCACAGCGATGTAGTGGAATACGATGAAAAGGTAGTGACCATGGAGCGTAAATGCTACATCCTGCTCAACAAGCCTAAGGATTGCGTCACCACAAGCGACGACCCCAACGGACGTCTCACTGTGATGGATCTTGTGAAAGGTGCTTGCAACGAACGCATCTATCCTGTCGGCCGTCTCGACCGCAACACCACCGGCGTGCTCCTTCTCACCAACGACGGCGATCTTGCATCCAAGCTCACGCATCCGAAGTTTGTCAAGAAAAAAATATACCACGTATGGTGCGACCGCGATATCTCCGAGGACGATATGCAGCGTATCGCCGACGGTATTGAGCTTGAGGATGGTCCTATCCACGCCGATGCCATAAGCTACGCCACCGAAACCGACCGCAATCAGGCGGGCATCGAGATTCACTCGGGCCGCAACCGCATTGTCCGTCGTATTTTCGAAAGCCTCGGCTATCATGTGACAAAGCTCGACCGCGTATACTTCGCCGGTCTTACCAAGAAGAACCTTCCCCGCGGACGTTGGCGCTACCTCACTCAGGAGGAAGTGAACTATCTGAAGATGGGTTCGTTCGAGTAATATTCAATAAGATTAATAAATAACTATAAACCCCTGAAAGCCCTGCGAGGGCTTCAGGGATATCAATATGAAAAGAACCAAGATTTCCGACATTTTCGACCCGGCGCTCGTTGGCACGCGTGTGAGCGTGAAAGGCTGGGTGCGCACCCGCCGAGGCAACAAGCATGTGCAGTTCGTGGCTCTCAACGACGGTTCGACGGTGGCAAATCTGCAGATTGTATTTGATCTGACAAAATTCACCGAAGACCAGCTCAAGCCGGTCACTACCGGTTCGTCCATTCACGTGGAGGGTACATTGGTGGAGAGTATGGGTAAAGGCCAGAGCGTGGAAGTGCAGGCCGATACTCTCGAGGTATACGGCACTGCCGACCCCGAGACATACCCCCTGCAGAAGAAAGGCCACACTCTCGAATTCCTTCGCGAGAAAGCGCATCTGCGTCCCCGTACTGCTACATTCGGCGCCATTCTGCGAGTACGTAGCGCCCTTGCTTTCGCCATCCATAAGTTCTTCAACGAAAAGGGCTTCTTCTATCTCCACACACCGCTCATCACAGCCAGCGACTGCGAAGGTGCCGGAGCCATGTTCCAGGTAACCACTCTTCCTCTCGACAAACTTCCTAAGACAGAAGACGGAAAGGTCGATTACTCAAAGGATTTCTTCGGAAAGCCTACTGCTCTCACTGTGAGCGGTCAGCTTGAAGGCGAGCTTGGAGCTACATCGCTTGGAGCTATCTACACTTTCGGTCCTACTTTCCGTGCGGAGAACAGCAATACTCCGCGCCACCTGTCGGAGTTCTGGATGATTGAGCCCGAAATGGCGTTCTATGATATAACCGACAACATGGACCTTGCAGAGGAATTCGTGAAGTATTGCATCGGTTATGCCCTTGAGCACTGCCGCGCCGATATCGAGTTCCTGGCCGAGCATTTCGACAAGGAGCTGATAGAGCGTCTTGAGTTCGTGCTTCACAACGACTTCGTGCGTCTCACATATACCGAAGGTGTGGAAATCCTCAAGGCTTCGGGCCGCAAATTCGAGTTCCCTGTCGACTGGGGTACCGATCTGCAGAGCGAGCACGAGCGCTACCTCGTGGAAGAGCACTTCAAGAAACCTGTCATACTCACCGACTATCCTAAGGAAATCAAGGCTTTCTACATGAAGCAGAACGAGGACGGCAAGACTGTCCGCGCCATGGACGTCCTTTTCCCGAAAATCGGCGAGATTATCGGCGGTTCCGAGCGCGAGGCCGACTACGACAAGCTGCTCACACGCATCGAAGAACTCAACATACCGATGAAAGACATGTGGTGGTATCTCGATACCCGCCGCTACGGCACTGTGCCTCACAGCGGTTTCGGTCTCGGATTTGAGCGTCTGGTGCTCTTTGTCACCGGCATGACAAATATCCGCGACGTCATTGCCTTCCCCCGCACACCGGGAAATGCAGAGTTCTAAGAACTTTTTATAATCATTGGCCATTATGGCTTTATAGCTGTAATGGCCAATTTTTTATTTTGAAAAAAATCTCTCATGCCAAACGTATCCAAGCGTGGCTGTGAAATGCCCGCGTCTCCCATACGCCGCTTAGTGCCGCTTGCCGATAAGGCCGTGGCCCGCGGACTCAAGTTATATCGTCTCAACATCGGACAGCCCGATGTGCCGACACCTCCCGAAGCTTTCGAAGCTTTGAAGAATATCGACCGCAAGGTGCTCGAGTATAGCCCCTCGGCCGGTTTGCTCTCGTTGCGCCAGAAGCTACGGCAGTACTACAAGCGCTTCAATATAGATGTCGATACCGACGACATCATCGTCACCTGTGGTGGGTCGGAGGCTGTACTCTTCGCTTTCATGGCGTGTCTTGACCCCGGCGACGAAATAATAGTGCCGGAACCCGCATATGCCAACTATATGGCTTTTGCAATCTCGGCGGGCGCCAAAATTGTGACGGTGCCATCGAGCATCGACAATGGTTTCGAGCTGCCTCCGGTCGAGGAATTCGAGAAGCTCATCACACCCCGCACCAAGGGTATACTCATATGTAATCCCAACAACCCCACGGGCTATCTCTACACTATGAAGGAGATGCTGCAGATTCGCGACCTGGTGCTGAAATACGATCTTTTCCTGTTTTCCGACGAGGTATATCGCGAATTTTGCTACACGGGTGCCCCATACATCTCGGCATTCCATCTGCCCGGTATCGAGGACAAAGTGGTGCTCATCGACTCGGTGTCGAAGCGGTATAACGAGTGCGGCATCCGTATCGGGGCGCTTATCACCAAGCACAAGGAACTTAAGGCAAATGTCATGAAGTTTTGTCAGGCCCGTCTGAGTCCGCCCCTTATCGGTCAGATTGTGGCCGAGGCATCGATTGATGCATCGCCGGAGTATATGCTTGCCACCTATAATGAATATGTGGAGCGTCGAAAATTCCTTGTCGACCGCATCAACAAGATCCCCGGCTGCTACACGCCAATTCCTATGGGTGCGTTCTACACTGTGGTGCGTCTGCCCGTCGACGACGCCGACCGCTTCTGCCGGTGGTGCCTCGAGGAGTTCGAGTATGAGGGAGCGACGGTATTCATGGCACCAGCCTCGGGTTTCTACACCACACCCGGTCGTGGGATCGATGAGGTGCGTATGGCCTATGTGCTTGAAAAAAGCGAGCTCGACCATGCTTTGACCGTCCTCGAAGAGGCCTTGAAGGCATATCCTGGGAGAAAAATGGCTTGAAATAGATGTTATGCGGCATGTTTTGATAAAAATGCCGCATAATCTTTGTTGAGGCACGAAAAAAAGCGTATATTCGCCGTTGATACCATATGTCAACCTCTCTCAAGGCCATAAAAAACTACGATAAAACACAAAAAAATATACCTAACCATCTAAAACCAATATGAGTTATCTTAAATTTGATAAGAATCTACTCATAAACTTGGACCAGTCGCTGCCGAAGGAAATGCTCCGCACGAATCAGGCCGGAGCCTACCACTGCACCACGCTGACGGGCTGCAACACCCGCAAACAGCATGGCCTTCTGGTGATTCCTATCGAAAGCATGGGCGATAAGCCCCATGTGATGCTTTCGAGTCTCGACGAAACCGTCATACAGCATGGTGCGCCCTTCAATCTCGGGTTGCATCGTTATCGTGGCGGTGTCTACAGCCCCAACGGCCACAAGTATATACGTGAGTTCGATTGCGAGGGCGTTCCCCGCATGACCTACCGTGTCGGTGGTGTCATCCTTACTAAGGAAAAAATATTTATCAGTCAGGAAAACCGTATCCTTATACGATACACCCTTGTGGAGGCTCACTCTGCCACCACACTGCGTTTCAAGCCATTCCTCGCTTTCCGCGAAGTGAATAGCCTGTGCGTGGAGAACGATGCTATAAACCGGGCCATCGAACCGGTGCCCAACGGTATCGCCACATGTCTCTACGACGGATTCCCGACGCTGTACATGCAATTCAGCCATAAAGCTGAATGGGTCGACCAGCCTAACTGGTACAAAGATATCGAATATGTGAAGGATCTCGAGCGAGGTGTACCCTACACCGAAGATCTCTGGGTTCCCGGCTATTTCGAAGTACCCATCAAGAAAGGCGAGAGCATAATCTTCTCGGCCGGTGTGAGCCCTGTGAGCCCCCGTAGCCTTAAGAAGATGTATGAAACCGAGATTGCAAGCCGCACTCCCCGTACCTCGTTTTTCAACTGTCTTAAGAACAGTGCCAAGCAGTTCTATGTGCGCAAAGGCGACGCTATGTACCTCATTTCGGGATTTCCCTGGGGTATAGTGCTTGCGCGCAATACATTCATGGCATTGCCGGGTCTTACCCTCTCCATCGACCACCGCGCCGATTACGAGGCTATCATGGCTACCGCGCTAAAGGCTCTGTTGCACTATGCGGAGACCGGAGAGAAATCCGATAGGATTCACGATATAGAACTCCCCGACATACCTCTCTGGGCTCTCTGGGCCATACAGCAATATGCCAAGATTGCAGGTGTGGACCGTGCACGCGAGCTCTATATGCCCGCTGTTACCCAGCTTGTGAATTATATTCTGACAGGCGGCCATCCGAATCTGTTCATCGATAGTGAGACCGGGCTGCTTTCGACCGACGGCCATCTCCACCCGGTGTCGTGGATGAATTCCACGATAGGTGGTGCGCCCGTGGTGCGTCGTACGGGTCGTCTGGTGGAATTCAACGCTTTGTGGTACAACGCCCTTATGTTCGCTGCATCCCTCGCCGAGGATATGCCGGGTGTAGGAGAATTCCACGAGGCATGGCTTGCACAGGCCGAAAAAATGAAGAAGCCTTTTGTCGACACCTTCCTCAACGAGAGCGGCTATCTCTACGACTACGTAGATGGTACTTATGCCGAACCGAGCGTGCGCCCCAACATGGCCATCGCCATCGGTCTCGACTACTCGCCTCTCGACCGTCGTCAGCGCAAGGGTGTTCTCGATGTGGTGACACGCGAATTGCTTACGCCGAAGGGACTCCGCACGCTCTCGCCCAAAAGCTATGGCTATCGTCCGAGCTATGTCGGTTCGCCCGAAGAGCGCGATTTCGCCATGCACAACGGCCCTGCCCGTCCGTGGCTCATGGGCTTCTATGCCGATGCCTATCTCAGGGTATTCGGCATGAGCGGTGTCGGATATATCGACCGTATGCTCATTGGCTTCGAGGATGAGATGACTCAGGGCTGTATCGGCTCTCTAAGTCAGCTTTACGACGGAAACCCACCCTATACCGGCCGTGGAGCCGTGAGTCATGCCACTAATGTGGCTGAGGTACTCAGGGCCTACCGCACCGTAAAACGATTCGAACAATAATCCACCCGACTAAAATATTATAACTATGAAAGCATTAATGTTCGGTTGGGAGTTTCCGCCTCATATCCTCGGTGGTCTCGGCACCGCCAGCTATGGCCTCACCCGCGGCATGTGGGAATGTGGCGACATGGATATTACATTTGTTATCCCCAAACCGTTTGGCGACGAAGACCGCAGTTTCGCCCAGATTATTGGAGCATCGCAGGTGCCTGTGGCATGGCGCGATGTGAGCCGCGACTATGTGGAATCGCGTATCGGCAAGGTGATGGACCCCGACCTGTATTTCCGTCTCCGCGACCATATCTACGCCGACTTCAACTATATGCGCACCAACGATCTCGGCTGCATAGAGTTCTCAGGCAAATATCCCTCGAATCTTCTTGAGGAAATCAACAATTACTCCATAATGGCAGGAGTGCTCGCCCGCACACTCGACTTCGATATCATCCATAGCCACGACTGGCTTACATACCCTGCCGGCATACACGCCAAGCAGGTCACCGGCAAGCCGTTGGTCATACATGTGCATGCTACTGAGTACGACCGTTCGCGAGGAAAGCCCAATCCAACCGTCTACGGTATCGAGCGCGACGGCATGACCCATGCCGACCATATAATCACCGTCAGCAACCTCACCCGTCAGACTGTGATCGACCACTATGGCGTGGATCCTGCAAAAGTCACTACCGTGCACAACGCTGTGGTGCCTCTGAGCCAGGATTTGCTCGATATCGAGATGCCGCGTGCCACCAAAGAGAAGGTGGTTACCTTCCTTGGCCGAATCACCATGCAGAAGGGTCCGGAATATTTCGTGGAAGCTGCCGCCAAGGTGCTTCGCAACTGCTCGAATGTCCGCTTCGTGATGGCTGGTTCGGGCGATATGATGGACAAGATGATTCAACTGGCTGCCGAGCGAGGTATTGCCGACCGCTTCCATTTCCCCGGTTTCCAGAAAGGCCGTCAGGTCTACGAAATGCTTAAGGCGAGCGACGTCTACATGATGCCGTCGGTATCGGAGCCATTCGGTATCTCGCCTCTGGAAGCCATGCAGATGGGCGTGCCGTCGATTATATCCAAGCAGAGTGGTTGTGCCGAGATTCTCGACAATGTCATAAAGACCGACTACTGGGACATCGACGCGATGGCCGACGCCATACATGCCATCATTTCGTATCCGGCTCTCTACAAGCAGCTCCGCGAGGACGGCCTGGCCGAAGTGGCACAGATCACCTGGGACAAAGCCGGTAAAAAAGTAATTGATATTTATAATAAAGTATTGGGTCGCAGCTAATCAGTAGCGGACCGCCAAAATATACAAATCAAGATGAAAGCCATCTGTTTTAACTTCGAAATACATCAGCCGTTCCGTCTGAAGCGCTATCGCTTCTTCGATATCGGCCGCGACCATTACTACTTCGACGATTTCCTCAACGATGACATCGTTACCCGAATCGCTCACAACTCGTATATTCCTGCTGCCGAAACCCTTCTGCGTATGATCGAGCAGAGCGAGGGTAAGTTCCGTTGCTCAATCGCTATCTCCGGTGTCGCTTTCGAGCAGTTCGAGCACTATGTGCCCGAATTCATCGATGTCCTCAAGCGACTTGCCGATACCGGTGCTGTAGAGTTCGTTGCGCAGCCATTCTCTTATTCGCTTGCATCTCTTGCCGATCCCGGCGAATTTGCACAGCAGATATCCGATACATGCGCCATCCTCAAGAGCCGCTTCGGAGTCACTCCGAAAGTGGTGCGCAACACCGAGCTCATCTACGACGACGATCTGGCTCCGCAGCTGGTTCATCTCGGGTTCAACGGTGTTCTTACCGAAGGTGCAAAACACATCCTCGGCTGGAAATCGCCCAACTATATCTACACAGCCGCTTCCGCTCCCAAGCTGAAACTGCTGTTGCGCAATTCCAAGCTGAGCGATGATATCGCTTTCCGGTTCTCGGATTCTTCATGGCCTGAGTTCCCCCTTACCGCCGATAAATATATAGAGTGGATTGCAGCTACGCCTGGCGAAGAGCAGATCATCAACATATTCCTCAATATGGAAACTTTCGGCGATCTGCATCCCGGAACCACCGGTATCTTCCAGTTCCTCGAGGCTCTTCCCCGCTTTGCTGCCGAACGCGGAGTCGAATTCGTCACTCCGAGCGAGGCTATAGCGAAAATCAAACCGGTAGGCGAGCTCAGTGTCATGCATCCCATATCGAGCGCCGACGAGGCCCGCGACACATCGGCATGGCTTGGCAACCGCCTGCAGAACGAGGCTTTCAACAAGCTCTATTCTGTGGCTGAGCGTGTACGCCAGTGCACCAACCGTCAGCTTAAGAAAGACTGGGAATACCTTCAGTCGTGCGATCACTTCTACTACATGAGCACAAAGCAGCGTGGTGGCTTCAGCCCCTACGAAACTCCTTTCCAGGCATTCACCAACTATATGAATGTCTTGGCCGACTTCCTTATGCGTGTAGAGGAGGAATTCCCCTCGCAGGTTGACAACGAGGAGCTCAACTCACTCCTGCTCACCATCTCCAATCAGGGTGCTGAGATCGAGGCTCTCAATAAGGAACTTGCATCCATGCGCAAGAATGTGGAGCAGTACAACATTGAGCACCGTCTCCGCGATGAGAAGTGTGCATGCGAGCCCAAGGCTGAGGCAAAGCCTAAAAAAGCGGCCAAACCCAAAGCCGCTCCTAAGGCTGCCGATGAAAAGCCCAAGAAGCCGGGTCGCCCTAAGAAATCCGCCGAGTAATCGGAGCATATAATGTTATGTGCGGGAGAAGGACTGAGTGTCTTTCTCCCGTTTCTTTTGGGCGTGGTCTGATGTATTGTTGCAGGGATGCTTCGCAAGTGTGGCGATTGTTAGTAAGCTGATTATTTGTGGGCTTGGTTGATGAACAATAATCGTATATTTGCGAAAAAAATTAACTTATCTAAAAATATGAAAAAATTAGCATTGGCGCTGGCTGTAGTTTCGGCTTTGACTCCTGCCGGCATGTTCGCACAAGAAACCGCACGGCTGATTGAACCCGCCCGTACGGAATTCAATCCTCATTGGTCGATGCAGCTCCAGGTCGGAGGTGCATATACAGTCGGAGAGGCCGATAAGTTCAAAGACCTCGTATCGCCTGCTGCTGCTCTTAACTTCGGCTATTCGTTCTCGCCTGCATTCACCCTGCGCTTCGGTGGCAGTGGCTGGATGGCCAAGGGTGCATGGGTGTCGCCCTATAATACCTATAAATATAACTATGTGCAGGGCAATGTTGATGCCGTGCTGTCGTTCACCAATCTTTTCTGTGGATTCAATCCTTCGCGTACACTCGATTTCTACGGTTTCCTTGGCGTAGGCGGAAATTATGCCTTCAACAACGATGAGGCAGTGCGTCTGGCCGATGCCGGTGCCGGCTTCCAGAAACTGTGGCGTAATCACCGCTGGGGATTTGCAGCCCGTGGTGGTCTTGGTCTGAACATATGGGTTAGCTCGCGTGTGGCTATAAATGTAGAGGCCAACGCCAATATGCTTCCCGATAATTTCAATTCCAAACGAGGCAGCCATTTCGACTGGCAGTACAACGGTCTTGTAGGTGTCACAATCCGTTTCGGAAAGAATAAGCGCACTATCCCCGCAGTATACGAGGAAATTGTGGTCGAAGAGCCCGCACCGGAACCCGCTCCCGCTCCTGCTCCCGAACCAGAACCTGCTCCTGCACCTGTGGTAGAGAAGGCCAAACCGATTACCGAAAACGTGTTCTTCATCATCAACTCTTCCAAGATTCGCCAGAGCGAAGCTGAAAAGATAGCACATCTGGTAGAGTACATGAAGACTTATCCTGAATCGAAAGTCACCGTCACAGGCTATGCCGATAAGAATACCGGTACTTCTGCCTACAACATGACCATATCCGAGCGTCGTGCCGCAGCTGTGTCCAAGGCTCTTCAGGACGCCGGTATTGCTGCCGACCGCATCACAGTGAAGGCAATGGGCGATACAGAGCAGCCCTTCGATGTAAACAAGCTCAACCGTGTGGCTATAGCTGTCGCTGCCGAATAAGCTTACATAACCATACCCTATAATCGCCAACCGGCCCATGGATTCTATGACGTCGGTTGGCGATTTCTTTACTGTACACTTTGCGAGCACCATGATATAAAACTCCACTTTTTTGCGTACCTTTGCCGTATGAATGAGCATATGACATCTACCTGGCAATGGTTGCGACGGTTTCTCTCGCCGTGGACGCTGCTATGCCTTGCTGTGGTGGCGTTTATACTTTTTTCGGGAGATAATTCGGTGATGCAAAGCATAGAGCATCAGCGTACTATCGATAGTCTTCGTTGTGAACTCGAGGCTAATCGCGACACTATGCTCTACTATCGCGAGCTGAACCGACGGCTGGCCTCCGATCCTGTTCTCATGGAGCAGGTCGTACGCGAGCAGTACGGTATGAAGAAAGCCGGCGAGGATGTCTATGTGTTCAAATAACTGAATGAAGCCTCCGGGCTACCATGTTTTCTACATATGAAAAATGAGATTGTGCGGCCAAAACTGGCTGCAATTGGCGCTCCAGTGGCGTTGCTTATAATATTTATTGCCACACTGGTGCCTTTCTTCCTGATGGGTAATGCCGTAGCACGCGCTGTTTTCCCCTATGTATACAGCGCGGGAGCATTGGCGCTTTTGCTGGTGCGTCTGTTCACGCCATTCAAGGGTACCGACCTGCGTCTTCGTGGATGGCACCGCATAGAGAGTTGGACTGCAATAATATTTTGTGTCGGAGCTTTCTTCCTGTTTTACAATCCGGGTGAACTTCGCGACTGGCTCGCTTTCACGCTTGCCGGTGCGGTGCTTCAGGCAGTCACTTCGATTGCCATACCCATGCGTGAAAAGAAAATTGGCTGATGGCGAAAAAGATTGTTGAGACGCCGCTGATGAAGCAGTACGTCGAGATGAAATCCAAACATCCCGACGCAATTCTGCTTTTCCGTGTCGGCGATTTCTATGAAACCTTCTCCGACGATGCTATCGAAGCATCGGAAATATTGGGCATAACCCTCACGCGCCGAGCCAATGGTGCGGCCCAGTATGTTGAATTGGCCGGATTTCCGCATCACGCTCTCGACAGCTATCTGCCGAAGCTTGTGCGTGCCGGAAAGCGGGTGGCCATATGCGAGCAGCTCGAGGATCCGAAGCTCACCAAGAAACTGGTGAAGCGCGGCATCACCGAACTCGTGACACCCGGTGTGGCCATGAACGATAATGTGCTGTCTCGTCGTGAGAATAATTTTCTTGCAGCCGTGCATTTCGGCAAGGTGCGCTGTGGTGTCGCTTTTCTCGACATAAGCACCGGCGAGTTTCTCGCTGCCGAAGGGTCGCAGGATTATATCGATAAGACCTTGGCCGGAATGGCTCCCAAGGAACTCCTTGTGCAGCGTGGTTATAAGAGCCGGTCGGCCGAATTTTCGCAGCAATATATCACATTCGAACTCGAGGAATGGCTTTATACTCTCGATGCTGCAAATGAGCGTCTGCGCAAACAATTCGGAACTGCCTCGCTCAAAGGATTCGGTATCGATGGAATGCCGGAGGCTATTGTGGCTGCCGGTGCGATTCTTCATTATCTCGATCTTACCCAGCACACGCGTACCGGACATATCACATCGATATCGCGTATCGAGGAGGGCAAATATGTGCGTCTCGATCGGTTCACGGTGCGCAATCTCGAACTTTTCGAACCCCTCGACCCCGAAGGAAAGAGCCTGCTCGGAGTAATCGACCGTACTGTCACCCCTATGGGTGCCCGTCTGCTGCGTCGTTGGCTTCAATTGCCGCTCAAGGATCCCAAGGCTATTAACGAGCGTCTCGATGTTGTCGAATATTTTTTCAAGCATCCCGAAGAACGCGAGGAGGTGGCTGAGAAGCTCAAGGCAATAGGCGACCTCGAGCGTCTTGTCTCGAAGGTGGCTACAGAGCGAATTGTGCCTCGCGAGATGCTGCAGATCCGGAATGCGCTCGACGCCATTGTGCCGTTGAAAGCGTTGTGTTCTTCGTCCGACCTTGCCCCGCTTGCGGCTTTGGGCGAACAGCTTGCCCCTTGCGATACTGTCCGAGAGCGGATACGCCGTGAGCTTCACGAAGATCCGGCAGGCGCTCCCGGCAGGGGAGATATAATAAACGCCGGGGTTGACTCCGAGCTCGACCGCTTGCGCGAAGTCGCCTATCAGGGCAAGGATTATCTCGCACGGCTTCAGGCACGCGAGATAGAAGCCACATCCATTCCCTCGCTCAAGATTGGCTACAACAATGTGTTCGGCTACTATATCGAGGTTACCAATACTCATAAAAGCAAGGTGCCTTCATCGTGGATCCGAAAGCAGACTCTTGTCAATGCCGAGCGCTACATCACTCCCGAGCTTAAGGAATACGAGGAGCAGATTCTTGGTGCCCAGGAGAAAATAGAAGCTATCCAGGCCCGACTGTATTCGCAACTTGTGTCGGCGACCGCTCGCTATATTGCCACACTTAAGCTCGATGCCTCGTTGCTTGCCCGTCTCGACGTGCTCTGTGCCTTCACGCGCGTATCGATGGAGAACCGCTATAATCGTCCTGTAGTCGACGATTCGCTCGATCTTGTGCTCACCGAGGCGAGGCATCCGGTTATCGAAAAGCAGTTGCCTCCCGGCGAACCCTATATCGCCAATAGTGTGGAGCTATCGAACGAAGGTACCCAGATAATGATGATAACCGGCCCGAATATGTCGGGTAAATCGGCATTGCTCCGTCAGACTGCTCTAAATGTCATCATGGCGCAGATCGGTTGCTTTGTAGCGGCTCAGAGCGCTCACATAGGTACTGTCGACAAGATATTCACCCGTGTGGGTGCGAGCGACAATATATCGCTCGGAGAATCCACCTTCATGGTCGAGATGAATGAAGCTGCCTCGATCATGAACAATATGAGCCGGCGATCGCTCATCCTTTTCGACGAACTTGGCCGAGGAACGTCTACCTACGACGGCATCTCCATTGCATGGGCCATTGTGGAGCATATCCATGAATATGGCACTCTTCATCCGAAGACACTGTTTGCCACGCATTATCATGAGCTCAACGATATGGAGAGTTCCTATCACCGCATCGTAAACTACAATGTGTCGGTAAAGGATATCGACGGAAAGGTTGTGTTCCTGCGCAAACTTGCCCGCGGAGGCAGCGAGCATAGCTTTGGCATCCATGTAGCCAAGCTTGCCGGCATGCCGGCGTCCATAGTCGGTCGTGCTGATGCCGTGCTTGCGCAGCTCGAGAAGGCAGCAGACGATGGCGGCGCTTCGTCCGACGGCCCCAAGAGCAGGGGTAAGGCGCGTATCGAGGCTCCCGGACGTGACACCGTAGGTGGAATGCAGCTTTCTTTCTTCCAGCTCGATGATCCGGTGCTCAGTCAGGTGCGCGATGAACTGCTCGGGGTAGACATAAACAATCTAACTCCGCTCGAGGCGCTCACCAAGCTCCACGACATACGCAATATTCTTACAGGAAAACATTCATGACACAGATTCACCTCATTCCGGCGGCTGCCTGTCATATGGCAGCCGCTTGTGCTTTATATAACGAAGCTTTCCCGCCGGAGGAACGTCGCCCGTGGGATACCATCGTCAATCCGGTTTCAGCAGCCGGGCCGCATCTATATATTGCAGCCGACGCCGATGGCCGGAATTATGGATTCGTCACCATCTGGACGTTTCCGAAGTTTATATATGTAGAACATCTGGCTGTCGATGCAGCTGCCCGTGGGGCCGGAATAGGCGCATCGGTGCTCGCCGGTATAAAAAAATTGCATCCGAAACCCATCGCACTCGAGGTGGAGCCGCCTCATTCCGACAATCCGATGGCCGCACGACGCATCGGATTTTACCGTCGATGTGGATTCGATTTGCTCGATTTCGACTATATTCAACCGCCGTATGCGAAAAATTTGCCGTCTGTGCCACTTTTTCTCATGGCAACACCGGGTGCTCCGGACCCCTCGGAGATCGCCGAAACACTGCATAAGGAGGTCTACGACGTGGATATTTAGGAAGAAATAATGGCAAAAAAGGACAAAATGCATTTTTTGTGAAATTTTTTTGCCAAAAAATTTGGAGGAACCAAAAAACACGCGTACCTTTGCAACGCAAAAGCGATAAAGCTGGTGCCTCTCCTACCGAGAGCAGAAATGCAAGGTGCGGTAGTTCAGCTGGTTAGAATGCCGGCCTGTCACGCCGGAGGTCGCGGGTTCGAGTCCCGTCCGCACCGCAAGAGGAGAGAGGAGAATGAGAAATGTTAATCTTCGGATTTCGTTTCTCATTCTTTTTTTAAACCCTTTACCGCGGCCCTGTAGTTCAACGGATAGAATAGAGGTTTCCTAAACCTTAGATAGGGGTTCGATTCCCCTCGGGGCTACATCGCGAGCGCCCGGACAGTCATCGGCTGTCCGGGCGCTTCTGTTAGGCCTCAGGGAGCATGCTTACGGCGACAGTGCGTATTTTGGCTCCTTCGATTGCGTATACTTCGAAGCGGATGCCGTTCCACTCGTAGGTGTCGCCCACCGCAGGGAAGTATTTCAGTTCTTCGAGCAGGAATCCGCCGACGGTGGAGTAGGTTGCCGGTATGTATAGGTCCTCGAGGTTGAAATGCCGCAGAAAGTCGTAGAACGACATTCTTGCATCGACCGACCACTGTCGGTCGGTTTCGGTTGGTGTGATTGCTGTATTGCATTCCGGAGTTGATATTTCACCGACAAGCCTATCAAGGATGTCGCCCGGGGTGAGTACTCCCGACAGATCGCCGAATTCATCGCATACCAGTGCGAAATGACTGCCTTTGCTTTTCAGGCGTTCGAGAGCGTCGTAGACACTCATGGATTCCGGAAAGTATAATGGGTCGCTTACTACATCCGCGAGACTGAAGCCGGGTCTGTCGATTGTGAGTATGAGTTGTTTGAGCGATACAACTCCGCATATGCGGTTCTTGTCATCGGAGCAGTACACCGGGTATGAGTTGTGGAGCTGCACCGACAGCATGTGTTTTATAGCCTTGGCATCCATGCCGAGATTCAGGGTGCATACATCTACTTTGGGAGTCATTATGGAGCCGACGCGCAGATCGCCGAGCACGAGCGCACGTTCCATTATATCCTGTTCCACTTTCCGTACCTCTCCCGAATCGGTACCTTCCTGTATGAGTGATTTTATTTCTTCTTCGGTGACACAATCGGCGTGCTTCCGTAGCCCTAACAAGCCAACTATAGCGGCTGTTGATTTCGACAGCAGCCATACAGCCGGCATAGCCACTATCGACAGCACATGCATAGGGCGCGACACCAGCTTGGCTGCCGTGTTGGCCACGGCGAGTCCTATGCGTTTCGGCACAAGCTCACCTACAACTATCGATAGATATGTCACAATCGCCACGATGGCTATTTGTCCGGTGATATGTGCCGTACGTGCCGGCAGTCCCCACTCCTGCAGCAGGCGCCCTACATCGTCGGCCAAGGCCGCTCCTGAATACAGACCGGTGAGGATACCGATCAGAGTAATTCCGATCTGTATGGTCGATAGGAAGCGGTCGGGATCTTCGGCCAGTTTCAGAGCTGTGCGTGCCGCTTTGTTTCCCTTGCGGGCTTCCGACGATAATTTAGATTTACGGGCCGATACCAACGCTATTTCCGACATTGAAAAAACGCCGTTGAGAAGTATAAGGAGTATGATTATAATGATATCGTCCATGTTGTGTCTGGGGCATAATGCGGATTTGATTTTTCAACAAGCACAACTACTCTATTGTTTATTTGCAGCTTGTGCTTATGATATTTCTAAAAATGCTATCCATATTGTGGCGTTCCCTCACATCGAAAAGCATTATAATATATCCGCCAATTTTCAATCTCACAATGCATGCGATCAAATTTACTACGAATCCCTCAAACATTGGCCGTTTTTTGTCGTAATGATTGGAAAATTGCATTTTATGCGCTATCTTTGGAAAGTTAATATTCCAATCTTAAAGATATACACGATGAAAAAATGCTGCGTAATTGGCTTAATACGAAACATCGGTATAGCCGGTCATGATGAGCGTTTTGTGTGTACGGAATGTATCTATTTGTTGTAGACGTACTTGTCGCGCGGACGCGCAGGTCGCGAGTCCCTGCAGATCTATTTGCATTTCTGCTTAAATACTAAAATATTATGATAGCATCTAAGATTTATAATGCGGCAATGATTGCTACCATTATGACGTTTGTGTTGGTCTGTTCGCCATCGTTATCCGCCCAGATAGAGTCGGAGATAGATTCGGTGACAGTTATGCCATCGCGTCCTCCACAGCCATCAGCCGGTCTTGAGTCTGGACATTTTCTCTATGTCACTGCAGGTCTTGGATCTGTCTTGTCCGACATCAGCGTCGAGTGGAAATATGGTAACCCCAAATCTGGCATAGACTTGCAGTTTTCATATGGATGGATGTCTAAAAAGAGGATAGGAGTAGGATTGATGTATTCGTTATACCATAAAAAAGGATCGATGCTCCACGGCGAGGGTATGGTGGATATACACTATTCTTCCTGGCGGCAATTAATCTATGTGCATTATCTTGCTCCACAGTTTATCGGATGTTTTGGACCTAAATTCTCCCGCTGGAGTTTCAATTACAGTGCTGGTTTTGGAGCGGTATTCTATCATGATCTTACTAAGTTGCCTAATCATAGTGGCGGCTTTGAGGGGAATAGTACAAATGGACTCGGATGGAATGTTTCTATCGGAGCACAGTTTGCTGCATCGCGGCATTTTTCGCTCATCGCAAATATCACCTACACCGATGCAATCATAGATCAAGATTTCGGAACAAGCTATTATGGCATATCGTTCTCGTCGATACGGCGTCTATCCTACGATGTTGGTGTTAAATATCGTTTTTGAGCGATTATGGGCTCTGAGTTATTAGATAAAATATAAGGTAAAAGATTATTATGGTATCTGTCGACGCTCTTACTGTCGAATTTGGCGGCACTACGCTGTTCAAGGATGTTTCGTTTGTCATTAATCCCAAGGACCGAATAGCCCTCATGGGCAAGAACGGTGCTGGAAAAAGTACTTTACTCAAAATTCTTGCCGGGATACGCCCGGCAACCCGTGGTGGTGTGTCTGTGCCCAAGGATTGCACCGTGTGCTATCTGCCGCAGCATATGATGACAGAGGACGGCCGTACGGTCGTAGAGGAAGCATCGATGGCTTTCTCCCATCTTAAGGAGATGGAAGCGGAAATCGATGCCATGAATGCCGAGCTGGCCTCGCGCACCGACTACGAGAGCGATTCCTATATGGCGCTTATCGAGAAAGTTGCCTCGGCCAGCGAAAAGTTCTATGCAATCGATATGACTCACTTCGAGGAGGATGTGGAGAAAGCGCTCCTGGGCCTCGGTTTCGAGCGTAGCGACTTCAACCGTCCTACGTCGGAGTTCTCCGGTGGATGGCGAATGCGAATAGAGTTGGCCAAGCTCTTGCTTCAGAAACCCGATGTGCTGCTGCTCGACGAGCCCACCAACCATCTCGATATCGAGTCGATAGGATGGCTCGAAGACTTTATCATCAACAGCAACATGGCGGTAGTGGTGATAAGCCACGACCGTCGTTTCATCGATAATATCACCACACGCACCATTGAGGTGACATTGGGTCGTATCTACGACTATAAGGCGACTTACAGCCATTATCTGGAGTTGCGCCGCGACCGTCGCCGTCAGCAGCAGAAGCAGTTCGACGACCAGCAGAAGCAGATTGCCGAAGCCAAGGAGTTTATAGAGCGTTTCAAGGGCACCTACTCCAAGACCTACCAGGTGCAGAGCAAGGTAAAGTGGCTCGAGAAGCTCGAAATCGTCGAGGTCGACGAAGAAGATACATCGGCGCTTCGCCTTAAGTTCCCACCCAGTCCCCGCAGCGGCAACTATCCTGTCATAGCCGACGGTGTAGGTAAAAGCTATGATGGCGTCCAGGTGTTCGGCAATGCGTCGTTCACCATCCATCGTGGCGATAAAGTGGCCTTTGCCGGTCGCAATGGCGAGGGTAAGTCGACCATGGTGAAAGCGATTATGGGCGAGATAGCGCATGAAGGCACTCTCACATTGGGCCATAACGTGCAGATAGGATATTTCGCCCAGAACAGTGCTTCGTTGCTCGATGAAAATCTCACAGTTTTCCAGACTATCGACGATGTCGCAGTTGGCGACGCCCGTCTGAGAATACGCGACCTGCTTGGGGCATTCATGTTTGGCGGCGAGGAAAGTCAGAAGAAAGTGAAGGTGCTTTCCGGCGGTGAGCGTGTGAGGCTATGTATGATAAAACTATTGCTCGAACCCGTGAATCTGCTGATTCTCGATGAGCCGACCAACCATCTCGACCTCAAGACAAAGGACATACTTAAGCAGGCGTTGCTCGACTACGACGGTACGCTTATTCTCGTGAGCCACGACCGCGATTTCCTCGATGGTCTCGTTTCGAAAGTCTATGAGTTCGGTGGCGGAAAAGTGCGCGAGCATCTATGCGGTATCAACGAATTCCTCGAAAAAAAGAAGAAAGAGGCCACCGGCGAAGCCTGATAGCAATCGAAACATCAAACTAATTATACCACATGACAGGAACATTATTGGCCGTTATGCTCGGCGCGACATTGATATCCTCTCCGCATACCCTCAGGACCGAACTGATAGAGGATACTCATACGGTATATTCCAATGGCTATCCTACGAATGCATCCTTGTCGGATGTCAAGCATGCGTGGAGCCGTGGGAATAACAGTACTTACCAACTCGCCACAATCGCAACGCCCAATCCGGGTTTTAGCTGGCAACTTCCTGCCGGTTTCACCGATCAATATTCATATAGGATTCTTGTGGCAAGCTCTCCCGACTTGCTGGCCGAAGGAAAAGCCGATGTGTGGGATAGCGGCGATGTTGTGAGCCCTGCGACCTCGGGCATAGTGTGCTTGTCGGATGGAATTAAGCCGGCATCGGTATATTACTGGACTGTTAAAGTGGTTGCCCGTGACGGAAGTGTATCGGCATACGCAGAGCCACAATCCTTTCTTACAGCCCGGCAGTGGGAGGCCGAGTACACAAGGATGCCACTGGTGAAAAAAAATCAGGAACCTGTCGCGGTCGTCGATGATGAAAACTGTGTTTTTGCTGACTTCGGAAAAGCGGCGTTCGGTCAGTTGACATTGACCGTCAAGAGCTCTAAAAATGATACAATCACGATTCATCTTGGCGAGGATCGCGATGGTAACAGAGTAAACCGCAATCCCGGTGGCACAATCCGATATACACGTCTCAAACTGCCGGTGCGCAGTAGTGATGACACATATACCCTCGTATTTAAGCCTGATGGTCGCAATGCCGCGATCAAGCCACATGGCAAAGATGTGAGGGCTGTGTTGATGCCGGACTACATAGGCGAGGTGTATCCTTTCAGATACTGTGAGATTGAAAATGGCGATGCTGAAATTGTCGGGATTAAGCGCGACATGGTGCATTATCCATGGAATGATGATGCATCATATTTCCATTCGTCGGATTCGATTCTTAACGCTGTATGGGATTTGTGTAGATACTCGATTCTTGCGACTACATATACAGGCGTGTATGTCGATGGCGACCGCGAGCGTATTCCATACGAAGCCGACGCGCTGGTCAACCAGTTGTGCCATTACAGCGTTGACTCCGATTTGTCGATGGGACGATATTCGGTCGATTATGTATTGGATAACGGCACATGGCCAACAGAGTGGATTCTCCAAGGGCCCATCATCGCCTGGAATGACTACCTGTATACCGGCGACAATTCTCTACTTAAGAAAAACTATGACCGTCTTAAAGCAAGAACCCTTGTCGAGCTGACAGACGATAATGGTCTGATAAGCACGCGAACCGGACGACAGACGCCCGAGCTGTTGCGTCGGTGTGGATATTATGGCGATAAGATCGACGATATAGTCGACTGGCCCCGCAGTGGCACTATCGGAGTCGGAAAAGACGGTCCCGGAGAAGCCGACGGATATGAATTGCTGGAATACAATACCGTGGTCAATGCCTACCATTACCGAGCCTTGGTTCTCATGAGCCTGATAGCTGACGCCGTGGGCAACCGCGCCGACGCTCTCGAGTTCAGCGAAAGAGCTGCCAAAGTGAAGGATACTATCAATAGTCTGTTATTCGATAAAAAGCGTAGATGCTACCGCGATGGTATCGGAACAGACCATTGTTCTCTTCATGCAAGCATGTACCCCATGGCATTCGGTCTTGTGCCTGATAAATATAAGGCAGATGTGATGGATCATATCAAATCGCGAGGCATGGCCTGCAGTGTATTCGGCTCGCAGTTTCTTTTGGATGCTCTCTATGATGGTGGCTTGGATGATTATGCCCTGTCGCTGATGGTCGATAAAGGTAAGCGTGGTTGGTGGAACATGATAGAGACAGGTTCTACAATCACATGGGAGGCATGGGATAAGATCTATAAGCCTAATCTGGACTGGAACCATGCGTGGGGCGCAGCTCCAGCCAATATTATACCTCGGAAATTAATGGGTATTGAACCGCTGGAAGCCGGATGGAGCCGTATGCGGATCAAGCCCCAGCCCGGAAACCTCGAATATGCGTCGATAAAGGTTCCGACCATCAAGGGTCCGGTTGCAGTCTCATTCGATAAAAGCAGTGGATCTTTTGTCGTGGATGTTGAAATTCCGGCAGGTGCTGTTTCCGAGATGTATATTCCGTCTGAAAGCCGACGTTATAAATTGTCGGTAAATGACCGGCCATTTAAAAGCCGGTGGGAAAACGGTTTCGCAACATTCGAACTTCCGGCCGGATCTTATAAAATAGTATTGTCCCGCTGAACGAGATAAATATCTACTGAAATTCCGGACATTGGCGATATCTCATCGCCCTATATTGGCATTGAGGCACCTCGACCAATCGAGGTGCCTCAATGCGTTAGGGTTTGATAAGTTTATATCGTGGAACGAGCGTTATCATTATCAGCCACCCTATGAGATATGAGCATCCGCATATGCAGAATATGATGAAATATCCTGCGGCTTTGCCTTGGAAGCCGAGGAGCTGCATGTTGGTGGCAGCCGCGTAGTCGAAGAGGTGACCTGAGAAGAAGTTTATCAAGGCCGAGCTTACTCCGCCGGCCATGCCGCCGATACCGATTACTGTTGCGATGGTGCTTTTGGGGAACATATCGCCCACTACCGAGTAGATGTTTGCCGACCAAGACTGGTGGGCAGCTCCGGCAAGTCCGATGATGATGATGGGCCACCAGTAGGAATACTGGCCCAGGGGCTGGGCGAATACTGTGAGCAGCGGGAAAAGTGCGAATATAAACATGGCACGCATGCGCGCGGCGTAGGGATTGAGGCCGGTTCGGTTTATGATGATAGTAGGCAACTTACCGCCATATATGGACAGCATGGTTATGCCGTAGAGCACGAAAATCAGCATCTGTGCGGTCGAGGTATCCGAGGAGAATCCATATACATCCGATATATAGGCCGGAATCCAGAAAAGGAAGAACCACCATGCGCAGTCGGTCATGAATTTGCCGAATATCACTGCCCATGTCTGCGGATAGCGGAAACATTTGAGCAGAGGTATCGCCGGTGTCTCGGAGTCTTCGACGGTGGCTTTCTCACGGGCATTTTCGCCGGGTGTATTGTTGTCCTGTTCTATGTAGGCCAGTTCCGCCTGGTCCACGCGCGGATTGCCGGCCGGTTTCTTATAGTAGTACATCCAGAATCCCATCCACACGAAGCCGAGGGCGCCGATGAGTGCGAATGCCATCTCCCATCCGTTGCCCACGCCGAGGTCGCGGAAGTAGCGTGCTATCGGCGGTATGGAAAGTGGTGCTATAAGAGCGCCTATGGTCGAGCCGGCATTGAAGATCGATGTGGCGAAAGCTCGGTCTTTCTTGGGGAAATATTCGGCGGTTACTTTTACGGCAGCGGGGAAGTTGCCGGCTTCGCCCACGCCAAGTATTATGCGGGCGGCAATGAAGTAGTACACGCTGGTAATGGCGATGGTCGATGCGAGTGCTCCTCCGGCTCCTACCATTTCGGCGGCGCTGTCGAGCCCGACTGTATGTTCGGTAGCCCAACCGCACAGAGCATGCATGCATGCTCCGACCGACCACACCCCGATGGCCCACATATATCCGCGCTTGGTGCCCATCCAGTCGATGAAGCGGCCTGCAAAGAGATTTGCCACGGCGTAGACTATGGTGAATACTGCAGCGATGGTGCCGTAGTTGCTGTCGGTCCAGTGAAACTCGGGCGCTATGAAGTCTTTCCAGGTAAGCGACAGCACCTGTCGGTCCATATAGTTCACGGTGGTGGCGAAGAACAGCAGCGAGCATATCACCCACCGGAATGATGTCATTTTGCGCTTGGCCGTTACTGTGGCCATCGGTTCTATTTCAGTTTCCATGGAGAATTTATTCGGTTTCAGAATTTAAAGAATTCCTTGGCATTGCCATAGCATACTTTGGCAACGATTTCCTTGCCAATAAAATCTATTTCAGAGGCAGGCAACAGACCGGCTTCGATGTCGTTGCCAATCAAATTGCACAGCGTGCGCCGGAAATATTCATGGCGTGGATACGACAGGAACGACCGCGAGTCGGTGAGCATGCCTACAAAGCGGCTAAGCAATCCGAGGTTCGACAAGGCGTTCATCTGGCGTTCCATGCCGTCCTTCTGGTCAAGGAACCACCATCCCGAGCCAAACTGGATTTTTCCTGCGCCGTAGCGGCCATCCTGGAAATTTCCGGCCATGGTGGCCACGAGTTCGTTGTCGCGTGGATTGAGATTGTATATTATTGTCTTGCCAAGTTTGTCGCGGCTTGCGAGCATATCGAAAAATTTTGCCATTTTCTCGCCCACCGTATAGTCTCCGATTGAGTCGAAGCCGGTGTCGGGGCCAATGGCCTTCATCATGCGCGAATTGTTGTTGCGCAAGGCTCCGTAGTGGAATTGCTGGGTCCAGCCCGCATCGTGGTCCATGATGGCAAATTCCACCAGCATTGCGGTTTTGAATTTGGCGGTCTCTGCATCGGTGAGGTGATTGCCGGCATACACTTTGGCGAAAATAGCCTCTATTTCAGCCTGTGTGTAATCCTCGGCATAGAAGGCGCCGAGACCGTGGTCCGACAGACGGCATCCCAGCGATGCGAAAAAGTCGTGGCGGCGTTTCAGGGCTTCCATCAGGTCGGCATAATTGCCGATAGTCATTCCAGCCGCCTGTGCTAAGCGTTCTACATAGGCGCGGAATTCCTGTGGATTTTCCACGGCCATTGCCTTGTCGGGACGCCAGGTCGGTAGCATTTTTACTCCAAAATCCTCTTTGGCGGCCTTGATATGGTGCTCGAGTGAGTCGGCGGGGTCATCGGTTGTGCATACCGTTTCCACCTTGTAGTGGCGCATGAGGCCACGGGCTGAACGCTCCGGAGTCTGAAGCATTGCCGAGCATCGTTCGTAGATATCGGCCGCAGTTGCCGGCGAAAGAAGATCTGTCACGCCGAAGGCTGTTTTCAGCTCGAGGTGCGTCCAGTGATACAGTGGATTGCGCATAGTATAGGGCACTGTAGCTGCCCATTTCTCGAATTTTTCGCGGTCGGTAGTATCTGTTCCGGTTATATAGCGCTCGTCTACACCGTTGGCACGCATGGCGCGCCATTTGTAGTGGTCGCCTTCGAGCCATATTTTCGACAGATTTTCGAACACGTGGTCTTCTGCCACATATTGCGGATTGAGATGGCAGTGATAGTCGATGATCGGAAGTCCCTCGGCATAGCCATGGTAGAGACGTTCGGCCGTAGGGGTGCTGAGCAGAAAGTTATCGTCGTTGAAAGTTTTCATAAAGTCAGATTCATAGGTCGGAGAGCCGTTTGTGCAAATATGGCGTTTTTTAGTGGAATACACAAATAAAACCGGCTTCAGCATGCCCTGTATCCTATTTTGGCAAACTTGGAAACAAGCCGCACGGTGTTTTTTTCTGTAATTTGTAGATGAATAAAAATCGCTTCTTGCAATGAAGAAAAATATAGTGGCGCTCTTGTGTGCCATGATCACTCTTTCGGCATCGCCTCTTTCTTTCGAGCGAGGCCGCTTTCGTATAGTTGTGCCACCGGGTTCGCCCGCGCCGGTATCACTTGCCGCCAATACACTTGCCCGGGACTTTGGAAAGGTTATGCGTTGGCAACCGCCGGTCGATTCAGTTTGTTCGGCCAGAGAATCGAACATAGTGTTGCTTTCCGATCCGGCGGCAGGAAGTGGCTGGGAGGTGCGTCCGCTCGACGGAGTGGAGTCTCATCGGCTATACCTATCCGATGACGGTCGCGATCTCTATCTTCTCGGCAACGATATGCGTGGTGCTATCTATGCGGCATATACTTTCTCCGAAGAGTTCCTCGGTGTGCCGCCGCTGTGGTATTTCTGCGGATGGGTACCCGGCTATAAGCCGCGTGTGGAGGTGCCGGCGGGATATGATAAGTTGGTCGGATCGCCATCGGTGCGATTCCGGGCGTGGTTCCCCAATGATGAGGATATGCTCAATCCATGGCGAGAGAAGTCGTGGGAAAACGATGAACTATGGCTCGAGGCCATGCTGCGCCTTAAACTCAACACGGTGGAGTTCGGCCCCACGGTAACCTATCCCGACCATAAGATGAGCCATAATGCCGATCTTCTCAAAAAATACGGTCTTGTGCTCACCTCGCATCACATGGTTGGCCTCAACAATAGTTTTGCCAATTGGGAGCAGTACTGGAAGCAGGTGAAAGGTGTCGAGGCGCCTGAACTGTTGCTGGCCAATATCGAGGCCATAAAGGAATTCTGGTCGTATAACATCGAGACCATAATGGCCAACAATCAGGAGAATCTGTGGCAGATTGCATTCCGTGGACGTCGCGACGAGCCGTTCTGGAATGTTTTTGCCGATGCTCCGGCCGATGAGGCTGCCAGAGCGGAGGTGATAAACCGTATGGTCGGCATGCAGTACGACATGATAAAGCAGGCCACGGGAGAGGCCGACCCGTTTGTGCGTATGACTTTTTACGACGAACTTTCCGATCTTCTTGCCAAGGGTTTGCTTAAGCCGCCGTCGGCCTCGAATATGCTATGGACTTTTGTGGCTGGTCGACGCGACCATTATCCATACGACGATCTTGTGAACTATGATTTCTCGAAGCCCATGCAGTTGGGGTACTACATGAATCTCCAGTTCACATCGACCGGTGCGCATCTGGCTCCTGCCGAGGGACCGTGGAAGATGGAAGCCAACTACCGCTATGTTCTTTCCCGCGGACCTCTTACATTCAGTGTGGTCAATGCCGGTAATATACGTGAGTTCCTGATGGAGATGTCGGCTAATGCGGCTATGATGTGGAATGTCGGTTCGTATTCAACCGATGATTTTCTGCACGATTTCTGCGCACAGTATTACGGTGCCGATGTGGCGGCCGATGCGGCGGCATTGTACAGGGCATACTACGATGCGTATTGGCTTCAGAAGCCATCGGTATTCCCGGGAATGGACCGGCAGTTTATATTTCAGGATCTGCGCTACTGCCAGGTTTTCAATCAGGTGCTCCGACGCTTCGATGATTTCTCGCCCAATCCTCTCACCGATATCGGGTTTGAGCGGGTGCCACGCCGTTCTTTCCGCCTCGATGGCATAAACGATGTCGACTCCATCATAGCGGGCACCGGGCAGGCGGCACTTCGTTTTGCGGCCGTTGCCGACAGCTGCTCGGCTTTGATGGCCCGAATACCGATAGAGCGTCAGGCGTTTTTCTACGACAATCTCGCTTCATATGCTTCGTATATGGCTTCGCTATCCGAGAGTCTTCACCATTTTATGCAAGCATACAAAGGCAATGGCGACAGGCTGTCGGAGCTAAAAGCCTCGCGCGAAGCTCTTGCCCAGGCCCGGTCGGCGTTGCACCTTTCTCAGCACGGGCCGTTTGGGTCATGGTACGCCAACGACCACATATGGGACCTAAGCGATAAACTGCGTTCTCTCGACCGCCTCATAAATCGAGTGGATAGCACTCGTTGAGGATGAATTGCCGATTAAAATCGCATATGGATCGGTTTGTTCGTTTTCATCATTGTGTGTATATTTGCATTCCCCAATAACCATCAACTCTAAATCCGCGATAATGGAAAAAACTTGGCGGTGGTTCGGACCGAACGACCCTATCACTCTTGAGATGCTGCGCCAGATAGGTGTTGAAGGCATCGTAACTTCATTGCACCATGTGCCCAATGGCGAAGTATGGACCGACGAAGAGGTGTTGAAAATGAAGGATTTCATCGAAAGCCACGGCTTGCGTTGGTCGGTGGTCGAGAGCCTTCCGGTAAGCGAATCGATAAAGTATGCCGGTGCAGACCGCGACGCTCTTATCGAAAACTATAAGAAAAGTCTCGAGGCTCTTGGTAAAGCCGGGGTGCGCACGGTATGCTATAATTTCATGCCTGTACTCGACTGGGCCCGTACCGACCTCGACTATCCCAATCCCGACGGTACTACCAATCTTTATTTCAATCGTGCGGAGTTCGCTTACTTCGACTGCCGTATACTCGGTCGTCCAGGAGCTGAGGCCGACTACGATGCCGATACTCTTGCCCGCATGGAAGAACTTGCTAAGACGATGACACGCGAGGGCGAGCGTCGACTTGTCGACAATATCATTGTGAAGACTCAAGGCTTTGTCAACGGCAATATATCTGAGGACGACACAACTCCGGTCGACACTTTCCGCGATCTGCTTAAGCTCTACGACGGTATCGACCGCGATACTTTGCGTGCAAATATGAAATACTTCCTTGAGGCGATAATGCCTGTATGCCGTCAGTACGACATCAACATGTGTGTGCATCCCGACGATCCACCATTGCAGATTCTCGGGCTGCCCCGTGTCGTAACCTGCGACGAGGACATCGAGTGGTTCCTAAATGCTGTGCCCGACTCCCACAACGGCCTTACCTTCTGTGCAGGTTCGCTCAGCGCCGGTGCTCACAACGATGTTGTGGAGCTTGCACGTAAGTACGCCGACCGCACTCATTTCGTGCATGCCCGTATATGTAATGTACTGCCCGGCGGAGACTTCAAGGAGTCCACACATCTCGATCCAAGACTGGTGGAAGTGGTGCGTACCTTCGAAACCCGCCGTCCCGGTGTGCCCATGCGTGTGGACCACGCTCCGCTTATGCTCGGCGATGAGAAAATGGGCTATAATGCCGGATATTCATTCCACGGCCGTATGCTGGCTTTGGGCATGGTAAGCGGTATTATGGCAGCGGTCAATGCTTAATCTGCTAAATCATATAACATGAACGAACTATTTTCAGTAAAAGATAAAGTGGTGGTGATCACCGGCGGTACCGGTGTTCTTGGATCGTGCATAGGCGAATACCTCGCGGCACAGGGTGCCAAAGTGGTGTTGATGGGCCGTCGTAAGGATGAGGGCGACCGAATTGTAGCCGCTATCCGTGAGAAAGGCGGCGAGGCCATGTTCCTTGTCACAGATGTGCTCGATAAGGATGTGGTGGAGCGCAACTGTGCCGACATCCTCGCTGCCTACGGCCGTGTGGACGCCCTGCTCAATGCCGCAGGAGGCAATATGCCCGGAGCAACCATCCCGCCGACTGGAACATTCTTCGATGTTGAGGTGGAGCAGTTCCAGAAAGTACTCGACATCAATCTCACCGGCACTGTCATTCCCACGCAGGTATTCCTTCGCCCGATGGTCGAAGCAGGTCGTGGCGCTATTGTCAATTTCTCGTCGATGGCAGCTTTCCGTCCGCTCACTCGAGTGCTGGGCTATGCTTCCGCAAAGGCCGGTATAAGCAATTTCACACAGTATATGGCCACTGAGGTTGCAACCAAATTCACTCCTGCGATACGTGTCAATGCCATCGCTCCCGGTTTCTTCCTCACCAATCAGAACCGTGCTCTGCTCACTAATCCCGACGGCACACTCACAGCCCGTGGGCAGGATGTGATACGGCAGACTCCCTTCGGACGTTTCGGACGCCCCGAAGAGCTATGCGGTACCATTCAGTACCTCATCAGCGACGCCGCGAGCTTCGTCACCGGCACTGTGGCTGTGGTCGACGGCGGTTTCAACGCCTTCGCTATGTAACGGCGCTGTCTATAGCTATGCCAATGTTGTATTCAGGCCCGTATTTATAGCCTGAGGGTGACGGGAAATGGTGGATATTTGTGTTTTTTGCGTTAACTTTACTGCAAAGAAACACATCGACCATGAAACTTACCGCCTTTATAGCTTCGGCCATAGCACTGTGTGCCACTGCCAATGCAATGGCTAATCCGCCCGGATATCCCGAGCGGGAACATATACACGATCTCGAATCGAAATTTCGCACCCCGCCGTCGGGCTACGGCGAGGTGCCTTTTTATTGGTGGATAGGCGATACCCTTACGCGCGACCATCTTGAATGGGAACTCGATAAACTGTCGGGCCGCCATATAAGCAGTCTCCAGATCAACTACTGCCACCGCGATACCGGTGGCATAATCTACGGTCTGACCTATCCCTCGCAGCCGGCTTTGTTCAGCGAGCAGTGGTGGGACCTTTTCGGGTGGTTTATGGATGAGGCCGGAAAACGTGGCATCACCGTGAGTCTTAGCGACTACACCCTGGGGCCGGGGCAAGGCTCGTACGTGGACCGTATGCTGCACGACAATCCGGCGCTGAATGGCTATGAACTGCGTTTCGATACTGTAAGGATAGCCTCGGGCGAAAGATTTCGTCGGGTGTACGATGATCTGCCGCTATCGCTCAACGCTTACCGCATAGCGTCCGACGGAACTATTGAGAATCCGCACCGTCCGTACCGCTTGCTGGAGACCGTATTGGGTCGTAGTGTCGACTGGCGTGCTCCGGCCGATGTGATGGTCACTCAGGTCTCGGCAGTGCGCAAGGCGCCGTCGGTCAATCCCATGCATCCCCTTTCGGGCATATCGTATGTAAATCATTTTTTCCAGACTTTCGAGGATCACTTTCCCGGTAAGGCAGGGTCCGGACTCAATTTCTTTTTCTCGGATGAATTGAATTTCGCTCTCGACGGAAACATATGGAGCGACAACTATCGCGATGAGTTCCGCCGGCGTAAGTCGTACGATATCGTGCCTGTGCTCGACGCTTTGTTCATCGACCTTGGCGATGAGACTCCTAAGATTCGTCTCGACTATAACGACGTGCGCGTGGCCTTGAGCGAGGAATATTTCTTTAAACCGCTGTACGATTGGCACGACAGCCGCGGACTCCTTTTCGGATGCGACCATGGAGGTCGAGGAAAGGACGTGGGCGAGTTCGGCGATTATTTCCGCACTCAGCGCTGGAATCAGGCCCCGGGCTGCGACCAGCCATTTCTGCAGAGCGATATAGTGAAAAACAAAGTGGCATCGTCCATAGCCCATCTCTACAACAGGCCTCGTGTGTGGCTCGAAGGTTTCCACAGCAGTGGCTGGGGAACTAATTCAGCCCAACTTACCGATGCCATATTTTCAAATTTCGTGCAAGGACATAATCTGTTGAGCCTGCATGGCCTATACTATACCACCAAAGGTGGCCGGTGGGAGTGGGCTCCCCCTTGCAATCACTTCCACGAGCCGTATTGGGTGGATATGGAGTCGCTTATGGAGTGCTCCGAGAGGTTGAGTTACCTTCTGTCGCAAGGCTATCATGCGGCCGATGTGGCTGTGCTGTATCCGGTGGAACCTGTTGTGGCCGGTTATGGCGATAGTGCGGTGAATGCCGCCTTCAAGGCCGGCGAAACGCTCTACCGCGATGGCATAGACTTCGATTTCATGGACTATGAGTCGCTTGCGCGTGCTAAGGTTTCCGACGGAGCGCTATCGGTGTCGGGCGAGCGCTATCGTGTGTTTGTGGTGCCCTCGATGCAGGCCATCCGCCATGCCTCGCTCGAGAAGATACGCGATTTCGCTGCCCGGGGCGGCGTGGTAGTAAATATCGGTGCATATCCCGAAGCTACCGACCGCGAGGGCAGGGCGGGAAGTGCCATGCGGCGACTGCTCAAGGATATATTCCATCGCGACCGTCCGAACGTGAAGCTTGTAGCCGATGCGGCCGACGTTGCCGAGGTTGTGGGGAAAGCGATTCCGCGCGATTTTACCGTGCTTTCAGGCTCGGCCCCTGGATCGTATCCCTCGGTGATGCACCGTCGCTTCGACGGCCGCGACCTTTATGCCGTCTACAACGTGCCAAGAGGATCGCTCTGCCGTTTCCGTGCCGAAGGTGGGGTGACTCTGCTCGATCCCTATACGGGCGATAGCCGTCCGCTCCCGGTGGAGTCGGTCGGGGGAGGGTCGACCGTAGTCCGTATGCCACTCGATTCGACCGAGATTCATCTACTACTTTTCGACCATAAGGTAAAGCCTGAGATTGCTGCTACGCCGGATTCTTCGACCGGGTGCGATACTATCGCAATCAATGGCAAGTGGGCTTTCCGCGTCGATCCTGTGCTCGATAATAGCTATGGAGATTTTCACTGGCCCGGTACACCCGGCATGCTCGGTGTGTATGCCTACGGTGCCGACTTCCGGCGTCTCGATAGGGCCGGAGTACCCGTCGGACAGCCGCGCTACCAGACTTTTGGCTATGGCGACAAGTTCATGATGCTTGCCACTGCCGAGGACGACATCAATACCATAGCGGCCCGTAAGCCATCTCCCCGAAACTCCGCCGGATGGCAGCCCTACGACTTTTCATGGCGTTGGGGTGTGGAGAACGATTGCGGACATCAGGGATGGCATGGTCTTAAAGGTGAGATCGACGACAACTTCATCCGTCTCGGCCGGCTTGAGCGAGAGTTTAACGGCACGGTGCGTCGACCCGACTCGATTCCCGGTCTCCGCTACTATATGTATACTCATGTACTTGCTCCGGCCGATGGCGATTATACGGTGGAGTGGGGTGGAGCGACGCCTCAGGCAATGCTGGTTAATGGTCGTGCGGCTACGCCGGGCCGTGAGACCATATCTCTTTCCAAGGGTATGAACGAGATACTGCTTAAGTACGACACCCATGGAACGGGACGCTTCGCTGTCCGTTCTGGATCCCCGGCATATGTGGCAGATCTTGCAGCCGAGCGGCCTCTGACCATGAAATATCGTGGCGACGCATCACTGCTACTCTTCGACTCCCGTGCTGATGCTGCCTCTTCCGCTGCATTCTCCTTCCGGTCGGCCCCCGGGCTCGAAGCCATTGAGTTTACAGCTTTCGGTCGCCCGAGCGTAAGTGCCGACAGTATTCCATGCGTCGTGGAGTGTGTCGCTACCCGTGCCGATGGAGCTGCACGCTACCGTGCGACCTTGCCCGGGATTGCTCTTCATGGCGCAGGTATCGATATTGTTGTGCCCGAGACATGGGGATATTCCGGTGGCGCCATCATCGACGGTCCTATAGCCCAGATATGTGGCAAAGGATTCATAGAGGCCGGCGATTGGTGCTCCAATGAATCGTTGCGCACATATTCCGGAGCTGCGGTCTACAGCAAGACAATAAACATCGGTCGAAATCTTCCTGCAAATGCCGTGATCGACCTTGGCAAGGTGGTGTCGTCGGCCAAAGTGACTGTCAATGGAGTGGATGCCGGCACTCGCCTTGCTCCGCCCTACCGCTTCGATATCACCGCATTGCTTAAGGAAGGCAACAACGACATTGAAGTCCGTGTGGCCAATACTGCTGCGAATTTCTATCTCACCGTACCCACAACATACGGCGGCGACACTACTTCGGGTCTCATCGGACCGGTGACACTAATATCAGAGGGCAAAAAAAACTGAAGTAGCCCTATACCGCAAGGACTACTTCAGTTTGTTATAGTCTGTTGTTAACGCAGACTGCTCAGGAAATTTCCACAGCCTCTTCTACTGTACGGGTCACAGGCTCGAGGTCTTCGAGTCGGAATAATTCATCGACACTTACAGTTATTTCTGTGCTTTCGCCGCTGCGCAGGCTTATGCCCAGGGCTGCGGCAGGGTAGTGATGCGATGCACTCTCCATGCTTTCCCGGAGACCTGCCCGCTTGCCGGCGAGAGCTTTTTCCGGCGATAAGAGGCCGAGCATCACTTTCTTGCCTTCCGGTATGCGGGCGAGCACCGAGAAGTCGTTGCTGCTGTCAACATGGAAGTCGAGATAAAAAGCGTCGAATGAGTCGCAGTCGAATACATGTGCCGCATGCGCATAGTCGCCACGTGGGCGCGCACCCTCGCCGGGAATGTCGAGTGCCGGATGCAACGCAATCGCCATGTCGGGGTCCACACTGTCGATGGCTCCGGCATTCACGGCGGTAAGGAGACGGCTGTACTCCGTGGGATCGGTGCCCCCGAGGAGAAGTTCCTTCAGGCCACTGTCGTCGGCAAGCTGACTCCAGGCTGTATCCTCGAAGAGCACGAACCGGCATCCGGCATCATGCAGTGCCGTCAGCAGATTCCGGTATGTGCTTGCTATATCCTCGGCCACCATATCAGTATTGGCATATACGTGTGCCCATTCGGTCTCCGACAGCACACGGGCAAGCAAGGTCGACGGAGCCGGCACGGTAGCCCGAGCTATCACGCCGCACGAGTCGGCTGCTGATTTGAGCGCCTTGAAACTGTCGATGATGGCATGCTGGCCGGGCCAGTTTATATGGCACGACAGTTTCAGAAGTGCTGTCATCACCGGATAAGGCTGATACACATGTCCGGCTTCGATCACTGTCTTTTCAATGCCACCGAGGCCGGAGAAAAAGTCGGTGTCGGCATCGGCTGCGCGGCGTCGGGTATCGGATACTACCCGTAGACCGGCTGCGGCCTGTTTCGACACCACCGTGGCCAGAGATGCGCCTGCAGCACATCCGAACGAGCCAGTGGTGTCGAAGTTGATATTGGCTAATATACTTTTCATAAGCATAAGTCTGAATTATATCCGGTATTCGACCGGCTTGGTGAATCTTTATGCTGCTATGGTTGCAGAAAGATTAGAGGATACCGTTCACACCGCAGAAAATAAGCACGATATATCCCAACAGCAGACCGATGAAGCCCATTATCAGGCCGGTTGTGACCATATATTTCTGCTTTATGAAGCCGGTGGCGTCGGCAAGTGCGTTCGGAGGTGTCGAGATGGGGAGTACCATGGCCAGCGAAGAGCACAGGGCAACGCCGATGAGGAGTGTTCCCACGCCGCCGTAGGAAGCCAGCGAGTCGCCCATGGAAGTACCTGCGATAGCCAGAATGGGCACGAAGAGGGCGGCGGTGGCGGTGTGGCTGATGAAGTTGGCCATGAGATAGCAGAGCAGACCCGAGCCGATGATGATGGCAAGCGGCGACCATTCGCCGAAGGGGATGGCGGCGATCATGTTGGCTGCAAGACCCGACTGGCGCATGGCCACACCCAGTGCGAAGGCTCCGGCAATCATCCAAAGGATGCTCCATGAAATCTGTTCGAGATCTCGCTTGGTGATAACTCCGGCGATACACAGCACGCCGACAGGAAGCATGGCCACCACGTTGGCGTTCACTCCGGTGATGGCATCGGTGAGCCATAAGCCTACGGTGATGGCGAATGTGATGTACACAAGGATGTCGCGCCATGAACCCTGGTGGTGCGATTCGATTTCGAGATAGATCTCTTTCTGTTTGAAGGGGAATAACTTTTTGAGCACAACCCAGGCGATGAAGAGCAGCACGATGGTAAGAGGTGCCATCACCATCATCCACTGGCCGAAGCCGATGCCCATGTCCATGCCGTCGGGATCGTTGAGGAATTTCAGGGCAATGGCATTCGGGGGAGTGCCGATAGGAGTGCCGATGCCTCCGATGTTTGCGCCGATTGGTATGGCGAGGGCCAGACCGATCTTACCCTTGCCGTCGGCGGGGAGAGCCTTGAGCACAGGAGCGAGGAAGGTGAGCATCATGGCAGCGGTGGCGGTGTTGCTTATGAACATCGAGAATACCGCGGTGACCAGCAGGAAGCCCAGTAGCACATTCTCCGACTTTACACCGAAGGGGGCAAGCATCACCTTGGCGAGCTTCACGTCGAGACCGCTCTTGGTCGCTGCGATGGCTATGATGAAACCACCGATAAACAGCATGATGGTGGGGTCGGCGAAGCAGTGGAGTATGGCGGTGTTGCTCACCAGATTGGCGAATTTCTCGCCGGCGGCGTCGGTCTGGAAGAACCATAGCGAGCTATCCGAGGTGCAGAACAACAGCAGTACCACCACAACAAGCGATGTGGTCCACGCCGGCACTACATCGAAAAGCCACATAAGGGCCGCGAAGGCAAAGATGGCGATCACGCGGTGTTCCACCGGGTTGAGGTTGGGAAGACCATAGAGAGCCGATGGTGCAATCCATAAGAACAACGGAATGGCGATGGCGAAGAAAAGTTTCAGGAATCGTAGGCCAAGCGGATTCTTGTTCTTGCGATGTTCTTTTTTCCATTGATGGTAGGTTTCCACAAGATGGAAACCGTGAAAGATTGTAAACATGCGATAATGGTTTTATGATGTAATATGTTAAAATGTCGTTTCAAGGACCGGTGGGGCGGAGTGGACAGCACATGCCGCATGGTCCTTGGTTGCCAAAGAAATTGCGGGCACTCTGCATGAGGAGTGCCGGATGTTGGGTGAGAGATGTGATGAGGAATGAGGTGATGAGCCCGCGCAACGACTCTGTCCGCCACCGGGGGCAGACATAACCGGATGGCGACCCGTGCGGGCAGCGCATGAATCCGGCGGATATTTCGGTATAGGTTAGTGCCTATTGTGTGGTTCACTCCAAAATCTAATCCACGAGATTATTGAAATAAAGTCGCATGGCAGGTTTCCTGGCTTGTCCCCGTTTCGGGCTGCCTTCTCGGTCTAAAATTGACCAATGGCATAGATTGCCCTGACGTATTGGAATTTACAGTAGCGGGTCTGCTCAGGTGTTACACCTGATTCCCTTTTTAATCGTCGCGACGGATGCCGCTGCGAACCAATGCGGGTGCAAAGATACGCAAAAATCCTATTTAGAGAAAATTTGCGGAAAAATTTCCTTAATTACTCGTGAAATCGCTATTTATACTATTTGAAACATGTCTGACACGAAGATTGCCTAATTTTGTTGTCGAAATCACGAAATCCCTATGAAACTCCGCAACATCCTTTATATCACATTGGGCGCTGTGATGGCGTCGGCATGTGGAAATATCGAAAGTTCCGACGCTACCGGAATAGAACGATCCGAATACGATATGATTATGAGTCGCACAAGCATACGGCAATATACCTCCGAGCCGGTGTCGCTTGGTGCGGTCGATTCAATACTGCATATGGCAATGGCCGCTCCATCGGCCGTAAATAAGCAACCATGGTGTTTCATGGTGATAAACAAGCGCGAAATGCTCGATTCTATCAGCTGCATGGCCTCGAGCTGGAAACAGGCGGCCCGCGCACCACTCGCCATAGTGGTGTGTGGCGACACCGATAAAGCCCTCGAAGGCGAGGCTGCCGAATTCTGGATTCAGGACTGTTCGGCTGTGTCGGAGAATATACTTCTGGGTGCCCATACGCTTGGCCTGGGTGCGGTGTGGTGTGGATGTTATCCCCTGAAGGAGCGTGTCGACCGCCTCTCGCAGTATTTGGCATTGCCACCGTCGGTGGTGCCGCTGAGCCTCATTGTCATAGGTCATCCGTCGGAGCATCCTCAACCCAAGCGCAAATTCGATTCAACAGCTGTGCACTATAACCAATGGTAAATTCCCTGCTATGATTGACGAAATACTTGCCTACAACCGACAGTTCGTGGCCGAAAAGCAATATGAGGCATTCGCCACATCGAAGTATCCCGACAAGAAGATAGCCATAGTCACTTGCATGGACACACGCCTCACCCACATGCTTCCGGCAGCCCTCGGCATAAAGAATGGCGATGTGAAGATGATAAAAAATGCCGGTGGCACAATTACAAATCCTTTTGATTCAACCGTACGCTCTCTTCTGGTGGCTATCTACGAGCTCGGAGTGAACGAAGTGATGGTAATCGGCCACACCGGGTGCGGTGTGCAGGGCATGAATGCAGCCGAAATGCTCGGACATATGCGCAACCGTGGAATCGACGAAGAGCATATATCGCTCATGCGCCATTGCGGCATCGACCTCGACAGCTGGCTCCATGGTTTCGACGATACCCCTGCCGCAGTCCTCGAGACAGTCGATCTGATCCGCAACCATCCCCTGGTACCACGCGACATCTCCGTCCGCGGTTTCATCATCGACTCCGTCACCGGCGCCCTCTCCCCCCTGGACTGATCAACATAATACTACGCTCGGGGTGGGGCTACAAAATGGCCGCTGTAGCGGCCGATAGAACAGTAGGCCAACAATCTCCACCTATGTGTAATCTGCAAGTGGCACTACTACGTGGCGCGTGCTTATGGCATGCCTCCGGGCTGCCTATCTGCGGCACTGTCAGGTGAACAGCCGGCGATACTCTTGTTCGAAATTGGGGGTGAAGGTACCGGTGCCGATGGTGGCGAGGATTTCGTCGCGGGTCCAGTAGCGGCCGCCATCGAGTTCTTCGCTCGGGCACGGAGCGGCATCGGTCACGGCTTTGAAGGCGTGCACCAGTTCGCGCTCGCGCTCCGACTCGAATACGTAGCTTCCGAGCAATTCGGGCTCGAAATCGGTTAACCCCAGCTCCTCGCGCACTTCGCGACGAAGTGCGCGATACACGTTTTCTCCTAAATCCACATGTCCGCCTACTGCCGTATCCCATTTGCCCGGCTGGATGTCTTTCCACATGGGGCGTTTCTGAAGATAAAGCCGTCCACGGGTGTCGAACAGATGGAGATGCACCACCGGATGCAGTAACTTCGACCCGCCATGGCACTCGCCACGCGTGGCTGCTCCGACTATTGTGCCGCATTCATCAACTATCGGAAACATTTCTTCCGAATTATCCTGTTTCATAGAGTTCTGTTTAGATACTGCAAAGATAAGCATAAAAATAGTATTCCCCGTCGCCGTCGGAGATGCGGCGTCGGGGAATATTGCTGTATTGTGGTGCAGAGGTGAGATCAAGGCATTGGTATAGGCACGCGCACATACTTGCCGTCACGCAGCTCTATGCGGGCCGGAAGCTCAGCTTTGCGATGTCTGCGTTTCTGCGTGCTGCCATCGGATGCGGCTGCCTTCTGTGGCATGGCCTGAGGCTTGCTCATGGCGACACGGTCGAAGGCCTTGAAAGTATCGAAATCGTACTGCCAGCTGTCGCCTTCCGACATCTTCATCACCCACATGTAGATGGCCTCGCGGCTCGGGGCGTTGAAGCGCGAGTAGTCGGTGTTCATCACACTATTTTCCGACGGACGCCATAGCTCCTGAGGCCACATCCACGCACCCATGAATATACCTGTCTCGGCTCCGAAGTAGTCGTCGGTGAGCATACGCGCCCATGGCACTTTGTCGGGCTCGGACTCCGCCGATATGTTCATGCCCCAGCCTTGTGCGTGGTAGTCGTTGGCTATCCACTGCTTGAACGACTCTTCTGCTCCGGGCTGAGTGTGATTCTCCTCATAGCCGGCGAAGATATATTCGTCGATGAGTTTGCCGATGCCATGGCCACCGACTTCGTGGATTATTATGTGGGACGACAGGCCCTGGTCTATCACAGCCACCGAACCACCATCGGCAAACATATCGGTGTATCCGCTTACGAAGAATAAGTCATTTTTGTTTTCAATAAGGCAGGTATGAGTTGTGGTGAAGTTCACTCCTGGAATCTTGGTGACATACTCGCTGATTATATTGTAGTCGCGGTTGAGAGTATGCTTGCCGTTTTCATTGGTGTAGTCGTTTGGCGACACAACTTTGACTACATATACATTGAAACGGTTGCGGAGCGAGCGTAGTGGCTCGATGGAAAACAGATGCTCCATGCCCTCGCGCATTATTTCTTCATAGCGGTCCATGTCCTTGTCGACAAAGCCGTCGCCTATGAACACCACATTCACCCCATTGCCTTCGGTGGCAGCCTGTAGTTGTATC
This sequence comes from uncultured Muribaculaceae bacterium, assembly GCA_910587915.1. Taxonomy (GTDB): domain Bacteria; phylum Bacteroidota; class Bacteroidia; order Bacteroidales; family Muribaculaceae; genus CAG-873. The sequence goes on along the minus strand of CAJUOB010000004.1, from coordinate 99,157 downwards.
CACTGTCCGTCCTGGCTGTAGTCGGTCGAAGTGTAGCCGGGCTCGAGTGTGAACCAATCGTGTTCTTTAGGTTCTCCGAGATATTCCTTGAGATATCCGTCGATTATTTCATCTTCCCACGATTCAGGTATGTCCCAATCCTTAGGGAATATATCGACAAGATATCCATCGTTGTCTATAAGCGCTGTAGTACCAAGAAGATTTAGATTAAGTTCGTAATATATGCAATTCCATAGCCGCACAACATTCTTGAATTTAAAATCTTTGTTATTGCGGATTGTAGTCTCGCGGTCATCACCCATACAATCCTGATGCGCTACTATTGTCTGGAAATTGTCCGGATAGGAAAGTTGCTGATTACAGCGGTATTCCGATGGATTTCCGACCATAATATGGTTTAGTCGATGCTTGGAGATAAGCGGATATAGCGAGCTGTAGCTTCCATCGAAGAGATACTCTATCTCATAGTCAGGTATTTTTATATTGCGTTTGTAGTTGGTGAATCGACGCTGTTCTGCAACCCATGGAGACTGCATTAATATCGACATACCGCGTGTCTGCCATTGTGGCATTGCTTGAAGTTCATCAGATAGATGTCCGTAAAGGCCGTTACCTCCGATTTCGAAACCCCGACATACTTGTACTAAGGTTTCAATTGCGCTGTTTGGTATTTCTCCACAAATATTATTATCGGGTAGGTCTACTTTAGAAATATATCTGCCATCACATGTTATACCATGCCATTCCGAATAGTATTTGTCTGTAAGCCAATTGTCGTTATTCTTCCATTTTTTTCCGTTGGTTGAAGTATATAATTCTTTGAGCGCGTCAATCTGCTCTTGAAATGATGGTGCTCCTTTCTGCGCTTGTTTGAATACCAGTTGATATGTTCTGTCTTTAAATTGTAGATTCACATATATTTCTCTTTGCAGACCCTTATTTTCTGGAATTGCGATTTTTATTGTTCCCGTCGAAGTATCAATATTAGATAATATGCCAATTTCATCGTTGTCGAACCACTCATTATTTACATCATAAATAAATATAGAGCTTATTTCCGGATCGAAACCATCTTGATATTTAAATGTGAAAGTGTCTCCTTGGGGTTGAAGCCAGATATATCTATTATTATTAGACTCGAATAAGAAACATGTCGGGTCAGATTGCATGTCGTCGGAGATGAATGGTTTTGGCAATTGGGTTATATGGATTTTATGATGGCCATTGAAGCCTGTGATTCCCAATTCGACATCGGCTTCCCGTGTAGAGCCGGTGTTATTCTCCGATAAGTATAGAGTGTGTCCATTCTTAGACGAAAATTTTATCCAATCAGGTAATTCAGAGGTCGGAACGGATTTAAAATCGTAAATGTTAAGGCAGAATTCCTGCTTGGGAGAATCGGTCGTTATTTGTTTTTCTTTCCAGTATATGTCCCACATGTTAATGTAGCCGAAGTTTGCTCCCAATTGGTATTTCTGGCCTTCGTATTCGAATACCATATGATCGCCTTCCATGTCGAACCGTATGGGCGAGGCATTGTCGACATTAATAACTAATTCGCCGTTTTCATGTTGGATAATCAAGGCATCCTTATATTGGCTGTCGGCAAGAGCCGTCAGTGGACTTATCAGTGCGATAAGCGCGAGGAGAAGGTGAAGTATGGTGCGTATCATCGTTTTAAGAATTTCAGGGTGCTGTCATTAAATTTTATCACGTAGTTACCTGCCGGAAGTTTAGACGTGGCGAATACTTCGCGGGTATTGGCCGGGACTGTCTTTTCGGCATATACCACACCGTTAATACCTGTTATGCTGAATGTGCATATGTTATCGCCGCTGCTGATGCATACTGATTCATCTGAAACAATAACCTGCGGTTTTCCGACCTCTACGTCGGGGAGAGATGATGTGTCTACATATCTGAACTCGGCATAAGTGCCCAATATATTTGGGAAACGATATTCCTGGCCGTTATAGGTGATTATATGCTCTTTGCGTGTGGGCTGCCACACAGGTTTGTGTTGGGCGAGAAAATACATTTCAAGACTGGTGGGTGCGGTGGAATATAACCAGATGGCATTGTAATTTTCGGCGGCGGCCCCGAGCGCCACCGAGAACAGGGCAAGTATGCCGAGTATCCGTGCTTTCATGATTGGTCGGATGAATTTTATGAATGTGAGTGATTTGCAAAGATATATTTTGGACAGCGCATACAGTTCCCATGAAAAGGGGAACGGATTGTTAAAGTATAGTAAAATATGTTGACGGTAATGGCAGAACCAAGTGGACGCGAGCTTGTTTATATTTTGTGAAACAAGCTGATGGAACATCTGAAAGAAAGCACGCCGTTCTTCGCGATGCCGGCAAGGTGCTCAAGGTGCTGATACCTCTTGGGGTATCGGCCGCCTTGATATTGTGGCTATTCCACAAGGTGGATATCGATAAGGTGAAAGCGATTATATCGCAGGGAGTCGACTACCGCTTCATTGTGCTGATGATGGGTATCACTGTGCTGTCGCATGTGATCCGTGGTATCCGATGGGGCATACAGCTGCGGGCAGCGGGAATACCGCGCATGCCTGTGCTGGCCGAGAGCGTGTCGATATTCGGGGCCTATGCGCTCAATCTCGTATTTCCTTTTCTGGGCGAGGCATGGCGATGCGTGTATGTGTCGAAGCGTCAGGGGTGTAAGCTTTCCACTGTTGTCGGCACCGATATAGGCGACCGTGCCAGCGACGGCATAATGATAGGGTTGCTGATTCTGCTTACACTGTGGGTGGCGCATCCTGCTATAAGCCGTTTTCTCGATACTTTTACGGTGGGTAAGGCTATAGAGAACTTTGCCACCGACGGCACAGTGTGGGCTGTGGCAGTCGGTGTGCTGATCGCTCTGGTTGTGCTCGACCGTGTGTTCAGGCGAAATTCCTTTGTGGCGGGTGTCAATGCCAGCGCGAGCCGTATATGGCGTGGTTTTGTAGTGCTTTTCCACATGAAAGGTATAGGGCTGTATCTTGTGCTTACCATCGGCATATGGACATGCTACTATCTCGAGACGTATGTATGCTTCTATGCTTTCCCCTTCACGCGGGAGTTCCTTGCCTCGCATTGGGGACTGGTTCCGGGTCTGGTGGTGTTTGTGTTCGGGTCGTGCAGCATGATAGTTCCGTCGAACGGTGGCCTCGGGCCGTGGAATATCGCCGTGATGTTCGCACTCACTCTTCTTGGTGTGAGCCAGAGCGATGGCGCTGCCTATTCGTTGGTGTGCTGGAGTTTCCAATCGGCCACATTGGTCGGATGCGGTATATTCAGCGCGTTCTACATAATGCACAGCCGTCGCAGCCGGTCAAAAAAATAGCCACGATAGCATGTCGCTATCATGGCTATGAATGTCGTTGCCTGTTATATCAGGAGCCGAGGTAGCTCTTGAGCAGGCGGCTCTTCTGACCTTTGAGGCGGCGTATGGCCTTTTCTTTAATCTGGCGTACACGCTCGCGGGTGAGGTCGAACTTGGCGCCGATTTCCTCGAGAGTCATCTCCTGGCATCCGATGCCGAAGAACATCTTCAGGATTTCGCGCTCGCGCTCGTGGAGCTGACGGAGCGCGCGCTCCACTTCGTTCGACAGGGATTCCTGGTTGAGAGCGGCGTCGGCCATGGGGCTGTCATCGTTGGTGAGCACGTCGAGAAGGCTGTTGTCCTCGCCTTCGACAAACGGAGCGTCTACCGATATGTGGCGGCCCGAAACCTTGAGGGTGTCGGCTATTTTTTCAACGGGCACGTCGAGCGATTCGGCCAGCTCCTCGGGCGAGGGGCGGCGTTCGTTTTCCTGCTCGAATTTAGAGAGTGCCTTGCCGATTTTATTCAGTGAGCCTACCTGGTTGAGGGGTAGACGGACAATACGGCTCTGCTCGGCAAGTGCCTGCAGAATCGACTGGCGGATCCACCATACGGCGTAGGAAATGAATTTGAAACCACGGGTTTCGTCGAATTTCCGGGCTGCCTTGATAAGGCCGAGGTTGCCTTCGTTGATAAGGTCGGGAAGGGATAATCCCTGGTTCTGATATTGCTTGGCCACCGATACTACGAAGCGCAGGTTGGCGCGTGTCAGCTTCTCGAGAGCTGCCTGGTCGCCTTGCTTGATGCGCTGAGCCAGCTCTACTTCTTCTTCTACCGAAATTAGCTCTTCACGGCCTATTTCCTGAAGATATTTGTCGAGCGAGGCGCTTTCGCGGTTGGTAATCGACTTTGTGATTTTTAGTTGTCTCATGTGTCTGCTTTGAACCGGTTGTTGTGCAATTAGCTTGCAAAGATACTAAATTTTTGATAACCGTGCAAATGCGCGCGGCCGGGGAGAAGAGAGGTCTCCGGCGCTTATGGGTGATAGTATAGGTGCCGCAGCATTCTCTGCTTTGTGTTTGAGATAACGCGCGGAGACTCCCGGCGTTGTGCCGAAACGTCCCCGCACGTTGTTATTTAGGAATATTTAACTATCGAACGGCTGCTTTCACCGCCTTTCTTCCGCAGGCACGGATATGATGGGAAAGGATCCTTACCGTCTTATCGGTGGGCTACTTGTAGCGGGCCCAGCGGATTATTTCCATGAGGGTGGGCTTTTTGCCGTACATGAATATGCCCACGCGGTATATCTTGGCGCATAGCCATATGAGGAAGGCAAAGCTTGCATAGAGCACAGCCAGCGACAGGATGACTTCCCATGTGGGTACGCCGTAGGGCAGACGGCTCATCATGGCCATCGGCGAGGTGAACGGAATCACCGATACCCAGAAGGCGAGCGTGGAGCTTGGATTGGCCAGTACTGCCATTGACGAGATAATGCCGATAATCACGGGCATGGTTGCTATTGTGGATAGCTGAGAGGCATCCTGGATGTTGTCGACGGCCGATCCTATGGCTGCGTATATCGACGAGTAGAACAGGTAGCCGCCGATGAAGAACAGCAGCAGATATACGAATAGGCTCGTGATGAACCCGGTGTCGGACAGCTGGCTGATGGCTGCGGCTATTTCGGCATTGTCGCTGCCGACTCCTCCGCCGATGTCGGCGAGGAGAGGCATGGTCCAGAAAGAGCACGATCCTATCAGCACGGCCCATATCAGAATCTGTGTGATGGCGACCAGACCGATACCGGTTATCTTGCCGAGCATGAGCCATGAGGGTTTCACCGACGATACCACAATTTCGAGCACGCGGTTGTTCTTTTCCTCGATTATGGAGTTCATCACCATCTGGCCGTAGATGAGAATGAACATGTAGAGCATCATGTCGAGCATCAGGCCGATGAAGTACGACAATCCTACCGAGGTGGCGGTGTCCTCTTCTTTATCGATTCGGATGGTGGGCAGATCGAAGTCGACCTGCACGTCGGCAAGAATTTTCTTTATGTTTTCGATGTTGTAGCTTTCCAGACGTATATCCTCGATGGCGTCTTCTACTTGGCCGGTGATATAAGCGCCGGTCTGCATGGCCGGTGCCCCCCGGCTATAGAGGGTCACGGAGGTTGCCGGAGCGGCGACAGCATTGCTGCCCATCACCAGAATGGCATCGAAATCGGTGTCGTCGCGAAGTGAGTCGAGCGGTTGGTCGACCGACACGAACCGCACCTCGTCGTTGTTCTTGAGTCGTTGGGCTATCTGTCCGGTCTCGTCGACCACAGCCACTGTGCGGTTTTCGGGAGAACTGAACACCATCACGAGTGCAGGCGCGAGGCTGAGGGCTATCATCAGCACAGGCACAAGTATGGTGGTGATGATGAAGCTCTTGCGTTTTACACGCGACATGTATTCGCGCGATATGATGAGTTTTAGCGATGAATTCATTGCTGTGAGATTTCGGGTTGGTCGTTGTCTTGATTGGATGCTTGCACGGCAGCCACGAAAATATCGTCCATCGATGGCAGTACGTGGCGGAAGCTGTTGATGGCCACTGCTTCGTTGGCGGCTGCGAGCAGTGGTCGCACCGCAGCGGCGGAGTCGAGCGATATCGTGGCCGAGGCGTAGCCGCAGTCATCGACAGCCCCGAGGCGGAAATCTGTGCCGATGGAGGCTACGGCCGAGCGCAGTGTGTCGGGGTTTCCTGCGAAAGAAATCTCGTAGACATTTCCGCCGAATTGCTCGCGAAGTGCGCCGACACTGCCCGAGAGAATATTGCGCGAGCGGTTGATGAGGGTTATCTCATCGCAGAGCTCCTCGACGCTGGCCATGTTGTGGGTGGAGAATATCACAGTGGCACCTTCGTCGCGCAGTTTTAGGATCTCGCGTTTGAGTATTCCGGCATTTATGGGGTCGAAGCCGGAGAATGGTTCGTCGAAAATGAGCAGTTTCGGCCGATGGAGCACCGTGACGATAAACTGCACTTTCTGTGCCATGCCTTTCGATAGTTCCTCGATTTTCTTGTCCCACCACTGGGATATGTCGAGGCGCTCGAACCATGCGCGCAGAGCCTCCTCGGCCTCACGCTTGCGAAGGCCTTTGAGCTGAGCGAAGAACAGAGCCTGTTCTCCGACTTTCATCTTTTTATAGAGTCCGCGTTCTTCCGGAAGATAGCCTATCTGGGCTACATCGTTGGCGGTGAGCGGATGGCCGTCGAAGGTTACAAAGCCACGGTCGGGTGCCGTGATGTGGTTGATGATACGTATAAGAGTGGTCTTCCCGGCACCGTTGGGCCCGAGCAGACCGTAGACACTTCCACGAGGCACGGCTATCGACACATCGTCGAGCGCACGGTGCTTGGTGAAGTCTTTGGTGATGTTTTCAGCTGTAAGAATGTGTTCCATACCTCATAAGACGCTGTTTTCTGCCATTTATTACATCAAGCGGAGAAAAGTTAATGCTGATGTGCCTGTAATTATCAGTCGGCAAATGTGAATTGATTTGCAGATTTGTGAAAAAGCGTATATCTTTGTGACATTGAAATAATATCAAAATAATATCATGATGGAGAACAAGGAATTTGATTATTCAGGCCGTGTATACGGTGGTTTCCCTATGCTTGCAGTAGTGCTTGTGGTGATACCGCTTCTCACTGTGCTTTCAGTGCTGGAGGCATTTAATGGATATATCGGTTTGCCGCTCTGGCTGCCGATAGTAGGAGCTGTGGTGCTGTTTGTCGTGTGGATTATTATTCTGTGTGGCTTCTTCACGCAGCAGCCCAATCAATCGCGTGTGATGATATTTTTCGGCAAATATCGCGGTACATTCCGACAGACGGGATTCTTCTGGATAAATCCGTTTATGAGCCGGGTGAAGATGTCGCTTCGTATCCGCAACATGGATATCGAGCCGATAAAGGTCAACGATAAGATAGGAAATCCCGTGATGATAGGCATGGTGCTGGTATGGAAGATTAAGGATACCTACCGCGCTGTCTTCGATGTAGATGCCCCCACTGCTACTGTGGTGGTATCGGAAAAAGATGAGCGTCCGGTGAAGACACGCGATGACGCGCTGAGCGAGTTTGTGAGAATTCAGAGCGATGCTGCGCTCCGTGAGGTGACAGGGCACTATGCCTATGATGATACCGACAATAACAGCAACGAGCTGACTCTGCGCAGTGGTGGCGATGAAATCAATGAGCAGCTTGAGCACAAGATTAATGAGCGTCTGGCCATGGCCGGTATATCGGTGGTGGAAGCCCGCTTGAATTATTTGGCGTATGCACCTGAGATTGCCGCTGTGATGCTGCGTCGCCAGCAGGCGTCGGCTATAATCTCGGCCCGGGAAAAAATTGTGGAAGGTGCTGTGTCGATGGTGAAAATGGCTCTCAATCAGTTGTCGGAAGAGAACGTGGTCGAACTCGACGACGAACGTAAGGCTGCGATGGTCAGCAACCTTTTGGTAGTGCTTTGCGCCGATGAACCCGCACAACCTGTGGTGAACACCGGTACTCTTTATCAGTAGAAGCTAAAAGTCTGATAGTTTTGGAGAAAAAAGTTCAAAATAAAGGATTTTTGCTGAGACTCGACCCTGAGACAATGGAGATAGTGGAGCGATGGGCCGCTGATGAATTCCGATCAGTCAACGGCCAACTTCAGTGGATCATAAACGATGCTATCTGCCGCTACAAAAAGCGACCCAAAAAGACGAAGTGAAGAGTTTGTAGTTAGAAGTTAGGAGTTAGGAGTGAGTAGTGGGGGGAGACGAGAGAAGTTAGGAGTGAGGAGTTAGGAGTTGGCTGTGAAATATGCTGTATCTCAGTGTCACACATCGAACTTCTCACTCCTAACTTCTAACTACAAACTCTTCACTGCCAACTCCTAACTCCTAACTTCTAACTACAAACTCCTCACTTCCCACTCCCCTTGTCCCATATGTCGCGCGAGGCGAGAGCCTGACGGTGCAGCATTTCAAGACCGTTCTTTGTGCGGGCTCCATGTGCGGCTGCACGGCGCATGAAAGTGGTCTCAGCCGGATTGTAGACCATGTCGAAGCATACGGCGCCTTCGGGAAGAAGATCGAATGGCAGCGGAGCGCAGCCATCGGTAGCCGGCGCAGTACCCAGCGGAGTACAGTTCACCACCACAGGATGGGCTGCCATTGTGGCGGCGTCGAGGTCGGAGTAGAGCAGGGTGTCGGCATCCTTGTGCGAGCGCGATACACGTACGGGCTGCAGACCGAGCTGGCGTAGTCCTTCGCAAGCAGCTTTCGAAGCACCGCCGGTGCCCAGAACAAGTGCTCCTGCGCCTTCCATTCCTTCGACAAGCGGGCGCAAGCTTTCGCGGAAACCTGTCACGTCGGTGTTGTAACCCTCAAGCCGTAGCACCCGGCCGGTGTCATCGCGCACCACTTTCACAGTGTTGACAGCTCCGATTTCGGCTGCCACTCCCTCGACAGAGTCGAGATATTCCATTATAGCCTCTTTGTAGGGTGCGGTGACATTGAATCCTCTCAGCTTAGGGTTGAGAAGCACCAGCGAGTAGAGGGCGGCGGGATCGAGCTGCGGCAACTCGAAATTGTCATACTTGAGATTCTTGCCTTCTTTTGCAAATAATTCTGTGAAGAATTTTTTAGAGAACGAATGGCCCAACGGATAGCCAATCAGCCCATAATCAATATCAGAAAGTTTATCGGTAGTCATCAATACATTGGTTTTGTGTGCAAAGATAATAAAAAGGACGCATCGGCGAGCGATGTGTCCTTTTCATTAAATTAATGCCGGCTACGGCTTTATTGTATCATTACTTTGAAATTATCCTGGCCGGTCCAGTGTCGGTGGCTTTGATCGTCGCCTGTTTTACTGTTTTGCTGCAGTGGAGTAGGTGCGCCATCGGTCGATGAGGGTGGCCATGTCGGATGGGATGTCGGCTGTGAAGAACATTTCTTCTCCTGTGTGGGGGTGAACGAAGCCGAGTGTGCGGGCATGGAGTGCCTGGCGTGGACAGATTTCCATGCAGTTCCGCACGAATGCCTGATAGGACGACGAGCGTAGTCCGCGAAGTATCTGGTCGCCGCCGTAGCGGGCGTCGTTGAACAACGGATGACCAAGATGCTTCATGTGTACGCGTATCTGATGGGTGCGACCGGTCTCGAGCACGCATTTCACAACCGATACATGGCCCAGAGGCTCGGTTACGGAGTAGTGTGTCACGGCGCGTTTGCCGTCGGGACCATCGAGGGGGAAGGTGGTCATCTGCAGGCGATCCTTGGGCGAGCGGCCTATGTTGGTGGCCACGGTGCCATCAGCCGGTTCGGGTATGCCCCATACCACTGCCACATACTCGCGCTTGGTGGTTTTATTGAAGAACTGGCGCCCGAGGTCGGTCTTTGCATCGGGTGTCTTGGCTACCACGAGCAGTCCGGAAGTGTCTTTGTCGATTCGGTGCACAAGGCCAAGACGCGGGTCGTTGACGTCGTAGTCGGGAGTGTCGCGGAAGTGCCATGCCAGAGCATTAACGAGCGTGCCATCGTAGTTGCCGTGGCCGGGATGCACCACCAGTCCGGCGGGTTTGTTCACCACCAGTACGTGCCGGTCTTCGTATACTATATCGAGAGGTATATCCTGTGCAACGATCTCAAATTCGTAGCGTGGGCGGTCCATCACCACCTGCACTACGTCGAGAGGCTTCACGCGGTAGTTGCTTTTTACCGGCTTGCCGTTCACGAGGATGCAACCGGCCTCGGCGGCCTGCTGCACGCGGTTGCGCGATGATTTCTGCAGGCGTGCCACCAGAAATTTGTCCACTCGCAGCAACTCCTGGCCTTTGTCGGCTACAAAGCGGAAGTGCTCGTAGAGTTCGTTGCCGTCGATTTCTATTATTCTGTCGTCGCTGTCGTCTTCTTCAGCCATGCTGTTGATGCTTAGGAAAAAAATCACTCATATACGTCGGTGTCGCTGTCGAAAATGGTTTCCACAGCCTCGTCGATGGTGTCGACTTCTTCCTCAGCGGGACCATTGCCGATTTCGAGGGTTACGGTCGACGTGACAGGGATCACAGATCCGACGGCGAGGGGCGTGTCGCCGTAGCGTGCACCCATCACAAGGTCGGGGAATTCCGACGGCACATATACCAGACGCACATCGGTTATGCCTATGCCGCGCAGATATGAAATGGCTTGGCGCGACGATACATTGCCGGTGAGCGGCATCGATATAGTCACCTGTTTGGGTGAGAATGCTGTGACGGTGACATAGACTTGACGGTCGGCCTTGACCACAGCGCCGGCCTTGGGCCATGATTCCACCACCATGCCGGGTGCCATGCTGCGATCGTAGATCGAGTCGGAAATCTCTATATTGAGGCCGTTGGCAGCCAGCAGAGCCTTGGCTTCGCGGTAGCTTTTCTGCTTTATTTCGGGCACCACCGAGGTCTCGCCGTGGAGTGTCCAGTAGTCGAGGAACATGAGCACGCCCCACAGCACCACCAGCCCGGTTGCGATGATGAGCACCAGATGGGTGATTACCGGATGGTTGCGACGGAAATTGTCGAGAGTTTTCAGATTGAATTTCATTTTATTTCGGGCTCGTCGTACCACTTGGAGTACATGAGGTAGTTGCGGGCTATTTTCACGTTTATCTCGCGGGCTTGCGCCGGGTCGACCATTTTGATGAATTTAGCCGGAGCTCCGCCCCATAGTTCGTTAGGTCCGATCTGTGTCCGCGACAGCACCACGGCGCCGGCAGCCACAATTGCACCTTCGCCTACCACGGCATCGTCCATCACCACCGAGCCCATACCAATGAGGGCGAAGTCGTGGATTTTTGCACCGTGGATGGTCACATTATGTCCTATCGATACGTCGTTGCCAATCTCGATGGTCGATTTCTGATAGAGGGTATGGAGCACCGAACCGTCCTGAATGTTAACTCGGTCGCCGATGGTAATGGTGTTGACATCGCCGCGCAGCACGGTGTTGAACCACACCGAGCATCCGTCGCCCATGGTCACGTCGCCTATTATGGTGGCGTTTTCCGCCAGGAAGCAGTCGCTTCCCATTTTCGGGGTGAAGCCCCGCAAAGGTATTATCAAAGCCATTTTTCTTTAATTATGGATTAAGAATTATGAATTATGAACCATGAATTATGAATTATATCCGAGATCGAAAATCATGGCACATAATTCATAATTCCGTAATTCATAATTATTTCAAAGCGGTTGGGTGCGCTCTTCGAGCCAGCGGCGCTCTTCCTCGGTGTCGAGAGCCGGGGTGAGGCGTTCGCGCACGGTGGCGTGGTAGCGGTCGACCCATGCTATTTCTTCGGGTGTCATTATAGAGAGGTCGAAGAGAGTGCGGTCGAAGGGGAAGAGCGTGAGGGTCTCGAAGCCGAGGAATGTTCCGAATTCGGTTTCCATCACGCGGTGGCATAGTACGAGATTCTCGCACCGGATGCCGTGCACGCCTTCGCGGTATACGCCGGGCTCGTTCGAGGTGATGGAGCCGGGTAGAAGCGGAGCCTCGACGTTGTTGAGGCGTATGCTGTGGGGGCCTTCGTGCACGCTCAGGAAGTGGCCTACACCGTGTCCGGTGCCGTGGAGATAGCTCAGACCGTTTTTCCATAGGAACTGACGTGCGATAGCATCGAGCTGCGCGCCTCGTGTCCCTGCCGGGAATACGGTCGAGGCCAGTGCTATATGGCCTTTCATCACTAGGGTGAAGTCGCGCTTCTCATCGGCGGTAGGTGTGCCAAGTGCGATTGTACGGGTGATGTCGGTGGTGCCGTCGAGATATTGTGCACCCGAGTCGACAAGCAGAAGCCCTTCGGGAGCGAGATCTGAGCTGCTTTCGGGTGTGGCGCTGTAGTGAACGATAGCTCCATGGGGACCGTAGCCGGCAATTGTGTCGAAGCTTTCATCGAAGAACAGATCCTGGGCCGAACGGTGTTTGCGGAGCAGAGTGTCTACATCGATTTCTGTAGTGCGTTCGCCGGTAGCCATACGTTTTTCGAGCTCCATGAATGCCTTGACCAGTGCTGCGCCATCGCGTACCATGGCATGACGTACGCCGTCGAGCTGAGTTTCGTTTTTCACCGATTTCATCACTGCAGCCGGCGACACGGCTACATTCACCGAGCGGCTGCCAAGTATATCTACTACAGCCCCGGAGGTATGTGCCGGGTCGATAAGCACGCGGGTGGCATCGGGTAGAGCGCTGAGGAAAGATGCTACATCGCCATAGGGGCGTGTGGCAACTCCTTGTGCGGCGAGGTAGGCAACGGTCTGATCGGTAAGTTTGGCTGCCGATATAAAGAGCACTTTTGTTTCTTCCGACAGATACAGATATGAAGTGGCTACGGGAGTGTGGCGTACATCGTCGCAACGAATGTTGAGAGTCCACGCTATTTCATCGAGTGCCGACATAAATACAGCCTGGGCACCTTCTGCGGCCGCGTGGGCGAGTACATCGGCCATTTTCTCGCGGGCGCTGCGGCCTGCGTATTTCTCGTCGTGTACAAATATCTTGCCGTCGGGGAGTGCCGGTCGGTCCGACCACAGACGGTCGATTACATCGAAATGGCAGTCGATGGCGATACCCTTTTTAGCCAGCATGTCGCTGAGGTCCTGCAGTGCAGGTGCCGAGAACAACATTCCGTCTACACCCACCTTGTCGCCGGCTTTGAGAGCCGAGCATAGATATCCGGCTATAGACGGAGTCTCTGCCAGGCCGTCCTTCATCAGCACCACGCCGGTGCCATTGAGCTGGTCGGCTGCTTGAAGGAAATAGCGTGAGTCGGTCCAGAGAAGGGCCTCGCTTAGGGTAACCACGAGGTCGCCGGCCGAGCCGCTGAAGCCCGAGAACCAGCGGCGTGCCTGCCAATGGGGTGCGAGATATTCGCCGAGGTGCGGGTCGGCCTGAGGTATTATAACAGCTGCTACGCCGGCCTCTTTCATAAGGCCGCGCAGCGCTTCGATTCGTTCTGCATGTATGCTCATATGCTCAAATTTATTTTCCTACGCGAAATTAAGCATTTCTCCCCAAACACTTTCTAAATCAGCCCAACATTTTGATGTCTCCGGCGCTTATTGTGCCAATTTAGTGTAAGGATGTGGCAGTCAATATGAGCGGAGAGGGGGATCGAAGGCGTCGGGGAGGTGTTCGAGGCGGTGGTTGTCGGGGGTGCCGGATATGCCGAAGAGGTCGAAGCGTGGATTTTGTCGCAGGTCGGGGTGCATGGCCAGATAGGCGTCGGCGGCACGAACCATATTGGATATTTTGCGGCGGTCTATGGCCTCGAAGGGGTCCTCGTCGATGTCGGCACGTGTCTTTACCTCGGCAAAAACGATGGTGTTGGTGTTCATGGCTATGATGTCGATTTCGAGGTGTCCGAGGCGCCAGTTGCGTTCTGCTATGGCCCAACCGTCGGCTACGAGAAGATCGCATGCGAGGTCCTCGCCCCATTTTCCGAGTTGGTTGTGTCTGGCCATAAGTGGGTGATTACGGTGTCAGCGGCGCCAAAATGCCGGCGTGAACAGCACCAGAATAGTGAAGATTTCGAGACGTCCGGTGAGCATCTGGAACGATAGTATCCATTTGGCCGTATCGGGCAGTATGTCGTAGGAGTTGCCATATCCGGTGACGCCGGCGCCGAGCCCTGTGTTCGACAGGCATGAGAATGAGGAGAAGAAGGCGTCGACGAGTGGTACTCCGCATGCTGTCAGAGCCATGCCTCCGGCTACTATGAGCAGCATGTAGATGCACAGGAAGGCTATCACCTTGCTCACAAGCTCGGGATTGACCACGCGGTCGTTGACTTTCACCGACATTATGGAGTTGGGGAAGAGGCATCGGTAGAGTTCGTTGTGAGCGTTTTTAAACAGATAGAGTATGCGGTCGATTTTTGCACCACCGCTGGTGCTTCCGGCACATGCACCGAAAAACATCATGACAAAAGTCAGTGATAGCACAAATGGTCCCCAAGCCTCATAGTTGCTGGTGCTGAAGCCTGTCGATGTAATTGTCGACACTATCTGGAAAAGTGGGTCGATAATCGCTTCGACCCAGTTGGAGGCCTGGCCGCGGAGCAGTATTGTGGTGGAGAATAGCACGAGCATGCCAAGTATTATGGCCACATACGTGCGGAATACATCGTTGGTGCGTAGTGAGCTGAAATTGCCCTGCAGACATTTGTAGATAAGACCGAAGTTGACGCCTCCAAGAAACATGAACACGATCAGTACAATCTTGATGTAGAGAGAATCGGTCCACGCCGCAATTCCGTCTTCATGCGAGGAATAGCCACCGGTGGATATAGCCCCGAAGCCATGGCAGAAGCTGTCGAAAAGATTCATCGGGCCTGCCCATAGCAGGAGTATAAGCACAGCTGTGAGGCCGATATATATCAGCCATAGACTCTTGGCAGTCTGGCTGATACGCGGCTGTATTTTGTCGTGCGTGATTCCGGTGACTTCGGCATTGAACATCTGCATGCCGCCCGAGTGGTTGAGCATCGGTATTACGGCGAGCGTGAACAGTATTATACCCATACCCCCTATCCACTGCATCAGTGCGCGCCACAAGTGTATGCCGTGGCTCATGCCTTCGATGCTGTCGAGCACCGACGCTCCGGTGGTGGTGAAGCCCGACATAGCCTCGAAGAATGCGTCGGACAATCCTACGGCCTTGGTGCAGAACAGAAACGGAATCATGCCGAACACCGAGAATACCACCCATACCATTGCGGTGAGCAGATATCCGTCGCGTTTGCCCATGTGGATGGATATCGGATGCGAGAATCGGGCCAAAGCGGTGCCAGTGGCAAGCGTGAGTGCGGCTGTGGCGGCAAAAGGCAGCCAGTCGGATTCGCCGTAGGCCACGCATGTGAGCGTGGGCACCAACATGAAAATGCCTTCAATAAGCAGAAGCCATCCCATGATGCGCGCCAATATGCGCCAGTTGATGAAGTGCCTGTGCGACAGTTTGAAGAGGGCCATCAGTTGAATAATTTTTCTACCTTGTGGAGTGCTCCTGCGAGGCAGAACACGAGCACGTGGTCGCCGGCTTGCAGCACGGTGTTACCGGTGATGAGCATACCTTCGCCATTGCGTATGAGGCCGGCGAGTGTCATGTCGTGCGACAATTTCAGGTCTTTTACAGGCGAGCGGGTTATCTTCGAACCTTCATGCACCTCGAGTTCGGCTACTTCTGCGTCGGCAAGAGCCAGGCATTTCGAGGTCGAGGAGTCGGCATCGAGCAGCAGCTGGAAGATGGTGCTCGACGCAAGCAGCTTTTTGTTGACCACCATGCCGATATTGAGGTTCTCGGCCTGCGATATGAACTGGATGTTCTCTACGTCGGCGACAGTCTTCTTTACGCCTAATTCTTTTGCCGTGAGGCATGTGAAAATGTTGGTCTCGGAGCTGTCGGTAAGGGCCACGAAAGCATCCATATCGGCAATTCCAATGTCGGCGAGCAGATCTGCGTCGCGTGCGTCGCCGTGTATGATTTCACAGTCGGGACACTTCTGCGGCAGTTTTCGACATATATCGATATCGCTCTCCACAATCTTGAATTTGAAGCGGTTGCCGGCCAGATTTACCAAGCGTACCGCTATTTTCGAACCTCCCATTATGAGCACGCGGCGTATCTTGTGCTCGGTCTTTCCGGTGAGAGTGAGGAGATCTTCTATATGGTCGCGCGTAGTGGTGAAGTAGAGTATGTCGCCGTTCTCTATGTGGTCGTCGCCTCGCGGAATGATGGTCTCGTGGTTGCGCTTTATGGCCGACACGTGGAAATGTCGGTTTGTAAAGGCAAAATCCTTCAGCTTCATTCCGGTTATAGGAGCGCCTTGGCGTAGTTTTACACCGGCAAGGATGATAGCGCCTTCGTGGAGTTCGAACCAATTTCGTATCCACGACCGGCTCAGCGAAGTGATGATTTCCTCGGCGGCTACCTGTTCGGGATAGATCACGTGGTCGACGCCGATGTGTCTCACGTGCTTGGTATTGGCCGGGTTCATGAAGTCGTAGGATGTGATGCGTGCCACCGTGGTCTGTGCTCCGAGGTTCTTGGCTATGGAGCATGCCACGATGTTGTTGGACTCGTAGGGCGTTACTGCGATAAACAGGTCGCACGATCCGGCGCGTGCCTCGCGCAATGTGGCGAACGAGGTTGGGTCGCCCACCACCGTCATGAGGTTGTAGTTCGCATCGAGCACAGCAAGTCGCTCGGTGTTCTCATCTATTAGAGTAATATCCTGTTCTTCTGCCGACAGGAGCTTCGCCAGATGCGAACCGACCTCTCCGGCGCCTGCTATCACTATCTTCATAGGCTATTGATTGGAGTTTTGGCCTTGCAGGGCACCAGGCTGCGTATTGCGGCCAGAATACCCTCACTGTCGTAGCCACACATGGCGTGGAGCTGGGCGGGTGTGCCTTGCGGAATGAATCGGTCGGGCATTCCCAGACGGACTACAGTGCGCGGAGTGCCGTTGGCGGCGAACCAGTCGGCCACGGCACTTCCCATGCCGCCATCGATGGTGCCGTCTTCCACTGTCACCACGGGGCAGTTCATGGCAGCGACCTCGGCGAGTATCTCTTCGTCGATGGGTTTGGCGAATATCATGTCGCAGTGTGCGGCGCTGATGCCATCGGCTTTGGCGCGTTCGATAGCAGTGGCTGCTTCGGCGGCTACCGGGCCTATTGTCAGAACTGCTATGTCGTGGCCATCCGAAAGTTTTTCGCCCTTGCCTATAGGCATTGTGTGCATTTCATTGCGCCAGTCGGTGAGCTTTCCTCCGCCACGAGGGTAGCGGATAGCGAATGGGCCATGGTCGGCGGCCTGGGCGGTGAAGAGCAGATTGCGCAGGGCATGCTCATCGCGTCCCGATGCCACAATCATGCCGGGCACCGAACGCATATACGCTATATCGAATGCACCGTGGTGGGTGGCACCATCCTCTCCCACGATACCTGCGCGGTCTATGCAGAAGGTGACTGGGAGCCGCTGCAGGGCCACGTCGTGGATAATATGGTCGTAGCCGCGCTGTAGAAAGCTCGAGTAGATGCCCACGAATGGCCGCATGCCGTCTTTGGCAAGACCGCCGGCAAATGTCACGGCGTGTCCTTCGGATATGCCGACGTCGAATACACGCTCGGGCATCTCGGCCTGCATGGTCGATATCGATGTGCCCGAGGGCATGGCGGCTGTGATGGCCACTATGCGGTCGTTCTTGCGTGCGAGTTCGAGCAGTGTGTTGCCGAATACATCCTGATATTTCAGTGGAGCACCGGGCGTTGACGACTGGCGTCGGCCTGTCGCCGGATCGAATTTGCCGGGTGCATGCCACGATGCAGGGTCGGCTTCCGCCGGTGCGTATCCCTTGCCTTTCACGGTGCGCAGATGGAGAATCCGTGGACCTTCCATGTCGCGGATATCGGTGAGAACTCTCACTATTGTTGCTATGTCGTGGCCGTCGAAAGGTCCGAAATAGCGTATGTTTAGTCCCTCGAAAATATTTTGCTGTTTCGAAAGCAGCGATTTGAGGCTGTTGTTAAAACGTAGAAGAGCGCCTTTGCGACGGTCGCTCACCAGATGCAGCTTCTTCAGCACCTTGAATGCCTTGAAGCGTATATCGTTGTATATCCGCGAGGTATTGATATGGGCCAGCTGAGAGTTGAGGGCGCCGACATTGCGGTCGATCGACATGTCGTTGTCGTTGAGCACAATCAGCAGATTATTCGGAGTGTTGGCTGCATTGTTTAGTCCCTCGAATGCAAGGCCGCCGCTGATGGAGGCATCGCCTACTACCGCCACCACATTCCGGCGAGGTTCGTCGCTTTTGAGTTTTGCGGCGATGGCCATGCCGAGGGCTGCCGATATGGAGTTGGATGCATGTCCGGCCGAGAAGGAGTCGTAGGGGCTTTCATCAGGATTGGGGAAGCCGCTCAATCCCCCGAATGTACGGTTCGATGCAAAGGCGTCGCGCCTGCCGGTGAGTAGTTTATGCCCGTAGGCCTGATGCCCCACGTCCCATACAATGCGGTCGTAGGGTGTGTCGAAAACATAGTGAAGGGCCACAGTCATCTCCACGGCACCCATGCTCGAGGCAAAGTGTCCGGGGTTGACAGCTAGTGAATCGATAAGGAATTGCCGTATCTCGGCGCATAGCTGTGGCAGCTCCTCGATTGTCAGTTTCCTGAGGTCGGCGGGGCTGTCTATTTTGGCGAGCAGAGAGCCCGGTTGTGCTTGGGCGCTCATTTCTTTATATATTTTTTATACATCGGCACAAAAATGATTATGGCAGATGCGAAGATTATGAATATGGTGTAGAGGGTTATTTGGGCGTGAGTCAGTATGTAGCCTACCAGTCCGAGCCACAGCAGACCCAGGATTACGAAGCGGATGATGACCGATGTATTCATATGCCAATACTTTCTTAGACCGCAAAAATAGCAAAAAAAAAGCATATTATGGCAAAATCGCAGCATCGACCTATAATAACCTATGGTGGCTATAGCGATGGCTGCCTCAAAAAGGCAGCTGCGTGATGTGCGCGCAGGCTGTATTTACAGCATGGGAATGCAATTGGTCAGATATCTGCGTAGCTCACCCCAAGGATAGATGGTGGCGGTATCGCCCTGACGTAGCGCCACAGGACGTTCGTTGAGTTCTACCCGCATGTAGTATTTGCCGGATTTCCGGGCTTTGAAAAGTACAAACTGTACATTTGCCGCCATTGGCACTACATCGAAGTCGCGCCAGTGCTGGGCAACTGTGTCGAAGTAGTTGGTGAGGTAATTGCAGCCGGGCACGCGTATGAGCGATAACAGTGGCATGAGGGTTTCGGCATGGCCAAACCGCAGTATGGCGCAAGCTGCGGGATCGGCTCCGGATATAAATGCATCGGTGGTCTCTATCAGGTTCATCACCAGATCGGCTGCAATCTCGGCGGGTACAGCGGAGATAGTTGTCGCCGTACGCTGAAGATACTGCCGCAGGTTGAAACAGCTCCACAAGGCATTGGCTTCGCTTTCAGAAAAGTATACCGACATTTCCGACTTTTCGCCCATGGCCTGTAGCCCCGATACTACGTAATATTCCACAAGTGCAAGTTCTTTCTCGGCCTTAGCGTCGGTGTGCGGATAGTTTTCACCCAGCACGCGGGCAAGTGCGCTTGTGGGGCAGAACTGCATGAGATATTCCTTGTAGGGCGGTTCCCAGGTCTTGTCTTTGCGGAAATCGAGGTAGGACTGTACTGTATCGAAGGGTCGCATAAGTGCAGAGTTGATGCGTCCTGTCGAGGTGGTGAACGTGAGGCGGTTGCTGAGTCGGTCGAGCTGGTGTGTGAAGGCATACATGCTCATCATGGCTCTGGGAGAATACGATGAAAGTGCCTGCACCACACCGCCGTTGCTGAATACCTCGGTGTAGTTGTAGAACATTCGGGTGGCGATTCCTTCCTGTTCGGCTATGCCGAGCGAGTCGAGTGCACCCCAGCGGCCGTTGCTGATGGCGATTACGCGTTCGTTGAGTTTCTGAAGTTGGCGTCCAAGCGGGGTGATGGTGCCGAGGCTGTCGGCGCGGAGCAATGCTTTCCGCAGTGTCAGGCAGTTGGATGCCGATGCTGGGTAGCGTGCTCCATGGCGCCCTACATGGTTCACGAACACAGGCACGAGGGAGTCGGGATATGCCGGTTCTGCCGCCGGTTCGCGGTATGGAGTCAGAGACCCTTCGCATTGGGTCATGGAGTAGGTTGTGGCCATCGGGTCGGCGGCATTGGCAATCGTGGACGATGCCAGTAGCGCTATGGCGAGAATATGGTGTAGGGCTTTCATAGAGAAACGTTTTTATATTAAACGATTATATAGTCAATAATAAATGTCTATTAACTCTTTTTGTTATAGGCGTGCACAATTATGGCATATGCGCGGGGCTAAATTTGCAGTGTAAACAAACAAAACAGCAAAAATGACACCCATCTCTTCTTCCGATATTCTTTGCGCCACAGCATCCTATAAGGGACGGACAGTGGCAACCTTCACTTCCGACGGCTTCACTTCATTTGCCGATGTATACCGTGCCATCCGCTGCGCTGTAGGGTCGGTGGTCGGGCTTGTACAACTGAGCGTGCTAAATACAAGCCGCGGTTGGCGTGCATGCCGCTCGCTTTTCATCAGTCCCGCCGCTCCGGGCGTACAGCTCACTCTGTTTTAGGCCTGTAGTCGAGGGCATAGAGAAGCGAATCCAGGCGACGGCGCACTTCCTGAAGCCTCATGATGACCTCATGTGTCTTTTCGACGGCACGACGGTTTTTGCGCAGATGTTCGCGGGCTGCATCCACTTTCAATCCTTTGTCCTTGATTAGAAATTTGATGATACGCAGCCTTTCGATATCGGCCGGTGAGTACATGCGCGAGCCACCTTGCGTGCGTCGTGGTCGCACTTCCGGAATATTGTTCTCCCAGAAGCGGAGAGTCGACTGCGGCAGGTCGAGCAGCTCGGCTACGTCGCCGATTCGATAGAATTTTTTGTCTAAATCCACGATGATAATTAATAATGGATAATTAATAATGGATAATTAATAATGGATAATTAATAAT
>CAJUOB010000004.1:0-78071 GCA_910587915.1 uncultured Muribaculaceae bacterium | reverse complement strand
GATAATTAATAATGGATAATTAATAATGGATAATTAATAATGGATAATTAATAATTGTGTAAAGGCTGGATTTGTATTGATTCATTGTTAATTATTCATTATCAATTATTAATTAGAAAATCAATTATTAATTAGAAAGTGGATTAGTCCATTACATGCCCGGCATTTTCGGCCAGACGTATAATTTCATCGTATTGCTGTGGCGATAGGTCGAAGAAATAGTAGTTCACTGGGTTCTGCGGAGCTCCGCGGTAGCGCACTTCGTAGTGCAGGTGCGGCCCTGTAGATTTTCCGGTATTGCCTACTTCGCCGATGAGGTCGCCGCGATGCACGGTCTGTCCAGGGCGCACGCCTATTTTCGACAGGTGGGCATAGCGGGTGGAGTAGTTGTAGCCATGGCGGATTTCAATCATATTGCCATATGCACCCTGCCACGACGCAGAAGCCACGGTGCCGTCGGCAGTTGCATAGACCGGGGTTCCGGGCGGCGCTGAGAAATCCATGCCTTCATGGAACTTTGTGGTGCCATATACCGGGTCTACTCGCACGCCATAGCCCGAAGCCATGGTCCGCAGGTATTTTTCGGGCACGGGCTGTATGGCGGGGGTATGGGCTATGCGGTCTTTCTGCCCTGTTGCCTCATCGGCAAGGAAGTCGAAAGATTGTATCTGTGAAAATATCATGCGGTCGAGCTGGTCGAGCTTGTTCTCGACGGTACTTACGAGTTTCGCGTCCGACAGGGAATCGAGCCTGTCGATGTTTCGCTGTCGTTCGAGGCCGGCCAGCCGTCGCGACCGTCCCAGAGGCTCGGCCTGCATCATCACACGGTAGAAATTATTGTCGCGCTCGGCAATGTCCTCCATCACGGCGAGGGCTTCATCGGCCTGACGGTTGAGAATTTCCAGACGCGCCTCAAGGCGTTCGTTCTGCTCTCTGAGCCGGCGCTCGCGTGGAAATTCGAGCAGACTGAAAAGTACAGCCACCAGAGCTATAACCACCGCGGCAGCCCATCCGAACTGGCGCATCTGCACCATGGCGCGGCTGCGTGCCGAGGGGTACACGCGCTCATATTGGCCTGTTACAGCGTTGTATCGGTAGAAGGTTTTTTGGCTCACGATGATGAAAATTTGCGAAAGCGCGAAATTTCAAGTAATTTTGCGCCTTGATAGCGCAAAGATAGCGATTTTTTCGCAAAATGGTCCGCTGTCCACTATTCAAGTCAATCGACATACTTATAAAATATGCTTACCGCCAAAGAAATACGACAGTCCTTCAAGGACTTTTTCCAGTCGAAAGGGCACCGCATAGTACCCTCCGCGCCCATGGTGATTAAAGATGACCCTACTCTCATGTTCACCAACGCGGGCATGAACCAGTTCAAGGATATTATCTTAGGAAACGCAGTGCCGAAGTCGCGTCGCGTGGCCGACTCGCAGAAGTGTCTCCGCGTCAGCGGCAAGCACAACGACCTCGAGGAAGTGGGTCTCGACACCTACCATCACACCATGTTCGAGATGCTCGGCAACTGGTCGTTCGGCGACTACTTCAAGGCCGAAGCCATCGACATGGCATGGGAATACCTCGTTGACGTGCTCAAACTCGATCCCTCGCGCCTTTATGCCACCGTGTTCGAAGGTGCTCCCGACGAAGGGCTTGCCCGCGACGACGAGGCTGCCTCTATCTGGGCAAAGCATCTGCCCGCCGACCACATCCTCAACGGAAATAAGCACGATAACTTCTGGGAGATGGGCGATACAGGCCCCTGCGGTCCCTGCTCCGAAATCCATATCGACCTGCGCAGCGACGAAGAGCGTGCAGCCAAGCCCGGAGCTGAACTCGTGAACCACGACCATCCTCAGGTCATCGAGATCTGGAATCTGGTGTTCATGCAGTACAACCGCAAGACCGACGGCTCGCTCGAGCCACTGCCCGCAAAAGTGATCGACACCGGTATGGGCTTCGAACGTCTCTGCATGGCTCTCCAGGGCAAGACTTCAAACTACGACACCGACGTATTCACTCCCATTATTGCCAAGATATCCGACCTCAGCGGAAAGAAATACGGCGTCGATCACCACGTCGACGTAGCCATGCGAGTCATCGCCGACCATGTGCGTACCATCGCATTCTCGATCGCTGACTCTCAGCTGCCCTCGAATGCCAAGGCCGGCTATGTGATACGCCGCATACTCCGTCGCGCCGTACGCTATGCATATACCTTCCTCGACCAGAAGAAAGCATTCATGTATCGCCTTGTCGACACTCTTATCGACAACATGGGCGAGGCATATCCCGAGCTCCCTGCTCAGCGCGATCTCATCATCAAGGTCATTAAGGAAGAGGAAGACGCATTCCTGCGCACGCTCGAAAATGGTATCCGTTTGCTCGACGACGCCGCCAAAGCCGCCAAGGCCGAAGGCAAAACGTCGATTTCCGGCAAACAGGCTTTTACTCTCTACGATACCTATGGCTTCCCTCTCGACCTCACGCTCCTTATTCTCAAGGACTATGGTATGACCATCGACCAGGCTGAGTTCGATAGCGAGATGGCCGCACAGAAGGCTCGTGCACGCAGCGCCGCCGCTGTCGAAGCCGGCGACTGGGTGATTCTTGCCGACGGTGAAGAAGAATTCGTGGGCTACGATTCATCGGTGGTGGAATGCCGCATACTGCGCTACCGCCACGTGAAGCAGAAGAACCGTGCGTTCTATCAGATTATCCTCGACCGCACACCCTTCTATGCCGAGATGGGTGGACAGGTTGGCGACCGCGGTACACTCACCGATGCCGTCACCGGCGAGGTGGTGACAATAACCGACACCAAACGCGAGACCGGTACAGCCGTGCATATAACCGATAAAATGCCGTCCGACCCCGCTGCAAAATTTGTAGCAGCCATCGACGAGGACGTACGTGCGGCTGTGTCGCGTAACCACTCGGCAACACACCTTCTCCACCAGGCTCTGCGCGATGTGCTTGGTACGCATGTGGAGCAGAAAGGTTCGTTTGTTTCGCCCGATGTGCTGCGTTTCGACTTCTCGCATTTCCAGAAGCTCACACGCGAGGAAATCGAAGCTGTCGAACGCCTTGCCAACCGCCGTGTGCGCGAGGCAATGCCCCTCGACGAGCACCGTCATCTTCCCATAGCCGAGGCACGTGCCATGGGCGCCATGGCTCTCTTCGGCGAGAAATATGGCGACGAAGTGCGCGTGGTGCGCTATGGCGACTCCATCGAGCTGTGCGGTGGCACACATGTGGCCAATACCGGTAATATAGGTATGATTAAGATCATCTCGGAATCGAGCATTGCCGCAGGCATACGCCGAATCGAAGCCATCACAGGTCCTGCCGTGGAAAACATGATGTCAGATGTGCAGAACACACTCCGCTCCATTGGCGAGATGTTCAACAATGCTCCCGATATCGTTGCCGCTCTCCGCAAGCAGATCGAGGAAGACCAGGAACTTCGCAAGCAGGCAGAACTATACTTTGCCGAGCGTGTCGATGCTCTTGCCCATAAATTGCTTGATAATGCCGAAACAATATCTTCTGGTGTCAAGGTGGTGGCTATGAATGGCGTCCGTGTGCCTGAGGTTGTTAAAGCGACAGCATTCCGCATCCGCGAGCTGGCTCCCGACGACACTGTCTTCATTGCCGCTACAGCCGATGCCGCAGGAAAGCCTCTGCTCACTGTTATGGTCGACAATAACCTCACAGCCACGTACAATGCCTCGCAGATAGTGCGCCAGGCCGCCAAACTCATCAAGGGTGGCGGTGGTGGCCAGCCCGGTTTTGCTCAGGCCGGTGGCAAGGATGCCGAAGGCCTCGATGCCGCCATGAGTGAACTCCGCTCTGCATTCAACTGATACTGAATAAAACTCAACATGCAAAGACGGCTGTCGGAATCACCGGCAGCCGTCTTTGCGTTGGTATGAATCAGTAGGTAACTACTGGAGGCAGTTCCTTGGCTTGCTCGATCATATGTTCGATTTCCTTGAGCGAAGGAACGCGGTTGCACAGATTCTTCTGTGTGTTCACTTCGTTGAGACGCTGGAGAAGATTGAGTGCCACACGATGGCGGAGTTCTTTAACCGTATCCACACCCGAGGCCTCGAGAAGTTCGGCGAACTGGCCTGCCACTCCTTTGATACGGAAAAGATCGGCATGGTTCACCCATTTCAAAATCAGCTTTTCGGTTATGTCGGTTGCTTCTGCTATTTCCTGACGACCTTTCTTTGTAGCTCCCTTTTCGAGCAGCTCTTCGGTAGTCGATATGCCTGCAGCCTTTAGTTTTTCGGCGTAAGCGGGGCCTATGCCCTCGATTTCATCTATTTTGTAGCTCATAATAAAGTAGTTTAGTGCTGTACTTCCAACAATTACCGCACCCCTATAGTTCATGCCGTTGCAGAACGTGTACACTTTTGGCAAAGACTCGTACAGCGCCGAGTTATGAAGCGTGTTAAATTTGTGCTACTGTATCTAAGGTTAAATCCTATCATGAGAAAACACAAAATTACTACATCATTCCTCATGGCAATTGCCATGAGTCTGTTACCATGCAGTGCCGATGCGGTCGAAATAAAATCGGCATCAGCAGGACTTGTTGGCGACCGGATAGCGGAGTTCGTTCCCGAAGGCTATTCTGCGACTACAACGCCATCCTTGATTTTAAAAGAAGAACCAACCCTGCAGGGTGAACTGCCCGGGGATTGGGCAGTGAAGCCTGTCTTCGACTTGACAGACGGAAAAGCTTCTGCAGAGATATTCCTTGACGGAGATATATCTCTATATGGTGGTGGAGAGGTAACAGGACCGTTGTTGCGTAATGGCAAGAAAATTAAACTGTGGAACACCGACACGGGTGCATATGGTGTGGATGGCGGAAGTCGTCTCTACCAGTCGCATCCATGGGTTATGGGTGTGCGTCCCGACGGAAGCGCATTCGGTGTCATCTTCGACACTTCATGGAAAGCCGAACTGACCACAGCTTCCGACAAGATTACATTCAATACCGAGGGCACACCTTTCCGTGTATATGTGATCGATCGGTCAACACCCCAGGAAGTGCTTGGCGGCCTCGCTGAACTCACCGGAACCATGGAGATGCCGCCGCTTTGGGCTCTTGGATACCATCAGTGCCGGTTCTCATATGGGTCGGAAGCCGTGGTGACTAATATAGCCGATAACTTCCGTAGCCGCAATATTCCCTGCGACGCCATATGGATGGATATCGATTATATGGACGGCTATCGCATATTCACGTTCAATAAAAACAATTTCCCCAATCCGAAAGCACTCAACGAATCCCTGCATCAGAAGGGTTTCCGTGCCGTATATATGATAGATCCGGGAGCCAAGGTCGATGATAACTACGATGTATATCGCTCCGGCACTGCCAACGATGTGTGGGTGAAGCGTCCGGATGGCTCGGTATATGAGGGGAAAGTATGGCCCGGCTACTGCGCATTCCCCGATTTCACAATGCCGGATACCCGCAAGTGGTGGGCTAATCTATATGAGGACTTTCTGTCGAACGGTATCGATGGTGTGTGGAATGACATGAATGAGCCGGCTGTAACAGATGACGACATCCCTCAGGCAGACCGTATCGGCACCATGCCCTATGATACACCCCACCGTGGTGGCGGCGATCTCCCCGCCGGCACACATATGCTCTACCACAATGCCTACGGGCGTCTGATGGTGGAAGCTACCCGCGACGGCGTGATGGCCCACTATCCCGACCGCCGTCCGTTTGTACTCACACGTGCCAATATACTCGGTGGACACCGATATGCTGCTACATGGACCGGCGATAACTGGGCCGGCTGGGACCATCTGAAACTCTCAGTGCCGATGTCGCTCACGCTTGGCCTTTCCGGTCAGCCTTTCAGCGGTCCTGATATCGGCGGCTTCCTTAATAACACTGAGCCCGATCTATGGGCCAACTGGATTGGTTTCGGTGTATTCCTTCCCTTTGTGCGTGGACATGCATGTGCCGGTACCAACAATAAGGAACCGTGGGCGTTTGGCGAGGAAATTGAGGCCTCGTCGAAGATGGCCATCGAACGCCGCTATCGTCTGCTCCCTTATTTCTATACACAATTCCGCAATGCACACGTCACCGGTATCCCGGTGATGCAACCGGTATTTTTTGCCGATCCTGCCGATATGTCCTTGCGCTCAGAGCAGCAGAGCTTCCTTGTTGGCAGCGACCTTATGGTGATTCCTGCTTTCGCATCGGATGTGGTCATGCCCTCGGGAATATGGGAAACCATGAGTGTTGTCCCCGGTGACCTTGACGATCAATATCAGGCTGAACTCAAGATAAAGGGTGGAAGCATAGTTCCGGCCGGCCGTGTAATCCAAAGCACTACCGAATCTATGTACGAGCCCCTGACTTTGTTTGTCTGTCTCGATGAAAACGGCACCGCTACCGGTACTCTCTATCATGATGCCGGCGAAGGCTGGGGCTTCAGAAACGGTGACTACTCCTTGCTTACATTCTCTGCCAACCGCGATGGTAATACCGTGACAATAAAATGCACAGGTCGCGAGGGCAACCGCGATGTGAGCAAGGAAATCGATAAGATGCGTGTCGAGCTATTACTCGACGGCAAAACTTACCGTGGCGATGGAACATTGGCCGACGGTGCCACCGTGCGTATCTCTGATCTTTACCTTATTGGTTCGGCTACACCGGCTGGATGGGAACTTGACAATGTGATTGCCATGGAGAATCAGAATCCGGGTGTATACTCCTGGACTGGTGAGCTCAAGAAAAACGATGAGTTCAAATTCCTTGCAGAAAAGAACTGGTCGCTATCCTATACTTCGCAGATTGCTGAGCCCGGAAACACCGTACTTACTCCCGGAACTGTGTGTCAGCTCTATGAGAAAAAGGAGAATAAAGGCAACGACAATAAGTTTACAGTCGCTGAGAACGGAGTATACACTCTCACCGCCGATCTCAACAACATGACTGTTACTGCTTCCCTCGATGTGCTGTATCCCGACCTTTATATAGTAGGAAATGGATGTGGTGCCGGTTGGGAAACTTCGAAGGCTATCAAACTCGAGCGCGTCAATCAACGTAAATATGTCCTCACCACCGAGTTGGTTAAGGATGGTAATTTCCGCTTCCTCACTTCGGGCAATT
The DNA here is from genome assembly GCA_910587915.1 of uncultured Muribaculaceae bacterium. Classification (GTDB taxonomy): domain Bacteria; phylum Bacteroidota; class Bacteroidia; order Bacteroidales; family Muribaculaceae; genus CAG-873. Next base: position 70,912 of record CAJUOB010000004.1, on the reverse strand, counting down.
GGTATCCTACCTATACAGCCGTTGCCAAAGATCAACCCGCGACAATTGGCTCATATGAACTTGCCTACTACGAGAACCAGCCGGAGGGTGAACCGGCGTTCAAGGTTGCCGAATCGGGTGAATATGTGATAAATGTAGACCTCGATGCAATGACCATGAATCTTAACCGCGATATGAGCAATGCCACTATAAAGATTGTAGGCGATGCTGCTGCCTGTGGTTGGGACACAAAGAATGCCATTGCATTGGATGCGGATGGCGACAACCGTTTCAGCATAACGATCGATCTACAGGGTGGTAAACGTTTCCGCTTCCTGACATCCGATGGTTGGTATCCCACGTATACTTGCGCCGACGACAACCATGAGGCAAGTAATGGCGAACACGACCTGGTATATTTCCATACCACACCTGCCGGCGAGCCTGCCTTCAAAACCAAAGAGGGTGGTCGCTATCAGATATCCCTCGACCTGACGGCTATGAAGATGTCGGTCAAAAATACAACCGAGCATTTATATATAGTTGGTAACGGCTGTGCTGCCGGATGGGATCCTAACAAAGCTATGATGATGACCCCTAATGGTGATGGTACATTCACATGGGAAGGTGCACTCGATGCCGCCGGTGAATTCAAGTTCCTTCCCGAGCGCAGTTGGGCCATGTCGTACACATGCGAGACAAATACTCCCGGCAACAAGACCGTTGAGCCCGGAGTATCCTATCAGCTGTATCCGAAGGCTGAGCACGAGGGTAGCGACAATAAGTTTGTGATAGCCCAGAGCGGTTATTATAAGGTTACGGTCGATCTCTTGAATATGACCATGATATGTACTTTACAGGAGCAGGCTATCAATCTCCGCATGGTAGGCGATGGTTGCGCTGCCGGTTGGGATACTAACAGTGCCATAGCATTGACACCTCAGGGCAATGGAATTTATACTGTCACAACCACCCTGAAGTCCGGTGGAAATTTTCGCTTCATAACCACCGACGGATGGTATCCTACCTATACGGCGGTCGAGGCAAACCAGAAGGTTGGAGAAGGTACATATGCCATGAAGTACTATGAGACACAGCCTGCCGGAGAACCGTCGTTCAAGGTCGAAACAGGCGGAAATTATACCGTCGAAGTAAATGTCGAGGCTCTGACAATGAAATTGACGTATAACAAGCAGGATGTTTATGTAATTGGAAATGCCCTCGATGCCCTCGACGGTAACTGGGACTATGGCCGCGCCAAGCCCATGGATTTCGATGCCGCCAGCCAGCTATACACATGGACCGGAAAGCTCTATGCCCGCACAGAAGGTGGAAGCACTGCTGAGTTCAAGTTTCTCAAAAGCAATAGCGGCTGGGATGGCTATGTGAGCGCTACATCTGGGAACGTAACCATCACTTCGGGCGATACATATCCCATCCGTGAATCCAATGGCAATCCGGATAGTAAATTTATCGTTCCCGACGACGATGATTATGTGCTCACAGTGAGTCTTGCCGACATGAACATGCAGATAGTCCGGCTCTCGGAATCCGGAATTGCAGCAATTGGCGGCGATGATGTCCGCGTAGATGTTGTAGGACGCAAAATTATGGTTGAATCTGCTCAACCGGTAGCTGTGACAATTTGCAATGTCGCAGGCATGGTCGTGACTCACGACCGGACCTCTAAGGCTTCAGTCGATGTAGCCCCCGGCCTTTATATCATCAAAGCCGGTTCAAAGACCACCAAAGTCTCCGTCCACTGATTGCCAACGGCTGAAATAAATATACCATAAAATAGAACTGCACCCCAAAAGTTTGATAGCTAACTTTGGGGTGCAGTTATTCGTATGATTAAGTCTGAATAATATTCGGATGCTGGGGGCTATAGGGTGCCGGCGCGGAGGGATTCGGCGTAGGCGGCGATCTGTTTCAGGCGCGTGGGGATGGGGATGGTCTGTGGGCAGTGCGTCACGCATGCTCCGCATATTATGCAGCGGTCGGCCTGGCGCAGTCGCGGAACGGAGCGGTCGTAGCCGAACAGGAAGCGTCGGCGAGCGTCGGCATAATGCGGGTCGGAACTGTCGCGGGGCACGTTGCCGTCGTTTATGCAGCGGTTGTAGTGTGCGAAAATGCCGGGAATGTCGATTCCGTATGGGCACGGCATGCAGTATTTGCAGTCGGTGCATGGCACTGTATCGTTCTGAAGTATCTCGAGGGCCATGCGCTGCAGGAATGCATCTTCATCGTCCGATATAGGCTGTAGAGGAGAGTAGGTGGCTATATTTTCCTGCAGGTGCTCCATGTATGTCATGCCCGAAAGGACGGTGAGAATACCCTCCGGCGTACCTGCATAGCGGAAAGCCCACGAAGCTATCGAGTCGTCGGGGCGTCGCTCTTTCATCTTGGCTGCCACCGGTTTTGGAACAGAAGCGAGGCGTCCACCGAGCAGCGGCTCCATGATCACTACAGGAATATTACGGCGATGAAGCTCGTTGTAGAGGTATTCGGCATCGGTGTTGCGTGGATTTATCTCCTTCGCATGTTTCCAGTCGAGGTAGTTGAGCTGTATCTGTGCAAAATCCCAGTGCACCTCTCCGCGGTCCATCATGGCCAGAAGATGGTCGAAAACCTCAACGTCGCCATGATATGAGAATCCCAGGTTGCGGATCGTGCCCTTTTCTTTCTGTTCTTTCAGATAGTCGAGGATACCGTTGTCGACGTAGCGTCCGTCGTATGCTTTCATACCGCTCATACCGATTCCGTGGAGCAGAAGGTAGTCGATATAGTCGGTCTGGAGGTAACGGAGTGAGTTCTCGAACATTTCCATGGACTTTTGGCGTGGCCATGTCGATTCTGCGAAGTTCGACAGTTTAGTGGCAATGTAGTAGCTTTGGCGCGGATGTCGGCTCAGTGCTATGCCCATAGCCTCTTCGGAGTGCCCTTTGCAATAAGCGGGCGACGTGTCGAAGTAATTGACGCCATTGGCGATGGCGTAGTCCGTAAGTTCGTTTACGGCTTCCTGATCTATTTCATCGTCGGCTTCATTGCCCGTCTTGATTTTTTTGGTCGGAAGGCGCATGCATCCATATCCGAGAAGGCTCACGCTGTCGCCTGTGTTGTGGTTTGTGCGTCGGGTCATCTCGCGCGGGCCGTTTTCCTTTTGCTTGTCGGGCTCATTGGTGCGCAAACCGCATGCGGCGAGTGCTCCGGCCATCGAGAATATGCCGGCATTTCGCAGGAAACGTCTGCGGGTGTGGTCGAATGGATCGTTGCTCATATTACAGTGTGTACTGAGCTGCCTTCCACGTGGATGGCGGCGGTTGATGCGGAAATCTGTCCGGCAGCGCCCGACGGGCAGTGATACTCGCAGGAGCCGCAGCCTATGCAGCACGTCTCGTCGACGGCCGGACGTTTATTGCCATTGTCGGTCTTTACCATAGTGATGGCTTGTGTGGGGCAGTGGCGTGCACAGCTGCCGCAGTGCTGTCCATAGGCCGCCGATATGCATATATCGGGATTTACTACTGCCGTACCGATCTTAACGGCTGTTTTTTCTTCCGCAGATATGGGTTTTATAGCTCCGGCAGGGCAGATGTCGGCACAAGTTGTGCATTCCGGGCGGCAGTATCCTGCTGTAAATTCCATTACCGGCTGCATGAATGAGTTGAGCGATGACGACGGCTTCAGAACCCCGTTAGGGCATGCGCTTATACAGAGCTGGCAGGCCGTGCAGTGGCTGCGTAGATGTGCCACACTGATGGCACCGGGCGGAACAGCAGGGGCAGATCCGGCCACAGGTTTCTTGGCTTTTATGGGAGCCAGGCCGCCATCGGTGGCTTTGTCGGCGGCTCGTAGAGCGAGCGATCCCGCCATGATAGTCGAGCCTACTAGAAATGCCCTGCGGCGTGTGTCGGGCGCACTTGTCGGATTACCAACCGTAGCTTTGCGTCGTGGTGCGAAGGAAATCGCACCTTGCGAACATGCTCCGATGCAGTCCATGCAATCCACACATCGCGATATGTCTACAATGTGATTTTTCGTGTCGATGCACGAGGCCTTGCATTTGCGGCCGCACGATCCGCAGCGGTTGCAGCGGTCGGTATCGATGGTTATACGCAGCAGCGAGTAGCGCGACAGGAATCCGAGAATGGTGCCGACGGGGCACACCTTGTTGCAGTACGCGCGTCCTCCGGCCCAAGCCATGGATGTGGTAACCACAAAGGTGACTATGGCCACTGCAAGTACGCCGATATTGAATGCTGCCGCCGCCGGGTATGCGTCGATGATGAAATGTCCGCTTTCGGCAGCCTTATCGGCCAGCATGCTCATGCCCGAGCGCCATAGCGGCACTGCGAATTGTCCGGCCATGCGGCCGTAGGCACTGTAGGGATCGAGAATTCCGGCAAGTGAAGTGGCAATCACTCCGGCGAGCCCGAGTGCAAGCAGCACGGCGAAAACTATGAGAAATCCGATTCTCAGACGTGTGGACGCCGCCTCATACCGGAATCGGCCCAACCGTCGCTTCTTGCGGCTTGTAAATATATGGCGCAGATAGTTGACAATATCCTGCCATATTCCAAGCGGACAAATCACGGAGCAATAAACGCGCCCTGCCAGCAACGTCAATGCCGCCAGAATGGCGAGAGCCACCACATTCAGCGCCAGCAACGCCGGCACAAGTTGTATCTTAGGCAGCCACGACAGATACCCGGCGGCAACGCCTGTGAAGTCGACAAATACAAGGGTGATGGCAGTGATTGAAAGCACTGCCAGAATCACCCGCAATGTCTTGAGAATCTTCATCTATTTACAAGCTGAAATTGTATCCGAGGGTAAGGGCTACATTATTGTCGCGGTATTTTGCACCATCGGCTCCATTGAGCACATTGCACATACCGATTGTACCACTAAGTTGGAGCACGAAGCGGTCGAATGTCGCTCCGACACCAATTTTCCACCCGAGATCCACGCGGTTGAGTATGCCGTCGCCACCATATATATTCTCGCTTTCAGTTTCCTTTATGCCCTGATATTTGGCCGAGGCGTGTCCGCGGCCAATGATGCCGGTGGTGAGTACCGGACCGGTGAATGCGGCAAGCGAGAACTGGCTGAAGTCAACGTGATAGCCTACCTGGAAAGGAATGCGGAAACCGAAGCGGCGTATGGACGCCGACAGCTCCGTGCCGTCGGGGATAGCACCCTCGGAGTCGGCATAGGATACGTCAATTCCCATAGTGTTGTAGTAAAGGCTGAGACCGGGCTCGAAATACAGGTTTTTCCACAATGGGATATTGTAGACGGCACCGATGTCGAATCCTGCGCCATTGTCGAACATCGGAGCGGAGAAGTGGGCACTTCCGAGGTTGATGTGCATGTCGGTGGGGCAAGATATGTCAAGGCCAAGTCGCACGCCGAGGTAGGGCGCGTTGTTGTCGGAGTCGAAAGAGATATCCTGAGCTTTTGCCGGAAGTATAGCTGCAAGGAATAGCGCGGCGATAATGAATGTGAGTTTTTTCATCAGGAATACAGTTTGTGTTATTGGTTGATACAATGACAAAATTAGTGAAAAATGGGATGGTACCCAACACGGCGATGAAAAATTTTCGCCATATGTGGATTTTTTATTATTTTTGGGCCGAGAATCCCCGGATTCTTTCAAAACCACTCTTATTTACATAATTATGGACATGCTTGATCCCAACCTGACACCCGAAGCACAGCGTCAGGACCAATCCGTGAACGAAGCGCCGGCCGAAGCCGCCGCAATCCCCGCCGAACAGGCTGCACAGCCTCAGCCCGAAGCCGAGCTCGAGGTAGAAGAAATAATGACAGAAGGCGAAGAGCTCGCCGAGGCCGAGAGTGCCGACACTCCCGAGAGCATTCTCGAGGCAGCCGAGGCAATGCTCGCCCTCGATGGTTCCGCATTCGCTACCGATGATATCCGCCGCTTGCGTCAGCGGTTCAGCATGCTCCAGAAACCTGTCGAAGTATCCGAAGATGCCGAGCCGGCAGCACCTGTGGTCGATCCCGTGGCTGCACGTTTCGTTGAAGTGATAGAGCAGTTGCGCGCTAAGAAAGCCGAGTGGTCTGCCGCAGAGGAAGCCCGTCGTGCTGCTAACCTCGAGCGTAAGAACGCTATCATTGCCGAAATCATTGCTCTGGCAGAGGATACCGACAATGTAAACCGCACTTTCCCGCGCTACCGTGAACTTCAAGACGAGTTCAACGCTGTCGGCGATGTCGATCCGACCGAGGACACTGCCGTGTGGAAGCGTTTCACTGAGGCACGCGAGCGCTACTCCGATAATCTTAAGATAAACAAGGAACTGCGTGATTACGACTTTAAGAAAAACCTTGCCGACAAGGAAGTGCTTCTTGCCGAAGCCCGCGGACTTGCCGCCGAGGACGACGTGATCGCCGCTTATCGCCGCCTGCAGGATCTCCACAATAAATGGCGCCAGATAGGCCCGGTTGCAAAGGAGCTGCGCGATGAGATATGGAATAATTTCCGTGACGCTTCCGCCGAGGTCAACAAGCGCTATCAGGCATTCTTCGAGGCTCGCAAGGCTCGCGAGGCCGAGAACGAGGCTGCAAAAACAGCACTGTGCGAGCGTCTCGAAGCTCTCGACTACTCCGGCCTCAAGACATTTGCAGCATGGGAAGAGATGACTCGCACTGTCATCGGACTTCAGGAGGAATGGCGCACTCTCGGATTTGCATCCAAGAAAATGAACCGCGCCCTCTTCGCCCGCTTCCGCAAAGGCTGCGATGCCTTCTTTGCCGCCAAGGCCGAATTCTACCGCGCCACACGCGACGAACTGTCGAATAATCTTGCCCACAAGCAGCGTCTGGCCGACGAAGCCGAGGCCCTGAAGGAAAGCTCCGATTGGCGTGCTGCCACCGAGCGTTTTGTGGCTATGCAGAAAGAATGGAAGACTATAGGTGCTATCCCCAAGAAATATTCCGATGCATTGTGGAAACGTTTCACCGAGGCCTGCGACTACTTCTTCGATCGTAAGAAAAAGGCCGGGTCGGGCACTCGTCAGGTCGAAGCAGCCAACCTCAAGGCAAAACGAGAAATCATTGGCCTTCTCGAAGCCCTCATGGCCGACGGTTCCGAAAAAGAGGCTGCCATCGAAGCGCTCAAGGACCTTCAGAAGCGTTGGCAGGGTATAGGCCATGTGCCTTTCCGCGAGAAAGACAAGCTTTATGAGGCATATCGTTCGGCTGTGGATGCTGTGCGTTCGCACTTTGCCATTGCTGAAAGACGTGATCGCCGCGACCGTTTCGAGGCTTCTGTCAATCAGCTCGAAGGAGATGCCGACAAACTCTACCGCGAACGCGAACGCCTTGTCCGCGCGCTCGACGGTCGCCGCAACGAGCTCCGTACCTATGAGAATAACCTTGGATTCCTTCAGTCGAAGTCGAAATCGGGCGATTCGCTGGTGCGCGACATGAGCCGTCGCATAGAGCGCCTCAAGGCCGATATCGCTGAAATCCAGGAGAAAATCAAGCTCGTAGACGAAAAACTCGCCTGAGCTATAACCTATCAAACCGGCAGGGACGCGTAGGTGCGGGTCCCTGCCGGAATATCCATTTTTTGACACGCCTTCGTGAAAGGTCGACATCTGTATAATCCGTTGAATGTCACGACAGGACCGAATTATTGAATCGAGCCGTGCCATATCGCTGTTGTTCAACATCGGCGGTGTGGTAGTTATCAACATCGTATTTTTTCTGCTATTACTGACGCCCGACCTGAGTCATATTCCTGCGTCGTATATGCGGGAGCTGTTGTTGCTTGTCAATGTCAGTGCCATCCCGGCGCTTGCCATCTGCCATCTCGGACGTCATGAGCAGAGAGCCATGGTCCTCGATCGGGTTGCCGGCTCCACTTTAATGGCAGTGGTGGTGCATGCCCTTGTATTGCTGTCGCTCACGGCATTCCTGCATCTCGAGGAGCTTAGGGTTCGGCTCTATGTGCTTTTCTATGCGATGATGACAGTAGGACTGCTCACCTTCCGGGTGGCTGGTGCCTATGCATTGAAAACCTATCGCCGTCGCGGCTATAACTATATCAGAGTGGTGATTGTCGGCACCGGAGCGGGCGCCGAGCGTCTTACATCATCGCTCTATAATGATTCAGGGTACGGTTATAAAATCCTGGGATATTTCGATGCTGCGGATTCTTGCAATAACGGTCTCGGAAAGGTCTACGACATTTCTGAACTTGAGAAATTCGTTGTCGACAACGATGTGCGTCAGATTTTTTTCACTCTTTCCGGCCAACATCCCGCTCTTGCCGAGACCATCAGAATTGCCGACGACCACTGCGTGGAGTTCTACTATGTGCCTCAGATACCACGTACGGTAGCCCGCAACTTCGAGTTGCACAACGTCGGGCATATACCTGTGCTGTCGATACGACGCAACCCCTTGAAGAGTACTTTCAACCGCATGCTGAAACGTTCGTTCGACATAGCGGTGTCCTCGGTCTTCCTGTGCTTCTATCCACTCATTTACATTCCGGTGGCAATAGCCATAAAGCTGGGTTCTCCGGGGCCGGTCTACTTCAAGCAGGAGCGCACCGGCTATCGCGGCCGCTCCTTCAAGTGCTTGAAGTTCCGCACCATGCGTGTCAATGCCGCCTCCGATAGCTGCCAGGCTACCAAGAACGACCCCCGCAAGACTCGCTTAGGCGACTTCCTGCGTCGTACATCGATCGACGAGTTGCCTCAGTTCATCAATGTATGGCGTGGCGATATGTCGATAGTGGGTCCAAGACCTCATATGCTCATGCACACCGAGCAGTATTCCGAGCTCATCGACCGATACATGCTCCGGCATGCCGTGAAACCCGGCATCACAGGGTGGGCGCAGGTAAACGGCTATCGTGGACTCACCGACGAGCTCTGGAAGATGGAGCGGCGCGTGGAGTGCGATGTATGGTATATCGAGAACTGGACTCTGCTCCTCGACGTAAAAATAATGGTGCGTACGGTGATGAATACATTCCGCTCCGACGATAATGCTTTCTGATTCACTGCCATGCTTACAATCTACAAGGCTTCGGCCGGTTCCGGAAAGACATACACACTCGCATTTGAATATGTGAAACTTCTGTTGGGAGTGAAACTCACCGATGGCAGCGACCGCTATGTGCTCAACAATGCTAAGTACGCGCCATCGCGTACAAGAGCCTCATTCCGGCATCGGGGTATCCTTGCCATAACATTCACCAATGCCGCCACCGAGGAAATGAAGAGCCGAATAGTGCGTGAGCTTTCACGTCTGGCCGGCGATGACGAGGCCGACTACCGTGGCCGTCTGATCGACCTTTTCGGCTGTACCGCGCCGGAGCTTCGGGAAGCGGCATCGCTTGCCTTGTCGGAAATGCTCTACGACTACGGCAACTTCAATGTCAGCACCATCGATTCATTCTTCCAGACGGTGCTCCGTACATTCTCGCGCGAAATCGACCATCAGGGCGACTACGAGCTCAGCCTTAATCTCGATGACGTTGTGACTCAGGCTATATCGTTGATGCTCGATGATCTCAATTATGGCCGCTCCGGAAACTCCGGGCGCCTCAACCGCTGGATACGCGAATACGTGCTCAGCCGCCTGCAGCAAGGTGGCAGCTATAATTTCTTCAATCGCGCCGGCCGCATGCTTGCGTCGGTGTCGGCGTCGGTGGCGTCGGCTTTAGGCGATGAGACCTATACCACACGCGCGGCTGCTTTCCGCGATTATATATCCGATCCGTCGAGGCTCGCTGCTTTCGAGAAGGAACTGCGCGCAAGAATTGCCTCTTATGCCGCTGTTATCGAAGCTGCCGCACGCGACTTCGCTGCCTATGCCGACGGTGCCGGAATCCCCGTCGATGCCTACAACCGCTCCTTCCGTCCTCGTATCGACAAAGCTCTGTCGGTACCAACGGAGCTCTCTGCCAAGGATTTCGGAATAAAACTCTTCGATATGCTTGCCACAGAGCCGGAGCAAAAGAAGTTCTATGTGCAGTCGCGTATCAAGGCTGTGAAGCATCTTGGAGTGGAACTCGACGAGGCATTCTCGCGAGCGTGTCGATTTGCCTGTGTCGCTATCGAGAATGTGGGGAAAATGTCGGTACTCGCCGAGATCGCGGCCTCGCTACCTTTGCTTGAGTTCATAGGAATGACCGAGAACTACATGCAGAAGTTCCTGCGTGAGAGCAATATGGTGCTCATATCCGATACCGGCGAGCTACTCAAACGCATCATCAGCGATGCCGAACTGCCATTTATCTACGAGCGACTCGGAATGAAACTCGACAGCTTGCTTATAGATGAGTTTCAGGATACATCACATCTGCAATGGCATAATCTTCGGCCCTTGGTTGCCAATAGTATAGCCGAAGGCCACGACAGTCTTATAATTGGCGATGAGAAGCAGGCAATATTCCGCTTCCGTAATTCCGACAGCGAGCTGCTCGGTCGGTTGGTCGGCGAGCGTGATTTTCCGACTTCTCACCGTCTGAGAGGCAACGTTCCGGCCGAGAACACCAACTACCGCAGCGCCGGTGCTATCGTGAGATTCAACAACACCGTGTTTCGCCGTCTGGCAGCCAAGCTTGGCATGGACTGCTACGGCAATGTGGTGCAGACACCGGCGCCGCGTAATGCCGACACACCGGCATATATACGGCTGCAGTTTGTCGACGGCTCCGATGAGAATATGCGTGCCGATGTATTCGAGCGCATGGCGCAGCACATATTACGGCAGCATGCCTCGGGTTACGACTGGCGCGACATTCTCATTCTCGTACGTGCCCGGGAGGAAGCCAAAGCGATAGCCGAATTTCTGATGTACCGTCATCCGGATATCAAACTTCTGTCGAGCGAGGCTCTGATGCTCAACAGTTCCGTGGCTGTACGCACAATCATAGGCATGCTTAAACTTGTGGAACGTTCCTACCGAGCTCCCGCAGAGGTTGGTGAGCGGCGAAAAGTGCAGTATGCCTCGAAGGCCGATGTGGTGATGATGATAAGTCGCTTCGCTTATTATCGTGGCGAAGGTTTTGCAGCATCCGAAGCTTTGGAGCTTGCTCTTGGAGAGGCTGCCGATGCCGGTGGTTCGCTTCAGCGCGAGGTGCTCGCCATACGAGCTGAGAATCCGGCAAATCTTGTGGCACTCATAGAGGCTGTCATAGCCCATAAGATACCGGAGACTCAGCGTCGTGCCGAATATGCATACATCGCTGCACTTCAGGACATTGCCGTGAAACACTGCGAGAGCGCCGATCCTTCGTTGTCGTCATTTCTTGCCGAGTACGACCGCAATATCGACAAATGGGCCATAAAGGCATCCTCGAAGGTCGATGCTGTGGAAATCATGACGGTTCATAAGTCGAAAGGACTCGAGCGGGCTTGCGTGCATATGCCTCTTGGCGACTGGAAACTCCGCCGCAAGAGCGAGGAACTGTGGTTGCCACTCGACGATGGTCTTGAAGGCTTCGATGCCGATATTGTACCTCCCTTGCTGCGTGTGACTACAAGCAAGAACAACGTGCTGCGTACATCGCCACACTCTCCCTTTGTCGATGTGCTGGCCCGAAACGAACGCGACATCGATGCCGACAACCTCAATCTGGCATATGTGGCATATACCCGTGCATCGCGCGAGTTGCTGGTCTATACAGGGTCCGATAACATCGGTGCATGGTTCTCATTGGTATTCGGCACCGCAGATGATACCGCTGAGCAGACCGACTCCTCGCTCATGCCGATAAGCCGCTACTTCGACCCGCTGACGGCTACTTTCGAATATGGCTCCCCGACATCGCGACCGAGCGGTGCGCATGTCGAAGCCGACGGCTCCGAAGCCGGCTCCTACGGGGTGGTGTGTCGCGACGACGCCCGCGAGCTTACCGCCATCGACGATATGCTTGGCGATGACCCCGACATCGGTGGAGAAGAGGAGAAGGAAGTCGCCGATAGCGTTTATACCGACGGTGTTATGGCCGAAGCAGCCCGGCGCGGGCAAAATCTCCATGCTGTTCTTGCGTCGGTGCGCACACGCGCCGATCTGCCGGATGCTGTGGGGCGCCTGGCCATGCGCATGAATCTGCCGGCCGATGAAGCCGCGGCCTATCTCGAAGAGCTTGAGACTGCATTCGATAAAGGGGGTGAGCAGGTTGCTGCATGGTTCATGCCTGAGAACAAGGTCTTTGCCGAACGGGCCATCTATCTGCCTTCTACGGGTGAAACATTCCGCCCCGACCGTGTGGTCGTCATGCCCGACGGTCGTGTGACAGTGGTCGACTACAAGTTTACCACCGGTGCACGCGAGAGCCACCGGCGGCAGGTGGAGGTGTATGTGAGCCTGCTTAAGCGCATGGGTCGCGAAAATATCGACGCTTTCCTGTGGTATCCTTTGCTTGGATTGATAATAAAAGTGTAACTTTGCCGTTTGATAAATAATATGATGAAACATTACCTCACCTGTATTGTAGGCGCTGCGGCGATAGCTGCGGCGGCTACTGCCGATGTCTCGGCCTGCACCAGTCTTATAGCTGCTCCGGGCGCCACTGTCGACGGCGGCTCGATTATCACCTACGCCGCCGACAGCCACACCTTGTATGGCGAACTCTATCGCCAGCCTGCTGCCGACCATGCTCCCGGCACCATGCGTGCTGTCGTGGAGTGGGATACAGGCAAGCACCTTGGCGAGATTCCAGAAGTGCCCCATACCTATGCCACTATCGGAAATATGAACGAGCACGGACTCACCATAGCCGAAAGTACATGGGGGGGACGTCCCGAACTCGAAGGTAGCGGTTTGATTGACTACGGTTCGCTAATATACATCACTCTGCAGCGTGCACGCACCGCACGTGAGGCCGTCGAAGTAATGACCGGCCTGGTGAAAGACTACGGATATGCCTCGTCGGGAGAGTCGTTCTCCATCGCCGACCCCGATGAAGTATGGGTCATGGAACTCATCGGCAAGGGTAAAGCCGATCCCGGTGCCGTGTGGGTGGCCCGCCGTGTGCCCGAAGGCTACATAAGCGGACATGCCAATCACGCACGCATACACACTTTCCCTCTCAAGGATAAAGAGACAATCTACTCTGCCGACGTGATTGATTTCGCCCGCAAGCAAGGCTATTTCACCGGTAAGGACAAAGATTTTGACTTTTCGAGAGCTTATGCCGTGACTGATGCCGGCGCGCTCCGTGGATGCGACGCTCGTGTATGGGCCTATTTCCGAAAGTTTGCTCCCGAAGGTACCATGGACCAGTATATCCCTTGGATCATGGAAGGTAAAGGCGAGCCTATGCCCCTGTGGGTGAAGCCCGCGAAACCACTTGCGGCCAACGATCTGAAGTGGATGATGCGCGACCATTTCGAGGGTACCCATCTCGATATGACCCAGGATATCGGAGCCGGTCCCTTCGAGGTTCCCTACCGCTGGCGTCCTATGGGCTTCACAGTCGATGGCCAGGAGTACACACATGAACGTGCCATCGCCACCCAGCAGACCGGCTTCTCATTTGTTGCCGATATGAACCGCGACCGCCACGACGCTATGAAGGGCATCCTATGGTTCGGTGTCGACGACGCCAATACATGTGTATACGTGCCTGTGTTCAACAGCACCGACACTGTTCCACGTGCCCTCGACGGCCATGCCGACCTCTATAATCTGTCGTGGGATGCTATGTTCTGGGTAAACAACTATGTTGCCAACCAGGCTTACAACCGTTATTCTCAGATGATTCCCGACATCCGCCGCGTACAGGGTCAGCTCGAGAACGAGATGGATGCCGCCGTGGCAGATGCTGCCAAGGCCATTGCCGATAAGCCATATGCTGAGGCTCAAGCAACCCTGCGCGATATGACCGTGGCACGCACCACCGATGCCACCGCCCGCTATAAACAGCTCGGCGACTATCTGTTGGTGAAGTATCTCGATGGAAACATCAAGAAAGAGGAAAACGGAAAATTCGCACGCACAGCCGATGGCATGCCCGTACAGCCTGTCTTCGGCGGTTATAACGAGCGCTACTTCCGCTCAATAGTCGAGGATGCTGGCGAGCGTCTGAAAGTGAACGAAATCAAACAATAATACACACCGCGGCAGTCGGGCTATTGAATGCTTCGACTGCCGCAATATCAAAAAGTTATGAAAATAGAACCCGGAAAATATTTCGAAATAGCATACAAACTCTTCAGGGTAAATCCCGATGGCACCGAAACGCTGATGCACGAGGTGTCGGCCGAGGAACCCGACCGTGCCATCTTCGGTATGACTATGGGCTTTGTCGAGGCTCTCGATGAAGCTATAGAAGGTCAGGAAAAGGGATTTAAGTTCGATTTCTATGCAGAGCCCGAGAAAGCATTCGGACCCTACACCGAAGAAGACATCTACACCGTACCCCGCGAAAATCTGCTCATCGACGGCAAGTTCGATGAGGAAATGTTCGCTCCCGGCGAACTGATACCCCTCCGCACCCCCGACGGTTATGTTGTCGACGGCCTTGTGGTGAAACTTCTTCCCGATGCCGTTGTGCTCGATCTGAATCATCCCCTCGCCAAGGACCGTGTGCACTATATCGGAGAAGTTACCGAGGTGCGTATGCCCACACAGGAAGAACTCCAGCCGGCTCATGGCTGCGGCGGTGGCTGTGGCGGCGGTTGCTGCTCCGATGGCGGTTGCTCCGACGGCTCTTGCGGAGGTGGTTGCTGCAACTGATTTCCATATTCCGACAATAACCGATTTTGGATTTACCGACAGATCCAAAAAATATGATACAAGCTCGTAATATACATAAAACCTTCGGAAAACTCGAGGTGCTCAAGGGCATCGATATCGATATTTCGCCGCGTCGGGTCACTGCCATAGTGGGGCCCAGCGGGGCGGGAAAGACCACGTTGCTCCAGATTCTCGGCACCCTTATGACTCCCGACCGCGGTGGATCGGTGCTATACGATGGCACTGAGGTAACTTCGCTGTCCGATGGTGCCATGTCGCGCTTCCGCAATCTAAATATCGGGTTTGTATTTCAATTTCATCGTCTGCTGCCGGAATTCACACTTGTGGAAAATGTGGCCATGCCGGCATTGATTGCCGGATGTGGCAGCGACGAAGCTTTTGCCAAAGCCCGGAAACTTCTGGAGCGTCTCGATCTGAAAGGACGCGACACACATCGCCCCTCGGAACTTTCCGGTGGTGAGTGCCAGCGTGCGGCAGTTGCCCGGGCTCTTATAAACAGTCCCAAAATAGTGCTGGCCGACGAGCCTTCGGGCAGTCTCGATTCGCAGAATCGCCGTAGGCTCCATCGTCTATTTTTCGAGCTCCGCGATGAGCTTGGAGCCTCTTTCGCCATCGTGACGCACGACGAAAGCCTGGCCGCCGATGCCGATACAGTGGTTCACATGGCCGACGGCCGCATATCATCCGTTGACAATCCATAATTAATCGAATTAAATAATCTACTACAAGGCAAAAAGACCAATTTAAAATGAAAATTACACATTATCTTCTCCTTGCGGCTGCCTCTCTTTCTTTCGGAGCCTGCAACAGCATCGGTGGTGACCCCGTTACTCAGTACGCCGATATCGTTACTCTTGCCTCAAGCAACGAAAATGGCTCGGTGATGACTTTCAATGCCATCGACGATTCTCCTCTGGTGACTCTGACCACAACTCAGGCTTTCTCGAAAGACCAGATTGGCAAGCGTATCTTCATCATCTACACTCCGGAAAACTCTGATGAGCATGCTGTCAGCGGTCCGGTGAATATCGTACATGTAGGTGCGACCTTAGGTGGTGGTGCTGCTCCTCTCGTTGCTGTGGCCGATACCCTCGACAACTGGGCCAGCGACAATATTGAATTCATGCAGGCATATCGTGCCGGTAATTATCTTAATCTCGGCATGACACTTACTACAACTACAGACCCTCAGAAGTTCCAGTGCTATGTCGATGAGACCACTCTCGACAGCGAATATCCCGAACTCCGCATTATCTTCAAGGTTAAGCCCGGATACGATTCGAAGTCGTACAATTTCTTCGGATCCTACAATATCAGTGGCATTTGGCATCGCCCCAACGTGAAGGGTGTTAAAGTGATGTGGAATGGCACCGACAAGAACTCTGTGACACTTGAAAAAACTACACAGATCAAACCTGTCGAACCGACTGAATAAGCATTAACTTTAACTTTGGCACAGTCGCCGGCAGCGGTGTCCGTGCCGTTCATAATAATAACTCATAATAGACCTATGGAAAAGAAACAGGAACTTAAAATAGAGCTTGCTCCCGAAATGGCAGGCGGAAACTACTCCAACCTTGCACTTATCGCTCACGGCCCCAATGAATTCTTCCTCGATTTCATCTGCGTGGCTCCCAATATGCCCCAGGCCCGTGTGCAGAGCCGCATCGTCATGAGCCCTGAGAATGCCAAGACGCTCCTCTTCGCTCTCCGCGACAATGTGGCTAAGTACGAGCAGACTTTCGGCGAAATCCAGCGCAAGGCTCCCGTTGCTCCCGCAACTCCCAAAGGCGGCATTCCCAATCCTTTCGAAGCATAAATTACCCCCAGCCCCATGAAAGCCAACAATCTGGTTATCTACAACTCGCTTTCGAGGCAGAAAGAGGCATTCGTGCCCCTCAACGCTCCTCATGTGGGCATGTATGTGTGCGGTCCCACCGTGTATGGCGACGGCCATCTCGGGCATGCCCGTCCGGCGATAACATTCGATATCGTTTTCCGCTATCTATCCCATCTTGGCTATAAGGTGCGCTACGTGCGCAATATCACCGATGTCGGGCATCTCGAGCACGACGCCGATGAAGGCGAGGACAAGATTGCAAAAAAAGCACGCCTGGAACAGCTCGAACCCATGGAAGTGGTGCAGCATTATCTTCTGCGCTATCATCATGCCATGGAGAAGCTCGGTGTGCTTCCGCCATCGATCGAACCTCATGCCTCGGGCCATATCATAGAGCAGATAGAGTATATTAAAACTATCCTCGACAGCGGCTATGCTTATGAGAGCGAAGGCTCGGTATACTTCGATGTGCCTAAGTTTAACCGCGACTACGGATACGGAAAACTTTCGGGCCGTAACATCGACGAATTGCTCGCTACCACCCGCGCGCTCGACGGACAGGACCAGAAACGCAATCCGGCCGACTTCGCCCTTTGGAAAAAAGCGGCTCCGGAGCATATCATGCATTGGCCCTCGCCATGGAGCGAAGGTTTCCCCGGATGGCATCTCGAGTGTTCGACCATGAGTGAGAAATACCTCGGACGGCATTTCGACATCCATGGCGGTGGAATGGACCTTAAATTCCCTCACCACGAATGCGAGATTGCGCAGTCGGTGGCGCACAACGGTGAACCCACCGTCCGCTATTGGATGCACAATAATATGATAACCATCAACGGCAAGAAGATGGGTAAATCACTGGGCAATTTTATAACTCTCGACGAGTTCTTCACCGGCACGCACCCGTTGTTGGAGCAGGCTTATTCGCCGATGACAATACGCTTCTTTATTCTGCAGGCGCATTATCGCGGCACGGTCGATTTCAGCAATGAAGCTCTGCAGGGTGCCGAGAAAGCCCTCGAGCGCATGTGCGATGGTTATCGTCGTCTTCAGGACCTCAAGGCATCCGATGTGTCCACTCTCGACGGAGTGGCCGACCTCGAGAAACGTGCCTACGAAGCCCTCGACGATGACTTCAACACTCCCGTGCTTATCGGCGTGCTTTTCGATGCCGTAAGGATGATAAATCAGGTCTATGACCATACGGCTACCGCTACATCCGACGATATCGAGGCGTTGAAGAAGCTTTTCGACACGTTCCTGATCGAAATCCTCGGAATAGTACCCGACGGAGCTTCCGATGCCGGTGCGGCCTCACTCAAGCCCTACCAGGAAGCGGTCGATCTGCTGCTGCAGATACGTGCCGAGGCCAAGGCAAATAAGAATTGGGCCACATCCGACCTTATTCGCGACCGTCTTGCTGCCATCGGTTTCACCGTCAAGGACACCAAAGACGGCGTGGAGTGGAAACTCTGACATCAACCCTCATCTAAAACAAAACGCGAGGCCCTCACCGGTACCTCGCGTTTTGTTTTTCCATTAATTATAAAAAAACGCCCGGGGTGTCCGGACGTTTTTTATTGGGGATAAGATATTTATTCGAATTCGATGAGGATGGCGTCGGTGCCTACGACATCGTCGGGGCGTACGAATACGCGCTTAACGGTCTGGTCGGATTCGGCGGCCACGTCATTTTCCATCTTCATTGCCTCGTATACGAGAAGTACCTGGCCTTTCTTCACCTTGTCGCCGGGCGCTACATCTACAGAGATGATGCGGCCACCCATCGGCGCCTTGAGTGTGGGACCTGTGATCGGCGCCTCTTCTACCTTTACTTCTTCCTTCACTTCGGCGGCTGCGGGTGCTTCCGAAGCCTTGCGTGCTTCGAACTCTTCGGCGCGGAGTTTCTTTAGGAAGCCGTTGGCTACGTTGGGCAGAAGTTCGAGCAGAAGCTCTTCTTCACGGTTGGCAGCCAAAGGTACATTGCCGTATTCGGGCAGGGTGGGGTTGGCGGGTTTCTTGTACGAGCTTACATCGTAGGGCTTCTCTACGGGGCTACCGGTGATCTTTTCGCGGAATGCGGGGTCAACAGGCACGGGAGTATGGCCATATTCACCCTTGACAAGCGAAATGAACTGGTTAGACGGGTTGGAGTAGTCGGGATTGCCTTTCTTGCGGTCGAGAGCCACGCTCACGGCCTGGGAACCTACAATCTGGCTGGTAGGAGTAACCAGAGGCACCAGACCGGCATCGCGGCGTACCATGGGGATGAGTTTCATGGCATCCTCAAGAAGATCGGATGCGCCGAGGGCCTTGAGCTGAGCCACCATGTTGGAGTACATGCCGCCGGGAACTTCTGCGTCCTTCACAATCTCGTTGGGTTTTGGGAAGCCGAAATATGCCTCGATAGCGTGGCATGCGTCGAGCAGGGTGTCTTCATCAAGAGCTTTTGCGGCAGCGATAGCGCGATCGAACTGGGCGTCGATTTCGGCGGGGAGTTTGTCGTTGAGAGGATCGAAATCGCGCTGCATGTGGTCTTTGTGGAGATCGAAGGCTGCCAGCGAGTGGCGTGCGGCAAGAAGGTTCTTGCGGATTTCGCCTACGGCTTCCATGTTGGCTTCGATTTCGACGCCGAGTTTCTTGGCGAAGATATATATCAGCTCGATGGCAGGGGCTGCCGAGCCGCCTCCGAACCACCAGATGTTGGTGTCGAGAATGTCCACGCCATTGATAATAGCCATTACGCTCGACGCCAAGCCGTAGCCGGGAGTACAGTGGGTGTGGAAGTCGACGGGTACCTTGAGGGCTGCCTTGAGCTTGGATATGATAGAAGCTGCGCGAAGAGGATTCACCAGGCCGGCCATGTCCTTAAGAGTGATTATCTTGGCTCCGAGGCGTTCCATCTCCACGGCTTTGGCTACAAAGTATTCGTCTGTGAAGATCTTTTCGGGTTCCTCGGCTTTCTTTCCGAACAGACGGGCGAAGAAACCGGGCTTGGGGCCTTCTTCGGTCTTGGGGTCGACGGTGTAGCACACAGCGCCGTCGGCGATACCGCCGAGTTCATTGATGAGGCGTATGGATTCGCGGACGTTATCGATGTCGTTGAGTGCGTCGAAAATACGCATCACGTTCAGTCCGTTTGCGATAGCTTCCTTGTAGAAGCCTTCGAGCACATAGTCGGGGTAGGGCACATAGCCGAATAGGTTACGGCCGCGTGAAAGGGCCGACAGCAGCGATTTTCCTTTCATCGCTTTCGATACTATACGCAGGCGGTCCCATGGCGATTCTCCGAGGTAGCGCATCACCGAGTCGGGTACGGCGCCGCCCCATACTTCCATGATGTAGAAACCGGCGTTCTCGTAGTAGGGGAGTAGTTTGTCGATTTCAGCCTGGCTCAGACGGGTTGCGAAGAGCGATTGCTGTCCGTCGCGAAGGGTAAGGTCGCGGATTTTCAGTTTGCGTTGTGCCATAATTTATTATTAGTTAGAGTATGTTGGCGTTAGTCAATTAAATGGGTTTTGCTGTTGGTATAGATATTTTCTGTGTGTCTGCAAATATAGGTGCAATTTCTGAATTAAAGAAATTATTCCGCATTTATTTCTATGCTAAAACATTTTTATTGCCAGATTGACGGAAATTGCTTAACTTTGCCGCACATTTCTGCCCGAATGGTGGAATGGTAGACACGAGGGACTTAAAATCCCTTGGCCATTAGGCTGTGTGGGTTCGAGTCCCACTTCGGGTACATATATGAATTATGGATTATGAATTATGTTCATGGTTCATGATTCTTTTTTTATATATGAAATCAAGGACACAAAAATGAAGCATATAGATTTCACTCCCTGCGGAGTATGTTCGCGTCATATTTCGTTCGATGTCGATGCCGACGGTAAATTACATAATATAGAGTTTACCGGCGGATGTCCCGGCAATACCCACGGTGTGGCCGTGCTCTGCGAGGGTGCCGATGCTGCCGATACCGTCCGCAGGCTCAGAGGCATTGATTGCCGTGGCCGTGGCACATCGTGCCCCGACCAGTTGGCTCAGGCCGTTGCCGGAGCTATTGCCGATTAGAACGGTTTGCGGTATTTGTCGGCTCCGTCGCGGGTTTCCTCCAGGATGCTGAGATACGATGCATACCGGCTTTGCGATATGCGATGTTCCTCGAGTGCGTCGAGCACGGCACAGCCCGGTTCGTGTGTATGGGTGCAGTTGCCGAATCGGCATTCGCCGGACAGTTTGAAAATTTCGGGGAAGAAATGACTCACTTCGTCGGGCGCGAATTCCACCGTGCCGAATCCTCTCACTCCTGGAGTATCGATAATCTCGCCGCCACCGGGAAGATCGAACATTTCCGAAAATGTGGTGGTGTGCATGCCGGTGTCGTGGGCAGTCGATATCTCACCGGTGCGAAGGTCGAGACCGGGAATGAGTGCATTGATCAGCGTGCTCTTCCCGACACCGGAATTTCCCGATAGCAGACTTATTTTACCTGCCAGCATAGTGCGCAGACTGTCCATGCCCTCGCCTGTTGCTGCCGATACTCCCACAGCCTCATAGCCGATGGAGCGGTACAAACCGAGAACGGCGTCGAGCAACTCGCGGTCTTCTTCATCGGGCAATAAGTCGATCTTGTTGATTACCAGTAGTGCCGGTACATTGTAGGCCTCGGCCGTAGCCAGAAAACGGTCTATAAAAGTAAGCGGGGTCGACGGATGTGCCAATGTGGCAACAAGCACGGCGCAGTCGATGTTTGCCGCAATTATATGTGCGGCTTTCGAGAGGTTGGTGGAGCGGCGTATTATGTAGTTGCGGCGTGGCACCACAGCCGTTATGAAAGCCACTCCATCGGGTCCGGGCTCGCCTGTGTCCACGCGGTCGCCCACTGCCACCGGATTGGTGGTGCGTATACCTTTGATGCGGAAATTTCCCTTGACCTTGCAGGGTACCTCCGACCCTGAGTCGAGACGGACTATATATTGTGAACCGGTGTTCCGGATGACTGTTCCTTCCATATTGGTACAAAAGTAGTGAAAGTGCGGCGAAAAGAGCCGGATTATTCATGTAAAAAAACACCTGCGGGACCGCTTTTGGTTTTTTGAGGATGAAAAAACAACAAAAGACCGTGATTATTTGGTGTTTTGGAAAAAAAGTCGTTACTTTGCACTCTGTTTTGTGGCCCATCCTTAAAAGGTGTCCGGAAAAAGATGCAGCCGGGTGCCGATATGAGAATGTGATGGCGGCTGCAATCATTTGATGCATATAAAGATAAAAAGAACGATAAACCATTAACAGCCATGTCAAAGATTTGTCAGATCACCGGCAAAAAAGCGATTGTGGGTAATAACGTTTCGCACTCGAAGCGTCGCACCAAGCGCAAATTCAATGTGAATCTCTTCACCAAGAAGTTCTACTGGGTAGAACGCGAAACATGGATCAGCCTCACCATTTCGGCTGCCGGACTCCGTACCATCAACAAGCTCGGTCTCAACGAAGCAATGAACCAGGCTTACCAGAACGGTTTCCTCAAAGAGAACGACATCTATTACCTCTAACCTCAAATAATTGACAGAAAATGGCAAAGAAAGCAAAAGGCAATCGCGTACAGGTGATTCTCGAATGCACCGAGCACAAGGCCAGCGGCATGCCCGGCACCTCGCGCTACATCACCACTAAGAACCGCAAGAACACCACCGAGAGACTCGAGCTTAAGAAATACAACCCCATTCTTAAGCGTATGACCATCCACAAAGAAATCAAATAAGAATCTAAGATATGGCAAAGAAAACCGTTGCATCGCTCCAGAAAGGCGAAGGCCGTACCTACAGCAAGGTCATCAAGATGGTGAAGTCGCCCAAAACCGGCGCTTACATCTTCAAAGAAGAGATGGTTCCCAACGACGCCGTCAAGGAAGCCCTCAAATAATTCTTCTCTTCCCCGTATAGAACACCGAAGCGGAGCAAGCCCTCAGATGGATCGCTCCGCTTCGGCGTTTTTTCTATTCTGTGGATGGTTACCAAATATAAATCGCAGATAGGCCAATGATGATGTGAGGTGATTGTCAAGCGATATTCAGGATTGCTGAAAAAATCAGCCGGTGTCCAGCTACTCTATGCAACTGAACACCGGCTTCCTTTCTACCAATTTTATCTAACTGTACCTCAAACGGTTTCTTTTATGTCTCAAGCTGGAGATCCGGTGTGTTAAGCAGAGCGTTCTTCACATCTGCAACGGAGCCTGTTCACTGTAGGATGATGCGCAGCATTCCTGCAGAATGAGTGCACCGATATTCCGGCTTGTGACTTTCTCTTATCAGTACGATTCGTTCTGTGTGAGATTTGGATTATTATTCACCTCAGTCTGGGGAATAGGTAGCCATTCACGACCATTCACAAAATTGCGTTTGTGCTTGTCGCTATAGGATTTTACGTATTCTGTAAACTCAGCATCGGTGCCAAGACCCCAGCGACGGAGATCGAAGAAACGGTCGTATTCGAACATGAGTTCTTTTTCACGTTCTTTTTGCAGACGGCGCATGAAAGATTTTTTGTCGTTGAAGCAATCCTTGTGCACGCTTTCTGCAAGAGGATAGAGATTCACACGCTCGCGGACCATGTCGATGTATTTGGCTGCATCGGTGAGAGGCGCTCCGGTCTTTACGAGACATTCGGCATAGCTCAGGAGCACGTCGGCATAGCGGAGTATGCGGGTGTTGATACCGTTGGGATTCTGAGCGGCCTTGCTGTCGAGATATGCGTCGGTTGCATATTTACGGCACCATATATGGTCAAGCCATGATGGGCTCCATGATGTGTAGTCACCCTTGTAGAGACTTTGACCCGGGAAATCTGTGAAAAGTTCGGGGTAGACTATATTGTCGCGGAGACGGACGTCGTAACCACCGTTCTTATCCATTTCGTCCTTGTAAAGGTCGATGGTCCAATCTGCGACGATATAATCGCCGTAGCCCATAGGTCCTGCCGACATGAAGCGTTCGCGCCATTGGCCGAAGTTGATATCGGCGCCATCATTTCCGAAGCCCCAGTAGCTGCCGAACTTATTGGGACTTTCATCCGAATTTTGGATCTCGAAGATTGATTCAGAGTTATTTTCTGTATCGGGAAGGAAATTATCGCGGTAGTTGGCCACGAGTGTATATTTCCTGGAGTCGATAATCTGCTTGAAGCAGTCTTTCGCAGCGGCGTAGTTGCCGGAGTTCATATATAGCTTTCCAAGGAATGCTATGGCGAAATATTTGTTTACTCGTCCGACTTCATCGAATGATTCGGGAAGCACGCTTGCTGCATATTTGAGATCTTCTTCGATGAATTTGCAGTTCTGATCGAATGTGGATTCTTCTGGTTGGTCGGATGGGCTTGATATCCAGTCTACCAGAGGAGTCTTTTTGTATAGCATAGTGAGGTAGTAGTAGTGCATGCCACGTAGAGCGCGGGCCTGACCTACGACATTGCTCTTGGCTGTCTCGCTGTTCCATTCTACCTCATCGGCGTGTACGATGACCTGATTGGCACGGAATACGGCCTGATAGAGATAGTTGTAGCTGTTGATGTTCCATCGATGGTCGTAGTTGGAATATGCCATCTGGATGAAGTTGCGTAGCTCTGCATCAGGCGAAGCTGAAGTGAACTCATCGGATTGGCCTGAGCATAAGAATGCATTGAAGTGTGTGTAGAAGCTGTTGTAGAGAGGATGGTATGCACCGGTAAGGCCTTTTTCCACACCTGCTTGAGTACCCCAGGCTATTTCTGCGGTGAGTTTGTTTTGGTCGCCGAGATCGAGATACGATTCGTTACACGAAGGGCCGATCAGAACAGTAGTACTCAAAATGGCGGTAGATATAATTGTTTTGAACTGTTTATTCATGGCAAGAATTATTAGAAGTCAATGTTTACACCGAATACCCATGATTTTGGCGAAGGATAGAAGGAGCTATCCACACCGGGGAGAAAGATATTGTTGCTGTTGAAGTCGGAGTCGTAACCGGAGTAACCCGTGAATGTAATCATATTCTGAGCTGTAGCGGATATCTTTACGTTCTCGACATAACCTTTCAGGAATTTAGGTTTCCAGTTGTAGGCAAGGGATATGGAGCTGATTCGGAAGAACGATGCATTCTCGAGCCAACGGTCGGACCATACCTGCACGTTGCGGTCGTCGCCGAATATCGGTCTGGGATTTTTTGAGCCAGTATTTGTCGGGCTCCAGTAGTCGTAGCCGGCTGGGGCTGCCTTGAGGTCGTTGAAACCTTCCATGAAACGTCGGGTGTCGTTGTATGCATAGTGGCCTAATTTGCCGTAGCCGACGATGCCAAGGTCGAAGTTTTTCCACGATGCCTGGAAATTCAGGCCGAGTTCAACTTTGGGCCAGGGGCTGCGGTCGTTGATGGTGGTTGCATCGCCCGATGAAATCATACCGTCGTCGTTGGTGTCGATATATCGGATATCGCCAGGACCGGCATTTGGCTGAATGACCTTGCCCTCGGAATTCTTATGGGCTTGAACTTCCTCCATGCTCTGGAAGATGCCGTCGGTGGGTACGAGATAGAATTTACCGATCGATTCACCAAGCCGGGTCACGGTGATATTGCCATATCGGGTGCCGCTATACTGCTCCGCTTTGCCGTAACCGAATTTGATAAGCTTGTTGTCGGAGTGGTTCAGATTCACACTTACAGAGTAGGAGAATCCATTTTCGAGACGGTCGCGCCAGGTTGCGGTGAATTCAAAGCCCTTGTTCTCGATAGAGGCGGCGTTGACCACGGGGCTACCGCCTGCGTTACCCGTCGAGCCAAGGATAGGCAATCCGGTGAGGACATCGTGAGATGTGGCTACATAATATTCGGCCGTAACAGACAGTCGGTTATTGAGGAAACTCAAGTCGACACCGAAGTTCTTCTGTTCCATAGTTTCCCAGGAAAGGTCGGAGTTGGAGAGCGATGCTACGGTCTGGCCGATAGTTGCACCCTTGTTGTCGCCGTTGAAAAGATACTGGGCCGTGCTGTACATATACATCATGTAGTCGTAGTAGCCTATGTTCTGGCTGCCAAGCTTACCCCAGTTTGCACGTAGTTTGAGGTCGTTGATCCAGTCAATCTTGAAGAATTTTTCCTGGCTAATTCGCCAGCCCACTGATGCGGACGGGAATGTGCCCCATTTGTAGCCACGGCCAAAACGGGAGGTGCCGTCGATACGTCCGGTAAGGCTCACAAGGTAGCGTCCTGCGAAATCATAGTTCACACGGCCAAGATAGGAAATAAGAGCTGCATCATAATAGTCGCCGGAAGCTGTGGCACCGGTAGTACCTGCGTTTACAGTGTGAAGGAATCCACCACCGGGGATTTCAATAAGGTCCTGCTTTGAGGCGCTTGCATTGCGTGCTTTGGTTTTCTGGAAAGTCTGTCCGACAACGGCATCGATGTT
The DNA here is from genome assembly GCA_910587915.1 of uncultured Muribaculaceae bacterium. Lineage (GTDB taxonomy): Bacteria > Bacteroidota > Bacteroidia > Bacteroidales > Muribaculaceae > CAG-873. Next base: position 44,893 of record CAJUOB010000004.1, on the reverse strand, counting down.
GTTCTGACCGAATTTCTTGTTGAACTGGACAGTGTTTTCAATGAGGTAATTGTAGCGTCTGGTCCACGACGACGTTGCCGAGTTTTTGGCGTCTGCATTACCGAGCGCGCAGCCGTAGCCTTTGCTCCAGGATTCACGGTTAGAATCCATGATGTCGGCGCCAAGGTTGAGCTTATACTTCAGGAAATCGAAGATAGTTACTTCTGCCCAGGCATTGGCACGGATGCTTACGAATTCGGTCTGGGTTGAGCCATTGTTGATGGTCGCGAAGGGATTGACAGCATAGGCGGGAGCATGCACGAGGTCGCCGATACCGAAGCCGTGGGTGGTTCCGAGGGGGCTGTCGTCGTATACGGGAATCGTTGGAACCATTTCGACGAGGTCCTGAATGCCACCTCCGGAATTTTTCAGTTTTGTGCGTGCTACAGATATGTTTTCACCGGCGCGGACACGTCCGAGTTGTCCCTGACTGTTGATACGGGCAGTCAGACGCTCCATGTTTCGGCCAGGTGTTGTACCGCTGTTTCCGGTATAGCCAAGAGATGCGCGATAAGTGGCGCTCTTGGATCCTCCGGCCATGCTGAAATCATATGTCTGCATTACGCCGGTCTTGAACCATTCGTCCTGCCAGTCTGTGTCGATGTCTCTATGGTCGAGGCGACCTGTTACCTTATCGACGTTGAGGGCGACGGCATTGTCACAGGCTACGTCGTAGAGTGCGCGCCATTCTGTGGCACGGGCCATCTTGATCTTTGGGAGATGCTGGATTGCCACCTGCGACATGAAGCCAAATTTGGTGCGGCCTTCCTTACCGCCCTTGGTTGTTATGATTATCACACCGTTGGCTGCGCGCGAACCATAGATAGCTGCGGCGGAGGCGTCTTTGAGAACCTGGATGGTCTCGATGTCATTGATATTGAAGTGGATGTCGTTGGATGTCGGAACACCGTCGATCACATATAGTGGGTCGTTGTTGGTGAGGTTGCCGACGCCACGTATTTGAATCTGGGGCAACGATCCGATTTCACCACCGGTACGTACGCTCACACCGGCTGCTGCGCCAAGGAGCATTTCTCCTACCGACGTATTGGTGCGCTGCGAGTAGTCTTCGGGTTTTACAATCGATACCGCACCGGTGAGGTCGGCTTTTTTAACTGTGCCATAACCGATGGCAACTACTTCATCGAGTTCGATACCCGATTCTTTCATTGTCACATTGATTACCGTGCGGTTTTCAACGGGTACTGTGACGGTGGCAAGACCCACATAGGAGAACTCCAGAGTTGCATCGCCACTGGCTGCTATCTCGTATTTGCCGTCGATGTCGGTGGTATTGCCGAGTCGGGTTCCTTTTATGGTGACCGAAGCGCCTATAACCGGTTCGCCGTCTTCTGTTGTAACGCTACCCGTAATTTTCTGAGCCATGGCCGGTAGAGCTGTGAAAGCAGCCAGCATGATGACAGCAGCCTTCAGAAGTGCCACTATCCGACCGGATGGGTTCTTTTGTCTGATGTGATTCATGAATTAGATTTTAAGTTATTGGTATTTGGATTGGTTTTTTATCATTTATTCGTGAGAGTACCCTGTACCGGCGGAAACGCCGGTACAAAACGGGTATTTTAGATCAATGTCGGAATCAGTCCGGGTGATTACCGGATATCATTTGTCGGCAAGTACTGGCCAGCCATCTACCCACTTTATGTCGCGGATGAATAGCTTCGATGCTCCACGCTTATTCTTATCGTAGGCATGGGCTATGAAGTACCATTTGCCGTCCATATTGTAGGCGCTGCAGTGGCCGACGCCGCTGTATTCAGGACTTTCGCCCACGAGTATCTCGCCGCCACATTCATTCATGGGGCGTCCGTTGCGGTCCACATAGGGACCTTCTACATTCTTGCTGCGCCCTACGGCAGTCTTATAGTTGCTGCTGAGACCTTTGCAGCAGAAGTCATAGCTTACCAGGAGATAATACCATCCGTCGTGTTTGATTATGAATGGGGCCTCTATGGCATTGGTGTTTGCCGTTTCGTTGCCGTGGGCTACCTTGTCGGCAGGACGACGCCGTGCTATTGTCACGGGGTGCCCTATCGGGGTCTTCATGTCGTCCTTGAGCTGTACAAGCTGTATGCCGTCCCAGAAGGATCCGAATGTAAGCCATGGCTTACCCTTTTCATCTATTATTATATTGGGGTCTATGGCATTCCAGTCGTTCACACCGGGTTGGGAGCGCACCACCGGACCGAGATCTACCCATTTATAGTCCTTGGAGTTGGGGTCGAGGGTCTTATTGGTTGCGACACCGATTACAGATATATTTTTGTAGAAAGTGGAGCAGCTGTAGAATAGATACCACTTATCGCCGACTTTGATGATGTCGGGAGCCCAGGTGTGGCCCCCGTATGATGGCACGAATTCTGTAGGCCAGGTGGGTATTGGGTCGAGTGGAGCTTTCTCTTCTTTCCATGTCTTGAGGTCTTTCGACGACATCATGCCTATGCCCATGCCGGTGGTGAACATATAGTATGTATCGCCCTCTTTGGCCATCACAGGATCATGTACGCCGGGATTGTTGGCATCGAAGTTATGGCGTCGGAAGTCGAACGGTTTGCTGAGCTTGCGCTGCAGGAAGTTGGCAATACCGCCTGTAGCCATCTCATGGCAGTCGGAGCGGCTGAAGCCATGGTCGCCTTCAGGCACTACCATTTTCTCGCACTTTTCGTAGATGGATTCGGCCTTGTCGGCTCCGGCTGCCACAAAGTCGCGGTCGCCATAGACGATGAACACGTCGCCTTTGTATGCCGGTATGCTGTCGAATATATTCATGCCATTGATTGCTTCGTAGTACTTGCGGCCAAGCTTCATTCCCATCACATCCTGAGGCTTGCCACCGTCGGCATCGAAGCGTTCGAGCATGCGTGGAGCTGTGTCGGGTATGGTAAGAGCCGGGTACACAAGCACGAGTGCGTCGAATAGGTCGGGGTTGGCTGCCGATGTCAGAGCTGCCACCAATCCTCCCTGGCTGCAACCGAGAAGTGCCATGCGTGTTGTGTCCACGAAGTCCCACGTACGGGCTGCGGCAGCGATGTCTTCTATGTTCTTTTTCTCGGAGAAGATGGTCATTTCGGTGGTGACGCCGTCGCTGCTGCTGTGGTTTCCTCCACCGCAGAAATCGAATATATAGCTTGCGATTCCACGCATGGCCATTGTCTGGGCAAAAGGCTGAGGCTCACGGAATGTACCGTTGTAGCCATGTGCCATTATCACCATAGGCTTGCGTGCGTCGCCGTTGTTGGGAATATAGGCATAGCCATGTATATTTTTCCCGTCGCGGGCTTTGACATTGATTTCTTCAACTCTGAAAGGATCGTTGATGTCAGGGAAGTTCTTGGCCTTCATCGTGAAGTCGGGGAAGTCGCGTAGACGGTTGCGGAGAAATATATCGAGGTCGCCGCGCTTGTCTTTGAATTGCCATCCGAGCCATGCGCGGGCCATGCGCGAGAACGAACCACCGTAGGGTTCATGATAGGTGCCTCCGTGGCCTATGCGCAGATGATTGGCAAAGGCTACCGGTACGTTGTCGATCCGGTCGTAATCGAGCAGGGCATTATTGTAGGCTATATCACTTTCGCCACCTATGATGTAGAGGATAGGAGCGTGTAGCTTAGCCAGCGATGCGGCCGAAGCATCCGACATTGAGATATCGCCTATGCCCGAGTTGAACATTATATATGACTTCACTCTCGGGTCGGCACAGTTGGCCAATACCTGAGCACCACCGCAACTCATGCCGCCGAGGCCCACATACTCGAGGTCGATTCCTTTGTAGTATGGGCTTGAGGGATCGGCGTTGACGCGCTCTGCCCAGTCGATGGCTCGTGGCATGTCCTCGTTGGGCGACTTGGCGAGTTGGCGGTCGTTGATGCTGTCCTGCATTTGTCCCATTGCAACCACGAGATAGCCGTACGACGCCAGGTCGTTGAGCATGCGCTCATGGGGAAGCGATGTGTCATTGCATCCGCCGTTGGCGAATACGAAAAGTGGCAGCGGACCTTCTGATTTTGTGGCCGATTTGTAGTCGACCGGGCGATAGACAACGAAGTTATCGAGCGAAGGATCGCTGATGGCCTCTGCTTTGAAAGGCCCACTGCCACCATCGTCAATAATTTTTCTCGACGGCGCGGCTATGGCCGTCAGAAAGCTTAATGTGAGCAGCGATAAAAGTATAGAGTGCTTTATCATTTTTTACGAATTATGCATTTATTATCGAATATCATTGTGGGCGATGTGTTGTCGTTATAGGGTTCCCATGTGGGCAGGCCTTTGGTGTTGGGGTTGCCGTTTCGGATAAAGGCTATCCATGCTGAGCTCATTTTGTCGGCGAGCTCATAGGCTTCCTTGGTGGCACCGGTCATTTCGGGCTGCAGTTCTATATTGTTGAACATGAAGGGCAGCTCCATGCCGTGGCATGCACCGAGGCTGTTGCCTTCGGGTTTCCAGTTGAACATGTAAAGATAAACGTCGGCTTTGCCCTGTTTTGCCTTGTTGCTGGCCTGGCGGATAGCTCCATCGCGGAACATGGTGTCTTCCTTGCCGTTTAAGAAATCGAATTCATTGAAATTCCAGCCAATCATCATAGGCACCTCTGCGCTTACCTCGGGTGCGCCATTCTCAAAGCCCGGGCCTACAATGTGCTTGCCGTCGAGAACCGGACCCATGGTGCGGGGTACTTTTACGCCTTGTTTCTCGAGTGTCATGTTGACGGTCCGTGTGCTCTTGTTGGCTGCCTCTACGAGTTTTTCGTAGGGAACTGCTTTGAGGCCTTCGCGGTCATCTTCCTTTAGGCCGAGTTCGTTGAGAAGCGCGCGGGCATAGAGTTCGCCATATATGTTTTCGGGCTGGCTTGCAAATGAACCGCTCTGCACGATTGCACGCTTGAAAAGTCCCTTGGCGGCTGGCATCATCATGACTGTGGATACCTTTCCACCGCCGCCCGATTGGCCGCCTATGGTCACGCTTTCGGGATCGCCGCCGAAGTTGGCTATGTTTTCGTTGACCCATTCGAGTGATTTCACGAGGTCCTGCATGCCAAGATTGGCCGATTCGCTATATTGTCCTCCTAATTTTGACATATCGAAATAGCCCAGGGTATTGAGGCGATGGTTGACTGTCACCACCACAATATCGCCTTTTTCAGCAAGAGCACGGCCTTCATAGCATGGCATGTCATGGCCCGAACCGGTGTGGAATCCTCCACCATGGAACCATACGAAAACAGGACGTTTCTTGCCATCGTTTAACCCGGGAGTCCAAACGTTGAGCACGAGGCAATCGTTCTCATCCATGGGCTCAAGTACGAACTGAAAACCGAAATCGTTGTCGCTTTGCGAATTTCCCTGCCAGATTGTGGTCTGATTGAGCTGTGTCTGCGGGGCCTTCGGACCGTATGTGCGGTGTTTCACCACTTCGGTGTGTGTATCGGGTTTCTGAGGCGGCATGAATCGCTCAGCCTTTGCGTAGGGTATGCCCTTGAAGGTGTAGATGCTGCCGTCGCGATAGCCCTGTACGGGGCCATATACAGTGTTTGTCGTTGTTGACTGATCGGACACTATCGGGCCTACATTGCGGGCGTCGGCCCCAAGCAGCGATGTTCCGAATATTGCAAGGGCTAAGATTGACTTGAACTTTTTCATGGTTTAAAGAGAGGCTTTTGTTCTGAGAATAGTGAACGAATTGGGTTGGAATGTGTATTTGAATTCTTTGCCGAAGCCGTCGAATGTGCTTTCGACAGGTTTGATTTTCTCGGGATTCTGCATCGTATTCTCATCGCTCTTCGATGCAGAGGATAGTGTCAGCACGGAGCCATCTTTGCTGATGTTATTGCCCTTAAGCGCTATTGTGGGAGTATACGGCTGGTCGGTGGAGTTCACAACTTTGATTATGGCTTCGCCGGTTGCTTTGTCGTATCCGGCGGCTATGTAGTGTCCGGACGGTGCGAATGCCAGCTGGCGGAACACTTCGTTGCCGTCGAGGTCTACAGTCACCACATTGTCGGTGCCGAGGTTGACCTTTACTTTTCGCCATTGGTCTTTTTCGAACTGAAGACTGCCCCCGCCGGGATTAGTGTCGGAATTTCTGTTTCCACTGGTCGATCGGCTCATTGTTATGATCTTACGCTCTCCTTCGGTGTGGGGTATGTTGACAATGAAGTAATCTTCGAGATTATTGTCGGCCCCAAATATCAGCGATGGTCCCACAAGGCCTTTGCGAGGTTTGGGGTCGGGAGAGAATGGCAGCGGCGGCAGATCGCGTTCTACCATACGTACGTCGAATTCCACGGAGCCGCCATTGAGATTCAGGTCTTTGAGAAGACTTAGGATGGTATTTCGTTCCCAGCGGCTACGCGATTTCTTCTCGCTGGTTTGCAATGCTGATACATCTATGTTTTCGGCAACTATTTTGCCGTTGGCGTCGCGGACTGTTATATTGCGTACCATGTCGCCCAGATCGTTGCCGATGAATCCTACACGGCCTGCTGTGAGCTGGCGTACGGGTTCCTGCATGTCGATTTCCACATTGTATGTCGGACGGTTTGCCGCGTACATCTGCTGCACATAGTAGGATGCGCGGCCCATGGTCTTTTCATTATCGTACCATATGAGGTTGGTGGGCCAGTCGCGTCGGTTTACATTCTCGAACAGAGGTGCATACGATGCCATCTTCACAAGGTCGGAATTACGTTCCACGCCGGTGAGGAACGCGGCCTCGGCGAGTGCTGCGTTGAGATTTGCTTCGGATATTACGGCATATTCTCCAATATATACGTCGTATTTGCCACGCTCCATATTGTCGAAAAGGCGGTCATTCTCATAGAAGAAACCTGCATTGACATACCAGTGCGGGTCGATCATGTCGGGATTCTCGAGCACATCGCGGCTTGGCTGCAGCTGTATAGTGGAGATAAAGGTGATGTCAGGGTATTTTTCTTTGAGAATACGGTAGAAATAGTTGTAACGCTGTGCGTAGTGGTCGCCCACCTGCTCGTTGCCGAGCTCTACATATTTGAGATTAAACGGTTCTGGATGGCCGGCCTCGGCACGTTTGGCCCCCCAGGGATTCGACACCGGTGCTGTGGCATAATCGATTGCATCGATGATGTCCTGTAGGTAAGGTTCATAGTCTTCTGTCCAGTCGCCGTTTCGCACGGAGCACGATAGGCCGACGTTTGCAACAAACATGCCTGCTGCGCCGATGTCCTCGCAGAATTGGAGAAATTCATGGTATCCGAATCCCCAGGAACAATGATAGTTCCATAGTATCCATTCGCTGTGGCGTTTCATCGGGTCGCCTATTGTTTCTTTCCACTTGGCGCGGTTCTCGAGGGTGGCACCTTCTACTATGCAGCCACCCGGCCAGCGTACGAAGCCCGGTTTGAGGTCTGCGATTTTCTGAGCCACATCAGGGCGTAGGCCATTCTTGCGTCCTTTGAATGTATTCTGCGGAAAGAGCGACACATAGTCTACATATGCTGTGCCTGCTTTGTCGAATTCGAGTTGTAGGGTTGCCTTGTAGTCGGTAGTTTTAGGTGTCATTACGGCAGTGAGTTCCTGCCAGTTGTCGCCTTTCTTGAGTTCGAAGCTTTGCTTGGCGAGCACTTTGCCGGTCGACGATACTATCTTGGCTGTGACTTTGCCGGTATAATCGGTAGGATTGACATAGAAACGGAGATCGTATTTATCGTTACCGATAATACGCATGCCCCAGTAGCCGCTGTTTTCGAGAGTTGCACCCGGAGCCTCGATGTTGAGCCGGAGAGCGTGCGGTGTTGCAGGATCGAGCTGATTTTCGTCGGTGATGTCGGCAGTGGCTTTTCCAAGTACATTCCATCCGTCCATCTTCAGCGAGTCGGTGTCCCATTTTACTTTCCAGTCTCGGTATCCTCCGTGTTCATAATTCAAGCTGTGCGGAGCTACGGCATAACCGTCTTTATATGTCATGCCGGATGGTAGCACATGCTCTTCGAAATTACGGTTCTTGACAAGCTCAGCGTATATTCCACCGTCGCCTGCATGGTTGATTTCTTCAAAGAAGACGCCGTATAGGCTTTCCGGCACGTCGTGTCCTTTTTTAGACAGATCAATCCCGATCGTTTGCGCTGAAGCAGAGAGCCCTGCAACGATAATAGCGCCCGATAGGATATTCCTATAGTTAAGGCTATACATAGGTATTAGATTAAGGATTTGGTATTGCTTGATTTTGACGATTGCGAAATTATTAAAAAATCAGATTAGCCATTATATGGTATTTGAATAAAATTTGTAGTACATTTGCACTAACATCCACCAGAATCTAAGCCATATGAAAAATCTAACATATGCCATATTTTTATCTATCATATGCACTATATCTGTTTTAGGAGCCAATACGGAGCGTAATGAAGCCCGCTTGGTTGGCATATGGGCATACCGGGAGCTGGTGACGGACTCAGCATACCTCAATTATAAGCAGAATAATCTCCGTATCATGCTCGAATATCCGCGCGGGACTGCCGCGGACTCTGTTGAGTACCGCTATAAGCTCGACGGCTACGATGACGAATGGAATCTGCTCACTGAGGGACCTTGGGTATACTATAATGATCTCAGTCCTGGAAAGTATACTTTTGTGGCACAGTGCCGTCGTTTGGATGGGCCGTGGGGAAATCCTCTGGAACATTCGTTCGTAATCACCAACCCGTGGTGGCGTACATGGCCTGCATTGTTTGTGTATGCCATGTTGTTTGCCGGTACTGTGGCATATATAGTATATTTGATTCGTGCGCGAATAAAGATATCGAATCAGATGATGCTTGAGCGGAATAACCAGCGTTTCCGGAATGATCTTGTGCTGCATGCCACACGAGAATTCAGGACGCCTCTTGTTGTTATACAATCGATAATAGAAAAATTGAACGATGAGTCGGGCTATCTTTCACGTGCCGATGTACGGCGATTGCGTAGCAGCAGTCGTGGACTGATACAGATGGTAGAGGAACTGGCAGACTATGGCCGGGTATCGACACTGGCGGAAGATGATGCTTTTGAGGTTGATTCAGACAGTACCGATATACCCATAAACCGTAATATAGCAGTGCTGATTGCTTCGCCGCATGCAAGCCTCAATGCTGTGATGCAGCGGCAGATGCAGACCTATTTTATGGTTTATACCGCAAAGGGTGCTGAAATTTACGATGAGATATCGGCTAATAAACCAGATGCCATTGTTCTTGACACCGATCTGACCGAGGTCAACGCCTACGATGTGCTCCGGCGTTTGAAGACCGATGCCGCGACCGCGCACATTCCGGTCATTCTTATATCATCGCTCGACAATACACGCTCTGTTTTGAGAGTGATACGCTCCGAAGCTGATGATTTTCTACAGAAACCTTTCAGCAGCGAGGTGCTTGCTGCACTTGTGCTTAAGAAGATAAAATCGTCGAAAGGTAACTTGACACCGGACGTTGAGATTGCCAAAAAAGACACGGTGAGTGTATCGCAGCCTATCTATGAACGGGTCTCCGACAAGGAGTTTCTGCAGAGGCTCAATAATATTGTCGAGGAACAGCTTGGCGACAATACCTTCGATGTCGGGGCTATGGCTAAGGCTATGGCCATGAGTCGCATCGGCCTATGCGGTAATGTAAAGGATCTTTGTGGACAGACTCCGGTGGAATATCTTCGCGAGGCCCGCATCTCGCGTGCCGCCGAATTGCTGAAGTCTACCGACAAAAGTATCAATGAAATCCGTGAGATGGTTGGCATGATTGATCCAACCTACTTTCATCGTCGATTCAAGGAAAAATATGGTGTGAGTCCGCGCGATTACCGCAAGACCTCCGACAAATGAAGCCGGAATGCCGACGGTTTCTTTGCTTCCGCTGAATATCGGTTATAAAATTTAGGGCTGTAGAGAATCACATCGGGCGTTGTGGCCCAATCCACCTCCTGTGAGGTTAGAGGGCGTCGAATACGAGCGACGGCTCGAAGCCTCGGGCGATTGCGTAGCGTGCTATGGCTGTCCGTGCGGCGCGGTCGGTGGGGTCGGCAAATGTACGTGCTTTTTTCGCCATCACTGTGCGGAGTGCAGCCGCGTAGTCGCGCCCGCTGATTTGTGAGAGCGCTTCCGATATTATCTCAGTAGATATGCGTTTCCGACGTAGCTCTATCTCTATTTTACGGCGTCCCCAATACTGGTTTCTGAATTTCTGTCGGGCATAGGCCATTGCGTAGCGGCGGTCATCCACAAGCCGCTGAGCCTGCAATATGCGTAGCACCTCGGTCGTCTCGGCTCCCGACAGCCCTTTTTTGCGTAGTTTTTCGGCGATTTCCGAGCGGCAGTATTCGGCCTTGTTGCATAGAGCCGATACGTAGTTGAGAGCTTCTTCAGGAGTCATGGGCGCAGTGCGGTGGCGTAGCGTATGTTTCCGCGGAAGTCGCGGCTTATTTCCACGTCGGTAAATCCTTCATTCTCGAGCATTTCTTTCATCAGGGGACCGAAATTGCTGTTTATCTCGAAGTACAATCCACCGCCTTTCACAAGTGCGGCGGCCGCATAGGCAGCTATCGCACGGTAGAAACGAAGAGGGTCGTTGTCGGGCACGAACAGTGCCGTAGCCGGCTCGTAGTCGAGCACGCGGGCGTCCATGTCGGCACGTTCGCTGTCGGTCACATAGGGCGGATTGCTCACTATTATGTCGTAGCACGGGCTTGCCGGTGGGGCCACCGTCAGGATGTCCTCCCGACGGAAATCTACCTTTGTCTTGAGATCGACTGCATTGCCCATGGCAACCTTCAGAGCGTCGTCCGAGATGTCGATGGCCTCAACTTGTGCAAAGGGCAGAGAGCGGGCCAGCGATATGGCTATGCATCCCGATCCGGTTCCGATGTCGAGCACGCGCAGATCCGATCGGTTGCCAAATCGGTCGCATATCATGTCGACCAAAGCTGCTGTCTCGGGCCTTGGTATGAGCACCGCGGGAGTCACATTATAGCTGTTGCCCATGAATAGTGCACGCCCCACAGCGTATTGCACCGGTTCGCCGTCTTCTATCTTCGCTGCGGCTTTGTCGATTTTGGATTGTATGAAATCTGAAATCTCACGGTCGCCATCGGCAAATAAAGCCGTGCGCGAGTAGCCACCCACATCTTCCATGAGGATGGCTGCGGCGCTCTCGGCCTCACCCTTGGGCAGTATGGCCGCAAGCCGTTGGCGCAGGGCGCGGTGATATTGGGCTATGGTAGTCATTGACGGTCGTCGTTGATGCTTTCGTAGCCGAATGCTTCATCGTCGGAGATAGAGTCGTCCTCTTCGTCGGCGCCATATTCATCGGCGTCGTAGTCGGCGTCGTCCCAGTCGATGTCGTCGCCCCATGCATCGGGCGATATGCTGCGGAGGTCTTCGGCTTCCTGCTCCTCTTCTTCGGGAGTGGGCTTGTATTCGAAGATAAACTCATCTTCCTCGCGCACGCGGTGATGGCCGTCGAGCGGACGATGGATTATATCGGTGTTGTCTATCCGGTTGTTCTCATCGGTAATGGCGCGCCACAGCATGTCCTTGAGTTCGGTTATGCCTTGTCCGGTGACAGCCGATATGAATACCGACGGCACGCCTTCGGGAAGAGTCTTGGCTATTTCTTCGCGGAGTTCATCGTCGAGTAGATCGCTCTTGGATATGGCGAGCACCCGCTGCTTGTCCATAAGCTGGGGGTTGAACTGCTCCAGTTCTTTCAGCAGAATGCTGTATTCGGCCGCTATGTCGTCGGCATCGGCAGGGACCATGAACAGGAGTACGGCGTTGCGCTCAATGTGGCGCAGGAAGCGCAGGCCGAGACCCTTGCCTTCGCTGGCGCCTTCGATGATACCTGGAATGTCGGCCATGACGAAAGAACGGTTGTCGCGGTACGATACTATGCCGAGCTGCGGCTCCATAGTCGTGAACGGATAGTCGGCTATTTTGGGCTCAGCGGCCGATACAGCCGACAGTAGTGTCGATTTTCCGGCGTTCGGGAAGCCTACAAGGCCTACATCGGCGAGCATTTTGAGCTCAAGGATCACCGATCGCTCTATTGCCGGTTCGCCGGGCTGGGCATAGCGTGGAGTACGGTTTGTGGCACTTTTGAAATGCCAGTTACCAAGGCCGCCTCGTCCGCCGCGGAGAAGTTTCACTTCCTGTCCGTCGTCGGTTACCTCGCACAGGTATTCGCCTGTTTCGGCATCGAATACCACAGTGCCGCAAGGCACTTCCACCACCACGTCGTCGCCATCCTTGCCGAAGCTGCGGCCACCCGAGCCGCTCTGGCCGTTTCCGGCGAAAATGTGGCGTCGGTATTTGAGCGGGAGCAATGTCCACATGTTGCGGTTGCCCTTGAGGATTATGTGGCCGCCGCGACCGCCGTCGCCGCCGTCGGGGCCGCCTTTAGGCACGTATTTGGCACGGTAGAAATGGCGCGAGCCTGCGCCTCCTTTACCGGAGCGGCAAAGGATCTTTACATAGTCTATGAAGTTTGAGTCAGCCATTGTTTCAGTTAGTCGTTAGGAGTGGGAAGTCAAAGAGTTGTGATGCTTCATCAGTTCTGCAGCCTGACGGAAGTCGAGCGGCGAACCGACATCTATCCATGTACCCTTTATTGGGAAATAGCTTGCCTTGGCGCCAGAACGGATCGCGTAGTCGATGAGATCGGTGGCATCGCATCGCACGCCCGGTCGCAATCTGCGCAATATTTTATTGGAAAATATATAGATACCGGCATTGGCATAGTAGGAGAACGAAGGTTTTTCCTCTATACCGGTGAAAAAATGCGGATTTTCGCTGTCGAGAGTAAGGACGGCGTAGGGCACCGATACCTGATATGGAACCACTGCCACTGTTATGTCGGCTCCGGTGTCGCGGTGATGCAGATACATGTCCTCGAACGATATTGTGGTGAGTAAGTCGGAGTTCATCACCAGGGTATTGCCGTCGCCTTTGGCCACGTCGGTCAGCGCGACAGCTCCGATGGTGCCGCAAGGCGCATCCTCGCACACGCACTGCACCTGCACCCCTGCCACAGGTGCGTCGAAGTGGGCTTCGATCTGTTCGGCGAGATAGCGGGTTGTCACAGTGATATTGTCGATACCGCATGCGGCAAGTGCTTCGATATTATAGTCGATTATAGCCTTGCCTTCGATTTTGAGAAGTGGTTTCGGTGTCTTTTCGGTCATAGGACGCAGACGTTCGCCCTTTCCACCGGCCATCAGCACGGCCTTGAGTGGAAGCTTGGAGCCGCGACAAGATAGGTCGAGGATGTCGCACAGCCGACCTTCGCTGTCGAGCACCGGTACAATGGTGATTCCGGCATTGCGGAAGTCGCGCAAGTCGGCAGGATCGATGTTTCCGGCCCGTACGCTGCGGAACGACCGCATGGCAGCTTCCGTCACCGGTGCGTCGAGAGGTGTGCCGGCAATGAGGGCACGGCGTATGTCGCCGTCGGTGAGAGTTCCGGCGACCCTGCGCCCGTGGTCGAGCACGAAAAGCGTCATGGAGCCACCGGGGAGCGTGTTGAGCGCACGGAGTGCGTCGGTGATGCTTGCTGTGGAGGGTATGGTGTGTCTGGCGGTCATAGTGTGTTTCAGTGCTCAGTTATTCTAACATCCGACGGGCCATAATGGTTTCGGCCACAATCCAGTCGAGTTCGTTGTCGATATCTACGCTGCGTTCCTGCGGCATCACCGACGGTATCCGTCGCGGAAACTCGCCCAGAGCCATGCGCCGTAGCGATGCCGGGCGGATGGCGTAGACCGCACCGTTGTATACCCATGCCTTTGGGGCATCCTGCCGGCGGCTGAAGTGACCGTCGCCCTTGCTTATATGCAGTGTGCCGTCTGCCGATGTCTCGAATATGGTGTAGTATGGATTATCGTGGGCTTCGGTCACAGTCACGGCCATATCGTCGTTCTCACCCAAAGCCTCGATGCAGGCCAGGATGTCGTCGGCGGTGCGGAATGGCGATGTGGGCTGCAGCAGCACCACACAGTCGAATTCTATCCCTTGGGCCTCGGCCCAGTCCATGGCATGCAGCATCATCTCGCGGCTGCCGGCGGTATCGGTGGCAAGCTCAGCCGGACGCATGTAGGGCACATGCACTCCCATGGCTTCGACTGTCGCGGCGATTTCGGCGTCGTCGGTCGATAGCAGTATGGTGCCACCCGTTGTCTTTTGTGCGGCAAGCGCGGCATCGACAGTATATGCTATCAGAGGTCGCCCACCGAGTGGCTTTATGTTTTTGCGGGGTATTCCTTTGCTGCCCCCGCGGGCCGGGATAATGTAGAGCGGAGTCATGAGGTGAAGTCGATGTTGTAGAATGTCTTCGGGGCTGCGGGCAGAGTATCCATAAAGTGCAGTATGGCCTCGGTCATAAGTGCCGGAGTATCGGGTTTGAAGTATGGGTTGAGGCCTTGCGATGCCATGGCCCGGAATTCAGGCGATAGGGCCTGCCGGATTGCCGATACTATGTCGGAGCTATTGTTGCCGCAGTGTATCACCGATGAGGCGGCAGTGCGCCCCCGTTGCCGTATTCCGATATCGACAGTCGGTATCCCGGCCGAGGGCACTTCCACAATACCGCTCGATGAGTTGCCTATCACCACGGCTGCGATCTTGAGCATCGACAGGTAGCGGAGCATGCCGAGCGATGGTACGAGCCGCACTCGGTCCGGGTGCATGTCGGCATAGGCCTGTAGAATCGGCACTGTCGATGCGCCACCGGCGTCATTGTTCGGATAGGTTATGACGCACTTCATGTCGGGGAAGGCGTCGAGAGCCGTCAGCATGGCTTCGACCTGAGAGGCCGGAGTCGACGATGAATCGTTGGTTGCCGGATGGTATGTCACCACGGCTACATCGCCGTCGAGATTCATGCCGAGGTACGCTTCGAGGGCGTCCTTGGGGAGCGGCTGTATGTTCAATGCATTCCATACTCCGATGGCGCCGGTATCGATTACCCTGTCGGGAGTCTCGCCCATCTGGATCACACGGCGGCGGTATTCCTCGGTCTCGGTGAGATGCAGCGATGCGAGTTTAGATATGGCGTGGCGAATGCAGTCGTCGACAGCTCCCTCGCTCACAGCACCACCGGCTATATGTATGATTGGAATACGCATGATTGCTGCGGCCGAGGCTACTGCGAGCATTTCGTAGCGGTCGCCAAGCAGCAGCACCGCATCAGGGTTCAGGCGTGCGAATGTAGAGGCCATTCCGGCCATACACGTGGCGGCTGCTTTGGCTCGTGAGGCTTCATCGTCGCCATCCACGTCCATGGGCACTCTTGCCGCCACCTCGAATCCTGCATCGGTTATTTCGTTGATTGTCATTCCAAAACGATCCATAAGGTGCATGTTCGATGCTGCGATGGCAATTTCCACACCCGGTGTATCGCGCAGAAGCCTGGCTAAAGGCATAAGAAGCCCCCAGTCGGCACGGGTAGTGGTGACGATGCAGATTCGTTTCATGAATGCAAAAATACGATTTTTTTTCGACTACGGAGAGAGTACTATACACGGAGGGTGTCGAAAAGATAAAATATCATCTTCGACACCCTCGTCTATTCGTTTACTGTATGCATCACATCATTTATTTGTACGCACCGCTGCCCCTACAAGCGAGTCGGCGCAACCATAGTAGAGATGCCATTTTCCATTGTGGTATGCAAGCCCTTCGATGAAAACTGTCCCGGCAGGATATTGGCCGCTCTTCTCGAAGTCGGTTTCGGGCACAAAGAATGGTTTATCGAGTCGGGTTATGAGGTGTGTCGGGTCGTTTGTGTCGAAAAGAGCCTGCCCGCCGCAGTATGTTTTCTCGGTGTATTCAGGGTCGGCCCAATCTCCTTCGGCATTTTTGCCGTTGTAGAGCAGCAGTATGCCTTTGTCGGTTATCACTGCAGGCGGACCGCACTCGGTGAGCGAGCTGTCGAATTTACCTTTGCGGGGTGTCATCACTTTCAGCAGTTCGCCGTTCTCGTCAAGAAGAGGAGTCCAGTTCACAAGGTCGGTCGAGGTGGCTACATTTACAAAAGCCTCACCCCAGTACATCACGTATTTGCCATCGATTTTGGCTATTATCTGACGGTCGCCATCGAGCTTGGTCACTATCGATGCCGACTTCGATGCCATGTCGGCGAAACGTCCGTCGTAGGCTTTGGCGAATGCCGGTCCATGCTTGGTCCAGTTGCGAAGGTCGGTCGAAGTCGCTACGGCAAGCCGCGGCACCTGGCGGTTCCACTGGGTGTACATCATCACATAGGTTCCGTCGTCGGTCATTGCCACGCGTGGGTCCTCGCATCCGCCGGGAACCTCATGGATGCTCTCTGCGTCATTGGCCGGATACAATACCGGTGTGGGGGCTATGTCGAAATTGATGCCGTCGGCCGATGTGGCATAACCTATGCGAGAGGTTCGTTTGCCTATGCCCTGTGCCGAATTATCTTCCGAGCGGAACAGCACCACTATGCTGTCGCCTTTCACAGTTGCTGCCGGATTGAATACGTCGCTCTCCATCCATAGCACATCCTCGCCACGCATGGGGCATGCGAACACAGCCGTGCTGTCGGGGGCAAGTACAGGCACATCGCTCACGCGCTCGAAATCGAGCCATGCCCACTCTTCGGGAGATACCGCCTCGCTTGTTTTGGCACATGAAGCCAGAAGTAAACCGGCGGCCGCGGCACATAGTAGGTGTAATTTCATATATAGAACGGTCTAAAAGGTTTTTACATCACAAAAATACCTTTTAGACCGTTCTTTTATGTCTCCACTCCTGTCTTTTATGTCTCCACTCCTGCCAAATCAATCCGTTGGTCTGAGTGTATGGCCTATTATTTATTTTTCGGTAGCGACCATCCGCCGCCGAGGGCTTTGTAGAGATTTACGATGGCAAGCGATTGATCGCGGAGAGCATTGCTCATGCCCACCTGTGCGTCGTAGAAACGTCGTTGTGCGTCGAGCACATCGATGTAGTTGATGGCTCCGGCGTTGTACTGTCGGTAGGCCAGACGTGCATATGCCTGCGCAGCCTCGAGCAGTTCCCTGCGTTTGTCGCACGTAAGGTTGACTTTGTTGAGCGACGTTACGGCGTCGTCGACCTCGTGGAATGCCGTGAGAACGGTCTGCTCATAGGCGAGGCGTGCCTGGTCGTAGGCTGCAATCTTAGCTTTGTATTTGCGTTTCTTACGTCCGAAATCGAATATTGTTCCCGTTATAGAGCCCACCACATAGGTGAATGGAGACTGGAAGAAACTTTTGAGGTCATCGTTTTCCCAACCGCCTGTAAGTCCGATTCGGATCGACGGGAAACGGTTGGCATAGGCTACACCTACGTCGGCAAGGGCGGCCTGCAGCTTGGCTTCGGCTCCCCGTATGTCGGGGCGGCGTTCCAAAAGCTGCGACGGCAGTCCTACGGGAAGAGTCTGGCGGATAGAGTCGCGCAGCAGTATGGTGCCGCGAGCTATGTTTTCTTCGGGGAAACGGCCCATAAGCAGCGATATGGCATTCTTCTGTATATCGATGCGGCCTTCGATGCCTGGTATCAGTGCTGCTGTGGTGGCATACTCTACTTCGGCCTGGCGGTAGACTGTCTCGGGAGTCATGCCACCTTCGAAGCGCAGTTTGGCTTTTTTGAGGTTTTCTTCGCGTGTGAACAATGTGCGGCGTGCAATCTGGAGTTCGTTGTCGAGGGCCAACAGTCTGAAATATGCCGAAGCTACTTCGGCTATCAGAGTGATGCGCATGGCGCGTTCCTGCTCTACGGATGCCCGGAAGTCGGCACCACCTTTGCGGCGAGCCCATTTTAGGCCTCCCCATAGGTCTGCTTCCCAGGCAAGGGTGCCTTTGAGACCGTATTCAGGGTCGTCGACATGTGGTTTGCCATGATAGTCGTTGGTCTCATGGTTTCCATACATGTTGAAATCGAGAGTAGGGTAGAAGTTTGCTTTTGATACGCCATATAGCTCGCGCATCTCTTCCACGCGTGCGCCTGCGGCGAGAAAGTCGCGGTTGTGCTCGAGAGTCTGCCGTATGATCTCCACCAGTTGCGGGTCCTGGAAGAAATCCATCCATGCGATGTCGGCGGCGGTTATGCTGTCGGTGCTGTTACCGGCAAGTGCCGTGGGGATGTCGAGCTGCGGGTCTACGCAGTTGCGCACACCCGAGCATGATGTTATGCCGATTGCCACCACGGCGGCAGCTATGTATATGCGGAAGTTCATTTTTTCAGTTTTTTCTTTGCTTTGTCGATCATAACGAAGAAGAAGGGTACGAAAACGATGCCTACGGTCACAGCCACGAGCATGCCGAAGAATACGCCGGTGCCGATGTCGCGTCGGGCGGCCGAGCCGGGACCCGATGCGAATACCAGAGGCAGAAGTCCGAGCATAAACGCCAGCGAGGTCATTACCAGTGGCCTGAAACGTAGCTTTGCCGCCGTCAGGGCCGCATGGGTGGCATCGATGCCTTTCTCCACTTCTTCCTTGGCGAACTCTACGATAAGGATGGCATTCTTGGCCACGAGACCAACCAGCATCACAAGGCCGATCTGGAAGTAGATATTGTTTTCCAAACCGCAGATGGCGATGCCGAGGTAGGCTCCGACACCCGCTACAGGAAGCGACAGTATCACGGCCAGAGGCACGGTCCAGCTTTCGTATTGTGCGGCAAGGAAGAGGAACACAAACAGGAAGGCGAGCCCGAGTACCAGACCGGTGTTTCCGCCGTTGTGCTTCTGCTGATAGGAGAGACCGGCCCAATCCACGCCTATGTTGTCGGGCAGATGGTCGCGTACAATCTGTTCCAAGCGGTCCATGGCCTGGCCCGTACTGTAGCCGGGAGCGGCCTCACCGCTGATTGTGGCTGAGTTGAACATGTTGAAGCGCTTCACCGAACCGGGACCGGATGTGAAATAGGTGGTTCCCAGAGAGGTCACAGGCACCATGGCACCTTTGGCACCACGCACGAAGAAGAGATTGAGGTCGTCGCGGTCAGCACGGAAGGGGGCTTCGGCCTGAATGTAGACGCGGTAGATACGGTTGAACATATTGAAGTCGTTCACATATACCGAGCCTGTGAAAGCCTTCATTGTCGAGAATATGTCGCTCATCGGTATGCCCTGGAGTTTGGCTTTATCGCGGTCGACATCGAAGAACAGCTGTGGGATGTCGGCCTGCAGCGATGTCGACAGACCTGCGAATTCGGGGCATTCAGCCGCATACATCCGAAGAGTATCCACAGCGTTGGCCAGATTCTCGTAGGTGGCATCGCCGCGGGCTTCGAGCACCATCTCGAAGCCACCCGATGTGCCGAGGCCGGGGATGATGGCGGGAGTGAAGAAATATACTTGTGCCTCGGGGTATTCCGACAGCTCGGCCGACACGCGTTCGCGGAGTTCAGCAAGGGAGTTGGAGCCTCGTTCGCCCGATGGCTTCAGGATTACAGTGAGGGTGGAATGAGCCTGGTTTGTACCTGTGCGGGGCGACGAACCGGTAACGTTCTGTACGTACTCCACATCTTTGTCGGCGCGTAGAAATTCTATGGCCCTGTCGGTGACTGTGCGCGTGCGCTCTATGGTGGAGCCTTCGGGCAATTCGAGTTCTACAGTGAAATAGCCTTGGTCTTCGGGCGACATGAAGCTAGTGGGCACCAACATATTGGCCACATATATCACCACCAGTGCCATGCCGAAACCGATCCACATACGGCGGGGTTTGGCGAGTGCCGCGCGTATTGCCCGGCTATAGAAACGGTTGCCACGCAGGATGGTGTAGTTGATTATGCGGAAGAATTTGGGCTTGTGCCGACGGTCGGTGTGGCGGAGCAGCTTGGCGCACATCACCGGCGAGAGGGTGAGCGCCACTATTGTCGATATGATCACCGACACGGCGATAGTGATGGTGAACTGACGGAACAACTGCCCCGTGATGCCCGGAAGGAAGCTTACAGGCACGAATACGGCGCAGAGCACAAGGCTCATGGCTATAAGTGCGCTTCCCAGGCCGTTCATGGCGCGGCGAGTGGCCTCGGGAGCATCCACATGGTCTTTTTCCATTATGCGGTCCACGTTCTCGACCACCACAATGGCGTCGTCCACCACAATACCGATGGCGAGGATGAGGCCAAGCAGAGTGAGCATGTTGAGCGAGAATCCGAAGATAAGCATCACGCCGAAAGTACCGATAAGGGATATCGGCACGGCTATGACCGGGATAAGGGTGGCGCGCCAGCTTTGCAGCGACAGGAAAACCACAAGTATCACCAGAATCAGCGCCTCGAAGAAAGTGCGGTACACATGGTGTATCGATTCGGATATGTAGGTGGTCATGTCGAATGGGATCTCATATGAGATGCCTTCGGGGAATGAACCGCTGATTTCTTCCATGGTGGCTTTCACCTGGTTCGCCACGTCCATGGCATTCTCGCCGGGGAGCATGTTGATTTCGAGGATGGCTGCGTTGCCTCCGTTTATACCGCTTTCGGTGGAGTAGCTCGATGCTTCAAGCGAAACCCGTGCCACATCCTTGAGGCGGATTATAGAGCCGTTGGCATTGGCGCGCACCACAATATCCTCGAATTCTGTTGCCGACGACAAGCGGCCGCGGGCTATGATAGGCACCGTGAGATCGATGCCGGTCATGGGCGCTTGACCGAGCACACCTGCAGCCGATTCGCGGTTCTGATCCTTGAGGGCGCTCTGTATGTCCTGCACTGTGAGGCCAAGGTCGGCGAGCTTGTCGGGCTGCACGTAGATCTGCATGGCGTAGTAGCGGCTTCCGACGTTGCGGATGCTGCCTACACCTGGCACGCGGCGCAGAAGGTCGAGTACGTTGAGGGTGGCGTAGTTACTCAGATATATCTCATCGTATTTGGGGTCGTTCGACATCAGAGCTATGGTCATGAGCTTGTTGGCTGTCTCTTTTTCCACGCTGATACCGTTCTGCACCACTTCGGCGGGCAGTCGTGACTCTGCTTTCTTCACGCGGTTCTGGATGTCGACGGCAGCCAGTTCGGGGTCTACATCGACGTCGAATGTCACTAATGCCGAGAATCCACCGGAGTTCGAGCTGCTGCTCGACATGTAGATCATGCCGGGAGTGCCGTTGAGTTCCTGTTCTATCGGGGTTGCCACAGCCTGAGTCACGGTCATGGCATCGGCACCGGGATAGGATGCCGTCACTTTCACTACCGGTGGCACTATGCGCGGGTATTGGTCGACAGGCAGCATCGCCAGGCCGATTATACCCAGAAGCACTATCACTATCGATATTACGATAGCGAACACCGGGTGATCGAGAAAGAAGTTCTTTTTCATTTTTTAGCCTGACTTATTGTATCGGTTTGTGCCACCGGGCGTACTTTCATGCCGTGGCGTAGTTTATGGAAGCCTTCGGTTACTATTTTCTCATCGGGCGAGAGCCCACGTTCTATTATCACATTATTGCCGGTTTCGGGGCCGGTCTCTACGAAACGGCGTTCGACCACGCTGTCGGGGCGAACTACATAGATGTAAGCGCCGCCACGCTCGATTTCGAGAGCTTTCGATGGTACGTTCACAGCATTGGTGAGCACATCCTTGAGTACTTTCACTCTTGTGAATTCACCCGGCAGCAGCACATGGTCGGGGTTGGGCATTTCGGCACGTACTGAGAATGTTCCGGTGGTGGGATCGACCTGAGGCGATGCGAAATCCACAAGACCCTTGAACGGGTACTCCGAGCCGTCGGCGAGAGTTACGGTCACATATGGTTCCCATTGGCGCGATTCGCTTTTCTGGCCAATGTTCACATCGCGATTCTTGCTGTTAAGATAGTCGAGGGCTGTCATGGAGAAGTCCACAAGCACGGTGTCGCTTTTCACCACTGTGGCCAGGAGCGATTTGCCGCCGGGGCCAACGAGCGTGCCGATGTCGGCGCTGCGTTCGCTCACATAGCCCGAAATAGGACTTGTCACTGTGGTATAGCTTAGCACGAGCTCTGCCTGGGTGAGGTCGGCGGCTGCCACCGATTCTTCGGCTTTTGCACTTTCGTAGGCGGCCTCGGCATTGTCGAGGTCGAGCTGAGAGGCTGCATTCTGTTCGTAGAGAGGTTTTATACGGGCAAGGTCGCGCTCGGCCTTCTGTGCGTTGGCTCGGGCTTTGTTGAGCTGTGCGCGTGCTTTCTCGGCAAGAGCCTTGTATACCTTGCGGTCGATGATGAACAGGGTCTGGCCTTTGTCGATATGTGTGCCTTCCTCGAAGAACATTTTCTCGAGATAGCCTTCGACACGGGCTCTGACTTCGACAAATTGCTGGGCGCGGATGCGGCCGGCATATTCGCCGTAGACGTTGACATCGGATGTGGTAACCGGGCTTACTTCAACGATAGGTAAGCTTGGCGTTGCCGCTTTGGGGCGTAGTGCAAACCAAAGTATTATGGCCGCTGCTGCAATGACAGCCAGGGCTATGATAGCGCCTTTTCCTTTTTTCGATTTCAGGAAGCCTGTATAGGATGTTTTTTTCATAAGCACTTACATAAAAGTGATAAATAGCGATAGCAAGTATGATGATGTATTGTATAACGTCCGGGACACCGATAATGTGCTGGTGCGACTGTGAAAAAATAATAAAAAATGGCGAATGGCATTTTCTGCGGCTTATCAGCCGAGAAATCCTGCCACATGTGCGATGTCTGCCGGAGTGGCGCGGAAAACTTCGGCGCCCTCTGCCGGCGAGTCGATGCGTCGCTGTCCGAGACCCTCTGCGCGTAGGAGAAGTAACTGACCGATGCTCATGCGCTGGCTGAGTTTATCCATGAGCGCCTTCACTTTGTTTATGTCGATATTTCGGGCAATCTGTCCATTGTCGGCCATTTCGAGCCATGCGATGGATCTTCGGCTGATGTCGAGGATACCGAATACAAGCTGGTCGTGGGAATCAAGACCTGCGACGCGTGCCGAGAACTGCACCGTCGACGGATCGTAGGCCACTCCGGTCTCGTTGGACACTTTCATGGGATATTTCGAGTCCATCCAGCCCACGCGCACGGTCGGATGGATGCCACCTGAGGTGTATGCACTCACGTTGAATATCACATATCTGGCTCCATCGTGTGCCAGGGCTGGAATGTCGAGCTCTATGTACTCCGCAGCTCCGACCATGTCGGGTATCTGCTGTATGTCGCCGCTGTGTATGGCCCCGGTGGGATTGAGGTTGTAGTAAGCGCACTCGGTCCGGTGGTCGTCGTACACAATAATGGCGCTTAGGTCCATGTCGATGTGCTGTGCCGGAAGCCCTTCGCCCCAGTGAAGGAAAAGACGCACGTTATCGCCTGAAATGTCGAACGATGTGCCTTGTGTCACATAGCCATCGTCGGCAGCGCTGACAGCCCGCTCTCCTATCGGAACGGGGATATTGAATAGCTCGGGTGATATATACACGGTTCCGGCAGTGGCCCTGTCTCCGGCAAATTGCCGACGTATGGCATCAGCGCAAATTTTTTTCACAGCATCTGTCATTGCTGCCGTTTCAGCCGGTGTCTTGGCTTGCAGGGCGGCGCTTGGCGTAAGCACATGGGTGCCGCCGCCGGCAATACGCACGCTGCGTTCGGTCTGCTGGTCGAGGCAGTAAGCTATATACATGTCGAGTGTCACCAACAGGCGCATAGGCAGTCTCTCGGCAACATCAGCGAATGCGGCCAGCACCGGCTCCTGACCGAGGTGCAACATTGCGGCCACAAGCATGCGGGCAAAAGTCCCCGGACGCTGCTTCAGCAGCGCAAGGGCGCGTTCGGTTTCGCCGCCAAGCATGGCTGTCTCCACTTCGCCGGCCCATACGGGATAGTCGGTGCGGTAGAAGCGGTCGAGGATCTCGCGCAGACGCGGGTGATCGTGTCGTCGGGCATACTCGCTCAGTCTCAGTGCACGGATGAACCGCACCCACATGCCACGCTGCGGATGCATGAGCTCGCATATGCCTTCCGGGCTTCCCGGCATATTTTCGAATAGCGTGGCGGCAAACCGGCACATGGCCCGTGGATATTTTAGTTTGAGTTCTGCCGCAGTGGCGTTCTCTTTCTCCTGTACTCTTTCCCGATAGTCAGCTTGCCACGCATAGCCCACAGTGCGTCCTTGGCGAGCAATGAATTTGGCCGGCGTGACGATGCGTGTCAGCCCTGTTTTTTCCGACCAAAGCGCACGCAGAAGGTCGACAGGCGTTTTTATGAATGTCGCCGCGCGGTCGTAATCGCCGCTCTCTGCCAGTGCGAGGAATGCGATGATGGCTGTCTCGCGCATGGGTATGTCGACTTCGGCCGGCACACCATATTCGGCTATAAGTGTGCGCAGGGCTACGGTCTGTGTGGCATCGAGTGGTACCCGCGATTGCAGCAACGATAGTTCATAGGCTCTGAGGTCGGTCTCTGTCCATAGCGTGAGTGGCTTCAGGTTGGAGCCTTGGCCATGGAAGGTCTCTGCGGATGTGTCGAAGGGGGTGCCACAGAGAGGACAACCGTTGTAGCGCTCGAGGGGGAATGTGCCTTTCGGAATGAAGTGCCCGCAAGGAAGTGTCACACCTTCAACGTCCCTTAGTGGCGGCAGCACATTTGCGAACATTGCCACGAGAGCATCGAAGAATGTCGCACCTGTAGGTGTGGTCCATCCTTTGATCAGCGGCATCCAGTTGAGCTTAAGCTGCAGTTTTTCCTCCACGGCTTCGTTTATTGCCGCAATATCGGCCGCTTCCAGATGGCAGAGCGCCCTGAAGAGTTTCTGGTCGAGGCCATATCCGTTATCGGCCATCACTGCTGCGAAAGCGGTTGCTTCCGGAGTGGCGGTGCATGGCGTTTCGTCGACCTTATTGGCCGGTATCAGGATTGCTCCGGCTGAAAATGCCGTGTTGAAGAGAGCTATGTTCATTTGGATTTGCGGTATGAGGTATGAAATGCTGCATGTCTGATGCTCAGAGTACATGGTACATCTGGTGCGCGCCATGAGCTTGAAAATTAGCTTGAATCGAAAACCCGGTGTGTCCAGTTGGTGTGCGACAGATGCTTGTATATTGCTCCAAACGCGCTACCGACTATAAGGTTCTATTGTATGCACCGTCATTTCGGTTTGTGCCAAAAAAACGGGCAATTGAACGACTGAGTCTTCACATGAGGTAATGGAGTAAGTCGTTCTTGGCCCGAATATGCGCCAAAGGTACGAAAAAGTTATGTATGTGCAAAAAAAATCGACCGCGGCAAGTTGCTGCGGTCGATGAGGTATGTGTGGGGTTATGGCTATTATTCTGCCACGACTTCGAAGGGAACCTGTGCGGTAACTTCCTTGTGGAGCTTAACGGTGGCTACATATTCGCCAACTTCCTTCACGGGTTCGATTTCGATAATCTTGCGGTCGATGTTGAAGCCGAGCTTTTCGAGGGCTTCAGCGATCTGGATGCTGTTCACAGAACCGAAGATGGTACCGGTGGCGCTGGTCTTGGCACCGATGGTGAGCTTCACATCCTTGAGCGAAGCTGCGAGAGCTTCTGCGTCGGCCTTGATCTTAGCGAGCTTGTGAGCGCGCTGACGCTGGTTTTCAGCGAGAACCTTAAGAGCCGAGGGAGTGGCGATCACGGCTTTACCGTAGGGGATGAGGTAGTTACGGCCGTATCCGTCTTTTACTTCTACAACGTCGTCCTTGTATCCAAGGCCGCTGACGTCTTCTTTGAGTATGATTTTCATATTCTTCCTGGCGTTAAGGGTTATTTCATCAGGTCGGTCACGTAGGGCAGGAGAGCGAGGTGACGGGCACGCTTAACGGCCTGAGCCACGCGGCGCTGGAATTTCAGCGAGGTGCCGGTGATGCGGCGGGGAAGGATTTTGCCCTGCTCGTTGAGGAATTTCTTGAGGAATTCCGGATCCTTATAGTCGATGAAGTTGATGCCGAAACGTTTGAAACGGCAGTATTTTTTCTTTTTCACGTCTACCGACATGGGAGTGAGGTAGCGGATTTCGGATTGAGTCTGTGCCATGATTTAGTCCTCCTTAGTTTCTACGGTTTGAGCCTGGGGCTGGGCGGCGCGGCGGGCGCGACGCTTGGCGGCGTACTGTGCGGCGTATTTGTCCTGGCGGAATGTGAGCCAACGGAGCACGCGTTCGTCGCGGCGATAGGCGATTTCGAGCTTGCGGATTACCTGAGGATCTGCTTCGAACTCAATGAGGCTGTAAAAGCCGGTCGATTTTTTCTGGATGGGATAAGCGAGCTTACGCAGGCCCCATTCCTCGGTGTTTACAATGGTAGCACCGTTGTCGGTGAGTACTTTTGCAAACTTTTCTACCGCTTCCTTCATCTGAACATCAGACAAAACGGGAGTTAAAATGAAAACGGTTTCGTACTGCATTTGATAATTAATTGATTAAGTGGAGTTTTAATTTTCCGGCTGCAAAGGTACACTTTTTTTCGCAATCAGCCAAATTTTTTCCATTCCTCATCTCAACTTCGATTTTTCTCACATGAATGGCCTTGTCGCGCCTTTCTTGCCTGAAATTGCTTTTTTGCCTAAATAGCCGGTTGGTGCTTATTATATTATTAATGTGTAAATCGCATGGTGCAAAAATAAAATTCAAAAAAATCGAAAAAAGCTTGCACGATTCGAAAATTGATTGTAAATTTGCACCGCAAAAGCCCCGAGGGGCGCCGCAATAACTGCTTCAATAGCTCAGTCGGTTAGAGCATCTGACTGTTAATCAGAGGGTCGTTGGTTCGAGTCCATCTTGAAGCGCTTATTCATTATCACATCATACAGCAAGTATCTCTTGCACAATTGCTTCAATAGCTCAGTCGGTTAGAGCATCTGACTGTTAATCAGAGGGTCGTTGGTTCGAGTCCATCTTGAAGCGCAAAACAGAGGATTTCCCGTGAGGGTGATCCTCTGTTTTGCTTTATAGCCCTGCTGTATCGGGGCTGTATATGATTCTACGCCATATTTTTTGTCGTTTTGAAAAAAAATGCTACTTTTGTGAAAATTTGGAAATAATGGCAAAGGATCTCGCCGAGCAGCTGGCCCGTCTGGGGCATAAAAGTGAATTGCTTGTGACCCGGTTTGCGACATTACGCCGCCGGAACGAGGAGCTTGTCCAAGAGCTCGAAGAGCTCAGGGCAACCTTGCGGGCACGCGACGCCCAGATAGAGCGTCTGCAGCTGGAAAGAGAGCACTTGAGGGTTTCTGCAGCAGTGGCTGCGACACCCGAAGATGTGCGGCGTGCCAGAACCCTTGTTTCTGAATTGGTGCGGGATATCGATTTATGCATAGCCGATCTGACTCGAGATATCTGATTGCACCGAGCAGCCGCCGATGGAAGAAAATAAAGAACATAGGATAACAATCAAAATATCCGGAGTTGAGCCATTCAGGCTTCCGGTTTCGGAGAGCGAAGAGTCGTTCTACCGGCTTGTGATAAAGCGCATCAACGAAAATGTAGACCGTCTGAGCTACGGCGCCAATGCCGACCCTCAGCCAGTGGCACTTGCAAAGGTGACACTATACTATGCCACGATGCTTTATCGCCAGACAAATATGATTAACTCCCAGGCACAGATGCTGGACGATTTCGAGAAGCGCCTCGACGAACTTCTCGAAGGTACTGACTGATTGTGCCTGTATTCCGCTTTTTTTCATGCCGTGGTTGCCGATGGGGCAATCATCTTGACTTCAACGTCGCAGCATCTTTCGGTTCGCTCGCCTAACGAGTGTTGTTAACCGCGCCTGTATATCTTTCTGCCAATAAACCATTGTGCAGTAGATGCAAGGGCGCCTTTGTTTTTAATTGCAAGAACCAAAAGATAACCATGTTTTTGTATTTCATCGCAGTAGCCATCGTCGCAGCAGCCATCGCGGTTGCAATTACACTGGTGGCGCAGCGTAAAATGGCCGGAACACGTGCTAAACTCATCATCGAGGAAGCACATCGCGAGGCCGAGGACATAAAGCGCAACAAAGCGCTCGAAGGTCGTGAAGAGGCCCTGCGTATAAGCGCCGAGGCCGAAAAGGCAGCAAATGCCAAAATGTCGAAACTGCAGTCGGCCGAAGCCAAGCAGAAGCAGCGCGAACTTCAGCTCAACCAGCAGCAGAGCGAGAATCAGCGTACCCGCAACGAACTCGACAACTTGCGCCAGTCGGTTGAAAACCAGCAGACAGCTCTCAATGCGCGTCAGGCACAGCTCGATGAGCTGCACCAGCAGGCTCAGACCATGCTCGAGCATATCTCGGGACTGTCGTCGACCGAGGCCAAAGAAAAACTCATCGAAAGCCTCAAGGATGAGGCAAAGACTGCCGCCGCATCGTATATCAATGATATAATGGACGATGCCAAGATGACTGCCAACAAGGAAGCCAAGCGCATCGTGGTGCAGAGCATACAGCGAGTGGCCACCGAAACGGCTATCGAGAATTCTGTGACCGTATTCCACATCGACTCCGACGAAATCAAGGGCCGCATAATCGGTCGTGAAGGCCGCAATATCCGTGCTCTCGAGGCTGCTACCGGTATCGAGATTATCGTCGACGATACCCCCGAAGCCATCGTTCTTTCGGGCTTCGACCCTGTGCGTCGTGAGATTGCGCGTCTGGCACTCCACCAGTTGGTGGCCGATGGCCGTATCCACCCTGCCCGTATCGAGGAAGTGGTGGCGAAGGTTCGCAAGCAGATAGAGCAGGAGATAATCGAAACCGGTCAGCGCACCTGCATCGACCTCGGCATCCATGGTCTGCACCCCGAACTCATCCGCCTTGTCGGAAAGATGAAATACCGTTCGAGCTACGGGCAGAATCTGCTCCAGCACTCACGCGAGACTGCCAATCTTTGTGCCGTTATGGCTTCGGAGCTTGGTCTCAATCCCAAGAAAGCCCGTCGCGCCGGTCTGCTCCACGACATAGGCAAGGTGCCCGATGAAGAACCCGAGCTGCCCCACGCACTTCTGGGTATGAAACTCGCCGAGAAATACAAGGAAAAACCCGAAATATGCAATGCCATCGGCGCGCACCACGACGAAGTGGAGCAGACATCGCTCCTGGCTCCTATCGTGCAGGTGTGCGATGCTATCTCCGGTGCCCGTCCCGGTGCCCGTCGTGAGATTGTCGAGGCTTATATCAAGCGTCTCAACGATCTCGAGCAGCTTGCGCTGTCCTATCCCGGTGTGGTGAAGACCTATGCTATCCAGGCTGGCCGTGAACTGCGTGTGATTGTAGGTGCCGACAAGATCGACGATGCCGAGACCGAAAAACTTTCGGGCGAAATCGCACGTCGCATACAGGACGAAATGACATATCCGGGTCAGGTCAAGATTACCGTTATCCGCGAGACCCGCTCGGTAAGCTTTGCCAAGTAAGTCATGAGCAAGGACGACAAACAGAAGCAGGATGCCCCTCTCGGCGAACAGCAGCCCGTCGCTGGCGGTGCGGCCGCTCCCGAGGGTGCGCAGGAGGCTTCAAAGTCGAAGCCACGTCTGAGCGGCGGCGGGTGTCAGCGCCATAAACTGCATAGCTTCAACTGGCTCGAAGATATTCCCGGCGGTTTTGCCGGGAGCGATCTTGTCGAGGTCCAGTTCAAGAATACCCGCAAAGGCTTTTACCGCAATAGTGCCAAGCTCCCTCTCGAGATTGGCGATGTGGTGGCTGTCGAGGCTTCGCCCGGTCACGACATCGGCACTGTCACTCT
This sequence comes from uncultured Muribaculaceae bacterium, assembly GCA_910587915.1. Lineage (GTDB taxonomy): Bacteria > Bacteroidota > Bacteroidia > Bacteroidales > Muribaculaceae > CAG-873. The sequence continues at coordinate 15,162 of CAJUOB010000004.1, read as the reverse complement.
CATCGGAAAGCTTGTGGAGCTCAGCATGCGCCGTGCCGGAGTGCGATCCGGTGCCCAGGGTACCGAAATCAAGAGAGTATTCCGCAAGGCTAAGCCTGCCGACATCGAGAAATTCGAGGAAGCGCGTGCTCGCGAGCACGACACCATGATACGTGCCCGTCGCATTGCCGACGACTTGAAGCTTAACATGAAAATCGGCGACGTCGAGTTTCAGGGCGATGGAAATAAGGCCATATTCTACTATATCGCCGACGAACGTGTCGATTTCCGTCAGCTTATAAAGATACTCGCCGAGACTTTCAAGGTCCGCATCGAGATGAAACAGATTGGTGCCCGCCAGGAAGCCGGACGCATAGGCGGTATCGGGCCTTGTGGGCGTCCTCTGTGCTGCTCGCAGTGGATGACCAATTTTGTGTCGGTGGCTACAAGCGCGGCCAGGTATCAGGATATTTCGCTCAATCCGCAGAAGCTTGCCGGACAGTGTGCGAAATTGAAATGTTGTCTCAACTTCGAGGTCGACACCTATGTGGAAGCATCCAAGAAAATGCCTCCCCGGGAAGTGCGTCTCGAAACTGCCGATGCTACATATTTCCATTTCAAGAGCGATATTTTCAACCGTCTGGTCACATACTCCACCGACAAATCGATGGCGGCCAATCTGGTGACTATCGACGCCGACCGCGTGTTCGAGATCATAGCTCTCAACAAGGCCGGAGAGAAGCCGCTCACACTCATGCGTGAGGCCGACGTCAAGCCCAAGGAGAAAGCTGCTTTCGGCGATATCCTCGGCGAAGACGATCTCACACGATTCGATAAAAAGAAAAAAAGAAAAAACAAAAAGAAGGGCCCAAAGCCTGCCGATAGCGCTCAGCCCGACAAACCTGCTCCGCAGCAGCCTAAACCGCAGCCCGAGCAGCAGTCGAAGCCTCGCCGTCCCAAGAAGAACAAAGGTGGCCAAGGTCCGAAGAAACCGCAGGCCGACGAATGAAAGCGTTAGTACCGTTGTTTCTGGCCGTGATAGTGGCATTGGCGTCGTGCAATGGCCTGGTGGGTCGCGGAGATGGCGACGACAACCGGTTCAGTGCATTTGCCGATATTCCCGCTGATGGATGGCTCTACACCGCACCTATTGAGTTCGAGCCCGATACACTCCACGACAGCATAGTGCCTGCCGGCACCTTGCTGGTGTCGGTGCGGCATGGCAAGAACTATCTATACCGCAATCTGTGGCTCGAGGTATCGTATGCCGACACCGACTCTACACGACATGCCGACACCCTCGATATACCTCTTGCCGATGCTATGGGGCGATGGCTCGGACGAGGCATGGGGCTGTCGATGGAAGTGCTCGACACTGTGCCCGGAAACTTCCCTCTGGCCGCACACCGGTCTGTGAGAGTGCGTCATATTATGCGCTCCGACACACTCGACGGTATAGAACGCGTCGGAGTGGTATACATTCCACATTGATATGCAGTATTTCGACAGTTACTTATTCGATATGGATGGCACCCTGTGGGATGCCGTCGACAGCTATTGCGCTGTCTGGAACCGCACCATCACCGATTGTGGGGCTGCCGTCGCACCAGTTACCCGTGTACGCCTCGAAAGTCTCATGGGGAAGCCTCTCGATTACATCTACGATATCCTCGTAGGGCCGTCGCTGGATCGCGCCCGGTTCATGGAAGTTCTCGATGCCAACGAGAGAGCCATGATGCCTGTGATTGGAGGCCGTCTCTACGATGGCGTCCGCGATGTGCTGGCAGAGCTTGCGTCCCATGCGCGACTTTTTATGGTGAGCAATTGTCAGGCCGACGGACTTCCTACATTCATAGCCTACAATGCCCTCGATGGCATTTTCACCGACTGTCTGTCGTTCGGGGCCACCGGAGAGGAAAAAGATGTGAACATAAGGCGCTTGGTCGAGCGTTATAATCTTGTGAATCCTCTCTACATCGGCGATACTGCAGGCGATCTCCACAGTTCCCATGCTGCCGGAGTTCCTTTCGCGTGGGCCTCCTACGGTTTCGGACGCGATGTGAAAGGCTACGAATTTAAACTCGATAAAATACAGGACCTGCTACTATGCACACCCCAAAATATCCCACCGAAATAAATCTGCTCGGGCACGAGGAACAGAGCCGTCGTCTCGAACGCGTCTACGACGGTATGCGAGCCGCCGGAATCGAGGCCGCTCTCGTACGCAACCTTGCCAACATCTACTATCTCACCGGCCGCGTGTTCCGTGGCTATATATATCTTCAGCCCTCTCTCGATGGGCCGCGCTATTTTGTGCGCCAACCCAATCACCTCACCGGCCCGGGGGTACATATGATCCGTAAGCCCGAGGAGATTCCCGCCAAGCTTGCCGAAGATGGCGTCGGTGCCGGGCCGCAGGTTGCCCTCGAACTTGGTTCGGTCACTTTTGCAGAGTGCATGCGTCTGGCCTGTGCCATGGGCATGGCTGGTCCTGGTGCCGACCTGTCGCCTGTGATGCGCGCTGCACGTGCGGTAAAAACACCCTTCGAGCAGAAGCTCATCAAAGCCTCCGGAGTGAAGCACTCGCTGGTCTACGAGCGCATTCCCCATCTCTATCAGGAAGGGATGACCGATATTGAGTTCCAGATAGAGATCGAGCGCGTATCGCGTCTCGAAGGCTGTCTGGGTATTTTCCGTGTCGGTGGCGACGATATGGAGCTGTTCATGGGCAACGTGCTCACCGGCGAGAATGCCGACACTCCTTCGCCCTACGATTTTGCAATGGGTGGCGCAGGCCTCGACCCGTCGCTCCCTGTCGGAGCCGATGGTACCGTGATCCGTCCCGGAATTCCCGTCATGGTCGATGTGAATGGCGACTATACCGGCTATATGACCGATATGACACGCTGTTTTGTTTCGGGCGAACCTCTGCCCGAGGCTGTTAAGGCCAATGAGCTGTCTGTGGCCATATGCGATGCTCTTGCGGCAATGATGAAACCCGGTGTGGCCGCTGCCGATCTCTACCGTAAAGCCGCCGAAATGGCCGAGGAAGCGGGTATGTCGGCTTCGTTCATGGGACATCGTAGCCATGCCGGATTTGTTGGCCATGGTCTGGGCATAGAGATAAACGAGGCTCCGGTCATCGCGCCTCGAAGCAAGGATATTCTCCAGGCTGGAAATGTAATAGCGATAGAACCTAAATTTGTGATACCGGGCCTTGGCGCCGTCGGTATTGAAAATACATATATCGTGGGCGAGGATGCTCCCGCACAGGCTGTCACAACGGCCCCCACAGCAATAGTGCTCCTCGACTGAGTTAAATCATGAACCTGTCAGAATCACTTAAGAAAAAAATATTCCATACTGTAGGCGATCTTGCCGATTCCATCGACCGCGAATGCTACGCTGTCGGTGGATATGTGCGCGATATTATCATCGGTCGCCCGTCGAAAGACATCGATTTTGTGACAGTTGGCTCCGGAATCGAGCTTGCCGAAGCTGTCGCGGCTGCTTTGGGGCGCCATACTTCGCTGGCTGTATACCGTAACTATGGCACCGCCCAGGTGAAGCATGGAGACCTCGAACTCGAGTTTGTGGGTGCGCGTCGCGAATCCTATCGCCGCGACTCGCGCAATCCTATTGTCGAGGATGGTACTCTCGACGAGGATCTCGCGCGCCGCGACTTCACTATCAATGCGCTCGCCGTATGCATCAATGGCGACCGCTTCGGGGAGGTCATCGACCGTTACGACGGCCTTGGCGATATTAACCGTCAAATCATCCGCACTCCACTCGACCCCGACATAACTTTCAGCGACGACCCTCTGCGCATGATGCGGGCAATCCGCTTTGCCACCCAGCTCGATTTCACTATCTACCCCGAAACCTTCGAGGCCATTCGCCGGAATGCGTCCCGTATTGAAATAATAACGAAGGAACGCATCAAGGACGAGTTGTTCAAGATCATGGCTGCGCCGAAACCCTCGATTGGTTGGAAACTTTTGCTCGATAGCGGATTGCTTCGCTACATACTGCCGGAATTGGCACGCATGAAAGGAGTCGACCTTGTCGATGGCCGCGCACATAAGGATAACTTCTACCATACCATGGCCGTGCTCGACGGTGTGGCCGAGGCTTCCGACAATGTATATCTCCGCTGGGCGGCGCTGCTGCACGACATCGGTAAGCCTGTGACAAAACACTACGATCCGGCTCGCGGATGGACATTCCACAATCATAATTTCATCGGGGCCAAGATGGTAAAAACCATCTTCAAGCGCATGAAATTCCCCCTTGGTGCCGAAATGCGCTATGTTGCAAAGCTCGTGGAGCTGCATATGCGCCCGATAGCCCTTGTGGAAGATGAGGTGACCGACAGTGCAGTCCGCCGACTCATTCACTATGCCGAGGAAGACCTCGACGACTTGATGATACTCGCCCGAGCCGACATAACAAGCAAGGACAGTGCACGCAAGGCCCGCTATCTGGCAAACTTCGATCTTGTCGAGGAGAAATTCCGCGCCACGAATGCGAAAGATTTCGAGAGAAACCGCAAGAATCCTGTCGATGGCACCGAAATTATGGCTCTGTTCGGACTTTCCCAGGGTCCGGAAGTCGGCTATTTCGCCAAAAGCCTGAAGCAGGCTATCAAGGATTGCGAGATCGACGACACCCGTGAGGCTGCGTTTGAGTACTTGCTTCGCTTAGCCGCCGACAAAGGAATCACCCCCCTCTACAATCTTCTCGAATCAGGCCAGGAATAGGATTCATCGACAATTATGGGGAAACCTATGGTTGGAGTAGCTATAGGTTAATTTGTTCTGCGCGTCCGGTGCGTATATGCCACACATTGAGTTGTTTTCGCACGGATGCACAGACTCGTACCTATGGGCCATATGCACCGTAATTACACATTGTGGCATTGTGCCTAAATATACTGTTTTAAAAAAGTGCTTTATCGCACTATGAAGGTACGGTAAAGCACTCTATGAGTAAGGGTGATAAATTTATTTACCAGTCATCATCGACTTTAGAAGTAGAACCTGAAAGTCCAAGTATGCCGTTAATCGCTCCATTTAATTGAAGTTCGATATTGGATGCATTAGGAGCCTCTTTTTCTTTAAGTTTTCCATTTTTGAACCATTTTCCAACGATATGACGGAAACTACCTTTATTTCCGCCAAACTGATTTGAAATAGACGGCGCATCGAGACTGTCTTCAACATATGGTGCGGTAATCCTTACACGTCCATCTTTAATTCTAAATTCAATCTGATAGAAACCCTGAAAGGCATGAGGAATACCCATAACTTTTTTTGTATAAATGTTGTCTGAGAAAGCTCGAATTTTAATTGATGCATCTTCAACACCACTCATAACTTTAGACGGGTCGTTGTACACGGATCCAACATTGGATGCAAGCATTTGATAGATTTGATGTGCGTTTTTTCCCTCGAAAGGAACCACAACAAAATCTTCACCAGTTGAACTGACAAAGTTGCCGTCAGGTGTCACCTTGAACGACACGAGCTCCTGAGCACTCATGATAAATGGGCAGATGAGGAGCAAAAATAAAATAACTTTTTTCATCGCTTCTTTTGGGCTGTCAACCCTAAGCCCATTAACTCAAACAGAAGCGTGGGTCAACTAAGCCACGTCTATTGAGATGGTCGTAGGAAACCAATGATGAAGATGAGGGTTAGCAGCCCACGCTAAGCGTGAGAACCGCTTTGTTATCCTCTCATCATTGCGAAAATTTCCTACGTTTTCTCAATAAGAGATAAGCAAAACGCTCCTTTATAAATTCATATGTCAGTGTCAGTCCGAGGATTGACAATGCAAAAATATGAAATATTCTCAATATATGCAAATTAGATGAAGTAAACTACATTCAGCGGCCCCGGGCTCCCGTTTTGGGTGTTCGGGGTATTTTTTGTACCTTTGTAGTCTGAAAATTCGATAAATACTCTATGGCTGACGATAAGAAAGTTATATTCTCGATGGTGGGTGTGAGTAAGATCTATCCGCCGCAGAAACAGGTGTTGAAAAACATCTATCTCTCGTTTTTCTATGGTGCCAAGATCGGCATCATCGGTCTCAACGGTAGCGGTAAGTCTTCGCTGCTTAAAATCATCGCCGGTATCGACAAGGACTATCAGGGCGAAGTTGTGTGGGCTCCCGGCTACACGGTGGGCTATCTCGAGCAGGACCCGAAGCTCGACCCAGACAAGACTGTGATCGAAATCGTTCGCGAGGGCGTGAAGCCTATCATGGATCTCCTTGCAGAATTCGATAAGGTGAACGAAAGCTTCGCCGACCCCGATGTGCTCGAGGATCCCGACAAGATGGATGCTCTTATAGCCCGTCAGGCAGAGCTTCAGGATAAACTCGATGCCGCCGACGCATGGAATATCGATTCGAAACTCGAGCGTGCCATGGATGCTCTCCAGTGCCCGCCCGACGACCAGATTGTATCGACCCTCTCCGGTGGTGAGCGTCGTCGTGTGGCTCTCTGCCGCCTGCTTCTCCAGCAGCCCGACGTGCTTCTCCTCGACGAGCCTACCAACCACCTCGATGCCGAGTCGATCGATTGGCTCGAGCAGCATCTCAATCAATATCAGGGCACCGTCATAGCCATTACCCACGACCGCTACTTCCTCGACCATGTGGCCGGATGGATTCTCGAACTCGACCGTGGCGAGGGTATACCCTGGAAAGGTAACTATTCGTCATGGCTCGAACAGAAGACCAAGCGCCTCGAGCAGGAAGAAAAGCAGGCATCCAAGCGCCGCAAGACCCTTGAGCGCGAGCTCGAATGGGTGCGCATGGCTCCCAAGGCCCGTCAGGCAAAGGGTAAGTCCCGTCTCAACAGCTACGACAAGATGCTCAACGAAGACCAGCGTCAGCGCGAGGAGCGACTCGAGATATTCATACCCAACGGTCCCCGTCTTGGCAACAAAGTGATCGAAGCTTCCGGTCTTGCCAAAGCATTCGGCAAGAAGGTGCTCTTCAAGGACCTTTCGTTTGCATTGCCCCCGGCTGGTATTGTCGGTGTAATCGGCCCCAACGGTGCCGGAAAGACAACCCTTTTCCGTCTTATCATGGGGCAGGAATCTCCCGACGCCGGTTCATTCGATGTTGGTGAGACTGTGAAGGTTGCCTATGTCGACCAGACACACCACGATCTTCTGCCCGAGAAATCGGTCTATGAGGTAATATCGCAGGGTGTGGAGAGCTTCCGCATGGGTGGACGCGACATCAACGCCCGCGCATACCTCTCGCGCTTCAACTTCACCGGTGCCGACCAGGAAAAGAAAATCGGCGTGCTCTCCGGCGGTGAGCGCAACCGTCTGCACCTCGCCATGGCACTTAAGGAAGAAGGCAATGTGCTGCTCCTCGACGAACCTACCAACGATATCGACGTAAATACTCTCCGCGCGCTCGAAGAAGGCCTCGACGATTTCGCCGGATGTGCCGTTGTAGTAAGCCACGACCGTTGGTTCCTCGACCGCATATGCACCCACATACTGTCGTTCGAAGGCGATGGCGAAGTGGTGTTCTTCGAAGGCTCCTATTCCGACTACGAGGAGTACAAGAAGCGTCAGAACGGTGGCAAGGAACTTCCCCGCAAGCGCTACCGCAAACTTATGGAATAATCTCAGTAATAAGGGTTCGATGAAATCAGATTGTACATTTCAAAAGAACCCTTTTTACGACCTAATAACCTGAAATATGTCACTGCAATGTGGAATAGTCGGACTGCCAAACGTCGGCAAGTCGACACTTTTTAATTGTCTCTCCAATGCCAAGGCCCAGTCGGCCAACTTCCCCTTCTGCACCATCGAGCCCAATGTGGGTGTCATCACCGTGCCCGACGACCGCCTCACCAAGCTTGTCGAGATGTGCAACCCTCGCTCGATTGTGCCTGCTACGGTCGAAATCGTCGACATCGCCGGTCTTGTCAAAGGCGCTTCCAAAGGCGAGGGCCTCGGCAATAAGTTCCTTGCAAATATCCGCGAGACAGATGCTATAATACATGTGCTCCGTTGCTTCGACGACGATAACATTACCCATGTCGATGGCTCGGTCAACCCGGTGCGCGATAAGGAAATCATCGACTTCGAGCTGCAGCTCAAGGACCTCGAGACAGTAGAGTCGCGTATCGCCAAGACCCAGAAGCAGGCTCAGACAGGTGGCGACAAGGTGGCCAAAATGCAGTACGGCGTGCTTTGCCGCATTAAGGAAGCCCTCGACAAGGGCCTGCCCGCGCGTTCTGTCACCTTCGATACTGTCGATGAAGATAAGTTCGCCCGCGAGCTCTTCCTGCTCACATCCAAGCCGGTGCTCTATGTGTGCAATGTCGACGACGAGGCAGCCGCCAATGGCAACGCCTATGTCGACGCCGTGCGCGAGGCAATCAAGGACGAAGGTGCCGAATTGCTCGTGCTCGCTGCCCGCACCGAGAGCGACATCGCCGAGCTCGATACATGGGAAGAACGTCAGGAATTTCTCGCCGAAATCGGTCTGACTGAATCGGGCGTCTCGCGTCTCATCCGTGCTGCCTATGCGCTTCTCGATCTTCAGACCTACTTCACCGCCGGTCCCGACGAAGTGCGTGCGTGGACTTTCCGTCGTGGCTCCAAAGCCCCGAAATGCGCAGGTATAATCCACACCGACTTCGAGAAAGGTTTCATTCGTGCCGAGGTGATAAAATACGATGACTATGTGACACTCGGTGGCGAAACCGCCGTGCGCGAGGCCGGTAAAATGGCTGTCGAAGGTAAGGAATACGTGGTGTGCGACGGCGACATCATGCACTTCCGCTTCAATGTCTGATATTTTACTACACCATACAGAAAACCCGGAGCTCTTCATATAAAGCTCCGGGTTTTCTTATTCATAGCATTGTATATTCTGGAAAGTTGGCCAGTATTGCGGGCCTTTCGGGCGGCGGCGCAGCGAACAGCGCTGTGGAAAGGATCTCGGCAACATCTGCTTCCGGGCCGGAGACAACCACAGGTGTACCTGTACTGTACTGCCCCGTAAGAGGATTCACAATATGAGCCGACCCGTCGGTATGAAGCCCCGATATGCTCAGTGCATCGTTACGCAGGGCGATATTTCCGGCGGGAGTGCCTATGCTCCAATCATCACAGCCGGGAGCCGATCCTATTGCTGCGATAGAGCTGTTGCCGGCATTGATCAAGGCATCGGAGTATCCTTCCGACAGTAACAGTTCCTTTATCCTCTCCGCAGCGTAGCCTTTCAGGAAACCGCATAGGTCCGGTATATCTCCATGAACTGACGTGTCGAAGTATCCGGCAGTACGCGATGCCATGCTGTTGCAGCGGTCTATTATTTCAATCAGTTCCGGCGGCATGGTGCTTCCATTGTTATAATGGCACACCAATGCGCTGTCGGGCAAGAAGCGGCTCGCCAAAGCCTCGATATTGCGGACCATCGTCTCGCAGCGCTCCACAATAAGCGGCACCAGCGCTTTGCACGCGGTGCCGCTTACGAGAGCGATATCGAAGCGCGAGTGCATGCCCCCAAACCAACCGTAGGCCAAAATACCATCTGGCAAATGTCGGAACAGTACAGGCACTGCGTCGCGATCTTGTTAGAGTTCCTTTATCTTGATGTTGCGGTACCACACCTCATCGCCGTGGTCCTGCAATAGTATATGACCTTCTGCGGCATTGCCGAAGTTTGGCCAATCTTTGTATTTACTGTAGGCCACAAGTGCATTCCACATCTGGTTGTTGCGGTCGTACTCAAGGAGTTTTTCGCCATTGAGCCAGTGCTCTACATGGTTGCCCTTCACTTTTACTACAGCGGTGTTCCATCCCTCTTTGTCTACCGGTTTGCCGGTCGGAGCGGGAATGAGATCGTAGAGCGAACCGAGGGTGCGGTTGCCGCGTACACCGAGTTTCGCATCGGGGTGCACATCATCATCGAGAATCTGGAATTCGCATCCTATCGAGGATCCTTCTCCTTTGTTCATTTCGGTGTCGACAAAGTATTTAATACCGCTGTTGGCACCTTTTGTTATCTTGAAGTCGACCGATAGAATGAAATCTTTATATTTCTTTGTGGTCACGATGTCGCCGGCGAATGCCGATTCGGCGCCCCCTGTGGCTGCAATTTTAAGATAGCCGTCTTCTACCGACCAACCTTTGGTGGGGAAGCCGGTCATTTTTGCACCACGCCATCCGTCGGTGGTCTTTCCGTCCCATAGAAGTACCCATCCGTCGGATTTTTCTGTATTGGAGAGTGTGTTGGGCGCAGTCTGCGCCATGGCCGAGCTTGCCATTGCAGCTACGCTCAGCAGTAATACCGATATTTTTTTCATAGTCATGACAGTTTGTAGAATTCTTCCCAGCCTTTGCGGGGTGGAGCGCCCACCAGGAGGGCGTTTGCAAATTCGTTGTTGGTAATCTGGCGTGTGCGCGGATCGAAGAATATCTGAGTATTCAGGCGCTGTGCTATCACGCCGAGCGAGAATACCTGGCTCAGCACGCCGTTGATTTCGAAGGGAGAGCGTGTTTTTTCCTCACCCATGCATCCGAGAAGGAAGTTCTCGAAGTGGTTCGAGGGCGATTTTGGAACTTCGGGAAGCGAGGATGCCATTTCGCGGGCTCTTTCTTCGGGTATGATGGTGAGTGTGCTTCCGTGTGTACCACCCTTGAATGTGAGATCCTTGGTGTAGATGATCTTACCGGGATCGAGCTCGGTGGCAGGAGCTTCGCCCTGATTGGTGGTAGGCACGTTGTTGTTCTTTATCGACTTGCCGTATCCTTCAGGAAGGGGCGGATAGTTGCCCAGACCGTCGTACCATGTGATGTCGACCGGCGGCATGCCTTTTCGCTGAGGGAAGCGGAAAAGTATGGTCGACGAGTAGGGGAAGAAATAGTCGTTGTGTCCTTCCGAGAAAAGCATCGACACTTCGTAGGGCAGGCCGAGCTCGAGGAATTCGTGCACGGTGTCGAGGATGTGTGCGCCCCAGTCGCCGAGGCATCCCATACCGAAGTCGTACCAGCAGCGCCACTGGCCCAGATGGTAATCTTTGTGATAGTCGTGGAATGCGGCAGCCCCGAGCCATGTGTCCCATGCCATATCGGCCGGGAGCTGCTGGCCTTCAGGGAATTTATGGATTGCCGAGTCCCATCCGTGCCAACGGCGTACATTGTTCATGTGCGCGGTTACTGCGGTCACATCCTTTATGATACCGGCATCCATCCATGTCTTGAACTGGAAGTAATTAGCCTCGGAGTGGCCCTGATTACCTACCTGTGTGGCAAGGTTGGGGTGGCGGCGTGCAGCATCCATCAGAAGCTGCGCTTCGTGGAATGTGCGGGCCAGTGGTTTCTCCACATATACGTGCTTGCCTTGGTTGAGGGCGAGCATGCTTATGGGGAAGTGCGAGTGGTCGGGTGTGGCTATGGCTACGGCGTCGAAAGTGTCGCCGGCCTTGTCGAACATCTCTCTAAAGTCGCGGAAACGGCGCGCCTTGGGGTATTTGTCCATTATCGCCTGGGTGTGTGGGGCGCCCATGTCTACATCGCAGAGAGCCACGACATCGACCATGCCTGTTCTCTCGAAATCGCGGATAATCTGTTCGCCGCGGTTTCCGATTCCCACATATGCTATTTTTACCTTTTCGGGGCGTTTGGGCTTGGCTTTCTCTGCTTTTGCCGGAGCACCGAACACCGCCGGGCCGCCTATCGCCATTCCGGCGGCAGCCAGACCCATGGTTCTCAGAAAATCTCTTCGGGTGGTCATGTTATATGATTATAGGTGGTTTTGAGTACTGATTGATTTTCTTTTTTTAGTGAAACGCAGCAGGGTATATACCACATAGCGCACTATGGCTGTGGCTACGTAGAGCACAATGCCGAACACTGCCACATAGCCGATGGATGTGAAGAATTCGCTCCATGGAGCGCCATACGACGCGATGGCATAGATATTCACTCCCATTGCTGCTACTATGCATCCGGCGAGCCATATCAACTCGCGGCGCTTGCGGCTTGCGGTGATTACGGTATCTTTCATGATTGTATCTTCTGGGCGTAGTCGGGATGATAGTCGATTTTGTATTCTTCGGGAAAGTACACGGTGCGTTCTTCGCGTATGGCCTGGTCGCCGAGCAGGCAGAGAACCGACGCGTAGTATCCTTCTTCGGCGATATTAGCCGGTTGGCGATGCTCTATGCTGGCATTTACAAAGGCCGCCAGCAGTTCGGATGTGCCGTCGCCCTTGGGTGCTTCACCAAGTATATAGTGTCCGTCGTATGAGGCGGCTACTTCGGGGGCCCAGCTTGTTCCGGCAAAAGGCATGTTGTCGAAAGCGCGGTGCTCCCAGTCGTTGATAAGGCGCAGGAATGCGGGGGCCGGTGGCACCTCCTCGAAGAAGTACTTGCCCTTTTCAGGTTCGACAGTGCCGAGCGAGCCCATTATTTGCTCTTCAAGCCCATAGAATTTATTGGAAATCACAGAGTCGAATGTCATTTTCACTCCGTCGTCGAACACGTATATGCAGCTTATGTTGTCGAATACCTCGCGGCCGTCTTTCCAGTATGTTATCGCGCCATGTCCCATCACCTTTTCCGGAAGTTTGCCCAGAGCCCATGTGCCGATCTGCAGTTGGTGGCAGGCGAGCTCGGTCATGAGTCCGCGCGATGTATCGGCATATAGACGCCAGTTGAGCTGACGTTCGAGCGATGGATCGGGCACATAGCGGCGCCAATCGCCGTTGCGGTTCCAATAGGTCTTTATGGCGTTTATCTTTCCGAATGTGCCTTGGTGAATCATCTCCATGGCCTTGATGTAGCGCGGATCGAAAAGTCGCTGCTGGCCGGTGAAAAATATACGGCCTGTCTCGCGGTGCTTGCGGTATATCTGCAGGCATTCGTCGATGGTGAAGCCTATGCATTTTTCACAGAACACGTCTTTTCCCGCATCGAAGGCATCGAGTGCTATACGGCAATGTGTGGTCGGCGGCGATGCTATGAGCACGGCATCGATGTCGGTGCGGTCGAGGGCCTGGCGATAGTCGGATACGCGTGTGGCCGATGGCACCATGGCCGATGCTTCATCGAGAGCCGGCTCGTAGGTGTCGCAGAGCACGCGAATGTCTGCGGACGGGTTGTCTTTGAGAAATGAGATATGGTAGCATCCGCGCGAGCCGCATCCGATAATGGCAAGGCGGCATTTGCGGTCGCTGTCGCTTCCGGCGAGTGCGCCGAGCCAAGGGTAGGCGGCCATCATGGCACCCAATCCCAGAGCTCCGCCCATTTTCTTGATGAAGCCACGGCGATCTATAAAGTCATTTTGCGACATTGCAAGTATTCTCTTGAATTAGAAAATAAGGTTGGTCCGGGCACATGCTGAGTCCGCGTCTACGGGAGACTCCGCAAAGGCCCTATGCAAATGTCTCACTTATTATCCTTACCTACAATGCCATCGCCCATTTTGGCAGTAAAATGTACAAAAATGGCGATTCCGTTTACACCTTTGCAGGAGCCGGAAGGTGTATGCGTGCGGCAGCTCCACCCGACGGTAGCTGCGATAGTGAAAGGTCGCCGCCGTGCTGCCGTACAATCTGTCGGCTCAGGTATAGCCCCACACCGCTGCCTCCGGGCTTGGTGGTGTGGAATGGCTGGAATAGATTTTCGGCTATGGACGGGGCTATGCCGTGTCCGTTGTCCTCGACCGATATATAGGGTTGGCCGTCGGATGATGTCACAGTCACTTTCACCGCCGGATCGGCGACGTCGGCTACGGCATCGAGCGCGTTGCGGATCAGATTGGCGAGGGCTTGGTCCATCAGGGCCGTGTCTATGTCGAGAATGAGCCCACGTGCCACAGTGAATGTGCATACATCCGCGGAAAGTCCGCGGTTGGTGGCCTCAAGCTTTGCTTTGGTCATCACGGTGCCGAAGAAATCGATGGCATCCACCGTCTTTTTCTCAGGCGACGGTATGTGCGTCATGCTGTAGTATGCGTCCAGGAAGTGCTTGATGCCTTCGCTCTGGCCTTTTATCACCGCAATGGCCTCTGATAGGTTATCGCCTTGATACTTGGCCGGATGCTTCTCCATATCGGCGGCAATAGCGGCAATCGGCGTTATGGAGTTGCGCATTTCATGGGTCATGATGCGGAGTATGCGGTCGTAGTACAGTTTTCCGGTCTCATACTGGCGTGTATTGTCGCGGTAGAGATGCACTATGCGGTTCATCGTTTCGGCCATTTGACGTAAGGTGCGGTCGTCTTTGCCGAAGTCGAATTTCACAGTCACATCGTTCATCTCGAGCGACGTGGCGAAGAGCGACAGCGTGCGGCTCAGGCGTCCGACCAGCGCCATAAGCATCATTGCTGCAACCACCGCGACTATGGCGGCAAGACAAGCAGGAGCCCACATGCCATGCATGAACATGACGGTCGCCGCTGCGGTCGCCGCCACAGTAGCCGTAAGACGTAGAAGCAGATTCAGCCGGAAATGCTTCATTTCTTTTTCAATATATTATATAGAGTCTGCCGTGTCACCCCGAGGCGTTCGGCGGCTTCGGTAAGATTTCCGCCGCAGCTGTCCACTATGGCCGAGGCGTGCTCTATCTTTATCTCATCGAGCGTCTTGGCGCGGCGTAGCGATTCCTGCCGTTCGAGGTCGCGTGCCTGTGCCAAAGTGTGCCCGGCGGCACGGGCTGCGCGGTTGGTGGCTATCGCCTTGTGTATTTTAGCTATCAAGTCGTCGTTGTCCCACGGTTTGGTCACGAAGTCCTCGGCGCCTCGCTTCATGGCTTCGACAGCCAGAGGCACGTCGCCAAATGCCGTTATCAACACTACCGCCGGAGCATCGGGGCCTTCCTTGATGCGGGAAAGCCAGAACAGGCCGTCGCTGCCATCGAGCTTTGTATTGCGAAGTTCATGTCTAAAAGCACTGCGTCGATATTTCCCGGCGCAAGTATGGCAGGTATGAGCCTCGGGTCGCCTACTGCCGCTATCTGGTCGAATTCATCAGCCAGTACAAGCTTCAGGGTGGCTCGTACTGCCGGATTGTCGTCTATTATAAGAATCTTCATATGCAAAGTTAATTAAAAAACTCAGTGCTCCGCAAATAGGATATTTAGAGGTTGTTTAATAATATAAGTTAACGCGTGGGCGGCTAATCTTTGAGTGATTT
>CAJUOB010000003.1:161863-202829 GCA_910587915.1 uncultured Muribaculaceae bacterium | reverse complement strand
AGCGTCTGCCTTACAAGCAGAGGGTCGGGGGTTCGAATCCCTCAGCGCCCACCATCAAGCCGACGGTTTTCCGCCGGCTTTTTTTATATCAACACAACAAGGTTTCGATATGCGTGAACCCCATGCACCGATGGCACGTTATACCATCAGTAAATATTAAAACACGCATATAATCATGAACAGAATAACCTATCTCGACCGCCTCGGCTATGTTGTAACTACCGACGAGGCCATACTTGTTTTCGACTACTACACCGATCCATCGCATGCGCTTCACCGCATTCTCGAAAAGAACGAAGACAAGCCGGTGGTATTCTTCGTGACACACTACTGCCGCGAACATTTCAATAAATCTATCTACGAGCTGGCCCAAAACCATAAGCGCATATATATAATGTCGAACGACGTACTCCCTCAGAACGCTCCCGACACCCTATCGATTGCAGGTATGAGCAAAGGCGACATCATCGAGGATCTTCCCGGCATAAAATCAGTACGTGCCTACGAAGCTATCGGAAAAAGCAAAGGCGTAAGCTATCTTGTGACAACAAAAGATGGCCGCACAATATTCCACGACGGTGCCCTTTCCGATGAACTCGAGCACCCATCGGACAAACCGGGCAAGGAAGCCGACCGATTCAAATCGGCGACCGATCGTCTTGCTCAGGACTATCCCGCAATAGACATAGCTTTCTTACCCGTGTTTGAGAGCGACTGCATTGCCAGCGAACACTACGCCCGTGTATTCCTCGAAACGATAAAAGTAAAAGAATTCTTCCCTATGATCGAAGGCGCCCACACCAAACAGGCATGCGCCATCGACGACTGTGTACCTTCTGGCACGACCCTGCACTACATCCACACTCCCGGCGAATCTATAGAACTATAATATACCCATACCGATCTCAACGCCGCAGCGGAAATTTCCACTGCGGCGTTTTTTTATCAACAAGTGGAGTAAACGAAGCACAAATAATTAAGGTTAACAATCCACCTAAAAATTGGCAAAAAGCATCTTTCATGGAACTATTTGGACAGAATTGCAACTAACTTTGTAAACAGACAGTTGTTTGCATGGAACACCAACACGACTATAATAGTAAATTCACTGACTTGGTAAAAAGACATGAAAAAATAATTTTCAGTGTCTGTTTCTTTTATGCCACAGCAGACATTCCGTTTGATGATCTTCGACAAGAGTCATTGATTTCTCTATTCAAAAGTTTCAGAAACTTCCGGGGTGAATGCGCAGAATCGACATGGGTCTATAGAGTCTGCATCAATACATCCCTTTTAGCTCTTAGAAAATCGATCAATAAGATACGGACCGTACCACTGGATGAATTCCCTTGCATAAATTTTGAGACCGAGTCAAACGAGGACTTCATGCATAAACTGCAATGGCTGTATTCTGCAATCTCACAACTCAATCCGATGGACAAAGCCATTATACTGATGTGGCTCGACGAACTAAGCTACGACGACATTGCGAAAAACATGGGTATTCCACGCAACACTGTGGCATCTCGGCTATCCCGTATAAAAGTTAAACTATCATCTAAAAAGGAGATTTGATATGGAACTTGAAGATTTGAAAACGACATGGAAATCCTTGGGAAACGAGATAGAGCACATTGCCAGGAACAGCAAGGACGAGATTATAATCAATAATAATCAAGACATCAAGACAAGCCTGATCAATCGCTTCCGCTGGGGAGCTGGAATGTTGATTGTCGGCACCTGCTTACTCAGCACCTCACGGCTGTGGGCATATACCAAGATGCCGATTTGGTGGCTTTGCGCGTTTTGCCTTCTATTTATATTTGGCATTATAGCCACATTTCGCCTAATTGCAATGGTACGAAAAATAAATCTTGGCGAAGACTCCCATGTGCAGGTGATGGCGCAAATCTTGTCAATCAAAAAATTTTATAGAAATATCGAATTATATGGCTGTACAATGATCTTGATTCTAATGGTATGTGGGATACTTTTCTCGCCTATACCTTACAGTCCCATCGAAATTATCTTTATTTCAGCAATCACCCTTGTATGTTTTGTAGTAGAATACCTATGGTATAAATCGAACATCAAGAAATTCAATAACATGCAGAACTGGCTTGAATGAGCGCTTCTCCAATAAGATCAAGGACATGAAATTCATTCTTTCCCGCACAAACGATTACGAACACCACTCCAGAAAATGGACTCTCGGATATGGTATTCTATTCTGGCTGGCCACCCGGTTATTGGCTGTTGTGATGATACTCACATGCACGGCAATCTACAATAAATTTGGCATAAACCCGGAACAACTCACTAAATTCGGAGGAGAGCCCACAAATGTGAAATCGATCTTCTCAGCGTGCTATGGCGTAATGATGCTACTTCTGATAGCGCCAGTACTTGAAGAATGCATCTTCCGCCTCGGCCTCTCATTCAAGAAATGGCAAATAGCGATAGCTCTTGCAGCCATTCCTGCATATATCCTCTTTCAAGGATTGGGAAGAATCTCATTGTTGGCCATATTAATATTTACAGCCGTTGCGATTGCCCTATTTTGTATAGTATATTTCACTACATCTCAAAAGTTTTGGGACCGGATGAAATTGAGATATTTCAAATCAGCAATCTGGACTACAAGCATCCTGTTCGGCCTCACCCATCTGGTTGCATTCTCGCATCTCACCATAGAACTCCTGCCATATATGCTATGCGTAATCGCAGTTCCATTCTTTGCCGGCTGTGCGATAGCATACTATCGGGTGAATCTTGGTTTTTGGTGGGCTGTCGGTCTCCATATATTCAATAATCTTCCTGCAATTGCAATGATTGCCACACTATAAATATTAATGGTATGAGAATAAAAAAACTATTTCTATCAATTGCCGCGGTATGTACCATTGGCTTACTTCTCCCAGCATGCGGCAGGAACGAAAGGTACAGTGAGGAAACCATAGACAAGGCCCTGAATGTAGCAATCTATGCGGCTACAGTTACCAATGGAGAGATTTCACCTGTAGACCCGGCTCTGCTACAGGAGAAAGTCTCGTTGGATAAGATTTTCCATTACGAAAGGGACGGCGCCTTTATAACTGTACCGTTTCACTTCAGCGACACCACAGAATATGCAAAAATCACCGAAAGTCACATCGGTAAGCGCATAGTGATCAGCATCGATGGGGAAATTGTGGCAACACCAATAGTAAAAATGCCGATTACCGATGGCGCATGTTCAGTCTTACTTTCAAAAGAACAAGCACTGAAGCTCTTCCCTAAAGAAAAGGTTGAAAAGCTTCTTATAGAAACTAACTGATAGCTATCACAATGCTGTCCTAACATAGTCAACGCCGCATCGGAGATCCCGGTGCGGCGTTGTTTTCTTTCAGCGATCTGCTCAGAATCGGTATACTGCCCCGACAAGGCCATGCAGGCCTGGAGTAGTCAGACCCGGAATAATCTCAGGCCGTCGGCACAGAAGGTTTTCAAGGCGGAAAAATATGCTCAAAGGATCAGTCACACGATATTCGGCGCCGAAGTCGAGGCGACTGATATTGCGCATACCAATGCAGCTGCCTTCCATAAGATAACTGCGCTGCGCACGCAGATGCCAGCCTGCGTTTATGCCGAGCTTTTCGATAGGACGTACCTGCGCATTCACATCGGCCACAATTCCGGCGCGGTCGGGCGCATCGGCAAAGCCCCGGTCAGCACCATGCTGCAGCACTTCCACCGACCCGGAGACTGTAGCCACCCGGCTCGTCCATCCGAGTTTCAAACCGGCGCCCCAGCCCTTGATATTCGTCGGCGCCAAAGCTGCCAGGGGAGTCTCTCCTCCTACCACAGCGAGCAACGGAGCCCTGCGAGTCGAGGCATAACGGCCATATACCTCTGCCGTAAAGCCCGAGAATGGACCAAACGAGAATCCGGCCCGTGCATTCACTGGCGAGAACGTAGCATCATAGGCCAATGCACCCGGAGCAAACGGAGAATAATTGTAGATCGACCTCAGATTGGTCATCTGAGCACCACCATTACTATTTGCAAAGAATGCAAAACGCGCCGATGGCGTCCATGCCACATTCACCTGCGGAGCCACATGGAACGAACTTCCATCAAGATTCGATGATATATCGACATTGGCACCAAGGTCGATACTCACATTGCCAAGCAGAAAACCGACAGTCGGATCGAGGCTCACAATCATAGGATTGGCCTTATCGATCGACTCGAATATCTCTCCGGTCCACACAGAGCCGCGACGATGCTTCATATCGACACCTGCTTCGAGCCGGAACCGGAATATCGAGTCGGAAGTCGAGCCACCCAAACCGGCGCGAAGTCCGAACATAGTCTCAGCCGGACCCTGCAGCGCTGCAGCTTCAGCACCTTCGCCAAGAAGCACATCATCGCCAAGGGCAAAACGGCCTACTGTGGCCGACACTCCATAGCCAAGACTACGGTGACGTCCGTCGAACGACAGAGCGACATCGAAATCATCTATTTTCTGCGATTGGCCACGGTTCGACAGAGTAGGAGCCGAAAGTGCCGCATGCGAATAGTTTACGAAGGCTCCTACGCGTGCCTTATCCGAGAAGCGGTGCCGAAAATCGACCTGTACGCCGAATGTATTATCATTCACAGTCTTGGTGGCGCCCGATGGCAGGTGTGCCGAGTAGTTCGAGCCGTCGAACTGCATGGCCGCACCGGCCGAGGTATTCTCCGATTCAACAAATCGGTAACCGGCACCGATACCGAGATTATAAGCCGGCAGATATCCGGCCCAGGCATAACCGCGGTAAGGCGAGCGGCCGGCAATACCTGTAAACGAGGGCCCCAGCAGACCTCCGGGACGCGAAGTATAGTCGACCGCGCCGCCGGAGTATTCCGACAGCGTAAGCGACATCGGAGAAGACGTCGATGGTATTACCGATGGAAAAACCGATGGAAGCGGCGACTGCAATGTGAGTCGCGGCACCACCGTACGCTCCACATCGATTTCTGCCGTTAGATTCTGCGCGGAGACCATACCCGCAGCAGACAATGCAATTATGATGGTTGTGAGTCTTTTCATAGTTTGTTCAATTTCCTGAAGCCTGATCATCGGCCAGACGCGATTCTATCATCGAGAAAATATCTGTTTCAGTACCCGGATAATTGTCGCGCAATGCCTCCAGATATTCACGAGCCTCGAAGTCTTTTCCTTTCTTGCGGTAAATATCGCTTTGAAGAATAAATCCGCGGGCCACCCAATAGCTGTGTGGCGATCCGCTGGTGGTAAATGCCTGCACGGCATCCAGAGCCTTGTCGGTCTCCCCGCTTTCAAAAAGTGCTTCGGCGGCATGATACGCACTTTTGGCTCCGAAAATATTCTTCGTATCGGCCGCCTGAGATTGCCATAGTTCAATAGCCTCTGCCGTGCGGCCATCGGCATCGAGTGCTACACCTCGGGTATAGACAGCTTCCGCAAGAGCGGCCGGAGCAGCCGATGAGTTTATGATGGCTTCGGCAGTGCTGCCGGCCAGGGCATAGTCGCCGAGGTCGCGCGCCGCACGCATCACGCCCAGACGTGCATCTGTGGCTATGGTCGAATTCGGAGCTTTTGTTTCCAATGTTTTAAAAAGCTCGAGCGACTCGGGTATGCGGTCTGCATCGTACTCCTCCTGCGCTATGATCAGGAGTGCCTGCGGCGCATGGGGAGCATCGGGGAAGCGGTCGAGATAGGCCTTGAGCGGTGCACTGTCGCCGCTGCGCTTATGGGTGGCCATAGCCGACTCGAAAGTAAGCCTTTCGGTATCGTCAGCGCTAACCTCGGGGGCGTTCTCCACACTTTCCATAAATGCGAGATAGCGGTCGCCATGGCCCTCGGCAGCATATATATTCTTGAGCAGACCGGCAGCCTGCACCGCTTCTTCCGAAGTCGGATACATCGATATCACATCGCGGTATGCGGCGGCAGCCTCATCCTTACGGTTCATATCCAGCAGAGTCATGGCCATCTCGAGATAGCCACGACGTCCTTGAGGCGTGCCGGCATATGTCTCGGTGAGACGTCGGTATGTATCGACAGCCTCGGCATTACGCCCGAGGCTTATCAAAGCTTGTGTGCGCTCGAGCATGGCATCGGGAATAAGCACCGACTGAGGGAACTCGCCGGTAAAGGCATCGATAGCCCGGAGCTTGCCCTCATAGTCGCGCACGAACCCAAGCATGCGTGCACCATGGAATGCGGCATAGTCGCCCGATGCCGGGGCTGTGTTGTAGGCACGGCGGTAGTAGGCGGCGGCATCTTTAAAATCAGTTTTGGCAAATGATATGTCACCCAGGCGATTGAGCACGTCGGCACGCTGCTGCGCCGAGAAAGCCCGCTCGCCCTCGATTTCTGAAAAAGCCTTGCGGGCGCCGTCGTAGTCGCTCTGGGCCATAAGGGCATATCCAAGGCCATACCGGGCCACCGACGCATTGGGCTGCGCTGTCTTCGACGTGAGATAGCGCCGGAATCCGGTTGCGGCCGACGCATTGTCGCCCTCAAGCGCATCGAGCTGAGCCCTGAGCAATACGATCTCGGCAGCCGTGGCCGCATCGGCGTCGGCATATGCTCTGGCTGCGTCGAGATGCATACGGGCTGCAGCCAATTTATTAGCCGAGATTTCATCCGCACCAAGGAGATATAGCAAGCGTTGCTTTGCCGCTATCGTACG
This sequence comes from uncultured Muribaculaceae bacterium, assembly GCA_910587915.1. GTDB lineage: Bacteria > Bacteroidota > Bacteroidia > Bacteroidales > Muribaculaceae > CAG-873. The sequence goes on along the minus strand of CAJUOB010000003.1, from coordinate 196,128 downwards.
TTTACCGGGATTGGCTATACCCTCGAGGCGCTCAAGCGCGCGGGCATAGTCCTTATCGGCCATATACCCGTCGGCGAGATAGGTGCGCACGCGGTCGGAGTATACCCCGGTGGGATATAAGCGCAGGAAATCCTCGAAAATATCGGCAGACGAAGCAAAAGGCACCTGTGCGCCGGTCGACTTCGCCACAGCATAATTATAGTATGCAGCCTCGCGAACGCCAGCATCCGACCCGCCGCTCTTCACAGCCTTGTCGAAAGCAAGGATAGCAGCCGCATCATCACCACGATGGTGCAATGCCTGGCCCGTATAGAGATATGCCGACTGCACCAGCGAAGCATCGTCGGCTGCAGTGGCTTTGCCAAGTAGTTCTACAGCAGCGAAATAGTTTCCATTCTCATATTCTCCGAGACCAGCCAGATAGCATGCTTCGGGTGCAGGGTCGGTCACAGCATCGATATATAGTCTAAGTTCCTTAAGCCCCTCTGCATGGTCGCCGCTGCGGTACAGTCCTTCGCCGGCAACACGGTGCATCTGGGCGGCCGCAGCCGGCTCAAGCGACCGCCGACGGGCAAGAGCACGGGCAGTCGAGGCAGCCTGGGCATAGTTGCCCTCGGCAAGATCGATGGATGCCAGATAGTAGTCGGCCATATCACCCGGCGCCTTGGTCGTGTCGACCTGGCGCAGCAGGGCGCGGGCCGAGGCATAGTCGCCATTGGAATAGTCGATGGCAGCCATATGGAAACGGGCCGCCGAGCCATAGTCGCCCCCGGCGGTAGCCTTGGCAAAGAGGGAGCGGGCACGGGTCTTATCGCCCATAGCAAGCGCACAAAAGCCCTCGCGGTAGTATAGTTCCGAAGCCATGGGGTCCGACAATCCGGCAGGATCTATCGCGCCATAGGCCTTCATGGCCTCCGAATAGTCCCCGGCGGCAAAAAGACAGTCGGCCATGTTTTTGGCACAAAGAGTGCGCAATACCGAGCCGGGATATCGCGCTGCGAAGTTGGCAAAGGCATTGCGAGCCTCGGCGTACCGGCCGGCGGCATACAGCACACTCGCGTCGAGCCACTCGGACTCCATAGTCTTGTCGGCACCAAGGCGCCGCAACTGGTCCAGGGCAGCATCGGCATCGCCGGAGGCATAGAAAGCCTCAGCGCGCAGCATATCGCCGGGAGCTGCCGGATTATTGATCTGAGCTGCAGCCGAGACTGCGCATAGAGCCGCAGCAAAGATAGCGATTGGTTTCATTCGCATGTATAATCGTGAAGTATATAGTTAGCAACTGAATCGGTGTAATTGGGGCCTATCACAACATCGGCATGCTCCTTGACCTCTGTAAAGGCATTTTCCACAGCGACAGCCACGTCGGCAACCGCAAACATGGGCAGATCGTTGAGATTGTCGCCAAACACCACAAGCCGGTCGGCACCGACACTTTTCTTCAATTCGAGCACTGCCGATGCCTTCGATACACCGGGAGCGAACACTTCGAGATTGGCCACGTCGTGATTAAATATATCAGGATAGCAGCAAACCGAGCAATCAGTGCCTTCGCGGAGTGCTGCGGCAGCATCCTCTACCCTACCCCGCTCGCCCATGGCGAAAAAAAGCATGGTGCGCGGAAGAGCGCTTACAGGCAGAGGTGTGCCATTGTGAAAACGCTTCAGTGTCAGGCGAGCACGCTCTATGTAGAAATTTTCCTCGGCCTTGTTCATAGCCCCGGCACCATGGTACACCTGCAACATAGCACCATCTGCATCGAGTGTGTACACAAACGGATGCACACCTAAGCGGCGGCACATCTCCAGACCGGCAACCACATCGGCCTCCGGCATGAAATGTACCGCATCGTAGTGCCCGGGATAGCGATGCCAACGAGCCGAACCGGTCATCACCACAGCATCGGGCCGGGTATACGTATCGGCAAGCAGCGGCACCACCGTAGCAGGCGTACGGGCTGTGGCAACTGTAATTTCAGCCCCACTCCGCGATAATCCGCTTATTATCTCAGCCGACCGAGCCGACACCCTGCTGTCCGAGCTAAGCAGTGTACCGTCCATATCGCTCACATATAAAGTCTTATTTTTCAACAGCGTAGTAATATTTCTTTAAGTAAGAATTAATAATTTATAATTAATAATTACATAACTTCAAGTACAAGCGACATTCCATTCATAATTATTAATTATCAACTATTAATTATTCATTATTAATTATCATAAGCGGTGCCGCAAAGCGCAGAGTACGTGGAGTTGCTATTTTATCGAACTGCACAGAGTAGGTTTCGCGGACAAGATCGACTTCCATTATCAAACCCTCGCCAAACACCGGATGAGCCACCCGGTCGCCACTCGCAAAATGACGTACAGCCGCCGGTGTCGTCGGTGGAGTTGGCAATGGAGCTTGTGGTGGCAACGGACGTTCGAACCGCAGATTCTCCAGGCCGGCCTCATAGAGGAAACGCGACGGCGACTTTCCGGTATTATCGTGGTTGAAGCCCTCGCTATCGCTCATGAACAGTCCTTTCTCCGCGCGTGTCATGGCCACATAGGCCAATCGGCGCTCCTCCTCTATTTCTTCCGGCGACGAGCATCGACGCGAAGGGAAGGCTGCTTCATTGAAGTTACAAATGAACACATATGGGAACTCCATTCCCTTTGCCGTATGCACAGTCATGAGTTTTACCGACGGAGCACCATTATTATCAGCATCCATTCCAGCCATCAACGCCACACGGGCAAGAAAATCCTCGAGAGTAGCGTCGTCATCGTGGCCGGCCTCCTCGATAGCACGTTTCAATTCAGCCAGGTTATCGAGGCGCTCCCATTCGCTGAGACCGCGCAACATCTCTTCGTAGCCGGTGAGATCGAGTATGCGCTGCACCAGATCGCCGAGAGGCAACTGCCCAACGAGGGCTGCAGCCGTATCGATAGCCTCGATATATTGCCGTCCCTTGCTGCCACGTAGCACCGGATGGTCGATATTGGCTCGCAGTGTCTCCATCAGCGACTGACCCGTACGCTCAGCCTCAGCCCGCAAAAACGCCTTTTTCTTTTTGCCAAACCCACGGGGAGGCACATTGAACGTTCGTTCGAAGGCAATGTCGTCGGCACCCACAAGCATGCGCAGGTAGCATATCACATCCTTCACCTCGCGGCGGCGGTAGAAAGCCGTTCCGCTATATATCTTATATGGTAGGCCGTTTTTCAACAGCGTCTCCTCAAGTACTCGCGACAGATGGTGCGCCCGGTAGAGTATCGCGATATCCGACGCATCCTCGCCGGCCTCGAGCAGCCCGGCGATGACCGATGCCATCCATTTTGCCTCGTCCTTCTCGGTACGGGCATGATTCACCAGAGGCTTTTCGCCGCTACCGCCCACGGCATGCAGAGCTTTGGGATAGCGGTCGGTATTATGAGCTATGAGCGCATTGCTCGCAGCTATTATCTCGGGAGTGGAGCGATAGTTGGCGTCCAACACTATAGTAGTGGACTGGGGGTACACCTTGTCGAAATTCAGAAACAACTTCACATCCGCCCCGCGCCAGGAATATATGGTCTGATCGGGATCGCCCACAATGAAGAGATTGCCATGGCCGCCGGCAAGCCGACGTGCGATTTCATACTGGCGAGGACTGACATCCTGAAACTCATCGACCATTACATACTGCATCCTTTGCTGCCATTTACGCAGTATATCGGGATACTTCCTGAGTATATAAGCCGCGAATATGATAATATCGTCGAAATCAACGGCAAAATTCTTTTTCTGCTCATAGATGTAGCGCTGGAAAATCTCGTCGAAACGATCGGCATTACGCTCGCTTCGCCCAAGCAATCCGGTATTGTTAAGCTCCTCGATATAGCGCAGATACTCATCGTCGGGTGCATTCTTCCGCTCGGCGATATAATCGACAGCGCGGCTGATAGGCAGCTCTTTCAGAGTCAAGCCCATGTCGAGATACACCTTTTGGAGCAGCTCTGTGCGGTCATCCTCATCGATTACAATAAAGTTGGCCGGATAGTTGAGCACATGTATATCTTCCTTAAGCAGCCGCACGCAGAACGAGTGGAAAGTGCATATATACCCAAGATCGAAATCGCCGAGCATGGCGCGTATACGCTCTTTCATCTCTGCGGCAGCCTTGTTGGTGAATGTGACACACAGTATGGCCGACGGATCGATACCAAGCATATCGGCAAGGAAACAGAAACGAGCCGTGAGGGCACGGGTCTTGCCCGTGCCCGCTCCGGCAATTACCCTAACCGGGCCCTCGGTAGTGGTGACAGCCTCGGTCTGGCGTTCGTTCAGTCCCTCGAGATACTTCATTGAGCTTTCACAGTTATTGCTGCAGCCCCGCTATGAGCCGTGATTTCAGGAGCGTACTGGCTCTGTAGTGTGGCTATACCCGATTGGAATGCGCCTACTACGGCAGCAGTCATGTCGTACGTCACATGGTATGTTCCCTTCGGGAGCCATCCGATGAACAGACGCGTTGCAGCATCGCAGTTCTCACGGTAGAAACCGAGACCACCATCGTATACATAGCCGGGAAGCTGGTCGACAGGCTCGAAAGTTGCCGGACGTTCATCATCTATCGATACGTACTGCAAGTCGCGGCCGGCCTTTATTATCAGTTGCACACGCACACGCTCTCCGAGAGCAAAGGTATTGGTCTCAACCCATTCTCCGTTGCGATTGACAAGCACACGCTTCTCAACCGACACATCACTGCCGGCCTTGGATTCAATCACAGCCATGGGGCGGCGCCCGATAGAAACCACCGAGCCATAGGAAGGCGTCACACCATTAGGACGCACACTTATGGTCAAAGGCTTCGAACCATCGGTAGTCAGCGACTGAGCGAAATATCCTGTAGCGCTCTCCACCTTGCCAATTGTCACCGGGCTGCCATTCACACTCACACTTTCCTCTACGGGAACCGACGTCCAGTCGCTACCGGTCAGCATCACAGCAGCAATCACATAGTCGGTATTGTAAGCGCCGAGATTGTCGATTGCCTGTGCACGGACCGTAATCCACTGGCGCATTGCATCTATTTCTGACTTCGGAGCGTCCATAGCCACGTAGGCCTGTATTATTGTGGCATAGCCTCGTACATCGTTAACATTAGGGAAGCACAGACCCTTTCCGGGCCGCACCACACCATGCTGGCGCACAGAAGCAAGCACATCGGCGGCCAAGGCACTGCGTCCGTTGGCTTTCAAAATGATAATGGCATAAGCCTTGTCGGTGGTGCTGAACTTGCGCCAGTTATTCGCCATATAAGCCACCGTTGCACGGATAATCTTATCGGCGCCCGGCTGTATTTTAAGCTCAGGCATCAGCGCAGCTATAAGAGCAAGATCGCTGTCGGTCGATGGGCGCTTGGGCTTGGCAGCCTCTCTCTGCAGATAGTTGAACGCCCGCTCGAGCATGCCATGCAGATTGTCGTCGGCCGGAAGCATTCCCATGGAATTGGCAAGACCCATCGTGGTGAGCACTACTTCTGTCGACCATACCGACGAGGTATTGTTCCACGGCCCCCATGCGAATCCGCCATCGCTATTTTGAAGTTTGCCAAGATCGGCCACACATTTCACAATAGTAGACTCAGTCCGCTCAGCATCGAGCAGGTCGCTGAGCGAACTCATGCGTGCTGTCTGATTCTTCGAGGCCTGGACCCATGGTGTCTGGTCGAGCATCAGTTTTTTCAGTTCCTCATTCTTTGCCAACATCGACACAAGCGCTTCCTCACTGGGATTGGCCTTCCATGTGGCTATTGCCTCGGCTATCGCAGGATTGCTGGAGGTGATATATTTACCGGCCAGTGCCGAGAAGAGCGAGCCTGCTATCGAGTTCGAGGTATTACCCGGCTCCGAAAGGCCTCGCATGGCCTTGACTATCGTCCAGATAGGGTTCTGGCAATACTGTAGCGTCACCGATGCATTGTCTGCGGCAGGAATAGTGAGAGTGAACGGTTCCTTTTCGGATGGATTGAGATAAAATTCGGTACTTTCTATCACTGTAGCCGACGATGCGAGTACCGGGATGGCACTCTGTTCGCCATCGGCAAACGAGCCGATCGAAGAGCGTACACGATATCCAATAGCAGAAGCATCGGTAGGTACATCGATGTCGATGCCAACCATGGTCGAGCCGCCGTCGGCAATCGAATCGGTCGAGGAAACGGTCGACTTAACCTCGCCCGACGCAATATCGAAGAGTTCCACCACAGTAGTGACCGAAGCCGATTCGCCGCTGTTATTGTAGACAGTGGCGAGTACACGAGCCTTGTCGCCCTGGCGAAGGAAACGTGGCAGATTAGGCTGCACCATCACCGGCTTGGAGCTCATGCATTCAGCTGCATAGGCGGCCGACTTCACATCGGGTGTCCATGCAAAGGCGTTGAATGCCCACGAACCTATGGCATTGGGCATGTCGAACACAAGATCGATATTGCCTTCGGCATCGGCAACCAACAATGGCTTCCAGAACACCTGCAGCAGCTCCGACACTCTATAGTCAAACTTCTCTTCGGAGCCTGCGCCGGCATCAGCATCGGCACTTTCCTCCTCGGCCACCTCATTTTCTATCACAGCGCCTGAAGAAGCAGCCAAATCATTCACACCGTCTACAACCTGTTCTTTTACCACTACCGAATTCAGTCCACCAACTGCACCGGTCACACTGCGCTGCGCTGTAGATGCATAAACCATCTTCATCTGGGAGTTAAACAGATTCCAAGGGCTGAAGAACATGAACTGCGGCCATTCGATTTCAACCACATCGAGGTTGCTCAGTGGATCAACGATCGACCCGGTGCGGCTCGACAGATAGGGCGCTTCAACGGATAGACGATATGCATATTCCGAGAATGAAATACTGCTTGGCCAAGAGCCGGCCAACAGTTTATCGAGCGCACGGTTATACATCGTTGCTATCATCGATGCATTGCACATGGACTCACCATTTCCGTCCATCAGACGGAAGCGCCAGCGCTCTGTTGTGCCGGGAGTAAGCTTATCGCGGAATGACTCTGCCACCACCTTAAGATTTGCTGCTGCCGGCTGGGCTACTGCCACATCAACAAAGGTGACTTTACCATTGCGCACACACGACAGAACGACCTGTAGAGGAGCGTCCACGTCTGCAACAGCCACCGATACGTGGTTGAAGCCGGGCTTCAAGGTTTCGGTGCTGAACGACTGGAGCTTTTCACCCTTGCGCACAGCAACAAACACATATGCCTTCTCATCGCCGGGAACGCCGACAAGTATCTTAGCTTTGCGTCCTTCGGCTTTATACGTGGTCTGAGGTACAAATATAGATGCGCCAAGATCAGGCACCTGATTGCGCGACACATTATATAATGTAATTTCCTCGCCAACGGCCACATTGGCCAAGGTTGTATCGGCTGGTGCAATGCGGAAAGAATACCGTCCAGCAGGAATAGCCGATAGATCGAGTTCTACAGGGCGACCTGTCACAGCGGTACCACTCGCAACGATATCTTTGATTTTCACATTGGTCATCGACAGTTCATCGAGAGTGCCAAGTTCCCATCGCACTTCTATGTTCGCGGCATCGCCATCGGCATTGAGAGCTTCGAAAAGTGCTTTCACCGGCGTTGAACTATCTGCAATGGATGCAGTGTGCGACATCGAAAGCATGTACGGCTTGCCGATTGTGAAATTCCGCGAAGCCTCGGCAGTCTCAGCGGCAGCCGACACGACTTCCGCCTTTGCAATGAACGACACAAAATGATCATCGGACTTGAATGCCGATGCAGGAATATCGACAGTGAATACACCATCCGTTCCGGTAGTGGTATCAACCGTTGTCAACTCTCTTTCGGGAGAGAACCAACGCCACCAACGAGCCCCGGTAATCGACAGACTAACCTTAGCTCCGGCTACGGGCATGCCGGTGAACGTACGGGCGCTGCCCGATATACGTACGCCTCCGCTCTCCGGAATATCTCGTTCTATCTTATCGATTTTAACTTCGAATGTAGGAAGCTTGAAATCGCTCACCATAACCGACGACCACAACGACTGCCCCTCTCGGTTCGTGAACAGATAACGCCCGGTCAAAGCATCCTTGCGGGTAACGAAAGAACCCTCGGCGCGACCACGGTCATCGGTTGTGACTGTGACCGAATCCACCAACTGATAGTTGGCATCCTTGAAATCTATGGTAAACTTCCGGCCGCTCAATATCTCAGGACGTGCACCAGGAGCAGCAGTCATACCGGTGGCAACTATAGCCCAACGGACAGTATCGCCCGGATGATATATGGCTCTGTCGGTCATGAGCGTGAGCTTAACCTGATCTGTTTCAGGCTTGTTGTCGGAGTACCGCATCTGCACCTGACCATTGAAATCGTATGTCACACCACCGTAGGTAAAAGTATAGTAGCGTGTGCGGTAGTCGCTTGCAGGCACCGTACTTATCAAATAACCATCGCGGCCTGTCTGGCCCAAAGTCTGCGGCTTTTTGGAAGTACCGTTTCTGTTCGAGGTATTGATGGCTTTTATGGTAACGTTCTTCAACGGCTTGCCGGTGGCAAAATCGGTAGCCACCACAACATTGTCGCTGCAGCCTGTCAGCGAGAAGCCAAGCAAAGGTGTGACAATAATCTGAGGCATGTAGCGATAGGCCGTGCCATTACCGGGCGTGCCGTTGATCTCCATCGCAAGCACATATGTTCCGGGCTCCGACACTTTCAACGTCATAGTTGCCGTGCCATCGGTCGCTGTGGCCTCATATTTTGCCGAGGCTGCCTTGGGCTTATTTACCAAAGATTCCGGTGACGGTACCGGGGCATTGGCCGGTATAAGATAAAGCGATGCCTCTATGTTTTTTGCAAATGAGTATTCACACTCCACAACAATATCATCGCCAAGCGCCACCATTGACGGCGCTTTATAGGTAATCGTAGGCTGTGTGAGGCGTGCGAGTGCATTCTTGAGTGAGTTGTTGCCATACCAGTCGGGGAACTGCCGCAATGATGCGCGGATAGCCTCTATATGTTCATTACGAAGTACAATCCCCGAAGTTTCGGCGTTGGCATTATCGGTATCCTCGGAGGCAAATTCTATCCCGTAGCCATAGTAACCGTTATACACAATTTTCTGCAGCAGATAGCGGGCTGCCTCTGTATCGATATATTTCTGATAAGCGGCCTTGATTTCTTTAGAATCATTCCGGTATACTTCGGCATACCAATAGAAATATGGAGCCGAACCGGGTGCGGATGTTTCGAGGGCCTGATTGGCAATTTTCCTTGCCATAGCACTGTCGCCAATATCGGTAAATGACTTATATGCCCGATAACGTACAAAATCGGTAACAGTAGGGATATATTCAAGAGCTTCCTTCGAATATTCGAGCGACGAAGAGAATGTGCTAAGCGGAGTCGTCCCCGTTTTAGAAGCAAGCGCAAGCGCCTCTTCATAGAGCGCGGCAATTCGTGTACGGAACTGCAGCCCGCTCCACTCCGATATATCGGCTGGATAGGGCTCGAGTGGTGCATCGACCTTGTCATATTTCCAGCGGGAGCTTGTATATATCTGGGCATACTTGGCAGCCTCGAGAGTTACGAGCATAGCTTTGGACGCTCCTGTAGCCTTCGCCGCCTGGGCTGCGATGAGCGCCGGCTGCCCGAACATACTTGCGCGGTCTATCTGAGTCTGAGCTGCGCACAGTTCGAGTATGCCGCGTAGGCGTATCACACCGGCGGCCTCGTCGGTGCGGTTACCGACTTTATTCAACATAGCTTCTGCGTCCGACTCCACCGTCTTGGGATAGGCGAAGTCCGGCACTTTGAATTCAGGTGTCTGTGCAGTCATATGATAGGAGAAAAGGAGTGCCGAAACGGCTTGAAAAAAGAGAAAGAGAATCTTGCGCATATGCAGTTGAATAAATGGTGGTATAGCTATAAGACAAGTGAGCCGCCGAATGGTTTAAGAGTCTATCCGATCATATCATTTAAGCCAGGGACCGTCTATCATTGAGCATATTTTTGGGATGAAGATGGAGCGTACTTGATGTACGCGACCGATAAATACGGAAAAATATGCCAATGAGTTTAAACCCGCCCGTGGCACGGCCAAGGCCGGACGCGGGCGGGTCGGTATGATTTCAGCGGATTTTACTTGTTAAGACCGCAGGTTTTGCATTTTTCGGAAATTTCAGTGAAGAAATCGTTGCCCTTGTCGTCTACAAGGATAAATGCGGGGAAATCTTCAACTTCAATTTTCCAGATAGCTTCCATGCCAAGCTCGGGATACTCGAGCAGTTCCACGTTCTTGATGGAGTTCTGCGCCAGCACAGCTGCAGGGCCACCGATCGAACCGAGGTAGAAGCCTCCGTGCTTGTGGCATGCATCGGTAACAGCCTTGGAGCGGTTGCCCTTTGCAATCATTATCATAGAGCCACCTGCGCTCTGGAACTGGTCGACATAGCTGTCCATACGGCCGGCTGTGGTAGGACCGAACGATCCCGACGGCATGCCTGCAGGAGTCTTGGCAGGACCGGCGTAGTAGATAGGATGGTCCTTGAGATACTGAGGCATGGGCTCGCCACGGTCAAGACGCTCTTTAATTTTAGCGTGGGCAATGTCGCGGCCTACGATGATGGTACCCTTGAGCGACAGACGGGTCGAAACAGGATATTTGCTAAGTTCGGCAAGGACTTCAGCCATCGGACGGTTGAGATCGATCTTCACCACTTCGCCTTCGCCGGCCTTGCGGTATTCTTCGGGGATGAGTTCTCCGGGATTTGCATCGAGTTTCTCAATCCAGAGGCCTTCCCGGTTGATTTTTGCCTTCACATTGCGGTCGGCCGAGCAGCTTACGCCCATACCGATGGGGCACGATGCACCGTGACGGGGCAGACGGATAACACGGATATCGTGAGCGAAATACTTGCCGCCGAACTGGGCGCCGAGGCCGAGTTCCTCTGCCGCTTTCTTCAAAGTAGCTTCGAGCTCTACGTCGCGGAATGCATGGCCATACTCATTGCCTTTGGTGGGAAGCGAATCGAGATACTTAACAGATGCCTTCTTCACTACCTCAAGGTTCTTTTCGGCAGATGTGCCACCGATAACGAATGCGATGTGATAGGGAGGACATGCCGCTGTACCGAGCGAACGCATCTTCTCGATCAGGAAAGGAACCAGACGGTCGGGATTGATGGTAGCCTTGGTCTCCTGATAGAGATAGGTCTTGTTGGCAGAGCCGCCACCCTTGGCTACGAAGAGGAAATGATACTCGTCGTCCTCGGTTGCATGGATGTCGATCTGCGCGGGAAGGTTGCAGCCGGTATTCACTTCCTCGTACATTGTCAAGGGAGCATTCTGGCTGTAACGAAGGTTATCGGTAGTGTATGTGAGATAAACGCCGTGCGATATTTTCTCCTCGTCGTTGCAACCGGTGAACACATACTGGCCTTTCGATGCATGGCAGATAGCGGTGCCCGTATCCTGGCAGAAAGGAAGCTGACCTTTGGCAGCCACTTCAGCGTTGCGGAGCATGGTAAGGGCCACAAACTTGTCGTTCTCGCTCGCTTCAGGGTCGGCGAGAATCTTTGCAACCATGGCGTTGTGCTCACGACGAAGCATGAATGCATTGTCGTGTGTCGCCTGGCGGGCAAGCACGGTGAGAGCTTCGGGGTCTACAACCAGAAACTCATGGCCGCCCCAGGTCTCGGTGTGCACATAGTCCGAAGTAAGATGGTAATACTCGGTGGTATCAGGTCCCAATGGGAACATTTCTTGATAGTGAAACGGTTTTGTTGCCATATCCTTAATAGGTGAATATTTCTTTGCCACAAAAATAGTGAATTTCCACCACTCACCAAAAAAAATCTGCCCGGCACAAACCCCTTGACACTTAGCCACAAAAAACATCCATACAAACCAGCGCAAGAGCACAATTCATTATCTTTTCGAAAATTCCCCATTAAAATGATTATCATTTGGCTTCATTATCTCTACCAATGTCAACGCTACCGTGAAATTCTATAATCTTCAGGGTATTGAAATCTCGAATCCACACAAAGGACAGGTTGTCATCCGCAAGCAGGGCACAACAGTTTCAAAAACAATCGTCCGCTAAGCCACTGAAAATAATACAAATCCATTCACATAAAACGCCGCAGACATCATGCCGCGGCGTTTTTTTTAATTCCACACCAAACTTTTCGTGATTGCCGGGTGTTATTTCATAGCTCAGATATGACAACTGCACATAACCGACGTGGCACACAAGCAACACACAAATGGTGAAAACTCATTTGGATATGTGTCGATTTTTGCATATCTTTGCGCCGCTAATTCATTACAAGCTAAATTAAATCGCGTTAGCTATCTGAAACGATAGAGTATGACAACCGTCCGAACCAAACTCATAGCCGGGGCCGCTGCCCTGATGCTTTGCGCTTCGTGCTCCGCGCCTAAGAAAGTGCCCTATTTCGTCGATGCAGAGACCATCGACACCGAAACTCTTTCCCAACTCCCCGTAAACAACGATCCGGTGATCAGTGTCGGCGACCTTCTCAACATCGAGGTTACCGGCTCTAATGTCATCGCTCTCGCTCCTTTCAACAAAGGCCGATACATCGATGCCGAAGGAAAACTCGGAACCTATGCCCGGCAGACAAACTCCTACACCAACACTGGTCTGGAAGTGTCGACCGAATACTACCTCGTCAATGCCGACGGAGCCATCGACTTCCCTATCGTTGGCAAAATACACGTTGCCGGCCTCACCAAAGCTGAAGTGGCCGACAAAATCGCATACGACATATACCCCAAATATGTCACTGAAAAGCCTGCTGTCGATATCCGCCTGATGAACTTCCGTGTCACAGTAGCCGGTGCGGTAAGAAATCCTGGCGTATACCAGAGCAAGAATGAACGCATGACATTCCTCGAAGCCATATCAATGGCAGGCGACCTCGACATAAAAGGCGACCGCGAGAATATTCTCCTGTACCGTACCGATGCCGACGGAACGCGCAAAGCAGTGAAGCTCAACATCCACGACAAGGATTTCCTCCTGTCGCCCTACTTCACCCTTCAGCAGAACGACTACATATACGTGCAGCCCAACTCATCGATGAGAGCTTCGGCATGGCAGATGAATCCTGCCGTATCGGCTACCATCACAATCGTTGGCGGCATGTCGTCGCTCGCATCTCTCGTAGTAGGAATCATTAACCTGAGCAAAGACTGATATGGATAACGACAATCTCAACGGTCAGCCTATTGATGCCGAAACCGAATTCGACACCAAAGGTCTTATTCTCGACTACATAAACCACTGGAAGTGGTTTGCAATCAGCGTAGTCATCTGCCTCGCTGCAGCTTTTGTCTACGTCAAATCTGTAATACCTACATATCAGGTACAGGCATCAATCTATCTCAACGACGCCGCTCAGGCTAATGGAAGCGCGTTCAGCATGACTTCCGCCGACCCGATGCTCGCTTTCAAGGACTATATCGACGAAACCGAGCTCGAGGTGATGAAAAGCCGCAACAACCTTGTCAAGATTGTTGACTCCCTCAATCTCGCCTACTCATACTTCTACGAAGGCACACTGCGCGACACCCCTCTGTATCGCAACAATCCTGTTGAAGCATCTATCGACACTCTGGCTCTCACAAACCTCAAATCGCCAATATTTGTCGAGGTATCCCCGAAAGACGGCAATAAGGTCGATATAAAGGTGACAACCGAGTTCCAGAATGTGAAAGATGAGAAAAAACTCGACGACATCACTCTGCCCGCCGAAATTCAGCTCTCGCATGGCACTCTCACCCTCACACGTTCCGAGCTGATTCCCGAATTCAACCGCACTGAGAAAATCGTCATCAACAACCCCAGAGCCGTTGCGGGCGCCCTCACCGGCAATCTCTCCATCGAATTCGCAAAGAACTCCGATAAAATCATCCGCCTGAGCCTTCTCGACCAGGTACCCGAACGCGGTGTCGACATTATCGAAGCCCTGCTTGCATTCTACAACCAGGACATCGTTGCCGACAAGAACCGCTCGGCCATGCAGACCGAAGCATTTATCCTCGAACGACTCGTGATGATCAACAACGAGCTAAAGGATGTCGAGAATCGTCTTCAGGCCTACCGTCAACAGCACAACATCTCCGACCTGCAGACTCAGTCACAGCTCAACCTCACACAGCAGAGCACCTACGAGAATCAGCTCGCCGATGTCGAGGCCGAACTCACACTTTTCGATGACATCGAAAGTATCATCCGCAGTTCCGAGACTCACCAGACTCTGCCGACAATCGCCAGCCAGCCTGCTGTGACAACAATCATCGAAACATACAACCGCAAGGTCAACCAGTTCAACCGCACTCTCGAAGGCAGTACTTCCGACAACCCTCTGGTAGCATCAATGCAGGAAGAGCTGAATCACGACCGCGTGCGAATCATGCAGACAATTTCGGCCGCACGCCGCAATCTCACTGCCAAGAAATCGAACGTGCAGAAACTCAACCGCGAAGCAGGTGCCGAACTCGCATCTCTGCCACCGGTCGACAAAGGCCTTCAGGAGATCTTCCGCGAGCAGCAGGTAAAGGTCAACATCTACACCTTCCTTCTTCAGCGTCGCGAAGAAATCGCACTCCAGAAAACCATAGCTACAAGCATCGCCCGCCTCATCGACGACCCCATATCGGAAACTCCGGTAGCTCCACGGAAAATGGTTATCATGGCAATGGCATTCCTGTTCGGACTGCTAATTCCGGGTGCAATCATATTCCTCCGTCGCACACTCTTCCCCACCTTCAGCAATCAGGAAGAACTGCAGCGCATCACTAAAATACCCGTCATAGGCGAACTGTGCCGCGTAAACAAATCCGAAGGATCAAAGATTGTAGTGGCCGAGAATGTCGCAACCCCGGTTGCCGAGCTGTTCCGTCTGCTCCGAAACAATATATCGTTTACCCGCAAGGGAGCCGATAGTCGTGTGATTCTCGTCACATCGGCAGTTTCAGGCGAAGGTAAGACATTCGTGGCTTCTAACCTTGCCATGACCTACGCACTGATGAACAAGAAAGTGCTCGTCATCGGTCTCGACCTCCGTCGTCCGGTACTTCCCACAGTATTCGGCATCTCCAACCACTCCGGTGTAAGCACATATCTCGCCGGAAAAGAGCCCGACCTCGATAAGATTATCGTTCGCTCCAAGCAGAATCAGAATCTCTACATTCTCCCTGCCGGCCCCGTGCCACCGAACCCCAACGAACTCCTCATGAGCGAGCGCATGACCGATCTTCTCGAAATCGCCCGAAAGGAATTCGACTACATCATCATCGACTCCGCTCCCGTAGGACTTGTATCCGACTCCTATCTCATCAGCCGACTCAGCGACATACAGCTTTTCGTTGTCCGCGCCGACCGCTCCTCAAAGAGCGCGCTTAAGCTTCTCCACGAGGCTGTGGCACGCAACAAGTTCTCTGCCGCATATCTGGTGGTCAACGACGTAAACATCAGCTCCGGCACATACTCCTACCAGCGCTACGGCTACTACTCCATGGGCAACAAAAAGACCTACGGATACGGCTATTAAGCCCACAGCACTACACTTCATACCGCCCGCGCCACCATCATGGCGCGGGCGTTTTTTTTAAGAATATATTTGGATTTAACTCTAAGGCAAGAAGACAAAAACAATTCATATAATACGGATGTTTATCATACATAAACATTTACACATCCGTATCCTATGAAGAAAATGATTACGGCACTCATGGCCGCTGCCATATGCTTGCCACTATCGGCTCAGGACTATGATGCCGATTCAATCCCCTCGCGCGCCATCATCCTTACCGGAGACCGCACACATCCCGACCATCGAAACAACATCGCAGTCATGTACTCGCGCGAGAACCTTGCCTTTGAGGATCCGGCAGCGCCTCGCTTCCTATTTCTCGACAAGAAAGGGGAAGTTGCACTGGGCATAGGCGGATATCTTAAAGCAGTGGGCGAATACGACTTTGACGGCGCCATCGACAATAGCAACTTCGTCACCAACATGATACCCGTTCCGCTCGATCCGTCGCAGAGACAGCGCTTCGGAGCCACTGCAGCAAACTCCACCATATTCCTTAAGATGGTCACACGGCCGACAAAAGTAGGACGTGTCATAGTATATATACAGACCAACTTCACAGGCGCGTCCTACGGTCTCGAGCTAAAGCAGGCATATGTATCCGTAGGCCATCTTACACTCGGCAAGGCACGAAGCACATTCGCCGACGGTTCTGCAATGGCACCGACAGTCGACGACCAGGGTCCATCCGGCCAGGTATCTGCAAAGAACATGCTCATAAAGTACACATCCCCATCCTGGAGTGGCTTCTCGTTCGCAGCCTCAGTAGAGGTGCCGGAAGCATCCTACACGACCGGGAACACCTCCAAATCCATCGCACAGCGCTTTCCCGACATTCCGGCATATGCGCAGTACTCATGGGACAAAGGAGACTCCCACATACGTCTTTCAGGAATAATGCGCCAACTGAGCTACCGAAATCTCGAGTCATCAAAAAATCACTTCGCCACCGGCTGGGGCGTGCAGCTGAGCACCATCGCCGGAATCACGCCCGACTTTAAGTTTTTCGGGCACTACACCTACGGCAAAGGCATAGCCACCTACATAAACGACCTCGACGGACTGGGCTACGACCTCATCCCCGACGGAGCTTCCGGGAATCTGAAAGCACCCGCGATGGCCGGATGGACCGCAGGACTACAGTACAATTTCACCCCTCGCCTGTTCGCCACAGCCTCCTATAGCCGCGCACAACTCTACGACACAGCCGGCATGGCAGCCGACACCTACCGCTATGCCCAATATATGGTTGCAAACGTATTCTACAACCTATGGGGTGATCTACGCATAGGCGCTGAATATATACACGGCACTCACAAAGACATATCCGGCCTCTCAGGCAAGGCAAATCGACTCGAAGCAATGCTCCAATACTCTTTCTAGTTAGTAGTGAGTAGTTAGAAGTGAGGAGTTAGGAGTGAGAAGTTGGTCCAAACACCTAACCACCCGTACCCCCCACTGCAAACTCCTCTCTCCTCGCCCCTAACTCCTCGTCACCACCCCCTCACTGCCAACTCCTCACTCCTAACCACTCACTCTTAACTTCCCACTCCTAACTTCTAACTAAAATGAACTTCCCGAACTCTGCCGACGTTTAACCAACGAGACTTTTATGGTTGAATGTTATATATAACTCTCCCCGAGCGTCCCGTCCTCTAAGAAAGGCCGGGGCGCTTTCCCTTTTTACCCCCATGATACCACCCAAAATCTTGCCGTGAGGCAAAAGCCACGGTAGCGGCCGACACAACAGTAGGCCACTGCAAGCGCACCGTAGGTGTGCGCAGCTGTGGTATATCACATCCTCGCACACAACACGCGCCACATCGTGGTGCCACCAATCTTGCAATAATTAGCCGCAGCAATACCGGACATGCAAAAGGGCGCTTATCCACTGCGGATAGCGCCCTTTTTTAATCTATATTCCGACTCCTTACTTCTTCACGAGAGTTGCTGTGTAGGGAAGTGTGTCGAGGTGGAGTGTCACTTCGTAGGTACCGGTCTCGGCTGCCACGATGTTGGCGGGGTTGCCGAAGCAGGTGAGCGATTCAAGCACACCGCCGAGGTTGATATCCCAACCATCGTTCATGCGGAACTTCCAGTTCTGACCCTGCTCGAGGTCTACAGTCACCGTCCATGTAAGCATATCGGCCGACGGAGTCATGGCCAGCGACGAGCCCCAGCCATTGAAGTCGCCAATCATACCTATGGTCTTGATGGAAGTCACGTTGAAAGCCTTGGTAGAATAGTTGAGTTTGATGAAGTACAAGCCTTCTGCCGGCACATTGATGTCTTTTCCGCCATTTGCGTTGCCAGAAGCAGTCATGACACCGGTCTCGGGATTGGTTGTGAACTCGAGTGCGTCGGTTACGCCAAAGCCACCATCCCAATTATTGATAGTGCTGAACTTGAACGCAGGCTCTGCGGCACCATAGAGGTGTGCGTAGCCGGCATAGTTCACATAGTCTTCGGTCCACAGAACCATGGCAAACTGGCTATTGTTCCAGCTTGTGCCGTTCACACCGTTGCCGGCCATCCAGATGTTGGGAATAGCCTGCTTGTACTCAAATGTAAGCTTCTCGCGGTTGAACTTGAACTCAATACCGCCGGAGAGAGTCATGAAACCGGGCACCTGAGTCGATCCGGCATCGAGCGAACCTGCAGCCTTAGCTTTGTCGGCTTCAACAACACCGATAGCAGCGGAGAAGTCGCTGTTGTCGAGCACGCTGCCGGGAATAATCTTCCAGTACACGCCCGAGCCAACAACTGCAGGACTCAGATTGAGAACCTGGCTGAACGAAGGATCGTCGTACACATTGTTATCGCTGTGGTTGAACTTCGACGTATTGTTCACAGTCCAATCTATACCATCGGCCGACCAAGCGAAGTAATATGTGGGCTCAATCACATAGGGAGGATAAGGAAGCACGGTTATCTGCATGGGGCAGTAGAACTTGTCGGGACCACCCAGCACGACATTCTCGTTACCTTTCACCGCACTCACATTGTAGCGGAGATAGAGAGTAATCTCCACGGGATTCTTTGTGAAAGTTTCGCGGATAGCCTCATTGAGCACTGCGGGTTCGAAGTAGAAATTCTCGCCTAAAGCAACAGCCGGCACTCGCACGCTGGTTGCAAAATCCTCGGTAGTACTTACTTCTACATTAGCGCCGAAACCATATCCCTCAGGCCATCCCTCGGCAGCCGATACGACAGCAACAGGTACATTTTCTACACGCTCATAGTATTCGGCCAGATTGACCACCGAAGGTATATCGGCAGCAGGAGTCACCGTCACAAGGTCGGGGCCGGCAGCAGGAAGCTCGGGATTTACCACGGGAATGCCGGTGCCGAGATCAACGTCGTCGCAAGCGGCAAAGCCCATCGCCAGAGCCAATATGGGAAGTATTGCTATTTTCTTCATTTCTTTTGGTTTTGGAGTTGTGATGTTTTCGATCAGTCAACGAAATCGAAAGTTACAGTATTGGCTTTGGTATCGAGCGACACAGATATTGTGCTGTTGATAGCCTGTTCGAGTTGGAAGCAGCCTTCACCGACAGCGGTTTCGGCAGCCACACCGGGAGTTACGAGATAGTCGCCACCGGTAGGAGAAGCCCACTGGGCATTGCCCCAACCTGCAAGTTCCTGATAGAAGCGGCAGTAGAGATCGCTTGCATCATTCTGAAGATGCGAGATTTCAAATGTGCCTTTGTACACACCCGAACCGTCGTCGCACACAAGGCGCCAGGGCTCGTAGGTTGCAGCAGCCTCTGCATCGGGGGTAGTCCAGTCAGCCTGATTACCGACCATATATACA
Organism: uncultured Muribaculaceae bacterium; assembly: GCA_910587915.1. Classification (GTDB taxonomy): domain Bacteria; phylum Bacteroidota; class Bacteroidia; order Bacteroidales; family Muribaculaceae; genus CAG-873. The sequence continues at coordinate 176,672 of CAJUOB010000003.1, read as the reverse complement.
TACTTGGTAACCACAACTTCCTGAGCACCGCCAACGATAGAGATAGTGTTCTTTTTGAGATTGACTGTGATAGTCATCTCGCCGCCACCCCAGGTAAATTCCCAGTTACTGCGGCCTTTAACCACAACATCGCCTTCGTATTTGCCATCGACAAACTTATCGGTTATATTCACCGAGTTCATGTCGGGCTCGGCAGCACCGATACTGAATTCTGCTACGTCATCCCAGTTTTTACCGAGCTGAGTATAGAAACGGAAGGCAGCAGTTCCGGCAGGAGCATCGACCACTGCGGAGTACACTTGCGAACCGATGTCATCTTTCGGCTCATAGAGACGCACAAGTTTATCGCGGTTTTCAGTGCTTGGCTCGATAAAGCTGGGTATACCGGTAAGGAAGATAAATCCGGGAGTCTTCAGCGCATAGTAGAAATCCACACGCGGGAGTTCGATTACATTCGATGCAATCTCGCTCCATTCCACTTCGCCAACCTTGGCAATGGCGCGGATATAGAGAGGACGCACATGGTCGTCGACAAACGGCTGCCATGTATCATCGTCGACTATGCCAAGCAGTTCGCACATAGCAGTGGCAATCTCGCCGCTACTGAGCGAAATGGAGGCGCTGGCACCGTTGATGTTAGTGATAGGTTTCGATTCGGCGAAATCCTCGGTCATGGAAACCTCGGCCGAGTACTTCACCACAGTGCCGATTCCGTAGTTGGGCTGAGAGCAGGTCAGCTCAAGAGTACCATCCTCGGTAAGTTCGTAGTACTGCTGTGCGAAAGGCGGCACATTGAGCTTGAACTCAGTCGGTTTCTGCATCACCGGAGTGTCGGGGTTATCGCACGACGCCACTCCAAGCATAGCAGCCGCAGCAGCCAGAACGGTATATATTTTTGCGATTTTCATTTGTGTTTTAGTATCGAGTTGTGAAAGCTTTGGAATTTTCGGAAGTCAAGATAATGATTCCAATGGAGTCATCATCTTAACTTCGTAAACTCCATTAACTTATTAACTTTTTTGATGAATTAATATCCGGGGTTCTGACCCACTGTAGCTGTATACTGCATGGGAATAGGATAGAGAGCGCGGTATTCGGGAAGCGATGCACCCTCGTAGTCGCCACCTTTCCAAGACCAGAGATAGTTAGCTCCGGTATACTTGCCGAAGCGTATGAGGTCGCTGCGACGGTGTCCCTCGCAGTAAAGTTCGCGCATGCGCTCCTTGAGGAGCTCGTCGGCAGTAATCTGCGACAGAGCGGGCATTTCGGCGCGATCGCGCACGAGGTTGAGGTAGCGGAGACCATCGCATTCCACACCGTTCATCTGGCATTCGGCCAGCATAAGATATGCGTCGGCAAGACGGAACACAGGATAGTCGGCATTCGACATAGCCACGTTGTTATTGTTGTTGCCGGCGGTATTTTCATAATCATCCTCGGGGCTGTTGGAGTACTTTATGAGCATGTAGCCGCACGAAGTGGCATCGTTGCCGCCGAGAGTGGGGATGTCTTCCTTGAAAGTGCCTTCGAAGATAAGACGACGCTTGTCGGCCTTGTCGAGAACACGCGACAGCTCGGGACGCAGACGCAGACCGCCCCATGCATCCTTGTAGTTGAGCTTCTTGAGGATGTCCTCGCCGGCCGATGCGAACCATGCACCGCAGGTGAGGTAGGTGGTGCCACCCCATGCTTCCATGCGGCCCTGCTCCTGAGGCACGACCCAGAGAAGCTCGCCGTTGCCGGCATATTTGTCGTTGGTAGCGCAGAAAAGATATTTGTACTCAGGCGCGAGAGTGATACCTGTGGATACCACCTGCTTGAGGGCTGCTGCACACTTGTCCCACATCGGGGTGCCGGTATATACCTCGGCGTTGAGGTAGAGCTTGGCCAGAAGCATATAGCCTGCCTCGCGGCTCACACGGCCATAGGCCTGCTGTGCGGCGGGTTTGAGATCGGGCACATAGGTCTCGAGCTCGGCGGTGATTGCCTCGAAGAGCTGCTTGCGGTCGTAGGTGGGAGGAGTTGCACCGGTGGTGGAGCTTTCGTCAATCCAGGGACCACGACCGAAGAGGTCGATCATGTAGTAGTACGCCAGACCGCGGAGAGCCGATGCCTCGGCTATGCGTGCTTTTACTTCGGCTTCATCGAAGAAAGCACCACCCTTGCCGCGCATGCCGCTGATGAATTCGGCACCCATCTTGGCATTGAAGAATTCACGCGCGAAAGCGGCGTAGATCCATTCGTTGTCCGAGCTCCACTGGTTCTTGTTCAGTGGCTGGTAGCCGGGGTCGTTCCATGCCTCGGAGATGAAACATTCGTCGGCTGTAATTTCCTGAAGGTTGAAGTGCGAACGGGTGAATGTACCGGCACCGCCATCGGATGTCGATATGATATCGTCACGGTAAAGGTTACCGTAGAGACGGCCAAGGAAGCCGTCCCACTCAGCCTGAGTCGTAAGCTCGAGTTTGAGATTGGGGTCATTGGGCGTGAGGTCGAGGTCGCCGACGCACGAAGTGCCGGCAAAAGCCATCAGGGCCACAGTGCCCGCAAGTATATGTTTGATAAATTTCATGTTGATGTCTGATTAACCGGTTTTTAGAAATTGGCGACCAGGCCGAGTGTGAAAGTCATTGGGCGCGGATAGGGAGCACCGTCGATACCCTGCTGATATGTCAGCTCGGGGTCGAGACCTTTGTATTTGGTGATGACAAACGGATTCTGCACCGCACCGAAGACACGGAGCTTCATCTTGTTCTTGAGCAGATTGTCGAAAGTGTAGCCCAGGGTTATGTTGTCGCAGCGGACGAACGATGCGTTCTGCACGAAGTAGCTGCTCAGCATAAGCTCGGTAGTACGGGTCTGCTCGAAGAGGAATGTATTGTTCATCAGGTTGGAGAGAGTGGGCTGGTTGGTAGCCATGGCTGCAAACGAGTTGTCGACCTGGTTTTTGTTGTATGCCCAGTTGCCGAACGAACCACGGAGCACGAAGCCGAAGTCCCAGTTCTTGTAGTTGAATGTATTGTGCCAGCTTGCGGTCCAGTCGGGATGAACGTGGTGGAAGAGGATCTTGTCGTCCTCGTTGATCACGCCGTCGCCGTTCTGGTCTACGTAAACACCTTCCAGAGGATTGCCTGCGGAATCATATGCCTGCTCGTATACGTAGAAGGAGAAAGCGCTCTCACCTACAACATGCTTCTGCGTGTTCACGCCATTACCGATACCACCAGTCATAGCGTCGGCGCCGTCGGCCAGACGGGTGATCTTGTTTTGGTTGTAGGCCACGTTGAGGTTCGAGGTCCATGTGAAGTCGCGTGTCACGATAGGACGGGTGCTAACATTGAATTCGAAACCGGTGTTCTTGAGGTCGCCGAGGTTGATCCAGCCCACGTTCGAGAGGTTCGAACCGGCGGCATAGTTGGCTTTCACAAGGAGATCCTTGGTCTTGCGCTGGTAGTACTCGATGCTACCGGTGATGCGGTTGTTGAGGAAACCGAAGTCAAGACCGATGTTCTTTGTTGTTGTCTCTTCCCATTTAAGGTCAGCATTGTAAGGATTGGGGTATGCGAGCTGCACATACTGTCCGTTGATAGGATATGTGTTGCCGTCGCCCACGAGAGTACTGTAGATAGGCATGTAGGGGAAGTAGTCGCTGCCTACGTCCTGCTGGCCGGTCACACCCCAGTCGAAGCGGAGCTTAAGTTCGCTCAGCACACCGCGGGCACCTTCCATGAAGCTTTCGTCGAGAATCTTCCAACCGAGAGCGGCAGCGGGGAATGTACCCCAGCGGTGGTCCTTACCGAAGCGGCTGGTACCGTCGCGACGGAGTGTCACAGTGAGAAGATAGCGGTCCATAAGTGTATAGTTCACACGGCCGAAGAAAGATACCAGCTGATAGCGGGTGCTGTAGTAGCTGGTGGGATTGTACTGGAATCCTGCATAGTCCTTGAGGTTCACCGGATTGCCCCCGTTGAGGTTGGGATCGGTGAAGATTATGTCGGAGTTTGCCATCTGAGGATCGGCAACAGTGAAGTTGTGACCCTTATCGTTGAAGCGCTGCCAGGAGTAACCGCCGGTTACATCGAGGTCGCTCTTGATAGCTTCGAAATGCTTGGCATAGTTAAGATAGAATTCGAGCATGAGGGTGTAGCGTTCCTGATTTTCTTTGGTCAGGCTGCCGTAGCCCTGCTGTACGTTGACAACACTGCCGTTGTCGCCGCGTACCTGGAACTTGCCATCCCACGCTGCAGGCGAGAAAGGCTGCTCGAAGTTGCGCACTTCACCGTGGCTGTAGTCGTAGCCGAGGTTGAGGTTGGCACGGAGTTCACGAAGGAAAGGCATCTTCAGGTCGATCTGGAGATTACCCACGCTCTGGTATACTTTCGAACGGCTGTAGTGCTCTTTCCAGAGCGACACAGGGTTCTTGGAGTAGATATTGCTCACGCTCGAGCCGGGGGAGTCGGGACCGGCCACGCTGCCATCGCCGAGATATGTGGTGTAGTTGTTGAACACATTGTTCATATACACCGGCAGAGTGGGGTTGAAGCCGATAGCGCTGCCGAGGGCGCCCCCACCATAGTTGTTGACAATGTAGGAGCCTTTGGCATTAGCGCTCACATTGAGAAGATCGTCGAAGAACGACGGGGTAAGGTTGATCGAGGCGCCAAGACGCTGGTTGTCGGTAGCACGTACCACACCGTCGGTGCCTGTATAGTTCACGCCCACACGGTAGGGAAGCACACCGGCAGTACCGCCCACGGAGAGGCTGTAGTCGTGGCTGAAAGTGGTGCGGAGCACTTCTTTCTGCCAGTTGGTGTTTGCGGTTCCGAGTTTTGCAGCCTGAGCCGATTCTGCGCCGTACTTGTTGATGATATAGCTGCTATACTGGCTGGCGTCCATCATGTCGAGATACTTGCGGGGAGTTGCCACATAGAAGTTGGCGGCGAAGTTCACCTGAGGTTTGCCTTCCTTACCGCGCTTGGTGGTGATGATGATCACACCGTTCGAAGCACGCGAACCATAGATGGCTGTTGCCGATGCCGACTTGAGGATGGTCATATTTTCAATGTTCTCGGGGCTCACGAGCGACAGGGGGTTCGACGAACCTTTCACTGTGTTGCCGTCCATGGGCACACCGTCGATTACGATAAGGGGAGCGTTCGATGCGTTGAGCGAAGCGCCACCGCGAATCTGGATCGAGGCACCGCCGGCAGGGTCACCGCCTTCGGTAGCCACAACCACACCGGGGCTTGCGCCAACGAGAAGGTCCTGTGCTGTAGTAGCAAGACCGGCCTCGATATCGGTGGGTTTCACAACGCCTACCGAACCGGTGGCGTCCGATTTTTTCACCACACCATAGCCTACAACCACGAGTTCGTTCATGGCCACGGCATTGGTCTTAAGGTTAACGTTGATTTCGGTGCGTCCGTCCACCGGAACTTCCTGTGAGTCGCATCCGACATAGGAGAACACGAGCACTGCGTCGGGGGCTACAATAATTTTGTAGTTACCGTCGAAATCGGTTGCCACGCCCTTTCCGGGGGTGCCTTTCACCTCGACGCTCGCTCCGATGGCCGGTTCGCCTTCGGGCTCATACACGGTACCTGTCACCGTGATGTTCTGCGCTAAAGCCGGGAGCGCAGTCGCGAGCATAAGTGCGAGCACGACCAGAGCTTTCCGGGTCATTTGAAAACAAATGTTCTTCATGCAAGGGTGTTTTTAGTAAGTAAGTATTTATGTAGTTTTGGATATTTTCCAAGCCGGTAAGAAAGACCGTCGGTATCAGATGGCAGCCTCCGATGATTCATAAGAGGCCGTATAAAGGTGTCTGAGTGTTGTCGATATAATCCTACTTTCTTCGATATTCCGCCCTTCCCGAGGGCTCGGCTCTAAAGCCGACTACAAAGAAAGATAATTTTTCTGTAACTTGTTCTATGCTTGGATGCGAAAAGGCCAAAAAAGTCGAACTTTAACATATTTAACTTAATTTTAACATTATTCTTCTTCACATATTAAACAAGTTCAAAAAAAAGCGGCCACCGGATTTGGTGGCCGCTTACACATCAGATGCTATCTGACGTATTACTTCACACGCTCAACGTAAGAGCCGTCGCGGGTGTCGATACGCACCTTGTCGCCGATGTTGCAGAACAGGGGCACGCGAACTTCAGCGCCGGTTTCAACGGTAGCGGGCTTGAGGGTGTTGGTGGCGGTATCACCCTTGATGCCGGGCTCGGTGTAGGTGATTTCCAGAACTACGCTGGTAGGCATCTCGCAGGTGAGCACGGTTTCGGAAGCGGCGTGTACCATAGCTTCGCAGATATCGCCGTCCTTGAGGAATTCTACACCTTCGATGCTTTCGCCGGGAACGATGATTTCTTCCCATGTCTCGGTGTGGAGGAAGTGGTAGCCCATGTCATCCTTGTAGGAGAACTGGTAGGGGCGACGCTCGATGCGTACTTCGTCGACCTTTACACCCGAGTTCCAGGTCTTGTCGATGATGCGGCCGGTCTTCACATTGCGGAGCTTGGTGCGCACGAAAGCGGGGCCTTTGCCAGGTTTTACATGAAGAAATTCCTTGATGAAATAGTAGGTGCCGTCGATGTCGAGGCACATGCCGTTTTTGAAATCAGCTGTTGTTGCCATAAAAGCTTATGTGGGATTATGATTGTGCGTTTGAGGCTGCAAAAATAGTAAAAAACTGCCAAATCCCCAAAAATCACCGACAAACCGTCTTTTTGAGCCTATGATTTATGCGGATATAAGCCACGAACATGGCCACGTCGGTAAGTGTCCACGACACCGGATACACCATCATCAGATGCGTGAACTCTCCGTTAAAGCCATGGAAACACCACACCCATAGCAGGCGCAGCACACATGTGCCGAAGATAGTGATCAGCGCCGGAGTCATCGAATAGCCCAGACCGCGCATCGAGGCCCCGGCCATTTCGTAGTAGCATGCTATGCCCTGGAAGAGAAGCACCGTCACCATACGCTCGGCGGCAAAACGCACCACGCCGGCATCGCTGGTGAATATAGCGATGGCTTGTTCGCGGAACAACACCAACCCTACATTGAGCACCACCGCGCTCACAAAACTCATGAGCAGCGACAGATGGAAGACCCGGCGGCAACGGTCCATATTGCCCGCACCGAAATTCTGGCCGGTGAACGCCACGGCGGTCTGTCCGAAAGCATTTATCACGAAGTAGCAGTACACCTCGAAGTTGATGGCGGTAGCCGATCCCGCGGCCCCATCGGCGCCAAATGTGTTGATAGCCGAGAGAATGAACACATTCGAGAATGCGAATACCGTGCCCTGCAAGCCGGCCGGAAAACCGATACCGGCGATCTTGCCGAGCTGACCGAAGTCGGGACGTACGAAAATGGAGCGGAGGTCGAGGTGTATGTCGCCCTTCTCGCGCACAAGTATCACCGTGATAATACCGGCATTCACCACATTCGATATCACAGTACCCCATGCGACACCGGTGACGCCCATGCCGAATCCGGCGACCAACAGAAAGTTAAGGCCCACATTCACACATCCGGCCACCACGAGGCTATAGAACGGACGCCGGGTATCTCCAACACTCCTCAGCACAGCGGCGCCAAAATTGTATATCACCATAAACGGCATGCCGAGCGAGTACACACGCAGATACAACACCGCTTGGTCGAGAACCTCGTCGGGAGTGCCGAGAAGCTCGAGTATGGGGCGCGACACCAGCAGCCCGATGGCCAGGAGCAGAATTCCACCAGCAACCCCGAGCTGGGCAGTAGCAGCGACCGCGGCACGCACACCGGCGCCGTTCCGCTGTCCGATACATTTGGCTATCACCACATTCACACCCACGGCAAGCCCGATGAACATGTTCACGATCAAACTTATCACAGGCCCGTTGCTACCCACGGCCGCCAAGGCATGGCTACCGGTGAACCGGCCCACCACAGCCACGTCGACCGAGTTGAACGACTGCTGTAGTATGCCGCTCGCAATCAACGGCAAAGCAAACATAATCATCGGCCGCGCCAGTGGTCCCGACAACATATCTATATTTTTTGTCTGAGCCATATTCTATTGCAAACCAAGCACCCGCCGGATTGCCGGCGGAGCAGCGACCCACGCCACCGCAATACCGATGATATCGGCCAGGAAATCGGCCCATTCGGCGCTCCGAGCCTCTGTCAAGGTGGCCTGAGCAAGCTCATCGACACCTCCCGCAACCACGCACAGAGCACATATCACCGCCATGCGCCGCCGGTCGAGAAAAGAGTCGCGGTGCGAGCGCTGCCAGTCGAACGCCACAGCTCCGGCGAGTCCGCCGAACATCACCGCATGCACCAGTTTGTCGAAACCGGGAAACAACGGAAGCTCCGCCCCGGCAGTCGGGTCGGCGGAAAGCGTGGCATAGAGTATCACAGCCACGCATAGTATCGTAGGCCACCAGCGCTTTATCATAATGCTATATATTCATGCGGGGGCAACAACGCGCCATTGTGCCATAGTTCGAAAGTAAGCACAGCCGGGGGCGATACATGCCCTATGCGCTGCCCGGCAGCCACCTTCGCACCTTTGACCACAAATACATCGCTGAGTCCCGAGTACACACTCACGAAATCGTTGGGGTGCTGCACCGTCACCACCGTGCGACCATCGGCATCGAATGCCACCGACGTCACCGTGCCGCGGTACACCGCCGACGCAGGCAGCACACCCGGCGCCGACACCGTGACAGTGCCGTCGCCACCGGTATTCACCGTGGCCGTCGACGGAACAGGCGTTGCAAATATCATACCTTCGGCCGCAATCGGAGCAAGAACCGACAGGTTGAACCGTTCCTCCTCGAGGTAGCGGCTCACAAAGCGACGTTCGGCATCGCTTGCCTTGGCAAGCGAGTCAGCCACCGGGATGCCGGCCGGCTCGAATGTCGACGGAATAGTGTCGGCCTCGCCTCGCATGATGGCAAGAACCGACGACAGATAGGCCTCGTTGGCCCTCGCCGCCTCCTCGAGCGAATCCAGGCGCAGTGCCGTCTCCAGATACTGGGCCCGAAGGTCGCCGCGAAGGGTACCCGGCACGAAGTGGCGCAGCGGTGTGAAAACTATAACCATCCACACAAGCGCTCCGAAAGCCATGATGAATGCCAGCGATACAAGAACGACCCGCATACGCGTCATGCGCACGGACCACAGACGGTTGAATGTATTCTCCTTTATAAAATCCAGGCGGAACCGCGCCGGATTCTTGTATGAAGGATGTGTACGCCGCTCTACTGCTTTCTTTATATCATCGGTCGATTTCACAATGCAAAATTAAAAATAATCGGTCAAACGGCAAAAAATGCCCGAACATATGGGCGAAGCGAAATGTTGATAATTTGTCTGATATAAGAATTTTAAAACCCTCTATACACCAACTACACTTCCGAAATGATAGATCCGCTAAGCAGGGACTACGAAGAGCGCCTGAACCGCATGAGTCCCTTCGAAATCAAAAACGAACTCATAGAACTCGCCAAAAGCGACGCCCGCAAATCGAGCGCCACATTCCTTAACGCCGGACGAGGAAACCCCAACTGGATAAGCGCCGACGCCCGCGAGGCATTCTACGCCCTTGGCACATTTGCCCTCGCCGAGTGCCGCCGCACATACTCCGAAGCTCCCGGCATCGCCGGATTGCCAGGAAAAGATGGCATCGCCGACCGATTCGAGAAGTATCTGGCCGACCATAGCTCCACAGAAGGCGAAAAACTGCTCGCCGACGCATACAAATATATGACAGCCACCCTGCGCTGCGACCGCGACGACCTCGTGCACGAATGGGCCGAAGGAATCACCGGCGACCAATATCCCACTCCGCCAAGGATTCTGAAGTATACCGAAGCTGCCATTTTGCCCTATGTAGCTCAGGAACTGGGGCAGCGCGATCCCGGAGCCGGAAAGGAGTACGATCTTTTTGCCGTCGAAGGCGGCACAGCCGGCATGTGCTATGTATTCGACTCTCTCCAGGCCAACCACCTTGTGAATAAAGGCGACCGGATTGCACTAATGGCTCCATTGTTCACTCCTTATCTCGAAATCCCCGACCTCGACCGCTTCGACTTCGATGTTGTCACCGTAAGCGCCAATAAGGTTGAGGCCGACGGATACCACTACTGGCAGTATCCCGACAGCGAGCTCGACAAGCTTCGCGACCCCTCGGTGAAACTCGTGTGCATGATCAACCCGTCGAATCCCCCATCCTACCGCCTGTCCGACCACGACCTCGAGCGCTTCGTCGACATTGTCAAGAAAGATAATCCCAACCTCATCATCGTTTCCGACGAGGTATACGGCACTTTCGCGCAGGATTTCGAATCGCTCCTCTACAAACTTCCAGCCAACACTCTGTGCGTCTATTCCTTCTCCAAGTACTTCGGTGCCACCGGTTGGCGTCTGGCAGTCATCGCCGCCGCCAAGGAGAATATCTTCGACCGCATGATCGCCAACCTGCCACAAGCCGAGAAAGACGACCTCAACAAACGCTACAGCAGCCTTACGCTCGATGTCGGCAGCCTTAAATTCATCGACCGCATGGTGGCCGACAGCCGCGACGTGGCCCTCAACCACACAGCCGGTCTATCGACACCTCAGCAGATCCAGATGAGCCTCTTCGCAATCAAATGCCTCCTCGACACCGACGATGTATACAAAGGCAAGATGCAGGCCATGATTCACGACCGCCTAACCGCCCTATGGGAAAATACCGGCTTCAAAATGCCCGACGATCCTCTGCGCGTAGGATACTACAGCGAAATCGACATGATGGTATGGGCACGCAAGCTGTATGGCGACGACTTCGCAGCATGGCTCCCCTCGGCCCACAACCCGCTCGACGTAACCATGCGCCTGGCTGTGGAAAAAGGAATCGTGGTGCTCAATGGTTCGGGTTTCGACGGCCCTGAATGGTCCATCCGAACGTCCGAGGCCAATCTCGACCGAGACTCATACGTCATCATCGGCCAAAAAGTACGCCAGATTCTCGATGAATATCATCAGGAATACCTGTCCGCAAAAAAATAACCCATACAGACCCTAATTTATGACAGGCACCCGCCCTTAGGATTTGGGCGGGTGCTTTTTTTTAGCTAATTTCGCCGTTCAAAGATTTAATAATGACACGTACTTTCATCCACATATTGGCCGCCGGAGCTATGTTCCTGTCGGCATCGCTATCGGCCATGGCGCAGAATGTGCTCGGCATCGACGGCGAAGAGTCGACCTCGGTCGGCATCTACATCAAAGATCTGAAAACCGGCAAGGTGATAGTGGACCATAACTCGCAGCTTGCTCTTACACCGGCAAGCGTCATGAAAGCCATCACCACAGCCTCAGCGCTATCTATCGCGGGCCCCGACCGCCGGTTCTCCACACCGGTAGTGCTCAAAGGCCGTGCCGAAGGATCGGTTTGGAAAGGCGACATCGTAGTCCGCTCATGCGCCGACCCCACGATTGAAAGCGAGAACTTCAAAAGCCGTCGCGGATTCTGCGACTCCATCGCTGCCGGAATCCGCCGTGCCGGAATTTCTAAAGTCACCGGCAAAATCGTGGTGGAGCAACCGCTGCGCAACCCCGGTCCCATCACACAGTGGGAAATCGAAGACGTCGCTTGGCCATATGGTGCAGGACTCTTCGGCATGAATTGGCGCGATAACACATTCACCCTCTACCCTTGCACCGGCGAGACAAAGCCCGAGGTGCCGGGACTCGACGTGGAACTGCGACGTTCGCCATCGGGCAACGACCTGGTGCGCGGCATCGACAGCGACAAACTCATTGTCTACGCCCGCTCGACTACCGATAAAAAATGGGCCGTCCGCACATCCATGCCCGATCCAGCAGCTGTGTTCACCGCCGAACTCAAAGCCAAACTCAAGGAAAAAGGCATAACCCTCGGCGACGAAAAGAAAGCCTGCGGCGAAAACCCAAAAGAAAAAACCATATACACCCACCAGTCGCCAAAATTTGCAGAAATCATGCGCAGCCTCATGGTACGCAGCGACAACCTCTTTGCCGAAGGCATGCTCAGGGCAATCGCTCCGGCAGCCTCACGCTCCGACGTCATCAAGCGCGAGAAAGAGCTATGGGCCACACGTGGAATCAACCCTAAGTACACCATCATAAACGACGGCAGCGGCCTCACACGCGCCAACCGCCTGTCGGCACGCTTCATAGGCGACGTCCTCGAGTGGATGGCAGCTTCGCCACAAGCCGAAACCTACGCATCCTTCTTCCCTCGCGCAGGAAAGGAAGGCACCATGCGGGGATTCCTCGCCAAATCCGACCTCACAGGCAAAATCGCCCTCAAGACCGGAAGCGTCAGCTCCGTACAGGCATATGCCGGCTACAAGCTCGACAACCAAGGAAAACCGACCCACGTGGTGGTGATATTGGTCAATGGATTCTTCTGCCCGCGCAAACAAGTACGCGAAGGATCCGAAAAACTACTCATTAACACATTCAAATAATGACCGACCCGAACTCCCTCATACGGCTCAACATAGAGCTTGAAGGCTTGCTCCGCATTCTCGCCGACCGCGATAATGCCGACGCCCGCGCACTCCTCGAAGCCAAATTCGCACAATACTCCGACCTGATGCACCTGTACCTCGCACAAGATACCCCCATGCAATCAGTCCCCGCACCTGCAATCGAGCCAGAGCAGCCCGTTGCCCCCGAACCCGAAGCCGTACCCGCAACGGAGCCCGTGCCGGAGCCCATTTATGAAGTCGCACCGGAGCCCGAAGTCATAGTGGAGCCGGAGCCTGTGCCCATGCAAGAGCCAATCATCGTTCCCGAGTCCGAGCCGGAACCAATCCCCGAACCCGAACCTGCGCAACCCACCCGCACAGCCGTCAACACCCGGCTTCTCAAGGCATTCACCCTCAACGACAAATTCCGCTTCCGCCGCGAACTATTCAACGGCGACGACGACGATTTCGCCGACACACTCTCGCTCCTGGCCCACATGCCATCGTATGCCGAAGCCGCCGACTACCTGACCAACGACCTTTTGTGGGACACCCGAAATCCAAACGTAGAAGACTTCCTGGCAATCCTGAAGGAAAACATGTGACACCATGAGCGGAAAACTCTGCATCGTACCCACGCCCGTGGGAAATCTCGCCGACATGACACCACGCGCGGTCGAAACTCTGCGCTCCGCCGCCCTCGTGCTCGCCGAAGACACGCGCACCTCAGCCGTACTGATGAAGCACTTCGGCATCAGCACACCCATGGCAAGCCACCATAAGTTTAACGAGCACAAAAGCCTCGACCCCATTCTCGACCGCATTGCCGCCGGAGAGACCATCGCACTCGTATCCGATGCCGGCACACCGGGCATATCCGACCCCGGATTCATGCTCGCGCGCGAATGCCGCCGCAGAGGGCTCACCGTCGAGACTCTTCCGGGCGCTACAGCGTTCGTTCCCGCACTGGTATCCTCAGGGCTACCTTGCGACCGTTTCTTCTTCGAAGGATTCCTGCCCGTGAAAAAAGGACGCGCCTCGCGCCTTGAATTCCTGGCTGCGCTACCCGTCACCTTCATAATCTACGAATCGCCTCTCCGACTGGCTAAAACACTCGCTGCCCTTGCCGAAGCCTGCGGACCCGACCGACCCGCCGCTGTCGTGCGCGAAATTTCAAAGATGCACGAGACTGTAGCACGCGATACACTTTCGGCTCTTGCCGAATTCTACTCCGCGAACCAACCAAAAGGTGAAATTGTTATTGTTGTGGGAGGCATGGAACGCCCGGACGCTTCCGAAAGGCGACACAAAAACAAATACCGTCCCGACAACGACATTCAACCATCAGAACTATGAAAAAAATCATCACTCTGGCACTCACGGCCCTTATCATAGCATCGTCGTCGTGCTCCAACAAGAAAGAAGAGGAACTTCGCCAGCAGCAAGCTCTCAACGAAGCAACAACAGAAGAACTGCGTTCTGCCGTAGCCGACCGCGACCAGCTCCTCGGGCTTGTCAACGAAATCTCATCGGGCATGGACTCCATAAAGCAACTCGAGAACATTCTCGCAGTAAATGGCCGCTCTGAGCTCCCCGGACAGCGCGACCAAATCCTCTCCGACATCGCCGCAATTCAGCAGACACTCGAACAGCGCCGCCAGCGCCTCGCCGAACTCGAGAAAAAACTCAATAGCTCCAACCTCTCCAACTCGAATCTCAAAAAGACAATCGCTTCTCTCCAAAGTCAGATCGAGTCGCAGACACGCGAAATCGAAACACTCCGCGGAAACCTCAACGAGGCAAAGGCAAGCATCGAAAACCTAAACGTACAGGTCGACTCTCTCAACACCACCGTCAACACCGTAGTGGCCGAACGCGACTCCACCGACCACGTCAACAATCAGCTCATCAACGAGCTCAACACGTGCTACTACGCTATCGGCAATAAATCCGAACTCAAGGAAAACAAAATTATCGAGACCGGATTCCTGCGCAAGACCAAAATCATGGAAGGCGAATTCGACCGTGCATTCTTCACAACCGCCGACAAGCGCACACTCACTCAGATCGACCTGAACTCTACCAAGGCCGAAATCCTCACCAAACAGCCCGCAGGCTCCTACACCATCGACGAGGTAAACGGACACAAAGTGCTCCGCATCACCAACCCCGCCCAATTCTGGAGCCTCACCAACTACCTCGTAATCAAAATCGACTAACCATCCCCACCCCCTATAAAAAGCGTCCCGCCCACCCCGGGACGCTTTTCATATACCCACACCCCCAGCATCGACAGA
>CAJUOB010000003.1:0-161763 GCA_910587915.1 uncultured Muribaculaceae bacterium | reverse complement strand
GTGGCGGAGCCACGACATCGTCCCTAACCCCGGGCGCAACCCGGGGACAGCCACTCCCCCCCCTAACATAGCCTCGGAGAGGCGACATAGTGGTGCCCAAAGAAAAGCAGCCAGCCCAACGCAGGCCGCATCGCGGCCACAGATCAGTAGGCCATAGCTGCGGGCCGCAGAGCGGTCCGCAGCTATGGTACCCAACAACAACCCATCCACCCCGCGCCGCATTGCGGTGCCACAACCACAACCACCGCACCGACAGAGTGGCGGAGCCACGACATCGTCCCTAACCCCGGGCGCAACCCGGGGACAGCCACTACCCCCTAACATAGCCTCGGAGAGGCGACATAGTGATGCCCAAAGAAAAGCAGCCAGCACACCCAGGCCGCATAGCGGTCCGCAGCTATGGTATCCAACGCCACCCATCCACCCAGCGCCGCCACGCGGCCCACACACAAGCCACCATCAGATCAGTCGCCCATGGCACACGCAACACACCCAGGCCGCATCGCGGCCACAGATTTGTAGGCCATTGCAAGGGCCGCATCGCGGTCCGCAGCTATGGTACCCAACGACACCCAACCACCCTGCGCCGCATTGCGGTGCCACAAACACAACCACAGCACCGACAGAGTGGCGGAGCCACGACATCGTCCCTAACCCTGGGCGCAACCCGGGGACAGCCCCAATACACTAAAACGACAGCCTCGGAGAGGCGACGTAATGGTACATAAAAAACATACCGCCGTGATCACGGCAGTATGTAAAAAAAGACCGGGAGCCTTTGAGGGGCTCCCGGTCGGGATTATTTCTAATCGAATGTTATATCAATTAGTTGCGGGGGGCATTGAGAGGAGCGTTGCTCTTGTTCAAAGGCACTGCGATGTGGCCTTCGAGAACACCCCAGAGGTGAGTTACCTTAACAGGAACGATGAGGTAAGCATTAGCCTGGAGAGGAGCACCGTTGTTCTGGAACTTGAGTTCACCAGATACGTTGTTAACGTCAGCGGTCATGTTGAGCGAAGCAAGAGTGCGAACGTTTACTTTGCCTTCTGCGTCGTCAGCAACCTTGATGTCGCTACCGAATGTTGCAGTCTGTACGCCATAGTATTCGTAGTAGTCAGCAGCATAGGGTTCTTCAGCGGTGGGCTCAGCAGCTACGAGGTTACCAAATGCATCGGTGAGCGAGTAAGCCTTAGCGATGTTGATAGTCTGCGAGTGCGAGTTGTCGGTGATCGACTGCGAGGTTACAGTGTTGAGAGTGAGGATGCGAACGATCTGGAGGTTGATGGTACCGAAGACGTAGCGGTTATTAGAGAGACCGTTGATGTCGTTCGACCAGTCTACCTTAACAATACCGCCGGTCGAAACGAGCTTCTTGCCATCTTCGTTAGCGTTGGCGATAGTGTAGTATACAGCGTCGAGGTTCTCCTGGTTAGCGGCAGTGAAGCTCCAGTGGCTGTAGCCCTGCGGGAAGGAAAGCTTGCCGGGATATACGGGGTTGCCAGCAGCGGCAAAGTCGATATCATAGTGACCGCAAGCGAGCATACCGGTGGTATAGGGCTTGAGACGACCTTCAAGGATGTTGGTGTTATATCTTGCCTTCTGCTTGTGGTCGTAGGGGAGCTGCATGGGCACGGGGTAAACCTTCATGGTGTTGTTGTTCCACTTGAGGTCATCGGTCTTGCCGAGGGCAACAGGAGAAACAGTAGTCTTAACAGTCCACTTGAGATTTACGATTACATTGGGATGGAGACCGGTTGCGTCGGTGAAGGTAACAGTCTTAGTGAATGTAGCTGTGTTTTCGCCAACTTTGAGATTACCGAGCTGTTCCTTGGTAACGGTCCAAGTCATCACAGGAGTAGAAGCGTCGAGGTTGCTTGCTACCAAGTTAGGAATGAGCTTGCCATTTTCATCGTTTGCAGGAGCAACGGTGGGAGTGGTAGCACCATAGATCTTGGTGAATTCTTCCTTCGACATACCGGTGCCTTCGTTGAGCTTTTCGAGGATGCGTTCTGCCATATCCTTCCAACCGAAGTTGTAGCTTGCACCTTCGCAAGGCTTGCCGATAGTAGAGATATCAGTCCAATCGATCTTGACGTCTTCCATTTCAACAGGTGTGAAGAACACCTTGAAGTACTTCTGTTCGATTACGTTGTTGTTGGTAACGTCGACAAGAGTAGCAGCGATAATGGGCTGACGGCCAACGATGGTCTGATTGCCTTCCTGACCCGACGAGGTGATAGGAGTAAGAACAGAGTTGTTCTCGCCAGACAGTTTCACATATTCCTGCTGGTTGGTCTTGTCGGTAGAAGTGGGCTCATAAGCAGCCTTAGCAACGTGGAACTTGATGTCCATGCCGTAAGCCTGAAGTTCAGCACGGGTAAGAGCCTTGTGAGTGTCGTTCGCGAACAGTGCGCAACCTTCTACGAGTTCATACAGGTTGTGCGACTTGTTATACACATAGTTCTTGGAGATCATCTTACCAGCTTCCGACTGATAAACTTCTGCAGAGTCGCAGAGGTGGCTCTTGTTGCCGATATATGCACCGGCGATGAAAGCGAGTTCAGGCTGGAAATATGTTTCAGCAAGACGGGTGAATTCAGAGTAAACAGCAGCTTCAGTTTCACCGTTTTCTGCGAAGAGGTGCTTGGCAGCTACGGGAACTTTGAGCGATACAGTGTAAATCTTTTCACCGGAAAGGTTGAGAGATTCAGTATTGCCCTTGCCGAGTTTCACATTGAGGACACCATTGTCAGCAACAGAAGCAGAAGCAACAGTTACGATATCGTTGACAAGTTCACCGGCACGCGAAGTAGCGATGCGGCTTACGTATGCCATCTTGTTGATGTCGATATCTTCGTCCTTGAGAGTACCGGGGTTGAGACGGTATTCAGCTTCGGTTGTGTTGTTGGTGATGATGAAGGTGTTCTTATTTGCAGTAGAGGGAACCCATACACCGTTCTTGAGTTCTTTCTTCACGTACTTAGCGGAAAGGAACTCGATAGTGGGGATACCATCAACATAAAGGCTGGGCATCAGAGTCACCGAAGTAAGACGGCGAGAAAGAGTACCGGCGATAGTGTTGACTGCATTCGAAACGCTCTGAGAGATTTCGGTAGAAACACCGGCGAGCTGACCCTTGATAGTGTTGATTTCAGTTGTATGAGAACCTACAGTACCTTCAAGAGTTTCGATTTTGGTCTTAAGAGTGTTAACTTCACCCTTGAGATCGTTGAGGTCGGATACAATACCGTCGATCTGAGCAACCTTGTTCTTGAGGTCCTCATAGCCGCTGAGCTGAGCGGTGAGGTCGGTCTTGAATTTTTCAAGAGCGGTGATCTGGGTATTGATGGCGGTGAGCTGAGTATTGATGGCAGCAATAGCGTCAGCCTGGTCGCCGATTTGTTTGTTGATATCGGTGAGGTCGATGTTGCTCAGACCTTGTTCGATACCTTCGATTTTGCCTGCGAGTTCTGCTATTTTCTTAGCATTTTCTTCGTTAGCAGCAGTTGCGCTGTTGATGAGGGGCTTAAGCTCATTCATAACAGCTTCGATGGCCTCAGCCTTAGCTGTGGCAGCAGCCTGCTTGGCGAGTTCGGCAGCAGCAGCAGCCTGCTGGCCTTCCTCGAGAGCGCGCTGAGCTGCATCCTGAGCTGCACTGGCAGCCGACTTAGCAGCTTCGAGTGCTGTCTGCAGGTCGGCGAGTTGTTTGGTCAGTCCATCTGTTGTGGTGTTGATTTCAACGATATCGTCGTCGTAGTCTTTACAAGAAGTGAACGACAACGGCGTCGAAACACACACAGCAGAAAGGAGTGCGATTTTCAAGAAACCTTTGTTCATAAAATAGCTTGTTAAATTAATTAATGTGGATTCTCTATGATTGGTATCGGACGGGAGAGATATTCTACACCGCAAAATACAGCACCACAAAGGTACGTGTAATGCGGTGAATGATAAGAGTTTCGATGTAGCGGTATTGCCGCATTATCGCTGCGAATTGCGCCTTTCTTCAAGGGCCTGTGTGAGCACGGCGAAAAAATCCCTGTTCAGGACAAGCGAAATGCGTGTGAGCAAATCGGTATCAACGCTGTTCTTCTGGAAAAGGCGATATACGTTTGATCGGTCGATGCAAAGTTTGCGGGCGAACCAGGTTATGGAGCGCTCCTGCGATTTGAGCTCTTCCTTGATAAGCTCTCCTATGGGTTTCATGGGCAGGGGAGGATAATGTGCCGTCGGACTCCCCTTCGACGGGCGAAGATAAAAAAAGCGTGGAAGTCTGCACACGCTGCTCGCTCTTCAGTCTGGGGCCTTCGCATTGCCCGATCAAGGAGAACGAACAACACAGAAGCCCACGCTGTTATATAGCGCTGCATGCTTGGCATACAGCGAGATACAACGTACCCAGACATCTACTGTTGCTCTGTTCTTGCCTTGATATTGAAAGTTGCGAAGTTTCAGACTGACAAGAAACAAGCGCGAGTAAACGCTCTCTATTTCAGCTCCGTCTATACGGAACTGGAAACCCACCACCCGATGGCGTGAAGCTGTCGGCCGATGGTATTTCGCCGCAAATGTCGTGATTATTTTTGAAATTGACAACAAGGTGTTGCATCATTCGCGGCACAACAGTGGCCAACGCGGGCCAATATAGCGATATTATCGCAAATAGCGAATAAAAAAAGCGGGGCGCACCGATAGGATGCGCCCCGCAAGTGGGGATATGAACCGCTTGTGCGGCTTATTTTTTGAAGAAGCGGTTGTAAAGGCCCTGGAAACCCTGACCGTGACGAGCTTCATCCTTAGCCATTTCGTGAACGGTGTCGTGGATAGCGTCGAGGTTGAGTTCTTTAGCGCGACGTGCAATACGCATCTTGTCTTCGTTTGCACCGGCTTCTGCCATCATGCGCTTTTCGAGGTTTGTACGGGTGTCCCATACTACTTCGCCAAGGAGTTCAGCGAATTTTGCAGCATGTTCAGCCTCTTCGAAAGCATAGCGCTTGAACGCTTCTGCGATTTCGGGATAGCCTTCGCGATCGGCCTGACGGCTCATGGCGAGGTACATACCCACTTCGGAGCATTCGCCATTGAAGTGAGCGGTGAGGTCGGCGATCATCTGTTCGTCGCAACCCTTGGCTACGCCGATTTCGTGTTCTGTCACGAACTGGAGCGCGTCGGTGGTATCAACTTCTTTGAATGCTTTTTTACCGGCGCCGCATACGGGGCACTTTTCGGGGGCTTCGTCGCCTTCATGGATGTATCCGCACACTGTGCAGATGAATTTCTTCTTCATGATTTTTTACGGGATTGTTTTATGTTTAGTTGGGCTTTCAATGATATATTGGCGAGGACAAGCAAGAGAAGGCAATGAGATAGCGCCCCAACTTTCAGGCACCTATAAAAGGCCGGAAACGGGAACAGACAAACGTCGTTCCCTTGTCCGGGGTGTAGCCCTATAGCCTTATCGCCTCACTACAGGATTCCGTGCGCCTTGAATACCTCGGTGATTTTCTCGAGCGCTTCCTCAACCTGTTCAGGAGTATGCGTGGCCATAAGGCTGAAGCGGATGAGAGTATCCTGAGGAGCCACAGCGGGAGAAACCACAGGATTAACGAATATACCCTTTTCGAGAAGATCGCTCGTAACGGCAAATGTCTTGAAATTGTCGCGGATATAGAGGGGTATAATCGGAGTCGAAGTGTTGCCGATCTCGAAACCGCGCTCACGGAATCCATCGAGAGCCATATTGGTAAGCTTCCATAGATTTTCCTGGCGCTCGGGTTCTTCAATCATCAGGTCGATGGCCTTGAGCGCAGCGGCTGTAGATGCCGGTGTGATGCTGGCGGTGAAGATGTAGGAACGCGAGTGGTGACGGAGATAGTTGGTGATCTCCTTGTCGGTGGCGATGAATCCGCCAAGCGATGCAAACGACTTGGAGAATGTACCCATGATCAGGTCTACGTCGCCTGTCACACCGTAGTGGTTGCATATACCACGGCCACCTTCGCCGAACACACCGATGGCATGAGCTTCGTCGACCATCACTGTGGCGTTGTATTTCTTGGCGAGCTCGACGATCTTGGGCAGATTGGCCACATCACCTTCCATGGAGAATACACCGTCGGTGACAATGAGTTTGATTTTATCGGGTTCGCATTTCTGAAGCTGAGCTTCGAGGCTCTCCATGTCGTTATGCTTGTACTTGAGCGACTTGGAGAACGACAGGCGTCGGCCTTCGATAATCGATGCATGGTCCTGCTCATCCCACAGGATGTAGTCTTCGCGACCGGTGAGTGTCGAAACAACACCGAGGTTCACACCGAAGCCGGTAGAATAGATCATGACGTCTTCCTTACCTATATACTCGGCGATTCTGGCCTCAAGCTGCTTGTGAAGATCGAGAGTACCGTTGAGGAAGGGCGAACCGGCGCATCCGGTACCATATTTTCGGGTTGCTTCGATGGCGGCTTCCTTGATGCGGGGGTCGTTCACCAGACCGGTATAGCAATTAGAACCGAACATGAGCACACGGCGCCCGTTGATGGTCACTTCGGGATCCTGCTCGGAAGATATGGCGCGGAAATAGGGATAAATGCCGGCGGCCTTAGCTTCCTGAGGTGCTGTATATTTGGAGAGTTTGGCTTGTAGTGGTTTCATAGCTGCGTGATAACGATGCTTTGTTTAGAGTGGTGGCCAACCGGCCGTAATATATCCGCCGGGGCAAAAGTCAGCGGCAAAGTTAGTAAAAAAAGCTTAAATAAAATCTAATTTTCGGAGCCTCTTTCGCATTTTTTAATACAAAGTCGGCAATTGGTGTCATTATGCGCTAAAAAAGCGCTATCTTTGCACAGTCTGCAAAACCTATAATCATGATTTATTATCGCATTTTTCTTATCCTGGTTTCTATATTACTACCTTTCTGCTTATCGGCCCACAGAGACGACGTGATGTCGCTCAGCTCCACCGGTGGCCACGAATGGAAAATGAAAAAAGCCTCGGAGACCGATGCCTCCGGTGCCGGAATTTCACAACGCAGCTACAGCACAAACAATTGGATAGCAGCGAATGTGCCCGGCACAGTTCTGACCAATCTTGTGGCCAACGGCGTGTATCCCGACCCCTACTATGGCAAGAATAACAAGCTGAGTCTCGGACTGATACCCGATGTATCGAAAGCCGGACGCGATTTCTACACCTACTGGTTCCGCACAGAATTCGATGTCCCGGCAGAGTTCAAAGGACGCCGCATATGGCTCAATCCCGAGGGCATAAACTACCGCGCCGAAATCTGGGTGAACGGACGTCTGGCCGATGTGATGGCCGGCATGTTCATGAGCCGCGACATCGACATAACCCACATGGTGACGCCCGGCGAACCTGCAGTGCTCGCCGTGAAGGTATACCCCGTGGATGTGCCGGGCACCACGATGCCGAAGTCGTGGGGCGCTCCGGGCGAATGGCACAACGGCGGCGACGGCTGGATCGGCCAGAATGTGACACAGCTCATGACTGTCGGCTGGGATTTCACATACGAGGACGGCGTGCGCGACCGCAACACAGGCATATGGCGCGACATCAATCTGTATGCCACCGGCGAGACCCAGCTGCGCGCACCGATGGTGCGCTCGGAGCTCGATGAGCCTTTCGACAAATCGCGCCAGACGGTGTCGGTGGAAGTTCACAATCCCAACACCTACGACACCGACTACACGGTGAAAGCCCGCATTCCCGAAGCCGGCATCGAGGTGGAGAAACGCGTGCGCCTGATGCGTGGCGAGCACCGCGAGGTAGTGTTCTCGCCCGACGAGTTTGAAGCTCTCACTATCAAGAACCCGAAATTATGGTGGCCCAAGAACAAGGGCGACCAACCTCTCTACACCCTGTCGCTGACCGCCCGCAACAGCAAGGGCGAGCTCACCGACAGCATTGGCACACGCTTCGGCATACGCCGTGTGGACGCAGTACGCGACACCCCCGACGGGTCGAAGCTCTTCAAGATAAACGGACGCCCGGTATTTGTGCGCGGCACAAACTGGATTCCCGATGCCATGTTGCGCACCGACGATGCCCGCATGGACACCGAGCTGCGCTATACAGCCCAGAGCGGTGTGAACCTGCTGCGTCTGTGGGGCGGCGGCATTGCCGAAAGCGACCGTTTCTATGAGCTATGCGACTCGCTCGGACTGATGGTGTGGCAGGAGTTCTGGATGACAGGCGACACCCGCCATCCGATGGATGAGCCCCTCTATCTGGCCAATGTGGAAAGTACCGTGAAGCGCATACGCAATCATCCGAGCATAGTATTCTATGTGTCGAGCAACGAAAGCTCCGAAGTGAGCGGTGCCCGCGAACTGCTAGCGCGCCTCGACGGCACACGTCCCTACCAGATGCAGAGCGAATGCGACGGCGTGCACGACGGCAGCCCCTACAAGCAGGTAAACCCCATGTGCCACTACGAGAACACCGCAAGCGAACGCGGTAGCCGTGTGGACGGTTTCAATCCCGAATATGGCGCCCCGACGCTGCCTATAGTCGAAAGCCTGCGCCGCATGATGCCGGCCGAAGACCTTTGGCCTATAAACCGCGAGACATGGGACTATATGGATGGCAATGGCTTCCATCTGATGACAACACTCTACAACGATATGGTGAATTGCTACGGCGAGTCGGCCAATATCGAGGAATATGCCCGCCGTGCACAGCTCGTGGGTGCCATCAACAGCAAGAGCATATGGGAAACTTGGAACGAACACAAGATGCAGTATGGCGACCGATGGACGTCGGGACTGCTCTTCTGGTACCATAATTGCCCCAATCCGCAGGTTTGCGCCCGAATGTGGGACTACAGCCTGCAGCCCACGGCCTCGCTCTACCACACCATGCACGCCCTCGAACCCCTGCATGTACAGTACAACTATCTCACCAACACCGTCAGTGTGGTCAACGACCGCCTCGAAAGCGCCGACAACCTGCGCGTCACAGCCGATGTCTACGATTTCAACAGCCGCAAGGTGTCGTCGCAGACCGCGCTCACATCGGTGGCGGCCGACGGCGTGGCAAACAATGTGCTCACAGTCGCTTTCCCCGACGACCTGTCGCAGATACATTTCATCGACCTCAAGCTCACCGACAAAGCCGGCCATGTGCTATCATCGAACTTCTACTGGCGCTCGCTCGACCAATATAAAGGACGCAACACTGTCACCGGCCCCTGCACCGGCGGCTTCGACGCCATCGCATCGCTGAAACCGGCGTCGCCCTCTGTGAAAGTGAAGCCGGCCGGCGACGGTCGTTGGACCGTGACACTGCGCAACGGCAAGAGCCGCATAGCATTCTTCTGCCAGCTGCTGCTCGCCGACACCGACGACAATCCCGTGGACGGTGCTTTCTACAGCGACAACTTCGTGAGCCTGCTCCCGGGCGAGACCCGCACCATCGAAATCGAGGCACCGTCGGCTCCTGAGACACCGCTTCGCCTGAAATTCAACGAATGCCTCGCTCCCACCCGCACCTTCCGGCTATAATCTCAATGCAATGTGGGAATTTTGTGCTAATTTTGCGGACTGATAACAAGCAAATCATGAAACGACTCAGATATATAGTAGTGGCGATGGCTGCCGTGATCACGCCCATGGCCTATGGCGCGTCGCAGCGCTCGCCCCATGTCGGAGCGCTCGCTCCGTATAGTTTTCCCGATAATCGCGCCCCGCGCCCCGAGGTGGCATTCATGCCCGACGGGACATCTTATGCCGAGCGGTCGGCCGACGGGCGTAAAATCCTTATCAAGGATATCGCCACCGGGAAGGAAAGCGATGTGCTCTTCGACCTGGACCGCACCCGCGAGACCACTCTGACCGATTTCGATGGCTTCGTGGTGAGCCCCGATGCATCGAAAGTGCTGGTGTGGCGTGGCAGCGAATCGATCTATCGCCGCTCGTTCATGGCGCAATATTATGTCTACGAGGTGCGCTCACGACTGCTGAAGCCCCTCTCGACCACCCACTCCCGTCAGCGCGACCCTCAATTCTCGCCCGACTCGCGCATGGTGGCATTCGTAGCACCCGACAACAATATATACATAGCCAAGCTCGACTATGAGACTGAGGTGGCTGCCACCACCGACGGCGCGGTAAATTCAGTCATCAACGGCGCCGCTGACTGGACCTACGAGGAAGAGTTCGCCACCACATCGCTGATGGCATTCGCTCCCGACAACCTCACGTTCTGCTATGTGCGTTTCGAGGAAAGCGACGTGCCCACCTATACCCTGCCCCTCTACGAGGGCACTTGCGACCGCAAGACTGAGTACGCACTTTATCCCGGCTCGATGAGCTATAAATATCCCGTCGCAGGCCAGACCAACTCGACAGTGTCGCTCCACAGCTACGACATAGAGACCCGCAAGACCAAGACCGTGGAAATACCCGGCAACTGGTGTTATATACCCCGCATAGCATACGGTCCGAAACCGTCGCAGCTCATGGTGGCCACCCTCAACCGCGACCAGAACCGCTTCGAGCTCTTCTCAGTGAATCCGAAGTCGACCGTGAGCCGTTCGGTCTACACCGAGGAATCGTCGGCATGGGTCGAGCCCGAGGCTTACGAAGCCCTGCACTTCGGCGAAAATTCTTTTGTGATAGCCGGTAGCGGCGAGGGATTCACCCGCTTCTACGAGTACAGCTATAGCGGTGCAAAGATGAAGGCCATCACACCCGCCGACTGCGACGCCACTGCCTACTATGGCTCCGACGCTCTCGGCAACCACTATTTCCAGACAGCGTCGCCCACTCCGATGGACCGCACCGTGCAGCGTCTCGACCGCAAGGGCATCACCTCGGCCGTGAGCAAGACCAAAGGCACCTCGGGCGCGGTGTTCGCACCCGGATGCAACTTCATGATGCTATCTTTCAGCGATGTGGAGACACCGCCGGTGTATACTTTCAACCGTGCCGACGGCAAGCAGGTGGCTACCCTGCTCGACAACGCCGACTATGCCGCGCGCACACGCAGCCTGCTGGGCAAGAAGGAATTCTTCACATTCAATTCCGGCGGTTATGAACTCAACGGATACATGGTGAAGCCCCGCGACTTCTCGGCTTCGCGCCGCTATCCGGTGATCATGAGCCAGTACAGTGGTCCCGGTTCACAGAGCGTGCTCAACGCCTGGGCGCTCGATTGGGAGGCATACTTCGCATCGCAGGGCTATATCGTCATCTGTGTCGACGGCCGTGGCACCGGTGGTCGTGGAACGGCTTTCCGCACCGCCGTCTACAAGGACCTTGGCAATCTCGAAACTATCGACCAGGTAGCCGCAGCCCGCTATGCAGCATCCCTGCCATATGTCGATGGCGACCGCATAGGCATCTACGGATGGAGTTTCGGTGGCTACGAGGCCCTGATGTGCGCATCGGCCGACGGCTGCCCATACGCCGCGGCTGTAGCCGTCGCCCCTGTCACCGACTGGCGCTACTACGACTCGGTCTACACCGAGCGCTACATGCTCACCCCGCAGCAGAACGAGCGCGGCTACGACAGCTCGTCGGCGATCTTGCGGTCGCTCCACCTCAGCTGTCCGTTGCTGATAATGTACGGTACAGCCGACGACAACGTCCATCCGGCCAATTCGCTTCAGTATGTATCGACTCTCCAGAGCATAGGCATGCTCTGCGACATGTTCGTATTCCCCAATATGAACCACTCCATCAACGGTTGTAACGCCCGCTCGGTTGTCTACGCCAAAATGCTGCAGTTCTTCGACTCCAAGCTCAAATGACCGACCGTAATATTCAGGGCAATAACGCCAAAGGGCTCACGTCGGCGATGTGGCTCAACTGGACCGTATGCTACGGCGCTCTCACGCTGCCATTGGTCCTGTCGCTGTTCATGTCGCTCACATGGTTGCCTTTCGTGGCGCTTGCCGAGGTGTATGTGCTGTCGTCCTTGCGCCGGGCCGACATTCTCAGCGCCGTAAGCGCATGCTCGGTGCTCACAGGCATAGTCATCCGCACGCTTGTGGTGTCGGCACTGATAATGATAGTGATCAACGTGATGTGCACCGACTGGCTGATACCGACCGTATGGCGCCTGCGGGTGTACAACAGCGAGATACCGTTCGTGGTGTGCCTCATCGTATCGCCGGCGACAGCTGTGTTCTGCGCTCTGTCACGCTGGTGCGGCCTGGGAGTACGGTCGGCTCACGAATGTCAGCGCCGCAACGGATTTTATCCCGGCGACAGCATGGCTGCAACCATCTACTACCGCGAGGCCCGCTATCAGACCACAGTGCTCATGTGCCTGTCGGCCGTGATGGGTGCTGTGGAGTACTGGTACTATTTCGCACGATATATCAACGCCAACTTCAACGACCCGGACCGTTTCTTCTTCATCTACATGCCGATGGTAATCTATCTGCTGTCGGTGCTGTTTCTGCGGGCACGCTATGAATCGATGGGCGAATTGTGCGAGGCTCTTGTCAAGGCGACCGGTGGCCGCCATCAAGGCACTCTGGTGCGTTATCTCATTTTCAAAGGCGACAATATGCTGCTTCATGAATCGGCCGACGGCGTGTGGGACACTCCTGCCGAAGGACGCGTGGAGCGCAAGACCGCCATGGGCGACCACGAGGCGCGCCTGCTCTTCACAGAGCTCACCGGCCTGACGGAATTCGGCATGCGCTATTGTTTCTCCAACAAAGCGTTCGCATCCGATTCCAATATGATACACTATGCCGTGTTTGTCGACTCCGACACAGGTATTGAACTCAACGACCGCAAGCGGTGGTTCAACCCCTACATGCTCGACAGCGGACTTGCTTCAAATGCTTTCAGCCCGGTGCTTGCCAACGAACTATACCGCATCCACACCATCACCATGGCTTGGAAGACCTACGACCGCGAAGGCCGTCGCCTGTATCCGATCAAGCACTACCGCCCCACATTCCGCCTCCGCGACCTCAAGGACTGGTCGGTGGACTACGACGATGAATCGTGGTTCGATGTCGCTCACAGCAATGAAGACAGGCTATTTTTCCGCAGCCGACGCCTATGGGACCGTCTCACCGGCGTGCTCAAACCCAAAAGCCGGAACATAGGATGAAACGTGTACTTGCAGTGGTTGGCCCTACGGCATGCGGCAAGACGCGCCGCGGAGTGGCGCTGGCACGCGCTCTCGGCGGAGAGATTGTGAGTGCCGATTCCAGGCAGGTCTACCGACGCATGGATGTAGGCACAGGCAAAGATCTGGCCGACTATGGCGACGATGTACCCTACCACCTGATCGACATCGCCGAACCTGGCAGCAAGTACAATCTGTTTCAGTTCCTTCGCGATTGCCGCGCTGCTGTCGACGACATCGCAGCCCGAGGCCGCATGCCTATCATAGTCGGCGGCACCGGAATGTATGTGGAGACCTATCTGAAAGGCATACGCCTTCCGGAAGTCCCCGAGAATGCAGACCTACGCGCATCGCTCGCGGGCAAGAGCCTCGAAGAACTCACTGCCATGCTCGCTGCGATGAAGCGGCTGCACAATAGCACCGATGTCGACACTTGTGCACGCGCAGTGCGGGCCATCGAGATAGAACGCTACTACATGGACCACCCCGAGCTGGCCGCCGACACACGTGGCGGAGACCCCGTGCCGGCCCTTGTTGTCGGAATTGATATTGACCGCGAGAGCCGACGGGCGCGCATTTCCGAGCGCCTGCGGAGCCGCCTCGACCGCCAGGATATGCTTGCCGAGGTGGAAGGGCTCATAGCCTCTGGCGTCGATCCCGAAGCTTTGATCTACTATGGCCTCGAATATAAGTTCCTCACTCTTCATGTGCTTGGTCGCATGTCGCGTGCCGATATGGAGCGCGAGCTCGAGATTGCAATACACCAGTTTGCCAAGCGGCAGATGACATGGTTCCGCGGCATGGAACGGCGTGGATTCCCCATCCACTGGCTACCCTACGATATGCCCGAAAGCGAATTTGTCGATGCTGTCAAAGCCCTGATGGCATGAAACGGTCGGCTGCCATTCTTATCGCTGCCTTAAGCGCGCTCGCAGCAGCTGCCGGCGAAGTGGTGTCTGTCGGCACCGACGGTTCACAGGATTTCAGCTACCATGCCCGCTATGCACTGCATGGCAACGGCAAGCATGCTCTGGGCATGTACTGGGACTGCGCCGATACCCTGCACTATGAGCTTATTGCCGAAATCGACAACTCGGCATTCAATGATGCCATGTATCCGGCTAAAGTACGCTACACTATAACAAAAAAAATCGGCACCTCCGGCGCCATCGTCTCGGAGGGTGCGTTCGATTGCCGGCAGACGGCCTTGGACAATGGCTTTTCGATAGTTCTCCGCCGGACTCCATCCGGCGCCGTGGTATCCTTAGGAGCCGAATACGCTGCGGCTACCGAACCGGTGGAATACTGCGGCGACTCCATCCGCACCGAAGGAATAAGCGGGGCGCAGTTGAAGCGCCATAGCCTGATAGTGCGCGGTGTTGAAACTGCGCGGGATGCGACATTTGCCAGCGCCGACGAGCTATATGCCCGCATCGCGGCACGCGCCGATGCCATGGAAGGCGTGTGGGAATATCTCGACCGCGACATAGATGCCGCCAGAGCACGGCTCGGACAGAAATATACGCTCTTTTGTGTGCGCACAGATACCGGATACGACCTCCTGACACTCGACGGCGTCGATGGTTCTCCGGTAGTCAAGGGCAAGTTAGTGCAGACGGCTTTCGAGGAGCATTACGACCTGCGCTGGCTATCGACCGACGGATATATAGCCGATACCGAGGCGAGCGCCGCAGTGGCGGTCGAAGGCGAAGTCCTCGAACTCAACTTCCCGAATCTCGGATCGCGGCTGCGCTTCAGGCGCCGGCATTGACCCGCGATGGCGTTGTGCCCGAGAGTTCGCCGCTTGCAATATCGTACATCAGTGTCGAATTAAGCAGCGACAGAGTGTAGCGCTTGCTGTCGCGTTCCATTCCGAAAACAGAGTCGAGTTGCTGGCTATCCTGCAGATAGGCATAGACCTTAGGGGACAACTGATCGAAAAGCATCACCTGCGGTAGTGGCATGCCATATCCCTCGACAATCTCCCATGCATAATCGCTGTCGAATGTAATGCCGGGACCGTCGTCGATCCTCACATGGTAGGTATTGCCATTGTGGGTATAGGAGCCGATTCCCTCCCCGGGAAAATATCTCGACACAAAGTCGGCGATTTCCTGTGGCATCTCATCCCATTCGTCATCGCTATGGCATGAAGTGGCTACAAACAGCATCGCAACCGACATGACTGCCGAGAGTACGGCCATCAGAATGGGCCGCAAGTCGATGGATTTTATATAGTTGCTCATATTTTTCACTTTCAGAGGTTTTGTTATGATTTGATAACATTTAAACACCACGCATTGTTTAGTCGGAGCTTGCTTTATTTTCCATGCAATGTATCGCAAAACTTTAAATAGATAACACCCTGATACACCGAGAACAGCGCATCCACAAAAGCACCATCCGTGCAAAATAAAAAATTTTACGCCCCGAAAATTTCCGGGCCTCGCACGTCTTTTTTCATTCAATGTGATGTAAACTTTCCACAGGCTATTTTTGTTAAATTTTATAATTTTAATGTTTCGGTTAACTTTGCATATCCGTTACTCATACAGCGGAGACACACAAGTTAAATTTATGGCAAAACAACATATACTCAGACTGCACTGGAAATTATTCATACCGCTGGTTACGCTGCTTTGGCTCATCATCGGTATAACGATTATATATTTTGTCGCGCACGAAAAGCAGCGCCAGAAAGAAAACCTCGAGAACAGGCTGCTCAACGTCAACAATACCGTAATTGATGCCTACGAGCGCGGTGTTGATCTTCAGAAGACAGTGGATTTCATAAGGCATTTCACCGACAATACCACCCTCGCCCCACTGCGTATCACCGTCTACGACAGCATCGGCAATATGGTTGCAGATAACCCCGAGGTAACCATCCCCATATACGACAAAGATGGGAAAATCAACCCCGACTATAAGAATCTGCTGAGATCCAACAGCCTTCCCGAAGTGCAGGATGTGGAGCATAACGACGTCAAGAGCATGATCAGCTCACGCAAGAGTCCCGATGGAAAGATATATTCACTTGCCGCGCTACCCTACGAGGGCGAAGTGCTCGATTTCTTGAGCATCGACCCCATGGTGTGGATTCTCGTCATAGTACTTGGAGTGTTCTCTTCCGTGCTGGCCTTCTTCGGAGTACGTGCCGTATGCCGCAACGTATATGCCCTCCGCGATTTCGCCCAGGCCGTGTCGACCGATAATCTCCCCGATGATATCGACTCGCTGGGATTCTCGAAAGACGAACTTGGAGACGTGTCGAAAAATCTGCTCAGGCTATATCGCGACAAGATGCATGCCGAGCAGGAAAAAATGCACCACGAGCGCCAGATTATGATAAACATAAGCCACGAGCTAAATACTCCGGCCGGCATTGTGAAAGGCTATCTCGACACCGTACTAGAAACCGACGACATGCCCGACGATCTGAAACGTAAATTCTTGGAACGCGCGCAGCAGGATGCGAAACGCCTCACAACGCTCATCAACAACGTATCCACAGTCATGTGTCTGCAGGAGAGTGGCAACCGCGTGGAGGTGGAGCCTATCGACATCCACGCACTCACCCTCGAGCTCGCCGGCGACATCTCCAAGGGCCATATTGCCGATGGCATGGAATTCCGCCACAGCATTCCCGAGCACTGCCTCGCACTCGGACACCGGTCGCTGCTCATGAATGCGATCCTCAATCTTGTGTATAATGCCGCCCGGTATTCGCATGGATCATACATGTCGCTGCAATGGGAAGGCATCGAGGATGGAGCGCACATATTCACCTTCTCCGACGATGGCGTCGGCGTAGACGGCGAACACATCGACCGGCTGTTCGACCTCTTCTACAGAGTCGACTTCGGACGCTCACGCAAAAACGGCGGCTTCGGACTCGGCCTACCGCTGGTACGACGCATTTTCGACGCCATGCGCGGCACCATAGCAGTGGAAAACGCCACCAACGGCGGCCTCAGATACACCTTCACCCTCCCCGTCGCCCCCATAGAGTAACATCCACCCCCACCCCCAAACGCCCGCAGCCCCCACCCCCACACCCAGGCCGCGCTGCGGCCTGGGTGTGGGGGCCATGTGTGCAATGGGCGGCTAATCCAGGTGTGTGTATGGGCCGCGTGGCGGCCGTAGAATAGTAGGCCACTGCAAGCGCTCCGTAGGTGTGCGCAGCTGTGGTTTATCATGCGTTTAATTGATGTGCGCCCCATCGGGGTGCAACATCATTCGAGCGGCGTTGTGTTTGTGGCACCGCTATGCGCCGCGGGGTGGCTGGGGTGTCGCTGGATACCACGCCCCCCAAAAATAAAGCGCCACATAGTGGTGCAACATTGAATCCTTATCCACAAGATTGGCAACAACACCACCGCCACACACCCCTACGGTGCATTTGCTACCACTTGACGCCCACAGGTGATCGCTTATCCCAAGCACCGCAACAATTGCAGATAGCTTCTATAAACGAGAGAAACCGTTGGCGGTATTATCGACGCGATTAGCTCACAAATACTTATTCCATATTTACATAAGAAAAACATTTATGCAAAAAAAGATCAATCCAGACACAAGCATAATAATTGCAGCGATATGAGTTCTTTTATTGTTGTATTTCTCATCGCGCAATAGCAATTTATAATTTCCCTTAATATACAAATCATAAATTAGCCACAACACAATTATTCCGACTATAGGATAGATGGAGTTAAAAAATAAATTTTCATGTTCTATCTTATAATGAAATAACATAGACAAATTATCACATATTAAAAAACAACTTCCGTACAAAATCAGCAAGAGAAAGAAAATCACACCAAGCATCGATCTGTAAGCCCCTCGGTCATTACTGGTATAGCCGATGAGCCCATTGACATTCATATATATTTTCCGCAAAATCTTTTTCATTAATTTTCCATTATTTATTCTATCTCAGCCACAATGCTGTCCGGCGGCTCCGGTATCATTGTGGCTAAGATCCTATCGATACCGTCATCCGATATAAGATAAAGTCCGCGAGCGTTCAAAGCCGTATAATATCCCATAGAATTACCGGCATATTTATCAATTGTATCCCAAACGCAGACCGGTGGAGTTCTTAAAATTCTTTCGTTATATAGTGTGAAAAAACAAAAATAGTTCCATGTTATAGTATTTCGCCACGACCGCAACTTGAAGGGATATTTACGTCCTTCTTGGATTTGGCATAGAGTATCACCTTCCGAAAATTTCCAAAGAGGTCCTGAATCTCGCGGATACAAGGGGAATCTCTCCAGCATTCTTCCATAGAATAAGGACTCTGCCAACATGATATGCTCAAATCCATCAACCCGTTCAGGCTTGAAGGAAAAGATGATATCAATCATAGAACTTCCTTCTTTTTTTGCGTATATCACATCCCATGGCCACGCATCGTTCGACTTAATCTCTACCACCTTATAGAAAACCGTGTCGTCGCTGTACTGCACGCACGAATCTTTCCTCGATGCACACGACACCAATATACTAATACTAAGCAATATTATATATAATAATCGTTTCATCACATACCATTTATTACTTAATCCTTAATATCGGCCTCATATCCATCTGGCATCCAAGAATATCCGATTCACAGCGCCTTTGCCATCGAAGCATTGTTTAGTAAGTTTTATCATGAAAATCACTAACTACAGGTTGAAAAAAAGTTATCACAATAATCCTCTGTCCACCCTTCATAATACATGCCATGATTATAAAACATTACTTTTAGCCACCTGCCTTCGCCGATTTCAAGAACAGGCAATGGTATTTCCTCATCATGTCCATTTGGCACAATAAATCTATACTCAGGCTTGGGGTCATTTATATTCTTATAAAGTTTAAAGTATGGTGTATCACCCTCAACAATGTGACGCCCTTTCAATCTTACATGAACATATTTTTTATCGACCCAGCCCTCCTTTACCGGTGGATTACGCCATGATTCTTCATCGATCAGCGATTTCTTAAACAAATTGTAATATGACATGCAGTCGCTATCGATGTGATAACGTATTTTAAATCGCAACGCAGAAGTATCTATAATATTAAAATCATACCATATCTCATTGTCCGAATCCTTACTATCGACTGGTAGATATTGTTTAATTGTGTCTATCGGAATATCTTTCGAGATATATGCCGCATAGGGTTTGTCATACACAGGTATCGCAGTGGCATCGAAATCGAAATACTGAGCCACACTCGCCTGCATACCAAGCAATAACGCGAATATAAATATTATAACTTTCATCTTTTTAGAAGCATTACAATTCATTATTTCACACAGCAAAAACTATAGTCAGACTACACTGCCAATCCGCCGAGCACCCTGCATCTGCAGGAGATTATACAAAATCTCATCACCGTAAACTATTGTTGATAGTTTTGGGAAGCGAAAAGCTCTGCTCGCTATGTTGCCGGCGATTCATCCGCTCGACGTACGCTTTGCTTTTTTTCATCGACATAAATGCGCCATCACACACGTCTTCAAGAGGAAGCAACCCTTCATCATAGTACCAGTCAAGCAATACAGAGTCGTTATACACCTCAAGATACCAATGTGTAACAATTGGAGCACCGGTACCAATATAGGTCCATTTATATGGATTCAGCAATGTCGAATCGCTTGTTATCTTCAAGAGTCCGGCCCGCGGTGCGGTACTATCCTTATCGATATAAAACACCGGAATTCCATCTCTTTGCTCTACAAAGCATTCACCATTTCTTATATCTCCAAGGAGGGTCATATCTTTTAAACTGTTGGATTCACTGAGTGCTATCTCCAATGGGACAAATCCGGCAACACTATCCCGCTTCCCAAATATTAATTTGATTCGGCACTCATCTTTCGCTCTTTCCTTAAAAGCCGGAATAATTGTCGAAAAAATGACTTTCTGCAATTCTGTATGAGTTAATTCTGCGGCAGGTGCATATATACTATCGACGCTTGGATAAATATCCGACATATCCTTTTTGCCAATGCCGTGATGCGGATGAAGCTCTGCAAATGCTGCTCCTGAAATTAATAATAAGATATATAAAATCCAACTATGCTTATATCGATTCCTCATGTCATTAGTTTTAAGATCTTAAAAAAATATAGTGTCTACAACACTCTTACGCTGGAGCATGTTGTGAACACATTATCTTAGCCACATCGTATGCACCTCTCATCAATACTACTTAGTATAGCACGGAGCCAGAATTCGAATATATACTACAATTATACAAATAGCATTATTGCACGGTAAAAATTTGCCCTGCGCCTAAATCTCCATACACATATGGCGGCAAATCAGATTCTCCCTCACATATTTCATGACATAGGACTGCCAGATATCGATATAATTGTATTATTTCAGCGGGCACAATACTATGGGAAAAATCTTTGTCATACAAGATCTCGAATGAGTCAACCTTTATAGATAGATTCGGATCGCACTCTACCAAATCCCCATAATAGTATGGAATTGTCTTGCCATTAACCGAGGCTAATAGCTGACGTATATTTACTTTAGTTTGAGCGTAAATCGGAGCTGCCCAAGAACCTATTTCAGCCGAGTCTCGTAATCTAAATTTTTTACAGATTATAGAATCCGACACTGTGGTGATTTGCCAGGCGATATCCGCTACCGAGTCGGAATAAGCTATTTCAATCCGAGGCATAAAAGAGCTATTCCTCAACATCTTGTCTATAAAAACCTCATAGCTTTCCGCCTCGCATATTTGTGACGACTCTACTTCATTATTTTGGGGGCTGCATGACAGAATAAATAGAACTGACAGCAGCATGCCTAATATCATATTTCGTTTTACTTTAGTGTCCATATCCGGTAAGGTGATAAATTTAGTACATACTGGAGTAATGTACCATATGATGTTGGTTTTGGTAAATTTAAATCAAAAGCTGGAGTTACTAAGAGCAACGAATCATTCAAAGATAATCGATAGAATCCTATCCCAGTGATAGCCCCATCACCGATAGTATTAAAGGTTTCATGCCGGGATGGGATTACGGAACTCAACTGTCTTAAATTTATTTGCTGCCAGGGCTCAAGAATAGTTTGTTCCACAAGAACCTCTTTACCTGAGGGCGAATTATAAACAAACATAGAATCATCCTCTATTACAAGTCGATAGCGGCTTGCGGCCTCATCTCCTGTATATTCCAATACTATAACAGGATAAGCAGTCGTCAAACTCTCAGATTCATGGCCGCTTGGATATTTACTCTCAAAAGCACATCCAACACACAACAGCATAAGTCCAACTGTCAGTATTTTATCAATACATTTAATTATATTTTGTCCTCGCTGGAATTCCATTTTCTTTACGTATATGGGTTTCGGTTGGCTCATCGCATTCGTTATATTGCAATCCGACTGTTCTTGATTCCTCGTATACCGAAATTTGATTTCCATTCTTATCATAATATGCAGTTCCATCAGCGCTATGTAAAGAATGGATTAATTCATGAGCCAGACCTATAAAGCTTGGTCTATCTCCATTTTCAGATATGAAATAAGGATTGAAAACTATTTGGAAATCAGAACCCGCGCCATTTTCAGCGTTGAATTTATTATTGGCTTTTGATTTGCCGGCGTGGGAGTTGTAGCGGCACAGGATCTGTAGCAGACTGATATTGTAGGTGTGGACCGTCTCGAATATGTATGTGGTGTCGGATCGCCCGAGGATGGTACGCGTAGCCTCGGGCGCACCGAAGTATGTGTGCGCTGTGCTGACCGTGACATTTCCCTTAGGAGCCGCTGAGCGCGCCTGCACCACGCGGCCCAGGGTATCGTAGTAGGTGGCAATTTGCTTATATTGTCTATAGCCAAATGTCATGTGTAATATTTATGGTAGAATTAATTTGGAATCAACACCATATAGACATTTTAATCCTCTATCGGTATATTCTTCCAATAAAAGAGTATCAGGTGTTACTTTTAATGACCATCTGGCGTTAAGGTCTCCACCTGAGCCAATAAAAGTCCAATAATCTTGATTAACGCTTACAGAGTCATTGTTGCTATGTGATATGATATTTAAACTACGAGCTATATTTTCTTTATCACACATAATTATCATAACACTGTCTTTTTCGTTTAAAAAACCAAATCCTAAACGAACTGCTTCTTCAAGAACAAGACTTCTACAGACACATTCTTCTATAAGTTCCATATCTAATTGAATTTCCGAATAAGAATTCTCATTTACCTTTTTATGGAAGTAAAGCATCAGGCGTAGTTCGCCTATGCACTTATTTGTAAGCTGTGGTATGATTTTATCGTATATTAAGGTATGCAGCCCTTTATGATTAAATTCAGCTTTGGGAAATTTCATTGGTAGATTTTTTTTCTGCTTATCTATAAATTCATCTATTGTCTGAACATTTTCATCTTTTTGTGAAGATGCCATCATAGATAGTATTGACAATAGTGTAAAGCAGATTATAATAATTTTCTTTGTCATGATTAGTTAAGTATCAATTTGACTTGTTGTATTCCATGTATGTACCTTTGTAATAAATATAGAAGTTTACATTGTTTTTTATTTATTAGCGGTACTTATATCCTCAGGACTGGGTGAGAGGTGGTGGTATTTGCCGGCGTGGAAGTCGGGGGCATGCCTGAGGGTGCCGGGACTGCAGAAACTCGCGAGGAGAGAGGCGATTGGTTTCATGGGATGTGGGGTTGGTTCGGTTGCGAATATATTGATTTTTTGAGATAAAAGCAAGAAATATGTTTTATAACATGCAATTCTTTTGGCGTATTTCTTGTCGGGATTTGGGTAAATGCTGATTTTGCTAAATGTAGCAATAAATTTATGAGATTATACTATTTCGACATTCCACCGAGCGGTTAAGATTTAATAACATTTCGGGCGACGGGTATATTGGTGGGTTGTTGTAATTTTGTAGACGTTCAACAATCTATCGATTCAAATGTCTGGTTCCCAATATATAGGTATTATTCTTTCTTTATTGCCCATGGCTGCTGTTGCTGCCGAGCCGGCCGACACTTCGGTTGTGGAGATGCACGAAGTGGTGGTTACCGGCAAGCATTCTATGCTCAAGATGCGCAGCACAGCCGCCAATTCCGAGCTCATCACCGCATCCGATCTCAAACGTGCGGCATGCTGCAGCCTTGGCGAAAGCTTCACAACCAATCCGTCGGTCGATGTCAGCTACAGCGATGCGGCCACAGGTGCCCGTCAGATAAAGTTGCTCGGCCTGTCGGGAGCATATGTCCAGATGCTGTCGGAGAATGTGCCCGCTCTCCGCGGAGCTGGAGCACCTTTCGGCCTTGGCTACATTGCCGGACCATGGATACAGTCCATTCAGGTTTCGAAAGGCGCCAGTTCGGTAAAAAACGGCTATGAGTCGGTGACAGGCCAGATAAATATAGAGATGAAAAAGCCTCAGGCCGACCCATCGGTATCGGCAAATGTATATGTCGACCACATGGGAAAAGTCGAAGGCAACCTCGACGGAAACATACACTTGGGCGACAAATGGAGCACGGCATTGCTGCTCCATGGCGAGAATTCATTCAAGGCCCACGACAGCAACCACGACGGTTTTGCCGACATGCCTCGCACACGGCAATTCGCCGCCATGAACCGCTGGGCTTATCTGGGTTCGAACTATGTATTCCAGGCAGCGGTAAAGGGTCTGTTCGAAAGCCGACGCAGCGGCCAGATTGCTCACGGAGCGCATTTCGACAAGCCCTATCTTATAGATATCGACACAAAGCGTGTGGAAGCATTCACCAAGAATGCCTATATCTTCGACCGCGACAACGACGGTAACATCGCACTGATCGCATCGGCAAATTTCCACGACATGAAGGCCGGATATGGCAATCGGCTCTACTCGGTAGTGCAGCGCGATGCCTACCTGTCGGGCATGTTCGAACGCAAATGGACCGGCGGCCATGCCTTGTCGGCCGGCATCAGTCTTGTCTACGACAACTACCACCAGATGCTGCCCGCCCTCGCCCCCGATGGCAGTCCTAAACCGGAAGACACCCACGAGGCAACACCAGGAGCATACGCCCAGTACACCTACAACCTCGACGACCGCCTCATTGCCATGGCCGGCATGAGGGTGGACCGCAGTTCGCTCTACGGCAAAATGTTCACACCTCGTGTCCACATACGGTACAACGTGGCCGCGCCTCTCACGCTCCAGCTCTCAGCCGGCCGCGGCTATCGCTCGCCCCATGTCATGGCCGAATACCACTACTTGCTGGCGTCGTCACGCACGCTCCACATAGAGAAGAACTTGAAGCAGGAAAGCGCATGGAATGCCGGTGTATCGGCTAACGGCTATGTGACGCTGTGGTCGCGCCGGTTGGCGCTATCGGCCGAGTACTACTACACCCGCTTCTCCAATCAGCTCTCCGTCGACCTCGATGCCGACCCGCATGCCGCCTACATCGGCAACCTTGGCGGCCGCTCCTTCTCCCATACATTTCAAGCCGAAATGACTTTCGACATACTCCCGGAACTTACTTTTACCGCCGCCTACCGACTCACCGACGTAAAGACCGACTATGGCCGTGGTCTCGTGCAGAAACCTCTCACATCGCGCGACAAAGGTCTCTTCACGCTTGGATGGAGCCCCGACATGGGCATATGGCAGCTCGATGTCACATGTGCAGTGAACGGTTCCGGGCGCAATCCGCTTCCCGCTGCAACCAATCCTCTGTGGGAGAAGCGCTACAAGGCATACGCCATGCTGAACGCCCAACTAACACGAAATTTCCGCCATTGGAGCGTCTACGTGGGCGGCGAGAATCTCACCGGCTACCGGCAGAAAAATCCGGTGATCGGTGCATCCGACCCATGGGGCCCCGATTTCGACGCCACAATGGTGCATGCGCCTCTGCATGGAGCACTTATATATGCAGGTTTCAGATATAACTTCACTCAGTATTTATAAATATGAAAAAAATAATTTCAGCAATAATGATTTCGCTGGTGTCTATATCGGCATGGGCGGCAAGTGGCGCAGACTCCACAGCGGTATTCACCGTTGAGCCTAAAATGTCGTGCGCAAACTGTGAGAAAAAGATCAAAAGCAATCTCCGCTTCGAGAAAGGTATCAAAAGTATTGCCACATCGGTCCCGCAGCAGACCGTCACCATTGTGTACAACCCGAAGAAAACCAATGTGGAAGCCATCAAAAAAGGCTTCGCTAAAATAGGCTATAAGGCCGCCATCGCCACCCCTGCGGAAAAAAAATAAAGCTATTATCGCCTAAATGAGCGTAAACACGCAAAAAAAACACGAAAAATTTGCAGAGTAAAATAATATGTTGTAACTTTGCACTCGCAAATAAGGCAGAGGCCAAAAGGCTCCTTAGCTCAACTGAATAGAGCATCTGACTACGGATCAGAAGGTTACAGGTTTGAATCCTGTAGGAGTCACTAAAGCGGCGTCATCGTGAAGATGATGCCGCTGTTTTTTTAGCCGTACCAGGCTCCAACGTCCTGTACCACAGGTCAAATCAAAACCTCGGCTCCATATCCACACATAATCTTAAAAAAATTTCATCCCTCGTGAACTTTTATGCTCTGCCCTTTGTTTTAATCAAAACAAATAATTAACTCTTGTCATAAATGGAAAAGAAAAGCATAAAAGGAACACGTACCGAACACAATCTCCTCGCATCTTTCGCCGGCGAAAGCCAGGCTCGCTCGCGCTATACTCTCTTCGCCGAAAAGGCCAAAGAAGAAGGCTACGAACAGATCGCAGCCGTATTCCTCGAAACAGCAGAGCAGGAACTCAGCCACGCACGCATGTTCTTCTCGCTCCTCGAAGGCGGCACTGTCGAAATCCACGCCGCATACCCTGCCGGCGTAGTCGCCGACACCAAGACAAACCTTGCTGAAGCCGCTGCCGGCGAACGCGAGGAATGGGGCGAGCTCTACGAGAACTTTGCCAAGGTTGCTCAGGAAGAGGGATTCCCACAGATTGCAAACACCTACCGCCTCATTGCAAAGGTAGAACAGATGCACGAGGCTCGCTATATCAAACTCATGGAACGACTCGAATCCGGAACAGAATTCGAGGAAGCCGAACCCATCGAATGGATGTGCCGCCAGTGTGGCTTCACCATCACTGCAAAAGCAGCGCCCAAACGCTGCCCGGTGTGCGGCCGCGACCAAGGCTGGTTCGAGCGTAAAGCAAATAACTATTGATACCCGAATCCATACACAACTGACATAAAACACTAAAAAACGACCGCGATCCCGAGAGGGGGCGCGGTCGTTTTTACTATCAAATAAATATCGGGAAATAATTACATCTCCCCTAAAAATCAAATCAGAGAGCCACCTTTACGGTCTTTCCACCCTGACGACGGATGAAAATACCATTCGAAGGATTCTCCACACGCACACCCTGCAGGTTGTAGTATTCCACAGGAGCGTTCTCGTCAGTCACAACGTCTTCTATGCCGGTAGTAGTACCTTCAGCCAGCACCAGGTTGCCATCCTGAGCCTCGAGATGCCAGTCGGCAGCGCCAAGGCTGAACTTCGATGCATCTGTGCAGTTCTTCACCATAACCACACCTGCATTATATCCATCAGGCTGCAGCAAGATAGGCTCAGAACCGGTCAGTTCTCCATTAACTTCCACCACATTTCCGGTACCGGTCCATGCAATGGCGGGTATTGAATTGTCGCCGCTGAGAATAGCGTGCGAATTGTCTGCCATATAGAAGCGTGCTTCACCGCAATTCTCCACAGTCACACCGTCGAGAGTGAGCGAGCGGTTCGATTTAGCATATACAATGCTCTGGGCGGTAGCGCTGTTGACAATCTTCACATTGCGGAAAGTAAGATTGTTGTCGCCGGCTTCCATCTCATTCTTACTGTTGGCCTTGTTATTGCCGTCAATTATAAGATTCTCGAAGGTGATAGGCTTCTTGGGAATGAAGAGGATATTGTTGGTGAAATCACGGATTATTCTCACATCGGGAGTTGCGCCCTTGATCGTCACCGAAGTGCTCCAGGTCTCGCGTGTGGTGAGAGTAAGATCTTCGAGAAGCACGATAGTCTGACCGGCCTCAGCTGCAGCCATCGCATCGGCGAAAGAAGTATAGCCCACACCGGTTTCTTCAATCTTAGCTACATCCTGAGCATAGAAAAGCACAAGATTGCCGTCTTTTTCCACAAGGCTATAACCCTCGGGAGCATTGCCAAGCGCAAAGTTGGCGGCAGAACCGCCGGTAGCCACCAGATAACCGGCTGCATACTTGGCAGGCTCAAGATAGATAGTAGCCTTTCCGGTGAAAGCATCTACGCGGATACGGTAGCCTTTCTCGATATAGACATTATACTCACCTGTGCCCTTGAGTG
Organism: uncultured Muribaculaceae bacterium; assembly: GCA_910587915.1. Classification (GTDB taxonomy): domain Bacteria; phylum Bacteroidota; class Bacteroidia; order Bacteroidales; family Muribaculaceae; genus CAG-873. The sequence goes on along the minus strand of CAJUOB010000003.1, from coordinate 134,260 downwards.
TAAGGCGGTCGTTTGCTCCGACAAGCACATTGTAAATACCGTCGGCATAGGTGCAATTTTCAAACGACACATTATCAAGTGTAGTATAGCTCTTCACGGTCACAGTTCTGTTACCGGTCTGATTCACATTTACAAATTTAACATTCTCAAACACAGCCGTACCCGAGGCAACTTCAACTGCCGATGCATTGGCGGCAACGTTGTTTCCGTCGTATACTATGTTCTTGAATGTCACATTGGCCTTAACAAGCAGGAGGCTCTTAGGAACCTTATTCACTTTTATTTTTGCGCCGCCCACGGCCTCCACTGTGAGAGGCTTGGTGAATTCGATGCGGTCAGATATAGTCACATCTTCATTTATGGTAACAGTGGCACCCTCTTCAGCGGCTGCCACTCCGGCCTGCAGGGTCTCATAGTTGGCACCACCAACTGTCACCTGAGCCGTTGCGCCGAGGCCTGCAAGAAGTCCAAGCGCGAGCGAGTAGAGTTTTTTCATGTAAATGTGTTTTTATGGGTTTACATATCTACATACGCAAACCAAACTCCACCCACTCAACCACTCACTCATTTTTTTACAAAAAAATGAGGCCGCATCAACAATGCGGCCCCACTAAAAAAATCCTTATGACATCAGTCCTGCAGATAGTATGTGATCGAAGTCACCACCCGCACTGTTTTCACATCGGGAGTATACTGGTCGCGGTCGTTGATCGAGAACTGGCCCTGCGACGCCGTCTTGATCTTGCCAAGCTTGCTGTGCGAATCGGCGGCAAACTTGTCGGCGGCCTCGCGCGCATTGGCCGTAGCCTCGGCAATCATCTCGGGTTTGATCGAGTTGAGATCGGTATACTCATATGAAGTCTGGTAGTTATAGTCTCCGGCAACTACTGCAATACCCTTCTGCAGCAGCGATGTCTGCTTTTCCATCAGGGCACGCACGGCATCGATCTTATCCGATGTCACCACCACAACATTGGTCACCTGATAGCGGTACACTATGTTCTGGTTGCCATAGCGGTCGGCGGCAGCATCGTATACCTGCGGCGGATTCACCGAGAATTCCGACTCGGCAATACCGTTGCTCTTCAGAAAATCGACAATCACAGCATTCGTGCTCTGTATACGGTTGTAGATGGTGGTCAGATCATTGCCCATCTCCTTTGTCACGATAGGCCATGTCACTTTGTTGGCACGCACCTCTTTCTCGCACAGACCGCGCACAGTAACCACGCGGTCGCGGTTAGAGAAATTATCGATACCGGCTTTAAGAGCAAAGCCCAGAATCACGATTGCCACACCGATGATGGCTGCTGGAAGAATTCTTTTCATAGTTATTAGTCAGTAAACAGTGTCTAAAAATATAGAACGAGCGCAGTCACCAGTTTGTTGTCATCGGAGGGCGAACTCGCCTTGCGGCCATGAGAATAGAAATACTGCTCGTAGTTGAGGCGAAGGTCACAGTGCAGACGACCCTTCACATACGATGCAGTAGTGCCTATAGTCACACGGTTGTGGGCATAGTAATTGTCCACCAGCACGCCCTCGGGCCCGCGCAGACCGTTGCTTGCATCGGTGATACCGTCGAAGCGTCCCTGGAACGACCAGCGGTTTACAATCTTCGACTTAACTGGAAAACCATAGTCGATTTCGAAATTATAGCCGTGAGAGGCCTTGAAGGAATTACCAGTATAGGTGCGGTAGCAGTATTCAGCCTCTATGAACCACGCGCTGTTCTCGAACGTGAGCGACGCGTCGGCCTGGTTTATGCGCACTCCATCACCGCCCGGAAGTCGCGACATGAAGCACAGCTGCGGCAGAAAATCGCCCACCTTATAGTTGGTCTTAACCGCATATGTAAGGCTACGGTTCCAACCGGTGTGATCGGTCATGTTCGTACCGTTAAATGCGCCACCCTCGATGTAGAGATTGGTCTTAGGTATCGTATATCCCACTTTCACACCCACATTTCGAAGATTGCCGAACATCTTGCACACCGACGGACGGTTGGCGAAGTGATAGTGAGCCGGCACTCGGCTGGCACCGATGCTGAACGGCACTCGGCCCTGACCTGCGATCACCTTGAAATTCTTGAATGGCGTCACACCCACATACGCGTCGAGAATCGTGAGCTTACCCTTGTCGCAGAGGTCGAGCTGGAAGAAATATTCAGCTATCGGAAGCACCTTGCCCTGCGCGCTGAAGCGGGCGTTGCGCACCATGAAGCGGCTGCCGCCGCCGGTAGTGGACTGCTCGAAAAATCCACGGAATGTACCATGGAAGGTCGGCACATACTGCGACGGAATCGTTATTGTTTTGGTTGTTGCGGTCGCCGCACTGTCAGCGGGCTCGGCTGCGTTGATTGCAATAGTCGAGAAGAGAGCTAATGTAATAAAAACAGCTTTACGAAACATATATGTAAATAGAAATGTGATAGTATCAATAAAAGCGATCATTTGCCACGCCGCAAGCATGGTGCTATCGGACTACTCCGGTAGCGGCACAAATTGATGACGGCGTATTGGCGAACCGAGGCGACACACCGGCCGCAGGCTTCATCACACGGCATGCACGCCGTATCTCAGCCATAAAGGACCGGCATCAATAATCATATATAAGCTTGAAATCGTCCAGACACAGCACCGAACCATTTCCGCCCGTAAAATAATCGCCATACTTGCTCGCCGAGCAGGTGATGAGTATATATGTCGGCTTGCGCGAGGTCGAATTATACTTGAGCTCGAACTCGAACGGAGTCCACTGCCCCACCGTCTCGCCTTTCTGCATCGAGCCATACGCCACCACATAGTCGCCATTCGGATCGAAAAGCTGGCGGTCTTTGGGGTCGGTCCGTATCTCGAACGGCTCGGGCGAATCTATCAGTGCCACCCAAACTATGCAAGTATCGGGTCGGCCCATCAGATAGCTCATCTCTGTCGACGATTTATCGATGTTCACACAGTTGTATTTGAACATTCCCTGCATCTTGGTCGGACGCTCCGTGAAGGGGCGGCCGAAACTGAGCACACCGTTCGTACCGACCGTGCGCACATACGACCCGGCAAACAGGTTTCCGGCGGCAAGCTTGCCCACGATACCGATACCCACGAAGCGGGTCTCGAGCATCGCAGCCCAACCCGTGCCCGAGGGTGTATCGTCGGTCGGCACCGAGTTCGACGATCCGAGCGTTGTCGCACCCTTGTTGCCGGTGCCCCAGTAAGGCTCGCCATTCTCGGCCCAGGGGCACCATATCTTGCCATCGAGCCACCACTGGTCGAAATCGGCGTTCGGCGGCTGCACTGCGGCACCTGTCGTAAATTCTATCTCATCGCCGAGATCACTGTCGGAATAAGTGCGTGCCACATATGCCGTCTGCGGCGACAGATGGTCAATCCGGCCGGTAAAGCTACCACCGGTCTGCACCACCGCGCTCGCCGGCAGTCGCACCCATTCGGTCGACGACGCAAGCCGGTATTCCACGCCATTGTCGCGTCCGGCCTCAGCCTGTCCGTTGACCCACGCCACACATGTCCATGCGTCTACACTCATGGTGCGCACCGACACAGCGACAGTCTCCACAAATATGGTCCACGAATATTTCTTGCCATACTGCTCTACGTTTACCATAAAAGGCTTCGTAGCATTGAACTTCGCACCGGGCGCCAGCGACGGCGAGTACTCCGCGCCCACAGGCCCGAGCTTGGCTCGCACTATCTCGATCGACGAAAGATCAGTCGATTCGCGCACATACACCACCACTCGGCGGCCGGGCACGTCGATCACTGTCTCGCCCATCTGCCCGACGACCTCGAAATAACGCTCTATGGTCTGGTTGCCCACTATGCGCCACTGCCAGTCCTGATAGAGACGCAGCGTCACCGGCAAAGGATTCGACAGGTCAATAGGCTCAAGCAATGGATTATCCACCACTGTGGCTCCGGGCGTGATACTATAGCCCGTTATCCGCACGGCAGATATATCGATTTCTTCGGGAAGTGTGATGGTTGCGGTGCGGGTGGCACTGTCTATCATAGTTCCTGCATCCTGCCCGTAGGCTTCCAGTGTCAGAAAATTAGCCTGTATGCGGGCATAGGGTATATCGTTGTGTATACACGAACACAGCATTGCCGTCAGTATTGTCACTGCGGCAAGTCGTAGAAACTTCAAGTTCGGTTTCATGGGCTGATTATATGACGACCATCAGGCCGAAATTGATGTTGAATATATTGAATCGGAAATTGGCACCCGATGTCGTGCGCGAACCCTCGTCCACGCCATCGGTACTCTGTCGCTCATGCTGGTAGTTGATGCCGAACACACCGAAAGACACATTGAACGACACATAGTCCTGTATGAACACGCACACACCGGGACTGAAATTTAGCGACGCCTTGGTCATAATCGTCCGTGTGTCGCGCGGCTCGGAGTTATAGATGCGTTTGAAGCGCGATGAGCCGCTGCCGAAAGCGAGGTCCACTTCGTTGAATATGCCGAATCGCCCGTTATGGTCCAGTCCCACATAGTTGCGGTAGAACGTCGACACCGACAGACTCTGCTGATAGTAGCTCACATCGCGTATCGAGAAGTTCAGGTCTTCGTCGAAGTCCACCGAGAGACCTCCGAGGTCGGCGATGCCGCGGGAGTAGTCGAATTTCAGACCCACAGCCTGATTGCTTCGGATAAAATACTGCAGATAGGGTTTCACCGAGTACATCTTACCCTTGAAATTGAAGTCCTTCAGCAGCGACAGCACGGCGATATCCTCTGTCTGGAGTTCACCATATGATGCCGTCACACCAAAGCCCCATTTACCCTTAGGTATGAATATGTAGTTGAACAGACCGCGGTCGAAGCGGCCGAAATTACGCTCGGGCAGTATTATGCTCACCGTGTCGCCGTCGATCACCACCTTCTCGGTAGCCTCCTCGTGCTCCGGAGCATCCTTCTTTCGCACAATAGTCTGCGCCGATACCTGCACGGCCATCGCCGCGGCGGCCGCCAGGGCCAGGAATATAAATCGTATTGCTGCCATGGCTTATATATAGAAAACTACGCCGAAAGTGATTGAAAACAGATTTATCTTGAAATTGGCACGCTGGCTGTGGAAATTGGCCACCTGCACCTGATCGGTAAGAGCCGTGTGGTGGCTGTAATTGAAGCCAAGCACACCCACATTCACCTCAAGCGCCGAGTAGTTGTTGAGAAAAACAGCCAGACCGGGCGCCAGACCGACACTGAAGTCGAAATTGCGCTGGTACGTACCCGTCACGTCCTCTCCCGACCCCGTGCATATTTTCGACTGGCCCCCACCGAGCTGCAGCTGCACCTCATTGAAAAGCCCGAAGCGGGTGCTCTTGCCAAGACTCATGTAGGAGCGGAACAATGCTGTGCCCGTATAGCTGTGGCTTATGCTGTAGAGATTATCGATGTTATACGATGTCTCGGAGTCGAGCACTATATCGGCCGAATTGAGCCGTGTGCGCTGCCGGGAGTAGGAGAATCGGCCGCCGGCCGCAAGATTGTCCTTGAAGCAGAACATCAGCATCGGGCTGACCTTGAACGTATATGTGTCGCCGTTTATATTCTCCACTATCAGGAACTGGTATTTATCCTGGTCGGACTGTGAATAGCTCACACTCACGCCGGTGATCCATGCCCCTTTGGGCACGAACGACACCTGCTCGAGCTTACGCTTGAATGTTTCCTGACCGAGCGCCTCGGTGCTACCGGCCACGACGGCCAGTACGAGCGTCAGGATGGCGATTAGTCGCCTCATATGTGTTGAACTGTGCAAAATCAGTTGGATTAGATAGTTAAATAATTTATTGAACCTGTATAGATGGCCATGCATCGTGGTCATACGCCCAGCAGGTCGGTAGGACTCGAGCGGTCGGGATCGGAGAAAACGCGGTATTTCGGTTTGTCGGGGTTCTTGGCGGCGATAAGGCGACAACGCTCCAGCAGTGTGGAATTACTGTCGATGATAGCCTGGAAACGAGGCCATTCGGCAAGCGCCTCGAGCACATCGCGCGAGAACTTCGCCACAATTTCGGTGCAGGAGCTGCGGGTATTGTCGCACAGCGCCGTATAGAAGTCCTGCACATCGATGTAGTTCTTGCTCCGCATCTTCTCGTTGAGAGTTATACGGCAGGCCGCCTCGTAGAGAGGCTCCAGATCGGTATAAGGCCCTACCAAGGCTATCGAGCGCTCGTACACCTTCACCTGCTTGCGTATTTTTTCGCGAACCATACTCAGTGCATCCGGAAGATTCACGATTCCATATGCCCATCCGGCACGCTCTATGCTGTCGCACATCTCGTCGTAGATGGCCTGCACTTCGGCCTTGACAGCGTCCGATTCCAGATATTTCCGCAACTCAGCCTCGATCTTGGCCTGCATGCCAGGACGAAGAGAAGCCGGAATTACATTTGTCGGACTCGACGGAGAGCCCAGCAACGATGTCGGAAGATCGCGGCTTATCAGCTTCATGCCTTCCCCCTCGACCATACGCGAAAGGCGGGCGAATGCGCCCTCGCCCATCATTATGTCGTTGTATATGCGGTTGGCGATCTTGCCGGCCGTAGGAGTATCGTCGCGAAGCAGTGCCGCATTTATAAGGCGCGCGAACTCCTCGGGTGTATAGTGACTGGATGGTGTAGCGTCCATGCGATGAATGTGAGCTTGGTATTTAGGCGCAAAATTAGCAAAAAATTCCGTATATTTGCCACCATGTACCGTTCTGTCCGCATTATACGCATAATTATTGCCCTCATAGCCATGGCAGTGCCTACATGGGCGCTTCTTGCCGGCTACGACAGCGTCTTTGTGCGCATGCAGATTCTCGTGGCCCTTATATCGGGCGCCGCGGTATGCCTGGTGTTCTGGGCTGTCGTGGCACTTATCTATGGCCGCATATATTGCTCCACCGTCTGCCCCCTTGGCACTCTCATGGATTGCGTCGCCGCTGTATCGCGCAAGGTTGGCCGCCGGAAGCACTCCTACCGCTGGGTCCCCGCCGCCAACCGCACCCGCGTGGTATTTGTCATCATTGCATTCGCACTCATGCTCACCGGTTCGGCCGCTGTGCCTGCCCTCATAGACCCCTATTCGGCCTATGCACGCATGGTCGAGGAATTCATAATGGTACCCCTGCACATCGGCGACTCCGCACTGTTCTCGATCTCCGCCATGGGACTGGCCGCGCTCACGGCCATATGCGTGGTAGGATTCTCATGGCGACTCGGCCGCCGACTGTGCAACACTGTCTGCCCCGTCGGCTCGCTCCTCGGGGCAGCCTCGAAGCAGTCCGTGCTCCATTTCGACATAAATACCGACCTGTGCATAAACTGCGGCGAATGCGAGCGCGTTTGTAAAAGTGAGTGCATCAACCTCATCGACCACACCATCGACACCTCCCGCTGTGTGGTATGCTTCAACTGCGGAGCTGTGTGCCCCAACGATGCCATCACCTACCGCACAGGACGTCATCGCCTCGGCACCCCCATGATGCAACCCAAATCCTAACTCCTGACTCCTAACTTCTAACTAACATTGGATTTCCGCTTAAACTCACAATATCAGCCCACAGGCGACCAGCCACAGGCCATCCGGCAACTTGCCGAAGGCATCCAGGCCGGACGCCCGTCGCAGACGCTCCTCGGTGTCACCGGATCTGGCAAAACATTCACCATGGCGAATGTCATAAAGGAAGTCCAGCGTCCGACACTCATACTGAGCCACAACAAGACCCTCGCCGCTCAGCTATACAGCGAATTCAAGCAGTTCTTTCCCGAGAACGCCGTGCAGTATTTCGTGTCATACTACGACTACTACCAGCCCGAGGCCTACATACCATCCGTCGACAAATACATCGAGAAAGACCTCATGATCAACGACGAGATCGACCGTCTGCGTCTGGCCACTACATCGGCTCTGCTGTCGGGGCGCCGCGACGTCGTGGTCGTATCGTCGGTATCATGTCTGTACGGCATGGGAAATCCCGAGGATTTCCACGACAATGTCGTCACCGTCACACGGGGACAGAACATTACACGCAATCAGTTCCTGCGTAAACTCGTGGCAGCTCTCTATTGCCGCAGCGAAGTCGAGTTCGGCCGAGGCACCTTCCGTGTCAAAGGCGACACGGTCGACATACGCCTCGCCTACGAGGATATAATCGTCCGCGTGGTCTTCTGGGGTGATGAGGTCGAGTCGATAATCACCGTCCATCCCGACGACAATGTACACCTCGGCACCCACGACCGATTCAATATCTACCCTGCCAATCTATTCGTTACATCGCCTCAGCGCCAGGCAGCTGCAGTTGCTCAGATACAGCTCGACCTCGGCCGCCAGATAGCATTCTTCACCGGCGAAGGACGCGACCTCGAGGCGCAGCGTATCGAAGAACGCGTCAACTACGACGTCGAGATGATAAAGGAACTGGGATATTGCTCGGGAATCGAGAACTACTCACGCTACTTCGACGGGCGCCGCGAAGGAGAGCGCCCCTTCTGTCTGCTCGACTATTTCCCGAAAGATTTCCTCACAATCATCGATGAAAGCCATGTCACTGTGCCGCAGATACGCGCCATGTACGGCGGCGACCGCTCGCGCAAAGGCAACCTCGTGGAGTATGGATTCCGTCTACCGGCGGCTCTCGACAACCGACCGTTGAAATTCGAGGAGTTCGAGAGCCTCACCAACCAGGTGATATACGTCAGCGCCACCCCCGCCGACTACGAACTCGAGCGCTGCGAGGGTGTGGTGGTCGAGCAGGTAATCCGCCCCACAGGACTACTCGACCCTCTCATCAAGGTAAAGCCGTCGCTCAATCAGATCGACGATCTCCTCGAGGAAATACAACTGCGCATCGAGCGCGACGAGCGCACACTCGTCACCACACTCACCAAGCGCATGGCCGAGGAGCTAAACGAATATTTCCTCAAACTCAAGATAAAGACAGCATATATACACAGCGACGTCGAGACCCTCGACCGTATCAAGATTCTCGACGGACTCCGTGCAGGTGAGTACGACGTCCTCATTGGCGTAAATCTGCTTCGCGAAGGTCTCGACCTCCCCGAGGTGTCCCTCGTGGCCATTCTCGATGCCGACAAGGAAGGTTTTCTCCGCAGCCACCGCTCGCTCACACAGACGGTCGGCCGAGCCGCCCGTAACCTCAACGGCGAGGTCATCATGTATGCCGACAAGATTACCGACTCCATGCAGCAGACCATCGACGAGACCGAGCGCCGCCGCGCACTGCAACTCAAGTACAACGAGGAACACGGCATCACACCACAGGCCATCGTCAAAGCCCGCAACACCATCGTCGGGCTCGAGAAAGAAGAAGTCGACATGGAAGCCACAGCAATCGCCCTCGGCACCGGTCGACCCGCCAAGCAGCTCAATGCCAAGGAAAAACGCGAGAAGCGCGAAAAGGCCAAGAAAGCACCGCTGCCATATGCCAACGAGTTCAGCACTTCGGTCAACATTGCCGCCGACCCTGTGGTGGCCTATATGAGCGCCGACGAAATGCAACGGTCCATCAACCGGCTCCGCGGACAGATGCTTCAGGCAGCCAAAGACATGGAGTTCATGACCGCCGCCCGGCTGCGCGACGAGATTATCAAACTCGAACTGCGCCTACAGGCCATGCAGTCCGAGAAATAGCTCTTACAACACTATCCGAATCAAATGCAAGAAATTGACTATAATAATCTCCGCCCCACCGACTGGCTTCCGACATCTGTAAAGGAAATGAAAGCGCTCGGATGGGACAGCGTCGATGTGGTCCTCTTCTCGGGCGACGCTTATGTCGACCATCCCGCATTCGGGGCTGCTGTCATAGGGCGCACCCTGCAGGCCGCTGGCTACCGCGTGGCCATTGTCCCACAGCCCAACTGGCAGGACGACCTGCGCGATTTCCGCAAGTTCGGCGCGCCGAGGCTCTTTTTCGGCATAAGCCCGGGCGCCATGGATTCTATGGTCAATCACTACACGGCAAACCGCCGACGCCGCTCCGACGATGCCTACACACCCGGCGGACGCCACGGCGCGCGCCCCGACTACCCATCGGTAGTATATTCGAAAATACTGCGCCAGCTCTACCCCGACACACCCATCGTCGTCGGAGGCATCGAGGCATCCCTGCGCCGCCTGTCGCACTACGACTATTGGCAGGACCGTCTGCGCCCGTCGATACTTGTCGACACTGCGGCCGACATGCTCCTCTATGGCATGGGCGAGAAAACCGTGCTCGATCTCGCACGCAGGCTCGACGACGGCAAAAAAATATCCGACATCATCGATATGCCTCAGAGCGTGGTCCTTCGCCCCCTCGCCGAGATTCCGCAGCCCGACAACGCCAATATAGTCCTCGCATCGTTCGAGACATGCCTCGCCGACAAGCGCTCGCAGGCCACAAACTTCAAGCACATCGAGCAGCAGAGCAACCGCTACGACGGCGGAGCCACACTCTGGCAAGCCACAGGCACCCACGCGGTCCGGGTCAACCCCATGCTCCCGGCCATGACTCAGGGAGAGATCGACGCTTCCTTCGACCTACCATATACCCGCCTGCCACATCCACGCTACCGGGGCAAGACAATTCCTGCCTACGAGATGATACGCCACTCCGTCAACATGCACCGTGGCTGCTTCGGCGGATGCGCATTCTGCACTATATCGGCCCATCAAGGCAAATTCATAGCATCGCGCTCCAAGGAATCCATCATGCGCGAGGTGCGTCAGGTCACACGCATGCCCGACTTCAAGGGCTACATAAGCGATCTCGGCGGCCCGTCGGCAAACATGTACGCCATGGGCGGACGCGACACCGACCGTTGCCGCAAATGTCTGCGCCCGTCGTGCCTGCATCCAAAACCATGCGACAACCTCAACACCGACCACAGGCCTCTCCTCGACATATACCGCGCCGTCGACGCCCTGCCGGCTGTCAAGAAAAGCTTCATCGGCAGTGGAGTCCGCTACGACCTCTCGATGCACCGCACCGGCGACGACGAGATCGACCGCGCAAACGCCCGGTACAACCGCGAACTTATCGAACACCACGTGTCGGGACGACTTAAAGTCGCACCCGAGCACACATCCGACTCCGTGCTCCGGCTCATGCGCAAGCCATCGTTCTCTCTCTTCCATGAGTTCAAGAAACTATTCGACAAGGTAAACGACTCCTGCGGACTGCGACAGCAACTCATACCCTACTTCATATCATCGCATCCCGGATGCCGCGCCGAAGACATGGCTCAGCTCGCCGCCGAGACAAAAGAACTCAACTTCCACCTCGAGCAAGTCCAGGACTTCACGCCAACCCCCATGACAGTGGCCACCGAAATATACTACACCGGCTACCACCCATACACCGGCGAAAAAATATACACCGCCACCACACCCGACCAAAAGCTCGAGCAACGCAAATTCTTCTTCTGGTACGACCCGGCCTACCGCGTCGACATAACACGCACCCTCCGCCGCATAGGCCGCCCCGACCTCATCGACAAACTCTTCGGCACGCGCCCACCCCACAAAACCCGCCGCTAATAAACCAACGTTATCGTAGGGACGCGCGTTCTGTGCGTCCGGAGCGTACACGCCACTTCCTCAGCAATTTATCACAAGCGACCCATGGCAGAGGCGTCCGCAGGACGTCGATTTATTCATAACCGGGTACATCGAGCCCAGCGAGATGTGCCCGGACATACACCCCCTGCCCCCGGCGTCCGCAGGACGTCGATTAACCTCCAAAGCCCCCCGGTGTCACCCACCCCACACGGCTTCGAAATCCGTGTCGGTGATAAATTCGCTGTGACGCCAGTTTGTTTCGCCAAAACAATCACGCCGCAACGAAAACCCGTTACGCGACGGACTTTCCAACGACAATCGCGTCACCTCGCCATCGGTCACTACCACTTCACGAACCGCATACTCCCCCTTGAAATGATAGTAGCGAACCACTCCATCCTCTTCTGTCCTCACAAAGCTATCAACATCTGCACGAGGATGTCGCTTCACCACCGAATACATCGGATCCGTATACCTATAGTATCCATATTTCATGCGGGTCACTATTTCAATATAGGGATATATACTACCTGGGATAACCTTATCATGAAATTCTTTAGGTAATACCCCAATAATTTTTAACTCATAATTAAATTTCCATATAGTCCAATTCTCCAGCGGATTTACAAATACAACCTTTCTATTCTCGAAATCACAAACGGAGTCATTGACAACACCGAAGATGAGACTCTCAAGGTCCGTCGAATCAATCCTTTTAGAATTCCCAATCTTATACCACGCATCGTAGATAAGCCCAAACCTTATCAAAGTATGAGCATAGAACGCGACCTTATCCTTCACTATATCATCAATCACCGGCTCATAATCCATCGGATAATGAGTGTCGAACACACGTATCACCGCATCGCCCAAGAGAGCTGCGTCTTTAGCCACATACTGAAAGTAGCACTTGAATGCCCCATCGATCTCCGCACAGAACACATCGCCTAACCTAATCTGCACTCTTTTCGCCATACCTCACAAATTTATCCGATGATAGATTTTTATTCGTAATTTCCTGAGCCGAAACCTCAATACAGCAACCCAAAGCCGCATCCGACTCCATATGTCCCTGCGATACGGCTCTATCTTCGCAGGATCATAAACCAGCTCTGCACTATTGAGACGAGCAATCCGCGGCTGCGCCATATTCTCAGCTATGCGCGCCATAAATGCGTCTCGGTCGGCATACCGCGCATAAAGGTCATCCACCCACTCACCCTTGGTCATCGAATATAAAGCCCTTACATTATCCTCATCCCAAAACCGAACCTCATCTGCTATCCAGCCTTTGGCATTTTCCATCATCTCCGGGCTATCAAAATACAGGGCTAAGACAACTTTAAATTCACACACATGGCTCCAAAAGGCCGGACGGTGCTCAGGAAACGAAATCGCAGCATTCTCATCTACAGATCGGATAAGTTTCTCTACAGCAACCCTATCTCCAAGAACATCACCGAACTGACTCCTAGCCTCTTCCACCGCCCTATCGAAAACACGGTCATGCAATTCATACCGGATATCCATCGGTCGCAGGAATTCGCTCTTACGGTCCTTCTCCCGGAGTTCTATATTCAACAACGGCCAATTCAATATATCCGTAAAAGGGAGCCAGAGAGGTAAGAACTGCAGACATACCCTATATTCAGAATTCCAATATTTGTCGAACCTCAATCCGACCAAGAATGGCCCGCATCGCTTTACTATAAGCGATGGTGTATACGGCTTCAGCAGCGGAAATTCCCGCCGCCAGTCCGCCACGATATCTTTAAAACTCTTCACAACCACAAATATACACAAACCATCCCGACATACAAAATCACAAGCAACCACAGCAGAAGCAACGCCGCGTCAGCGGCCGACACAACAGTAGACCAACACTGGCAGAGGCGTCCGCAGGACGTCGATTTATTCATAACCGGACCCCCCACCTGCCCCCGGCGTCCGCAGGACGCCGATTAACCACCAAAGCTCCCCGGTGTCACCCACCCCACGCTGCTTCGAAATCCATGTCGGTGATAAATTCATCGTGACGCCAGTTTGTTTCGCCGAAGCAATCGCGCCGCAGCGAAAACCCGTTACGCAACGGACATTCCAACGACAATCGCGTCACATCGCCAATGCTCCATCGATCTCCGCACAGAACACATCGCCTATACGCACTTGCACTCTTTTCGCCATACCTCACAAATTTATCCGATGATAGATTTTTATTCGTAATTTCCTGAGCCGAAACCTCAATACAGCAACCCAAAGCCGCATCCGACTCCATATGTCCCTGCGATACGGCTCTATCTTCGCAGGATCATAAACCAGCTCTGCACTATTGAGACGAGCAATCCGCGGCTGCGCCATATTCTCAGCTATGCGCGCCATAAATGCGTCTCGGTCGGCATACCGCGCATAAAGGTCATCCACCCACTCACCCTTGGTCATCGAATATAAAGCCCTTACATTATCCTCATCCCAAAACCGAACCTCATCTCTTATCCAGTTTTTAGCATTCATTATCATCTGCGCACTGCCGCCATACACAGCCAATGCCATTTTAAACTCGCAGACATCAGCCCAAAAAGAAATGAGATGTTCAGGTAACGACATCCTGATTTCTGTATCTATGAATAACTCTAATTTTTCAATCGGAATTACTTCCTGCAAGATAACATCAAAATACTTATGGGCACACGCGGCAGCCGTTCCAAACAAGCGATCATGGTCCTCATAATCAATGCTCATACCCGATTTCCTTAAATCCTTCGTTAAGCCGATATTGAACAATTGCCATGAACTGATTTTATCCGGCGATGACCACAACGGATATACATCAAGATATACACGATATTCTATACCGTAGAATCTTGTCAATCGTAGACCCACCATCACAGGCCCCGCTGTCATAGCCAGCCACGTGGGCGTATACGGCTTCAGCAGCGGAAATTCCCGCCGCCAGTCAGCCACAATATCTTTAAAACTCTTCACAACCACAAATATACACAAACCATCCCGACATACAAAATCACAAGCAACCACAGCAGAAGCAACGCCGCGTCAGCGGCCAACACAACAGTAGGCCAACACCGGCAGAGACGTCCGCAGGACGTCGATTTATTCATAACCGGGTACATCGAGCACAGCGAGATGTGCCTGGACACACACTCCACTCTGACCCCGGCGTCCGCAGGACGCCGATTAACCACCAAAGCACCCCGGTATCACCCACCCCACACGGCTTCGGCAACCACAGCAGAAACAACGCCGCGTCAGCGGCCGAAACAACAGTAGGCCATTGCAAGGGCCGCATCGCGGACAGCAGCTATGGTACACAACACCCGACACATCCAAGCGCCACATCGTGGTGCCACAATCACACACGATGACACACATTCCGTGCAGCAAACTCGCTTCTTGACTCGCCCACAAAAAAGGCCCGCCGGATGGGCGAGCCTTAAGATGATATATACGGGGATTTACTCGGCGGGGATGAAGGTGATGGCTTGACCACCGGCGGCATTCATAGCCACTGTAAGAGTATCGGTCGAGATCACGGTCTTCTTCTCGATAGCAACCTTGGTGGCATCTCCGGCGGGATCGTCGGCATAGATGGCAGCCTGGTAGCTTACACCGGGCTTAAGGAAGTCGAGCGACACCTCGATGGTACGGGCCTCGCTGTTGGTTCCGGCTCCGAGGAAGTAGCGGTCGCCGGCACGGCGCACCACAGCTATGTATTTGCCGATTTCGCCCTGAAGAGCACGCGACCAGTCGCAGTCGGCATCGAAGTCGCGGAAGAACTGGAACGCCTCGTGGCCTTCATAGTTCTCGATAAGGTCGGCAGCCATCTGTAGCGGCGAGTAGATAATCACCCAGTTGGCAATCTGACGTGCGAGCGTGGTGTTGATCTTGCAATAGTCGTTGCGGCCATTCCACTCAATGCGTCCGGGGTCGGCCTTGGCACGGTCGTAGTTGATGTCGAAGATACCGGGAGTATAGTCCATCGGACCTGAGAGCAGGCGCACGAAAGGCAGTGTGCAGAGATAGTCGGCGCTGTTGCCGCCCGACCATGCATTCCACTCCATGCCGCGGGCACCTTCGCGTGTCATCATATTGGGCCATGTGCGGCGTATACCGGTTTCCTTGATAGGCTCGTGGGCATCGACCATAATCTCATATTTGGCAGCGGTCTCAACCACCTTCTGATAGTGGCGCACGCCATACTGCGAGTGGTGGTACTGACCACCGACATAGCCGCCGGCATAGCCCGTCTTGAGAGTGTGAATGCCGAGCGAATGATAATAGGCTAAAGTGCTGTCGAGAGCTGCCTCATATTCGGGGATATTGCCGCCGGTCTCGTTGTGCGCCCACAGTTCGATACCCTTCGAAGCAGCATATGCGGCGATGGAGTCGATATCGAAATCGGCATAAGCCTTCATATAGTCGAAATGCTGGTTTCCGCCCCAGTTCTCCCAGCCTTCATTCCAGCCCTCGAAGAGCACGCCCTGAAGGTTGTTTGCAGCGGCGAAATCGATATACTTGATGGCATTCTCGGTTGTGGCGCCGTGGCGGGGACCCATGGTCCATGTCATGGTGCCGAGGTGCATGCCCCACCATATGCCCACATACTTCTGCGGCTTGATCCACGAAGTATCGGCGATTTTAGAAGGCTCGTTGAGATTGAGTATAAGACCGGAATTGATGAGGTCGACAGCCGACGCACCGATCTGTATGCTGCGCCAGGGAGTAGCAAACTCAGCGGGAACACGAGCCTTCACGCCATCGGGCATAGGTGCTAGCACAGCCTTGAGGGTGCTGCCTTCTATGCGCTCGAGTGTCATTTCGGGGAAGTCGTAGAGAGCAGCCTCGTGGATAGAGCCGAAGACACCACCGTCGGTCTCGAAAGTGAACGGGGTGTTGGCATTGACAACGCTGTCGACAGCCACATGGTTGTATTCCAGTTCATAGGTGTCGAAATTGGCAGGAATAGCCCACGACTGAGCCGGCACGGCAAAAGCGAATTCGGTCAGTTCGTCCATCACCACTACGGTGTCCACTCCGGCCACCTTCCATTCATAGCGGAATGCGATGCCATCGTCGAACGCACGCACACGCACAGTGTACTCGAGCGAGGAGTCGGTGAGTGTATAGGCCATCTCGCGGTAATTATTGCGAATTTCCTTATTCTCGCCCCAGGGCTGACTCCAAGTCTCGTCGAACGACGAAGTGGCTACACTCTCCTTGGCATCGGCGGCCGGCACAAGGCCTTCGGCCACAAATCCGAGAGCCGAGGGAGCTATGAGTTGCTTGCCGTCGACCGTCACCTCATAGGACAAGGCGCCATCTTCGGCGCGGTTCAGCTTCACGGCAATATGGCCGTCGGGCGAGCTTACTTCGGGCTTTCCGGAGCACGACGCCATAAGCGCAGCTCCGATAGCCGCAATAACAATCTTTTTCATGCTATATCTATTGTGATTTGAATATGTTTATACTTCACTTTACATCCGACTGCGATGGTGGGAGAATCCCTGAGCCCCAGCCGGTGGGACGGTCGGTCATTTCGAATCGCAGCACACCACCGTCGGCAATCTCGCCATGAGTGAACCACGCACGATCGAGAGGCTTGCCATTGAGAGTGGCCGACGCTATGTAGCGCCGTGTATCGCTCACTCCGGGAGCCTCTATGCACAGTTGCCGACCCTTACCAAGCGCTATGTCGACCTTCTCGAACTGTGGAGCCGTTATCAGATATACATCCTGACCAGCCACGGGAAAAAATCCCATTTTGTGGAAAGCATACCACGACGACATCGAGCCGGAGTCGTCATTGCCGGGAAGTCCGTCGGGCCCGGTGGTATAGTGATTCGCAAGTATCGTATGTATTCGGTCTACCGCCGCGGCATGCTCTCCGGCATATATGTAGAGACAAGGCGTAAGAAATCCGGGCTCATTGGTGATATTGTAGTGTCCGTCGTTGAAGAATCGGTCGAGACGGTCAACGAATCTCTCGCGCCCTCCGCAGCGCTCCATCAGGCGAGCCACATCGTGGGGAACATAGAATGAATATTCCCACGAATTCGACTCATAGAACATATTCACCCAATTTCCACCCACTCCGGGAGTAAAGGCACCGGTCGAAAGATAATTTTCAGGAACCTTATTGAACGGTTCGATATCAAGACGGCACGGCGGAGTCGACGAATAGTAATCCCATGTCGGCTCGCGATAGTCCTCATGCCAGTTGCCGTCGGGCTTACGCGGCATTATGAAACCGCTTGCACCTTCGAATTCAATGTCTTTCCACAAGTTCTCCCAATTCCTGGCACGGGCAAAGTATCGTTCTGCAAGCTCATCGCGGCCGAGCATAGCCGCACACTGCGCTATGGCATAGTCGTTCGCCGCATACTCGAGCGTACGGGTACCACCGCGCTCATAGTCGGTCGACACGTATCCGAGCTTCTTATAGTCCGACACGCCGCCACGGCCATGCACACGGGCATCGTTGCCGGGATCGGCCTCGGCATCCTTCATCATGGCCTCGAGAGCCGCAGGACCATCGATACCGGGCAGTCCCTTAAGCACAGCCTCAGCCACCACCATGTCGGCATTGCTGCCACCCTGCGTGCGGCCATTGCTGTCGCCCGAACGACCGTCGGGCATATAACCTTCGTGGCGATATATATCGATAAGAGAATTGACAATAGCGGCTTCCCGTTCGGGCGCAATCACCGTGAAAAGAGGATGAAGTGTCCGGAAAGTATCCCAGATGCAATAAAAATCATCGTAATATGGAGCAGAACCTTTCCAGAGTGCATTCT
Organism: uncultured Muribaculaceae bacterium; assembly: GCA_910587915.1. Lineage (GTDB taxonomy): Bacteria > Bacteroidota > Bacteroidia > Bacteroidales > Muribaculaceae > CAG-873. The sequence continues at coordinate 115,868 of CAJUOB010000003.1, read as the reverse complement.
CTCCCGTTTTATCGACAGGTTGCAGGAACGAATGGTAGAGTGCGGTATAGAATTTGACAAGTTCATCCTTGTTGTCGGTCGATATGCTGACCTTGCCGAGTTCATCGTTCCAGGCGCTACGCGCAGCAGCATGCACCTCATCGAATGTGCGACCAGCGACCTCGGCCATACAGTTGGCCTTTGCCCTACCCTCGCTCAGATACGATATTCCTACGCGAACCTCTACCGGCTTGTCGACTTTATCGAACGCGAACCATGCCCCTGTGTGCGAACCGTCATCGAAAGCCTCGGTAGCGCCTACCGACAGCTCATCTTCCTTCCACACACCTGCCGACGACATCGGACGACTGAACGACGCATAGAAGTAGACAGTATATGCGCGTCCCATATTCCAGCCGCCATCGGCCCGGCAATAGCCCTCGATCTCGTGGTCGGATAGTATACGCACTTCCGAGCCGATGAGATTCTGAGCCTCTCCGAAGCCATAGTGCTCGCCAAGTATACTGCCCGCATCTACAAGAATACCCACAGAATCGCCACTTTGGAAAGTATACCGGTGCACAGCGGCATGAGGCGACACCGTCATCTCGGCTTCCACGGCTCCATCCTCGAGAATCATACTGAAATAACCCGGCGACACTGTTTCGATATCTCTCGAGAGTTGACGCCCCGGCTGAGGACGGCTACCAAAGAAAGGTGCTATGAGTATATTTCCATATTTACATCCGCCACCGGTGCCGCTCACATGGGTATGGCTGAAACCCTTCACTCCTCCCGTAGGACGATAGCCTGAGTTGGACTGCAGATCGGCACAGTCGGGTCCGACCTTGACCATGCCGAAAGGTAGTGCCGCTCCCGGAAAAGTATTGCCATCACCGGTAGTGCCGATAAAAGGATTGACGTAGTCCGCGTAATCCTTGCCTGCGGCTGTAGCCGACAATAATGATAGGGCGCACGAAAAGGCGCAGACGTATCTGTGGAGAATTTTCATGTGGTATGATCTGGTTTTCTCCGCAAAAGTAAAAAATAAGGCAGAAGCCGTATGTGCCGACCTCTGCCAAAAGGGTACATCCCGTGCCCAGAATGCGCTTAGAGTGCGTTGTATTCCTCGTCGGATACCGGTTCGAGCCATTCGTTCGACGTATTCTCACCCGGCACCGAGAATGCAAGATGGGCAAACCAGCTGTCGGCTGCAGCCCCATGCCAGTGCTTGACACCGGCGGGAATATGGATTACTGTTCCAGGCAGAATTTCCTGCGCCGGCTTGCCTTCTTCCTGATACCATCCGCGACCGGCCACGCCCACGAGCATCTGACCACCGCCATTGTCGGCGTGATGTATGTGCCAATTGTTGCGGCAACCGGGCTCGAATGTGACATTGGCAAACGGAACCTGAGCGTCGGACACCTGCGCGAGATAACTGTTCCCTACGAAATATTTGGCATAAGCAGTGTTTGGCTCGCCGATAGGGAAAATCATTTGCCGCGCGAAGCGTTCCTTTTCATCGGCGGCAGCTTCATCGGCATCGTTCCACACTTCGGTAGCCTGACGGAATGCGCCCCATGCCTTTGGCCACCCTGCATAGAATGCCACCTGAGTAAGGATTTCGGCAATCTCTGTGCGCGTCACTCCGTTTTTCTTCGCCTCGCGGAGATGGTATGTGAGCGATGAATCGATTATACCACTGCTCACAAGAGCTGTGACGGTGACTATGCTGCGGTCGCGGAGGGGCAGCTGCGCAGTACGGCTCCATACCTCGCCAAAAAGGACATCGTCGTTGAGTTCGGCGAACTTAGGTGCGAAATCCCCGAGGGCGTCACGCCCGGCGGTCTGCTTTACTGTTGTCTGTGAATTTGCCATAAGTGCAAGAAATAGGAATATCGATATAACTATACGGTTCATAGATAGAGTTATCGAGAGCTTAAAAATAGATTTTCAATATCGCAAAAGTAATCAACACAAACATACGCGACAATACCATTTACACGGTTTAACCTACCTTTTTCACATTTCGCCGGAACCACGGAACCGTCGCATGCAGCACATCCGACCGCCCCGTAGGCGCTCCGCACTTTTTACCCATCACACGCTCGCGGGCCCGTCAAATGCTTTTCTTTTTCATACAATCTACACCCTATAGGGTATACAGTCCGTTATTTCCAATTATTTTATACCCTTTATGGTGTAGCATGAGTGATATTTCACTATCTTTGCCCCCAAAAGGGTATACTATGACTCGATTAGCCCAATATGTAAAGGCAAAACGTAAGGAATACGGTCTTACGCAGGTGGAACTGTCTCAGAAAGCCGGGGTCGGTTTGCGTTTTGTGCGTGAACTTGAACAAGGCAAGACCACTCTGCGCCTTGACAAAGTAAATCAGGTATTGGCTCTTTTTGGGGCTGAAATGACACCATCGAAAACTCCTGAATTATGAAACAGGCAAAGGTAATAATTGACAATAGATTGGCTGGTATTCTTACATTATTCATCGGCCCCGTTGCTTGATGTAATCAACTTCTGGGAGATCGTAGTTTTCTCATGGCTCACCGGTAACGCCGACATGCACTTGAAGAATTTCTCGCTTTATCAACCGAAGATAGATTATATGCTTACGCCGGCATATGACCTGCTTTCAACCGCAATTGTGATGCCTGAGGATGACGAAGAGCTGGCTCTCACTCTAAACGGCAAAAAGAAAAAGATAAAGCGAGAGGATTTTGAAAAGGCAATGCGCGACAGCGGGATGGATGAAAAATCCATTACCAATCTCTTCAATAAATTCGCCAAGGCGCTCCCGAAATGGGACATGCTGATTAGGGAATCGTTTCTCCCAGCAAATCAACAGACTGCCTACCGCGAACTAATCAATCGCATGGCTGCACGCCTCGGACTAAATCAAAGCTAATCAATACGGTTTAACCTACCTTTTTCACATTTCGCCGGAACCACGGAACCGTCGCATGCAGCACATCCGACTGCCCCGCAGGCGCTCCGCACTTTTTACCCATTTTACGCTCACGGGCTCGTCGTTCGCGACGCGACACATGGATTTCCACCGGAGCCTCGGGCTGTTCATCGGACACTTCGGCAGCGGCCTCAGCCACTGCCCTACGGCGACCTGCTGCCCTTTCGCGAGCACGGCGCGATCGTGCCATTACACGATCCAGTTCATCGCGAATCATATTGAAAGCCAGCATAGCCAACGCATCGTCGCTCGAGACCTCTTGCCCGGCCAGATACGAATCGACCATACGCATAGCTTCTGTTCTCGATTCCCCGGAGGCTGATAACGCTACGGATACACGTGCCGAAATATCGGCATATACTTTTCGTGAAACAGAAAGACCGTTCATTTTCATTTCATTTTAGAGTAAGTTTCTGCAAAGATAGCATCGGTCATCACCATTCTGTCCGCGAAAAAGTCAGTCCCGACATTTTCACACATATATATTTACCACTGACCTAAAACAAACCAATGGGACCTTTTCATTTTATCTCGTCCCTGCTTCTTTCCAAATCAATAGTCTTGAAATATTGATTTATAACGGGTGCCATACTTCAATAATATTTCTAATATTCAAAACTTGGAGTTCAAATACATTCCCTATCAAAGGATTCTGAATAAAAATGCTTATATTCGCATTTAATTAAACAAGACAGCATCTTATGGCTAATAATCACATGATAGAGCAAGAATTAAAACTATATCTCAAGGATCGATTTCCGCAGGAGAATGAGGCATGCGACTGGAAAGAGTTCAAATGCTTGAAACATTTCTTTAACGGAAAGGAAGGCGATGATGTGATTTCTTATGTCGCAGCCATATCTTCTATGAACGGAGGCCATCTTGTGATAGGTGTAGAAGACCATACTCTAAATATTGTTGGTACTGATACATACAATTATGACGCGCAGACCTCTACGCTGAGACTTGTACGGGAATGCTCAAATCTTCCCACTGAAGGATTAAAAATTGAAGAATTCGTAACGTCCGACACCAACAAAAAAGTATGGGTTATCAATATTCCTAAGCATATGCCTAGACTGCCAGTATATGCTCATAAAAAGTTATGGCAACGTGTTGAAGACAGTCTTGTCAGTATGTCGAAATCTCGGTTAGAAATGATACTGAACGAACCACTGATTGTCGACGACTGGTCTGCCCAGGTTATTCCCGATGCGACAATAGATGACCTTGATCCTAAAGCAATAAAAGTAGCAAGAGAGAAATACAAGGAACTGTTCAATGGAAGTCGGGACGCGGAAATAGACAGTTGGTCGGATGAAGTATTTCTTAACAAAGCCAAACTTACCCGAAAGTCAGCTATTACGCGTACTTCAATTATTTTACTTGGAAAATCTGAGAGTGATCATTTCCTAAATCCGGCAATATGCAAAATAAGATGGTTCTTGCGCGATGAATCAGACATCAACAAGGATTTCCGCGTCTTTACAATCCCAATGATTTTAGCGATAGATGAAATCGGTCGTCTCATACGTAATACTACTTATACTTACACCGTATCCGGCTCGATGTTTCCAGAATCAATGTCTCGATATGACACGTTCACTCTCCGCGAACCCTTAAACAATGCCATCGCACATCAGGATTATGCCAAGGGCTGTCATATAGACGTGATAGAATACGAGGACGAAAAGCTATGCTTCAGGAATGCTGGCCACTTTATACCCGAATCTATCGAATCTGTTGTTACAAACGATTTCCCGGAGGCTCATTATCGCAACCCTTCCTTAGTAGAAGCTATGCGAAACGTAAAAATGGTGGAAACTGAAGGTGGTGGCATACGAAAATTATTCGTAGAGCAACGTCGACGATTCTTCCCAATGCCTGATTATGATATATCTGACAACAAAGTTATCTGCACCATTGAGGGCCGTGTGCTTGATGAAAATTTTGCGAACATACTAATCTCCAATTCGATGCTTACCCTTGGAGATATAATGCTTTTAGATTCTATACAGAAGCGTACTCCGATTTCACACGATGCCGCCAACTATCTGCGTAAGAAGGGATTGATCGAAGGCAGATATCCAAATCTCTATCTATCATCCAAAATTATCGCGCCGACAAAACATGTCGGACTTAAAACTTCCTATATTAAGAATAGAAGTTTTGACGATGATTACTTCAAGAAATTAATCATAGATTACATCAAGGAGTTTGATCGAGCTGAAAGAGGAGACTTATATGCGCTTATCGAAAATAAGCTCCCTGAATATCTGACAGATAGGCAACGATACGACAAATTAACCACCCTTTTATCAGCTCTTAAAAGGAAGAATATCATAAAATATAATGGTAAAGTTTGGCTTCTTGTGAAGTAAACACTTCACAAGGAAAAATTGTTAAATTCACAAGAACAGCATCATAACAAACTAAATTACACCAATTTACAACTTTCAAGATTAACAAGAGTCTTAACAAGATAATAAACATACGGCCTTCGTATTAAAGCAAGCCGACGCCCAGTTAGATTAAAACAAAGATTAGCATTACAAAATTATGAAAATAGACAAACACACAACTATCGCGAATATTCCGATAAAGAGTATCCGAGATTTCTTTAGACGATATCGTACTCCAGCGGAATTTTCGATTGCGACCGTACAACAATATTTCAAAATATCGGTTAGCTCTGCTAAATGCCTATGCGACGATTTAATCAGCCAAGGATTTATCGCGAATAAAACTTCGGATAAATATGTTGTCACAATAAAAGGTAATGCCCTAGCTCAGATTAAATTTGTGAAACGTCTTAATAAAGAAAAAGCAGACATGCTCTTCCGAAAATTTATGGATAGAGTTGAAGAAATTAATTCTGACAGTACATTCCTATATAGTGTAAAGCAACTGTTTGTATTTGGAAGCTATCTTGATTGTAACGCTAATGATTTCGGAGATATTGACATCGCTTTTATTCTTGAACCCAAGATAAAAGATGACCAAAAGTTTATGGATGCACAGAATAAGTTAGTTCGAGAGGCTTGTGATAATGGCAAGGTATTTTCATCGTTTACAGAGGAATTGTTTTATGCAGAAACGATAGTCCTTAGATACCTGAAAAACAGGAGTCCATATATAAGTCTTCACCGGATGCGGGACCTCATAGAGCTTAGGGCTCCATACAAACAAATATATCCATAACCTATTGCTTGAACTAAAATCTTTGAACAAACCAATGCAACCTTCTCATTTAATCTCGTTCCTGCTTCTTTCAGCGGCTATAATCTCATGCAAATCAGAATCGGCTACGGCGGATCATGCGGTGAATCAGATCGACCGGGAGCAGACTTCGAGCCGAACTGTGAACGATTCTGATTATACCGATTTGATAACTACGGTATACGAAAAATTTGTATTTGCCACCGATCTCACCGAAAATAACAACCCGGAGAATTACTTCACAACGAAAGCACTGACAAAACTACAATCGGACTATGAATTCGACTGCGAGGATGGCCCATGCTATGCGTACTATGCCTTGAGAACAATGGAACAGGATTCCAAACCCGGCTCAAACGGCGAATCTACGATATGCAGCATTGAGCCCACTGGAGATGGATGGTATGTAGTGTCGTACTTAGATATGGGTTGGAATGGCATGACTCGTATAAAAATCGAAGATGGAAAAATCGACGACTATACACGCTGCGTTTCAGACCTCTAATTGAGTGAGGCAATCGATGCCGTGTGCCAAGAGGAGAATTACAATTGGATTGATTGCTTACGACCACACAGTTGCCTAATAAAAAAGCTTGATTACACGCAGTAACCAAGCCTTAATATGCAGCGGTGCAAACCATAGAGTTAGAGACGGTTCTCGCGCTCCGTAATTTCAGCATCCGTCATAGTATAGGTGTCGAGCGAACCTTCCTTTGCCTGTATGCAGATATATGTCATCGGCTCGGCGGAAGTACATTTGAGGTTACGGTCGCAATTAGTTGCCACCCGGACCACCGATCCCTCGCCGATGGCAAAAACCTCATCGTCGACCTGAAACATTCCTTGGCCTGAAAGAATGATATAGTTTTCCTCATCTGCCTTATGGCTGTGGAAGAAAGGTACAGCCGCACCCGTGGGAAGAGTTCCAAACGATATCTCACAAGAGGTGGCACCGGTAGCATCTTTCACGAACTGCTTGCCTTCGAAAGATGTCAACTGGCCAACCGAGGCATGGGCGAATTTAACACCCTGATTCAATACTTTTACTTCACTCATATTCTTTAAAATTTCACTAACTTTGCGGCAGTAAGCCGCTTTCTTTATGATAGCGCAAAGTTAATGCAAAAACATCAGTGTCGCAAGACGTTACGAAAACGTAAGGCACTTACTCCAAAGTAACTAATTTTGAAAATGAAGCCTTTGCAGATTGAAGAAAATTTGAAAAAATACACTTGTACCGCCAGTTGCCCGGTGAGAAACGTCATATCGCGCTTCTCGGGCAAATGGTCGATGCTTGTGCTATGCGTACTTGCCGAGAACGAAGCCACACGCTTCAACGCCATCGGCAAAGCAATCCCCGACATATCACCCAAGGTACTATCCGATACACTCAAAAATCTCGAAGCTGACGGGTTGATTTCACGCAAACTATACGCAGAAATCCCCCCGCGGGTGGAGTATTCGCTCACCGACCTCGGCAGAAGCCTGATGCCCCTGCTCAACCAACTCATATCCTGGGCCGTCCAGAACTTCAACCATATCCCCCCACGCTAACATCCCCACCACATCCAATCAAAAAACGATTGGCGAGTTATTTGATCAAACTCGCCAATCGTTTTTTGTAAGCGCTGTGGCTTAGTATTCGTCCTCGTTGAAAAGGAAGTCTTCTTTGGAGGGGTAATCGGGCCAGATGTCTTCGATGCTTTCGTAGGTATCGCCTTCGTCTTCGATTTCCTGAAGGTTTTCGATTACTTCCATAGGGGATCCGCTACGCATGGCGTAGTCTATCAGTTCGTCTTTTGTTGCGGGCCAGGGAGCGTCCTCGAGCTTCGAGGCCAATTCGAGTGTCCAATACATATGAGTCTTGTTGTTATATTCTGCTAAAAAAGTGCGCAAAGATAAGACATTGCATGAATACTAACAAGATTTCTCCCAAAATATTTCTTCTATGCCGTTAAAATTATTTATAGCACGGCCGAGAACGAACAGAAAGTCGCTCAAACGGTTGATATATTTCAATATGCAGGGGTCGACCACAACTCCGGTCTGCTGGAGATCGATGACACGCCGCTCGCAACGCCGGGCCACCGTTCGCGCGATATTGGCGCGGGCCGCATCGGGATGTCCGCCCGGCAGAATGAAGCGGTTGTGGCGCGGAAGCGACGCCTCGAGTGTATCGATGGCACTCTCGAGCGATTCTACGGCCGAGACCGGGAAAGGTGCCGGCTGCCAACGGGAGTCGGGCTCGGTGGCAAGGGCGGCGCCTATGTCGAAGAGAAGATTCATGGCGCTATGGAGCGGTGCACGGACTGCGTCGGGAATCGCCGACGACGCACACAAAAGTCCGAGCCATGAGTTTAGTTCGTCGGCTGTGCCATAGGCTTCGAGGCGGGCGTCGTTTTTGGCCACGCGGGTGCCTCCTACGAGCGATGTAGTGCCGGCATCGCCGGTGCGGGTGTATACTTTCATGATATTCCAGAGTTGTTTCTATAAAGAACCCCGGACAATGGTCCGGGGTTCCAGAATTATCGAATATTCACATTTATTCGGGGAGTTTTCCGTCGGGCCACCATGTGCAGCTCACAGGCTCGAACTTGCCCTGACCGACAACCTTGAATACAGCGGTCTCGGTGACAGTCGATGAGCCGTTGTACACACCGAAGTTGACGGTGTAGAGTACTTCGAGGCCTTCGATGGGCTTGGCATCGGGATGGAGCATGCCAAGAGCACCGGGCATAACCTCGAACATGAAGCGCTTCTTCTCGAGGTTTATAATCTCTTCATCCGACATAGAGCCATATTCGGCGGGATACTGAGCCTGCGCGGAGCTTGCGCGAAGGTCTACGTTACCCTGATAAGCCGAAGTACCGGAGTAGTACTCGTTGTTACCATAGGAAGAGATATAGAACTTACCGCTCTTGATATCGGTATCGCCAAGAGGCTTGCAGATGTGCTCATATACCCAGTCGACGCATGCCTGGAAGTAGAGCGTGCTGAGTTCCTGACCCTTGCCGGCGGGCAATGTGATTGTGACGTTGGGATCGTACATCCACTTGCCACCGGTCATCACGAACTGATTTGTCTCCTCGACGGTGAAGTTGTCGGCGCCCCATGCAGTGCCGTCGTACTTGTAGGCCGAGCATTCATATGCAGTGCCGCTGCCCGAGGTGTACTTGAGCCAGTATACATACTTGATGTCGCCTTCGGAGGCATAAGCATAGTTGATGTTGAGATATTTCGACAGGTAAGGTTCTGCAGCCGAAAGGTTATTGTAAGTCTGACCCATGGCAGCATAGTCGGCAGGCTGGAGTACCGCGAAGTCGCGGCCGGCTGCAGTCCATGCATTGTTGGCATAGCAATAGACAGCATTGCGGGCTTCGGTGGGCACACTTATAGCAGCACGCGAGGAGCGGGCTGCGGGAGTAGCCATCACAACGATATTCTTCACTTCCCAAGTACCCGACTTGACAGAAGTGGAACGGAAGCAGAATCCGATTTCGATAACCTTACCGGCAAAGTCGGAGAGGTCGATGTCGCCGGAGCTAACAAAAGTCCAGCTAAGCGAAGTAGGATATTGAGGATTGAGCTTCACCCATTCACCACCTTTCTCGCGGACATACACGGCTGCCTGGTCGGGCAGCACGTCGAGGGAGCTGAAGAAGTTAGTGGCCTGGTCGTAGGTAAGTGTGGCGTCGGCAAAAGCCGAGAGGTCGATAGCCGGCGATATGAGCCATGCCTCGGCATCGAAATTTGTGCCGTTGGCATAAGCGGAGGCTTTTGCACCGTAGTTGGCGCCACCATAGCTCCATACATAGGAAAGACCTTCGGGAAGAACGGTATTGTCGGCTGTGAAAGTATTGTACACATCCTCATCGGTAAGGTTGGCGTTGAACACTTCTACAGGCTCGGCCGGAGCGCTACCACCGAAGACGGGCTCCTGTGTAGCCATAAGGTACGATACGACTGCATATGTGCCATCAGCCGGATCGAGGTTGGCATCCAGGATAGCAGGCAGGTAGTCGGCGGGCTGCTTGGAGGGTGCGAATGCATTCACATAGTCCTCGGAAGCCCACACTTTTTCCTGATATTCCTGAGCGGTTACAGCATACTGCTGCACGGTCTGCGCAGCCTTGTAGGCTTCGGGCTCGTCCTGAGCCATACGGTAGGTCAGCTTCACCGACGAGCCGTTGGTGAGCGTGAAATAGGGGAACGATGCGTCGCTCAGGAAGGCAGGCACATACTTCGATGCCGGAGCATCGGTCGAAAAACGCTTGAGCGTGCCGACAGCCTTGAGAGCGGCAGCGCCTTCTTCGCCGGCAAGGGCAGTATTGGCCGAAAGGCCTGCGATTGTGGCGTAGTTGGCATCGGTAAGAGTATATTCGATGGTCTGGACGTTCTCCTTGGGTTCGTCGGTGCCCGACTCGAAGCCGTCGAGATGATCGTTCCACGAGTTTTCGTCGCAGGCAGTTGCCGCACAGGTGAGTGCGGCTGCGAGCATTGCGCGGAAATATTTATTGGTTTTCATTGTAGTCGGTAATCTGCTTTTAGAAGTTTATGCGAAGCTTCACTGAATAGGTGCGTCCGAAGGAGTAGAATACACCGTAGATATTTTCCCAGGTAGCGTCTTCGGCGCTATTGCTCCAGGCGTCAACCACGTAGTTGTAGTTGAAGAGGTTGTGCACGTTGCCATAGAGAGTGGCCTGCACACCGCCGATATCGAAGCGATAGGAAGCGTTGAGGTCGAGCTGCTGTCCCCAGGGAATACGCCAGGGCTTGTGAACGTCGACAGTGCTGTTGAACGAAGGAGCGCTGATGGAGTAGTCGGAGTAGTTGCGGTCGCTCACCTTCCAGTCGGCACCGATGCGGAAGCCCTGGAAAGGCTTGAAGGTTGCACCGAGAGCAGCGGTAGTCTGAGCCGAGCCACCGACCTTTATACCCTTCTGATTGAGGATACCCCAGGCGTGGTCTTCGGCAAGCACTCCGGAAGCGAGGTCGCCGGCGCTATTTTTGAGGGGCTGACCGAGCTGATTGTAGAAGTAACCCTTGGCGTTGCTGTCCCACTGGTAGTTTCCGAGCGAGAGCATACCGGTGATTTCAACCCACTTGGCGGGCACGAAAGTACAGTTCACCTCCACACCCATGTGGCGGGCGTCGACGCCGGTGAGGTTCATCGCATAGCGGTCGCCGGCATGTTCGCCGAGTTCGATTGTACCGCCACGTACCATGGTTTTGTCGAGCCACTTGGTATAGTAGGCATTCACAGTGGCCGAGAACATGCGGCTGCGGAAGTTATAGCCGGCCTCAACGGAGAACACCTTCTCGTTCACGGGGTCGGGGTTGGTGGCATTCGATGTGGCCTGCTGCAGGAACACGCCGTTGGCGAAGAATGGAGCACGGCTGATGTAGCCTATGTTGGCGAACACATTGTTGTGGCGGTCGATGTTGTAGTTCACACCGAATTTTGCAGTTCCGCCCCAGAAGCTATACCACGGAGTTGTGCCGTGAGCCTCGTCGTAGTAGAATTTATCCTTACGCTTGTAGCCGGTGTTGCTGAGCGATCCGGAGAGCACGAAAGTGAGCTTTTTGTCGAGGGTATACTCGGCCTGTGCGTAGATACCTTCCTGCTGGGTGTAGCCGATATAGTCGCGGTACACAACGTCGCCCACACCGAGTTTCTCATATCGCCAGTTGGGGTCGGCAGCAGCGGCATTGTTGGCAGCCTTCACGTTCTTACGCGAGCTGTCGTCCATGTAGTATTCGCCGTCGTAGAGATCGATAATCTTGTTGTTGTGGAATCCTACGTAGTAGCGGAGGTCGATACCGGCGAGGATGTTGAGTTTCTTGTCGAAGAAGCTGTTCTGATAGGTCGACACGAGGCCGTACCAGTTATGCGAGTTGTTGCTCTCGCTCATCACCATGTTAGAACCGGTCTCGCTGGCCATGTTCATTTCCTGGATGGCGGCATAGTCGAATGTACCGTCGGGGCAGCGGAAAAGAGTATTAGCCTTACCGTTGGTAGCGCCGTACCAGCTGGAGTTGCTCAGGCTCTGTCCTTTGTATGTGCTGCGGCCCTGGCCGGCGTAACCGCCACCCTTGGCGAGCGATACATAGGCTGTGGTAGAAAGGCTCGATTTCTTGTCGATCTGCCATATGTGTGCGAGCGAAATCTGAGGCTTGTGGTAGGTGTTGCGGTTGGAGGAGCGTACTTTGCCATGACGGTCGTAACCGAAGGTGGCATTGTACTTGTAGGGGCTTTCGGCACCCATCCAGTCCTTTGCATACTCCTGATAGTTGATGATGGAGAGTCCGTCCTTGTTGCCGCGCTTGTTGTGAGTCTGCGGAGCGCCGAAGGCGGTAAGAGAAAGCTGATGCTTGTCGTTGATTCGCTTGGAGATGTTCACAAAGTAGTTGTAGGCCTTGAAGTCGGTGCCCTGTATGTAGCCGTCGCCATACTTGTGCGAGCCGAGCACTGTGATAGCCCATCCGTTCTTCATCAGACCGGTCGAGAGCTTGATGCCCATGTTGTTCATACCGTCGTTACCCATTCCGTACCACACGCTGCCGCCCTTCTCGGCGTCGAGGCTTGTAGTGGTGATGTTGATGGTACCACCGATCGAAGGAGCGGAAAGAACTGCCGCACCGAGACCGCGCTGGGTCTGGATATTGGAAGCGACGTCGCCAAGACCGGCCCAGTTGCTCCAGTACACCCATCCGCCTTCCATGTCGTTCACGGGAATACCGTTGACCATCACAGCCACATTGGCGCTCTGGAAGCCGCGCATGTTGATTTTGGCATCGCCGAAGCCGCCGCCATCCTTGGTAGCCCACACGCCGGGAGTAGTGTTGAGGATTTCAGGGAGTTCCTGTGTGCCGAGCTTCACATCGATCTCGGCCTTGTTGACCTGCGACAGAGCCACAGGAGTCTGGCGGGTACGTGCCAGTGACTGTGTCACCACCACGTCCTGAAGTGCTTCGGTCGACGGGGTGAGCTTGATAGTGCCCATGTCGGCCTTTGCGGGAGCCACCTTGGGCTCATAGCCCACGTAGCTGATGGTGAGCGAAGCGGTGCCTTCGGGGACCTTGACATCGAACTTGCCGTCGAAGTCGGTCGTGGCCAAGGCACGTCCACCTGTTATGACGACGCTGGCGCCGATAACGGGTTCGCCTTCCTCGTCGACCACCGTTCCTTTACAATTTAGAGTCGCTCCGGCGGCAAAGGCCACAGCCTGAGCCAACCACAGAACGATGAATACGGTTAAGAGTCGTTTCATTTGGTAAATTGGTAAATGTGAAAATATTTGGAATTGGTTTATGGCGTGTTATCGGGTACAAAGATACGTAAATTTTTCAAATATTTCACATTTCGAAACATTTCATAGCACGCAAACTACATAAAAACATACGCCAACAGCCACAATGCTCTCAAGCAGCATCTACAATCCATTGCAGCGCCTAAACCGGGTCACCGATTCACAACTGCAAGCGCACCACATCCCATGGGTGGCACCACTATGTGGCGCTCCGAGGATGTGGGGATTCATTAGATACCATAGCTGCGGACCGCGATGCGGCCCTTGCAATGGCCTACTGCTCTACCGACCGCTAACGCGGCCACTTTGGGCCTGCGGACAGAAGCTCTACCCCTCTGCATGATATAGAGCGCGGAGAACTGGCCAACCGAGAGCCACGGCTCGCCGTAGGGATAATAGTGCGCGTTTGCATGACGCCGAAACGGGACCTCTAACGGATATCCTTGATTGATACTATTGCTCTTTATCGGCATTTGGTTTGTCTGAATTAGAAGATATCGGGTCGCCATTCCAGTCTACGACAATGGGGGTGTGCCTTTTATACCAATTCTTCTTGGCCTTGTCAATTCTTTCAAAATCGCTTTTCACTCGCTCAAAGAGCTTTTGTTCCTGACGCCGTCGCCCCCACTTTGTAAACCGAAATTTCAAAATATAACCAGACGGATACATAAAAACACGTTGTATTATATTTTGCTCATAAAATAAATAAGGTAAACGTTCCGTACCAATATTATCAGTAATAGACTTTATTACAAATTCACAACCGTTTTTTATATCAGAAATATTATTAGGCTTTGGATAAACTTCTAAGATAGTATAGCGAACCTCATACGATGCTGATCTTATTGGTATGATAACACTAAATAACTCCAACTGCGATTCATCCAATCGCGCAAAATCATATATATATCCCAACCAAGGATGCCAACCAGGGGAAGAATTCACAAAAGGACTTTCTACAAACCCTTGATTATGCAATACGGGGAGTAACTCAAGAAACATATCTTTCAATATCCGCAGATTGCTTTTTTTCTTCGACTTAGCCTTACTTTTCATTTTTTCAATACGTATTATACAGATTTATCATCAGATTTGAAAACGAAGACTTAACCCAGCCAGCGATACCGGTACTGGTCGTTCTGTCTATGGCCATTTCCATATGAGTGCTACACAGTTCAACGTCGAGGTAAGAGGTAATTAGATTAATAACAAAAGACTGCTTCAATAGCAATAACTTTCTCTTCTTTTATCAGCACCCTAATATATCCAAGCGCAGAGTCCATTTTTTCCCTAAGACTACCATGCTTATGGATAGAGCTCTTTACCATTACATCATAACGAGGATTTTCATATAAATTTCTAAAAATAATTACACTGTCTTTCCTATCATCATATATACATTTAATCCCTTTAGTATAATTTGTCCATGAATAATCAAATCCATCCACTTCCAACTTATTTAAAGAATCTCCATAGAATCGATAAGTATACTTAACATGTACCTCTATCAAGTCTAAATCGCCGACATTCATTACACTCATTAAATTCACATCTGGAATTAAATCTCTTGAATGAGGTAAATTATCATATATAATCTGAAGAATTGTATCCCCAAGACAATCATATGACTTATCGTAATCCAATATCTCCAAGTTTATATAATCTTTAGGTTTATTGTATTGCAGATTAGTTGTGGGAAATCCCATTCCACATGCAAACGAGACACTAAAGAATATCACAATTACGACTATTATATTTCTCATTTTCTACATCGTTTTCTAAAGTTCAACGTCAAAATCATCCTGTCTTTCTGAGAAAATAGCCATCGAATTATCAGCATAGTTACTTTGAGGTGGAAAGCGGTCGGGCGAACCAGTAGCCGTATACATCGCCGTCGAGCACATAGACGGTGTCTGGCGAGGCACTAAGATATGGAGACCGCTCGAAGACCTCGGCGTCGTAGGCCGGACGGAAGAGCTCGAGCGCGATACTGTCGCCTACATTTACACTATCTATCCAATCGCTATACTCAGGTAAAGACGCAAATGGCAATGCCTGCGTCTGAGAATACAGCTTAGGATTCAAAATATCAAAATCAACATTTGATTTTGATATTATAACAGAAAGATTCATGGAGTCAGTCTCCTGTAAGACTTTAACCAAAAAAATTCCAGTTTGTGAAATATGCTTAGGTTCCCATTTCAGTGAATCCCGCCAACATGTCGGGATCACACCACCAACACCCGTAAATCGATATTTGTGTCCATGTTCTTCTCTTGCAGCCTTTTTCGAAATAGCATAGCCTTTATATCCATATACCTCATCTATGGCATATATTGAATCACCATGATTTATTATTTTGAACGCATTAACATTTCCAGGATATTTCGAGTCTTTTCTACTAATGCCTATTCGTTCGAACACATCACAATATAAAGAAGTCTTATTATTGCATGTTGAATTATAATCAAAAAAAATATACAGTGTATCATTTGATACGCTCCAGAAACTCTGGCGCTCATCTACATCAAAACGCTTATATACTTTATGATCAGGATATAGAATAAGCTCATATATAAATGAAGGCTCGGAATCTGACTCCAAAATATAATTCCGATATATATTAAGATTAGGACTAGCAAAATCTTTCGGGGGGTCTGCAACGTCATGAATTCCACCAACAACAGCAGAACAACCGCACAACATAATAAATATAGTCAATAAATGTTTCACTTCTATTTTATGGTTTATACGTATGGTTTTTTACTCTAAAAGCCCTTTTTACTTTTCTTGCATATTTCATCAGATATTCATGTTGTTCTTCTAATGTTTTATCCGCAAAACCAGGAATATCTGTGTAATTACTTCTGTTTTTATTTGTTATATGAGGATACATTTCAACAATTTCATCTATGCTGAACCTATCCGCACCAAATAGACTTGCTCGATCATAAGCCTCTATCTCATCGACTAAATCATAGAAAAAAAAATTACTTCTACTCACCATAGTTTCAATACCAAATTCAATCTCTCCCATCAAGAATTGATATCCATGTTTAAATTCATGTGCAATCAGGCCTATATCTCCGCTTACGCCTCCTGGTAAAGACATCACAACGGCATTCATGCCTAAGTCATAGTAAGTATAACCAATACTTAGCAAAGGTGATATCGTCTGCACATGGAAGAGTTGGTCGGATGCTTCCATTGTCATCAATTCCGTAATAACTTCAAGATATTGATCTTTTAAATCGACATCTGCCTCCACATATCGCCGCCACGCATCAGACAGATAATTACCATATGTCAACATTGATGCTTCGGTGAATTTGCGGCCGTCGGGGTCGATGTGGTTTACGGGGTCGGCGGCGCAGACGGAGTATGGGGAGAGCCAGCGGTAGTCCTCGGCGCAGGGGTCCTGTTGGTACCATGTGCCGACGCGGGAGTTGAGCAGGCGGGGGGATGCCGGCGACAGGAGTGTGGCGAAAAGTGCCAAGAAGAGATGGATTGGCTTTTTCATGATACGACCGGTTTTGTTCTCAAATATAGTGAATAAATTAACGAACCATAAAATAAATGGATTTGTTTAACACAATTTAACCGCATGTTTCAATTTAGGGGTAATTTTGCGGGTGTAAAATTTTGTTAAAAGTTATGCGGTGAATTTTTATGTCGCTATTTTTGCAGAATAATATATACATCAACTACTTAACCTTAAACCATTCACTTATTATCATGTCGACTCTCTTATCAAAAGTCATGACGGCTGCGTTGCTTGCGGGCGTCACGGCTATTGGCACGTCGGCCCAGGTGAGGCTGACGATAGATGCGGCAGACCGTGGCCCCGCCATAGGCGACCTTCACTACGGTATTTTCTACGAGGAGATAAACAATGCCGGCGACGGCGGCTTGTACGCGGAGTTGATCCGGAACCGGTCGTTCGAAGACGGAGCGATGGACTACTGGTCGCGCATAGGCAACTGCACCATAACCAAGATATCGACCGGACTGATGAACGAGGCACAAGGCGCGGCCCTCAAGGTGACGCTACGCGACGCCGGCCAAGGTGTGGCCAACACGGGCTACTGGGGCATCAACTGCGTGGCAGGCGACAGCTACTCCCTCTGCTTCTGGATAAAATCGCCCGACGGGTGGCACGGGTCGGCCACGGCTTCGCTCAAGGATGCCGCCGGCACCACCGGCGCCACGGTGACCGTAAGCGGTATCGAGGCTAATGCCGGATGGCAGAAGGTGACAGCCACCATGACAGCCACCGAGAATCTGGCCGACACGCACTTCGAGCTGGTGTTCGACAAGGCGGGAGAAGTGAATCTCGACATGGTGAGTCTCTTTCCACCGACCTACAAGGACCGCCCCAACGGTTGTCGCCGCGATCTGGCCGAGAAGCTTGAGGCTCTGCGTCCGGCATTCGTACGTTTCCCCGGCGGATGCTACATAGAAGGCGACGGCTGGGTGAACGAGAACCGACGATTCGAGTGGAAGAAGACCATAGGCCCGATCGAGGAGCGCCCGGGGCACTACAACTATAACTGGGGCTACCCCTGCACCGACGGCCTGGGGTTCCATGAGTTCCTGCAACTTACCGAGGACCTCGGCGCCGAACCTCTTTTTGTGGTGAACGTGGGCATAGGGCACGGATGGTACACCGACTATACCGATATCGACGAGTACATACAGGAAGCACTCGATGCAATCGAGTACTGCAACGGCAGCACCGACACCAAATGGGGCGCTCTCCGTGCGGCCAACGGCCATCCCGAGCCATTCAACCTGCGGCTGATGGAAATCGGCAACGAGAACTATAATTTCGACGACGACCGCTCCGACCACTACCCCGAGCGCTACAAGGCTTTCTACGATGCCATCAAGGCCCGCTGGCCCGAAGTGACACTCATTGGCAATGTAGAGGCATGGGGCACCGACAATCCATCGTGGCGCAATTCCTTCCCTTGCGAGATTGTCGATGAGCACTACTACCGGTCGCCGTCGTGGTTCGAGAACCAATACTCGAAGTACGACAGCTACGACCGCTCGCGTCCCAAGGTGTATGTGGGCGAATATGCCGTGACCGACGGCTTCGGCACACGCGGCCATCTGCGTGCGGCCCTGGGTGAGGCTGTGTATATGCTCGGCATGGAGCGCAACAGCGACATGGTGATAATGAATTCCTATGCTCCGATATTCATCAACGAGGAGCGCGACGGCGGCTGGGTGCCCGACATGATCCGCTTCTCACACAGCCAGAGCTATGGCACACCGTCGTACTGGGTTCAGCAGCTTATGCCGGCCAATTTGGGACGCCGGAATGTGAACTGGAGCGAAGAGGGCAACATGGATGGAGCCGGCTGCCGCATAGCCCTGTCGTCGTGGTCGACCAAGGTGCGCTACGACAATGTACGGGTGACCGACACAGAGGGCAAAGAAGTGTTTGCCGACGATTTTACGGCATCTGAGTCGGACGCATGGAGCGCTACGGCCTCGGGCTGGCAGCGCAGCGGCGGCATGCTCGCACAGACCAACGGCTCGAGCCAGGGCACATTCTATGCCGGCACCGTCGATCTCCCCTCGAGCTACACACTGGAACTCGACGCCGTGAAGGATTCGGGCGCCGAGGGATTTCTGGTGGGCTTCAACTATGCCGACACAGATAATTACTGCTGGTGGAACATCGGCGGCTGGAATAACGGCCAGCATGGCCTGCAACTATGCCACAACGGCAGTAAGAGCGATTTCGACCTCAAGGCCGGAAGCATAGAGACCGGCCGGACCTACCGCATAAAGATAGAGGTGGATGGTGCACACGTGAAGTGCTGGCTCGACGGCACGTTGGTGCACGATGTGTCGCTGCCGGTGCACCGCAAGGTATACGTGGCATCGAGCATCGACGATGCGACCAAGACGATGTATGTGAAGATAGTGAATACCTCGGGCGAAGCACGCACTGTCGACATGACGCTGAGGCACGCCGGCATCGACGGCGCCGAGGTGACCGTGCTTACATCGGCGAGCGATCTCGACGAGAACTCGGCCGACGACCCGATGAAAGTATCGCCTGCCGCAGGCGCCATGGAGTCGGCAGAAGGCAATAGAGCCGTATACGAGGCACCGGCCTATTCGCTATCGATAATCAAACTGTCGCTCAACGACATCGACTACACCGATGAGTCGGGCACACCCCCGACCGAAGAGCAGATAGCGGCTGTCACAGCCGAGCTCAATCCTGTGATATGCAAGCTGCGGTTCCTGCACGCCGACACATCGCTGCCCATGAGCACAGCCTCGGGCGCAACGGTGGAATGGAACCTCAAGGATGCATCGGAGCATGTGGCCATGGCCATATCGCGCTTCTCGTCCACACTCGAGGTGACCAAGGCCAACAACAGCGACCGCAAGCTCGACGCCGGCACTCTGGTGGCAACCGTATCGTATCCCGACGGTGCCCGCGGCGACATAGAGATACCCGTCACTCTGGCTCCGGCCGACGGCATGTACGGCTACCTCTACACATTCATGAACCCTAACTACGAGATAACCAACTATGCCCTCGGCACCAAGGAATCGTACGGCAAGAAATTCGATGTGCTGCTCGACGGTGCCGAGATATTCGACACCAAGGCTCTCGCCCCGATAGAAGGCGGCACACGCGATGCGTACATGGCACGTGGCGAACGCGCCGACGAATACTTCATGGTCACCACCGATATGAGCAATATCCGCTCGGGAATGTGGAACAACCATGGCATAGACCTGCTCCGCTCGCCCGACATGATACACTGGGAAAGCACGGCTTTCGACTTCAACAAGGGCAAGAGCATATTCAGCGATCCCGAAGCCACCACCGACGGCTACCGCACCGACGCCGAATATGCCAACATCACCCGAGTGTGGGCGCCACAGTTCATATGGGATGCCGAGAAAAACGCCTATCTGGTGTACTACTCCATCCTGTCGAGCAACCCGGGCGACAACCACGACCGCATGTTCTACTCCTACGCCGACCGCGACTTCAAGACCCTCACACAGCCACGGCTCTTCTACGATCCCGGCTATGCCGTGATCGATGCCGACATACTCTACAGCGAGTACGACGGCCTATACCACATGATGATAAAGAAAGAGGGCGCCGGCGCAGCCTCGACAGGCATATTCGAATACACCTCGCCCAAGCTTCTTGGTGAACCGTGGACAGAGGTGATGCATATGCGGGCCGAGGGCGATGCAGCCGTCGAAGGACCCACGCACATACGACGCATCGATGAGGACATATACAACCTCTACTATATGCGCTATGACTCCGAATATACTTATAAGGTGGTCGACATAAACCACATGGGCACCGGCTACAGCTCATCGACCAAACTTTCGGGCACAGGCAGCTTCCAACACGGCTCGATGATGACAGTGACCGAGGAAGAATATACCGTGCTCGACACATGGAGCAAGATAGAGACAACGATAAAGCGCTACGAGCAGCTTGGCGATGACTTTACACAGGCGATAGCTGCCGCACGTAAGGCCATCGACAGCAACCGCACGGTAGCCGACCTCTACGAAGCCCTGCCCGCCGCGCTGGAAGCCCTACAGAATGCCTATCAGGACGACTACGTGGACGTGACCGACCGGCTGACCAATGCCGACTTCAACGGCAACACCGGAACCGGTTGGACCGGATCGTCGTTCACCGCCACCAGCGCTGGTGTAGCGGAATTCTGGAACAAAGTCTTCGACACCTATCAAGTGCTCACCGACATGCCGGCCGGCAAATACCGTCTCGAGATCCAGGGATTCTACCGCTATGGATATCAGGATGCTTCGCGCACGGCACACGAGAACGGCACAGAGCAACTATTAGCAAAATTCTACATGAACGATGCCGAGGGCACATTCATGTCGCTCTACGACACTACCCTACCCACTGTTCCCGACAACGTAGGGCAGTCGCATACGGCATTCAACGTCAACAATCTGTACCACAACACCCCGATATACACGGAGCTCACCGAGAGCGGCGATCTCCGCATAGGGTTTAAGAAAACACGTGCAATAAGCGGCGACTGGTGTTGCTTCGACAATATCCGCCTGTACTACAAAGGCGCGTCGTCGGGTATCGGAAATGTGACGGTGGAAAATAGCGGGGACAACACTGTCGATGTATACTCCGTCACCGGAGCACTGCTGCGCAGAGGCGTTGCCCGCGACAATGCCACCGAAGGCCTTGCGCCCGGCGTATATATCGTTGGCACCGAGAAGATGATAGTGCGCTAATAGAAACTCTTAGAGTGTGTTTGGATTTAACTGAATTAGCTCGGAAAAGGCCGTTTTTACACCAAAGTATTTCATTGAGTTAAATTCAAACACACTCTAAAATAAGTCGGGGTTGACTTCCAGGGTCAGCTCCGGCTTTATTTTTGCCCATGAGAAGCCCTCGACCAGAGCGGCCGGAGTCGCCGGGGAATATTCCGGGATAAGTCCGAGCATGGCAGCCACTCGGCCAATCAGTTCGGGAGCCGAGAAACGTGCGCGCAACGACTGCATGTCGAGCGAACGGTCGCGCTTACTGAGGCGACGCCCACCATCGCTGCACAGCAGCGGCACATGTGCAAAACATGGCGGTTCGAGTCCGAGCAGACGATATAGATAGATCTGCTGGGCGGCCGACAGCAGGAGATCTGAGCCACGGACGACCTCTGTCACCCCCATGAGAGCGTCGTCGACCACTACGGCGAGCTGGTAGGCCCATGCTCCGTCGGCCCGGCGAAGCACAAAGTCGCCCACCTCGCGGGCAAGATTAAAGTGCATGTCGCCGTAGAGACCATCGCGATAGGATATGACTTCATCGGGTACATAGATGCGTGTGGCAGCTCCGGTGAAGTCGGCTTGTGAACATGGAAGCACCGCCGGACGGCAGCGACCGCCATAGACCACGCGGCCATCGGACTGATGCGGAGCCTGCGTGGCCATTATCTCGGCTCGGGTGCAACGACACGGGTAGGTATAGCCGGTGTCATTCAAGCGCTCCAGGAATTGCGCATATATGTCGTGGCGCCGGCTCTGCGAGTAGGGTGCATTCGACCCGATATCATCGAGTCCCCCTTCGTCCCACTCAAGTCCAAGCCAGGCGAGGTCGTCCTCTACCAGGCGAGCATGCTCAACCTTCGACCGCTGCGGGTCGAGGTCCTCTATTCGAAGCAGCCATGAGCCGCCGGCTGATTTTGCCGACAGCCACGACAACAGCGCGGCAGCCACATTACCAAGATGCATGCGGCCTGTGGGCGATGGCGCGAAGCGCCCTTTCACAGGGCGTGTGTGTGAATTGGTGATCGAGGATTCCATAGAGAATACAAAAATAGCGAAAAAAACCGCGGCAGAGGCTGCCACGGTTTTTTTCGCTATATTCGGGTTGAATTATTTAGCTTCTTCGATGGTCACTGCACGGTCGAGAGCCACGCACTTTTCACCGAGGTCGGAGAGGTTACCGTTGTTGGTGGTAGTGGTGATCTGGCTTTCGGAAACACCGTTGCGAACGAGGAGCTTGGCAACGCCTTCAGCACGGTTCTTACGCAGACGCATGTTGATGTTGTCGGTACCGGTGTAGTTGTCGGCCCAGCCGGTGAGAACGTACTTCTTGTCGGGGTTCTGGGTCATAACGTAGGCGATAGCCTTAACCACACGCTGGTTTTCGCGGCTCAGACGCGAAACACCGATGGGATAGTAAACGGTAGCGAGGGGACCGGCAGCCTCAACCTTTGTTTCAACAGGACGCGAGAGGCAGTCTTTGAGCTGGCTTTCGAGGTCGGCGATGCGGGCATCGGCAGCAGCGAGACGAGCGCGGAGAGCGTCGCAGTTTTCGGGTTCGGGGCAAACGGGAACGACGGGAGCGCTCCAGTCGGTCTTATTGAAGTTGTAGGTGATGCCTACATAGCCCTGAAGGCTTGCATACTTGTTGTTCCAACCTGTGCCACCGAAGTTCTGAAGACCGTCGAGACCGCTGATGCGGAGATCGAGCGAGAGAGCGATGTGCTTGTTGAGGCGGAACGAGTTGAGCAAGCCGGCACGGAGAGTCATGATAGCGTCGTTATCGTGGTGCCATCCGTCGGGGTTGTTGCCCTTGTAGTGCTTTGTGAAAGTGGAGTATGCACCGGCACCTGCATAAACGGTGGCGTTGTATACGCGGTTGGGGTTATAGCCGCACCACCAGTTGGTGAGGTTTACCATAACGTCGAATACGAGACCGAATTCGTTGTATTTGGTCTTGTAGTAGCTGCCAACCATTTCGTTGGGCATAGCGCCGATATAGTCGGGACCGGTAGCGAGACCCTTAAGGCCAAGCCAGTTGATACCTGCACGGAGACCGAACACGGGCGAGATGTGCTTGCCTACATAGATAGAAGCGGCCGGCATGAAGCGGTCGCTTGCTTTGCGGTGGATAGATTTATCGGCAAGATAGAAACTTGCTCCACCTTCAGCGGTGATGAACCAGTTGTCCTGCATGCGGTTGATGAGGAGGCCCTGTGCGGGATCGGAGACGTAAGTGATCTCCTGATTCTCCTGAGCTGTAGCGATCTGCGCACCAAAAGCGATGGCAGCAGCGCATGCTAAAAGAGTACCTTTTTTCATAGAGATTGTTATGATTAATGGTTGAATGTGATGTCTGGAGACGATTAGAGAGCGCTAAATTACAACATTTTTTTGATACATGACCTATAAATGTGAAATTTATTGAAAGCGCTCTCTAAATTTTAACAGTCAACGAGGCTCATTCAGCCAAGAAGATTGCGTACTCTTTCGAACACCTGAGGAGCGGTGTAACCGAATTTTTCGTCGAGAATCTTATAAGGCGCAGAAGCACCGAAGCGTTCCATGCCGAAGATTTCGCCATTGAAGCCCTTGATGGTCATAAGCGCGGTGGGCAGACCGGCGGTGAGACCGAACTGACGCACGCCTGCAGGAAGAACCGACATGCGGTATGCCTCGGGCTGGCTGTTGAAGAGGCCGGCAGAGGGCATCGACACTACTGCGGCCTTGATTCCGTCGGCTTCGAGCAATGCAGCGACCTCGCAGAGGAGCGATACTTCCGAGCCGTTGGCTACCATCACTACATCGGGAGTGCCTTCGGGAGCGATGACAGTGTAACCGCCACGCTCGGCAGCGAGAGCAGCCTGTGCACGGGTGGTGCCGGCAGGTGCAGGGAGATCCTTGATATCCTGGCGCGAGAGGATGAGCGCGGTGGGAGTGTATTTGTTCTCCATGGCCATCTTGTAGCATACCGATGTCTCGGCAGCGTCGGCCGGGCGCAGAACGAGCATAGAGGGCTTTCCGCTGAAGTTGGAGATCTGCTCCATGAGACGGAGCTGTGCTTCCTGCTCGATGGGCTCGTGTGTAGGACCGTCCTCACCTACGCGGAAGGCATCGTGTGTCCAGATATACTTCACGGGGAGCTCCATCAGGGCAGCCATGCGCACTGCGGGCTTCATATAGTCGGAGAATACGAAGAATGTGCCGCAGGCACCGATCACACCACCGTGGAGAGCGACACCATTCATGATAGCGGCCATGGTGAGCTCAGCCACACCGGCCTGGAAGAAGGCGCCGGAGAAATCGTCGGCAGTGAAGGCGTGGGTCTTCTTGAGGAAGCCGTCGGTCTTGTCGGAGTTAGCGAGGTCGGCCGACGATACGATCATATTGCCCACTTTCTCGGCCAGAACCGAAAGGACATCGGCAGAAGCCTGGCGGGTGGAAGTGTCGGCTTTATGAACGATAGCGGTGTGGTCGATTTCGGGAAGCACGCCTTCGAGGTAGCCCTTGAGCTCGATAGCGAGGGCAGGATTAGCATCGGCCCAAGCCTTGAAAGCCTCGCGACGCTTTGCCACGATAGCGCGGAGCTCGGTGCGACGGTTCTCGTAGAGGGTTTCTGCCTCGGGGAAAATCTTCCAGGGGTTCTCGGGATCACCGCCCAGATTAGCCACGGTAGCGGCATAGTCGGCGCCGCTCTTGCTCAGAGGCTGGCCATGAGTCGAGCACTGGCCTTCGAAGCCTTCGCCGTCGGCTTTGACGGCGCCCTTGCCCATCACGGTGTGACCGATGATGAGAGTAGGCTTCTTTGTCTCAGCCTGGGCCTTGACAATAGCTTCGGCGATAGCAGCGGGATCGTTGCCATCGATTTCGAGCACGTTCCAATGCCATGCGCGGTACTTAGCAGCATAGTCCTCGCGGTCGACAGCATCGACCATTGTGGAGAGCTGCACACCGTTGCAGTCGTAGAACATTATAAGGTTGGAAAGACCGAGATATCCGGCGATACGGCCGGCACCCTGCGAAATTTCTTCCTGAATGCCGCCGTCGGAGATGAAGGCATATGTCTTATGGGCCACAGCCTCGCCGAAACGGGCCTGCAGGAAACGCTCGGCTATAGCGCAGCCTACTGCCATTGTATGACCCTGGCCGAGAGGACCGGAGGTATTCTCAACACCACGCTCGGGATCGAGCTCGGGGTGACCGGGAGTTACCGAACCCCACTGACGGAACTGCTGGAGCTCGTCGAGGGTGTAGTGGCCGGCAAGAGCGAGCACCGAGTAGAGCATGGGCGACATATGACCGGGATCGAGGAAGAAGCGGTCGCGGGCGAACCATGTGGGATCGTCGGGGTCGGTGACAAGGAACTGCGAGAACAGTACGTTTACGAAGTCGGCACCACCCATGGCACCGCCGGGATGACCGGATTTTGCTTTTTCTACCATAGAGGCAGCCAGGATTCGGATGTTGTCGGCTGCGCGGTTGATTGTTTTAATGTCCATTGCGTTATGCATGTTTTTTTTGCGGCGAGACCGCAGGGCCGTCGCCAGATGTTGGATTATGAGGGTTTTGGTATTCTATATTTCGTGGATGGATATTATTTCAGACGTGTAGGAAGAGGTACTATCCGCATATTTTCGCATACCGGCGTCACCCTATCGGCATCTTTATCGTAGTAATATACTTTTACGACCACTTCATCGGAAGCTTTGCGGCCTGTGAAATAGAACGTCGATAAAGTGAGGGTGAATGTGCCGTCGACATTTGGCACCGCCTTGGTTATTTCCTCGCCATTGAAGTTGTAGGTTATGAAAAAATAATGCCTTGCATCGGTAGGTACGCCGGTGGCGATGTCGAGCCGGTCGAGGAGATAGAAGCGGTTGTTGAGATAGGTAGCGAGCGATGCAATGGCCGGGGCGCCCGCAGAATCGGTGGAAAGCCGCTTGGTGCGCGAGAGATATGCCTGAAGACTATTGGCATTGGCCTTGCTGAAATCATCAGCCACGAACACTCTCTGCTCTCCGGTGGCGGTGTTGAGCACTCTCATGGCCTGCTTTGGAGAAGTCCATTTTATTATGGCATCGCCAGCAAAAGTATCGTCGACTTTCAGGACCTTGCCACCTATGACTATAGAGGGTGTATTGAGGAACAATATGCGGTAATCGGCATGAGCCACCATACAGGCCAGCATGCATATAGCCATCATCAACAGTCTTATCATAGGGGGTGCTTTTTATTCAATTGTTGGCAGAATATGGTATATATCGACAGGAATGCCACCACCAGAAACGTGTCGTGGAATTTTCCGAAGCAAATATACAAAATAAACTCTAATATCCACAAAAAGACGGCGAAACTAATGAATCCGAGACAAAACTCCACGAAAGGACCACGCCTGAACGGCAGTTTACGCCATATGGACATTCCTAAAATTATCGATGTGCAGATGGCCATATATGCGAGCGCCCACACCAGCATTTCCCATAGATTTATACGATGCAGACCTCGTGAGAGCGCATCAAGAGCATTGACATGGATGGCGGGGCCTGTCATATCGCCGACATACGATCCATGTGTATCGGAGTCGGACACATAGTCGCCGATAACCACAATCTTATCGCGAACAAGGTCGGGAATGGCAGCGCGTGTGTAGGGGTTGTCGAGCAAATTGGCTCCAAGATTATACCATGCTAATGTGCCATCGTCATTCTCGGGCGAGCGCATTGTTATATCGAGAGGCAGAATCATGGTGGGCTGATCGAGAATGCGGCCTTCGGTCAGAGCCTTTCCTCCGGCAAGACGGTGGGCTTGCAAGGCAAGCGAGGGTGATCCGTCGCCAAGGCGGAAAGGATATTTCACAAAATCATTTTCATAGATGTTTACCGAATAGTCGCCCGAAGCAATCTTATCGGCTTTAAGCATGGGCGACACATTTCCCGACACATGCGATGGCACAACTATGCGGTCCATGCCATTGATAAGCGCTATGAGCGCGGTATCACCCGGGGCAGGATTGTCACCATCGAAGAATATGTCGATAAGTATCGCTTTATAGCCCGTTCCCTTCAACTCTTCGAGAAACTCAAGGAGATGACCACGATGTGCCACCGAGCGGGTGCCCATATACGATCCGTAGATATCGCACACGGGGGCCAACTGCCTGTCGTACGACACATTCACAGCCAAAATATCATCGGGCACCATCTTGTCGGAGCGCCCGAGCACTTTCATGAGCAGATAAGCGTGTCGCATGAGTATATCCTCGGTGCCGACAGTATGCACCGAGCGATCGGAGTACCACGTGAGACCAAGCATGAAAATGGAGCATACACCTGCAAGCGCAATACGGCGACGCGCACTGCGGAAGAAGTCGAATACACGGTTAATCCATTTCACGACACAAAGATACATATTTTAGCTGAGGATTCAACATGATGACACGCAAAAAGCCCCGGGATAAAACTCCCGGGGCTGACAGTGCTAACTGGAAACAAATTACTTTACCATAACTTTGGTTACCTTGGATCCTTGCCGACGAATATACATTCCCGGTCCGGGATTATCTACCGGCAGACCCTGAAGATTGAAATATGTCGTTTTCTGGCCATCTGCCACAGCTACATTCTCAATGCCGGACAGTCCGTCGAGATCGAGCTGGAAGCCACCACAGCCATATGCAGCGTTCTTGGTTCCGCCAAACACGCTGAAATCATCGCATATAATCTGAAGACCCTTGTCGGGGAACGAGATCATGCCGTCCACGAAAGTGCCGCATCGGCCACCTGCCTTAATATCGTCGACGGATTTACCACCATATAGCTTCTCGGTAGCATCGGCGTATACAATGAACGAGCCACCGCCCATATCGATTCCGAGATCGGTATGGGCCACCTGCACCATCTCAGGATCGGTAGTGTCGAACACAATGTAGGAATGATACGGCGATACAACCTGCTCAGGAGTAGTGAGCGGCGAGTCAGCTCCATAGAGGTCGACCACTCGATAGAGGGCCGGATTGGATATATTCTGCTGCACCTCCACTTCATAATTATTTCCGGCGATCTCGAATACGGTTCCTTCGAGAATATCGCAGAATACACCCGCCTTACCAAGCGACTTCCACTTGTCGGCTTCGTCGTCGACAATGGTGAACAGTTTCGAGGCCATTTCGAGAGGCTCGCCATCTTTGTCGAATGTTATGACAATGAGGTCGCTCACCTTATTGTGCGCACCTGTAGGCAATTTCACCTCGCCCGGAACAGTAATCTTATATATCATATTCTCGGTCTCGCCTTTCTCTATGATATAATCGAGAATAGCGCTGGAGTGAGGACGGTTGCTGACAGCATACAGTGCATATGCAGTCTCCTCGACAAACGATACAGAAGCCTTGGCCTCTCCCGGGATCATATACTTAGAAACCTCTATCTCGGGAGTATAATCGGGATAGTTATCAAGCTGCAGAGAGCAGTCGCTCAAAGCGACAGCATCATCCATACCATCAACGACGAAAGCGAAATAGATGTAGAACCGGCCCAAGGTAGGGATGAAATAATTATATGCCGAATACTGGGCATACATATCGTCGATAGTAGCCTGGTCATAGCCGCCATCAGGTCCCAGATACGGCCATAGCGTGGCTGAGTCGATGGCCTTGACAGCCATACCAGGGATATCGAAATAATCGATTCCGATTTCCTAAGGCTGCACAAAGAGCTGCTTTGTGGTTCTGTCGAAATCAAATACAATAGTGGCATTGTTGAATATGCCGTTAAATCGATACTGTTCTTTGGTCGGATCTGTCAGATTCTGACGGCAATCGACTTTCACACCCGGATATGAGCCTTCATAGGATGTTCCGAGGAAGGCATCGAACATATCGTCGATGGTGAATGTGCCGGTGCCATATTCATGCCATTCAGACCATTCTGCATCGGTCTGTGCAGCAGGAGCCTTCAAGGCCATTGTCTCTGATTTAGAGACATTGGGCAGACGATACGGCTTGCGCATGCTTTCGAACCCACCGGCATGCGAAACCATGCATACCAACAGGAGTAAAATAGCAGAGTAGAGTTTTTTCATAAGGATAGATAGAAATAATACGATTGAACAATGCGCAAATTTATGATATATATTCGAGCAAAGCAATACTCTAATAGCAAAAAGTTACCCAATGCGCAAAACTTGCATCAATATGCGCCGTAACCTTAGAAACATAGGAAATTTATGTCATCAATCACATCAAAAAAGACAGTCTAAAACACATTATGCAACAATGCATTACAGCAAGCAAAACAAAATCGGGGCAAGATTGTTACATTTTTATAGTTGTGAATTATTCAATTTATGTTAATTTTGCAGGCATAAGACCAAAATTCACCCATATAAAACAACAATGTCTAACAATTAAATAAACGACAATCCAATGAACACAGAAGTAATCGGCGTAAACGCCGGCACCGTGTGGGTGGCCCTGAGCGGTGCAGAAGCCCTCGGCATCAAGCAGCTCAAAAAAATCACCAAGCTCAAAGACAAAGAAGTGTATGCAGCTTTGGGTTGGCTTGCCCGCGAAGGTAAAATTGAAATGAACCCCGATCCTGAAGACGAAAAAGAAATCATCGTATCGCTGGTACAGTGATGATGTCGGGTCGCAGAGCCGCTGACGGCCACGACCTCTTTTTCTTCACTAATATGGCAAAACACCCGCAGTGCAAATGCTCTGCGGGCGTTTTTTGTTTTTTTCGGGTGTATGGGTTAATTTTGCAGCATGGCTAACATCTATGAACTAAGGCGCTATGGCAAGCTTGCCTTTCTTGTGGCCGCGGCCGGTGTCGTGGCTTTGTTTCTGGCTTTTTCCGACAGTCTCATCCGCGATCTTTCGCAGCAGGAACGCGAGCGTATGGAAATATGGGCAGATGCCACACAGCAACTGCTCGCAGCGACTTCGGG
Organism: uncultured Muribaculaceae bacterium; assembly: GCA_910587915.1. GTDB lineage: Bacteria > Bacteroidota > Bacteroidia > Bacteroidales > Muribaculaceae > CAG-873. Next base: position 85,111 of record CAJUOB010000003.1, on the reverse strand, counting down.
CGCCGAGGAGGTGGATGCCGCCAACATCGATTTTCTTCTCGGCATAATACAGCGCAACACCACCATCCCTGTGCTGCTCACCGATGCAGATGGCAACATATCGCAATTCCGAAACTTCGAGCTGCCCGTAGCCGACGATAATCCGGCCTATGGGTTGCCGTCGAACCAGGCCAATGTGGCATTTCTACAGGATAGGCTTGCAGCGCTTCAGGAAGGGTCCCGACGGATTGTGATCGAAGTCGCACCCGGAGTGGAGCAATATCTCTACTACGAGGACTCTACCCTACTGCGACGCATCAGCGTATTTCCGTTCGTGCAGCTGCTCGTGATGCTTGCTTTTATCGCTGTGGTGTACTTTGCGGTGTTGTCGACCAAAAAGGCGGAGCAGAACAAGGTGTGGGTGGGCCTCTCGAAAGAAACCGCACATCAACTCGGCACACCGATATCGTCGCTCATGGCATGGATGGAGTTGCTCGGCGACATGGGGGTCGATGCCGATACCATCGCTGAGATGAATAAGGACGTGAACCGATTGAGCACCATCGCTTCGCGATTCTCCAAAATAGGCTCGGCGCCACGGTTGGAGCGCCGCGACCTGAACTCGGTGGTATCGTCGGCGGCGGGCTACATGAGCACACGCATATCGCCAAAGGTAAACCTGACAATCGATACGGCCGCTGAGGCCCAGCCGGTGGATGCATCGGCACCGTTGCTCGAATGGGTGATCGAGAATCTGATAAAGAACGCCGTAGATGCCATGGAAGGCCACGGCGATCTATCGGTGAAGGTTGTCGCCGGACCGTCGGGGCCGGCCATAGAAATCACCGACACCGGCAAGGGTATAAGCCGCAAGAATTTCAAAACGGTATTCAATCCAGGCTACACGACCAAAAGCCGCGGCTGGGGTCTGGGGCTTACACTTGCCAAGCGCATAGTGGAGCAATACCACGGCGGGTCGATTTTTGTGGCGCGCTCGATACCTTATCAGGCAACGACATTCCGCATTGAGCTGCCGTATTCGGATTGATCCTTTTTTTAAAGTTAAAGAAGTTAAGGAGGTTAAAGGAGTTAAGATATTTGTACTGAGAGCTGCGATGTAACTATTGTCTTAACTCTTTAACTATTTCCACTTCATTAACTCTTGCCCCTTTTGACTGAAGACTTTCGTCTTTTAAGTTAAGGGAGTTAAGGGAGTTAATAGAGTTAAGGGGGTTAAGATATATGTACTGAGTGCTGAGAAGTGCGATGTTTCCATTGTCTTAACTCTTTAACTATTTCCACTTCATTAACTTAAAAAATAGCTTCCTTAGCTCAAAAGAGACAGCAGGCGGGAGCAACCGCTATAGAGGAGATCGAGCACAAGCTCGAAGCCTTCGGCGCCTTCGTAGTATGGGTCGGGGATGTAATCGTAGCGCATGGCCATGTCGACAAATTCAGCCATAGGCACAATTTTATCGAGCGCTTCGGGGCTTGGTGCCACTCGGCGCAGGTTGGCCTCGTTGTCGGCATCCATTGGAATTATGATATCGAAATCGTCGAAGTCGGCCTCGCACACCTGACGGCAGCGATGGGTCAGCTCGAGCCCACGGCGGCGGGCATGAACACGCATGCGGTTGTCGGGAAGCTGACCGATGTGATAGCGGCCCGTACCGGCAGAATCGATATGCCAGCAATCCTGCTGCCCGGCTTCCTCTACCATGGCGCGAAACACGCCTTCAGCCGCCGGCGAACGGCATATATTACCAAGGCATACGAATAGTACCGACTTGCGGTCTTTCCGGCGGAGTGTATCGAGTAGTCTGAGTGTCTTTTCTTTCATAATTGTAACGATGGTAATGCTTACATCGCTGCAAAGGTAGGACTTGGCGATGACATACACAAATCAAGAGAAAAGGGTGCGACGCATGTGGCGACGCACCCTTTTCGGGGGAATTAGTATTTAACAGGGTTTATTCTGCCTGAATAATTTTAAGGTTATCAAGGAACCAGCGGAGAGCGGGAGCGGAGCCATCGGCAGGTGGCCACTGCTCGTCACTGTTACGAATGGTTATCTTTGTATCCTTGTTGATGAGGGTAGTACCAAGGTCAATGCGAGCATTGGTCCAGAAGTAATCGCCTTTTGTCACATATGTATGATCGGGAACTTCAAATTGTTTTTCCTCATCGCCGTTCTTTACAATAACAACAAGCTTTGTCGGGTCCCAGACACCTGTGCCCTGACGCATCGAGCACCAGTCGAACGCGAGAATAACGTGTTCGTTGGCAGGCACGGTCTCAATAGGCTTGAGAGTAATGCCGGAGTAGTAACCTGTAAGACCGAACTTAAGATAGTTCTTCTGCACATAGATCTGAGCCTTTGCTTCGCGAGCAGCTTTCGATGCGGCATGTTCAATAACAAACGAATATCCATAATGCTCAAGAATGCCGATAGTGGTATATTCCACACCGTCGAGCATAGCTTTGTTCGTACCCAACTGATTAGCTGTTGCATCAGGATTATTAGACTCTACAGTTGAGCCGGATTTGCCAACCCAAGGTTCCATCCATTCGAAATCCTCGCTCCAGTATACAACCTGATATAGGCCGAGGTCTTCGAGCTCAGTAGCAAGAATGCGGAGATTATTGGCCTGCTTGCCTGCAAAGAAGCCGGTGATCTGCACGGTGTGGTTAGCATATTCGCCAACATCGAGACCATCGACAGCATCGATGGTGACAACGGCACCCGACTGTCCATCGACAAGAATATTAGAACCTTCCACATGGCCCTTGAGAGTGATGTACTTGATGGCATCGGAGTTATATGAGCCAAGAGAAGCTGTGATGTCTTCGGGTTCGCCAAGATTAACCTCGGATGTACCAGTAGCCTTGAAAACTTCTCCAGCGACATAGGGCGCACCTGCGTCGTCGGTATTCTTGATACCGGAGAATGTACCGGTGGCACCAACCTCGACACCTTCGGGCTTACCGAGGGAGTACACGTAGTTGCTACCGTCGGTGAGAAGAAGACCATTCTTGAAAACATTGGTGACAGTGAGACCCGGGAGAACCATGGGAGTCTTGTCGGGCGCAATCATAATCTCGGGGATGGTGTATTCGGCCACTCCACGGTATGTATCGCCAAGCTGGAAGATGGTTACAGTAGCGATGCTCTTCTTAGTGTCGCCACGGAAGAGGACGTCGATCTGACGGGGATTGTCGAGGGCGCCGTCGCGCATGTTGTCACCGATGGTGATAGTAACTTCGGTAGTGCCACCATGACCGGTAGCCGGAGTTACAGTAACATAGTCGGGAGCCTCGGAATACCAGTCGGCATCCGCATATATGAGGATACTCTGAGGCTGGGCCGAAATGCCTTCGAAGGTGAGGCTCGGCGCGCTTGCAAGCACGGCCTGTGCTACGGTGACATTATCATCGTCATCGCACGATGTGAACATGCATCCGATAATGCCGAGAAGCGCGAATATGTATATATTGAATTTCTTCATAATATTAAATCAATTGAAAGTTGATTTTTTCGGTCTCAACACTAGAATTAAATCTAGTGCTGAGATTACCGAAATTAATTTTTTCGCTCGATATCATCCCAACCGGGATTCTGAGTAAGGTTAGGATTAAGCGAAAGATCATTTATGGGAAGTCCGTAGTAATAGTCGCGAGCGTCATTCCATCCATTTCGAGGCTGCGAACGATGATAGTCAGTGTAACCAGACTCACCGTCTGAGAGATAAATGTCGGTACCAATCTTATACACCTGAACACCAGCTGCGACAGTTGGCTTAGCCTGGGAAGAAGTATAGAGCACTACGTCAGCCTTGCCATCGCCAGTGAGATCATATTCGCCGGGACCGGGGAAGTACATACCATAGATATCCTGATCGAGGCAATAGCCGGCACGCCAGCGGAGAAGGTCCATCAGACGGGCGCCTTCCATAACGAATTCGACAGCACGTTCGCGACGGATTTCGAGGATTACACCTTGATTGGGACCAGTAACATTGGTGTAGCCATAGTTCGCATCAGTAAGGAAGGGATCGGGATTGGCATTGGCCGAACTCATGTTCATGCTGGGCATACCTGCACGAGCACGAAGCAGGTTAATAGACTTGTCGAGATCGGCCTGGGTAAGAGTACCTGCTTCAGCCTTAGCCTCGGCAAAGTTGAGGAGCACTTCACCGTAGCGAAGAACCGGCATATCGCAAGTAGAACGCTTGTTGTCGAGCTGACCGCTCTCAAGGAGAGGGCTCTGTACAAACTTGATGGGCTGGAAGCCTGTTGTAGTTGCAGTGAAGTCCGGAGCAAGGATTTCGGTTTTACCGATGCGGTGGTAACCGGTAGTACGAATACTCTGTGCCAGACGCGGGTCGCGGTCCTTCACGAGATCTACGAACGATTTCTTATCGTATCCGGCAATATCGGTGTAGCGAGAACCGTCTTTCATCAGATACTGGTACACAAGCTTGCGGGGGAAACCGGGAGTACCACCAGTAGGCTGCAATGTGCTGGATGCAGCTTCGTGGTATGCGCCGGTAGCACCGGTGAAGCGGATAGCGAGGATATACTCATCGGTGTTGGCATCCTCGAATGTGAAGAGGTTAAGATAGTCTTCTTCGGGCTTGCCGGTGGAGTATAGTTTATATTCGCTGCGGTTCATGAGAGTCTCGGCAGCTTCAGCAGCCTGAGAGAGATACCACATGTAGTCGTGTCCTTCGAGCGAGATGTTATGATACTTGCGGAAAGTACCTTCGAAGAGACAAACTCTGGCTTTCAAAGCGAGAGCCGCACCCTTGGTGATTCGGAACGGATTATTGGGTTCCTTGGCCTTGTCGGGGCAGTTTGCGATAGCGAAGTCGAGGTCGGCAACCACATTAGACATTACGAGTTCGCGCGAATCGCGGGGCTTGTAGAGGTCTTCGTCGGCCGAACCGATTTCATGGTCGTACCAGGGCACATCGCCGAAACGTTCCACTTTCTCGAAATAGAAGAGAGCACGGAAGAATGCAGTGACACCTTTGTACTTTGCAACAGCATCGGTGTCGGGGCAGCGGTCGGCATATTGCCACAGTGTGTTTATGCGGCGAAGGTTGCCCCAGCTCCATCCACCGGAACCGGCAGAAGCGGGAGTGGTACGTTTGGTACCACCGAGCATCACATCAGAGAGTGTCTGAGTGAGATAGAAGTCGCTTTTTTCGCGCTCGGGTTCTTTGTCGAGCAAATTGTTATAGAAGGGATTGGAGAACATTTCCAGGTCGGCAGAGGTCTGGAAGTAGCTGTCCATATCCACACGGTCCTGAGGCTTAAGATCGATTGCGTCCTCGCACGAAGTGAGTGCCAAGAGAGCTACCGAAAGGCCAAATATTGCTTTTTTCATGTTGGATTGGCTTAAGAAATTAGAAAGTAACATCGATGCCTATCATGTAGGTCTTGGGGAAAGTATATGCCAGGTTATTGTTCTGTTTGGAACGGCTGTAGGCACTTTCAGGGTCGAGGTACTTGGTATTCTTCTTCAAGGGCGACCAATAGCAGAGGTTTTCGCCGGTGAAGTACACGCGAACCTTTTCGATATATGCCTTGCGGGTCCACTTCTGGGGCACGGTGTAGCCCACGGTTAGGTTCTTGAAGCGGAGATAGCGAAGGTTCTGCAGATAGCGGTCGTTAGTAAAGCTGAGCGTACCGGAAGTGGCAGCATAGGCCATAGGACGTGGGAAGTATGCGTTGGGGTTGTCCTCGCTCCAGATGAGGTCGCGCATGTCGCGACGGAGGAATGAGCAGTACGAGTAGGAATACGAGCCCCAGAAAGGCATACACTGTCCGGTGGGATACCAGTAGTGATTACCGGTGCCCTGGAAGAATGCAGATACATCGAAGCCGAAGTAGCGGACAGATGCATTGAAACCATACTGAAGCGATGCAAGCGAATTACCGATGATAGTACGGTCACCGGGATTGTCGACAGTATTGGCGCCTATACCAATCTTACCATCGCCATCGAGGTCGACAAACTTCACGTCGCCGGCCTGCCATCCGCCGGTCACACGCTTGGTGACATAAGCGAGGTCGACCTGCTGAGCATAAGCCTGAGCTTCTTCAGTTGTCTGGAAAATACCATCGATCTTGTAGCCCCAGATTTCGCCGATGCGCTTACCAACGTAGTAAGACTTGGCGAAGCTCTTGTCCTTATTATCGTAGCGTGTGATATGCGAGCGGTAGTCGCTGATATTGAAGCCTACGCTGTAGGACAGAGGATGACCGAAGACAGTTACATTGTCGTTCCAGCTTATCGCAGCCTCGTAACCCTTTGTGCGAAGGTCGGCAGTATTCATCTGTGGGGGATCAGCACCGTATACCGAGGGAAGTTCGATACCGTCAGTGAGCATGTTCTTGGTGTCGCGGATGTAGAGGTCGCCGGTGAATGTGAGTCGGTTGTTGAACATCGAGAAGTCAAGACCAAGGTCCCACTGCTTGGAAGTTTCCCAAGTCATGTCGGAAGCGATAGGAGCGCCTAGGGATGTGTATGTACCCTTGTTTGCACCATCGAATGTGAAAGAGTCGAATTTGTGGCTGGTGACAAGACGAAGGAATGTATAATAGGACGATACATTCTGGTTGCCGAGTTCACCGTAGGACAGACGCAGTTTTGCATTGTTGATAGTCGGACGGATCGATTCCCAGAAGTTTTCTTCAGAGAAACGCCAACCGAGCGAGCCCGAGGGGAAGAAACCCCAGCGGTGACCCTTGCCAAAACGCGAGGTACCGTCGTAGCGGCCGGAGATTTCAGCGAGATATTTACCTTTGTAGTCATAGTTTACACGACCGAAAATACCCTGAATGGCATATTGGTTCTGACCACCGGAAACGTCGGTAATTTTATCACCATCGCTATTCACGCCCACGAGGTCGAAGTCGGTAAGATCCTCAGAAATGAGGTTTTCAGCCGACATACCGATATTCTTGATATTGAGACGTTCGTAGTTATAACCGCCCATTATCTGGAAGTTATGGTCGTTTGCGAATGTTTCCTTGTAGGTAGCGAATGCGTTGACAGCATAATAGTGACGTGTACCCTGGCTGTAGCGAAGGTCATTGAGACCGGCACCGGTATTCCAGATCTGAATATCCTGGTCGGGATATTCGCGGAACTCTACGTTATTACCACGGTTTTCGTTTCGTGTCTGATAGAAACGATAGGTAAAGTCGGCAGTAACGGTCAGCTGTTTGATGGGGCTGATATTGATGCGAGTGGTATTTGTGAAGTCGGTCTTACGGTCGATGTTGGGGTGCTTGCCGTCGATGATTTCTGAGTGGCGGCTGTTACCGACTGCATAGCCGGAGTAGGGAGTGGTACGGATTTGTGTGCCGTCGGGATTCATCAGGGGCACGCATGCGAGAGCATGACGACCCATATATCCGAGGGTTGCGTCGATACCGGAACGACCCTGATAGTCGTATGTGGAGCCGAAGAACGATGTATTGTTGCTCATGGTAATCCACTTGTTGACATTAAAGTCGATCTTTGAGCGAAGATTGTATTTCTTATAAACGTCGGGGATAACTTTGAGCATACCTTCCTGACGGTCGAAACCACCGGAGAGGAAGTACTTCACGGCCTTGTTGCCACCAGATACGGAGAGGCTGTGCTGCTGGGTAGGACGTGTGTCGCGGAAGAGGGAGTGATACCAGTCGTGGTTCGCATAGTAATACCACTGGTTGCGGCCATTACGATTTTCCTCAACAACCCAGGGACGGTCGGGATGTTCGGTCTTGTCGTTGACACGGGCAAGAAGCTGCTGCATGTCGTAGTCGGAGTACTGCCAGTAGGGCTGACCGGAGTCTGCCATGAAGAATTCGTTGGTGGTGTATACCGACCAGTAACCACGTGTCTCGTATTCTGTGGATGTGGTAGGTTTGGTCCAACCGAAGCGGCCGCTATAGCGCACAGTAGCTTTGCCGTCTTTCTCCTGTCCGTTCTTGGTAGTGATGAGGATCACACCGAACGCAGCACGAGCGCCATACACAGCGGCTGCCGAGGCGTCCTTGATAACGGAGATGTTATCGATATCGTTAGGATTGAGGTCGTTGATTTCACCGACCGAACCGTCGATAAGGACAAGGGGTTCTGTAGAGTTGATAGATGTAGTACCACGGATGTTAAGCGAACCGGAAGTACCGGGGCGACCGTTGGTCACACTTACGTTAAGACCGGCAACGGCACCCTGAAGCATGTTGGTGACGGAACCACCGGTACGGTCTTCGAACTTGGCGCCATCGACAGTAGCGACAGCACCGGTCAGGTTGACTTTCTTTTGTACACCGTAGCCGATAACGACAGTTTCCTCGAGCATTGTTGAGCTTTCCTCGAGAATCACTTTAACCTCGGACTGGTCGGCGGCAACGTTGACGGTCTGTTCGTTGTAGCCTACGTACGAGAATTTAAGAGTCACAGGGCCATTTGGGACGGTAATGGTGAAATTGCCGTCGATGTCGGTGGAGACGCCGGTTTTACTTTGTCCGGCCGTCACAGAGACACCGATCAGGGGCTCGTCGGTAGTATCGACGACATTGCCCTTCACCTCGCGTGCGAAGGCTGCCGAGGTTGTCGACAACAGAATCGCTAACACGAGCATCAGTCTTGTGAATAGTTTCATAGAATTAAGGAATGTGTGATTGGAAAAATTTTTCTCTAATTTATGGGCTCTGAATCTATTATGAATTTGAATTATGAATTATGAATGATGATAGTGACGCATCATTCATAATTCCTGATTCATAATTTCATTCTTACCAGGTGTAGGAACTGATTTCAAAAGCCTTGGGGCGCTCCATCTTTTCGGTGAATGTGCGACCGAAGCGGTCTTTCACGGTTATGGTAAGATCGGTATCTGCATTTGGTGCTGTCACCTCGAAGAAGTGGCAGAAGTTCTGTGTCACAAAGTTAGGCGTTGTTGTTTTAGTGCTTGTATAGCGTTTTACGCTCATAGCTTTGATATGAAGGGGATCATATGCCTGAACAGCCTTGGGGGTGAGGGTTTCGCCCGATTCTGTAGTTACAGTGATGGTCCATTCGGGGTCGTAGTTCCATACGTTGATGAGCACCTTATTGTCTTTGCTGGCGGGATAGGCCGCGCAGTATTTTGCAAAAGAAGTTGCAGCTTCACCACCTATACCGGGAACGTCGGAAAGGGAGAACGACACATTATTGAGGTCGTAGGTGCGGAACTGAATGTTCTGGTCGAGGCCTGTGCCCTTATATATCCAGTTGAAATTTTTACCGGAGACATCCCAGATAGCATATCCTGCAGGCGAACCGTCGGGAGCCATCAGGGCACCGGGCGTACACTTGCCACTCCACCACCAGTCGCCACAAACGGCAGTAACGTTGTGTTCCATGATATCGGGGTAGTTCTTGAGCACGCTATGCTCGGCAGTAACATTGAAATTCTTGTGAGTATGACCGGTGACGATGTGCACCTTGTAGTCCTTGATGATAGGCAGAAGCTCAGTCACGTTCGACAGGTTGTTGCGGAACGAAGAGGCGCCATTGGGATAGAAAGCGGGGGCATGCATCATCAGCACAACGGGGGTCGATTTGTCGACATAGCTGAGATCCTTAGCCAGCCACTGAAGCTGGGGCACAAATATTTTTTCTGTATAATTGCGCGAAGTTGTACCGTCGTATGAGCTGCAATCGATGTCGTCGAGCACCACATAATGCACTTCGCCGATGTTGAACGAATAGTAGTTCGGGGCGATAGAGAGGATAAATGGATTCTTGGCCGAGAAATTGTTGGTGGCCTTGTAGTCGTTGTCGTGGTTACCGATGGTGTGGTAAACAGTGAGGTTGCTGAACGAGCGGTTCATCAGGTCGAGGTACTGGGCAAACTGGAAGTTGTTGTCGTACCAGTATATATCCCATGTCATGTCGCCGAGAGTGATTGCGTAAGTTTTTCCAGACTTACCGTTTGTATTCACATCGTTGGCAAAGTTAGCGAACTGCTTCACGTCGTCGGTACGGTTTGCGAGGTGCATATCGCCGAAGAAAAGCACGCGGTAGTTGCTCTGGTTTGCTTTCACGAGCGAGAAGTTGACATTCTCGGGCACTGTACCGGCCGCATTGAGAGCGAAATAGTTGATGGGGAGAATACCCGAAGTCTTGGGCTCATATCCCGAAGGCACCGACATGAATACATATCCGAGCGCTTTTTTCGACTTGAGTTCATAGCGACCGAGTTCGTTGGACACAGCGAAGTCCACACCGTCGCTAATCACCACTCCGGGCACAGGACCTTCGGCAGAAGTAACGGTACCGTATACGGTAGTGCCATTTTCAATTTCCCACTTATCGGTAACGATCTTGATAATCAACGAGCCGAGGAGCTTGCGCTCGGAGCCACGCTTGATGTAGATACGATAAGTGCCTTCGACGAAGCTGTCGGGAAGGACAAATGTGAAAGAGTCGGATGTTACAGAGCTAATGGTGCAATCGATGAGTTTTCCATTTGAATCCTGAAGCTGCACTACGTCGCTGGTGTAAACAACGCTTCCACTATTCATGGACAGAGTACATGCTTCCCCCTTGGTAAGCTCTACCGAAGCAGGAAGGGTCATCTCGACTTTAATGCCTTCTGAGGTCTGGCCTTTTTCGGGTTCATCCTCGCCGCAGGAGACTGCAAAGAGAGCCGATGCTGCCGCGAGCGTCAGTCCGATTAAAAATTTAGAAAATTTCATAAAACTTGTGTTAAATACTAATTTCGAATTGCGAGTGTTGTTTCGTAATACAAAACCCTCGAAAGGGCTTCATTGTGATTGGTATATTTGGTAAAGGTTTGATCTACAGATTTCTGCCGCTATATGGTAGCCCAAGGAGATAAGTTTCAAAATTTCAAAGCGACAAAATAGACGCAATAGCATTTTTCAACGATATCATGGACTTTGTTTGCAATTGGATATATAGGATTTTATTGTGATATGATTTCAGGGCGTTAAATTACTCTATTTTTCGCAATAAAACAAAAAAATTTCGAAGAAACAATTGTTAATTTTTTACTAAAGTATTTTTAACAAAACTCACTGCAAGCATAACTGCATGTAATACAGCGCATTACATATGTATAATTAAAAATAAATATAAAAAGTATGAAAATCGAAATGAAAGCGTGTACTTTTTACACTTTCATTTCAAATGAAAGCCGCGATTTCCGAAATAGAAACCCCGCTTTCAGCGGCGGCGTCCAACGATAAAACGCGCCAGACGATCGGCAAGTGCGGCGTTCTGCGGCGACGGATTCTTTACAAAATCGGTGAGAAGATGATTGCCCGTATAGTAGGCGAGCGCCGAGTTTTCGAACACGCCGCGACGGTCGAAAGCGTCCATATAAGCGGTCATGCGCGACGCAGTACAGTCGGGAGTCTGCGACAGAGCATTCTCGTCGCACTCGAACTCCATGGCCATGCCATGCTTCAGAGCCTCATCTATGGCTTCGTCGAGGCGGGAATCGGGTATATCCTTGTTAAAAAAATGGTTTGGCTGATGATACGCGATATCGAATCCAAGTTCGCGCCAGCGCTCATGTCCGGGAGCCATATAATATGGTATCCACACAAACTTAAGGTCCTTCGAATGCACGTAAGGAGCTATCGCCGGCAGCAATTCTTTCGAAGAAACCATATCTTCGTCGATCCAGTAAAATCCATACAGGTCGATATTTTCGAATCTTTCGGCACGAAACCTCTGCTCGAGAGCATCGGCAAACCATTTGACAGCACGCTGACGGTGCTCAGCATTATTGAAATCCAATTTCTCACCGTCGATTTCGCCCCAGTCGGTCTGGCCATTTATAGGCACCATCAGGGTAAGCACCACCTTGTGGCGAAAGCCCGGGTCGCCCAGTTCGTTCTTTTTCCGCGATATGACAGCATCGAGGGCATGGAGCGATTTTTCTTTTTCGAACAGGCGGTCTATGTACCACTCCCATTCGGCACGGGTTGCATTCACCTTATCATAGCCAGGCGAGAACTGATGCCCACGGGCATCCTTAAACTCCAGAAACAGAAAGCCGTCGAAGAGCCATTGCTCCGATCCGTCGGAAAAGCGATGTGTCACATAGGGTTCGATCTCCGGTTCAGTCCAGTCGCAACGGTGCGTTCCACCTTGATATATAAGAGCGAGGTCGCGGACGTCGCAAGTGGCAAACTTCTGCCCCATGGCACACAGAGCGCCGAGCAGCAGCGAAAGGCTGACAATGATTCTATTCATGACCAAAAAAATTGCTATATATAATAATGTGTAGAATGTTCGTCCGAGGTTTCGAATGCACTTTCGTTTTAATCGTTCCGCAAAGGTAAGAATTTAATTGCGGCATGCCTCGTAATTCGATGAAAATGGTTACTTTTGTGCAAAATAACCAATAAAATGCCATGACACAGTATAATTTCGACGCAATCATCGACCGCCACGGCACCGCCGCCGTCAAAATCGACCGCCTTGATGCCGTTTTCGGCCGTCACGACCTTACTCCTCTCTGGATTGCCGACCTCGACTTCGCCGTCTGTCCGGAAATCACAGCAGCGCTCAGCCGGCGCCTGTCGCACCCGGTGCTTGGATACTTCGAGGCTTCCGATGGATACTGGCAGGCCATAATCGACTGGAACAAGCGACGCCACGGATTCGACATAGCGCGTAGCGAGCTCGCTTTCGTGCCCGGAGTTGTCAAAGGAATCGCCTTGGCTGTAAACTACTTCACCAGCGAAGGCGACGGCGTAGTCATCCAGCCGCCGGTCTATACCCCTTTCCGCACCGTAGTGGAAGGCAACGGACGCCATGCAGTCGAGAATCCCCTTCTGTTCGACGGCGAGACATACCGCATGGACCTCGACGGCCTGCGCAAGATTGTCGCTGAGCAGAAACCGAAAATGATGATACTGTGCAATCCCCACAACCCGATCGGCATACAGTGGGATGCAGAGACTCTCGCCGAGCTCGCAGCCATAGCACGCCAGGCAAACATGGTGGTGGTGAGTGATGAAATACACGGAGACCTCATGCTCGAGGGACGCCGCCACATACCTTTCCTCGCCGCTGGCCCCGACGCCGAGGCTGTGGGCATAATGCTTGGCGCACCTTCGAAGACATTCAACATACCGGGCCTGGTGAGTTCGTGGATGGTGGTGAAGAATCCCGCTCTCCGCGAACCTTACTACAAATGGCTCGAAGTAAACGAATTCAGCGCACCGGTGATGATTTCGGCCATTGGAGCAGAAGCCGCCTACCGCAACGGCGAGGCTTGGCTCGACCAGATGCTCGAATATGTGCAGGGCAATATCGAATTTGTGATCGACTACGCCGCCCGCCGCATCCCCGGCCTGAAAGTCATCCGCCCGCAAGCATCGTTCCTTCTGTGGCTCGACTTCCGCGGATTGCATCTGTGCCACCGCGAAGTGATGAACCTGCTCCTCGACAAGGCACATCTGGCCCTCAACGACGGCACCATGTTCGGCCCTCAGGGCGACGGTTTCGCTCGCCTCAATGTGGGCGCACCACGCTCGGTACTCGCCGGCGCGCTCCAGAGCCTCGAAATGGCCGTATGCTCCACTATTAAAGCAGACTGATTTGGACTACAGGATACTACCCCCCGAAGGGATACTGGAAACAACCATCCAACTCCCGCCAAGCAAAAGCATAGAAGCGAGAGCGGCCGTAATGGCTGCTCTTGCCGGTGCCATGCCGCCAGAAGGCAGCTGCGCCGACACCCACACCATATCGCGCATACTGTCATCGCCGCTCTCAGGCACCATCGACGCCGGGCCGGCGGGCACTGCCATGCGCTTCGTATGTGCGATAGCAGCCGCGACTGAAGGTTCCGACTGTGTGCTCACAGGCTCGGAGCGGATGCTTAAGCGACCCATAGGACCACTCGTGGATGCCCTGCGCAGCCTCGGCGCTGACATCGCCTACGAAGGAGAGGATGGATTTCCGCCTCTGCGCATACATGGACGGCGACTCAGGGGCGGCACCATAGCTATCGACGCATCGGTGAGCTCGCAGTACATATCGGCGCTTATGATGGCTGCTCCGCTAATGGCAGCTCCGCTCACGATTGAACTTAAGGGAGTGGTCGGCTCCTTACCTTATATAAAGATGACGGCGGCCATGATGCAGAACCGTGGAGTGGCCGCAGATGCCGAGCCCCTGAAAGTGACCGTGCCCAACACTCCATACCGGAAAGCATCGGACAACGACAGCGAACCCGACTGGAGCGCTGCGGCGTTCTGGTACGAGATCGCTGCCCTCACTGCCGGTTGGGTTACACTTACAGGTCTTACCGAACACTCGATTCAAGGCGACAGCGAGGAAGCATCGCTCTTCGAGAAACTTGGTGTGCTCACCGAATTCACCGATGAAGGCGCCGAGCTATCGGCTACCCCCGAACTGTTCAACAGCCTCGACGCCGATATGTCGGGAATGCCCGACGCGGTACCCGCTCTCGCCGTCACAGCCTGCATGGTGGGTGTGCCGTTCCGCTTCAGCGGAGTCGGAGCGCTCCATCATAAGGAATGCGACCGCCTTGAAGCTCTGGTGCGCGAACTTGCCAAACTCGGCTTCATACTCGACATCGAGGCTTACGGCACAGTATTGTGCTGGGATGGTCGCCGACGTCCGATACACGAACTTCCCGTTTTCGACACCTACAACGACCACCGCATGGCCATGGCTCTTGCTCCGGTATCGGTATTCGTGCCCGGCATAGTGGTGCGCGATGTGGAAGTTGTCGAAAAATCATATCCATCCTATTGGGACGACCTCAGGACAGCCGGCTTCACCCTGCTTGATCCGTCGGAACCCATACCAGAACCTGAACAATGACGCTGTCGCTTATTCTTCTTGCCGCAATTGCCGGAGTGGGCGCTTTGCTGTGGCTCATGGAACAGCGCACGCTGCGCCGCCAACAGGACGCACCCGAACCCGAGCCTACCACAGACCAGCAGGAAGACTCCGAAGAGTGCTGCGGCATGCATATAACCTGCGAACGCGACTCGCTGCTTGCCGCCGTATCGGAGAAAATAGAGTACTACGACGACGAGGAGCTCGACCGCCACGCCGGCAAAGATGCCGAGACCTACACCGAGGAGGAAACAGAAGAATTCCGCGACATATTGCTCACCATGCGGCCGGCCGATATCGCCGGATGGGCCCGGAGCCTGCAGCTCCGCAACATCCAGCTGCCGCAAGCCGTCCGCGACGAACTTATCATGATAGTGGCCGAGGCCCGCTCGGCAGCAACAGGCAATGCTTGAATATCTCGACTACGCTTTTTTCCAACAGGCAATAGCAGGCGTGGCGCTCATAAGCGTCTGCGCCGCAATTATCGGAACATATATAATATCGCGCCGCATGGTAGCCATCTCCGGCGGCATAACCCACGCATGCTTCGGCGGCCTTGGCCTCGGTTACTTCCTGGGCA
This sequence comes from uncultured Muribaculaceae bacterium, assembly GCA_910587915.1. Taxonomy (GTDB): domain Bacteria; phylum Bacteroidota; class Bacteroidia; order Bacteroidales; family Muribaculaceae; genus CAG-873. Next base: position 69,656 of record CAJUOB010000003.1, on the reverse strand, counting down.
TGAGCCCTATCGCCATGGCCGCGGTGTTCGCCGTGGCATCGGCGCTCGGCGTCGACTGGCTGTCGCGCCGTTTCCGCGTACGCGAGGACTCGGCAATTGCCGTGGTATGGGCGCTCGGCATGGCACTCGGCGTTCTGTTTGTGTTCCTCACACCGGGCTATGTACCGGAGCTTAACTCATTCCTTTTCGGCAACATACTCACCGTATCGACAGGCGACCTGTGGTCGTTCGCCGCATTCGCCATCATACTTGGTCTGTTCTTCGCCTTACAGTACCGCAACATAGTCGCCACCGCATTCGACCGGGACTTTGCCGCCGTCATCGGACTGCCGGTACGGTTCATATCGGTGGTCATGACCGTACTCACAGCAGTATGCATAGTCCTCACCATACGCCTGGTGGGAATCATGCTGCTCATGTCGATGCTATCGCTGCCTATCATCACTGCCGAAGTGTTTTTCCGCCGCTTCAGTTCGGTCATGACAGCCTCGGCAGTAATATCGCTTACGGCATCGCTCACCGGCCTTTTCCTATCCACAATCATCGACGTGCCCTGCTCTGCCCTGATAGTCCTCACCATGGTAGGATTCTTCATTGCGGCACGGGTTGCGGCCATTTTCCGCTGATTCCATTTTTTTCGGGAATAAACAGAAAAAAACAGGTGTAAAATTTGGTTTATAATATAAACTGGTTTACCTTTGCAGTGTTCGAACAAATCCTCCCAGTTTTCATTCTCCAAATCCTCAAAAAAATGACAGACAAAATTCCCTCTCCCGAAGAAAGCATGAGCATAATCAGCTCCATGATACAGCAGACAAAACACCGCGTGGCACCTGCCGACATCCGCGTGTCGGTGATGTGGGGCATCATCACCATAGTCACAGCAATAATGGTGACAATACTTCTGCTCACCATGCGCGACCCGGTATACAACTACGGATGGTTCGCCATTCCGGTCATCGGCATCCCTCTCAACATACTCATAGTACGCCGAAGCCGCACTGAAAAGAAAGTACGCACGCCAATCGACCGCATGAGCGACCGCATATGGAAGATTGTAGGATATACCGGCCTTACGCTCACAGCCATCTGCGTGATATTCACCCTCTGTGACTACAAACAGGCCTGGCTGGCAATGTTCTACTACGCATTCATTGTCGTAGGGCTCGGAGCCTCCGCTCAAGGTGCCATACTCCAAGAAAATTCATATATTGTCGGCGGCGTCATATCTGTCATAACAGGCTTTTGCCTCATCATGGCCACTCTTATAGGAGTACCACTACTCGTCTATTGGGTAATGCCGCTCTACATAGCATGCTTCCTGCTCATGTTCATAGTTCCCGCTTTTATAATATGTAGAAAGTACAGAAAAGGAATGGCATGAAAGAACTCGACCCTCTACTCCACTCACAGCTGCGGCTTGCCGTTATGTCGATACTGATGAATGTCGATGAAGCAGACTTCGTATATCTTAAGGAAAAGACGGAAGCCACTGCCGGGAACCTCAGCGTACAGCTCGACAAACTTTCGTCCGCCGGCTATATAACTATCGAAAAAGGCTTCGTCGGCAAAAAAACCAGGACTGCATGCCGTGTGACCGATCTCGGACGCGAAGCATTCGAGAACTATGTAGCCGCGCTACGGACATATCTCAATCTTTAGACGCGACCCACAGTTAAACTTTATATACATCAGTTAATTTATACTAAATATCAAAGACAGGCTTGTAACGGGCCTGTTTTTTCGATACTTTTACATGTAAATCAAGAACCAAACGCCAAACAGCCATGATTGATAAGAATATTATCCGCGGATATCTCGACGAGCTCCGCATCTCCACCCGCCTCGACGACGACGGCGACATGGTGGTAGTTCAGTCGGCCGACGAAGACTTCGGTCACGACGTAGTTATCTTCGTGATGGTCAACAACAACCGTCTATCCTATGCCGCCGGTGCTCCCGGTTATGAGCCCCGCCAGGATCCCTACCATCTGGCTAATCGCCACAACTGCCGCCGCAATCTTCCCACCGCTGTAGTGCGCGATGGCAATGTGCGCATGGAATGCTCGTTCCTTCTCGACGAAGAGGTGTCAAAAGCCTATATAGTAGAGAATTGCATCAAGATGGTGCTCGGTTCCATCTGGCGCGCATACGTAGACCTCGAAAAAGAAGACTAAATCCGCTACAACCACACAGCCACAACCCGGCGGTAGCGATTCACCGCCGGGTTGTCGGCGCTAAACATGCCTTGATCGACACACTGCGATTGCATCGAAAAGCAAAAAAAGTGCTTGGCACTTTGCTATTTGATGGAAAAGGCTTAACTTTGCACAGTTTTTTCAACCATTACGCAAATGGGAAAATTTTCGGCATTCAAATTGCCACTCAAAAGCCTTGGCACAGGCACTCATAATTTCGAGTATCACCTCGACAAGCAATTCTTCACCAACATGGAGAATTCCGACATCCACGGGGCCGACCTCGATGTGAAGCTTACCGTTGTATACAACGGCGAATTCTACACACTCGACTTCAGCATAGCCGGAGAGGTGACCCTGATTTGCGACCGTTGCCTCGACGATCTCCACTTCCCGATAGAAGCAACCTATCACATAGTGGTGAAGTACGGCGAGGACTACAACGACGACAACGACGAAGTGCTCGAGATTCCCGCCGGCGACGCTTTCCTGAATGTGGCATATATGATCTACGACACAGTCGTGCTCGCTATTCCCATCAAGCACGTTCATCCGCTGGGCAAATGCAACCGTCAGATGAGCGCGATGCTGAAAAAACACCGGGCCACCACAGGCGGCGAAGATTCCGAACTCGAAGACCAGCTCATCGAAGAGATGGACTCGATGGATGACTCCCAACCCGCTCAGGAGACCACCGACCCCCGCTGGGACGCCCTGCGTAAGCTCGGCACCTCCGACAACGAAGAATAAGAAGTAAAACTAAGAAATATAAAAGAAAATGGCACATCCTAAACGCAAACAATCGAAGACCCGCACCGCCAAGCGCCGCACCCACGACAAGGCTGTGGCTCCCACATTGGCACTCTGCCCCAACTGCGGTGCATGGCACATCTACCACACTGTCTGCGGCGAATGCGGCTACTACCGTGGCAAGCAGGCCGTTGTGAAGGAAGCCGCTCTCTAAGAGTATCGACATGCCACGTCCGAGCCGGCAACGGCTCCCCGACGGCAACACAAACATACTTAAAGAGACCGCATCAGGGCATCGCCCGCAGCTCCGGCTTCTTCAGCATACCGGAGGCACCGGCCACCATCAATGCCGGGGCCCCCGCTCTTGTATGCAACCATAGTCTACCGCTGCACACCATGCCCGAGATCCTCAAACCACACACCTAACCACAACAAACTCAGCAATGCTACACGCACGCATTTCCGGCATCGCCTCATATCTCCCCGACGGCATACTCGACAACGACATGCTCTCGCAAATGGTCGATACCAACGATGAATGGATCACCACCCGCGTCGGAATCAAAAAACGCCACATACTGCGCATAGAAGGCGCCGGCTCCTCATACATGGGCATCAAAGCAGTTGAAAAACTGCTCGCCTCCACCGGCACAGCACCCGAAGACATCGATATCGTCATCTGCGCCACATCCAATCCCGACTACCGCTTCCCCTCGACAGGATCGGTGATAGTGGAAGGTTGCGGTCTGAAAAACGCCTATTCCTACGACATGGAGGCCGCCTGTGCGGGATTCCTCGTAGCACTTCAGGAAGCACGTGCTTATGTATGCGGCGGTATCTATAAAAAAGTGATTGTGGTGGCCGCTGAGAAAATGTCGTCGATGGTCGACTACACCGACCGTTCCACATGCCCGCTCTTCGGCGACGGCGCTGCAGCCGTGCTGGTAGAGCCCACCGAAGACACTTCGGTCGGTATAATGGACGCTGTATTCCATGTCGACGGCTGGGGCCGCGACCACCTGCTGATGAAAGCCGGCGGCTCGGTGAAACCCACCACCCACGAAACAGTGGATGCAAAAGAGAACGTGCTGTTCCAGGATGGCCGCGCGGTCTACAAACATGCCGTGACCAACATGCTCACATCGAGTCTCGACGTTATGGAGCGCAACGGCCTTGGAGTAGACGACGTAGCCTACCTCATCCCCCACCAGGCAAATCTCCGCATCATCGAAGCTGTGGCACAGCGCGCACAGTTCCCCATGGAGAAAGTGCTCGTCAACATCGAGCATACAGGCAACACATCGGCTGCCTCAATTCCCATCTGTCTCGACGAATACCGCGACAAGCTTCACAAGGGCGACAAGCTCATCCTCACCGCTTTCGGTGCCGGATTCACTTGGGGAGCCATGTACGTGGTGTGGGACATCTGATGCACCGCATGGCATTATTTTTACACAGAGATAGCACTTTTAGAGTGCTATCTTTGTTATTAAGATACTAAATAGTATGATCACCTACCCTTATGGAAGAAAAGAAAAAAGAAAGCACGCCGGTGCTCACTCCGGCCGATGAAAAGAATCTCCCCGAAGTTCCCGCACACCGTTCAGGCTTCGTAAACATAGTCGGCAACCCCAACGTGGGCAAATCCACGCTTATGAACGATCTCGTTGGAGAGCGTATAAGCATCATCACCCAGAAAGCGCAGACCACTCGTCACCGCATCATGGGCATTGTGAATACACCCGAATATCAGATTGTATTCTCCGACACCCCGGGAGTCCTCAAACCCAAATATAAGATGCAGGAAGGCATGCTCGCTTTCAGCGAGGGTGCACTCACCGATGCTGATGTACTGCTGTATGTAACCGACGTGGTGGAAGATCCCACCAAAAACGCCGACTTCCTGGCCAAAGTGGCAAAAGAGCCTATTCCGGTCCTTTTGGTAATCAACAAAATCGACCTTCTGAAGAACAACAACGAGCTCGAGGCCATCGTGTCGCGATGGAAAGAACTGCTGCCCAACGCAGAGGTATTCCCGACTTCGGCCAAAGAGCACTTCAATGTAAGCAACCTGATGCAACGCATCGTGGAACTACTGCCCATCGGCGAACCCTACTTCGGCAAAGACGCTCTTACCGACAAACCGGCACGATTCTTCGTGACAGAAATCATACGCGAGAAAATACTTCTCAACTACGACAAGGAAGTGCCCTACTCCACCGAAGTAATCGTGGAGAAATTCGAGGAGAAAGACAATGCAATCCACATCATGGCCGTGGTCTATGTGGAGCGCGACAGCCAGAAAGGCATCCTCATAGGCAAGGGCGGCTCCATGCTCAAGAAAGTCGGCACACAGGCCCGTCACGACATCGAGACATTCTTCGGCAAACGCGTTTTCCTCGAAATATTCGTGAAGGTCGAGCCCAACTGGCGAAACCGCGAAAACAAACTCCGCCAATTCGGCTACATCGAGTAGCATAGCCTCTCCCACTCCATTTAACTACACCCCACTCTATCCTTCACTTTTCACTAAAATATGGGACAACTCGTAGCTATAGTCGGACGCCCCAATGTGGGTAAATCGACACTTTTCAATCGCCTGACACAGTCGCGCACGGCCATCACCGACCCTACGGCCGGCACCACCCGCGACCGCCAGTACGGCAAAGTCGACTGGAACGGCAAAGAATTCTCAATCGTCGATACCGGCGGCTGGGTTGTTAATTCCGACGACATCTTCGAAGCGGAAATAAACAAACAGGTGGAACTGGCTATCGAACAGGCCGACGAAATCCTTTTCGTGGTCGATGCCATGAACGGAGTCACCGACCTCGACGACCATGTGGCCCAGATACTTCGCCGTTCGCGCAAACCCGTGATTCTGGTAGCCAACAAAGTAGACTCGAACGAATGGATCTACAACGTTCCAGAATTCTATTCGCTCGGTCTGGGCGAGCCGTATCCCGTATCGGCTGTCAACGGATATGGTACCGGCGACTTGCTCGATGAAGTTGTGAAGAAACTGCCTGAGCCCGACATCGAGGAGCAGGAACGTCTCGACGATATACCTAAATTCGCTATCGTAGGCCGACCGAACGCCGGAAAATCTTCGCTCATCAATGCCTTTATCGGCGCCGAACGCCATATCGTGACCGACATCGCCGGCACCACACGCGATTCCATCTACACCCGGTACGACAAGTTCGGATTCGACTTCTATCTGGTCGATACCGCCGGTATCCGCAAGAAGAACAAAGTGAACGAGGATATCGAGTACTACTCGGTGATTCGCTCCATACGTGCTATCGAGGCTTCCGACGTGTGCATACTCATGATAGATGCCACCCGTGGTATCGAATCTCAGGACGTGAACATATTCTCGCTCATACAGCGAAACAAGAAAGGCCTTGTCGTGGTGGTTAACAAATGGGACCTTGTGGAAGACAAATCGACCGCAGCCATCAAGCACTACGAGGCAGCCATACGCGAACGTTTCGCTCCGTTCACCGACTTCCCCATTATCTTCACCTCGGCGCTTACCAAGCAACGCATATTCAAGGTGCTCGAGACTGCCGTACAGGTCTACGAGAACCGCAAGCGTACCGTGCCGACATCGCAGCTCAACACCGTGATGCAGGAAGATATCGCTGCATATCCACCGCCAAGCAACAAAGGCAAGTTCGTGAAGATAAAATACATCACCATGCTCAAGGGAGCGCAGGTGCCCACATTTATCTTCTTCTGCAACCTGCCGCAATGGGTGAAGGAACCGTACCGTCGCTATCTCGAAAACAAGATACGCGAGCACTGGACCTTTACAGGCACACCGATCAACGTATTCATGCGTGAAAAATAAAAATATCGCCCCGAGGGGCGATATTTTTTATATAAGCAAATATGCTGTTTCCGGCGTGATGCCGTTATCATCGGCATATATTATCCAGTCAGTAACCTGGTCCGCGGTGAAGGTGCCAACATCGCCTTCGTGCATACCACTGATGTCATATGGTTCCTGTGTGAGCCGTGCAGAGAACTTCTCTCCGTCGAATTCTATCAGTTCGAACCATATGTGCTCGAGATTGTCGTCACTGCGTCCGCTATCGGTTTTCAATCCTACTTTGAGCAACGTCGGGCATCCTTTTTCGGCCATATACCGCACAATACCGAATCGTTCCTGAGCAAGTGCACGCATCCGATCGGTTTCTTTGGTGCTGATAAAGAACAGAGGATTGCCGCTCCAGCGCTCAGTGAAATCGGTTATCTTGCTGTATGCATGATGTTGTTCGTCCTTCTCCGAAAGGTACAGGAATATAGGAGCCGTGCGTGAATTATGGCTCTCACGTCGGTCGGACACTCCGCCGAGGTCCAGATTGTCGTACTCACGCAGAGCCCTTACCCATGAAACATATGTGGCCACAATCGGATCTCCGTTGCTGAACATACCTATGCGCACACCCTCTCCGGGATCGACCTTCGACTCACGGTCGAGAATAACGCTTGCGAATGTATTGATGAGATGATGATGCTCGCTGTACACCTGCTTATCGGAATTAAGTATCTCCAGTTCATAGAGCCCGCATCGGTTCAGTCCGTGGGTGTGCAGCCATATGGCATCATCGGACTCACAAACAGCCTGCACGGTGAAAAGCGCTGTTGCCGATGGGGGCACAGCAGATTCGGTGGCAAGAGCAACCCAACGTCCGCTTACGAGCCTTTCCGCACTTTCATCGAGAATAGCCACAAGATCGGGCACAATGGCCTTTGCGACCATGAGCTGCAGATGATACGATTTGCGGCAATCCTGTCCGAAATCCATCATTAAAGTCATGGCACTCCCGGCCTTGGCTATCACTTCCATCTCTTCTTCCGTGAAATAATAGCCCTGGCGACTGAGCATGTCGGGCAAATGGAAGTCATTGGGATAGAAGATTATCTCATATATCTCGCCATCATAGGCAAGCTCTATCTTGCCGGGGCCATCTTCGTCGGGCATACGGCTGTCGAGAATATCGACACCGGCGATAGCCTCGACACTATCGAAAATATCAGCCGACAACAGCACGGCACCACTGCGCGGCACAGCGATCAGCACAGAGCTTTCCTCCCAATAGTTCAGAGGCGCTTCTGTAAGACCGCTGTCTTTCTTGCTGTCTTTTCTGAAAAATTTAAAATCCATGCCAAATACATCACTTAACGACAAGGACCAACCCGCCATTCGGGGCAATTTCCACCGGCACCGCAGCAGGATTCTTAACCTTAAGGATCGATTTTGAGAACTGCAGGGCGGTATTGTCGGAATAGCATTCAGCCTCGGCGTCGTGCAGACCGAGAGCCGACAGGTCGAGTTTAAGCTTCACAGGCTTGGCCTCGGCATTAACGCCGGCAATGTACCATGTACCCTTATGCTTGCGTGCTATAACGGCATAACGACCGGGATATCCGGCTATATACTTTGTCTCGTCCCAGGTGGTGGGCACAGCCTTCATGAAGTCGATAGCTTCGGCAGGGGCGTCGGTAAGATTGTTTGGTGCGAGAGCGAAGTTCTGCACGGGATTCTGGAAAAGCACCGATGTGGCGAGCTGGAAGGCGTCGCCGGTACGGCGGGTAGTGCCACCGTCGTTGCCACGGTTGAGGCGCTTGTTGAGCACAGTGCCACCGTACTCCATGACAGCTACCGAATTGCGGATGAAGGGATGCAGTGTGGCATGGAATGCCTCGAGATCGCAGAATTTCTGCTCGAACACAAGATTCTCGGAAGCGAGGACGGCTTCACTACCAACGAAATTAGGATACATACGCTCCCAACCGCGAGGCAGGGTACAACCATGGAACACCACGTCGATGCCATAGTCGGCCGCATCGCTGAGAATATCTTCGTAGAGGCGCATGGTCTCCTGCTTGTCACCGCCGAAGAAGTCGACCTTGATGGAGCGGACACCATTGTCGCGGAGCCATTTCATCTCTTTCTTACGAACTATAGGACGGTCCATGTGGTTTACAGGACTTTGCTCTATATCGTTCCAGTATCCGCTCGAGGAGTACCACAGAATCGGGTTGACATTCTTCGAGCGAGCATAGGCAATGAGCTCTTCCATGCCCTTGCGGCCGATGTTATTGTCCCACCAGTTGTCGATGAGCACATTCTCATAACCCAGCTCCGAGGCAAGATCGATGAATTTACGCTGATCTTCGGCATTTATCGAATTGTCCTGCCACAGAAGCCAGCTCCATGTGCCGCGTCCTGTCTGGGCGGGGCGGTCGAGTATATAGCGTGGCTCGACAACATTCCAAGGCGCGGTCGTTTCGACAATAGGAGCAAGGTCGGCGCCCACTGTGATAGTACGCCATGGAGTGGTCCCTGGGAGCGCCATAGCAGGGGCTGCTGTACCGTTGCCATTGTTCTCGCCCGGCATAGGATAAGCTATGGTGTAGACACCGTTCTCGAAATCACTCAGATGCGAGGCGCAGTAGTAGCCGTCGACCCCGGTTTCGGTGAGTAGTGCCCAACCGTTGTCGCCGACACGGAACAGCGCCGGGAAAGTATAACCATGCCCGTACTGCGAAGCCGAATCTATGGGGGCGTCGGCTACATAGTATTCCTCGTAGCTGGGTTTTGTACCCTTCCATCCAATCATGGGATCGCTCTGAGGGGTAAGGAATGCAGTTGTGGCGGCAGGAAAGCGATAGCCGGTGGCCTCGCTATCGATAATTATAGATGTTTTGCCACCCTGGCGTGGTATGATATAGCGGAATGCGACATCGTTGTCGGCGACTTCCCATTCCATGCTGAATTTATGCTTGTCGGGACCTTTGAAGTCGGCACGCAGACGTGTTGCCTTGTAGTCGATGTTTTTCTTCTTGATCTTATCCTGCGCGAAAACGCGATGCACGGTGTCAACCTTGGTCGAGGCAATTCCGAAACCCTTGGAGAAATCGCCTATGCTCGACTTGAAGCCGAGTGGCGAGGGCTCGAGAATGGTTTTCCCGTCGTAGGATATTGAATATACCGGAGTATTGCCGTCCACATCGAGAGTGAGCGACAGACGGCCATCGGGACTGTCGACCGTCACAGCCGATGCCGCAAGCGGCATAGCGAGCCAAAGTGCAATAGTGAATCGATTCATGTATGGTTATTTAAGATTTTAGATGTCAAGGCCATAGCCGAGCTCTGTCGGTATGTAGAAGTTTGAATGCCCGGATAGCCCCCGAGCTAAGGTATATCAATGATTTAAAGATGCCGGACTGGCCGTGTTTTTTCAGCCGCCATGTCTTAAGCACCAGGCGAGGCATGAATGAGCGAGGATACAACAGAGTCGCCACACATCCCTGCGCACGGAGCACCTTGGCCGACATCTTCTTTCCAAAGCCTGTATGCGCGTGCGGGTGGCGGCCAATGAGAATAGGCGCGAAGCGGCACTCCAGTCCGCGACGCATGGCCGTGAGATGGAACAGCTCGTCCTCTCCGGCATGCATATCGGGCGAATTGATGCCGAAATCGGGATGAAATCTCAAGTCTCCGAGCAGGCTTTTGCGCACCACCATTTCGCAGGAACACACCCTGTAGCCCTTGGGATAGCGGCCTTCAAGCACTGTTTCGCAGGCAGGATATATGGGAGCTCCCGACCGCTCGAGTATGAATGTGAACACTGCCGTGGACGGGTGGCTGTCCACATAGCCCATCATCGACTCTATACCCTCGGCTGAATATTCCACGTCGTCGTCGGATATCATCACGAGATCGCTCCGGGAGCATTCGAGCGCGTTATTGCGATTATTGGAGAGCCCGACAGAGCTGCAACGGTAAACATCGACATCTTCACGCACATCGAGAGTCTCAGGAACAGGAATATCGCCATGGTTTTGCCACGAAACGACATACCGCACACCATCGATACGCGGCAGAGTGCGGCCGGCCAATCGGGCGATACCCTCGGCACCATAGGTGCATATGCTGATATCGAGCCGTGTCATCGGTTGAATCTGAGCAGTTTGAATGCATGACGTGCCACATACCACAGAGGTTTCACTTTCATCAAAGCCAATGCAGTTCTCGCTCGTAGCGGCAGTACAGGACTTGTAGCGGTCACTGCTGCGAAAGCCTCGGCAGCGGCATGCTTATCGCCCGACTCGAATGCCAGTGCTGTTGCAAAAAGCATCTGGCGGCTAAAGAAATCGGCCATGCCAGCCATATCGGCGTTGAGCTCGGTGGCGAGGGCGTGCGTGAGCACGGCAACCTTGCTTGCAAAAATAGCAGATTTAGCAGGATTCTCGAACGATGATATGCTCTTTTGCCCCACACGGTAGAGCAGCACTTCTGTAGGATCGTAAGCTATTCGGCCCGCAGTAGCCATAAGCACCTCGAGCTGAAAATCCTCGCACGGCAAAGCACGGCCATAGAAGAATTCCGAGAATTTCTGAGTGAGTGCGACCGCCGTATCGCGCCGATACATGGCCGAGCAAAGGTGGATGAACACCTTGTCGCGGCGATGCTGCAGAAGCGACGTCACCAAGGTGGCGCCATCGCACACATATGGTTTTTCAGGACGAGCGAACCCCTGAGGCTCACTCGTGGATCCATCGGCATGAAGGTATCGCCATGCTGCATGGCACAACACGATAGCCGGGTCGGAGTCCATAACAGCCACCTGGCGGCTAAGTTTATGTGGATCGGACCAGATATCATCGCCGGCGAGGTCGGCGATGTATTTCCCTCTGCATTCATAGAGGGTGCCGAAGTAGTTGTCGGCTATACCCAGATTTTCATCGTTAAGTATGAGGCGTATACGATCGGGGAACCGAGCGGCATAGTCGCGGCAGATGTCGCGGGTTCCATCGGTAGAGCAATCGTCGGCCACAACAATCTCATAGTCGAAATCGGTGATCTGCGCCAATATAGAGTCGAGAGCGGCACCGATGGTACCCTCCTGATTATAAGTGCATACTATTACCGAGACTATGGGATTCATGGGTTTTGATCGGTCTATGAGATTATAATCAAAGCACGAATGCAACTTCCTTGAAGGCAAATGTGCGATCGCCGGAGAGAGTGAGCATACCGTCGGCGCCCACATGTTCTATCGAAGCCTCGAAGCGTTCGCCCCCGGGAGTGACAAAGGGCCACATACCCGACCGGCGCCACAGACGGCTCATGTAGCGCGTGGTAAGAGCATCTGGATCGGGCGCTGCATCGTAGGCCGACATAGACTTCAGTATGGCATCGCTCAGCCGTTCGAGAAGTGGCTCGAGCATATAGGTGCGGCCCGTGAAGCCACACAGTGATGCAGGATTTGGCGCATCGCTGAGAAATACCGTCTGGTTCACATTGAGACCGATTCCTACAATAGAACGGTCAATGGACCGGCCCGTGAGGGTATTCTCGATCAATATGCCGCATATCTTGCGGTCAGCCACATATATGTCGTTGGGCCATTTTATTTCCGCCCGTAGCGGACAACCGGCATCTTCCAGAACTGCATCGACAGTATCGACGATGGCAAGCGATACAATCATCGACAATTCGAACTGGCGCGCCGCTGGTATAGCCGCCGGTCTAAGCAGCAGAGAGAATGTGAGATTGGCTCCCGGCTGGGCCTCCCATGTGTTGCCGCGCTGTCCGCGCCCGGCGGTCTGCTCGCGGGTGGCGATGACCAGACCTGCAGGCGCATCGGCACGCCCGGCCAACACGGAGTTGGTCGAGGCGCAGGAATCGAGCCATTCAATAGAGCTCATTCGCTGATGGCGAGTGTGCGCGAATCGTCGTCGTTGACGGTGATCTTCACCGATACAGTATCGGAAGGCAGAGCTGCAGCCACACGTTCGGGCCATTCGATGAGACATACGGCACCCGAATCGAAATAATCCTCGATACCGAGTTCAAGAGCTTCCTCGAGCGACTCGATGCGATAGAAATCGAAATGGTATATCAGCTCAGCAGTAGTGTCCGAACGGTATTCATTGATAAGGGCAAATGTAGGCGAAGCCGTCTCGGCGGTATCCACACCAAGCACTTCGCAGAGAGCATTGATAAATGTGGTTTTGCCGGCGCCCATATCGCCGTAGAAAGCGAAAACAGTGTTATCGCCCATCTCGGCGGCGAACTGACGGGCAGCTTCGGGTAGTGCCTCGATATTGGGTACTTCTATGGTTTTCATATTTGCGATTATGAATTTTTAGGGGTGAGTGTGATGAGCGGTACCAGCATTTCCTCCATCGAAATGCCTCCATGCTGGAATGTGCCGGTATAGTACTGCACGTAGTAATTATAATTGTTGGGATAGGCGAAGAAATCGTTTCGGGCAGCGAAAATGTAGGATGTCGACACATTTGGCGACGGTAGCCCGAAACGCTGTGGATTCTTCACCTCGAAAACCTGCCTGCTGTTATAGGCCAGGTTCTTGCCGAGCTTATAGCGCAGGTTTGTGTTTGTATTCCTGTCGCCAACCACTTTGATGGGTGCATCGACCCTTATGGTGCCATGGTCGGTGGTAAGCACTATCTTATAGCCCTTAGCGGCAATACGACGGAATATATCGATAGCCGACGAATGGCGGAACCACGCCTCGGTGAGATCGCGGTAGGCGGCATTGGTGGCGGCAAGCTCGCGTATCATCTTTGACTCGGTGCGCGCATGCGACATCATGTCGATAAAATTGAAGATGATGATATTTAAATCGTTGGCTTCAAGACGGTCGAACTCACGCAACAGACGCTCTCCACCGGCACTGTCGTTGATTTTGGAATAGGAGAATTTATGGTGACGGCGGTAGCGCTCGAGCTGGGTAGCTATAAGAGGCGACTCATTTATGTTCTTGCCTTCCTCGGAATCCTCATCGACCCAAAGCTCGGGAAACATTTTCTCAATCTGGGCAGGCATCAGCCCAGAGAAAATAGCATTGCGGGCATACTGCGTGGCGGTGGGAAGGATAGATGTATAGAGGCGCTCATCGAGATTGAACATATCGGCAAGCATTGGCTTGACGGTGCGCCACTGGTCGAGACGGAAATTATCTATAAGCACAAAGAACACCTTCTCGCCGGCATCGAGCATCGGGAACACAATCTCAGGGAATATACGCGGACTCATCAGCGGCTTGCCGGTGCCCGCACATCCATCGGCCACCCAATCCTCATAGCGGCGACGGATCCACTTATAGAACTCGGCATCGGCCTCTTTTTTCTGAGTTTCGAGCAGCTCGTCCATGGAACTGCCGGCACCGGCCAGCTCCATCTCGCGGAACACAAGGCGCTCGTAGAGCGAATACCAGTCGTCGATGGTATCTGCGCTGTTTATGAGCATGCTGAGATTTCCGAAATCCTCGCGGTAGTCGCGTTGGGTCTTCTCCTGCACCAATTGGCCGGCATGCAGGTGCTTCTTTATGGCTATGAGTATCTGATTCGGATTGACAGGCTTTATGAGATAGTCGGCAATCTTGCTGCCCACAGCCTGGTCCATGATATTCTCTTCCTCACTTTTAGTGATCATTATCACCGGGATATGAGGGAGACGCTGCTTTATCATCGACAGAGTCTCGAGGCCGGTGAGTCCCGGCATATTCTCATCGAGAATAATGAGGTCGAATGGCTCGGCAAAGGCCATGTCGAGAGCGTCGCGGCCATTATTGGCCGTGGTCACATCGTAGCCCTTGTTTCTCAGAAAGAGCAGATGAGGTTTCAGCAGGTCGATTTCATCATCGGCCCATAGTATTCGTTGCGTCGTATTCATTCCTTGCAAAAATACTTATTTCCCCTCATTCGTGCAATACCCAATTCTTGCAATACTTAGCCGCTGACCTGGACCGGAATGCCTGTAGCACGGCGGATGCGGTCGGCGATTGCGTCGAGTTCGGGCCGCGGGATCCGGCGGAGTGTAGTTTCAGGCGTCGGGCGGTCGATGGTATAGATCATCACCTCGCGAGGACCGATGGTGCGGTAGGCCTCTATCAAAGCATCGACCTCGGCATCGGTAGTGTTATCGATAGCAATCCCGTCGTGCTCTCCGCGGGTGAACATCGTCTGGATGATGCCCTGACTACCGAACTTACGAAGACCGTCGATGGTCTTTGCTATAGTGTAGCCTGGCGCCGGGCGGTCGAGCAACCGTGCAGTCTCATCGAACGCGCTATCGAGCTTCAGTATATTGTTGTCCACACGACTTAGAGCGGCGGCCACGTCGGGGTTGGCGATACGCGTGGAGTTGGTGAGCACGCTTATCTTCACGTCGGGGAAATATTTATCGCGCAAAGCGATGGTATCGTCCACTACACCAGCAAAATCGGGATGCAGCGTAGGCTCGCCATTACCGGAGAAGGTGATGACATCGAGCGGAGCTCCGGCTTCCTTCAAGGACTTGAGCTTCTCCTCGAGCAAACGTGCCACCTCCACCCGTGGGGGCAAGCCTGTGGTACCGGGCCCCTGGGCATTGTAGCCGGCCTCACAGTACAGGCAGTCGAAAGAACAAATCTTGCCGTCGTTGGGCATCAGATTCACTCCCAGCGACGATCCGAGGCGGCGAGAATGTATAGGGCCAAAAATTGTGTCGTGAAATAATACTGTCTGCACGGTTTTACTGAATTTTTCGGGAAAATATACGTGATAGCAGGGATATGGCAAAGCCAACTATAAAAACGGTGAGCACCACAGCGGCGACATCGGGCCACTCGAGACGCACAGGATAGGAATCGACCGACAATGCCTGAGGGTCGCCGTCGAGCTTGATGAATCCGAAATGCTCCTGCAGCAACGACAATACCACGCCAAGAACTGCACCGACTACCCCGCCTGCGGCGGTGATGAGCCAGCCAAGATCGGCGAATACGGCACGTACCGTGCCGCGCGATGCACCAAGTGCGCGCAAAGTGAGCATATTCTCGCGTTTCTCTATGACCAGGAGAGAAAGTGTCGACACGATATTGAACGATGCAATAAGAAGAATGAATACAAGCATCAGGAAAGTCACCCACTTTTCGATGGAAATCATACGGAAAGTATCGGCCTGTTGCATTTCGCGTGGCAACACTCTGAACTCCGGGCCAAGCAAAGACTCCACCGATTTCTGTACAGACTCTTCATCGGCCCCGGGCTGCAGAGCTACATTGATTGATGATGCATCCTCATGACTATACTCCAGCAAATTCCGGAGCCGCTGCAAAGGCACAAAGATGCAATCGGTGTCGTACTCGGGCTGGTCGACCTGAAAGACACCGCTCACGGCGGCATCCATGGTTCTGTAAGCGGCCGCAGGATTGGCAGGATTTATGCGGCCGGTACGTCTTGGCACATAGATAGTAGCCATAGACTCACCGCCGGGCCGCAGACGCGACTGGAGCGCAGTCCCTACCGACAGCTGCACAGCCGCTACCGTGTCGCCGCCCACAAATGCATCGGTGGCATAGACACCGTCGATGAGAGTTTCTTCAATGCCCGGAGCACCATATTCCACAGGGTCGATACCGATAAGTCGCACCGGCATCTGGGCTTCAGGTGCCACAAGGAGCGCCCGCTCGGTGAGCACTGGCATTGCCGAAGCGACATCGTGCAGCGAGGCAATGGCATAGGCTACCGAATCGGCTCCGGCAAAGGTCTTGCCATCGACAGGTATAACCTTGAGGTCGGGGTCGACCTTGCCAAGACGGTCTCCGGCCAAGGATGTGAATCCGTTGAACACCGACAGCACCACTACTATCGCCATGGTGGCCACCGCTACCCCGGCTATGGAAATAACCGAGATAACATTGACGGCCCTATGCGATTTCGGGGCAAAAAGATAGCGAAGTGCAATGCGCAGCGCGAGCATGTCTAATTCATGAGGGTATTGCAGAATGTCGTCCTGTTGCCGGGATAATTAAGGATCATTCCAATTTGGACGCGCGCTCTGCGCGTCCGAAGCGTATATACCATAGGCCCGGCACTATCCGCGCGGACGCGCAGAACGCGCGTCCCTACCGGCAACCGGTGTCAGGCTTACGATATAACTTCCTGAATACTTATTGTCTATTTGTTGAGTAGATTGTCGATATTCTCGATGTAGTCGAGCGAATCGTCGAGGTAGAACTGCAGTTCGGGCACCTTGCGCAGCTGATGTCGCACGATCTGAGCCAGTTCATAGCGCACGGTCTGCTTGGAAGCCTCGATGTTCTCCATCACTTCCATGGCCTTTTCGGAGGGGAAAACCGAAAGGTAAGCCTTTGCCACCGAAAGGTCGGGCGATACGCGCACAGCACTCACCGACACGATGACACCGTGTGTCTTGGCAGTCTGACGACGGAATATTTCGCTCAGCTCCTTCTGCAGGAGTCGTGAGATTTTTGCTTGACGGGTAGATTCCATATATTTTAAAATTTTAAGGCACGGGCACTATTGCCCGCACCTTAAGAACAATTGGCCGCGGCCAAAGTTAGTCGATGATATCGAAACCGGTGTATTTACGCAGACATTCGGGCACCACGATGCCTTCGGGGGTCTGGTTGTTCTCGAGCAGAGCAGCCATGATGCGAGGCAGTGCGAGAGCCGACCCGTTGAGGGTGTGGCACAGGTGTGTCTTCTTGTCGTCGCCACGGTAGCGGCATTTGAGGCGGTTGGCCTGATAAGTCTCGAAGTTGGAAACCGACGACACCTCGAGCCAACGGCCCTGTGCAGCGGAGTATACCTCGAAGTCGAAAGTTATGGCCGATGTAAAGCTCATATCGCCGCCACAAAGACGTAGAATGTGCCAGGGCAGACCGAGCTTTTCGAGCAGTCCCTGCACGTGGGCTTTCATCTCCTCGAGAGCCGCATAGCTGTTC
Source organism: uncultured Muribaculaceae bacterium (assembly GCA_910587915.1). Taxonomy (GTDB): domain Bacteria; phylum Bacteroidota; class Bacteroidia; order Bacteroidales; family Muribaculaceae; genus CAG-873. The sequence goes on along the minus strand of CAJUOB010000003.1, from coordinate 51,928 downwards.
TCGGGCTTCTCGATGCGTACAATCTCTACCTTGTCGAACTGATGGAGACGGTTGAGGCCACGGACATCCTTGCCGTAGCTTCCGGCCTCGCGGCGGAAACATGCCGAGTAAGCGCAGTTCTTGATAGGCAGTTTGTCGGTGGGGATGATTACGTCGCGATACAGATTGGTCACAGGCACCTCTGCGGTAGGAATGAGATAAAGCTTATCGAGATTGCAGAGATACATCTGGCCTTCCTTGTCGGGGAGCTGTCCTGTGCCGTAACCGGAAGCCTCATTCACCACGTAGGGAGGCTGAACTTCAAGGTAGCCGGCGGCAGAAGCTTCGTCGAGGAAGAACTGTATGAGGGCACGCTGCAGTTTGGCACCCTTGCCGAGATATACGGGGAAACCGGCACCGGTGATTTTCACACCGAGGTCGAAATCGATAAGATTGTATTTCTTGGCGAGATCCCAGTGAGCGAGGGCATCGGGGCCGAGATCGGGCATCGGGCCACCGGTAAGTTCCACCACGTTATCCTCGGCAGTGCGACCTTCGGGCACTGCCTCGCAGGGAATATTAGGAATGTTGAGGAGTTCCTCGCGGATGGCATCCTCAGTGCGGGTAAGTTCTTCGGCGATTGCGCGCTGTTCTTCCTTGAGCACAGCCACTGCTTCCTTTGCTGCTTCGGCTTCCTCGCGGCGGCCTTCTTTCATGGCACGACCAATAGAATCGGCCTTGCGCTTGAGATCGGCGGCGGCATTGTCGTTTTTAAGCTGCAGGCTGCGGCGAAGATCGTCGAGTGCAAGCACACGGTTGATGGGCTTCTCGGCATCGAAGCCTTTCACGGCCAGACGCGCTATTATATATTTGGGGTCGGCCTTTATCTGTTGTATGGTAAGCATCTTTGTTTAATTTATAAGGGGATAAGGCAATCGGACTACGGCAAGACAACACGTTTTGCCTTTCTTTGCCGATTTAGCTGAGCAATTCGCGCACTTTGGCTGAAATGGCACGGCCATCGGCACGTCCTGCAAGGGCCTTTGAGGCAACTCCCATCACTTTGCCCATCTGAGCGGCAGAGGTGGCGCCTGTTTCGGCGATAATCTTTTTGAGCGCTTCGGTGAGTTCCTCTTCGGTGAGAGGTTTGGGCAGATAAGCCTCGATGACAGCAAGCTCGGCGAGCTCTGTCTCGGCCAGGTCGGCACGATTCTGTTCCTGATAGATCTGGGCGCTTTCACGGCGTTGCTTGGCCATCTTGACCAATATTTTCATTGCGGCGTCGTCCGACAGCTCACCGTTTGCACCGGGTGCTGTCTTAGCCTCTATGAATTCCTTTTTGATGCCGCGGAGAGCCTGCAGGCGCACCTTATCTTTAGCCAGCATGGCGGCTTTGATGTCGGCTTCGATTTGAGAATAAAGATTCATTGTAATAATGCTTTGTTTCAGACCGCAAAAATACAAAAAAATCCCTCGGCATCCATCCCTATGCCAAAATAAATACTTGCCTTAATCCCGCAAAACAGCAAGATGCAGGGCAAGAAATACATTTTTGGCAATTATGAGCATCTCCGACAGAGAGCATATGTGTAATTTTGTACGGTTCTATTAAATTGCATATGAAAAACACATTATCACACTGGTGCCTGGCCATCATATGTCTGATATGCTCCGCATTCAGCGCGCTTGCCGCAGGCACACCCTTGCATGTAGCCTTCACAGAAACCGAAGGCGCCTTCAATCTCAGCAAAGCCGACATCTATATCGACCGGACCGACGAGAATCTGATCGGCACCGTCGCCGGAATGTTCGCATCCGACCTTGAGGCCGTGACAGGCCGCCGCCCGGCCATCCTGAAAAAGACCGGTAAAAAACCGATGGTGATAATAGGCACTGCCGGAAATGGCAAGATAGAAAAACTGGCATCGAAAGCCGGCATCGATCTTGCCGCACTCGATGGCTACGAGCGCTTCCTGATCCGCAACGCTGGCGACACACTTTTCATAATCGGCAGCGATGCCCGCGGTGCAGCCTATGGCACTCTCACCGTGAGCGAGGAGATGGGCGTATCGCCATGGTTCTGGTGGGCCGACGTACCGGTACAGCAGCACGACAACGTTTTTGTGAGCGCCAACCATGTGTCGAAATCTCCGTCGGTGCGCTACCGCGGCATTTTCATCAACGATGAAGACTGGGGTCTCACACCATGGTCGGGCAAGAACTTCGAACCCGAAGTGGGAAATATCGGACCTCGCACCTACGCCAAGGTGTGCGAGCTGCTGCTGCGTCTCAAGGCCAACATGCTCGCCCCGGCCATGCATACATGCTCCGATGCATTCTATACACATGCAGAAAATAAAGTGGTGGCCGACCGCTACGGCATAATGATCACTACCTCGCACTGCGAGCCGCTATTGTTCAACAACGCCTCAAAGGAAGAATGGGACGGCGCCAAGGACGGCGACTGGAACTACAAGACCAACCGCGAGACCATATACAACAAGCTCGACGCCCGTGTGGCCGAAGCCGGCAAATACGACAACATATACACCATGGCCATGCGCGGACTGCACGACGAGGGCATGCGCGGCGACATGAGTACACAGGAAAAAGTAGATGTTCTCCATAATGCCATAATGGATCAGCGCGGCATCCTCGCGAAGCACATCGACCGCCCGGTAGAAACCATTCCCCAGATCTTTGTGCCCTACAAGGAAGCCCAGCAGCTATATGAAAGCGGCCTTGAAGTACCCGAAGATATAACACTCGTATGGCCCGACGACAACTACGGATATATAAAGATGCTTAGCAATCCCACAGACCGTCGGCGCTCTGGCCGCGCAGGTGTGTACTACCACATATCGTACCTCGGTGTACCTCACGACTATCTATGGATAAGCACTACCGCACCGATGCTGATGTATGAGGAAATGAAAAAGGCCTACGACACCGGTGCCGACCGCTACTGGCTTCTCAATGTGGGCGACATCAAGCCCATGGAGCTTTCGATGCAGCTGTTCTTCGCCATGGCATGGGACTTCGGCAAGTTCTCGTATGCCAATGTCAACGACTATCAGACCGGTTTCCTATGCTCTATCTTCGGCGAAAAGTACCGCACCGATTTCAAGCATCTTCTCGATGAATACTACCGTCTGGCATGGAGCCGCAAACCGGAGTGCATGGGCTGGGAACGCATATGGGACGAAGGCCACTACTACAGCCTCGACGGCACCGACTTTTCATTCGAATACTACAACGATGCACAGACACGTCTAGCACAGTACACCGCACTGTCGGATCTCGCAGCGGAAATTGGCAAGTCGATTCCGGCAAAGCTTCAGCCCGCTTACTTCGAAATGATCGGCTATCAGGCACTTGCGTCCGACCAGATGAACCGTAAGTTCCTGTTGGCACAGCTCAGCAACGAACTTGCAGCAAAAGGCGATCCTGCCGGTGCCAACTGGGCAGCCGATCAGGCAAAAATCGCCTTCGACAGTATTGCAACTCTTACCGACCAGTATAACCACATGCTCGGAGGCAAATGGAATCACATGATGTCGATACCCAAGGGAATATGCAGCCTCTATCAGGGAATGCCCGACATTACGGTGACTCCGGGAGTGGCGCCGCGCGAAGTCGATCTCACTCCTGTACCCGAAAACTACCGGCTCGAAGGATGTGCTTATGTCCCGGTGCCGTCGTTCTCGAAAATAATATCGGGACCCGAACACGATGTACGCCTTCTCGACGGTATAGGTTTCGACTGGCAGGCTCTGCAGCTTGGCGAGATAACACAGCCCTCGGTCGATGCATCGTCCAAAGACTGCCCTCTGCGCGTAGAGTATGATCTCGGCGCGATTCCGGCCGATTCCGTGAATGTGATTCTCTATACAGTTCCACGCTTCCCGCTCTACAAGGGCGCCAACGCATCGTTCGGAATATCGGTTGACGACAACGTGCCCTATGTATCGAACTTCATACCCAAGGAGCAATCCAAGCCCTGGAAAGATAATGTGATCCGCAACTCTATGATTACCGAGGCGACATTCCCTATCGACCGCGATGCCGACAATCACCGCCTCACCATCAATTGCGGCGACCCGGGCTTGATTGTGCAGCGCATACTCATCGACTGGGGCGGATTGAAACCGACCTATGTAGGACCATCGAATTTATAGATAGAAATTAGAAGTGAGTAGTTATTAGTTATAAAAAAGAAGCTACAAGACTACATTATTTCTAATTGGCGACAACGCACATAAAAAGCAACCCGGGAAAGTGCAGTCTTTCGACGACTTTTCCGGGTTTGCTGTATAGAATTGCCTATCAGAGAACCACTTTGGTGGCTTTGGAGCCCTGGCGGCGGATATATATGCCGTTTGCGGGATTTTCCACACGCATGCCTTGAAGGTTATAGTATTCTACAGGAGCTTCGCTGTCGACAATCGGGCTGTCGACAGAAGCCGAGGATGGAAGTGTGACAAGAAATTTTCCATTAGTATTTCCGTCGGCAGGCACACCCTCAAGATAGTTGCTGAATGCTACCTGAAGATGATACATATCGTCGAAGGGGAAAGTGATCTTACCATCTGAAAGTGTACCGAAGAGGCATTCGAATTCGATAAGGTCCTCAAGCGTAAATACCCCGGAATAAATCATCAACCCATTCATACACGAAATAGACACGGAGCCCCAGCTACCTGCCGCAAAGCCCATTTCCTGATATGGAATCCACACATGCTCCGGATCGGTGGCGTCGATGACAAGGTCGCCACCATTGAATGCCGATTCGAAATAGGGACAATTTCCATTACCAAACGGATTGACCAGACGGTACATTCCCGGCTGAGACTCCGATTCTTCAATATCAACATTCCATGTGGCAAGATAATCGGGACTGATGACAGATATCATATCGTCGCAGAACGTACCTGTGCCCAGCTGTTTCCAACCAGCCTCGGGCTCGCGTGCAGAGAGGGAGAATGAGAGTGTAGAGAGAGTAGCAAGGAGTAACAGTTTATTCATATACCGGACTTTTGTTTAGATATTCAGGCGATAATTTTTCATTTTGCTCGCAAATATAGAATAAACATTTCATTTTGACAATAGGGAGCACACAAAAAAAGATCCGGAAAAGTGCAGTCTTTCGACGACTTTTCCGGATTTGCTGTATAGAATTACCTATCAGAGAACCACTTTGGTGGCTTTGGAGCCCTGGCGGCGGATATAGATGCCGTTCGCGGGATTTTCCACACGCATGCCTTGGAGATTATAGTATTCCACAGGCGCATCAGCTTCATCTTCGGTCACAACATCATCTATGCCGCTGCTCTTCATATCGGAAGGCAGATTGAACTTGGCTACAAGTATTGCCCATGTCGAAGCATCGAGGCTTTCGCCACCCATAGGCACCATTGCCTTGTTTGCTCGTGTAGTGAGGTAGGCTGCACCGTTCTTTGGATCATAGGCAATGCACTGACATGTCACCATGGCAGCCGATGTCACTACATTATTCTGTCCTTCTTCGAGGTTAGCTTCGAGAGTCGTGGCATCGTACTGGCGCAGGAAAGCACCCACACTCATATTGTAGCCATAAACATATATCTTAGCGGGATTCTCCACATTCTGGAGCACCTTGAAGTAGCCGGTGAGGCCAGTTTTTGCCTGAGCAGAAGGTTCGTTCCATTCATCGTCGCGACTGTTGCGGGCGGCAATCCATGAGCCATCGGTTGCGTCGAGTTTGATTACGAATCCTTCGCGGAGACTACCCTGTGTGGCTGTGACGTATTTCGAAGCATCATCGGGATCTGTAATCTTAAGATTGTACTGTCCGCAGAACCAAAGAGTATTTCCCACAGGGGTTATGCCACAATTCTGGAATCCATGCTTTCCACCGATCTTCTCGCCGATGTAATTCTTCACCCATTTCACTTTGAGGTCGGCATCAGCGCTTATCAACAAAGGATTGTATGCGCCGTCGGATGTGGGAGTGAAAGTGAAGTCGCCTACTTTGAGAGCAGTTCCGTCGCCCATGGTATAGCCCTGAGCATACACTTTGTCGCCATCGACCTCCACACGCTGGCAGTAGGTACACTTAGCAGTGCCTTCGAGGGTGAGGGAATTACGGTAATATCCGTTGGCATCGAGGCCGAGCACCATAAAGTCGCCCACGGTGCTTTGCGAGTCGCCGGTCCAGGTGGTCCATGATGCGGATTCTGCGGGAGTGAATACAGCATCTGTTCCGTCGGCCTTTTTCACTGTCACCTTATTGCGGTAGTTCAGGGCAATATATATGTTATCATTAGAATCGACATCCATGCTGGTGCAGTTGAACACATCAGCCCAGAACTGCGCATAGTTGCCGGCTGCTCCGGGGCCAGGCTCTGTCGAGAACTCTACAAAACGGTTCCATGCGATAGCACCCTCTGCTGTGAATTTGGTTACCATCAGACGGTAGAAACGGCGTTCGCAAGTCCAATCGATGGACAGTTCCTTGCCTGTAGCATCGACAAGGTTCAGATTTTTATCGGTCATCCCGTCGGTGTGACGCACTTTAGACACCACGACTACACCGCCGTCGGAGGTTGCGGCGCAACCTCCGGCATTGTTTGCAAAGTCGCCGCTGTTGCTGTAAGCAAACCATAGCTTATTGCCATTGGCATCGGTCTTGATAAGAGTAAAATTGCCATTATTCGAGGTACCCTCGTATTCCGAGCCGGTATAGAGATAATCTCCGCCAAAAGTTATATCGGGGAGCGCTGTTGTGGTGCCATAAGTACCGAACCAATATATATTTCCATTCTTGTCGACGGAAACATCGGTCGATTGGTCGCCGGCACTTGTCTTGCCGTCGATAATCTTACCCCATTGATATTCAAGACCGGGAGTAGTGCCGGCATAGGCCACGATAGACATCGCAGCCGCACAGAAGCTAAGTAAAATTTTATTCATAGAATGATCGGGTTTATTTTTCCGACCGCAAAGTTACTCAGCCACCGGCGATGCCGAAATACCCACTTTATATTAAAAACACCTCCTCCGCCATCCCTCGAAATACTCAATAATAGTGATTTCGCGCGCATGCGCGATTCTGTAATTTTGCAGAGAAATCATGAAACATATACTTGCAATTTTAATACTTTTACTTCCAGTCTATTGCGCAGCACAGACGCAGAAAATCGGCGGCAAAGTGACCGATTCCGCTACCGGAGAGCCAGTGGAATTTGCCAGTGTAGTTGCAGAACCGTCGAAACAGTTTGCAGTTACCGACATACATGGCCGTTGGAACCTGAACCTGGCGCCGGGCAACTACCGAATAATAATATCGTTTGTCGGCTATACAACCGACACGGTTGCAGTGCGTGTGCCACATACCGGCGATATAAACGTGAAACTCACCGAAACAGCCACCGAACTGCGCGAAGTCGTCATAACCTCGCGTGAAGGGCACGGTATGACAAGCGCCTCGCGTATCGACCGCTCGGCCATGGAACACCTGCAACCGACAAGCTTCACCGACCTGCTCGAGCTACTTCCAGGCAATATATCGCAGACCCCCGACATGGGCAAAGCCAACACCATAACCCTGCGAGAAACTGGTGCTGTGTCGGCAACCGGCCAGAAAACCGATATGTCCGACGATTATGCGATGACATCGCTCGGCACGGTGTTCATGGTCGACGGAGCGCCGGTGAACGGCGACGCCAATCTTCAGGGCGTGCCGTCGGCGGCGAGCACCGACCCTGAAGCACGGCGCAATATCACCAACCGCGGTGTCGACATGCGCACCATATCCACCGACAACATAGAGAGTGTGGAGATTGTGCGAGGCATACCCTCGGCAGAGTACGGCAATCTTACATCGGGCCTGGTGAACATAAAGCGTATACGACGAGCCACGCCTCTGTCGGCCCGTTTCAAAGTCGATGAATACAGCAAGCTCTTCTCCATAGGCAAAGGCATTGCATCAGGGCGCCATGTGATCAATGCCGACGCCGGGTATCTCGACTCACGGTCGGATCCCCGCGACCCGCGCGAGAACTACAAGCGCGCCAACGGTTCGCTGCGTGCACATATGCTCTTCGGCGACACACCATCGACAGTGGCTGCCGAGTGGACTGTCGGAGTGGACTACACCGGATCTTTCGATGATGTGAAGCCCGATCCTGATTTGAACTTCAATAAGATAGATGAATTCAAAAGCACATACAACCGCTGGGCATTAACTTCAGACCTGAAAATCAAACTCAACAAGCTGTCGTGGCTCGATGCAATCGATCTCAACACCTCGGCAAGCTATCAGCACGACCGGCTCACACGCCGCAAGCAGGTTGCACCGCAACGAGCTTCGGTTGCCCCCACCACCATGACCGAGGGTGTGCACGATGGCCACTATCTGCTGGGCGAATATATTGCCGACTACGTCAGCGATGGTAAACCGCTCGCCCTCTTTGTAAAGCTCCGTGCCGATGGTAAACTCGGATTTGGCACATGGAGCCATTCCTACAAAGCCGGTGCCGAATGGAGTCTGGCAAAGAACTACGGCGACGGACAGGTCTATGATCTCACGCGCCCACTGAGCGCATCGTGGACCACCCGACCGAGAGCATACAAGGACATACCCGCACTCAATGTGGTGTCGATATATGCCGAGGACAACATCAAGGCTCTGCTCGGTCCATCGACCCTCGAGATGCAGATAGGCGCCCGCACCATACAGCTCGCCGGCCTAGACCGCCGGTTCCGTCTTTCCGGGAAAGTATATGTCGACCCGCGGCTCAATGCGGTTTTCCGCTTTCCATCGTTCAGTACCGGCGGACAGCCCATGTCGCTGCTGCTCGCCGGAGGCTACGGCCTCACCACAAAGATGCCGACTGTGGACTATCTCTACCCCCAGGTGCACTACAACGACATGATCCAGCTCAACTACTACGATACGACCGACCCACTGAACAATAGCCGTGTGAATCTACGCACATATATCGACGATCCCACCAACTACGATCTGAAGGCTGCCCGCAACCACAAGTGGGAAATCCGCTTGGGCGCCGACTGGGGTGGCAACCGTCTGTCGGTGACATTCTTCAATGAGCGCATGAATTCCGGCTACCGATATTCGACCGTCTACAATTCGTATGCCCTGCGCCGCTACGACAGCTCGGTGATAATTCCCGGTTCGCTCTCGGCCCCGCCGGCACTCGAGGACCTGCCCTACACCGACACCCGCATACTCGACGGCTTCCGCCGCGTAACCAACGGCAGCCGTATCGATAAGAAAGGCATCGAGTACCAGATCAACACCGTACGCTGGCAGGCTCTTCGCACTTCACTGATAATCAACGGCGCATGGTTCCGTAGCCGCTACTCCAACTCACAGCAGCTGTTCGCGACCGTCAATGATGTCGTAGGCGGTACGGCGGTGAGCGACCTATATGTAGGCCTCTACGATACCAACGACGGACGCATCAACGAGCAATTCAACACCAACTTCATGTTCGACACCCAGATACCACGGTGGGGACTGGTCTTTTCCACATCCATACAGTGCATGTGGTATCTCAAAACCACCCGTCTGCGCGACAACGGAACGCCGTCGCAGTATATCTCGGCAGCCGACGGGCAGCTGCACCCCTACACCGACGACAGCCGGAACGACCTCATGCTCCAGTATCTGGTGAAGCACTACAACGAGCAGGCCTACGCCACACAGACCGTTCCTCCCGCCGTGTACATAAATCTCAAAGCGACCAAACAGATAGGGCGTATACTTAAGATTTCGGCCTTTGTCAACCGCATAATCGATTATCTGCCCGAATATACTGTCAATGGGCTCACAATCCGCCGCACATCGAGTCCATATTTCGGCATGGAAGCCAATTTCACGTTTTAACAACCGGTAAACAACCTATTATGAAAATATTACGACTAATTGCTGCTTTGATTCTTTGTGCAGCATCCGCAGGATGCGCCGACGACCTTAACTCCGGCGAAGTGAGCCGCACCGAGGTACATGTGACTGTGGAGATGCCCGAACTGCCCGACGGCGCCGATGTGGTCGACCGCCTTTATTCCTTCCGCAATATCGCCACCGGCAAGACTCAGGAGTTTGCCGTCACTTCCGAAATAGCGCTTATGCCCGGCCTCTACGATGTGGCTTTCACGGCGCGGGTACTTATGCCGGGAGCCGCCGAGAGCTCTCTCCGAGCCAATAAGGCATCGGTAAACATCAACGGCGCGTCGACCGACATTATCCTGCAGGCCTATAACAGCATCGAAACCGACGATCTCATCATCGCCGAGGTATTCTTCACCGGAACCTTGCTCAGCTCCGGCAACCAATATAATGGCGATGACTATGTGAAACTCTACAACAATACCGACCATGTGATATACGCCGACGGCATCACACTCTTCGAGTCGAAATTCACCACCACCCAGAAATACAACTACAACCCCGACATTATGCCCGAGGCCATGACCGTACAGGCCCTCTACACGGTGCCCGGCAACGGCACCGACGTGCCCGTCCAACCCGGCGAATACCTCTTGCTGGCCGACACAGGCATAGACCACCGGGTGGCAAATCCCAATTCTTTCGACCTGTCGAAGGCCGATTTCGAATGGTACGACATATCCACCAAGCCGAACAACATGGACATCGACGGACCGGTGGCAAACCTCGACAAATGGTACTGCTACACTCTGTCGTTCTGGGTTCTCCACAACCGTGGCTTCCGTACCTTCGGCATAGCCCGCATACCGGTGGACCGCGATACCTACCTCAAAGATTACCTCTACACCTACGAATACGACCAGGTGACCATTGCAGGTACCTTCCCGATGTCGCAGAGTGCCTACCGCCTGCCTAACGAATGGATTGTAGACGCCGTGACAACATCGGTGGCGTCGAACTACGCATGGCAGGTATGCGACCCGTCGATAGACTGCGGATGGACCAATTGCGGCACAATCGACCACGACAAGACCCGCTACTTCCATAGCGTGCGCCGCAAACTGCTATATGTCGCCGACGACGGACGCGCCGTCTTAAAGGACACAAACAATTCCAGCGAGGACTTCAACCCCATGTGCATAGCCTCGGAAATAGAATTGCAAGGCACCGCCATGGACGCAGCCGGCACCAAGTGCACACAGTTGACCTACGATGGTGTAACTCCCATGCCGCGATGAGAACCGCCACTCTGATATTACTCGCAAGCGCAATCAGTGCCGCAGCCTCCGATAGTCAGGTAACGGCAAGTCTGGGCGAAGAGCGCCTGGGGGTATGGCACATGGCCACACTCCCCTACCGCAACCCGGCCATAAACCAATGGCGCATGTCGACAGGTCTGACCCGCGTCGACGGTGCCTATACATCGCGCACCGACCACGGCGACGTCGACACCCGGCTGGGGTCGGGCGAACATGCATGGAGTGCCGGAGCCGACACATACACCAAATACCGCTCGTCGACATTATGGGGCGCAGCCCGGTATCTCAACGGCTCGGTAGAAGATGCCGTGTGGTGCGAGACTGCCGACCCGGGCATTGTATATCCCTACTTACTCGCCGACTCGGTAGGCGGCGACATGAAGCAGGAAAAATATGCATTCAGCGGCGGATACGCCGACCACAAAGGCCGATGGGCCTGGGGGGCCGAACTAAGCTACGAGGCCACCCTGGCCTACCGCGACGTCGACCCTCGACCCAAAAATGTGGTCGGCAAACTCGATGCTGCCGTCGGCATAGCCTATGCCATCGGTCAAAGCTACCATGCAGGCATATCGCTTAACTTCCGCAAATACAAGCAGACCAACGACATAGATTTCAAAAGCGAGATGGGCGTCGACAAGATATTCCATCTCACCGGCATGGCCACACACTATAACCGCTTCGGTGGCGACGCCTTGTCGACCTACTACGATGGCTACCGCTACGGTGTATCGGCAGATTTCTACCCCTCGGCCGGACAGGGTGTATTCGCGTCGTGCGCCCTGAGCCGGTTCTCGTTCGACAATATTCTCACCGGTCTCAACAAGCTTCCCATGGCATCGGCCTGGCATAAGTCGATAGAAGTCGAGTGCGGCTGGCTGCAGCCCGGTGCACACACCTATGCCGGAGGATCGGCACATTTCAGCGCATACCGTCGCCACGGGAGCGAGAACATATTCGGCGATGCCTCAGCCGGCATATATCCGCAGATAGGATCGAATGCCATGTATGCCGACAACGGCACATCGGCCGGTGCGAAAGGCATGTGGGGATTGTATTTCGGCAACGGCAGCCGCTTCTCGGCAATGGCCGACGCAACGTGGCACAGGCGCGTCACCACCTATGTCGAGCCATGGCGTCATAGCCGTGTCAACGATATTACGGTCAGCATCGGCGCAGGCACGGACTTTGTGCTACCGCACAGATGGCTTTTCAGTGCAGGGGCCGACGCGGTCTTCTACCGCCCTTTCGACTGCGCGATGACCTTTACGGAAGCCGGATCGGACTCCGAGATGAGACAACTCGAAGCCATCGAACTCCACTGCCATGATCTGGCAGTAAATGCCCAGACCGGTGGAGGTGTGGCACTGGGAATAGCACGCACTATCGCCGACCGCTACATGCTCCGCCTGTCGGCCGACTGGCACCGTCGTACCTACACACAATCCATCCATTCCGATTCTTGGCAAGTGAGACTTGCTGTGATTTTCTAACAACTTGTTTATCAATTATCAAATCGCAATATGAAATTTTTCGCAACCACATTTCTTCTGGCATCGGCACTCGCCGCATCGGCGGCCAACCCGATACCTCTGAATCCGGCAGTGCGCACCGGCACACTGCCCAACGGCCTCACTTACTACATACAGCAGAACAATACACCTGCCGGACAAGCCGATTTCTTTATAGCACAGCGCGTGGGCTCTATCAATGAGCTGGATGGTCAGGAAGGACTTGCCCACTTTCTGGAGCATATGTGCTTCAACGGCACCGAGCATTTCCCTGGCAACTCCCTCATTTCCTATCTCGAGGGACTCGGAGTGAAATTCGGCCGAAACCTCAATGCATATACTTCGACCGATGAGACGGTGTACAACATATGCCAGGTGCCGACCTCGCGCCAATCGGCACTCGACTCGTGCGTGATGATTCTCGGCGACTGGAGCGGACGTCTGTTGCTCAACGACGCCGATATCGATGCCGAGCGTGGAGTGATCCGCGGCGAAATGCGCCAACGCTCGTCGGCAGGCTCACGGATTCTCACACGCCTTGCACCCGAAATATATCAGGGCGGAATCTATGGCAAGCGCATGCCCATAGGCCTCGCCGAAGTTGTGGAAGGATTCAATCCCGATACCCTGCGTGCCTATTACCACAAGTGGTATCATCCACAGAATCAAGCCGTGGTAGTTGTAGGCGATATAAATCCCGACTCTATCGAAGCCTCTATCCGCCACCATTTCGCCGGCCTCAGCGCGGGGCCACGTTCGGTTAAGGCCGAGCCTGTGGCCGTGGCCGACAACGAGAAGCCAATCGCTGTAAGCGGCACCGACCCCGAGCAAGCCGACAACATGGTGCAACTCTACTACAAGGAACCCGAAATGCCAGCCGCCGACCTCGGCACTATCGAGGAGATACGCCGCGACTATATCCGCGACCTGATATCACATATGCTGGTGGAACGCATGGATGAAATCGAAAATGCACCCGACTGCCCATGGAGCAATCTCGGCATCGGAGCACGGCAGCTACTGCTGTCGTCGACACGCAATGCTCTTATGTTCCGCGCGACAGCAAAAAATGCCGACGATGCCCGCAAGTCGCTGACACGATTCAACACAGAACTGCTGAGAGCCGCTCTCCACGGCTTCACCGACACCGAACTGCAGCGCGCCAAGCTATCGGAGCGCAGCCGACGCGACAGCGAGTATGCCAACGCATCGGCCGAAACCAACACCGACCTTGCCCGACGCCTGGTACGCAACTTCACCCGTGGCGACCTGGCACCGTCCACCGAGCAGATGTACAAAATGCTCAAAGGCGTGGAACGCACCACTAAACTCGCCGATGTCAACTCCTACATGGCCGCGCTGGTGAATGCCGACGGACGAAACCGCATCACCGTAGTCTACGCCACCGAGGCCGATGCTCCCGCTCTCAGCAGAGAGACTCTTCTGGCCGATGCCGCCGCAATCGATATTGCCGCCATCGAACCGTTTGTCGATACTTTCGCCAATCGTCCCCTTATGGCCGGACACCCCACCGCCGGAACCATCAAATCAGAGACCGACGCCGCTTTCGAAGCACGCCTGCTCACTCTGTCGAACGGCATCAAAGTGTATCTGCGCCCCAACGACGCCAAGCCCGACGAAGTGATGATCCATGCCGTGAGCCCGGGCGGTTTCGCCATGGCCTACGACCCCGCCCGCAAAGGCATGTACAAGATGACCGACGACATTCTGGCCATCAGCGGATTCGGCGGTCATTCATCATCCGACCTACGCAAACTTCTGGCCGGACACAATGTCCGCTCGGCAGTGAAGATAGGCAATACAGCCGAAGAGCTGATTGCCATTACCAATCCGACCGACCTTGAGACTGCCCTGCAAGTACTGTACCTGAAAGCCACGGCCATCAACCGCGACGACAATGCATACGGCGCACTCATGGCAAGCACCCGCTCCAAGCTGGAACGTCCCGGCAAAAACGCCACCATCGCCATGGGCGATACAATCCATTCGATTGTGTACAATCGTCATCCGCTCGGCGAAAAACTACGTGCCGCCGACCTCGATGCCGTGAACTATGACGATATAATAGCGCTGCACCGCGACCGCTTTGCCGACATGAGCGACTTCACCTATATCATCACCGGCAATTTCAGCATCGACTCCATCCGGCCTTTGGTCGAGACCTACATAGCGTCGCTACCCGGAGCCGGACGCACCGAGCGACCCGCCGATTTCGGCTATGGTTTCTACCGCGGAGAAGGAAAATACACCTACACACATCCGATGGGCGACAATCCGACGTCGATAACCTACTCGTTCTTCAACGGCGAATGCCCGTACGACCTCGAAAATGTGCTTACCGCACAGACTTTCGGCTCGATTATCAAGAGCCGCCTTATGGATGAAATACGCGAGAAGCGCGGCCTCACCTACGGCATAAATTCGCATTGCTCGGTAACAGCCGGCTTCAACGGCCCCGACACTCCCTCGCGCTTCATCATGCCTGTATATATCAAGGTAGCCCCGGGACATGAGGAAGAGGTATTCGGAGTGGTACGCCAGACCATCGACAACCTGCTCACCGACGGCCCCACCCCCGAGGAGCTTGCCAAAGTGAAAGCATATCTACTGAAAAACATCGCCGATAACCGCCGTAGCAACGGCTACTGGGAAACAGTGATCAAAGTGGCCGACCAATACGGTCCCGACATGGACAGCAACTACGAATCGATAGTCGAAGCCATGAGTTGCGAAAGTATACGTGATTTTGGTCGCAGCCATTTCCCGACCGCCGACCACGTGGAGCTATCGATGCTTCCGGAGTAAAGAATCAATAACAGCTAACGGCGTCCCGAGAGTAATCACGGGGCGTCGTTTTTTTATCGCAAAACATTATGGCACTGCCAATTGTTGGAATATTAATCATAGATTAAAAAGATATAATGAAACAAGATATCGACTCTCTATTCGACTTATCGGGTAAGACTGCAATAGTAACCGGTGGCGGCGATGGCATCGGCAAGGGTGTATGTACCATTCTCGCCGCAGCCGGGGCATCGGTTGTGGTAAGCGACATATCCATAGAAAAAGCCACAGCTACGGCCAACGAAATTACCGCTTCAGGAGGCCAAGCAGCCGCGACGGCATGCAATGTGATGCTCGAGGAAGACCTCGGCAAACTCGTGGATTTCGCAGCCACCACCTTCGGAAGTGTCAACATACTGGTGAACAACGCCGGCCTGGGCGGCGGTGGGCGCGAGAATCCATTTAAGATCGACCGCGCATATGTGGAGCGGATATATGCCATCAATGTATTCGCGCCATGGCAATTATGCAAACTGGTCGCCCCATATATGCAGAAATCGGGCTATGGCAGCATTGTGAACATCACATCCATGAGCAGCATCAACAAAGAAGCCGACATGGCAATCTATGCCTCATCGAAAGCGGCGCTCAATCATATGGCAGCCAACCTTGCATACGACTACGGCCCTATGGGCATACGCATAAACAATGTCGGGCCCGGAGCCACTCGCACACATGCCCTTGCCACAGTTCTCACACCCGAATTGGAAGCGGCAATGCTCGCTCATACCCCGATAAAACGCCTCGGCGAGGTTGCCGACATTGCCAGAGCGGTATTGTTTTTCGCATCGCCGGCATCGGCGTGGGTGAGCGGTCAGACCCTGATGGTGAACGGCGGCGGAGTACAAACTTTAAACGGATAGAGCCATGCAGAATATTCTGATATACGGCGGCATAGCCATAAATATTATAGGAGCGCTGCTTCTCGCCATCTTCGCCATACAGACATGGAACCAATATCGACAGGCTCAAAAAATGCCTCTACGCATGGACGAGATACGGTCGAAGTGGGCCGGCCGGAGAAAATTATCGTTTGGGTTGATACTCGGAGGCAGCCTCATAGCCATCATCGGTTGCGTCATCTAAATCAACCATGAGTACCGGTCGGCTCATTCTCAGGGGTGCACTCTGCCTGTTAGGGATAGTCTATATAATAATCGGTCTGGTCAAAAGACACAGGCTCAAGCACGACATGTCTGCCCTTCCCGACGACGCGCAGCAAGCATCGCGCTATCTCAAGCTCGGAGTGCTATGGCTGCTGTTAGGCCTGTTCTTTATTTTCGCCCACTACTATACCTATAATTGACCCACCAATAGCACTATGAATATTAGCAGCGGCTATTTTTTTAGAGGGATGTCGCGGTCGATGCGGTCGACCAATGTCTTGATCGAGGGCGCTAACGGCTGCAGATAGTCGGGATAGCGGAATGGGATTTTGCTCAGATCATCTCTCGCTTCCTTATACTCCGCAACAGTGCAATTCCTGATTTCGACAGGATACAACTCCACGTAGGTTTCCATGGCAATAGGATGCTTCGAGCCGAAAGCTTTTTTCAGCCATTTGCCGCGGCCCAGCATACGGATATTATATGTCCCGCAGACAAAATCCCTGATACCATAGCTGTCGGAAGGATTTGAGGAGAACGAAAGCGACCAGGATCCAACCTCGATATCGACAGTCATGCCGATGAGTTTGAAAAACCACGGCGACCACTTGCGGTCCTTATGGTTGCTCAGCACATCGGCTGTCTTTGTGAAAAGATTGTTTTTCTTCCGGTAGAGGAATTGCGTGCCATATTTTCCGGGCACTGAGTCGGATTCGGCGCCCTTTCGGATTGCTTCGGGCGCTTCTGTTTTCCCTGTTGGCAGGAACGCCATGAAATCGAACCACGACAGCTGCGTAAGATCATCGTCATATACCGGACGCGATATGCTGTCGCGTCCATCCTTAGTGATACGTGCATAGCGTCTCACATTCCTGTAGGATGGCCTGGCATCATTTTCTTTATAGCCTTTCACTTTCCCATCGGTGAGATACGACACGGTCATATACTCGCAGTAGAGCTGCATGGTGTCGCTACCGGTGATACCGCTGCAATATTCCCGGGCAAAGCACACCACCTGCATCACCGGGCGGTCGGCAGGCGACACCACCAGCTCTCCAAGCTCGTAGGAGGCCGGTACAAGACGCGCCGATTCCACAAATTCCGCCAATGAAAGCGGCTCATAGCCTATACACCTCACCGTGACAGGGAAATCGCGGCTATCGCTTATCTGTATCCGGCCATAGCTATCGGTTCGACCCAATATCATGCCTGAGCTGCCGATTACCGTGGCGCCGGCCACAGGACTGCTATCGGCATCATCAACGACGGTCATGTTGCCGGCATAAGCACAACAGCCCACAAAAATCATCACAATAAGTACAATCTGTCGCATATACAATTCTTTCATTCGCCGCAAAATTACGAATTTAGCCCGACAGATAATACTATCGCATCATCAAATTATCACAGATAATCTTCGCGCATAGGAGTGAATACATCTATCACCTCACCGCCTTCCAGTACCTCAAATGAATGCGGGGTGTCGCCGGGGATAGCGTAGCTATCGCCGGGATGCAATATCACATCTATTTTTTCATGAGCTTCAACTATAAGCCGATATTCCCCGGATACGACATAACCACACTGTTCGTGCGGGTGAGTATGAAGGGTTGCAAAATTTCCTTTCACATAGTTCATCTTAGTCACCATGGATTTCTCACCCACAGCAAGTGAATCGAGGTGTACTCCTTTGAACATGCGGTGGAGTGCATCCTCTTTGCGCACATATATCTTCTTTTCCATATCAGCAATCGCTTAAAATCAGTTCCATCTGTATATCTCCACGTTCATAGGCGGGATGATATTCGGGCAGCTCCTTGAAGCCGAGCTTGCGATAAAGTGCAATGGCACTTTTAAGGCGGGTATTGCTCTCCAGAAATACCGCATGCGCACCACATGCAGCGGCTTGGTCGATAACCTTACGGCACAGTCTCATGCCGATTCCAAGACGGCGCGCGTCGGGCGACACAGCAAGCTTGGCAAGCTCATAATCGTAACCGCTCGCACGATCCATCGGACACAAGGCACACACACCAACCGGCCGTCCTTGATAGATAGCAACAAATATGCGGCCTCCTCCTGCCAATATATACTTATCAGGATTATCGAGCACCTCGATATCGTGAGGCTCGAGCTGCCAGTAGGTCTCTATCCAATTCCGATTGAGTTCGCGGAATGCATCATGGTATTCATCGATATACTCCACAATATCCACTTCGGCACGTTCTCGCCCGGACTTGATCTCTTTCACACGTTCATACATGGATTTGGCACTAAGAAGCCTTTCCCAATCGCCTATGGCAGCCCACAGGTCGTGGCCGCTTTGGGCTGATAATTCCTCAACCGCGCGCCCGACATCACGAAGTTGTACAATAAGCCGTTCGGCCATCTTCCGACCATCCTCAGAAAGCGAGATAACCGAACGACGACGATCTTTCTCGTCCACAACTTCTTCTATAAGCCCCTTTGCCAACATTTC
Organism: uncultured Muribaculaceae bacterium; assembly: GCA_910587915.1. Classification (GTDB taxonomy): domain Bacteria; phylum Bacteroidota; class Bacteroidia; order Bacteroidales; family Muribaculaceae; genus CAG-873. The sequence goes on along the minus strand of CAJUOB010000003.1, from coordinate 32,777 downwards.
CTTGGCTATGGTGCTCACCGACGGATGCGATTGGCCAATTTCTCTCGCTATCGATGTAATGCTTTTTGGCTGCTCATCCATCAGGGAATAGAATACCGGAAACCATTTAGGCTTCAAACCCACACCATAGAGGGAGTATATATCATCGGCATTATGTGTTATTGTGTCGGTGAGCATACGCAACCGCGTGCCGATTGCCACCTTGCCCGTCTTTTCAAAAAAATCAGAGACCATATCCGTATACAATTACGTAATCAACTACGCAAAATTATAACAAATATACCGTTCTGCAAAATCAGGCGAGCAGATAATTTTATTTTTCCGAAAGAAGTACCTGCCGTACAGACTGATAGAGGCGAGGATTCGAAGCGAGGATAGAATGCTTGCGGTCACCTCGGATCGATTCTATGACCACGCCGGCTTCTGCCGCTATGAGCTGGCCGGCCGAAACATCCCATCGGTTCAAGTTCAGTTCCCAGTACGCATCGAAAAATCCGGCAGCTGTGTAGCACAGGTCTATTGCCGCCGAACCCATACGCCTGATACCGCGCACGCATAGTGCCATACGACAAATTTCAGCGAGATTATTGTCGGGATTATCGTTTCGGTCATAGGGCATGCCGGTGGCCACCACGGCTTTCGACAGTTCCTCCTTGTCGGAACAGCGTATGGAATTCCCATTAAGCCATGCACCGCCACCTTTTACCGCATAGAAGCATTCCCCGAGATAAGGAGCATATACCACGCCAAGGACGGCTTCGCCATTGCGCTCCAATGCTATTGAAACACTGAACGCCGGGAGGCCGGCGGCAAAATTCGTTGTTCCGTCGAGGGGATCGATAACCCAACGCCATTCCCTGTCGCTATGATCTCTACCCGACTCTTCTGCAATGACTCCATGCTCGGGAAAATGCTCATGAATGAATTGCAGGATAGATGCTTCGGATTCCTTATCGGCTATAGTAACTACGTCGCTGTCGTTCAACTTTGTAGACTGCTCAAGATTGCGATTACGGAAATACCGCATATGTATGTCGCCGGCACTCTGCGCCATTGCGAAAGCTGCCGACATCAATGCGTGGAAGTCCTGTGGTATGTCGGAAAGATATTGACTCAGATTCATATACTCATATTCGCTATTGGTATGACAATGCAAATATAGGCAATAAAAGGCGGATGGGCAACGGAAAGCAATCAGACAGCCATCCACGAAGAGAAGCATGTATAACCTCAGCCATTTTCCTAATTTTGCTTTACTATCAGTAGATTACCTTGTAGGGACGCGCGTTCTGCTCGTCCGAAGCGTATCCGAAAAGGCGCCATCATGAGAAAGCAATACCCCCAAAAGGCCGCGTAGCGGTCCATAGAGTATTAGGCCACTGCAAGGGCCACATAGTGGACCGCAGCTGTGGTCTGCACGATGTCTCTATCCTGGCGCCCCATCGGGGTGCTACTACGGTCCGGCACCCCGATGGGGCGCTTGTTGTGTTATGGCATTATACACCACAGCGGCGCGCACCTACGGCGCGCTTGCAGTGGCCTACTAATGTGCCGACCGCTCCGCGGCCCCCATCCCTATAATTGTCGTAGGGGCGAGCACCCGGAGCGTATACACCACATAATCAGCAATTTTCGCGCGGACGTGCAGAACGCACGTCCCTACTGGAAAATATAAATTTTACTAACACCCTCGCTGCTGTATCCTGGCACCCCGATGGGGCGCTTGTTGTGTGATGACGTAATATACCACAGCAGCGCGCACCTACGGCGCGCTTGCAGTGGCCTACTAATGTGCCGACCGCTCCGCGGCCCCACGCCCGTGATTACCGTTAACGATTCAGCCTGGCAAATGAACCGTTTTTCTCTCGTCGGGCTGATTAAAAAAAATTTCAGTTTGAGCCAAACTTGATGCCTTTTTTAACTCTACGATAATATATACAGAAGTTATCGAAACACAGATATGTAAGTAGGGCCATACCTCCGGTTTCAAACCAGGAGTATCCTGAGGTCGGATTCATAGCCAAATTCCAACCACGAGCTATGACACACAATATACCTACAACAAGGAGTGTGCCGAAAATATTACGTTTTACTCGATTGCTTACCATAACTATCTTTTTGCGGAAGCCAACACTTTATGAATACATTCAGTAACAGTCGGAAATTTATATTTCCTTGTTTTTAAGCGTCGGCATTACATTTATCAATAAATTTGTTATTTGATTAGTTTGTTTATAACTTCTACCATCTCGTCCGGACTCTCGCACCCAAGAACATACTTTTTCCCGTCTTTCAATGTAACAAGGAAGCAATCTGAGGCTTTGCCATAATAGGCAAAGTATTTTCCAATTGATGGCTCACTGAACCAACCGTAATAACCAAACCACCCACCACTGCCACATATACGTTTTTTTGCCATGGTCGGAGACCATAATTTTACTGAGGCTATCATGTTCATGGGGATTGACTTTATTTTGAGTGGCCTATTGATATTTAATTCGTTATCATTTACAGAGATAGACAACGGCATGAAAAACAAAGCGGTTGCACAAAGTATGATAAGTACTGCGGCTGCGAAGAATGTGGCTATTGTATACTTAGCAAAGTAGAAAGCAGTCAGTAGCACAATAAGGCCTATCAGTGTCATTATTGTGCACCAAGTACTCAGTCTCACTCTATTTTTCATTGGATTTCCGTTTTATGCCATAGGCTCATAGGCAGTTGATATTCAAGGATAACGTGAGCCCGCTATGCCACATCCAAGCACAACGCTTCTTATTTTAAAGTAGTGGCAAGACTTTTATCATCGAATGCAAATATAAGGATTTTACCTGATAGACAGTGTGTCTTTACCATAGAAATTAACCAATTGATCGATATCTACGAAGATATCCACGAAGATAAGCATGTAGAGCCTCTGTCTCCTTTCCTGATTTTGATTGACTATCAAGAGATTACCTCGCATATACGCGCGTTCTGCGCGTCCGGAGCGTCCGGAAAAGCGCCATCATGAGAAAGCAATACCCCCAAAGGCCGCATAGCGTTTTAGCGGCCCCCATCCCCGTGATTACCTTGTAGGGACGCGCGTTCTGCGCGTCCGAAGCGTATATACCACATACTCAGCCACTTTCGCGCGGACGTGCAGAACGCACGTCCCTACTGGAAAATACGAGTTGTTCGGCAACGGCATCCCTACTGGAATTATAAACCGATGGCTGCTTATGGTGAATCGCTTAAAAGAAAAGGAGACTCTCTACAAGAGAATCTCCAATTCAGTACCCGGACCCGGGATCGAACCGGGATGGGTTGCCCCACCGGTGTTTGAGACCGGCGCGTCTACCGATTCCGCCATCCGGGCGTTAGCGTGTGGCAAAGGTACGTATTTATTTTTTGCCCCGCAAATATTTTTTGCTTCGCAGGCTTGGAAAGAGCTTACGAAAGCGCACAAGGTTGCCGGTAATGGAGCCGCCACCAACCACGAGAGTGACTGCGATAATGATGAGTGCCAGCCCGGTCCAGTCGCGTGCGGTAAGATGTTCGGAGAATACGGCGACACCTATCACTACGGCCGTAACAGGCTCGAGGGCACCAAGAATAGCCGTAGGAGTAGGCCCGATATACTGTATTGCCGCCGTCGTGCACAGGAACGAAACAACCGTCGGCAACACCGCCAGAGCCAGCACACATCCCCACATGTACCAATGGCGCGGCGCCATGAAGGATGCTCCCGGAGAGAGCAGTATTTTCAGTCCGAAAAGCATGGCTCCGACCACGAGCACATAGAATATCAGTTTCACGGTGGGAACCTGACGTAAGCCAGGACGATTCACACCAACAATATAGATGGCATAACTGAGCGACGACAACATTACCAGAACCGTTCCGGTGACACTCAGTGTTGCGCCATCGGGTCCTTTGAAGAGCAATGCAATGCCGCCCAAGGCGGCGAGCATGCATATGGCGGTCATCGCCGTGATTTTCTCGCGATATACCGCTGCCATTATCACAGCTACCATGAGAGGATATACGAAGAGAAGGGTGGATGCTATCGAAGCGTCCATGTAGGTATAACTTTCGAACAGCAACAGCGACGACAGTGCCATCATGATGCCCATGAGCACTATCGGCAGACCGAGATGGGCTTCGGTACGGAAACTGCGGCCACGCGCCACTATCATCAGCGCCATGATGGGCACAGCGAAAAGATAGCGGTAGAACAGGACGTTGTCGGCATCCATCCCCTCGGCATAGAGCGGAAGTGCGAAAAGCGGATTTAAGCCATATGTGGCAGCGGCAATCGCTCCGAGAATATAACCTTTGACTTTTGGATTCATATGTTCAGTTCGAAATCCTGACGCGGCAGGTGCGGCAGTGCAGCTACGACTGCACAGCGCCTACCGTCGGAGAATGTCATTCCGTGTGCCATGGCAGACTGAATGCGCGGAAGCACAGCAGGCATGTCGTCTCCAAGTATGAGGGCATTGGCCGTGGCCAACGCCGGTAAATAATGGTCGGATATTATAAACGACGGGGAATCGCGGGTGATAATAGCATGCGGGCATACGGCTTGGACCACGGCTTGAACCATATCGGCTTTGGCGGCAAGATATATGCCGACCGAAGACGGATTGAAGTAGGCCAGCAAGCGCACAAGCAAGCGCATGTGGCGATTGCGGCCGACAGCCGAATAGGCGTAGTAGCCATAGCGGCGCGGAGGACACAACACCGAGGTTATGAATGCATATGCAAACGGCGAATGCACCCCAAAGCCTCGGCTATGCCTCAGCCGCGACCACCGCTTCAATAGAGTTTGCATCGGCGACCTTCCACAAATATGGCGGCGGCAAGCAAAAGATATATGAGGGTGACGCAGGCATATGCCACCGACGATGTGGTGCGCACCGACGCGGGTTCGAAGCGCATGGTCACCTCGTGGCTACCGGCGGGAAGAGCCATGGCTCGCAGCACATAGTTGACACGCGCCAACTCCGCGGGCTGACCGTCGACAGTAGCTTTCCATCCCCAGGGGAAATATATCTCGGAGAACACTCCCACACCACCCTTTGCAGTGGAGACGTGGTATTTAAGTTCGTTGGGGGTGTACGACGTCATGTAGATCGTATCGCCGGGCGCCAGCGAGGGAGCCTGCGACAATACGGGCTCGAACGCACGGTCGGCCACTGCTTCGCGGCTGAAATCGAGAGTGGCGGCGTCGAGGGCTGCCATTTCGGCATCGGCACCATCGACCCACACGATGTTGTCCACCAGCCATGCGTTGCCCAAGGCATCGTCGTTGCGCACCAATGGGTTCTCGGCATCTCCGGTAATCACATAGCGGGCATTGAGCATATCGGCCACACGGTAGCCGGTGCGGAGATCGCCTGCAATCTGTGCCACACGCGGATCATCGAGCACAGGGTCGCCCGGCATATATCCATAGCGGAGCACGGGCGAGAGCTTGCGCTGTATGAGGTCTTCATAGCGGCGCAGTTTTGCTGCATGGTATCCGCCGAGTGTGTGATGGAAGTATGAACGGTCAGCGCCATAGAAGCCCGGAATGTCGAACACACGGTATTCGCCCACAGAATCGGCCAGGATGGCATTGTCGTAGGCATCGGGAGTAAATACAATCTCTCCGCCCTCATCGGCAGGACCGAACGAGCTATGCGAAACATAGCGTTTGTCGGCGGAATACAGGTCGACAAGCACAAGCACACCAATACCGGCGACAGCTATACCTCGCCGAGCTTTTCCGCTGTAGAAAAGCGCGAGCACCGCAGCACCGAGCGCCAGGAAGAGAAGCGAGCGCCAACCATCGGCCCGGACAAGACCGAAACGGAGCGAGCTCACCGCCTCTACATTTTCAGGATTAGCAAGCGAGAAGGCATACACTGCCTGTGCGATCTGAGAGTCGGGCACTCCCGACTGGCGATAGTACTCGGCCACCTGCTGCTGCAGCTGCTCGGAGTACATGCGGTCGGCATCGTTGATGGCTGCACCGAAAGCCGAGGGCAATACAACGGCAACCAGAGCCACAAGCGCCGGGAAAGCAAATGATACGATGATGGCGCGACGATATTTCTTCCAACCGTCGGCACCGTCGCGCAGCAACTGTGCCAGTGCGAGGATGGCAAGCAGGGGCATGCAGAACTCCGCAACCACCAGAATGCTCTCTACGGCACGGAACTTGCTGTACATCGGGAAGTGATATATCATCAGGTCGGTGAGCCACTCGAGATTTGCACCGAGGGAGAGCAATATCGACATGATGGTAGCGGCCACCAATGCCCATTTGAGGGGACCACGCACTATGAAGCAGCCAAGCAGGAAGAATGCGAATATAAGAACACCTACATATACGGGGCCATTGGTGCCCTCTGAGTTGTTGAAGTACTGGGTGAGGTACTGTAGCAGCATGCTCGTGGACTGGTTGTCGGCATAGTCTGCAGCCCCGTCGAGCTGGGCGAGACTCATATGCTGCATGGCGCCCTGCTCAGGACGGGCAGAGGCTCCGCCGCGCACATTAGGCACTACCAACGAGAACATCTCGGCACGGCCATAGCTCCATCCTACAATATCCGACTTGGGCAGACCTCCGGTAGGACGCTCGGCCGGAGCAGCCGATGTACTTTCGAGAGGGGTAAGCTCGCTGGTGGCGCGCTTGGTTTCCTTGGAATATTCATAGGTATTGTAGAGCGACGGGGCATTCGCACCAAGCGCAAGCACGCCTGCTCCGATGGCAATACCGGTGGCAGCGAGCCAGCGGCGCATGCGCCGCGCACGGATAGCGTCCACCAGATAGCAGATAGCCATAATCGCCATGGTGAGTCCGAAGTAGTAGGTCATCTGCGGGTGATTGGCATTGAGCTGCAGCATGGCAAACAGAGCCAGCATGGCTGCTCCGGCAATCCGTCGGCCGCGGTATAGGAGTATGAATCCTGCAATCGTCGGGGGCACATAGCTAAGAGCCAGGAATTTCCATATATGACCCGCGCCGATTATTATGATAAAATACGAAGAAAAACCCCAGGCAACAGCACCGATAAGGGCATAGTACCACCGCATTTTCAATGCGAAGAGCAGCAGCAGGAAGCCCATCATCATCATGAACAGCAGATTCGAGGGCGCCGGCAATCCAAGGCCATATACTGTGTTCAGCCATGTGAAAAGGCTGTTCGAAGGATAGCTTGGCGAAATCTGGAAAGTGGGCATACCGCCGAATAGCGAATTGGTCCACAGTGCTTTTTCACCGGTTTCGGCTTCGAAAGCAGCCGCTTCGTGGCCGTTGGCAGCACCTTGCTGCATGTCGGGCTGACGCAGACTGTTACCCTCGAAGTTATCGGGGTAGAAGAAAGCGAGCGAGATTATGGCCATCACAGCCACAGATACAAAAAAGCCCCATACCTGTGGCCTGGCAAAATATGCCTTGACTTTATCCATGATTTTTTCAATGAATAATTAATAATGAATAATTAATAATGCTTTAAACAATCGACAACGCACAATTAACAATCAAGGCTTTAACTATTAATTATACATTATCAATTATTAATTATGCTCGGTGGGGAGCCAGCGGTAGAGGCGGTCGGCGGGGCGGATCTTGGCGGGGACAGCGATTGAGAAGCTGTCGCCTTTCACGGCGCGGTCCACGCTCTTGCCGTCGACACGTATGTCTTCGACCTTGATGATGAGCGCACCTGTGGTCGGGCCAGTGATTATCACCTCGTCGCCGACACACAATTCGGCGCCTTCCATGAAAAATTCACCGACACCAAGTCGCGAGAACCATTTCACGCCCTTGGCCACATACTGTTTCACACGGGTCGCACTCGAGCCATACTTGCCCGACCACTCGCCAAGGCGCTGGCCGAGATAGTAGCCGTCCCAGAATCCACGGTTGAAAATAGTGGCGAGACGCGTGTCCCACTCCTCTACCCTCTCTTTGCCAAAGGTACCGTCGCATATGGCAGTGATAGCCTCTGAATAGCACTCGACAGCGGTCTTGACGTACTCGGGTCCACGGGCGCGTCCTTCGATTTTGAACACACTCACTCCTGCATCCATCATTCGGTCGAGGAAGTGGATGGTCTTAAGATCCTTGGGCGACATTATGTATTTGTTCTCCACCGTTAGCTCGTCGCCTGTCTCGAGGTCGGTGACTCCATAACCACGACGGCAGATCTGGGTACAAGCACCGCGATTGGCGCTCGAATTCATTTGGTGGAGACTCAGATAGCACTTACCTGACACAGCCATACACAAAGCACCGTGGCAGAACATCTCGATGCGCACCCGGCGACCGTTGGGGCCGCAGATATTCTCGGCTGCAATGGTGTCGGATATGGCTTTCACCTGCTCGAGACTCAACTCACGGGCGAGCACCATCACATCGGCAAAAGCCGAGTAGAAGCGCACGGCCTCGATATTGGATATGTTGCACTGGGTGGAAATGTGGACATCCACACCGTGACGGCGGCATGCGGCGAACACAGCGACATCGGATGCTATGACGGCCGATATGCCGGCCTCTGCTGCTGCGGCAACTATGCCCTCGAGCTTTTCCATCTCGCCATCGTACACGATAGTGTTGACGGTAAGATATGTCTTCACGTCGCGTTCTTTGCAACGTCGCACTATTTCCCGGAGATCATCGAGGGTGAAATTGGCACTCGAACGCGAGCGCATATTCAACCCTTCCACTCCAAAATATACCGCATCGGCACCGGCGTCGAGCGCGGCGCTCAGCGATTCGTAGCTCCCCACGGGAGCCATCACTTCAAAGTCACTTCTCTTCATAGTTCATTTAAACAACACAACCCACGAGGGAAAAGCCCCGTGGGAATGCATGTTTATGGGCAATATGTATTACTGCTCGGCGGCTTCGTCGGCTGCTGCGGGCACTTCCACGATTTCAGCGGCGGCCTCTTCAACGGCAACAGGAGTATCGAACTGACCGGCGGGAGCTGCGGGGGCTGCGGGAGCCACGGGCTTGGTGCGGAGTTCTGTGCCAACCGATGCTTTGGGCATGGTGAAAGCCGAGATGATAGAGAGTACTACGAGAGCGCTCACCAGTGTCCAGGTGGCTTTTTCGAGGAAAGTGTTGGTCTGGCGGACGCCCATTACGGCGTTGGCGCCACCGAACTGCGACGACAGACCGCCGCCTTTCGACTTCTGGATGAGAACAATGCCAATCAGCAGGATGGCAACGATGACTGTCAAGACAATTATGACAACGTGCATAGTTTAATATTAATTTTTAGCGGTGCCGCCGCCCTCACGGGCCTTGAGACGGCGCTGGTTTATAATCAATTTTTGCAGAAAACGCAATTGGTCTGCAAAGTAAGCACTTTTTTTTGGAAATTTCAAGCTAAGACCAGATATAATTTCATATGCACGCTCGTAGCGGTGCTGTTTTATGAAAATACGGGCAAGGCTTTCGCTAAGAAGAGAGTCGTCGCTGTGTTCGGGTCGTGCGACAGGTCTCGCGGTCTCCTCGGCTTCAGGCTCGGGAGCAGGCTTCTCCTCATGGCGTGCCGCAGGGTGCTGACTGAGTATAAATGCGGCAATACGCGCATCCTGACTGTCGTCGGAAGGAGGAGCCTCGGCAGGCAGATTCTCCTGCTCCTCGCGCGCCAGCATCTCGCTGTAGTCGGGCGTGGGATTGAATATCATGCGCTCCAGCAACGCCTCTTCCTCGGGCGAGCACGAGCCATAGGTCTGCAGAAAGATATCGATGACATCATCGGTACGCTTCGCCTCAGCATCCTGCACAGGCGGATAGAAATCGCGCCACTCAGCGCCATGGGCTGCAAATGCAAGAGTGCGCCGCGACGGTACTGCCACCGCCAGATAGCGCTGCCTGTCCTCAGTGCCGGCGGCATCCTCTCCGCCATGGCGCAGCATGGCAAGCGAAGGCACCGTGAAGTAAGGATAACGGCAAGCAAGGTCGTGGAGCCGCTCCATATCGGCGGCCTCGACAGAGCCTTCGGGCGCATTCAGTACCCTGATAAGAAATTGGCTGTCGGTCTCCATTCTACCAGTTGCCGAGAGTGGCATTGAAAATCAGGTCGACAAGTTCCTTGGAAATCTCGTCGCAGAGCTGGTCCTGCACGTCGGTGAGCATTTCCGTGCTCGGGAAGTCGCGGTAGGCACTGAACGACTGGTCGATGTCCTTGCCTTCTTCCTTGTTGTCGGTATACTTCACGCGTACTGTGATGGTAAGTCGGGTCTGCGACGCATAGCCGCTCTCAGCCACCGCCTGCGGACTCAGATTATAGCCTGTGATCTCGCCTTCGAGCTGAAGGTCGGCACCACTTTCCACCACCTGCAGGCGGGTGTTGCGGTCGATATAGTTCAGGAGCTCATTCTCGAATGTCTGCTGCAATGGCGGATATACCAATGCGGCACGGATAGGAAATTCCGACACACTCACGGTGCGGTACACATCGTAGTCGAGAGCCGACCCGTTGAATTTATAGCTTATGCATCCGGCCAAAGCGAGCACCAGGGCAGATACTGCCGTGACGGCGGCGGCACGTAATTTATTCGATACCATATTCTTTGATTTTTCGGTAGAGAGTGCGTTCGGAGATATTCAGCTCGGCGGCAGCCGCCTTGCGATGCCCGTCGTTGCGTTCGAGTGCCGCGCGGATCATCTCGCGCTCGTTGTCGCGGAGAGTGGATGGCGCTTCGGGCACGACCTCGGCATAACCCACGACCTCATCGCGGCGCGACGACACCACCAGCGAGGTTGGGAAGGAAGCCTCGGGCTCCACAGGCTCGGCCTTGACATCGTGCAAGATATGAGCCGAGGTATCGGCTGCCACATGCGATCCCCTTGCCTCGAGTTGCTGCTGCAGGCTGTCGATACGGCTCTGTAGATTGAATATCATCCCTAAGAGCATGTCGCGCTCGCGGTCGTAGCTGTGCTCTCCCCGCGCCGTTGCAGGCATATAGGCCTCGGCGGCGGCAGGAAGGTATTTCTTGAGGGTTTCACCGTCGATTTCGCGGCCGGCTTCGAAAAGTCCCATCTGCTCCACCACATTCTTGAGCTGGCGGACATTGCCCGGCCAGCGGTAGTGGCGCATGAGTGAATCGGCCTCTTCGCTGAACGAGATGGGCGGCATGCTGTAGCGCTCGGCAAAGGACGAGGCGAACCGACGTGCAAGCAGACGGATGTCGCTACCGCGGTCGCGCAGTGGCGGCACGTGAATCTGAATGGTCGACAGACGATAGTATAGGTCCTCGCGGAAGCGCCCTTCGGCGACGGCGCGCACAAGGTCGACATTGGTGGCGGCAACGATGCGTATGTTTGTCTTCTGCACCTTGCTCGATCCGACCTTAAGAAACTCGCCGGTCTCAAGCACACGCAGCAGACGTGCCTGGGTGGTGAGCGGAAGCTCGGCCACTTCGTCGAGGAAAATAGTACCGCCATCGGCCTCCTCGAAGTATCCCTTACGCGAATCGACAGCGCCGGTAAAGGCACCTTTCTCATGCCCGAAGAGCTCGGAATCGATGGTACCCTCTGGGATAGCGCCACAGTTCACTGCTATATATTTGGAATGCTTGCGCGAACCTGCTCCGTGGATTATCTGCGGAAAAAATTCCTTGCCTGTGCCACTCTCGCCCGTGACAAGCACCGACAGATCGATGGGAGCCACACGCAGGGCACGCTCCACGGCCTCGGAGAGGGCGGGAGCATTGCCGACTATGCCATAGCGGAGTTTAGCCTGCTGCACAGCCGGAGACACATTATATCGTTCATTTTCCATTTGCGATTGCAAATATACGCAATTTTCATTAATTTTACAGCCTACAAAACTACTACGCCAGATGGAAGACACGGACTACGACAAGATTATCGACGAGCGCGCCGGCCAGGTATTCGCCGCCATGGAAAGCCAGGCATCGCCTGAGGACATGAAGCGCATACGCGATGCCTTTGCCCTCGCACGCGAGGCTCATGCCCCACAGAAACGCAAGACGGGCGAGCCATACATACTGCACCCTATAGCCGTGGCACTGATTGCGGCTCAAGAGCTTTCGCTCGGCGCCAATCCTGTGATCGCAGCCTTCCTGCACGATGTAGTGGAAGATACCGACTATACCATCGACGACATACGCGAGCGCTTCGGCGACGACGTGGCCTTCCTGGTGAGTGTGGTGACAAAGCAGAAGAAAGACAAGTACGAGATGTCGCGTCAGCTCGACAACTTCAAGCAGATGCTCAACTCCATCCAGTACGACATCCGCGCCATATTGGTGAAACTTGCCGACCGTCTGCACAACATGCGCACGCTCTCCTCGATGCGGCCCGACAAGCAAATGAAGATAGCCGGTGAGACCGACTACTTCTACGCACCGCTGGCCAACCGTCTCGGCCTCTACCATGTGAAGACCGAGCTCGAGAACCTGAGCTTCCGCTTCCGCTGTCCCCACGAATATGAAGAGCTCGACAGACTCATCGAAGGCGACCGCCGCGCACAGGCCGAACGCCTCGAAGTGTTCTGCGGAGAGATACGCCAGATTCTGAAGGACCGAGGCATAAAAGCCCGCGTATACATTGAATACCGCCATCCCTACAGCGTATGGCGCAAGATGCACAAATTCGGCGACGACTTCAACCATCTGAAATACCGCCACTTCACCGAGATCGTATTCGAATGTCCGGCCGGTGTCACCGAGAAGAACATGGCTCTGCGCATCTACTCCATACTCACCGACCGCTTCAAGGAGAAGCCGGGCGGCATAACCAACTACATAGACTCGCCAAAGGAAAACGGCTACCAGAGTTTCCACGTGAAGCTGCTGGCCGACTTCGGCCGCTGGCAGGAAGTGCACATCAGCAGCGAACGGATGATACGCGACTCCCGCCTGGGATGCATCGCCGACCGCTCCGACGACAATATCCGCCGCTGGATCGAGAAATTCCGCTCCATTCTGCGCGACATAGCCCATCATGGACTCGACGGAAGCACATTCCTTGAGAACGTAGCCACATCGTTCTACAACGATGATATAATGACTTTCACGCCCAAGGGCAAACCGGTAGTACTACCGCAGAAAGCCACCGTGCTCGATTTCGCATTCGAGGTCAATCCCGAACTCGGTCTGCACGCGAAATATGCACGCCTCAACAATTTCCTTGCTTCGGTAAAAGCACGTCTGCACCGTGGCGATGTGGTGGAAATTTTCACAGCCCACGATGTGCATCCACAGCCCGACTGGCTCGACTCGGTGATCACCTACAAGGCCAAGAACGCTATCGAGGCTTATCTGGCATCGCTGCCAAAAAGCGAATTCCGCCGATGCTCCCACTGCCTGCCGATTCCAGGCGATGAGGTAATCGGCTTCCGCGACGAAGATGGCGAAATCACCATCCACAAACGCGACTGCGACATAGCTATACGTCTGGCGACCCAGCAGGGCGATAATATCGTATCGGTCGACTACAAACCCGACGACACTCTCTATCCGGTGGCAATAAACGTGACAGCCGTCGACCGCTATCACCTTTTCATAGACCTCGTCGACTGTATAACCAACGATCTCAACCTGAGCATGGATAGCTTCAACACAGAGACAGTCGATTCCATAGTCACCTGCCGCATAGCGTTCCGGGTGCACTCCGAAGCTGAGCTTCAGACAGTGATCCACCATATACGCGCCATCCCCGGCGTAGACACAGTAGCACGCATATAGAACCGATATGAGATTAGTGATACAGCGCGTGAGCCGCGCGAGCGTGAGCATCGACGGCAAACTATATTCGGAAATCGGGCGTGGCCTGATGGTGCTCGTAGGAGTAGCCGAGGGCGACACCGAGGACGATGTGCGCTGGTTGGCAGCCAAAACCGCCGCCATGCGCATCTTTCCCGACGAAAATGGAGTGATGAACCGCTCGGTAATAGATGCCGGCGGTCAGATACTCGCCATAAGCCAGTTCACCCTTAATGCCTCTACACGCAAGGGCAATCGCCCGAGTTATATCCATGCCGCAGGCCATGAACTTGCCATACCGCTCTACGAACTGTTCTGCACACTCGCGAGCGAAGCCATCGGCCAGCCGGTGGCAACCGGTGTATTCGGAGCCGATATGCAAGTCGAGCTGATAAACGACGGCCCGGTGACTATAGTGATAGATTCAAAACTGCGGGAATGAGATTCCTCTCCGCCCCTCTGCAGGGATACACCGACTCGGCCTGGCGAAGTGCCCATGCTGAAGTGCTCGGTCCGGACGGACGCCCCGATGCATACTACTCGCCATTTCTAAGGGTTGAAAAAGGGACTATACGCCCACGCGATCTACGCGACATCGCCGACGGTCCCGAGGGCACGATACCTCAGATCATATTCAAGGACACCGAAGAGTTCACACTGCTTGCCGACACCCTGGCCGATGCCGGGCACAGCCGCATCGACCTGAATCTTGGATGCCCCTTCCCACCCCAATGCCATAAAGGCCGCGGTGCAGCCATGGTAGGACGACCCGACATGCTGGAAGCCATAGCTGAACGAATGATCGCATATCCGGACATCACATTCTCCCTTAAAATGAGGCTGGGCGCCGAGTCTCCCGATGAATGGGAACGCAACGTGGAAATTATAGACTCGATGCCTCTTTGCCACGTTGCAATCCATCCGCGCACCGCAAGGCAGCAATACAAAGGAGAATTGCACATGGAGCAGTTCAGCCAATTGGCGTCACGTCTATCAAAGCCGATTATATTCAATGGCGACATAAGCACACCTGCCGACATTCGTGCAATATCCACCCGATACCCGACGCTTGCCGGCGTGATGTGCGGCCGGGGCCTACTCTCATCGCCATGGCTCGCAGCAGAATGGCGCACCGGCACTGAGTGGAGCCATGAACAACGGATGGAATGTCTTCTGGCCATGCACCGAAAAATATACGACATCTATAGCCGCACACTCTGCGGCGAGGCGCAGCTTCTATCGAAGCTACTGCCTTTCTGGGAATATCCGGCCGTCCATCTCGACCCTCGCATAGCCAAGGCCATACGCAAATCGCGCACCCTGGCCGCCTACAATCAAGCCATCTCTACTATACGAAAATAGCTGCCAGGCCCATAACGGGCCATGACAGCTATTTTATATTTTCAGCTACGGAAGCTTAGCGACCGCCGCCGAGAGCCTGATACAGGTTGATCACTGCATTGGCGCGCGCCAACTCGGTGTTGATCTGGCTGATCTGAGCCTGCAGGAGACCCTGCTGAGCCGTGATCACTTCAAGGTAGCTGGTAGAGCCGGTCGAATAGATAAGGAGATCGCGGGTGTATTCCACCGACTTCTCGAGATTGGCCACCTGCTCCTTGAGGTAGCCGCTCTTCTCCTTGCTCTTTTCATAGACAGTGAGGGCATCGCTCACTTCGGCAGCAGCCGACATGAGTGAGTACTCGAAGTTGTTCATAGCCTGCTGCTGCTGGGCCTTTGAAGCCTGCAGACGGGCAATATTCTGACCACGCGAGAAAAGGGGAGCCACCAGCGATCCGGCGAGATTGTAGAACCACTCACCGGGGTTCTTCACCATCGATCCGAGAAGATTGGTGAAACCACCGTTTGCCGTGATGGTAAGTCCGGGATAGAACGCTGCACGGGCCGAATTAGTGGCATAGTAGGCAGCTGCAAGACTCTGCTCGGCGGCCTGCACGTCGGGGCGGCATGCAAGTTCAACCATGGGCACGCCGGCACGGAGAATTTCGGGCACGGAGAGGTCCACACGGTTTGTCACAGTCCATTCCTGAGGCAGTGTGTCGAGAAGAAGGCTCATCGTATTGTTGAGCTTATCGAGCGAGGATTCGAGATCGGTTATGGAACCAAGTATGCTGTAGTAGTTGGCAGCCGACTGCACTACGGCAGCCTCTGTCACACCACGTCCACCTTCCTTGAGGTCGCGCATGGTCTGCACGGTCTCTTTCCAAAGCTCGGATGTGGTGCGCGAGAGATCGAGCTGCGCACGCACTGCTGCGATGGAATAGTAGGTAGAAGCCACAGCCGATATGATCTGGCTACGTGCAGCCTGGGCGTAGGCTTCGCTCTGAAGAAGAGCGGCCTTGGCACCACGGTTGCTGTTGAGCAGCTTACCGAAAATATCTACCTCCCAGCTAAGCTGAGCAGGCAGTGTGTAGGACCACGAAAGGTCGCTTCCGGCCATCGAAGAGCCACTGCCGTTGGGGGCGAGGGCCAGCGAAGGCAGGTAGCTCAGGCGAGCGCCGCGAAGCTGTGCACGGGCAACGTCGACATTGAGCATGGCGTTCTGCAGATTGGCATTGTTCTGCAGGGCGCGTTCGATGAGGTCGGCCAACAGAGGATCGGTGAACACGTCCTCCCAAAGCAGATTTCCGAACGCCGCCGAGTCGACCTCAGCCTGCCGGGCCTCAGCATAGGCCTTGGTAAGCGCCGTCGATGTGGGCGTTTCATATTTCTTATATATGTGGCAGCTGCTCATGGATGCGGCCAGGACCACCATGGCAAGTGCTGCGCGCACTATTCTGATTGCTTTCATTCAATATTATTTTGAAGCTGTTAACCTTTATCATCCCCCTTCCGGACGCTTCCGGAAGGGGTGATGATTATTTGGCGTACTGTTCGATTTCGTTCTCGATTGTGCCACCACGTTCCTCATTCTGCCACTGGATGGGCTTGATCTTCTCCTGAATAATCTGGAAGACAATGAAGAGCGCAGGAACGATGAATATCTGGCATATCATACCCAAAAGCATACCGCCTACCGAACCGGCGCCGAGAGCGCGGTTACCATTGGCACCTACACCCGATGCGAACATCATGGGGAGAAGACCGATGACCATGGCAAGCGATGTCATGAGGATAGGACGGAGACGTGCACTGGCACCTGCGATGGCTGCGTTGAAGATGCTCATACCGGTCTGACGACGTTCGAGCGCGAACTCGACGATAAGAATGGCATTCTTGGCAAGAAGACCGATGAGCATGATGAGGGCAATCTGCAGATAGATGTTGTTGGAGATGCCGAACATCTGTGCGAAGATGAATGCACCGGCAAGACCGAAGGGCACGGATAGAATTACCGAGAACGGCAACATGTAGCTTTCGTACTGAGCCGAGAGAAGGAGATATACGAAGAGCAGACACAGACCGAAGATCATGGCGGTAGCATTGGAGCTGCCCGAACCGGCTTCCTCGCGGGTCATACCTGCATACTCATATGCATAGCCCTGGGGAAGAGTCTGTGCGGCCACACGCTCGATGGCTGCGATAGCTTCGCCCGACGAGAAGCCGGGATTAGGTGTACCGGTAACCGAAATCGAGGTAAACATGTTGAATCGGTTCATAAGGTCGGGACCGTACACACGTGTAAGTTTCACGAAGTTCGAGATGGATGCCATTTCGGAACCGTTGCGGATCTTGACACTGTTGAGGGTCTCGGGATTGATACGGGCCTCGGGTGCGGCCTGCATCATCACACGGTAGATCTTACCGAAGCGGTTGAAGTTCGACACGTACATACCACCATAGTAGCCCTGCAAGGTCTGAAGGATAGTGGCGGGGCTGATGCCGGCCTGCTTAGCCTTTGCAGCATCGATATCGATCATATACTGCGGGAACGAGGGGTTAAATGTGGTGTACGCGGCCTGGATTTCGGGCTGCTTGTTGAGCTCGGCAAGGAATCCCTGCACAACGCCGAAGAACTGATTGATGTCGCCGCCGGTGCGGTCCTGCATCTTCATTTCAAAACCGTTGGTAGTCGAGTAACCGGAAATCATAGGCGGCGCGAAGATCATCACACGGCCGTCGCGCACATGCTGCGAGGTGAGATAATAGAGCTGCTTGATGATATTCTCGGCGCTCTGGCTCTTATCGCGCTCGCTCCAGTCTTTAAGCTTGATAATGAACGCACCGTAGGTCGGGCCCTGACCGGCGATGAAGCTATAGCCGTTGATGGCCTGGCGTATCATGATGCCGGGAACGGTGGCAGCGAGCGAGTCGATCTGCTCCATAACCTCGGCAGTACGTTCCTGCGAGGAGCCGGCAGGCATGTCGACCATACAGAAGATAGTACCGGTATCCTCGTTAGGCACAAGGGCGGTCGGAGTGACACTCATGAGCCATACAAGAACTGCGATGGACACAACGACTGTTCCGAACGAGATAATCTTATGCTTGGCGAACCACGAGGTAATTTTCTTGTAGCCCGACAGAATCTTGCCGAAGTTCTTCTCGAACGAACGGTGGAAGCGCTTGCTGAAAAGACCGAGCACAGCCACGATGGCCACAGCCCATGCTATGCAGCTCAGGAGCACATTGTGGAAGCTGTACCAACCGAGAACCATGAAGGTGATGGTGGCAACAAGCATCACAAATGTGATGAGAGGATGGATGTCGAGGGCGAAAGTACGCTTGTATTTACGGGCCATAGCTTCGCCTGTAGCCTTGTAGGCATCGCCAAGACGCTCCTTAAGCGACGATTCGCTGCCGTCGGCCTTATGGGGCTTGAGGAAGATGGCACAGAGAGCCGGCGAGAGCGTAAGAGCGTTCACAGCCGAGAAACCGATGGCTATGGCCATGGTGAGACCGAACTGACGGTAGAACACACCTGCAGTACCTGGCATGAACGATACAGGGATGAACACGAGCATCATGACAAGGGTAATCGACACAAGTGCACCTGCAATCTCGCCCATGGCATCGATAGAAGCACGGCGCGCGCTGTTATAGCCCTGGTCGAGCTTGGCATGCACGGCCTCGACGACCACAATGGCGTCGTCGACCACAATCGCGATAGCAAGCACGAGAGCCGACAGAGTGATGAGGTTCACAGAGAAGCCGATAAGCTTCATCATGAAGAAGGTACCGATAAGGGCCACAGGGATGGCGATAGCGGGAATAAGGGTCGAACGGATATCCTGCAGGAAGACATACACAACGAAGAACACAAGGATAAATGCCTCGATAAGAGTATGGATCACAGTGTTGATCGATGCATAGAGGAAGTCGTTGTTGTTCATAGGAATCTGGATCTCACAGCCTTCCGGAACATCGTTCTTAAGCCTGTCGCAGAGAGCGAGACAGTCCTCGATAATCTGGGTTGCGTTCGAGCCCGGGGTCTGGAACACAATTGCCATTGCTGCAAGGTGTCCGTTGGCCTCGTTGGAGAAGCCGTAGGTCACACGACCGAGTTCTATATCAGCCACATCCTTGAGGTAGAGAACCTCGCCGTTGGCACCGGTACGCACCACGATATCACCGAACTGCTCGGGGGTGGTGAGACGTCCGCGATAGCGCATGATGTACTGGAACGACTGGTTGCCCTGCTCACCGAATGCACCGGGAGCGGCCTCAACGTTCTGCTCGGCAAGTGCGGCAGAGATGTCGGAGGGCATCAGATGGTACTGCGACATCACCTCGGGCTTAAGCCATATACGCATGGAGTAGTCGGCACCGAACGACATGACGTCGCCCACACCCGACACACGCTGAAGCTCGGGGATAATATTAATTTTCATGTAGTTATCCAGGAACTCAGCCGAGTATTTGGCCTGAGCGGTGGTATCTACAAGAGCCACACCGAGAAGCATGGATGTCTGGCGCTTGCGGGTCTGGACACCCACCTGGTTTACTTCCGAAGGAAGAAGGTTAGCGGCAGCCGATACACGGTTCTGGACGTCGACCGCAGCCATGTTGGGGTCGAAGCCCTGCTCGAAGTACACGTTGATGGTTGCCGAACCGGTGTTTGTCGCGGTGGATTCCATGTATGTCATGCCTTCGGCACCGTTGATGGATTCTTCCAGAGGAGCAATCACCGAGTTGAGCACGGCGGCAGCGTTGGCGCCGTTGTATGTGGTCGTCACCGATATTGTAGGAGGGGCGATATCGGGATACTGTGTCACAGGGAGCGACGACAGACCGATAAGACCCAGAAGGACGATAAAAATAGAAATTACCGTCGACAGTACCGGGCGATTGATAAATCTATCGAGTTTCATTTTATACTATTGATAATAGTCGGTTACTGTTTGGGAGAGATAACGATTCCGGGACGCACCACTGTACCTACGCCTTCCACAACCACGCGGTCGCCGGGGTTGAGACCCGATGTAACGACGAAATTCTTGCCATCGTTGTAGGGGTCGACGGTTATATGACGGCTAACCGCCATATTGGAATCATTGAGTGTATACACATAGCGGAGATCCTGCACTTCATAGGTAGCCTTCTGAGGAATCACGAGCACACCTTCATTATTATGAGGGATGATGATCTGACCGGTATTACCGCTGCGCAGCATTCCCGAGGGATTGTCGAAGAGAGCACGGGCAGAAGCGGCGCCGGTGCTGTTGTCGATCACGCCCGACACTGTGGCCACCTTACCTTCGAGGGGATACATGGAACCGTCGGCGAGCTGGAGTTTCACCGCAGGGAACGAGTTGATCTGTGCGTTGATATTCTCCTTGCCACCATCGGTAAGGCCGAGAAGGTCCTTTTCGGTGAGCGAGAAGTAGGCATATACCTTGCTGTTATCGCTGATAGTGGTGAGGGGCTGCACACTCGAAGGAGAGGCAAGCGAACCTTCACGGTTGGGTATCACACCTACGACACCGTCGCTGGGAGCGACCACGGTTGTGTATGCAAGATTTTTGCGGGCGGTCACAAGTGCTGCATTAGCCTGTGCAAGAGCGGCCTTGGCCTGAGCCAGCTGGTTGGCGGCCATCTGCCATTCGGTTTCGGAGATTATATTCTTGTCGAGAAGCATACGCTTGTTCTTCTCGGTGATTTCAGCAGTGGATACAGCGCTCTTGGCGGAGTTCACATTGGCGGCAGCCTGGTCGACAGCAGCCTGGAACTGTACTTGGTCGATGGTGAAGAGAACCTGACCCTTGCGCACGCGCTGGCCTTCGTCGACATGAACTTTGGTTATGAATCCGGTCACCTGCGGACGGATGTCGATGTCTGTTTTACCTTTGATTGTAGCGGGATAGCTGCTCTGGAACTCGGCGCTGCCGGGTTCTACTGTGATGACGGCGATTTCGGGAGGAGCACCGGCGCCCTGAGCGGCCTGTTGCTTGTCTCCGCACGAAGCGAGCATCATTGCGGCTCCGGCCATTGCCAGAACTGAGATACTGATTTTGTTCGTTTTCATATTGTGTCTATTGGAGTTATATTGTCGTGATAATGCTAAAAATCGGTGCAAAATTACTAAATAATTAAGGTGTGATAGTAGCCATAAAGACCAAAAAGCTCTCCAAAAAGAGAACAGCACCGTTAAATTATGCAAACGTTAGCTTTCTATGGGCGAATCATAGCCTTTAATACCTCTTTTTTTGTTGTCATTACATAATAATGAAATGTTTTGCTTAATTTTGCCGCGCAAATCCGAATTATAGACAATGAGCAATCCCCGCAATTTGGTCATAGTTGAGTCTCCGGCCAAAGCCAAGACCATCGAAAAATTTCTCGGCGACGACTACCGCGTCATGTCGAGCTATGGTCATATCCGCGACCTGAAGAAGAAGAGTTTCAGTATCGACGTGGATAATGATTTCCACCCCGTCTACGAAATTCCCGACGACAAGACCCAACTTGTGGCCGAGCTGCGCAAGGCAGCCGCAGCCGCTACCACCGTGTGGCTCGCTTCCGATGAGGACCGCGAGGGAGAAGCCATTGCATGGCATCTATACGAAGTACTCGGTCTCAAGCCCGAGAACACACGCCGCATCGTATTCCACGAAATCACCAAGAAGGCCATACTCAACGCCATAGAGCACCCGCGCGACATCGACACAGGCCGTGTCGACGCCCAGCAGGCACGCCGCGTGCTCGACCGTATAGTGGGTTTCGAACTTTCGCCTGTGCTATGGAAGCGCCTCAAACCGGCTCTTTCGGCCGGACGCGTGCAGTCGGTAGCTGTGCGCCTCATTGTGGAGCGTGAGAACGAAATAAAGAAATTCGTCAGCGAGCCATACTACCGCGTCACAGCACGCTTCGCTCCCGACGGTGCCGACCTCACGGTAAAGGCCGAGCTCAACCGTCGCCTTGCCACACAGGCCGAAGCACGCTCCTTCCTCGAAGGATGCGCCGGAGCTAAATTCAACATCGGTGCCGTGAGCGTGAAGCCACTCAAGAAATCGCCCGCGCCACCCTTCACCACATCCACACTGCAGCAAGAAGCCTCGCGCAAGCTGGGCTTCACAGTATCGCAGACCATGATGGTGGCACAGCGCCTGTATGAGAACGGACACATCACATATATGCGTACCGACTCTCTCAACCTCTCGGAAGAAGCTGTCGCCGCGATATCCGCACAAATCACCGGAAAACTCGGGCCCGAATACCTGCACGTGCGCAAATACCACACCTCGAGCAAAGGCGCGCAGGAAGCACACGAAGCAATCCGCCCCACCTATGTGGACCGCGTGGACCTCGACGATGCCAGCGCACAGGAAAAACGTCTCTACACCCTCATACGCCGCCGCGCCATCGCATCGCAGATGGCCGATGCCGAAATCGAAAAGACAACAGTCGATATCGAAGGGGCTCCCGGTGGCGACATTTTCGTGGCAACCGGCGAAACAATCAAATTCGACGGATTTCTGCGGGTATACGCCGAGGGGCATGATGATGAGAATGCCGACAGCGAGACACCGATATTGCCCCGCCTTGAGCAAGGACAGGCCATGGCCTACTCTGAAATCGATGCCATCGAGCGCTTCACCCAGCAACCTGCCCGATATACCGAGGCTTCGCTCGTGAAGAAAATGGAAGAACTCGGCATAGGCCGTCCATCGACTTATGCCCCGACAATCTCCACCATCCAACACCGCGAATATGTGGTGCGCGGCGAGAAAGAAGGCACTCCACGCGAATATGCCACACTCACCCTCGACACCGCAGGGAACATCGAGAGCGAGATCCGCACCGAGACCACCGGCTCGGAAAAGGGCAAGCTCATACCCACAGATATAGGATGCATTGTCAACGATTTCCTCACAGAATATTTCCCCGACATACTCGACTACAATTTCACAGCTCGCATCGAAGAGAAATTCGATGAAATAGCAACCGGCGATCTACGCTGGGAAGATGAGATTGCAGCATTCTATACATTGTTCCATCCGTCGGTCGACAGCGCTCTCAATATCGGTGGCGGACCGAAATTCGGCGAGCGCAAGCTTGGCACCGATCCAGCCACCGGCCAGCCCGTAAGCGTGAAGATAGGCCGTTTCGGCCCTGTTGTGCAGATCGGCGAGACCGACAGCGAGCAGAAGCCGCGCTTCGCATCGCTGCTCAAAGACCAGTCGATGAGCACCATCACACTCGAGGAAGCGCTGAAACTCTTCGAATTCCCGCGCATGCTGGGCGAATTCGAAGGCAAGGACGTGCAGGTGGCCATAGGCCGCTTCGGCCCCTATGTGCGCCACGACGGAAAATTCGTGTCAATACCCAAAGACATCGAGCCGGCAGCCCTCACACTTCAGGAAGCATGCGAGCTGATAGAGGCAAAGCGCCAGAAAGATGCAAACAAGACCATCAAGACTTTCGACGAAGAGCCCGACATACAGGTGCTCAACGGACGCTATGGTCCCTACATAGCATCGGCCGGCAAAAACTACAAGATACCCAAGACCGTAGCCGATCCTGCGGCCCTTACCCTCGCTGAAGTCAAGGAAATAATAGCCGCTGCGGACGCCGCTCCGGCAAAACCAAAAAGAGGACGAAAGAAATGAGCCCCCGCAGACCACTATCGGCAAAACCGGGCACACAAAAAGGGGTGTTTCGCCCCGACAACATCGTAGAATTCAAGCCCGAGAGCGAACAGCCCGCAGGACTTCTCGAATTCCTCACCGCTGCCATGCCCGACAGAAAGAAAACTACCGTCAAGGAGTTTCTAAAGCACAATCAAGTGATGGTAAACGGTACCGTTACCACCCAGTTCGACCGTCCTGTCGCCGCCGGCGATACCGTGTGCGTCAACACCACACGCGAATTCCAGACATTCTACCACTCCCGTCTGAAGATAGTATATGAAGACGACGACATTATCGTGGTGAACAAAGGATACGGACTGCTGTCGATGGGCACCGACAAGATAAAGGAAGGAACCGCCTACTCCCTGCTCCGCGACTATGTGAAGCGCAAGGACCCGCGCAATAAACTGTTTATTGTTCACCGTCTCGACCGCGACACATCAGGCCTCATGATGTTTGCCAAGACAATGAAGGCCAAAGAGACCATGCAGCACAACTGGAACAACATGGTGCTCGAACGCCGATATGTGGCCGTGATAACCAAAGGCCCGCTCGACCCGGCCGAAGGCGAGATGCGCAGCTACCTTGCCGAGAACGCCGCCCACGAGGTATACTCTACCCCCGACCCCGACAAAGGCCAGCTTGCCGTGACATACTACCGCACTCTGCGCACACGCGGTCGCTACTCTCTGGTTGAACTGAGCTTGGCCACAGGCCGCAAAAACCAGATACGCGTGCACATGAAAGAAGCCGGACACCCCATTGCGGGCGACCGCCGCTACGGCGCACCGGCCTCGCCAATACACCGTCTGGCGCTCCACGCCCAGACTCTGCGCTTCGTGCACCCCACCACACGGCGCGACATGTCGTTCTCCACACCCATACCCTCCTCTTTCGAAAAATTGTCATAAACCGCAAGGCGGAATATGGCGTTATTCCTTGTGCTATTGCCAAAATGGCAGTCGACGACTGCCATCAGGCGATTGGCGCGATTTTTGCACATACCTATGCAGATGCAGACATCACTCAAGATTCTATACAACTAAAATCACTATACAATTATGAAACTCAAACCACTTGCCGACCGCGTCATCATTCAGCCCACCGCCGCAGAAGAAGTGACCAGCTCGGGTATCATCATCCCCGACTCCGCTAAAGAGAAACCCCTCAAAGGCACCGTGCTTGCAGTAGGCAACGGCACAAAGGACGAAGAAATGGTACTTAAGGCCGGCGATGTAGTGCTCTATGGCAAATATGCCGGTACTGAAATCGAATTCGAAGGCGACAAGGTGCTTGTGATGCGCCAGAACGAAGTTCTCGCAGTAATCGAATAATTTCTACAATCCAAGGCTCATGGTAAAGGTGAGTATTCACCGCCCTGTGGCCGAACCCTTAAACAACAACTAAAATGGCTAAAGAAATAAAATTCAATAACGAAGCTCGCGAAGAGCTCAAGAAAGGTGTCGACGCTCTCGCCGACGCCGTAAAGGTAACCCTCGGTCCCAAAGGCCGCAATGTGATCATCAGCAAGCAATTCGGCGCCCCCCACATCACCAAGGACGGTGTAAGCGTGGCACGCGAGGTAGAACTCGACGAACCCTTCCGTAACATGGGTGCTCAGCTGGTGAAAGAAGTTGCTTCCAAGACCGGCGACGATGCCGGCGATGGCACAACCACCGCTACCGTACTCGCTCAGGCCATCATCGCCGTAGGCCTCAAGAATGTAACCGCAGGTGCAAACCCCATGGACCTCAAGCGCGGCATCGATAAAGCCGTGGCTGCTGTGGTGGAAGGCATCCGCGACATGAGCCAGGAAGTAGGCGACGACTTCAAGAAAATCGAAGACGTGGCCCGCGTGAGCGCCAACAACGACGAGACCATCGGCCGCCTCATTGCTGAAGCCATGGAGAAAGTGAAGAAAGAAGGCGTAATCACTGTCGACGAAGCCAAAGGCACCGAAACCACCATCGAGGTTGTGGAAGGCATGCAGTTCGACCGCGGATACATTTCGCCCTACTTCGTCACCGACACCGAAAAAATGGAATGCGTCATGGACAGCCCCTTCATCCTGCTCCACGACAAGAAGATATCCAACCTCAAGGACATCCTGCCCATCCTCGAGGCTACCGCACAGAGCGGACGACCTCTCCTGATCATCGCTGAAGACGTTGACCAGGACGCTCTCGCAGCACTGGTGGTGAACCGTCTCCGCGGTTCTCTCAAAGTATGCGCTGTCAAGGCTCCCGGCTTCGGCGACCGCCGCAAGGAAATGCTCGAAGACATCGCTATTCTCACCGGCGGAACAGTAGTTTCCGAAGAGAAGGGCATGAAGCTCGACCAGGCTACAATGCAGGAACTCGGACACGCCAACACCGTGACCGTCAACAAGGAAAGCACCACTATCGTGAACCGCGACGGCGACAAAGAACGCATTGCCGCACGCGTGGCTCAGATCAAGGCTCAGATAGCCCAGACCACAAGCGACTACGACCGCGAGAAACTCCAGGAACGTCTGGCCAAACTCGCCGGCGGTGTAGCTGTGCTCCACGTAGGTGCCCCCTCCGAAGTTGAGATGAAAGAAAAGAAAGACCGTGTCGACGATGCCCTCAGCGCCACACGCGCAGCTATCGCCGAAGGTATCGTTCCCGGTGGTGGCGTGGCATACATCCGCTGTCTCGAACGTCTCCGCGACCTCAAGGGTGCAAACGACGATGAGCAGACCGGTATCGCCATCGTAGAGCGCGCCATCGAGGAGCCTCTCCGCCAGATTGCCGCCAACGCAGGCGTCGAAGGCGCTGTCGTAGTACAGAAAGTGAGCGAAGGCAGCGATGACTTCGGCTACAATGCCCGCACCGATACATATGAAAACCTTCTCGCTGCCGGTGTAATCGACCCCGCTAAGGTGACCCGCGTAGCTCTCGAAAATGCAGCATCCATCGCAGGCATGTTCCTCACCACCGAGTGCGTAATCGCCGAGAAGAAAGAAGAGAATCCCGCACCGATGCCCGCTCCCGGCATGGGCGGTATGGGCGGCATGATGTAATCATCCCACCATATATATCTAAAAAAAAAGACGGAATCGGTCGACCGGTTCCGTCTTTTTTTTAATTGTTATAATCAGTGGGCTTCGAGCCAGTTGGCGCCGACGCCGGCCGACACTTCCATGGGCACAGTTCCCTTATAGGCGCCTTCCATAAGCCGCACCACAAGCTCCTGCATTTCGGCAAGCTCATCGGGCACGACATTGAATATCAATTCGTCGTGCACCTGCATTATCATTCTCGAGCGCAAGCCTCGACGTCGTATCTCGGCATCGATTGCCACCATGGCAACCTTTATGATGTCGGCCGCAGAACCTTGCAGGGGAGCATTGATGGCATTCCGCTCGGCATAGCCGCGCACGGCAGCGCTGCGGCTCGCAATATCGGGCAGATAGCGTTTTCGCCCCATTATGGTGCTCACAAAGCCGTCGCGACGTGCATCCTCTATCGATTTCTGCATATACTCCTCGACTTTCGGATAGGTTTTCAGGTAGCCTTCTATCAGAGCCTTGGCCTCACTGCGAGGCATGCCGAGACGTTCCGACAGTCCGAACGCCGATATACCGTATATGATGCCGAAGTTGGCAGTCTTGGCATTACGGCGCTGATCGTCGGTCACATCCTCGAGCGACTCATGATATATCTTGGCGGCTGTGGCGCGGTGTATATCGGCTCCGCTGAGGAAGGCCCCTACCATCTCTTCATCGCCGCTCAGATCGGCCATCAGACGCAGCTCTATCTGCGAATAGTCGGCCGACAGCATCAGGTCGCCGGCATCGGGTACGAAAGCACGGCGGATATCGCGGCCATCGGCAGTACGCACCGGTATATTCTGCAGATTAGGATTGGTGGAAGAGAGGCGTCCGGTCGCCGTAGCAGTCTGGTTGTAGGTGGTGTGCAGCTTTCCGGTCCGGGGATTTATGAGTTTCGGCAACGCGTCGATATATGTAGCCAGCAGTTTTTTGAGCGCCCTTATGTCGAGTATCAGCCGTACCAACGGAACATCCTTACTATACTTTTCGAGCACATCCTCGGCAGTGGACCATGCGCCACCCTTGGTGCGCTTGGCCTTAGGGTCAATCTGCATCTCCTCGAAGAGTATGCGGCCTACAGCCATCGGTGAATTGACATTGAACTCCCGACCGGCAAGCGAGTATGCCTCCTGCTCGAGGGCCGCCAGACGTCCACGCAGTTCGCCGGAGAGCCTGTGCAGCTCATCCACATCGACACGGGCGCCACACCACTCCATGCCCGCCAGAACGGCAACCATAGGGGTCTCGACCGTATCGAAAAGTTCGAGATGTTTCTTCTCGGCAAGTTCCGACATCAATGGAGCACGCAGACGTAACGAAACAGCTGCCGTCTCGCCCATGCAGGCAGCAGGGTCGAGCGGAGGCCGGCGCCGCTCCGCAGCCGAATAGTCGGCATCGTAGGTGCGGAAACCAAGATAGACCATGGCCATAGTAGCCGTGTCGTGCTTCGACTCAGGATTGCACAGATAGTGAGCCACTCCGGTATCGAACCACTTGGCACCGGCAAATTCCACACCCATGCGCCGGAGCACAAGCATGGTACGCTTCATATCCTCGCCGACAACAGTGACCGCCGGCGAGGCGAACAGCGGCGCAAGCAGACCCGTCTGAACGGAGCGCACCGACGCATCGGAACTGAAATGGATATAGCCCGTGCGGCCGCCTCTTTCGCTGTCGTACGACAATGCTATGCCATAAGGCTGTGCCGTCATTGCTTCGGTGCCGTCGGCATTGAGAGCAACTCCCACCTCCCCGGCAGCCATGGCAGCCGAGATGAAAGCCGAGGCAACCTCGGGCGAGTCGAGCTCCTCTACGGGTGTCGACGGAGCTTCATATTTAATCGTAGGCACATCTTCCTCGGGTATATCGAAAAGCGAACCCATGGTCCCGGCAGGACTCGGCGGCGGTGTCTGTGTTTTTTCTTCTTTGGCAAATTTAGAAGCGAAAGTTTTGAACTCCAACTCTTTGAACAGAGCAAGCAAAGCCGGCACATCGGGCTCGCAACGCCGCAATGCCTCGGGGTCGAAGGGCACTGGAGCATCGGTGCATATCGTCACAAGCTCTTTCGACATCCGTATCTGCCCGGCGTTGGCTTCCACCTTTGTGCGCAGCGCACCCTTTATTTCATCGGTATGCTCGAGCATATTCTCCACCGAGCCAAACTGCTGGATAAGCTTCACGGCAGTTTTTTCGCCCACCCCGGGACAACCGGGCACATTGTCGGACGCATCGCCCTCGAGTGCAAGCAGATCGATTACCTGCGAAGGAGCCGATATGCCATATCGCTCGCACACCTGCTGCGGCCCGCGGATTTCGAAGCCCTGGCCCTTGAGTGCAGGACGGTACATGAACACACGGTCGGTCACAAGCTGTCCGTAGTCCTTGTCGGGAGTCATCATATAGGTGGTGAAGCCTTCGGCCTCGGCACGACGCGACAGTGTGCCTATTATATCATCGGCCTCATATCCGGCTGCTTCGAGCACGGGTATGCGGTAAGCCTCGAGTATTGCCTTTATATATGGAATAGCTGCAGTGATATCCTCGGGCTGCTTGTCGCGCCCGGCCTTGTACTCAGGATACTGCTCATGGCGGAACGTGCGCCCGTGCTCCGGATCGAAGCACACACCTATATGGCTGGGATTCTCCTTGCGCATCACATCGTCGAGCGCGAGCAGAAATCCGAATATTGCCGAGGTATTGAACCCCGCCGATGTCACTCTGGGCGAACGCATGAGCGCATAGTATGCCCTGTATATCAATGCATAAGCATCGAGTAGAAATAGTTTCTTTTCTTCCATACGCAAAAATAGCTCAAAATATGCTCAATACCAATCCCAACGACTTTTTTTAGATCGCCGCAAGAAGTTAAAAAAGTCAAAAGAGTCAAGGGAGTTGAGATATCGGTTCTACATGCAGCAAAACCACCAATCTCTTAACTCCCTTAACTCTTTTAACTCCTTTAACCCCTTAAACTTTTAATCAAATGGCAGGATCGACACAAGCGACGGGTGCCCGTTGAGCCATAGGCGTGCTCGCACCTGCTTGACATCCGGGCTGAGTTTGAGGTCGAAAGTCTCGCCGGGGCGAAGCTCGGGCGACTTCTCGGTCGGATTGCTTCCATCGAGAGTGAAGCGCACCACAGCGTCGGGATAAGGCGAATTCACGCGCACATAGCGGCCATCTTCAATCGATATACCCGGCTGACGCACATGGTAGGTAAGCCCGGCATTTTCCCACTTGGGAATCTCGCCGAGAATCACGGCATGGAAATCTGCCTCGGAGTAAGTGCTGTCGGGGTTCCAGCCACGCTCGGCGAGTCCGAGCATCTTGGGGAACAGCATGGTCTCGAGGTTACCACGGTCGCGGATAGTCTCGGCAAACACCTGACCCTGCACACCGCGGAGATTAGCTCCCGGGAAGGGGCACAGACGCGCCGGATAGCCGGCAAGCGCCGAGAACTCATCGGTCGTACCGCCCCATGTGAGGCCGCGCTCATAGGGATGGCGGTTGTAGCACATGTCGAGGTAGAAATGATTAACATTGCTCAGCACCACAGGATATCCCGAGGTTGCCACAGCCTCAACCACACCTCCGGCTCCCTGCGAGGCAAGTGTACTCCAGCAATTCACCGAGAATACCTGCGGACGCACCTCGGTATTATAGTCGTCCGAGTGATTGAGCGCTATTTCCTGCCAGCCCGATATGGCTATGCCCTTCTTGGCGAAGTCCGATGCCACACGACGCACAAACGCCGCATGCACTTCTTTCTCTGATGAGAGCCCGTCGCGCTCCATCATGGCAGCGACAGCAGGGCTACCGCTCCAGGCACCTCGCGGCACCTCATCGCCACCTATGTGTATAGCTACCAGGGGCACACCGGCCTCGCGATGCATTGCTGCAATATCATCAGCCACGGCATTCATTAATTTATATGTGCCCTCAAGCGCCGGATTCATCACATTGTCGTGGAATGACTGAGCCGAAGTGTAGCGCGACGAGTCGCCTTCTTCGTGCATCAGCAGCGAGGGGTCGCCCGTGCGGCGGGCACGCAGCTCCATGGCCTTGATAGCAGCGCGGCCATGGCCTGGCGATTCGATTTCGGGTATCACGGCGATTCCGAGGCTGTCGGCATGCTTTATTATGTCGATATATTCCTGGCGGGTAATGTATCCGTTGTTCGAGGTAGCGGATGCAGGATTGCCGTCGCCGCCGAAAATCTGCGGAAGGAAAGTGCCGTCGCTTCCGGGAGTATAGCCACGGCGGCCGCCCATCTCGGTAAGCTCGGGGAGCCCGGCAATCTCCAGGCGCCAGGCCTCGTCATCGACAAGATGGAAGTGGAACACATTGAGCCCGTAGACTGCCATCATGTCGAGCACACGATGTATCTCTTCGGGCTGCTGGAAGTTGCGGGCTATGTCCACCATCAGACCGCGGTAAGGCAGCGACGGACGGTCGGTTATAACAGCATCGGGAAGCTCGCGCTTACCATCGCCGAATGCGTGCGCAAGTCGCAGACGCAGACGCGGCCACATGGCCTCGGGCGCCTCTACCGTCATGCGGCCATCGCCCACAGTGATACGGTATTCCTCGGGCTGAAGTTCGGTGGCAGGAGTCCTGAACTCTATGGCATCGAGGTCGACCATGCTCGACCCTTCGCCGAGAGTCACGTTCTTGAACGACGGCACCACATCGTAGACTCCGGCGGTACCGCCGGCAATCTGCTCGTTGCGGGCATAGACGGCATCGCCGTAGGGCATGTAGTCGCGTTTACCCTGGGCATAACCGCTGCGGCGTGCTGTGATATCGGCCTGTTCGAGCCGCACAGGAAGCACCGAACCGTCGGCCATCACCGCATGGAAGCCTTCGGGGGCATAGCGGATGGAGTGGAGCGACCCCTTGGTAAGCAGTTCGAACACCAAGGTATCGGCGCCGGTGGCATCGGCAAAACGCGAGCTGCCGATAGCGTAATATCCCGGCACTATCTCTATCAACGTATCTGCCGGGTCGGCGAGCTCCATGCTCCGGGCAAACTGGTTGAAAGCGATGCGGTTCACACCGCGCAAATCGCCTGTGAGACACATCGTCTGGCGGTAGTGGCGCCCGGTGGAATCGGGTTCGAGGTTCTCCACATCCCATCCGAGCACAAACGGGGCTTCAGCGGCAGGTGTGTCATTATTACGACACGAATAAACAACAAACAAAAGTAAAAGACCAATAAAAAATGTTAAACGCAATCTCATGGAAGCATAGTTTGATGAATCAATGTGTTATACAGTATAGTTCTGTATTGCAAAAGTATACATTTATATCTAAAAAACAAGAAGAAAATGCATATACAATCGAAAAAACCGCAACTTCTATCAGCTTTTGATGGATTTTTGCCAACTTGCACAATAAAATCGCACACTTCGGCCTGCTTCATGGATAAATTTTGCCAATTTCTCAGAAATTTGTAATTTTGCATTTGAAAATTATCTCTACCCTCAATGTCTGCCCAAATTTCAAATACCTCCCCGGCTAATCTTTTCGCCCAAAGGCGACTGAATTTGACTGCAACGGCCACCCCCTCCGTTGTACAACACATTGAACGCCAATGCATTGCTCAAGTAACAGAACGGTGGACTTTTTGAATCAAAAGCAGCTCTTATAACCATGCACTCTGTATATACCGTACATACCCGCACAATTAACCATGGCCTCAGCTTGAGACACAGCCCTCGAGCCTACCCCCCCCCATTTTATAAAACTCTGTTTTTCAACGCTTTACACTAACAGTAATTCTGTTGGACCGTTTCATGCGCTTCCCGGCTCAACAACATTGTCGCGCGCGTAAGACGAGCCAGCCTCACACCGCATATAGCATCCGATGAAATTGAAAAAACTCGCCACGCTGCTGCTATTCCGGGTCAGCGGATTTTTCCGGTTGGTGAGCGATGATGTCGGAGCATAGTGTTATC
>CAJUOB010000002.1:90338-271761 GCA_910587915.1 uncultured Muribaculaceae bacterium | reverse complement strand
TTGACTATCTCCTCAAGGTCTTTAAGGAAAGTTAAATCTCATGCGCCAGCCCTGAGATGTGAGCCAATAGGAAGAACGTGGCATACAAGAACATGCACACCGATGTTGCACCAAGCAATGGTGTCAGTGCGGCACCGCTGCGCTTCTTCATGGCTCGGACAATGAATCCGACTGCAATGAGGTAAATGCATGGCACAGAGAGCCATGGCGTGGGCAGAATGTACCACGCACGTGCTGTGAACGCTATTGCAAGCAGGGCATTGGCTGTGTAGAGCCACCGCATGGCGCGGGGACCCCATGCGGTGGCAAGTGTGTGCTTGCCGACGGCACGGTCGTCGGGAATGTCGCGGTAGTTGTTAATTATTAACACATTGGCGCCCATCAGACCTATGGCTATGGAGCCAAAGAACACCGAGTGCGACCATGTGAGCGACTGAACGTAGTAAGTGAGATTGACAGGTACGATTCCGAAAAACAGTATTACAGCGACCTCGCCAAGGCAGTGGGTGGAGAGCGGATAGGGACCTGTGCTGTAGGCAAGCGCTCCGAGGCCGATTGCCACTCCGGCGGCAATGAGCCACCATCCGCCCCAGTGGATGAGGCAGAGACCGAGAATTGCGGCGCATGCGAGGATGCCGAATGTGGCCATTTTCATGGCTGCGGGCGATATCTCGCCTTCGGTGACTCCACGGCGAGGTCCTTCGCGCCCGCTGCGGTCGCGCCCGGCGCGGTAGTCGTAGTATTCGTTTGCGAAGTTCGACGCTATCTGGCAAAGTATGGCAAAAAAGAGGCATATAAGTGCGGGTGTGACTTTGAATGAGCCGTCGGCCACATTATAGCCTACGGCCATGAGCACTCCTGCCACCGATACGGGCAGAGTGCGCAGCCGCATGGCCTCGATCCAATATCCTATTGTTTTCATGCTCCAAAATTACAAAAAAACGGCGACAGAATGGTCTGTCGCCGTGTGGATATGTCGCATAATCTACTTATGGAGCCGGATAATCGGCGTCCTGCAGACGCCAC
This sequence comes from uncultured Muribaculaceae bacterium, assembly GCA_910587915.1. Lineage (GTDB taxonomy): Bacteria > Bacteroidota > Bacteroidia > Bacteroidales > Muribaculaceae > CAG-873. Next base: position 270,735 of record CAJUOB010000002.1, on the reverse strand, counting down.
GTTAGAGGCGGCTCTGTCCAGGCACATCTCGCTATGCTCGATGTACCCGGTTATTGGTTAATCAGCGTCCTGCGGACGCCACGGGGTCGGGTAATCGGTTGGAGATTATGCAAGGATGTATCGCTGATACTGAGGTATCAATAGCCGAAGATGTCTTCGGTGGTGAGGATGACTACTTTGCCGCGTTTGCGGAGTTCGTCGATGGGCAGATCTTTGATGTCGCCGAGTATTCCGATGTTGTATATGCGGCCTTTCACATTTTCCTTCTGGAATGCTTCGAGCTGGTCGAGATTGGCGGTGGGAAGGATTGCGAAGAGTTCGCGGCGGGGATCATGGTCATAGCCGAGGTCGCGGTCGGCGAGGTATTCGAAAGCGAGATCGTTGTTGACGGAGCGCTCGGTGCGGCAGCGGGAGTCGAGACCGGCCTTGGCGAGTTCGAAAGCAGCTTCGCTGCGTGGCATCTGGTTGATGATTTCATCGAATGCGTCCATTGCATCGAGGAGCTTGTCGTTCTGGGTGGCGATCGAAGTCATGTATGCGTAGTTGCGGTCTTTCTTCGACGGTTCGGAGAATCCGGCCCATGCAGAGTATGCGAGGGAGCGACTTTCGCGCATTTCCTGGAATACGATTGCGTTCATAGAGCCACCGAAATATTCGTTGTAGAGCTTGAGCATGGGCTGCTTGGCCGGGTCGAAGAGTTCGCCACGGTTTGAGTATCCGCTCATGTAGAGCTGCTTGGCTTCATATGGAGCTATGTAGATAACGGTCTCGGTAGGTTCTACGGGCTTGAATTTGCGCTCTTTCGAAGGAACGATGGGTTTCTTGGCAATGGGATGCGAGGCGTTGATGAGCTTCACGACATCTTTCTCGGGAGCATTGCCCCAGTAGATGGCGGTCTGCTCGTAGTTGTTGAGACGGCGGAGAGCTTCGGCGAAAGCTTCGGGCTTTGTGGCACGGAGAGCTTCGATAGAAGGACGTGCAGTAGAGGGGTTTTGTGGCCCGTAGATGACATAGCTCTGGAGCATGGAGAAGTTGGAGCGCTGGTTGTGCTTGGCATCCAAGCGGGCTTTCTCCTGGCGTGCAATGTTGGCGTTGAGTGCTTCGGGCGCGAGGACAGCATCGGCAAGTACATTCTCGAAGAGTTTCACAGCCTTGTCCATGTTCTCGCTGAGACCTGTCACTACAGCATAGGTGCGCTCGGCGCTAACGTTGAAGAAGAACGAGCATGCGAGTTTATAGAATTCGTTCTTAACTTCCTCGGGCGACATTTTAGATGTGCCAACGTAGTTCATGAGTTCGCCGGCGAGATATAGATCGGGGTCGGCGAACCATCCGAGGTCATATACATATACGAGCTGGAAGATGTCGTTTGTCTTGTTGGGCATATAGAGCACTTCCATACCGTTTTTGGCTTTGAGACGGGTGAGGTCCTTGTTGTAGTCGGCGAAAACGGGTTCGATGGGTTTGACGGGGGTGTTCTGTATCTGCTTGAGGAAGTCGGAGCTAAGGTGGCGGTTCATCTCGATAGGAGTGATTGCGGGCTTGGCAATCTTGAGCTCGTTCTTATCCTCGCCCTGACGCTTGTAGATGGCGGCATAGTTCTGTGCGCCGAGGTATTTGTTGGCCATGGCTACGACATCGGCTTTAGTCACCTTGTCGATTTCGGAGAGCTGAGCCACTTCATCGGCCCAGGGTATGCCGTTGACGAATGCCTGCACGTAGTAGTTGGCACGAGAGTCGTTGTTGGTGAGTCCTCGCTGCACGTCGAGTTTCATGTTAGCCTTGACTGCTTCGACGAGTTCTTCGGAGAATTCGCCCTTGCGAACCTTATCGATTTCGGCAAGCAGAATGTCGCGTACGTCGTCGAGGCTCTGGTCGGCTTTGGGACGTCCACTCATCACGTAAGCACCGGCATCGGCCATTTCCAGAATGTATGCGCCGCCACCGAGCACTCGCTGAGGCAGGGTTACATCGAGGTCGAAGAGGCCGGTTTTGCCATTGCAGACAACGTTGTCGAGCACCTTGAGCGCTGTCATGTCGTCGTTGGCGGCTTCGGGCACGCGCCAGCAAAGAGTGATGTTTTCGGCCTCACGACCCATCACTTCCACTTCTTTGGGTTTGTCGAATGGCTTTTCGGATGGGAGTGCCGGACGTGGAAGATTCTTGTTGGGCTTCAGATGTCCGAAATATTTCGTGATGATGTCGACCATTTCATCGGGGTCGAAGTCGCCCGATACGCAGACAGCCATGTTGTTGGGCACATACCACTGCTTGTGGTAGTTCTTCACATTGGTAATCGAAGGATTCTTGAGGTTCTCCTGTGTGCCGAGCACGGTCTGGGAGCCGTAGGGATGGTGGGGGAAGAGAGTGGAGAGAATGGCCTCGTATACCTTGCGGTTGTCCTGGGTGAGCGACATGTTTTTCTCCTCGTAGATTGTTTCGAGCTCGGTGTGGAAACCGCGTAGGACAGGATGCTCGAAGCGGTCGGCTTGTATCTTAGCCCAGTTGTCGATCTGGTTGGAAGGGATGTCTTCGACGTAGCAAGTCACGTCGTAGCTTGTGTATGCATTTGTTCCGTTCGCACCGATAGCGCTCATGAGCTTGTCGTACTCATTGGGTATGGCGATTTTTGAAGCCTCGTAGCTTACGGAGTCGATTTCGCGGTATATGCGTGCGCGCTCTGTGCTGTCGGTAGTGCGCCGATAGGTTTCGAAAAGAGTCTCGATGCGGTCGAGAAGCGGTTTTTCGGCAGCGTAGTCGCTGGTACCGAATTGCTCGGTGCCCTTGAACATGAGGTGCTCGAAGTAGTGTGCGAGACCGGTAGTCTCGGCAGGATCGTTCTTTCCACCGACGCGCACGGCGATGTATGTCTGAATGCGCGGCTGGTCCTTGTTGACGCTCATGAAGAGCTTAAGACCGTTGGGAAGGGTGTACATTTTAGTCTGGAGAGGGTCGCCCGGCACTGTCTCGTAGTTGTACTTAGCTGCTGAAGCTAACAGAGGCAGGGTTATGGCAAGGGCGCCCAGAAGACGCAATCCTTTCATAATGTAAAATGTGATAATTAATAAAAAGTGTAATCAGTCTTTTTTTAGAGCTTTTGCCTTTGAGGCCCTTTGAGCGGCCTGGGCCGGTTGCTGAGGTGTAGGCCTTTGGGCAGTGCGCATGAGCTCTTCCATGGCCTGGGGGATGGTGAATATGTCGAAGCGGTCGGTGGGACGCATACCTTCGAACCATTTGAATTTCGGCAGGAAAAAATTGCTTTTCTTTGCCAGAAATAGTGGAGTAGCGGCTCCGGTGGTTTCGGGCCACATCTTGATAAGCTCGGTTGTCTGTCCTTTGAACATGGCGAGCAGGAAGCTGCTTTGGGCATTGACCATCTTGTTGATGGTGCTGTCGGCTTCTTCGGGATACATTATAATCTCGACGTTGCCGTCGATATCGAGCCGACGCATCTGTCCGTCTTCGAATGTCGCAATCATTTTTTTGCCGCTGAGCTGGTTGTAGTGGTCGCCTTCGATGTGCTGGGCGGTGAAGCCTTGGTCGGGTAGTGTGGCGGTATCGATTGTGGAATCGTTGAGATGGAGCTCGATGATGTTGCCGAAGATCTGACGGTCTTCGCTCCACACGATGGGACTTACGAACATACGGAGCATGGTGTCGGCCTCGGTGAAGCGCATGGAGTCGCAGATGCCCTGCATGTCGCGGCGGTAGAATCGTACGCGAGGATAGGCCACTGCTATATGTGTGGTGTCGAAGCGGGTCCATTCGGGAGTTCCGGCCACTGTGTCGGCGGCGATGAGAGTCGAGTCGATATGCCGGAATGATTGCATGTAGCGGGCGTGCAGATAGAGAGTGTCGGGGTCGCCATAGTGCCTCATTTCGGCATGACCGGTGACGAATGTACTGTCGGCAAACTCGTTGTAATATCCATAGTCGCCGAATATAGCCGCCTTGTGGGCCGAGTCGGCAGCCTCGACTTTGCCGAACGCTTCGCCAATGCCGGTGCCACGGTCGTAGAAAATGGTGTCGCCGGTCAATGTCTGTCCGCCGTTTGTGACTATGGTGGAGCGGTTGTAGAGTGTGGACCGGTTGCTGTCGGTGTCGTATATGCCGTAGGATGTGTAGATGGTTCCTCGGGCGTTGATGACGGTGGATGGCGACAGAAGCTCGGCTATGTGGGTGTTTGTGTTGTAGTAGAGTGTGTCGGAGAAGATGTTGAGCGTGTCGGTGCTGTTGCGTGAGTTCAGATGCACGTCGACATAGAAGTTGGCTTCTTTTGTCGATGGCACATATTCGCCTTTCAGTGAGGTGAGGGTATTGCTTGGATCGGTCAAGGTGCCACCGACTTCATAGTATCCGAGGTCTATGCCGAGATCGTAGACGAAAACATCGGTCTCGAGCATTACATCGCGGTTTATAAGCTGCACTTTTTTGCCAGGGTCGGCGTAGAGTGTGGCAATTTCGGTGATTCCGTCGAAGTTAAGCTCATCGGCGTATACGAAAAGTGTGTCGCCTTGCTCCATGCTCACGTTCCCGAAAGCATCCATCGATTCGGTTTCGGCGAAGTAGTGGGCGCTGTCGCAGCGCATTATCATGGGTCCTTTGGTGAACATGACATCGCCTACGAGCACCATGAACGAGTCGGTTTCGGCTTTTCTGAGCAAGTTGGCGTGCTCGAGGAACACGCGGTTTCCGGCCGAGCGGTCGGCGGTCGGCACTGTCGGTCTGATTTCAGGCCGTTTTACCTCGGGCGCAGCAAAAAGCACCAGTGCCGGCAATGCCAGCACTGATACCAATGCGAAAAAAGACCCTCGCCTCATTTAAACTTTGGGTTATGGATGATGGACGCCGGGCTTATTGCTGTACCCATTTGTGCTTGAAGTCGCATCCGCGCCAGCCTTCCTCGATTCGCACGTAGGTGTCCTTTATCTTATTTTGCAGCCACTTGGTGATTATTTCCTCGCGCTGCGCGTTCTCGTACATATTCTTTATGGTCTGATAGTCGTCGGCCATATTTGCCTGGTGGGCGTCGATGCGGTTGGTGAGTTTTACCATGGCCACAATCTCGCGGTCGCGTTTGGGGTCGCGCATGATGAACGGCTGAGAAATCTCACCGGGCTGCAGTTCGGCTACAGCTTTGGCCACTTCCTGCGGCAGCTCCGACATCTGGAATCTTGTGGTTCCGTTTTCCTGATTTACCATCACACCATTGCTGAGGCGGGTGTCCTTGTCCTGTGATATGTGACGGACGGCTTCCTCGTAGGTGAAGTATTTGCGGTCGACAATGTCTACGCGGACGCTGTCGAGACGGGCGAGAGCATCGGTGAGGTCTTTTTCTGCTACTTTGGGACGGAGAAGGATGTGGCGGGCATTGATGCGGTCGCCTCGCTTCTCGATGAGCTGGATAATGTGGAAGCCATATTCGGTTTCTACGATTTTCGACACTTTCTTGGGGTCGTTGAGGTTGAATGCGACGGCAGCAAACTCGGGCACGAGCTGTCCGCGACCCATGAATCCCATTTCGCCACCACGGGGTGCGCTACCGGGGTCCTCGGAGTAGAGGACTGCGAGAATTGAGAATTCGCTCTCGCCGCGAGTGACACGGTCGGCATAGTCGCGCAGGCGTGCTTTAACGTCGTCGATTTCCTGGCGTGGAATCTGTGGGTTGAGGGTGAGCAACTGCACTTCCACCTGCAAGGGCATGAACGGCACGCTGTCGGTCGGCAGGGCGTCGAAGTATCGGCGCACATCGCCGGGAGTAACCTTGATGTCTTCGGTTAGTTTGCTGCGGACCTGCTGTATACGCGAACGGTTGCGTATGTTCTCGGCATAGTATTCGCGTATTTCGGGGAAGGGTTTGCGGAAGTATTGCTCCACTTTCTCGCGCGAGCCGAGATTGTTGATGAGATAGTTCATCTGCTGGTCGAGCTGCACCTGCACCATAGACTCCTGCACCTCGATAGTGTCGAGGTCGGCCTGATGAAGGAACAGGCGTTCGATGGCAATCTGCTCGGGGATGATGCAGTATGGGTCGCCCTGTACGGGCACGCGCTCGCTTTGCATGTCCTGATACATCCGCTCTATATCGGACCGATAGATGGGCTCGTCGCCAATCATCCATGCGACTTCCTCGATGACATTGCCCGGAGTAGCAGCCCAGAGGGATATTGCACTCAATATAGCGGCTATAGACAGTAAATTCTTTATTTTCATGATGTGTATATTCGATTCTGCAAAGTTAAGATTTTTTTCGCGGCCAACACGCGTGTTAAATCTTTTTATGAAAATTATTGACAACCTAAAGGTGGCTGTAGGTGTTTTAGCATAGTAAAAACATATAAAACTACAAGATTATGAAATCCACACATCTCGAACAAGCTCAGGCCGCAGCAGCTGTATCTCAGGAAGCTGCAAAGATTTCGGAAGCCGCAGCAAAGGTGGCGGTCGACCAGCAGGCTGAGGCCGTAGAGGAAAATGCAGAGACTCAGGCTGAGCAGATAAAAGAAAAGGCAGCCGAAGTGGCCCAAAATATGAAAGAAAAAGCCGCAGGTGCAATATCTAATGCCCGCGAAGGTTTGTCGCAGGCCGCCGCGGCCGCCCAGGATGCACTCGAAAAACAAAAGAGCGATCCCGATTCGGCTCTCAATCAGACCAAAGAGGCCGCCAGTGGCATTCTCGATAAGGTGAAAGGCGCCGCGGCATCGGCCATGGAAAAAGGTTCCGACCTTCTCGATGATCTCGCCGATAAGCTTAGAGGAGAGTAGTCGCAACAGGGATTTTACAGCATCGTCAATTGGCGGTGGCTGACATATGATAAAAATAAAACGGTATTCGCGGTTGTGAATGCCGTTTTATTTTATTGTGTCGTCTTTTTTTGTTACTTTTGCGTTATATAAATGTAAGGCGTATAAAGGCGCCGTAGCATTATGGAACAGGAACCGAGGCTCTACATCATTGCCGGCTGTAACGGTGCCGGTAAAACCACCGCATCAATGGCCGTTCTTCCCGACATATTGAAGTGCCGGGAGTTTGTGAATGCCGACGAGATTGCCAAAGGCCTATCGCCTTTCGACCCGTCGGCTGTGGCTTTTGTGGCGGGGCGCCTCATGCTCACACGCATTGCATTGCTCATGCGCGAGCGGAAAACATTCGCCATCGAAACCACTCTTGCCACCAGTACCTACAGGCATCTTGTGCAGCGTGCACATGCTGTGGGCTATCAGGTGATACTTCTATTTTTCTGGCTTCCGTCGCCGGAGATGGCGGTGGAGCGTGTGGCCAAGCGAGTGAGCGAGGGTGGCCACAATATACCGACCGATGTGGTGCACCGACGCTATCACAAGGGTCTTGAGAACCTGTTCGATGTCTTCATGCCCATAGTCGACGCGTGGATGATTTTCGACAACAGCGCCGAGTCGGCTCTTGTGGCACATGATTTCAAGATTGTAAATCCACCTTTGTTTGAAAAAATAAAGCAGCAATGTCGGACGAAGAAAAATTAGCGCTTATAGAAAATCTACAGGCCGAGCTAAAGTTCAACTACCGGCGTCTGCTTCTACAGAAAGCAAGGCTCGGACGGTCGGTGGTGACGGCTGATGCCGACGGTATGCCCCGGGCGGTGAAGGCGAAGAGGGTGCTGCACGACCTTCTGACCCATCACAGTGACTGACCCGGCGGCTTTTTCACACCTTTCATTATTGCATGGCAAATTTACTTAGTGTAGAAAATCTGACGAAAAGTTACGGCGACAGAATGCTCTTCGCCGATATTTCTTTTGGCATAGACGAGGGCGATAAAGTGGGCGTGGTGGCACGCAACGGTACAGGCAAGACCACTTTGCTCCGTATCATAGCAGGCGACGAAAGTGCCGACTCGGGGTCGGTGGTGCGCCGCAATGGTTTGCGGATAGGATATCTTCCGCAGGAACCGGTATTCGCACCGGGCGCGACGGTGCGTTCGGCTGCGATGGAAGAGTTGTCGCAGGCATCGCATATCGACGACCCTGAGGAGATAATACGTCTGCTTGCATCGCTGGGACTGGACGATCCGTCGAAACCTGTCGATAAACTCTCGGGCGGTCAACGAAAAAAACTTGCGGTGGCGCGGGCTGTGATTGCCGATCCGGCACTGCTTATACTCGATGAGCCGACCAACCATCTCGATATAGCTACAATCGAATGGCTCGAGAACTATCTGCGCCGCTCGCGTGTGGCGCTGCTCATGGTGACTCACGACCGATATTTTCTCGATCGCGTGTGCAACAAGATAATGGAGCTCGACCGTACGAATGCGTATATGGTCGAGGGCAACTACGACATGTATCTGCGCCGGCGTGCCGAGCGTATCGAGGCCATGGGTGCAGAGCTTGCCAAGGTGCGAAATACATTGCGCCGCGAGCAGGACTGGATGAGCCGCCAGCCTCAGGCACGTGCCGGCAAGGCAAAATTCCGTATCGATAATTTCTACGAGTTGAAGGCCCGCTCGCGGGTGGATCTCCGCGAGAACAATGTGCGCCTCGATGCAACGTCGAGCCGCATAGGTTCTAAAATTTTCGAAGCGGAGAATGTGTGCAAGCGCTTCGGCGATAAGGTGATACTCGACGGTTTTACCTACACTTTCGCCCGCGGTGAGAAGATAGGTATCGTGGGTGTGAACGGCGTCGGCAAGTCTACATTCATAAAGATGCTGCAGGGAATCGAGCCTTTCGACAGCGGGCGCTGGGATGTCGGCGAGACGGTGCGGTTCGGCTATTATAGCCAGGATGGCATAGCCTTCGACAGCAGCAAGAAAGTGATCGATGCGGTGACAGAGATTGCCGAGGACATTTTTCTTGGCGAGGGCCAGCGTATTGCCCCGATGCAATATCTGCAGCGCTTTTTGTTCTCTCCGGCCGATCAGCAGAAATATATCCACACGCTCAGCGGTGGCGAAAGATGCCGTCTGCATCTTGCCACAGTGCTGATGCGCCAACCTAATTTCCTGATACTCGACGAGCCTACCAACGACCTCGATATAATCACGCTCGGAATACTCGAGGAATATCTTGCAGAGTTCAAGGGCTGTGTGATTGTAGTGAGCCACGACCGATATTTTCTCGACAATATAGCCGACCATCTTTTTGTGCTCGAAGGCAATGGTGTGGTGAAGGATTTTCCCGGGAGCTATTCGGAATACCGCGCTTATCTCGATGCTGCCGAGCGAGAGAAGACGACAGCTAAAGCCGCAGCCGACAGCCGACCCAAGAGAGAGCGTCCGTCGAATAAGATGACATTCAAGGAGCGCCGCGAATTCGAGTCGCTTGAAAGCGAAATCGCGGCTCTTGAAGAAGAAAAGGCAGCCCTAGAATCGTTCTTCAGCAGTGCTGAGTCGCCCGATCCGGGTGAGTTTGCCGAGAAATCGCGTCGCTATGAGATTGTCAAGGAGTCGCTCGATGAGAAAGAACTCCGTTGGCTTGAACTATCGGAGAAATCATGAGGGCGGTCGTTGCGTTACTGTTGTCTTTCACGGCAGGTGCTGCAACGGCGTCGGAAATGGCCGACAGCACCACGCGCAGACCTCATGAACTGAAGGAAGTGGAGGTGCTGGGGCTGAAAAGCGCTCCCGACGGTGCCAATTCCGCCGAGGCCGTGACCCGTATAGGTAGTGCCGATGTGCGCCGGCTCGGCATCGATGCGGTGAAAGATGTGAGTGCAATAGCTCCTAATTTCTATATGCCCGACTATGGATCGCGCATGACGTCGTCGATCTATGTACGAGGTCTGGGTGCCCGTATGGATCAGCCGGTGGTTGGTCTCAGTATCGACAATATACCTTATTTAAATAAGGACGCGTACGATTTCGATATTGCCGACATAGAGAATATAGAGATACTCCGAGGGGCGCAGACGGTGCTCAACGGCCGCAATACGATGGGTGGCCAGATCAATATACGCACCATGTCGCCGTTGAGGACGCGAGGTCTGCGGGCCTCTTTGCGGTATGGTTCCGGCAACACACTGTCGGTGGCCGGCTCGTACTATGGCGCTTTCAATCCGTCGTTGGGCATGAGTCTCTCGGCACAGTATGGCCATACCGACGGTTTTTTCAAAAATGCATATAACGGCAGTCGTCTTGATAAGGAAAATTCAGGTGCTCTGCGATGGAAAACCGCATGGCGCCCGACTCCTGCTCTGTCGGTGACCAATGTGGCTGCATTTGGCGTGAACCGGCAGGGTGGTTATCCTTATGCCCTGGCTGATGCCGATGTGATAGCTTACAACGATACCTGCGCCTATCGCCGCACGACATTTGCCGACGGTCTGACGGTGGCGTGGGCCGGAAAAAGGGTAGTGGTGACATCGCTGACATCGGTGCAATATCTCGACGACAGGATGGATCTGGACCAGGATTTCACCACCGTACCGTACTTCACACTTACTCAGGCACGGCGCGAGTGGACTGTGACGCAGGATTTATTCACTAAAGGTGCGCGAGGAAAATACGGCTGGCTTGGCGGAGTGTTTGCTTTCCATAAGTCGACGTCGATGAATGCACCTGTGACTTTCAAGGACACCGGTATCGCAGAGCTGATAGAGGCTCACCGCAACGATGTGAACCCGCACTATCCGATAGAATGGGATAGCCGCAGTTTTGTGCTCGGGAGCGATTTCAAACCGTCGAACACGGCCGTCGCGCTGTACCATGAGAGTACTTACCGCACCGGTAACTGGCGTTTTGAGGCAGGTATGAGGCTCGATGTGGAGCGTGCATCGCTTCGCTACCGCAGTTTCTGCAACACCGGGTACTCCACCTATCACCTGATGCCCGATGGTTCGCGGGAATTGTATTCGCATACTCCGGTGGATATCGACGATTCCGATGAGCTCCACCGCACATATGTGGAATTCATTCCCAAAGTGACGGTGGCACTGGACCTTCCGTCGCTTACAGCCTACTTTAATTTTTCGAAAGGGTATAAGGCCGGTGGATACAATACGCAGATGTTCAGCGATGTGCTACAGCAGCGTATAATGAATATAATGGGTATGAGCGCACTCTATACTCTCGACGAAATCGTGGGATATGAGCCGGAGCGCAGTTTCAACTATGAGCTGGGAGCCGACTGGCATGCGTACGACGGATTGGATATAGATGCGGTGCTGTTTCTTATAGACTGCCGCAATCAGCAGCTCACGGTCTTTCCTCCCGGTACGACCACCGGGCGCATAATGACAAATGCGGGCCGTACGCGCAGCTTCGGCGCCGAACTCACGGCCAGATGGACGCCGACAGACGATTTCGCGGCGCGTGTGAGCTACGGATATACCAACGCCACATTCCGCAACTACAACGACGGGCGTGCCAACTACCGTGGACGCCATGTGCCCTATGCTCCGTCCAATACTTTCTTTGCCGAGGCCACATGGCAGCCTGCATCGCTGGTGTTCTCCGGAATAGCCCCGTCGCTTACCGCCAATGTGAACGGCGCCGGTAGGATATACTGGAACGAAGCCAACGACAGATACCAGAACTTCTACTGCCTGGCAGGGCTTTCGCTGGCATTTACTGCTCAAAAATGGAGCGTGCGCCTGTGGTCTGAAAACCTGACAGGCACACGCTACGATACGTTCTATTTCAAATCGATGGACCGGTCGTTCTTCCAGCGCGGACTGCCCGCACGTTTTGGAGCGACACTTCGTCTCAGCCTACAATAGAGGCGACCTCGGATGCGGGGACCGTTTTCTGTTCGCCCGATTCCATGTTCTTGACGGTGACTGTGCCATCGGCAAGCTCGCTCTCGCCGATGATGGCGAAGAAAGGTACTCCGAGGGCATTGGCATAGCCAATCTGTTTTTTCATCTTCGCGCTGTCGGGGTACACCTCGGCGGCGATGCCTGCTGCGCGGAGCTCCTTGACAAGTTTCATGGACGCGGCACTCTCGGCTGTGCCGAAGTTGGCGAAAAGCACGCGGGTGCTACGTGCGGCGTCGGCCGGATAGAGGTCGAGGGTGTTGAGCACGTCGTAGATACGGTCGGCTCCGAAAGATACACCCACGCCGGAAATGCCGTTCATGCCGAAAACGCCGGTCAGATTGTCGTATCGGCCACCTCCGGATATACTTCCGATGGCCACGTCGAGTGCTTTTACTTCGATGATGGTGCCGGTGTAGTAGTTGAGGCCACGGGCAAGCGATACATCGAGCTCAAGGTCGGCTTCGAGACCGAGTGCTTCGGTGGCGGAGATGACGGTGCGCAGTTCCTCGACGCCTTTTGTGCCGGTCTCGCTCGAAGCGAGTACAGCTGCGAGTTTGTCGAGACGCTCTGCCGTGGAGCCGGATATCTCAAGAATGGGCTGCAGAGCCTCGATGGCGGCAGGAGCCAGTCCGCGGTCGGCCAGTTCCTCGTTTACTTTCTCGATACCGATTTTGTCGATTTTGTCGATTGCTACGGTTATGTCGATGAGCTTATCGGGCTCGCCTACTGTTTCGGCGATGCCGGCGAGCACTTTGCGGTTGTTGAGCTTGATCGCTACTCGGATGTGCAGACGGCGGAACACTTCGTCGATCATCTGCAGGAGTTCCACCTCGTTGAGCAGAGAGTCGGAACCGACGACATCGGCGTCGCACTGATAGAACTCGCGGTAGCGTCCTTTCTGGGGGCGGTCGGCACGCCACACGGGCTGAATCTGGAAGCGCTTGAAGGGTAATTGCAGCTCCTCGCGGTGCTGCACCACGAAGCGGGCAAATGGTACCGTGAGGTCGTAGCGGAGGCCGCGGTCGCAAATTTTGGCAGCGGTGTGCAGGCTGTCGCGGGACGAGAGGAGGTTTTCGTCGACATCGCGCAGGAAGTCGCCTGAGTTCAAGACCTTGAAGAGGAGTTTATCGCCTTCCTCGCCGTATTTACCCATAAGGGTCGACAGGTTCTCCAGTGCCGGTGTTTCAATCTGGCGGTATCCATAGAGACGGAATACATCGCGGATGGTATCGAAAATATAGTTTCTGCGGGCCATCTCGAGGGTCGAGAAGTCGCGTGTGCCTTTAGGCGTGGACGGTTTCATTGTGCGGTAGTTTTAGCGTTTAGATTGCAAAATTAATCATAATCGAGCTAATAATGCGTCCTTAGCGGTCGAATATTGGAGTTTTTTGCCATTTGCAGTGGGCTATGGAGCTGTAAAAAGTGGAAAAATTGCTAATTTTGCGCGTCAGTTTGAAAACAGTCATGTCGCGATTCTTCACGGTAATCATATTGTCGGTGCTCTCGCTCCTTTGCGGAACGGGCGCTCGTGCGCTGTCGTTCAATCTCGATTCCATAGCTGAGTGGGGCAAATTTCCGCGTTTTGTGGTGAACACCTACCGTTGGGGCGACAAATTTTTCAACGGGTATGATACCACTTTCGTGAAGTCGACCGGCTACAAATTCAACACCAAGCTTACTACCGAGAGTTGGGCCGACGGATATCGGTTCGTGTTGCCCAATAATAAGTATATATACATGCAGTCGGATCCGTCGACTTCGGCAGGTCTCTACCTGACATATCTGGCTGTTTCGGCCGGCTACGACGTGAATATAAGCAAGCTGCTTGGCGGAGTGGACCGTTCGCGCCAGCGTTTCCGCTTCGGCTTCAACTGCATGCTTTTCGCAGCCGAGTTCTATATGATTCGCAATGATGTGGGAACGACCATCAAGCGTTTTGGCGACAAGCACAAGCCGATGCGTCTGAATCTGAGTTTCAATGCAATAAACAATTATACCTGGGGCGTGGATGCCTATTATTTCTTCAATCACAAACGGTATTCGGAGGCTGCGTCGTTCAATTTCAGCCGAATTCAGCGCAAGAGTCAGGGTGCTTTCTATACCGGTTTTTCGATCTACACCCAGAAACTCGATTTCGACTTCAAGGGGCTGCCGCAGGATCTGCGCGATCAGCTGCCGGAGAACTGGTATGACTATCACTACCGTGTGAATACACATAACTATGCCGTGCGTCTGGGATATGGCTATAACTGGGTCTTCGCACGCCATTGGGTGCTTGGTGTGAGTGAGTCGCCTGTGGTGGGAGTGCGCAAGGGATTTGTGAACTCCGATATCGAAAAAGTATCGTTCTCGCTGTATAACCGCACCAAGCTGTCGGTGGTATGGAATAGCCCCGACAACCGCTTTTTTTTCGGGGCATTGGGCAAGTTCGATGTGGCGATAGTGAACGAGGAGAAAACCACTTATGCCGGAGGGGTGCTCAGCGGAGAGGCGGTGTTCGGCGTGAGATTCAATCTGTGGTAATAGGCGCCACACTGTGCTGTGCGGGGGATGCACGATTTTTTTGAAATGTTTTTTTTCATTTTTCTGAACAAAGTTTAAAATAGGCTTGTTACTATTTCAAACCGCCGGGAACCACACTCCAAGAGGCTTCCTTCCGGTGAGGGATGATTCATTCATCACTTAACTTCATCAACATTGAAATTTATTAAAGTCTAACAAAACATCCAACCCCAAAATGAAAAAGAACGTTCTCTTTACCGCCGCAATCTCATGCGCATGCCTGCTGCCCGCGTTCAATGCCAATGCACAGGATCAATCAGTGGTAGTTGAAGAAGAGACCATCGTAGCCTCCGAAGTTCCCTGCAAAACTCACTACTACGTAGACAAGAAAAACAATTGGTTCATCCAGTTCGGTGCCGGTATCGCCACACCTTTCGTAGAAGGTGTCACTGTTAAGGGTGAACGCTCCCGCGACCTCGCCGTGAACTACAATCTCGGTTTCGGCAAATGGTTCTCGCCCTATATGGGATGGCGCCTGGTATTCAACGGCGGTCCTCTCCACTGGGAAGATCACGGCATGAACAAGGCCAAGTATGTAGGTGCCAACGTTGACTTCATGTGGGATATGTTCAACTCCCTCGGTGGCGTTAACTCCAAGCGAGTATTCTCAATCGTGCCTTTCATCGGTCTCGGTGGTACCTATCTCTTCGACCAGACACCTGCCGGTGATATCGTAGGCAAGCATGGTCGTAAAGACAGCTCCTGGACACTCCCCGTATCGGGTGGTCTGCAGTTCCGCTTCCGTCTATGCAAATATGTCGACTTCTTCGCTGAAGCACGCGCTTCGTTCTACGGTGACAATTTCAACAATATCGCTTATGGCCGTCCCGTCGACATCAACGTAACAGCAAATGCCGGTTTCACCATCACATTCGGTGGCCGCGACTATCAGACATATAATCCTTGCGATTACCTCGGATATATCGATAACCTCAATGGTCAGGTCAACGACCTTCGCGGCGCCCTTGCCACTACCGCTGCCGCCCTCGCCGCTGCAGAAGCACAGCTCCCGTGCCCCGAAGTCGTTGAAGCCGAGACCACTATAGTGGAAGCTGCTCCTCTTATGGCAACCGTTCGCTTCTCGCTCAACTCCTCGAAGATCACCGATACCGAAATGGTCAACGTATACAACATCGCCCAGTGGATGCAGGAAAATCCCGACCAGAACGTGGCTATCGTAGGCTATGCTGACAAGGATACCGGTACAAGCGCTTACAACATGGGTCTCTCCAAGCGCCGCGCTCAGGCAGTGTACGACACCCTCGTTAACAAATACGGTGTGAACCCCGACCGCCTCGCAATTCAGGCCGAAGGCTCCGATGTACAGCCCTACGACGTCAACAACTGGAACCGCATCGTAATCTTCAACGTGGCTCAATAACAGCAATCTCCAATAATATCTTGATCCGCCCCGGGAGAAATACCCGGGGCGGATTTTGTGTAATGAATTATTTGGAATAGATGGAGTAATTTCTTAATTTTGCGCAAAACTGCCACATGTGTTGCATTAATCGCATCGCAAGCCGATAATCGATTGTGAGACTGACGCGTGGCTCTTTAGTTTGCTGTTTTAATAAAATTTCACTAACTTTGCGGTCCTATTCGTGGATTTACTTATTAGGATTCAAGGTTTTTGATCTATCGCAATTCATTGTTATGAGAAAGAGAATCATCAATGCGCTGGCGAATTCATCTCTCGTTCGTGCCTTCATAGCCAAACCCTCGCCCAAATGGATGGTTTTACTTGCCGACCTGGTGCTTATTGCATTCAGCTGTGGGCTTACGTTTGCCTTCGGATATCATCATACATATGGCGATTCGTTTATATACTCTCCGCTTGCGAGAGCTATTTTCGAATTCGGCACATATGCTGTACTTGCTGTGCTGCTCGGTACGAGCCGGTACATCATCCGTCTGTCGGTAATCGAAGACACCTATAAGCTTGTGCTGTTGGTGGTATCGGCGTCACTCATATTGACCGCCGTTTCGTTGGTGAGCTATCTGAGTGCCGGATTTTTCTATTTCAGCATCTGGAACATATTTATAGTCGGGGTGATGTCGTTCACCTTGATGCTGTTGATGCGTCTTGCTATCAAGTATATGTATATTCAGGTATCGAGTGTCGATACCAGCAAGAAGCGTGTCATCGTTCTTGGCTCGGCTATCAACTCTTTCTTCCTGGCTTCCGCTCTCAAGAGCGAATTCGAGGGTCGTTTCGACCCCGTGGCGCTGTTGAGCCTTGCATCGCGCAATATCGACAGCACAGTCAACGGTATACCTATCGTTCCTTTCGATGCCGATACCGTAGAGGAAGTGTTCCGTTTCTATAAATGTGACACTCTGCTGTTCCTGTCGACCCAGCTTGAGCTGATGCGTTCGGGCACTGCCGACGTCTTCCTGCGCAACCACATAAAGCTGCTCATGCTCAATCAGGTTGAAGAGTTCGACCTCAACAGCAAGACAATGCCTGCGCTTTCGACACATATCCACGACATACGTATCGAAGATCTCCTTGGCCGCGAGCCTATCCATACCGATAATCCCACCATCCGTAGCGTGATAAAGAATCAGGTGGTGATGATTACCGGAGCGGCCGGTTCTATCGGCAGCGAGATAGTACGTCAGGTCGCAGCCATGGATGCCCGCGAAATAGTGCTTCTCGATCAGGCGGAAACTCCTATGCACGATATGCAGCTTGAACTTGAAGGATCGTTCCCGAATATAAAGATACATCTGTTCATCGGCGATGTGGCCAACCGCGAGCGCATTGAGCGTGCTTTTGTCAAGTACAAGCCCCGCTATGTATTCCATGCGGCAGCCTACAAGCATGTGCCCATGATGGAGCGCAATCCTCAGGAAGCTGTGCTTACCAATATCTTCGGAACCAAGAACGTGGCCGATCTTTCGGTGAAATACGGTGTTGAGAAATTCGTGATGATATCTACCGACAAGGCCGTGAATCCTACCAATGTGATGGGTGCTTCGAAGCGTATTGCCGAGATATATGTGCAGTCGCTTTTCTACCATCTGCGCAATACATCCGATACCCAGTCGACCCGGTTCATCACCACCCGCTTCGGCAATGTGCTTGGATCGAATGGTTCTGTGATACCGTTGTTCCGCCGTCAGATAGAGCAGGGTGGTCCTGTGACCATAACCCACCGCGATATCATCCGTTATTTCATGACAATTCCGGAGGCTTGCTCGCTTGTGCTTGAGGCCGGTATCATGGGTAAGGGTGGTGAGATCTTTGTGTTCGATATGGGACAGCCTGTGAAGATATGGGATCTTGCCGAGCGTATGATTTCACTGTCGGGACTCCGCGTGGGCGAAGATATCGAGATTGTGGAAACCGGTCTCCGTCCCGGCGAGAAGCTCTACGAGGAATTGCTCAATGAAAAGGAACACACCATTGCGACACATCATAAGAAGATAATGATTGCTCGGGTGCGCACCTATAGCTTCCATGACGTTTGTGAGCATCTTGACCGTCTTGAAAAGAGTCTGCATCGTGGGCCAAGTCATGATATCGTGGCCGAAATGAAGCATATGGTTCCGGAGTTCAAATCGAATAACTCTATTTATCAGGAAATTGACTCAGAGCTGTCGGCAGAAGATGGTAGCGAGATCATGACCGAAATCCAGATTAACGCATAATGAAGAAAATGTATATGTTTGGCGCAGTGCTGGCGCTTGCGGCGTCGGCTCCTGTGCAGGGCGAGGCTCAGAGTCTTAAAGACATTCTTGGTGGCCTTGCCGGCTCGGCTGCTTCGTCGGACTCCACAAAGTCATCGAACCCCCTTGGTGCTTTGGGTTCGGTGCTGGGCAATGTGCTTGCCAATGATAAATTCACTGTCGATGATCTTGTCGGAAGCTGGAGCTACGATTCGCCCGCGGTGTCTTTCGAATCGGACAATGCTCTGAAGAAAATCGGTGGTGCCGGAGCTGCGACTGCCGTTGAGAGCAAGCTTGCTCCTTACTACAAGACTCTTGGCCTTACCAAAACTACGCTGACAGTAGATGCTGAGCATAACTTTGTGATGAAACTGGGTGTGGCCCAGCTTAAAGGTACTGTAGAGAAGGATGAAGATGGAAGTCTTGTATTCGCATTCAATGCATTCGGCAAGATAAACCTTGGCAAGGTTTCTGCCCATGCCACTAAAGTGGGTTCGACGCTCAACCTTACATTCGATGCCACTCGTCTCATTCAGATTCTTACGAAAGTTGCCGGAGTGCTCAACAACAGCACTCTCAAGACTGTTACCGACCTTATAAATTCATACGACGGCATATATATGGGCTTTAAGCTCAAAGCCGACGCATAAGGCAGTCCACATATTTTGTAAACCTCGTAGGGACGCGCGTTCTGCGCGTCCGGGGTGTATATACTTAATATTGAGTGAGTTTCGCGCGGACGCGCAGAACGCGCGTCCCTACGGTTGCCGACAGTTTTTGGAATGATCGGTAAGGACGCATGGAGGGGCCGCGTAGCGGTCGGCACAGTAGTAGGCCACTGCAAGCGCGCCGTAGGTGCGCGCTGCTGTGGTTAAATCGTGTCATCATACAACAAGCGCCCCATCGGGGTGCTGGACAGGAGTGGCACCCCGATGGGGCGCCGGAATAGAGACGGTGTGCAAACCACAGCTGCGGACCACTATGTGGCCCTTGCAGTGGCCTAATAATCTATAGACCGCTACGCGGCCATTTTGGTTATTGCTTTCTCATGATTTTTCTGATGCCATGGATGTGGCATCATGTTGGCGCTTCGCTGGGTGTATATGCTTGGTATTGAGGGGTTTTCGCGCGGACGCGCAGAACGCGCGTCCCTACGGTTGCCGGAAGTTTTTGGAATGATCGGTAAGGACGTATGGTGGGGCCGCATAGCGGTCGGCACAGTAGTAGGCCACTGCAAGCGCGCCGTAGGTGCGCGCTGCTGTGGTTATATCGCATCATCATACAACAAGCGCCCCATCGGGGTGCCACTCGGTATGTATGTGCTTAATATTGAGTGGCTTTCGCGCGGACGCGCAGAAGGCGCATCCCTACGGTTGCCGATAGTTATTGGAATTGACAGTGATTATTGGTGCCGGGCGAGGGTGCGGGTTGGCTCTTCTTTGTCTTCTGCGGCGCGGTTGAGTACCTCTATGGCAAATTCGAGGATTGTGTCGATGCCTTTGGTCGCGAGGTCGGTATCCATGTCGATTTCGCCGCCGGGGGTGGGGGCTACGCCGTGTTCGGTGAGGTGCATGTCGGCATCGTAGACCGGTGATCCGGAGAATCGTACGGCCCATCCGCAAGGTAGCTCCGACGAGAATGGCATGCCGCTGCCTCCGCCTGTGACGGATCCTACTATGGCTACGTTTGGCAGGTTCTTCATTACCGACACGAAGTTGTTTGCCGCACTGAATGTGCTGCGGTTCGTGAGCACTATGACCGGTTTGAGCCATCGCACATGGTTCTCTGCAGGCGAATAATAATAGGCGAAAGGTTCGGAAAAATCTTTGTGACCCGGGCCTGTTTTGTGCGATATGTATCCGGCGCATATTTCTTCGCTGAGAAATCGCGACACGAGGCGTTCTACGTTTGTCATGTCGCCTCCACCGTTGTCGCGCACGTCGATGATCAGACCGTCGGTCTCGCGCATGGAGTAGAGCATTTCATCGAGGAATGAGTCGCCGAAAGATGATGAGAACGATGCGTAGTACATGTAGCCGACATTGCGATCCTCGAGAAGTTTGTATATCATGCCACCACCGGAGAAGTAGTTGAAGTCGAGGTAATGTTCCTGTATGAGGCGCAGATTGAAATTCTGAGGATAGTCGCTCCACCAGTTGCGGTAGTATGATACGTTGAACCATGATATCAGGTTGGTGTGACCGTCTTTCAGTTCATCGAGCATGGCGGCGCAGTGGTTGAAGAACTGCTTGTCGTCCCATTCGGGGTCGATTGCCGCGCGATATCTTTCGCCGGTAGCTTTCCAGTCTATGTTTTTGCTCTCGAAGAAGCAGTAGTGCTCGTCGAGTATTGTCCAGAGGGCGTCGAAATTGCCATAGAAGTCGTTGTTCCACGTTTCGATGGAATGGCATCCGCCCAGCGATGCCGATAGGGCCATGGCTGTTGCAGCTACGGCTGCACTCCGATATATTGCCTTGAGTTTCATGTCAGTATAGGGCGTTTATGATGCGTGGATCGTTGGTGGATTTCGATTTAGGACCGAGCGAGAGCCATTCGCATACCACACCGACAACGGCAGTGTGCTCCACTCGTCGGGTGACTATGTGCGACGCTTTCGACGACAGGATGTCCCAGCGGTATCCGAGACGCAGGGTTGTGCGACCGAAGCGCAGGTCGAGGCTCAGATAGTTGTCGAGACCGAAGTAGTTGCCGGGCCAGGCGGGACGGACGAGGTTCTTGTGGTTCCCGAGGTATATCTCGTAGTATAGTTCGCCATAGGCCGGAGAGAAGAAGATGCCGGTTAGCGGTAGCTCCGCCTGATAGCGTGCGCAGACCGGGAGACGTCCGAAGCGGCCGTTCCATGATATGGCCCCAAGTGCATTGATGGTCCATGCCGCTTTTGCAGCTATGGGGTTATTGCTGTTGCGCGGATTGTAGAAAGCACCGACGTCGACACCTGTGCTGCCTCCCGCGTAGATGGTGAGGCCGTCGGTGAGATGCCATCTGTGAGCCATGCCCCATCGGAGATCGAGGGCGAGGTCCCACATGCGTGCGTTTCGTGCCGGGTTTGCCGCGCGTTGCAGGCTCAGGCGTCCTTGAAGCTGCATCACCCATCGGTCGGGATTGAATCGCATGGCCTGCATCCTTTCGTAGCCGAGTGCAATGTTCCAACCGGAGTGTTTCAGCGGTGAAAGATATGTTTCTGCCAGATGTGCCGAGCCGGCCTCGAGTGTGTAGGCTGACAGCACCGGGCGCTCCGGCTCCTGAGCCGTGGCACCAAGGGCAGCCAAGGCTGTGATGGCTGAGATGGCTATCTTACTTAGCGTTTTCATCTTCGAGGTCAGTGAAAAGACGCTCCTGACCTACGATTTCATCGCGTATCTGGTCGTCGGAAATTTCGGGTTCTGCTTCGATGTCGATGGTTTCGGTTCGTGTCTCGTCTTCCGGCTGTGTGTCGGCTGCATCGGGTCGTTTGGGTTCGAGCTCGGTTATTGAGGCGAGATTCCATGTGGTGAGACGCTTGCCACGTGCCTTGAATGACTTCACGCCTATGAATTCCTCTGCGTCGATGGTCATGGCCGGCCGGGCTGCATCGTCGCCTCCGAATGTGAGTTCGAACATCGGCGCATCGTGGTCGGATAGTGCCAACAGACGCGAGCGGGTGTCCTCTCCGAGGAAGCGCTGGTGCTTGGGCGAGTCTTCGAACGTGAATCGTTTGAGGTAGGGATAGCCTTGTTCGGCATCGAAGAGTGCGGCTGTCCATACTTGTTTCGGGCGGAACTTCTCTATGCGCAGGAGCTTGTCCTCGTAGTGGTTTGTGACGTCGAAATTGGTGGTGTAGAATTCGCCCGAGGGGAGAAGTACAAGAATACGGTCGGTACCGGCGAATTCACCGAGGTAGTTGCCTCGGCCGTCGTAGTTGAGGCGCATCACGTCGGGATCGAACCATACTTCACGACCGCCGAGCGTGGATGCTCCGCGTTCCTTGAGGGAGAAGCGGTGTACTTCGTTCTTGGTGACAAGGTTACCGCGGGCTGCGCGGCCTTTGATGTCGAGTTTGCCGAAATCGACATCGAAAGTGAGGTTCTTAAGTCTCAGTTTGGGTTTGAGAGTTACTTTCACAACTTCGGCCTCGCCGTTGGGGTTGGCGCTGAACCATGTGATTCTCGACCCCGGTGTGCCCTGGGTCAGATCGTATTCCTTATCGCGGGTCAGACCGGTGGCGGCGAAACGTTTCATATAGTAAATGCCGCCACGACCGTTCTGGTAGATTACGTTGTAGATGGTTCGTGTGTCGTTTCGTTTGAATACGTTGATGTAGAGCACGTTTTTGCCAACCGACAGTTTGTCCTGCACGCGTACGATCTTATATCGGCCATCGCGGTAGAATATTATAATGTCGTCGATTGTCGAGCAGTTGCACACGAATTCATCTTTCTTCAGCGAGGTGCCTATGAAGCCTTCCTCGCGGTTGATGTAGAGCTTTTCATTAGCCTCTGCGACCGTGGCTGCCTGAATGTTGTCGAAACTGCGAATGGCAGTGCGGCGCGGGTATGCGGCTCCATACTTGTTCTTGAGGTATGAGTACCATTCGACGGTGACATCGTCGATGTGCTCTAGTTTGTCGAGAGTGTGCGATATTCTGGCACGGAGATCCATGAGCTGTTTCTCGGCCTCATCGGAATTGAAGCGCAGAATACGCTTCATCTTTATTTCGAGCAGGCGGAGAATGTCGTCGCGAGTCACCTCGCGTGTGAGGGATGGCTTGAATGGCTCGAGGCGGCTGTCGACATGAGCGATGGCGGCATCGAGGTTGGGAGCCTCTTCGTACTGGCGGTCTTTGTATATGCGCTCCTCGATGAATATCTTTTCGAGCGACGCGTCGAGTAGTTTTTCGCGGGTTTCGGCAAGTTCGACCTCGAGTTCGGAGCGTATGATCGAGCGTGTGGTGTCGACACTATGGCGCAGCACATCGCTCACACCGAGGAAGCACGGCTTCTTGTCGCGGATCACACAGCAGTTGGGCGATATGTTCACTTCGCAGTCGGTGAATGCGTAGAGTGCGTCGATTGTTTTGTCGCTTGATGTGCCGGGGATGAGATGCACGAGTATTGAGGCTTCGGCAGCGGTGTTGTCCTCGACTTTGCGGATTTTAATCTGACCGCGCTCGAAAGCCTTGAGAATCGATTCGATAAGTCCACCTGATGTCTTGCCGAATGGGAGCTCGGTGATGTTGAGTGTTTTGGAGTCGATTTTCTCGATTTTCGCGCGTACTTTCACGCCTCCGCCACGTCGTCCGTCGTTATAGCGTGCAACGTCGATGGTGCCACCGGTGGCGAAGTCGGGATATAGGGTGAATTCCTCGCCACGTACATATGCTATGGATGCGTCGAGGAGTTCGTTGAAGTTGTGAGGAAGAATTTTCGAGGATAGGCCAACGGCAATGCCTTCGGCGCCCTGGGCCAGCAAAAGTGGAAATTTTGCCGGGAGAGTGACGGGTTCGCGCTTGCGGCCGTCGTAGCTGAGAGTCCACTCGGTTACTTTTGGGTTGAACAGCACCTCCGAGGCAAAGAGGCTCAGGCGTGCTTCGATGTATCGTGCGGCAGCGGCGGCAGTACCGGTGAGAATATTTCCCCAGTTACCTTGAGTCTCCACCAGAAGGTCCTTTTGACCGAGCTGCACAAGAGCGTCCTTGATGGAAGCGTCGCCATGTGGGTGATACTGCATGGTTGTACCCACGATGTTTGCCACTTTGTTGAAGCGTCCGTCGTCGATGGTCTTCATGGCGTGAAGAATGCGGCGTTGCACGGGTTTGAGACCGTCCTCTATTTCCGGGACGGCACGTTCGAGAATCACATATGAAGCGTACTCCAGAAACCATGTCTGGTACATTCCTCGCAGATGATGGCGCACCACATCGTCGGCCGATGTATATGGGCGTCGCGGAGCCGGCGAGGTGTTATCGTCGGTTTCTTCGTCGTCTGCGGATTCGTCGAATTCCTCGGTGGTTTCTTCTATGGGATCTTCAGGGAGATTTTCAGGGTATAATTCGTCGCTTTCTTCACTCATTGCACGCGTGATTGATTTCCCACAAAATTAGTGAAAAAAGACGGTTTTCACAAATTTTGGCAATAAGCACCACGTAGACTGTTCTTGTCTACATGGTGCCGGGTCGCTGAGTAGGTATGCGGTGTCAGAGAGCGCGGAGTTTCGCTGCGAGGGCTTCGGGGTTCTCCGATTCATCCATTTTTTTGATCTTGAAGGAGCCGTTGGGAGCTATGAGGGCTGTATGAGGTATCGATATGATACCGTCTTTATTTCCGAAGGTTTTGAATATGTCGGCTCTCAAGGCGGGATTAACGATGATGTGTTCGCCGGTGAGACCGAAGCTGTTCACGACTTTCTGCACATTTTTTTCGCAGCCGTCGCCTTCGTCCATCGATATGTATAGAAGCACAATATCTTTCTCGCGTGCCGCTTCCTGTACGGGCTTTATTTTGGAGAATGCTTCGCGACATGGACCGCACCATGTAGCCCATACGTCGATAAGCACAGTCTTGCCACGGTATGCTTTGAGCAGGTCGGCGAGTGTATCGACGTTTTTGTTGTCGAGAAAGTGGATGTCGGGGTTCTCCACAGGGGTATTGGCCTTGATGTTCTTTGCCAGAGCACTGTCTACGGCTGCCATGAGCGGGCTATCGGAGTATTCTTTTTTGAATTGAGCCACCAGCCCGGGGATGCATTGCGAATATCGGCCGTTTTTACTGTCTTCGAATATGAGCTGTGCGGCCAGAAGTTCGGCATTGCGGCCGGAGAAGTTTTTGCGGTAGAAATCGTTTGCGAACAGATTGTATTCATCGATGCCGGCAGGACGGAAATTGCGGTTTTTGAATTGCATGGATGAGTTGGCTAATCTGCTTAGCGCAAGCGACATGGCGTTGTATTGGTTGTCGGGTTGTGCCCAGCTGTATACCTCATCGGTTGTATTCTGCCATGCGGCAAGGATTGAGTCGGACGGGTGGCGTCGAGGCGATGTGCTTCGGGCTCGGCACTCGTTGAAGATTTCGAGGATATTCATTGCAAGGTCCTGCCGCAGGATATCGCGTATGGGTTTTTGTGTGCTATCGACCAAAGGCAATATGCTGTCGGCGAGGGCCGATAGTTTAGTCTTGACTGAAACGGCGCAAGAATCGGATCTCAGTTGCAATGGGTCGGCTGCACCGGATGCTAAATCCCAAAATAGGGTATTGACGCTTTCAACGGCTTCGGCGGCCCGGATGTCTGTGGAGTCAATGCCATAGACCGGTTCATATCCTTTGGGAGTGGTTGGGTCGATAGTGACCTCGGCTCCGTCGCTGCCGATATAGAATGTTGAAAAGAAATTTTTGCCGTTGCCCCGCATCAGAAGGGAGATGCGCTCTATGGCACCATCAGGCACGGTGATCGTGAACGTGCTGTCGCTGCTTATTTCGACAGTGCGAAGGTCGGGCAGAAGCATGCCGCCGGCCGATGCATAGTACGATACTTGCCAGCCGTTGAGATTTTTGATAGAGCCCTTGAATACGGCAGCCTGAGCCATGGATGCGGCAATGAAAAGGAATAGAATTCCGATTGCGGATTTTTTCATAAGATTACAGATTGAGATTAGTTGTCGCAAAAGTAATAAAAAACTCGATTCCGAGACTTCGGAACCGAGTTTTTTTCAGTGTGGATATCTGATTATTTTTTTGCTACGATTGCCTCGGTATCGCGGGCAATCATGAGCTCTTCGTCGGTGGGGATGACGCATACGGTTACCTTCGAGTCCTTGGCCGATATAACGGCATCGACACCACGAATGCCGGCGTTGACTGTCTTGTCGATTTCGACGCCCATGAATCCGAGTGTGTCGCATACGTCGGCACGGAGACCGGCCTGGTTTTCGCCTACACCGCCTGTGAACACGATAATGTCGACACCGCCCATTTCGGCAGCATAAGCACCGATATATTTGGTGATGCGGAGCATGTACATGTCGAGGGCGAGGCGTGCGCGTTCGTTTCCTTCTGCCACGGCAGCTTCGATTTCACGCATGTCGTTGCTCACACCGCTCACGCCGAGAACACCGCCTTCTTTGTTGATGATGTTCTGGAGTTCGGTGGCCGACAGACCGTGCTTGGTCATGAGGTATGTGAGGGCACCGGGGTCGACGTCGCCCACGCGGGTACCCATCATGAGACCTTCGACGGGGGTGAGACCCATGGATGTGTCGACGCACTTGCCATCGACGATAGCTGCCATTGAGGCGCCGTTGCCGATGTGGCAGGTTATGATTTTTTTGTCCTTAATGTCGACGCCGAGGAATTCGCACACTTTGGCGCTTACATAGCGATGGCTGGTGCCATGGAAACCATAGCGGCGCACGCCGTCTTCGGTGTAAAATTTGTAGGGAAGAGCATACATGAACGCCTTGGCAGGCATTGTCTGGTGGAATGCGGTGTCGAATACACCCACCTGCGGAACACCGGGCATGAGGGTGTCGATGGCTTCGATGCCTGTCATGTTGGCGGGGTTGTGGAGCGGTGCGATGTCGTAGCATTCGCGGATTTTTTCTTTCACGGCGTCGTCGATGAGTACGCTGGCACTGAATTTCTCGCCACCATGAACCACACGGTGTCCTACGGCATCGATTTCGCTGTAGCTCTTTATGCAGCCTTCGTTGGAATCGGTGAGGATGTTGAGGATAGCTTTTACGGCACCCTGATGGTCGGTGAGACCGAGTTCGAGGGTGGCTTTGGAGCCGTCTTCGCGTTTGTATTTGAGGAAACCACCGGCGAGGCCAATTTTTTCTACTCCACCTTCGGCCATAACGTCGGCTTTAGCGCCTTCGAGGTCGATGAGTTTATATTTTACGGAGCTTGAGCCCGAGTTTAGAACGAGTATCTTCATTGTATAGGTTTATTGCCTGAGCAAGGTTATTTTTTGAGTCCGATCGCCTGGTTGCAGGTGATGATTATGGTTTTGTAGATGTCCTCGGGGAAGCATCCGCGGGAGAGGTCGTTGACTGGAGCCGCGAGACCCTGGAGTACGGGGCCGACAGCCTGGACTCCGCCCAGACGCTGCACGAGTTTATAGGCTATGTTGCCCACTTCGAGGTTGGGGAATACGAGTACGTTTGCACGACCGCTGAGGGGGCTGTTGGGGGCTTTGCTGCCGGCTACCGAGGGAACGATGGCGGCGTCGGCCTGCAGTTCGCCGTCGAGGATGAGGTCGGGAGCAAGTTCGTGAGCTATCTCTGTGGCTTCGATTACCTTGTCGACGCGCTCGCTCTTGGCCGAGCCTTTGGTGGAGAAGGAAAGAATGGCCACGCGTGGCTCGATGCCTGCTATGTCGCGGGCTGTGCGGGCTGCGGCTACTGCAATCTGGGCGAGCTCGGGAGCGGTGGGTTCGGGTACTACGGCGCAGTCTGCGAAAACGAGAATGTCGTTTGTCCCGAATTTCGAGCCTTTAGGCAGGAGCATGATGAATGCGCCGGACACAACGCTGATGCCGGGCACGGTTTTGATGACCTGGAATGCGGCGCGGAGCACGTTGCCGGTGGTGTTCATCGCTCCGGCCACCTGACCGTCGGCATCGCCTGCCTTGACCATGAGGCATCCGAGGTACAAGGGGTTGGCGGTGGTGAGACGTGCTTCTTCCATGGTTATGCCCTTGCTCTTGCGAAGCTCGTAGAAGAGAGGTGCATAGCGGTCGATAACACTTTCATCGGCAGGGTCGACTATGGTTGCTTTGCCGATGTTTTCCAGTTTCAGCTCCTTTGCCATGGCGAGGATATCGGCCTCGGAGCCTATGAGTATGATTTTGGCCAGTCCTTCGGCCAGAATGCGGTCAGCGGCCGTGAGGGTGCGCGGTTCGAGACCTTCGGGAAGCACAATACGCTGCGGCGTGGCTTTGGCGGCAGCGGTGAGCTGTTCGAAAAGTTCCATCTTATGTGTTTTAGGTTCTGTATATATCAATACGCAAAAGTAAAAAAAAATCCTCAACGCACGAAAAAAAATCAGACCGCAGCGCCCCCGCGCCACGGTCTGTAACAAAGATTACTGGTTTGAATTTTAAGCATCGGGCATGCTATGCCAACGTTTTTTTTGTGGTATCAGTTATGGAATCTACTATAATGATACACCAGATGGCGAAACATTGCATGGGCCGGTGAAATTTTTTTACCAATTGATGCGAAGCCCGACAGGGATTGAGAATCCTGTGGGATGTTCTTGCCAATAGGTGGGCATGCTTGCCCGGTTGTCGAAGCAATGCCGTGCCGACGGTTCGACGTAGAGCCCGACGTGTTTGCTGAGCGATAATTGGATGCCGATACCGCCTGTGACCGAGAACTGAGGCCGGGCTTTAAGATCGGGTAGAGTGTATGGTTGGTAGTCCGACGAGCGGTCGGTGGTTTTGGCCGATTTACCTATCGGAAAGTCGACTGCGCCTCCGGCTGTTATGTACATTTTCATTTTTTTGTAGGAGAACAACCTGAAGTTCAGTTTCAGCGGCACACCGATGTAGTGGCTGCTTACATTCTGATATATGAGGTTTCTGGGTCGGTGGTATACGATTTTGGAGCGCAGCAGAGTGTACTGCAGTCCGCTTTCGATGTTTAGCCTGTCCGATAGTTGCCGGGCCGCGCTAAGGACAAAGGTAAGCGGCAGTTCATGCTCAGCCGACCATTGGAATGGCACGATGGGTCGTATGTTAGGTTTGTTGTGGCCCGGGTCGTCGGTAGGCGAACCGAATGATGCATCGGAGGATGTCACCATATCCATATAGTCTTGTTGGCTTATGTGGCCACCAATATTGTAGGATGCTCCGATGCTCCATGCGCGATCTTTTTTCGAGCGGTGCTTGGTTGGGAGCTCCGTATATGCATATGTGTAGTTTGTGGTGCCCATGTAGCGGTAGGTGGTGTCGGGCGTTGTGCTGTCGGTGTTGCTGGGGTTGACTATAGCATTTTCCTGAGCAATTACAGTATCGGAATCGCTCATAGCCGGTACGTCGGCAAGGAGACAACGTTTTCCGCCGGTCGATGTGGCAACGGTCTGGAGTGGGTCGGGCATCGGTGTGGTTGCCTTGGAGAGGAGTGTGGCCTTGGTGGGAGCTACATCATCGTGGTGCTCCGTTAGTTCGGGGTAGGATGAAATGTCGAGCTTTGGAGTGCGCGATGTGAACAAAAGTGTCAGTCCGGCACCTAAAGCCAGCAGCATTATGGTGAGGCCCATTTTGTGGCGGTGCTCCACGATAAGACGTCGTAGCATCACCTTGGCATGGAAGAGCTGAGAAGCCGATGTGGCTGCCGATATTCCGAGCAGCTTGCCGATTTCCTTATGCGATTTTTTCTCCAGAACTGCCAGCTTGAAAACTTTGCGATAGCCGTCGGGAAGTCGGTTGATGATAGAGTCGAGTTCCTCGTATGTCAATATTTCGTCGAGGTCGGGTAAATCGGGAATTTCCGTTTCCTCGTCGAGAATAGTCATCACATCCAGCGTGCTCAGATATTTCAGGCATAGATTTTTCATCACAGTGCCCATCCAGAACTCAAGACGGGATGCATCGCGCACTTCGGCTATGTGGGTGAAAATGATGATAAATCCGTCGTGCAGAATGTCTTCCGCCGCTTCGCTATCGGTGATGTAGCGCCTGATGACACGCATGAGGCGCGGCCCGAATCGGTCGTAGAGTAGCTCCATGGCATCTCTGTTGCCTTGAGCGCATTGCTGTATGAGGGCCGTATTGTCCATGCGGTATATCTTATTACAAAAGAGATAATAATTCCCCGCATATTGCATGGTGATGAATTATATTTAACTTAGTTTAACTATAAATTTGTTATTCTATGTTGTAAAGCATATTCCTTGCTTTTGCCCCACAAAAGCAATATATTTGCAATCGAACCCACTTATATAATCTACTGTTTGCGCAGGGTAATCGGCGTCCTGCGGACGCCATTAAGGGCGACGGGTTGATTCCGGGCACATCTCGCTTGGCTCGATGTACCCGGTTAATGTTTAATCAGCGTCCTGCGGACGCCACATGGGGTGGTGGATATAATGCGACTACCGGTAGCACATTGGTCACACGTGTATAGAGATGGCAAATAAACCGCCGTAGCAGATTTTTACGAGATCTGTTGCGGCGGTTTAATGCTCTGTCGGCCGTATCCTCATGCGGAAATATCTCATATATAAGATATTATTTATAAGATATTATTCAAAGCGGGAAGTTGGCCGACGAATAATCTGTGGTTGGCTCTCCTGTACCCTCTATACGGGCATATTTATTTGTGGTGGGGATTAGATTATACGTGATATTTTTACCACCAGTGGTGGAAGTGGTGTACGGGACCGTGGCCGTGGCCTATGGCGTAGGAGGCGCCGGCGCAAAGGGCGTCGTTGATGTATTTTTTTGCGGCATGGGCTGCTTCATCGAGCGGCATGCCTTTTGCCAGTGAGGCTGCGAATGCTGAAGAGAGGGTGCATCCGGTGCCATGGGTGTTGACGGTGTCGAGGCGTTTCGACTTCAGCTCAGTGAGTTTTCCTGACTCGGCATTGTAGAATATGTCGATGAGGTCGGAGTCGTGTAGATGGCCGGCTTTAAGAAGTACCGATACGCCTCCGCATTTTTCCGAAAGCATGCGTGCGGCGTCGGGAAGATCGTGTTGGCCGGCGATAGACTGTCCGAGCAGGAGTTCGGCTTCCGGTATGTTTGGAGTGATGACTCGCACATGTGGAATAAGATCCTCGCGGAGAGTTGCCACCGCATCGGCTTCGAGCAGAGGATCGCCGGATGTAGCTACCATCACGGGATCGAGGACTATGTTGGTTATATTGTAGGGCTCGAGTGTGGAGCGGACGGCATGTATCAGTTCCGATGAATGGAGCATGCCGATTTTTATGGCATCGGTGCCGATATCATCGAGGACGGAGCGAATTTGGCCGGAGACGAATTCTACCGGTACGGGGTGGACGCCGGTTACTCCGACGGTGTTTTCGTCGACCACCGCTACGATGACAGAAGTTCCGTAGCAGCCGAGTGCAGAGAATGTTTTAAGGTCGGCCTGCAGTCCGGCGCCGCCGCTTGGGTCGCTCCCGGCGATAGTCATGGCCCGGCGATATGTTTTCATATTCATATAGATGATTTTTCGAGGTTGTATGCGCTGTCCCAGAATCGCCATTCCATTTTCGTAGCTTCGACAAAAGCGTCGGTCATGGCGCGGCGTATGGCCGGAGTAGTATTGTCGGCAAGGTCGTCGCATATGGCTATAGCCAGTCGTGTAGATGCTTCAAAAGTGCTGTCGCCGTAGCAGTCGATCCATGCTTTGTAAGGATTTGAGTGGTCTTTCTGGCTTCTGAAGATGGTTTCTCCGACTTCCTTGTAGACCCAGAAGCATGGGAGCACGGCGGCAGCAGCAACTTCGACGGGTGCGAAGGAGTGCGATTTGAGCCACGATGTGTACAGCTGGCAGCCGGGACCCATGCCGATGGTATCGAGGCGGGTATTGTGGAGATACGATTCGTGGAGTGATTTCTCGACGGCCACGCCATCGGCTGCGAATGCGATGAATGCGGCTGCGTGGTCGTTGCGCTCCAGCCGCGAGGCGATATGCGCGAGCATGCGGAAGTACTCGGCGATGTAGAGTGAGTCCTGCCTGATATAGAACAGAAATCGCTCGCGGGCTAATGTTCCATCGCTGAGCTCTTTGATGAATGGCTGATGGAGTATGCTATTGTATATGGGATGTGCTGCATCCCATGCTTCTTGGCTCCAGGACATATGAGGGTTAGATTGTTGGTTATTACAGTGTTAGGATGGATGTATGAAGTGTGCGTAGATCGATGGTGAATAGATAGCCATCGAGCGGTGTGCCAAATCCGGCTATGAGTTTTAAGACTTCGTTGGCTTGGATGGCGCCGATTACACCCGGTACGGCGCCGATGACGCCGCCTGAGGCTGCAGGGCGGCTTTCGAGTTCTTGCCGGTCGGGGTATATATCGGTGTATCGTATATGTCTTTCGCCGTTGATTACGGCAACCTGACCATGGAACGCACCGATGGAGCCATAGATCCATGTCTTGCCCAGAGAGGTACACACGTCGTCGATGATATAGCGGGTGCGGTAGTTGTCGCAGCAGTCCACCACGATGTCGTAGGGGGCTATGATGTGGCTGGCGTTGCCGGGCGTCAGGCCCTCGGGGTAGAGGTCGAATACTGTGTGCGATGAGATTTCGGCGAGGCGTCGGGCTGCGCAGTCGGTCTTTTTCAATCCGATTTCGGCTTCGGTGTAGAGCACTTGCCGCTGGAGGTTGGAGAGACTTACTATATCGGGGTCGCATAGGCCGATGCGACCTATGCCTGCGCCTGTGAGATAGGTGGCGGCGGGTGAGCCAAGGCCACCAAGCCCTACAATCAGTACGGAAGCATCGGCAAGCTTCTGCTGGCCTTGTGCTCCTATTTCGGGAAGCGCAGTCTGGCGTGCGTATCGATTGTCTTCCATCAGTCGAAAATTTTATCCCAGTCTTTCCACACCACCTCGACTCCGGCTTGGCGCAGGTCGGCCTCCACCTGATGAGGTGTGCGCTCATCGCTGACGGCGAACTGCTCGAGGGCTTGCGGATAGGTGTGGTAGCCGCCGGGTTCGGTCTTGGAACCGGCGCTCATGGATGTGGCTCCGAGGGTGGCGATGTTATTGCGGAAGGCGGGACTCTCGCGGGTGGAGAAGGATATGTCGATGTCGCGGTCGAAGATGCGGAATGCGAATGTGAGCTGCGCGAGTTCGCGGTCGGTCATCACCACATTGGGTTGGAAATGTCCTTCCGACGGACGCATGCGAGGGAAATTGACGCTATAGCGTGTGCGCCAGTAGTGCTTGCGGAGATATAGTAGATGGCGGGCCATCATGGTTACGTCGGTGCGCCAGTCTTCG
Source organism: uncultured Muribaculaceae bacterium (assembly GCA_910587915.1). Classification (GTDB taxonomy): domain Bacteria; phylum Bacteroidota; class Bacteroidia; order Bacteroidales; family Muribaculaceae; genus CAG-873. Next base: position 237,810 of record CAJUOB010000002.1, on the reverse strand, counting down.
AGGCCTATGAGGACGCCCATGCCGATTTTGTGAACTCCGGCCTGGCCCATGCGGTCGAAACCGTCGACGCGCCACTCGAAGTTTGATTTCATCCCGGCCGGATGATATTTTTTGTAGTTTTCGCGGTGATAAGTCTCCTGGAAGCATACCACGCCGTTTAGGCCACTATGGGTAAGCCGTTCGTACTCCTCGGCTTTGAGGGGCATGACCTCAATTGTGAGATTGTTGAAGTATGGGCGGCATACCCGCAGTGCTTCCTCGAGGTAGTCGACTCCTGCCACGCGGGGATTTTCTCCGGTGACGAGAAGCAGATTCTCGAACGGACCCAATTCGCGGATAGCTTTGCACTCGTTTTCGATCTCTGCAGGGGTGAGCACCACGCGAGCCATTTTGTTGTGGCGGTTGAAGCCGCAGTACACACATGAATTAGTGCACGAATTGGTGATGTACAGCGGTATGTACATCGACATCGTTTTGCCAAATCTCTGGCGGGTGAGTTCGCGGCTACGACGGGCCATAGCTTCGAGATAGGGCGCTGCAGCGGGCGATATAAGAGCCATGAAATCGTCGATGCTCGGACGAGGGGTGACAAGGGCACGCTCTACGTCGGCGGCAGTTTTGGCTGCGATGGCTGCGGTGGTGTCGTCCCAGCTATATTTTTCTAATTCTTGGGAGAACATGGGCGTCAATCGAGGAATGAAGTGAGCGGGCTGCTGGCTTCGGCATGGCGCGACACGGCACCGAGCCCGGCCAGATAGGCTTGTCGTCCGGCTTCGACAGCTTTTGCAAATGCTTGAGCCATAGCGGCAGGATTGCCTGCTACGGCGATCGCTGTATTCACGAGTACGGCGTCGGCACCGAGTTCCATAGCTTCGGCTGCATGCGACGGGGCGCCAAGACCGGCATCGACTACCACGGGAACACAGCTCTGTTCGATTATTATCTCGATCAAGTCGCGTGTCACCAGTCCTTTGTTGGTGCCTATGGGTGCGGCCAGAGGCATCACGGCTGCGGTGCCGGCTTCTTCGAGCAGTTTGCACAGCACAGGGTCGGCCTGAATGTAGGGTAGCACCTTAAAGCCCATGCGTGCGAGCTCTTCGGTGGCTTTCAAGGTTTCGATGGGATCGGGGAGCAGATATTTGGGGTCGGGGTGAATCTCGAGTTTTATAAAATCTGTACCGAAGGCTTCGCGTGCAAGCTGTGCGGCAAGCACGGCTTCCTTGGCGTTTCGCACGCCCGATGTGTTGGGCAGTAGCTGTATGCCGGGGCGGCGAACGTGCGCGAGCATGTCGTCGGCCGGATTTGCCATGTCGACGCGTTTCATGGCGAGTGTCACCATCTCGGTGCCTGATGCTTCGATGGCGCTTGCCATCTCGGTGTTGGACCGGAATTTACCGGTTCCGACAAATAGCCGAGAGTTGAACTCGCGGCCTCCTATAGTGAGTTTATCGTTCATTTTTTGAGATTTAACGATTGGTTGAGGGTTGATCTGTGTCTATTTGTTCTGCTGCAGGCTGATTGCAGCTATGAGTGCGGCGGTGGCGGCTGATGGGTCTTCGGCAGTGAGCAGGCTACCCGATACGGCTATTCCTGTTATGCCTGTGGCCATGAGGCCGGGGACGTCGGAGAGTTCTATTCCACCGATGGCAACTACCGGTAGTGTGCTTATGCGGCGGAATTCGCTCATTATGGCCCGATATCCGTCGAGACCGAGCACGGGGCTGAGCTTCTGTTTTGTAGTGGTGTAGCGGAACGGTCCGAGGCCGATATAGTCGGCACCGGCGTCGACTGCTGCTTTCATGTCGGCGAGGGTATTTGCCGTGGCTCCGATAATTTTGTTGCCTAAAATCTGCCGTGCATCATGGACAGGCATGTCGTTTTTACCCAGATGAACACCGTCGGCGCCGATGGCATCCACGAGTTCTACATGGTCGTCGAGAATGAATGTGGCGCCATATTGGTCGCAGAGTGAGCGCAGGCGGAGTCCGGTGTCGGTAATTTCGGACGGGGTGGCGTCTTTCATGCGCAGCTGTATCCATCGGCAGCCGCCATCGAGCACAGCTTTGGCTCCGTCGATTTCATCGAGTCCGTTGCGGCGGTGAGTTATGAATTGAAGCATTGTTGGGTGAAATGTTTTATATCCGAAAGGTTTTCCTCAAGGTCGCCGTGCCATATATATCCTAAAAAAGCGGCTCCTCCGAATCCGATTTCTTTTAGCAGCGGCAATTTGTCGGGTGTGACTCCGCCAAGTGCCACGAATGAGTCGTCGACGATACCCCGTAGTTGGTCGGGGGTGAACGCCGGGTGGTATCCTGGTTTGGAAATGCTGTCGAATATAGGGCTGAGAAAATGGTAGTCGTCGGTGTCGCGAGCTTCTTCGGGTGTATGGCAGCTGCGGCTTACTGTTCCGTGGAAACCGGGAGTGATATCGGGGTTACGTGCGTTGAGATGCACGCCGCACCCGTATATGCTGGCAAGGGTGTGATGGTCGTGCAGCGAGAGCCGTGGGCGCAGGTCGGCCGGCATGGCCTCGATGAGGCGTTGCATGTGTCGGAGTGTGGACGATGGCTTGCGTATGTGCACACGGTCGATCACGCCTGAGCGGAGCATGCGTGTTATGGCTTCGGCTTCGTTTTCGACAAAGTCGGGGAGTGTGATGGCTATGCACCTCATCCGCCACACACAGCGCTGACTACAGTTACGTTGGCTCCTTCGGCAAGATAGGTTGTTGCCCATGCCGCCCGTGGAACCACTTTGTTGCTTATGGCCACGGCGATACCTTGCAGGCCGATGCCCTGCAATTCGAGTATTTCGGCAAGATTAAGTTTCGGGTTTACCTCTACGGCTTCTCTGTTGATGTAAATTTGCATAATACAACGGTTTAAACAGAGTGTGCCCTCGGTCGAGGCTATGAACAAGTCCTTTCGGCGGTATTGACCGCATCAAGTTCATAGGGTATGATCTCAGCCCCAGTCAGGGGCACCCCTCTTGTGTTGATGCGGCAAAGTTAATGTTTTATTCTTATAAAACCAATATTTTAAATTCAAATTATATCCTCAAAGATATATGAGCCACAATAGCCTCCGGACTTGACTACCAATCCTATTGCACCGTTTTTTTTCAATTTATTAAATACTTGAAATCCAATTAATGAGTAGCGTTATACCATTTTGTTGTTACCTTTTCTGCTGCTTTGGGACTGACGCTTGGATCTGATGTGGTTATTCCCGAATATGTATATATCGGCAGGGGCCCTCTACTTGCAGTAAAGTATTTCTCAGTGTTTGTTTTATATAGGACTGTTGCATTTAATTGGCGGTTAAATTCATCAATAAATACTTTATCTGCATTATTATACTCCAACATTTTATTTACATAATCTCCGAAATCAAAGAATATTGTTGGTGAATATCCATCAAGCCGCTGAAGTGACGAAATTTTTGTTTCATCAAACTCATAATTCTGATTGATATACCGCATAAGTGCTGCCATTTCATCTAATTCTGAGCAATTGGTCACTGACAAAGTTCCACATGGCATTGCATCGTATGTGGAATAAAATTTATAAAACTCATCACACACCGCTTTATAATTAGGTGTTCCCAAAAGATATTTACCCATTGTAGCGTACGGCATACCATATGCCATGACCTCACAAGTTGATGCAATAAGGTAATCGGTCACATCCTTTAGTTCGTATGCAACCTCTATGGAGGACATATAACAATCATCAAACAAAATGTACTCTATTTTCAGATTGGCATTGCTAATAGCATTCGACAGAGTTGAAATATCAGTCTGAAAATCTGTTGTAGTTCCACCAAAATATCTGGTAAGAAGACCTGAATTTTCATATTCGTAATGATATTTTTCAGTAGAATATAATGCTCTTGAAGCATTTACAGGTAACCATCCCATTCCATGACAACCAATTATCATTGAATATTTTTTGGCAGGAGCACAAACTTTGAGGTCTTGCAATAATGATGTAAGACCTTCTTCTGTGGTAAATGGATAATTGCAGTATGTTGCAATAGGAGTATGGGTACATGTCCCATTCTTATATTCGATTTCATACATAGACGCCTCAGTCGAACTTGTGGACATGAATACAATTACTCTATCGTTTGCCAATCCTCCCATTTGACAGATATTACTTTCCATATCACGGATATTCTGATAAAAGTAGTTTGTCAGATTTGAAGACCACGGCAAATACATGAATATTGTGCTTTGAGTTTCGGGGATTTCCGGCTCATCTTCATATTCATTAGAACATGAATATAGGATATTACCTATTATCAGAACTGCAAATGCGATATATATGTTAATTATCCGTTTCATATTTCGTGCCAATGATTATTTCAAAAGTTTACGGTCGTTGTCGCTGCTTTCTAATATGGACATCTGATGGATGGCGATTTGGTTGAGTTTTATAAGTCGGTCGGATTGAGGCAGTCCCTGCTCTATGAATACAGCATTGAGGCTTTCCATATTGGATAGGCATATCAGTTCGTTGACCGATGCGTAGTCGCGGATATTGCCTTTCAATTCGGGGTTGGCCTCACGCCATTGCTTTGCCGTCATGCCGAACATGGCCACATTCAATACATCGGCTTCATTGGCATATATGATGGTCGCTTGTGCTTTTGTGACTTCGGCAGGGATGAGGTTCTGCTTGATGGCATCGGTGTGTATCCGATAGTTGATTTTCGACAGTTCACGCTTCGCCGACCACCCGAGCAGCCGCTGTTCCTCGGCTTTCAAGCGCTGGAATTCCTTGACAATATAGATTTTGAACTCCGGACTAATCCACATGGCAAACTCAAACGCTATATCCTTATGGGCATATGTGCCACCATATCGTCCAGCTTTGGCTTGAAGTGATATGGCGTTGGTCCGTGCCACAAACTCCTTGACGCTTATTTTGAACCTGTTAAGGCCCGACTGATTTTTAATTATGGCGAATTCGCCATAATTAAAATCTGGATTATATACTTTCTCCCAAATGCCGATAAATTCAAGTGTATTACGGTTGCGTAGCCAATCAGTAATGAAGAAGTCACCATCTTTGGCTTGCAACATATCGGTAAGACAAATGTAGTCTTCGCCGTTTACTTTGACAACATTAACTTCGGTGTCTTTTACTGTGATTTTTGCCATTCGGGAAAGTGCGTTTGGTTTCAAGTGCAAATCTACATCAAAAATCTGATATACCAACGTATTGATCTGCTTTCCAATGAGATTAATTTGGGGGTTTATTGATATTCGGTATCGTTGACACGATGTGTCTTTGTTGAATATTCCCCGATAGCCTGACGAGTCATAGGCCACCGGGGAATATTATAAGATTGTGAGATTTTTTTAATCGAGGAGGCGGGAGAGGTGTGCTTCGATTTCATCGGTTTCGGGGTCGACTGCGAGGATGGTGCCATCGCTGTCGACAAGCACAATACGGCCACCGGCGTTTCCGGCCCGATATTTTTTCCAGATGTTGTTTGTGTCGTTTAGTTCGATTAGGTTGATCCATGGATATCCGTCGCGTTCGATGGCCATACGCATGGCTTTATCGGAGCTTGCCTCGCGTGCGACGCCGAGGACGGTGAAGCCTTTGTCGCGATATTTCTCATAGAGGGGAATCAGAGCCATGCTGTGGCGTCGGCACGGTCCGCACCAAGAAGCCCATAGATCGATGACTGCTATCTTGCCACCGATGATCTCGGACGCGCTTACGATGTTGCCATTAAGATCTGGAGCCGAGAAGTCGACATATTTTTTGCCGGGTGTGGGTTCGCCGGCTTCATATAGTGTGGTGAGCATGCGGTGGTAGGGCGACTCGGTGAGAGTGTCGGCGTAGTTGTCGTGGAAGATTTCAAGGAGTGTGTCGGAGTATTTGTCGGACGATTGGAGTTTTGTGTATATCTGGTACAGGTGGCAGACCGATGGCTTTCGGAGTTCGGTGGTATAGAACTGTCCGATTACGGCACTGACGAGACTGTCGCGTCGAGCTTCGGCTATTACACCTTCCGGGCTTTTGATGCGGTTTTCTTTCTGGAGCCGTTGATAGATGGCCTGTGCACTGTCGGGACTCATTTCGTGTGCATGTTTTCTGAAATCGGCAAATTCGGGAGTGAACAATCGGTCCGATTCATAGAGTTCCATTATGTGTTTCTCTATGTCGGAATTTCCGATTCTCGTTTTCCAAAGTTCACTCAATGTCTGTGTCCATAGCATAATGTCGGTGGTGTTGGGCCCACCAGTCACTTCTATAAGTCCATTGCTTTGTTCTGAAGGGAATTTTATTACCACAGGCTCTTTTTCGGGATAGAATTGAGCGAAGGACCAGCTTCCGCGCATTAATTCTATACCGGGTGTCAATTCGTAGTAGCGGTCGCCATCGGAGTAAAGGTCGTAGTGGAAGCGACCGTCGCGTACCGGAATGATTATGCTTTTGTTCACCCTATGGTCCGACCCCGACTCCGAAAGTATGAGCCAGCTCACTTCCGGCCGGTCTTCGACGGTACCTTCAATGTGCGTGTGCACTCTTTTTAGAGGTTCGTCGTAGAGTTTTATTCCGGTCACGGCCCATCCGTCGGGCTCGATAAAGTCTATTATGGAGTCGGCCGGAGCAATCGGTTCGAACGTCATTGTAGCAGAGATGAAAGCAGAGTCGCCGAGGACGGTCTTTTCCCCCGGATTCATGCCTTGGAGGGAGAGCATGCGGTATTTCCGGCCTGTATGGCGTCCTTGCAGATATATATTGGTATCGGCGCGCACCCAGTTTCCGGCAGGGCCGTATATATCGGTTTGTACACGTGTGTGGCTGTCGGCGCGCTCAACGGCTGTGATGGCGAGGCTGAGGCCGCCGTGTTCGAAATCAGGATTGATGAATGTCCGGTTGGAAGCCATGCCGGAAGCCACTATACATGTGGCTGCAATGATTGCACAAGTTTTTTTCATATAGATTGTAGTTAAGGGATTAGGTTGCCGAAAATATACATGGATTAGATTTGGCAAAGGTACTATGATTCATGAATGTTTGCAAAAATTGGATGAGGCTTGATTGTTAAATTATATTAATGGATTTGGTGGGTAAGAAAAAAGTGCCTACCTTTGCACTGTCAAAACACCGCGGGGTGGAGCAGTGGTAGCTCGTTGGGCTCATAACCCAAAGGTCGTAGGTTCGAGTCCTGCCCCCGCCACTAAGCGAAAGAAAGCCGTCCGAAATCCATTTCGAGCGGCTTTTTGTTGTTTATGTAAGAGGCGAGGGATGAAAAACGAAATCGATTGAGGCGTCTGTTCGATGAAGCCTGTATCTTTTCTGCCATATCTCTGTTCTCCGATGCAATGCCGCATGGCTACTATCACTCTTCACCATTCACCAAGCACCCACGATGCAGTCTGAAGCAATACAGCCCAAAAGTAATCCCAACGACCTTGGTACCAAAACCATAGGCCAATTGTTGCTGCAATATTCCTTGCCGGCTATTGTGGCAAGCCTTGCCACGTCGCTTTATAATATTGTCGACAGTATATTCATCGGCAGGGGTGTCGGAGCGATGGCCATCACAGGTCTTGCCATCACCTTTCCGCTTATGAATCTTGTTGTGGCGTTCTGCGTGCTTGTAGCGGTGGGTGGCGCCACAATTTCATCTATATTTTTGGGACAGAAAAATACGGCGAAAGCTTCGGGAGTGGTGGGATGTGTGACCATACTTTGCCTCATACACTCGGTGTTCATCATGAGTCTCGGGCTATGGTTCCTCGACCCTATCCTATACTTTTTCGGCGCTACCGATGAGACTATAAGCTACGCACGCGAATTCATGCGCATCATTCTGCTTGGTACTCCCATCTCGTATGTATTTCTGGGACTCAACAACTTGATGCGAGCTACCGGCTATCCGCGCAAGGCCATGGTGTCGGCACTCCTTTCGGTGGCTATCAATGTAGTGGCTGCCCCGATTTTCATATTCGTGCTCGACTGGGGCATTGCCGGTGCTGCCACAGCCACCTTGCTGGGACAGACAGGTGCATTCATATGGGTGCTGTGGCACTTCATATCCAAGAACAGCTACATCCACTTCACCCGCCGGTGCTGGCATCTGTCGGCCGACCTGGTGCGCCGTATCTACTCCATAGGCCTTTCGCCTTTCCTGATGAACTGCTGCGCGTGCTTGGTGGTGGTGTTTATCAATAAAGCTTTGCTTGAGAGCGCCGGAGCCGACGGTAATCTTGCCGTTGGAGCTTATGGTATTATAAACCGCACGTCGATGTTCTTCGTGATGATAATCTTCGGTATCACACAGGGCATGCAGCCTATACTGGGCTATAATTTCGGCGCGGCCAACTGGCCCCGTGTGAGCGCCACACTCAAGAAAGGTATAATGATTGCCACAGGTGTGGCTTGCTTTGGATGGGCTGCCACCGAGATATTCCCCGATGTGATTAGCAGCATGTTCACCACCGACGAAGGGATGATCGAAATCGCTCGTCTGGGATTCCGCATATTTTTCCTCTTTTATCCTCTTGTCGGAGCACAGATAGTGATACAGAACTACTTCCAGTCCATTGGCAAACCGAAACTGTCGATATTCCTGTCGCTCACCAGGCAGCTCATATTTCTTGTGCCGCTGCTTTGGATACTTCCTCCGCACTATGGCATCGACGGTGTGTGGACTGCCATGTGTACCAGCGACTTCATCGCTTTTGTGCTCGCACTTGTCACAGTATTGATAATGAACCGGCGTCTTGCACGCCATCTGAACAGCATACGCAACAATCATGCTTGAAAAATTAGACCTGCGCGTGGATCCGGCATGTGCCGCCACTCCCGCCCTTCTGACCGCTCGCTGCGCCCGCGAACTTCATGTGCCACAACAACGTATTGCCCGCGTCGACATTGTGCGTCGTTCCATCGATGCCCGCCAGCGCAATGTTGTGGTGAATCTGAGCGTGAACGTGCACCTCGACACTGTCGATGAAGCAGCGGCAGCGTTCGTCCCGGTGGAATACCGCAAGGTAGAAGGCAATCGCCGGGCCATAGTCGTTGGTGCCGGGCCTGCCGGCCTATTCGCAGCTCTCGAACTGATAGAGTGCGGCATAACACCTGTAGTGCTCGAGCGCGGAAAGGACGTGGATGCACGCCGACGCGATATGGTGGCCATAAGCCGTACCGGTACTGTCGACCCCGACTCGAACTACTGTTTCGGAGAGGGTGGGGCAGGAGCTTACTCCGACGGTAAACTATACACCCGCAGCAAGAAGCGCGGGCCTGTCGACAAAGTACTTCGGATTTTGCACCAGCATGGCGCTCAGCCCGAGATTCTTGTCGATGCACACCCGCATATAGGCACCGACCGGCTGCCCGCTGTTATCAAGGCTATCCGCGAGACTATAATAGCATGTGGCGGCGAGGTGCATTTCGGAACTAAAGTGACCGGTCTTCTGATGGACGGTAACAAGGTGACAGGTGCAGTGACAGCCGATGGCCGTAGCTGGCATGGCCCCGTGATACTCGCCACGGGCCACTCCGCGCGCGATGTATACCATATGCTGGCAGATTCCGGGGTGGCGATAGAGCCAAAAGGAATCGCTGTGGGAGTGCGCCTGGAGCATCCTCAGGAGCTTATAGACAGAATTCAGTACCACTCGCCCAAAGGCAGAGGCAAGTATTTGCCGGCGGCTGAATACAGCATGCTCACACGTGTCGACGACCGTGCGGTGTATTCGTTTTGCATGTGCCCCGGCGGATACATAATCCCGGCGGCAAGTGCTCCGGGGCAGCTTGTGGTCAACGGCATGTCGCCTGCCAACCGTGGTACCCGCTGGGCCAATTCCGGCATGGTGGTGGAGATACTGCCCGAAGATATTCCCGATGGCGATACGCCCAAGGAAACAGCGCTGAAGATGATGCGCTTCCAGGAAAAGATAGAACATGATTTCTTCGAAGCATCCGGCCATACCCAGCAGGCGCCGGCCCAGCGCATGGCCGACTTTGTGGATGGGCGGCTATCGGCCGATCTCCCGCGTTCGTCGTATCCCCCCGGGCTGATAAGCGCACGTGTGGACCATCTGCTGCCCGAAGGGGTAGCACGGCGTCTGCGCGAGGGCTTCAAAGTATTCGGAGCCAAGCAGCGTGGATTTCTCACCAACGAAGCGGTGCTCATAGGCGATGAGACACGCACTTCATCGCCGGTACGCATTCCGCGCGACCGCGAGTCGATGCATCATATTGTCATAGAAGGGCTGTACCCCTGCGGCGAGGGTGCGGGCTATGCCGGTGGAATCGTGTCGGCCGCCATTGACGGCATGGTTGTGGCGCAGGCCGTCAGCCGAATGTAAACCGGAACCGTGTGAGGCCGTCGTCGGCCGAGGTCGCCAGCGAGAAATTGCAGCCGTGGCGTGTCAGTACCTCGCGCACGAATGTCAGGCCTATGCCTTGTCCCGACGGTTTGTCGGTGAAGAATGGCGATGCCATCTGTTCGGCTTTCTCTGGCGATATGCCGGGGCCATTGTCGGTCACGGTGATGGTGGCGCCCTCTACAGTTATCTCCACACGACCTCCGCGGCCAGTGCTCTCACAGGCATTTTTAACCACGTTCACCAGCACCTGCTCTATCTGAGCCGGATCGGCGTCGACGGTGGCGCCGTCATTGGCCCGAATGCAGAACTCCACTCCGGACTGTGTGCACAGACTTTCGAGAAATGCAGCGCATGAGCGCACCATTGCCGTTGAGTTTACTTTTATGAGTCTTGGCTCGGGTGTCTTCACCAGTTCGGCAAAGCGCCCTATGAAATCGCTTAGAGCCAAGGCCCGGCGGCGGCATGCGTCGAGAAGGCCGTCGGGGTCATCGCTTTCCAGGGCTCCGAGCGCCGTGCTCATGGCCGCCACGGAGTTGTTCACCTCATGAGCCATTAGACGGATAAGTTTCACATAGGCGGTGCGCTCGGCTGCGGCCACCATGGGAGCTACATTCTCGATGAGATAGAAGCAGCAGCGCACGCCATCGTCGATAAAATGCCGTCGCACACATCGGAACAGATGGCTGTCGTCGAGGCGGAATGTCGACTCGCTGCCGTCCGGTACAGTGTCGAGTCTTGTGGCCATGTCGGGATATCGGTCGAGGATATCCTTGGCCGCCGGATTTACCATCCGTTCGTTGCCGCCGAAGCCTTTTACAATCACCCCTACGGGAGCTTCGGCCACCAGCAGCATCAGGAAGTGGCGTTGCTCCTGAAGCGACAGGCGCTGTGAGTGCATGCGTTCCATCATTTTGTTGAATACATCCACAAGCGAGTCAACTTCGGGCTGTCCGAGCGGACGCAGAGCTACGTTCCAATCCTGAGCCTTGAGCAGATCCATGCCGTTCGACAACGTTTCGACAGGTACCACTACCTTACGGTAGAAAAACAGACATGCCGCCACATCGACGACAAGCATTGCCTCGGTGCAATAGAACAGAAGCGGATGTGTGTCGAATGTGATCCACATCAGGGTGCCGTAGACAGGCAGCTGCAGGAGCAGGAATAGAAGAAAGAAGAGTCGTAGATTCACTGTAGTCCGTATTTTTCCATTCGGCGGTAGAGAGCACCGCGTGATATTCCGAGAGCAGCTGCCGCGCGCGACACATTGCCCTGTGCGGCCGTGAGGGCTTCGGCGATCTTGCGTCGCTCTGTTCCCTCGAGTGTGCCGGTTGCCGACACGGTGGAAAATTCCTGTGCCATATGGCGTAGATGAGCCACGTTTATGGGGCTGCCTGAGCCGAGCAGGGCCGCTCTCGCGACAATATTCCGCAGTTCGCGTACATTGCCCGGCAGCGGTAGGGTGCTTATATATTCGATGGCGCTTTCATCGAACTCCGGCGTTTCCAACCCTCTGTGGATCCGTGCCTCTTCTTTTGCAAAAAATCGTATGAGGGCCGGAATATCGGCACGGCGTTCGCGAAGGGTGGGCATATGAAGTGTCACTAAGTTGATACGGTAGAACAAATCTTCTCGGAAGGATCGATCGGCAACCATGGCGCCGAGATCGGCCGTGGTGGAGCATACTACCCGCACATCCACGTGGCAGGTACATGTGCTTCCCAGAGGCGTAAATGCCTGTTCCTGAAGTGCACGCATCAGTTTCATCTGCGACACCGGGTCGAGTCTGTCGATTTCTTCGAGAAACAAGGTGCCGCCGTCGGCAGTCTGCAGTATGCCCCGCTTGTCGGATATGGCTCCAGAGAACGCACCCCGCATATGGCCGAAAAATTCACTCTCAAAGTCCGATGGCGCAATGCCGCTGAGATTTATCTTTACGAAAGGTGCGCCGCTGCGGCGACTGTTGTGGTGTATAGTCCTTGCCAGCAACTCCTTGCCGGTCCCGCTTTCACCGACTATCAGCACCGGGGCATCGGTAGGAGCCACACGAGCACAGGTGTCGAGAACATCGGAGAGCGCTCCCGACGACCCTATGATGGCGCTCCGGTCGAAGCCGCCGTCGCATGCCGGTGCCTTGTGCAGTTTCAAGGCGGTGTCGATGCGTTCGAGAAGGCGGGCATTGTCCCATGGCTTGGTGATGAAGTCGAAAGCTCCGGCCCGCATGCCCTCGACAGCGAGGTCGATGCTGCCCCATGCCGTCATGAGAATTACAGGTACCTCAGGACGGAATATCTTCACTTGCCGCAGCAGAGTGAGCCCTTCGATACCCGATGTGCCACGGGTGAAATTCATGTCCATAAGCACGAGGTCGGGGCGCTCGGCACGCACATAGGCCATGGCATAGTCGGGCGATGGTACTGCTACAACGCTGTCGCCGGCCCGCGACAGCAGTCCCTTGAGCGATACCAGGAGAAGATTATCGTCGTCGATTGTCAGAATTACTGCCATGCTGCAAATTTAGTTAATTAATCGCTTTGATTATAAAGAATACGAAAGCATTATATGCGCTCCGAGTTGACTGCTGTAGAGTATCGGCGTATTTGTCCAACTATTACTATCGAAGCGTATGGTCTGCCCGTAGTAGTTTGTCTGTCGGTGATATAGGTCGATTCCGGCATTTATATACAATCGCCCGGTAAGACGGTATTTCACAGATGTGCTGAAATGGTTGAAGAATGCTTTCGATCTATCGCCCTGTATATTCACAGGCCCACCATCGGGAGTGGTCGACCAATCGAAATTACTGTCGTATCCGTTCCAGGTGTATATATGGTAGAATTGATCGGAAATGCTGACGGTCAGCTTGTTGTCGAACAGCGATGAATTGATACCTGCTTTTATGGAGAATCCCGACCCCCAGTTGTAATTGCGATGATAATCGCGATAGAAATCGGTGAGTATTCCGGCGAGAATTACACCGTTGGCATGTATATACCCGTCGACGACAAAGCCTTTGAGCGGCCGATAGCGTGCCATAGCGCCGGCTCCTACCGATGCGGGAGTACCGAGTTTATACGGCACCACACATGGCCAGAACGGTTTGCTGTCGGGGTCTCGACGTTTAATGGTGTCGGAGTCGAAATAATCGAAATGCTGATACATGCCTATGGATGCCTGGATATTATTCCGGTCTATGATTTCTTTTGACAACAGACGTCCTGTAATTTCCACGTGGCTCAGAAGGGGTTGGGTCTTGATACCTTGCAGACCCATTTTGAACGAAAAAAAATCGTATGGAGTTTTGGTCGATTCTGCAAACTTGTCGCCATATTCTATATCGATTTCCAATGCGGCACCTGCTCTTGTACCGTTATCGTCGTTTCGCATGGTAAGCAGTCTTGCTCCGGCCGAGAGTTCTATGCTCACCGGGGGAGTTCCGAAACGGCGCCCCGATGTCTGCCGGTGCTGCCACGCACGGCCTGTGACGATTCGGGTGAACCCACGCATAGGGTTGATGATGAATGTGGCAAGCTCACGGCCCAACCGCTCGAAGCCGTAGGTGCGATCATCGATCACAACATCGGATGTGCGGTATAGCACTTCTCCAAGAGCCGCGCCGCCAATCGGGGTGGCTATGATATCGTTTGTCGATGGATATTCGCACTCCATGAACATTTCCCACATTGCACTTCCTCCAATGGCGAACAGTTCGCTCTGCCAGAAATTAAAACCGTTGGATCGACCGGCATTGTAGAATATTGAGCCATTATAAGGATGTGCGAACATGTTGGTGCTAAGATGGTCGTTGTCCCATTCGAATCCATGACGGAAATTCTCCTTGATGGTTCCCCATGAAATGTAGGCGAAATGTCCTTTCTGAATATATCTGTCGAAAGCCCATAGAGATAAATTCATTCCCACGGTTTCTGCCGAAGCTCTCCAGAACGCCTTGTGTGCAAGCCGCGATTCATCCGCTGAATCCGGAGGCGTCACTTTGGCCACCAGGTGACGATACGGCTGGGCCGTAGAATCGTCGTAGGCCCGGCTTTCATCTGCCAGCGCCAGAAGTGGAATCAGCAATAAGATATATGATAGTAATCGTTGCATCCGAAACTTGAATAATTGTTTGCAAATTTCGTTATAATAGTTGGATGTAGGAAAAATAAGAATGAGTATCCGGGCTTTTTTGCATTATTTCAGAATTGCTTCGATTTCGGCATCAATGGGGATTGAACGGTCGAAATCCCATAGTGTTATGGAGCGGAGCTGATAGAGATAGTACCAGTAGTAGAATAATTCCTGGAGCTGCTTCGACCGGGCGGAGTCCTTGTTCGACTGGGAGTCGCTGAGGTCAAGGGTCGATATCCGTCCGATCATGAATGTTTCCACATTCGTGTCGTAGCGACGGGCTGCAATTTCCGACGCTCTGTCGGCGAGGCGCAGCTGCTCGGCCTGATTGTTGAATCGCTCCACGAGTATGAATAGATTGCTGTTGAAGTCGAGGGTTTCTTTCCTGAGAGTGTTTGCCGTAAGTTCACGTTCACTTTCTGCCACTTTTACCGACGCGCGCCGTTTGCCCCAGTCGACAAGCGGTATGCTCACACCGACTTCCACTACCTGGTTATCGCGCAGGTCGCGGTAGCTGCGGGCCATTGTTCGGTCTGCCCCGGTATAACCGACTTGCGCGAATAGGGTGATTTCACGCATG
Organism: uncultured Muribaculaceae bacterium; assembly: GCA_910587915.1. GTDB lineage: Bacteria > Bacteroidota > Bacteroidia > Bacteroidales > Muribaculaceae > CAG-873. The sequence goes on along the minus strand of CAJUOB010000002.1, from coordinate 222,737 downwards.
GCACCCTTTGCCTGCGCCACCTTGTAGTCGGCTTCGAGCTGTCGTCGCTGCACATTGTGCATGAATGGATTGTTCTCTGTAGCCATCTCGAGAGCTTTTGCATAGTCTACATCCACCGATGAGATCCGTGCTGGCTCTATCGGTTCGATAACCGTTCCTTCGCCGAGGTCGAGAAACGACGATAGCTGGAACGACGCACTCTTGAGATCGCTTTCGTCGGCGCTGACTCCACTTTGCGCTTGCAGCAGTGTGAGTTCGATCTGCAGCAGATCGTTCTCGCTTATCTGGCCCATGCTGCGTTTTGCACGGGCAACTTCGTAGAGTTTTTCGGCGTTAGATAGATTCTGGCGTGAGCATTCGAGCTCGGACTGAGCCATCAGTACGTTGAAAAACAGCCGTATTGCCTGCATTGCCACTTCCTCTGTCTCGCACATGAATTGTGCCCGGGCCTCGGCGTATCGTACCGGCTCGATGCGTCGCTTCCACTTTATATCGTTGGCAGCGAAGAGCGGTTGCTCGAGTGTGAGCGCTATCGGAATCGACATGAAGTTATTGTATTTCTCGCCGCTGAGCTGTCGCATATAGTCGAGCGATGAGCGCAGCGATATAGTACCGCCTGTGAACCATATTCGCTGCGACAGGCTCAGCTCTCCGCTTAGCTGCAGATTGTCGTTGGCCACGAATCTGTACGAGCCGTCGGACTCCTGGTAGCTGTTATACCGTTTGCCATATGCCGGGAGTGTGCCTTTGAATGAAATCTCGGGGAGAAGTTCGGCTCGGTAAGTGCGGTATTGCCAATAGGCCGACCGGAGCTCGTTTAGAGCGGCTGCTGCATCCACGCTGTGCGCGCGGGCCCTCGCTATAGCATCTGGCAGCGACAGACGCAGAGTATCGGTGGCTGCCGGAGCACACACCGCACACAGTAGCATCAGGATAGATAAGATGAGCGGTTTATTCATTTCTGAGAGCATCGATGGGGTTGATATGCGCCGCTTTTCGCGCAGGAAAATATGTTCCGGCAAGCACGCATGCCATGAGAAGGACGTATACTATGACAGAGATAAGTGCGAAGTGGATACCGAATGAACTTACCCAGGTGTCGGCCACGCCTGTTCCGGTGTTGCTGATGAGACCGTAGCTGAGCCCGGCCGCATGGGCATATTGCAGATACAGCAGTTCGGCGACAACGAATGCGCACGATCCCAGTACCAAAGCCTCGCCTATGAGCATGGCGAGAACATTGCCTTGGGTCGTTCCGAAAGCACGGTGCACACCTATTTCGGAGATGCGGCGCCGTGTCTGAAGATAGAAGGAACCGACGACTCCGAGGAGTATGTTGAGCATGAAAAATACAGTCAGAGCTATGCCTCGGGTATATTCGGTCGTATGGCCGCCTTGGTGCATCATGTTTTCGAATACCTTGGAATAAGGCGCGACAGTCTTCACCATGTAGTTGCCTGCGCGTAGTTCGCGCGGGGCCTTAATGCGCAGTTCTCTCATGAATTCATACATGTCGACTCCGGGTTTAAGACGAGCAACGCAGGTGAAATTGTCGTATGCTTCCGGTGCTGCGGCTATGAACGCCAAGTCGTAGCTACGGTCGGTGGGTTTTCGACGTACATCTTTCGACACAGCCACTACGTTGTACATCACGGTATCGCCTGAATATGATCTGAATACCTTACCTCCCGGGATGTTGCCGGAAGGAGAGTAGCGTCGGGCATAGCTTTCGGTGAAAATCATATCGCCTGGTTGCAAGCCCGCATCGGAGAGTACGCTTAGCGACGATGTCGATGCCGGTGTTATGCCGATGGTGTTGAAAAAATCGGTACCGATCCAGAATTGTTGGCCGGAAATGGTTTTTTCAAGGCTGTCGGCAAGGTTGAGGCTCCGGTAGCCGGTGTTGATATTCGGATAGCCCATAAAGGAATACCTTCCCGAGGCGGTTGCTGCGGCTACTCCGTCGAGAGCCCGGACTTTGGTGAGGAACGCCCACAGTGAATTCATGCGAGCGGCAGAGTCGGCCGATTCCGTGCTGTAGTCTTTGTGCGATTCGGGCAGAGTGCCCACATCGATTTTCACGAGTCGGTCGGTGTCGTATCCCATGGGGAGCGAGGCATCGTAGAGTAGTACTGTGGTGTGGTCTATCAGCTTCCATGCTATTATTGTGACAAGAATTAGCTCGATAAACAGCCATGCGTGTTTGCCGCGCCGGCTCCATATGTTTTTTAGGATTAAGCGGAACATATTACTCTTCGTTAAGCGATTGGACTATAGGACGCCGCAGTGCATGGTACACCGGGATAAGGCCCGATATGGTATTGAGGATGGTACATATTATAAATACCGATACAAAGACGATGGGTGAGAAAATCATTTCATTTGTCATGTCGGTGGCTATATATTCGTCCTGAAACATATCGGCTATCCCGCATTTGAGGATTATATATGCCAAGGCATAGCCAATGATACCACCTGCGAGTGTGAACGACAGGTTCTCGACCAGTACTTCCCGCAGCAGCCGCGAACGTGTGGCTCCGAACGACTTCCGAAGTCCCATCTCGGCTATGCGTGTTTCCATATGACCCGATATTATACCGCTGAGATTGAATGATGGAATCAGCAGAAGGCTCAGAATCACAACTGCAAAGGCGAGCGCTATCGACGACAGCGAAAAGTCGGAGTCGTACCATATGCGGCCAAGGGCTTTATCGGTATGCGACATCGGTTGGGCGAAAAAGTGGACTTGGTATTCCTGTTGGCTGCTGTTGAACCGGCTTTCGAAATCATCGATTTCTGCTTTGAGAGCATCGATATCGTCGGTCACGATTACGGCTTTAAGCGGTCCGATGCATGGCATGCCGTTGTTGGCTTCATTGTACTCCGGGTGCGATGTGTAGGGCATATAGACTCCGGCATAGGAGTCGGTTTGTGCATGTGTAGGCTCCTTTACCACCCCCACCACTTTGTAGTCGGCAAAATCCACTGTCACTGTTTTTCCAAGATAGTCCTCGGGGTTACCGGACCCAAAGGTCTCTCTGGCTGTGTTTTCTCCAATAACGGCTACAGGCAGTCCAGATTCGAATTCCTCGCGCGAGATCGGGCGTCCGGCAAGGAACCGAAAGTTGTACACTTCGAAAAATGCCGGATCGACCGGTTTTATTGTTACCGGCAACTCGAGGCCTCCATCAGCCGGAGTTATATACGACTCATTCCATGGTTGCATATAGGCCGATACCTCGGTGGCGTTCTTCAAGGTATAGATTTGGTCGCGGACCAGATCGTAGGACATGCTGTACTGATAGCTGCCCGTATCGCCGACTTCGAGTTGAATCTGTGAGATGAAGGCACTTTGAAGTCGGTTGTATTCAGGATATACCGGCGCTATCATGGAGTTGAGTACCACTACTGCGACAGTAGTGGATGCCAGTGCAAGGGCTGTACCGAATATGTAGATAGTCGAGAACAGCTTGTCGTGGATTATCGATCGCCAAAATTTAGAAAACATCTGTAGGATGAATTTGGGTTTGATGGTGGGATGTTGATGGGAGAGAGCGGGACTTCGGGCGACTATTCGCTGACCTTGCGGCCGTCGAAGAAGTGGACCGTACGGTCGGTTTCGGCTGCCTGGGCTTCGTTGTGTGTCACCATGACAATAGTGCGGCCGTCGGCTTTGTTGAGGTCGTGGAGTATTCCCATTATCTCGGCACTCATCTTTGAGTCGAGATTTCCGCAAGGTTCGTCGGCCAGAATTATCGAGGGGTTGCCTACTATTGCGCGGGCTATGGCCACACGCTGCGCCTGGCCGCCCGACAGCTGCGATGGAAAGTGATTGAGTCGGTGCGACAGGCCCACCTTTTCGAGGGCCTTGCGGGCCAGCTCGGTCTTGTTACCCTTGAACCCATGACGGTAGAGCAGTGGCACCGTCACATTGTCGAGCACCGACAGTGTGGGAATGAGGTGGAAGCTCTGGAACACGAATCCGAGGGTTTCGTTGCGGAAACGTGCCAGTTCCTTGTCGCGCATGCCGGTGGTGACTCGGCCGGCGAGTTCGACTGTACCCGAAGTGGGGTTGTCGAGCAATCCGATGATATTTAGAAGTGTAGACTTGCCGCAGCCCGATGGTCCCATGACCGACAGAAATTCGCCGGGAGCGACTTCGAGGTTGATGTTTTCGAGCGCGCGTGTCTCGACTGTCTTAGTGCGGTATACTTTGTTGATGTCTGTTAGCTTAATCATTGTATGGTGAGTTTAGATGTTTTTATATTGTTTTTTATTCATCGCGAAGGGCATCGACGGCGTTTATGCGGCTCACGCGTCGGGCGGGCAGCCATGTGCCTATGACCACGCATATGAGAATGATGGCATATACAATTGCCGATACGATGGCGAAATGCTGCCAGAAATGGCTCACCCATGTGTCGATGAGGTTGTACATATGGTTGTTGCCCATGCCGAATGCCAGGCCGTTCTTGATGGCATATTGGAGATAGAGAATATCTCCTATTATGAAGGCAATTGTTGCCAGTACGATGCCTTCGCCCATCAGCATTGCGAATATATTGCGGCTGCGTGCTCCAAATGCACGGTGCACACCCATCTCGCCGATGCGCCGTCGTGTCTGCAGGTAGAACGAACCGAGCACTCCGAGCACAAGATTTATCAGGAAAAATGCTGCCAGCAGCCATGCCGTGCGTCTTTCTGCTGTCACTCCAAAACTATATTCGGTTTCGGCGATGATGTTGTCGAACGGCGTTACGGATTTCACGTAGTAGTTGCCGGTAACCATTTCCTTAACGGCCCATGGTCGGAATTTGTCGGCCCATTCATGTGGCGATACACCCGGTTCGAGTCGTACGGCGATAGAGAAAGCCGCGCGAGGGAATGTATAATCGTATGCTTGAAATATAGCGCAGTTTGTGCGGTTGAATGTCTGGTAGCGGAAGTTGCCGACGACTCCCACTACATTGATATCCTCGCGCGAATCGCCTTTGCCACGGTAGAATTTTTTCCCCACGGCATTTTCGCCGGGCCAGAAGATGTTTGCGAAATCTTCGGTCACCACGACCTCGGTGAAGGGTGTATAGCTCCGGGCCGACAGCTCCTCTACGGTAGGGCTTCCCTGCACAGACTTGATTCCATATGTTTCGAAATAGTGCTGTCCGGAGATAAATGAGATTGTGTTTACACCTTTTGCCAGTGAGTCGTTTGGCACGTCGGCATGCATATCCTCGATGGCTATGCCCTGCGAGTTGAGTATGTTTCCGCTCGACTGGGCCGATAGCTGCTCCACGCCGCCATAGTTGCGTATTTTAGCAAGCATGCGGTTCATATTGTCGGCGCGGGTATCGTCGTGATTGGCGATAGAATCGTAGCGTGCATCGGCTTCGGGCAGTGAGGCAACCTCGATAATGACAAGACGGTCGGCGTCGTAGCCAAGCGGTAGCGATGCATCGGCCATGTTCACCAGAGCGGGGTCGAGAATGTACCATGCTATGCAGGTCACCACTATAAGTTCTATGAAGAGCCAGGCGCACTTGCCACGGCGGTTCCATAAATTCTTTAATATGATCATGATGAAGTATTTTATTCTTTAAGAGATTGTACGATAGGGCGGCGTAGCGAACGGTAGGCCGGCAGGAATGCCGACATGATATTGAGAATACAGCACACCACGAATACGAATGTGAAAATGACGGGCGAGAATACCATTTCGGCTGTGACCACGTCGTCAACACCATAGTCGCCCTTGGCCATGAGCGATGATATGCCAAGCTGCAGCAGCACCCATGCGAGGATGAATCCGAGGACACCTCCGGCAATGGTGAGGATGAGGTTTTCCCACAGTACCTCGCGGAGCAGTTGGCCACGGGTGGCACCGAACGATTTGCGGAGACCCATCTCGCCTACCCGCTCTTCCATGCGCCCGCTTATCATGCCGCTGAGGTTGAGGGCCGGTACTATGAGAAGTACAAGGAGAATTGCGCCGATACCCAGAAGAAAGCCGCCGAGAGTGAACTCATCGTCGTATCCTTCATCGCCGAGGGTATAGTGGATGTGTGTCACCGGGCCGTAGTTTATTTCCAATTCATAATCTTCGTTGGTGCTGTTGAGCATTCCTGCGACAGCCTGCACTTCTTTTGGTAGATTTTCGGGTGTGTCGCTGAGGTATACGATTTTGAAATCGCCGACATATGGAAAATTCTTTGGGTTTTCTTTGATGACGGTGTAGGGGTAGATGATATGGGCATAGCTCCACACCTCGGTCGGGGTGGCTTGCTTCACCACTCCCACAACCTTGTACTTTTTGAAATCGAGCGATATGTCGCGACCGATCACATTCTCAAAGTCTACATTGCCAAACGCCTGCTTCGACAGTTCGTCGGTGATTACTGCCACCGTAAGTCCACTCTCGAACTCGGCTTCGCTGAAAGGACGGCCGGCGAGGAACTGATAGTCGTATATGTCGAAAAAGGCAGTGTCGGTAGGCTTGACACGAACTTTAATGTCGGGGCGTCCGCCGTCGGGCTGGACGAAGTAGTCGTCCCAATAGTCGGCCATGAGCGATGCTTTGGTCGCGGACGGTATTTTGGCGAGATAATCGCGTGCTGTTTCGAGATTCATGCGGCCCATGTACATGCCTTGCGCCTTGGTGCGCGATACACTGACCGATTCCAGATAGGCAGTCTTGGAGCGGTTATATTCGGGGTAGATCGGGGCGACCTTGTTCCACATCACTACGGCAAACATTGTGACTGTGGCCAGGGCCAGCGCTGTGCCGAATATGTAGATTGCCGAAAACAGCTTGTTGTGGCATAGCATGTTCCACACATGACGTAGTGTCTTCATTTCTGTTTTAAATTTATAGTATTATTATTGGAATAGTCGGACATATCGTTGATTACCACTGTTTCGCCGGGATTGAGTCCGGATTCAATCTCGACATAGTCCATATTGGCCACTCCGAGGCGTACTTCGCGGGCCTCGAGCGATTTGCCATCGGCCGAGCGGACATACAGCCGGTAGGAGCCCGGGCGGTTGTAGTATGGACCGTTGGCTATGCGGAGCACATCTTTTTTCACACCCTGGCTCACATATACATCGGGGCGCAGACCCGGGCGGAGATTGGTGGCGCTGTCGTTGTCGAGAGTCACGGTGAAAGCCACCAGGCCGTTGGCTGCCGTGGGTGTGACACCGCTCACAGTTCCGTCGTAGCTTTCCGATCCGATGCGCACTGTGGCGCGATTGCCGATGGCTATGCGTTTTCCGTAGCTGTCGGCGGCTTCGGCGAGTATCTTGTAGTGGCCGAGATCGGCTATGACAGCGAGTTCCTGACCTTGCGATACCTGAGCACCGATTTTGTCGGATATGCTTGTGACAGTGGCACGGCGTGGCGCACGGATTTCGGCCTGGTCGAGTGTGCGGCCGGCAAGATCGGCCTCCTTGGCCATTATCTCGATTTCGAGCCGCTTCACATCGGTGGCTGCGGTGCGCACCTCGCGTTCGTTGGAAAGTTGCTGACGCAGCTGTTCCTGCTCGAGGCGTGCCGACTGCAGGGCAAACTCGCATTCGCGCACTTTGTCGGTTGTGCCGCTGCCGATGCTGTCGAGATAGCGCTCGTTTCGCAGTTCGGCTTCAAGGCGGTGGACCTTCATGTCGCCCACCTTTATCTGCATCTCGAGCGAGCTGAGCGCTGTGTTGTCGTTGGCTATCTGCTGCTTTAGTTCGAGGCGCTTCATGCGCAGTTGGTCGGCTTGCTTTTCTGTGGCCACGCGGGCGGCATGGAGATCGAGCACGAGCAGCGGTGTCCCGGCCTCGACGACATCGCCTGCCCGACGGCACACTTCGACAATACGCGACGATATCGGCGAGTTGATGACTTCTTCAAATGCCGGAACGATGCGTCCCGACGCACTGACGGTAGCGTCGATGTCGCCTGTCTCTGCCTGACTGTACCGGAGCCGATCGGCGTCGATGCTTCGCGATCCGGCCGCAAGCAGGAACCACAGCACACCGCCGCATATTATTGCCGCAGGTATGGCTACTTTAGCTATACCGATGAGTGCTTCGCGACGCTGTTCGCTTTTGGGTATTTCTTTGTCCATTGTTCGGTTTATTTACACCACAAAATTAAACAGGTTTTAATCTGAAATATTCTTTTGCCTGAGTGACAGTGCTTTGTGTAAATAGTCGGTGTCCATTTCCGAACACTTTTTGGGTAGTTAGAAGCAATTGGTAGTTAGAAGTGAGTAGTTAGTAGTGATGAGTGGGTAGTTTTTTTATGGAGGGGAGTATATGTACTTTTAACTTCACACTCAACATTCCACACTACCCACTTCTAACTCCTCACTCCTCACTACTAACTTCTAATTTTCTCACTCCTTCTAATTTTTTTTACTATTTTTGCCGAGCCATGAGACTCAGATATATTTACTTTCTTTTTGCGCTGGGAGCCTCGAGCATTGCAGCATCGGCCCAGCATGTAGGCAGCGAGTACCGCCTTAAAGCAGTGATGCCCGTGGAAGGGCGTCAAGGCATAGCCATCGACAGCAATTATTACTATGTGTCGGACACCCGTGCTCTCTATAAGTACGATAAGTCGGGACGTCTGGTGCAGAAAAACGACGCGCCTTTCCAGCATCCGGAGATCGCCAACCATTTCGGCGATATTGATGTGTGGAATGGTGAGATATACTGTGGTATAGAGCGTTTCGAGTATGGCCGTGGCTACAATATCGCAGTGTCGATATACGATGCCGGAACTCTCGAATGGAAGCGCGACCTGCCATGGGCACCCGAGAGTGGCCAGGTGGAGGTATCGGGCATTGCCGTAGACCGCGACCGTGGCATGGTGTGGATGTCGGACTGGGTCGACAGCCGCTATGCGTACTGCTACGACCTCGCGACCGGGCGCTACCACACCAAAATGCAGTGTGCCCCTACGCCATATTGGTGCCAGGGCATCTTCATAGCCGATGGAAAGATTCTATTCTCGGCCGACGATGGCGAAGCGGCCTATAATCTGCCCGATAATATATATGTGGCTTCTATTGCCGAGGTGCCGTACACCGGACTTGTCGAAGGCGAGGAAGTGGTGAAGGATACTCCGTTCAGCGTGAAGCTTGGCGCCGACGGTAAGCCCGAGATGCGTCGCGGTCTTGTGGCCGGCGGTGCCATGCGCGGCGAGGTGTCGCTGCTAAGGTCTATGACCGATTTCCGCCGGGCCGGCGAAATCGAAGGTCTGGCCATCGATCCGGTGAACGACGATCTGGTTGTCCTCAATAACCGTGGAACATCGATTGTGCTTGGTATGAGCCAGGGTCCTCTCACCGAAGAGGGATATACCGGCGAAGTGCACGAGCTCTATATCTACGAAAAAGTAAAGTAAAAAAGATACACAACTATTCTGAACATGAAAAAAATAGCGATTCTATTACTCGGACTTGCCGTGCTTCCTGTATTCGCACGGCCCAAATTTGTGGGACACCGCGGAAGCGGATATGGTGTCGAGAATACCGCCCTATCGTTCCAGACCGGTGTCGACCTCGGCTATGATTTTCTTGAGACCGATGTGAAATTTGCCAAGGGCGATGTGCTGGTGTGCACTCACGACGACTCGACCAAGCGTCTTGGTGGCACCAAAGCCATAGCTTCGTCCACTCTCGAGGAGTTGCAGGGCGAAACTTTGCGTCAGCGTCGTGCCGGGACCGACTGGACCGGCCACATCTGCTCCATGCGCGAATATCTCGATATATGCCGGGAGGGTGGGGTGCGTCCGCTGATAGAACTGAAATGGACCGAAGGAATAAACTCGAAAGATACTTCGAAGATTCCTTTGCTGATCGCCGAGATCGATTCGGCCGGAATGCGCGACAAGTGCATAATCCTCACCTCGATGAAGCCTTGTCTGGAGTACATCCGCACCAATTATCCCGACATAGAACTGCAGTTTCTCACGGCACAGTACTGGGCCAACCACTTCGACTGGTGCGTGAAGTGGAAGATCGATGCCGATATAATGGCCGGTTGTTTCGACAAGGAGACTGTCGACCGCTTCCATGCCAATGGACTGAAAGTGAATATGTGGACCACCAACAAGCCGCTCGATTACCGTAAATACGTGGAATGGGGCTGCGATTTCATAACCACCGATCGCCTCGACCCCGCCTCCCTGCCCGACTTTTAACCGAACCCCGGCTTCTAAAACACAGCATGTACCACTCTGTGGTGCTCAAGGGGGATTCATATTATAGCATAGGTGGTTGGCTAAGCGGCGTTAGCCTTAAGGTGTAGTACTCGTTAAGGTGATGAAGTCTTGTAACTAACTGAAAAATTTTTGAGGGATTTTATAAAAGTGTTTGGAATATACGTGGATATGTGTATATTTGCAATCTAAACCTCTCTAACCATGAAAAAGCGACTGCCAATACTCCTCTTCGCTTCACTGCTGGTAGCCCGGGCCACAGAAAATTATAGAAGAGTGCAAAATAGATTGCTTTCTACAGTGATCGTTGTAGGTTGTTGTATATTCTCTACAGCGCATGCATATGGGCAGTTTTTCGCCGTGTCGTACAATAGACAGAACCGGAGTGTCAATATTGAAAATGATATACAGCTGCGTAGCAAAGGTGTGAGTAGCAATATGATTGATATAACACTTGCCGACGGTGGTGAGAATCGTCCTTTGTATGGGAAGGCTGTGGGTTGTTCGCAATATTCTATATTTACCAACGATGAAAATGCTAATATCGTTGTGTACACAACATTATCAGGGGACTTTCTCGAGACATGGTGTTGCCTTGAGGAATTTCCTAAACCACGGCTGGACGAGTTTGAACTTGTGTTTACTATAAATATAGAAGTTGATAGACTTGATAGGATATTCGGTCGTATAGACTACTACCCTGATAGGGTATGGAAAAATATAGATGTTGATAAAACTGATTTTTTGCCATGGACCCCTCTTGATTGGACCAAGGATTTGGACAAATGGAATAATATTGGCGATATAGTGGCATGGTTCTATCTACGTGGTTATACTACCGACGAAATAATCGATGCTTTGAATGATTATATATGTGCTTATAATGCAGAGAAAAATGGGAATGATGATGAAAGTGTATTTGTAAATATGCAGGTCGAATATTTTAAAACTATTTTGCCTTTTGTAGGACGTGAACTTCGTGAAAATGAGTTGATACAGATCGCAGAGACTCTCAATTTGATATATGATAACAGTCACCATAAATTATCAGCGTCGATAGAAAAACATAGATGAGATATTTAATTAACATAGGGCTGCTTATTTTCATCTCCTGTCAGAAAAAGGTGGAGATGGATGATAGTGTGGAAGTTAAAGAAACCGTATTATTATGAAAAGAGTGATGCTTGTCATTGTATCGATTTTGGTATCGTTCACAATTATGGTGAATGGTACTAATAGTAAGATTCATGCTGAACGTGCAGTCATTCAGGATACAGTGTTGCTCGATTATTTACAAAATCGGTTGCTGCCGTCTCTCGATAATTTGGATTCAAAACTCATTACATTGTACATATCTAAATCAGATGAAGAATTAAAAATTCATATTGAATTTCATGGTCCCATCAGGAGCAATGCCGAGGGTACTATATATTATTCTGTGATCAAAAATAAGATTATCTTCATAGAAGAAATCGGTTCTACGGATTTATTGGAACGTACGGGCTCTTTCGATACTATGTCGGTGTCTGTATTGGATGATGAATTTTCTTATATAGATTTGATTCTTAAAAATGGTGCCCTTGAATTAAAAGAAGTATTTCGCTACTCAAATATATTGCAAGGTATTCCGGAATATATGCTTGAACCAGAGAAAGAACTATATACGCCAGATAATCGGGCATTAGGAGAACCGAAGATTTGGTGAAAAGTATGTTAGTGGATTGACTGGCCTTATTTAGCTCAACTCTTTAATCTCGTACGCTAATGATAAGAAAGATTTTATTTTTGATTTTATTCATGATGTCGCTTCATGCAAATGCTGAGCGTGTGATTAGTTGTGTACCGTATGCTGATTTGGAGTTTCCTCAGATGATGGATTTTCTGAAATCGGTAATCTTCCCTATATATAAATCGCATCACGGCAATAAGGATTATGATAGAATATATGTGACATTAGGTGAATATGATTCTGCCAATAATCCAACTGCTGCGCTTGTGACTGTTTATATGAATGATGAAAGTGAATTGGATGAACCAATATTTGCATCTGATATAAACAACTATTATGCAATGTTTGTCGACGGTGTAAGAGTCATTATAGAGGCTAGTGCCGATAGCAGATATATAAATAAAAAACGAGGGCATACGATATGCTTTCAGGCGGATACTCTTATTGGGACAAATGATAATTGTTGCAGTTGGTTTTTCGATATAAAAGAAGACAAACTTATCTATAGGGGTATATATGATTGGGGCCTGCGTTGGCTAAAGGATACCCCAATGGAGAAGTATATGCCTGGTTTCAGACCTATTAAAAGAATAGAATCCTCTACAAGGATTGAGTTAATTGGGAACTTAAAAGTATCACCACCCGAATACATATATCCATGAAAGACATAACAAATATTGCCAGTCATATTTTTAATGGCTTCGGCGGCAATAGGAGCATATGTGCTTCGGGTGGATTTGGAGCCAGAGTGGAATCGGGTCGAGGTATCTGCGCTTAGTGCCGATGGCGTTGGTGAAAACTGTGTGTAGGATTTTATCGATGCCGAGGTTCTTTGGCTTTGAAGAATACTTTAGACTGAAAATCGGGAAAGGTGGGGGATGTTTCGTAATTTTTAGCTAATTTTGCAGTTTGAAACAGATATAGTCGCAGACTTATTTATGCAGAAAGTACGTAACATCGCAATTATTGCGCATGTAGACCACGGTAAAACCACATTGGTCGACAAAATGCTCCTTGCGGGCCATCTTTTCAGAGAGAACCAGAATGCCGGAGAACTCATTCTCGACAACAACGACCTCGAGCGCGAGCGCGGCATAACGATTCTGTCGAAAAACGTTTCCATAGATTACAAAGGATATAAGATAAATATAATAGACACCCCGGGACACGCCGACTTCGGCGGTGAGGTGGAGCGTGTGCTCAACATGGCCGATGGCTGTCTGCTGTTGGTCGATGCCTTCGAAGGCCCGATGCCGCAGACACGCTTCGTGCTCCAGAAAGCCATCGAGATGGGTCTGAAGCCCGTGGTTGTTATCAATAAGGTCGACAAGCCCAACTGCCGCCCCGAGGAAGTGCAGGAGATGGTGTTCGACCTCATGTTCTCGCTCGATGCCACCGAGGAACAGCTCGATTTCCCCACCCTCTACGGTTCGGCCAAGCAGGGCTGGATGAGCGAAGACTATAAGGCTCCTACCGACAACATCCTGCCGTTGCTCGACACCATTATCGAGCATATCCCCGGACCGGAGGAAAATCCCGGCGATGCCCAGATGCTCATCACATCGCTCGATTTCTCGAAGTATGTGGGCCGTATAGCCATAGGCCGTGTGCACCGTGGTGAGCTCCGCGAGGGTCAGGAAATAGCGCTGTGCCGCCGCGACGGCTCTGTTGTGAAGCAGCGTATAAAGGAACTCCACACATTCGAAGGCATGGGCCGTAAGAAAGTGGAGCGCGTGGAGAACGGCGATATTTGTGCTCTCGTGGGTATCGAGGGCTTCGAAATCGGCGATACCATCGCTGCTGTCGAGAATCCCGAGGCGCTTCCCCGTATAGCTATCGACGAGCCTACCATGTCGATGACATTTACCATCAACGACAGTCCTTTCTTCGGCCGCGACGGCAAGTATGTGACATCGCGCCATATCGGCGACCGCCTCACGGCCGAGCTCGACCGCAATCTTGCATTGCGTGTGCAGAAAGGCGAGAAAGAAGACGTGTGGACCGTATTCGGTCGAGGCGTGCTCCATCTCTCGGTGCTTATCGAGACCATGCGTCGCGAGGGTTATGAGCTTCAGGTGGGTCAGCCTCAGGTTATTATCAAGGAAATCGACGGCCGCAAATGCGAGCCTATGGAACTGCTCACCATCAATGTGCCCGAGGAATTCTCGTCGAAAATGATCGATATGGTAACCCGCCGTAAGGGCGATCTCGTGGCCATGACTACAAAGAACGACCGCGCCCAGCTCGAATTCCAGATTCCTTCGCGAGGTATCATCGGTCTGCGAAGCAATGTGCTCACAGCGTCGGGTGGCGAGGCTATTATGGCCCATCGTTTCCTCGACTATCAGCCATGGAAGGGCGATATAGAGCGTCGTACCAATGGTTCGCTCATTGCCATTGAGGCCGGTACTGCCTATGCCTATGCCATCGATAAGCTGCAGGACCGCGGCCGCTTCTTCATCTTCCCTCAGGAAGAAGTATATGCCGGTCAGGTTGTGGGCGAGAATGCCAAGGACAACGATATTCCCGTGAATGTGACCAAGAGCAAGAAACTCACCAACATGCGTGCGTCGGGCGCCGACGATAAGGCCCGTATTGTTCCGCCGGTGGTTTTCAGCCTCGAGGAAGCTCTCGAGTATATAAAGGAAGATGAATATGTGGAAGTGACCCCCCACCATATCCGTCTGCGCAAGATTATTCTCGACGAAACTGAGCGCAAGCGCGCAAACCGCTCGTGAGTTTCACTCCGTTCAGTCTCAATGTGAAAGGTCGGCTGTGTGAGTTCGACCGGCCGGTGGTGATGGGTATAATAAATCTCACCACCGACTCCTTTCACGCAGCTTCACGCCATATAGATCCGGCTGATGCCGCCCGTACGGCCCGCTCCATGGTCGATGCCGGCGCGACTATGCTCGACCTCGGTGCATATTCCTCGCGCCCCGGCGCCGACGATGTGCCCGAGGAAGAGGAATGCCGCCGCTTATGTGCTGGTGTCGAGGCTGTTCGTGCCGAAGTGGGGCCCGACGTGTTGATTTCCGTCGATACGTTCCGGGCTTCTGTGGCGAAAGCGGCTGTGGGGTGTGGCGCGGATATTGTCAACGATATTTCCGGCGGAGAGCTCGACCCGGCCATGTTCACTACTGTTGCCGAGCTTGGTTGCCCCTATGTGCTGATGCATATGCGTGGCACCCCGGCCACTATGCAAAGCCTTACCGACTATGAAGATGTGGCGGCCGATGTTTGGTCCTATCTTAGCCGTAGGGCTGCCGAACTGCACGCTATGGGTGTGGCCGATGTGATCCTCGATCCCGGATTCGGCTTTGCAAAGACTCTGGAGCAGAACTATCGCCTGCTTGGCGCACTCGATTCGCTGTGTGGCCTTGGCATGCCTGTTCTTGCCGGAATGTCGCGCAAGTCGATGCTGTCGCGGCTGCCCGGCGTTGCACCGGAGGCAATGGTGGCCGCCACGACGGCCGTCAACGTGCTCGCTCTCGAGCGTGGTGCGTCCATACTCCGTGTGCACGATGTGGCCGAAGCCGTAGCTGCGGTCGCTGTGGTATGTGCTAAAGATTCTGCTATAACCATATAAAAAACGCTCTCCATGTTTGAATTCGGAATAAAGGACATAATCGACATACTGCTTTTCGCCGTATTGCTCTATTACATCTACAGGCTCATGAAGGAGTCGGGCACCATCAATATTTTCTATGGTGTGCTCGCTTTCATAATTCTGTGGGTGCTTGCTTCCGAAATATTCAACATGAGGCTCATAGGCACTATTCTCGACCGCTTCATGGCCATCGGCCTGATTATTCTGGTCATAATATTCCAGGAGCCTATCAAGCGTTTCCTTGTTGAGCTGGGTTCGCACAGGCGTCTGCGCTTCCTGTCGAATCTGTTCCATCATCACAAGGAAGATCTCGACAGTGAGGCCCTGGCATGGGTCATGCCTATAGTCTATGCGTGCATGAGCATGTCGAAGAGCAAGACCGGTGCCTTGATTGTGATAGAGCAGACCGTGCCGCTCGACAACTATGCCAAGTCGGGCGACATGATAGATGCCAATATCAACACCCGGTTGATAGAGAATATTTTCTTCAAGAATTCGCCGCTTCACGACGGTGCTCTGATTGTGGCGCATGGTCGCCTTGTGTCGGCCGGATGTATTCTGCCGGTGAGTCACGACAGCGATGTGCCGCGCACGCTCGGTCTGCGTCACCGTTCGGCTCTCGGTATAGCCCAGGCTACCGATGCCGTGGCGATAGTGGTGTCGGAAGAAACAGGAAATATATCGGTGGCTCACAGAGGTAAACTGGCCACCCGTCTGAGCACTACAGAGCTCGAACACAGGCTTAACGCCATAGCTATAATCGCCTCTAAATAGCGAACTTTTGGCATTTGCGGAGTGTTTCTAAGCAAAGAAATTCTCCGAATCATGAAAAAATATCTCTTCATCCTTGCTGCTGTGGCCGTCCTTATGGCCTCGTGCAGTCCTTTTGCACTTGTCAATAGCGAGACATACAACAATGCCGATCTCGCCGACTATTCCACTTTCCGCATTGTAACTCCCGCTGATGGCAACCGTCTGCCACCCGGTATGGAAATGGTGACGTACTATAATATTGCGGCCGCCATCCGTGAGCAGATGCTTGAACGTGGTTTCAAGGAAGATCCCTCGTCGCCCTTGCTCATCAACATCGGACTTACAGTGCATAGGGAAATCGATACCGCTCCGGCACTTCCTCCGGGTTATACTCCATATTCGGGTCCGTACTACAATGGGTACTATCCTTTCTTCATGTATCCGCGAGCCAACTATTGGGCTAACTACTATGCCAATGCTCAGGTGATTACCGGTATCTACAAAGAGGGCGTTCTGACCATGGATGTGGTGAATATCGACAAGAAAGTGCCTCTATACTCCGCATCGGTTGCCACCATACTCGAAAACGGACAGTCGCAGTTCCGAAACCTCAAGGGTATAGCCGAGGCCGTGCAGACTCTCTTCTCGCGATTCCCCGTGCCTCTTGAACCGCAGTACCGTAAGTAATGAATGGACAATACAATAACAGAGCCGGACTTTCTCGTTCGGCTCTGTCGTTTTATTTGTTATCGGGTATTACAAAGAAAACAAATCCGGCGGCAGCAAAACATGCAGCTATAATAGTGTCGATGGCGCAAAGCCAGAATATAAGGGCACATGCAAAAAGGATGATGGAGCACGCATTGATTGTCTTCTTTTTTGTCAACATATATAATATATTAGAATAACAACAGTTGGGCGTCGTTCTCGGGTGTGGGCTTGCGCACGGGTGGTGTGTAGCCGAAGGGCTCATCCGACACACGCAGACTTCCTTCGCCCGGGGCCGGCTGCGACACGAACCAATCGGGACATTCGAAATCATCTTCGAGCGATGCCATGGCGGCTTCCTCTTCGGCCGATGGATGTATTTCGGGTTCATCTTCGATTAAATCGAAAAGACCGCCGTCGAGGTGCTTGGGGTTTGAGGCGAGCTCCTCGCGGAGTTCGGCAAGTTCCTCTTTGAGTTTTTTGTTCGTGGATTTAAGCCTGGCTATACGGTCGTCGCGTTTCTGAATCATGACTTCGACCTGTTGCATCTGTTTCTGCATTTCGATTACAGATTCATATATTTTGCGCGCTTCAGCGACCTCTTGTTCAGCCTTGACGCGGGCTTCGCGTTCTTCCACGAGCTGATGCTGCATGTCGTTGTACATGCCTTGGCTGTTTTCGGCCTGCTCTTTCTGCTGGTCAAGCGCATTGTTTGCGTTTTCGAGTGCGGCGGCTGTTTCTTCGAGACGAGCGCTCATTTCCTCAAGCTTGGCACGTGTTTCCTCGAGTTCGGTGCTGAGAGCATCGACAGTGGCGGTGTCGGGCTGTGGTGCTGTCTGGTCGTTGCGGAGGCGTTCTATCTCGCGCTGCAGGTCTTCGATTATACCAGGCTGTACGTCGGCAAGTTTTATTTTGTTGAGCATGCTCTTTTTCTCGAGGTCGAACTGCTCGCGCTCGGCCTCAGCCGATGCGAGCTGAGCCTCGAGATCCTGCACGCGGTCGGCAAGGGCACGACGGCGACGCTCGGCGCTGAGCTGCTGTTCGCGCAGCGATGTGCGTTGCTGCTCGAGGTTTTCCATTTCGCGGCGCAGCCGGTCGGCTTCGCGCTTGGCGTTGTCGGCAGCGTTCTTGAGCATGGCTTCGGCATAGTTTGCAGCCTCGCTTGAAAGAGAATCGAGATATTCGATAAGCGACTTGTCGAGGCTTTCGGCTATAAGTGCGCTCTGACGCTGCGGGTCGACACTGTGGCGAAGAAAATCGGGGAGCGCCTCGTTGAATATAGCCACCACCCCTTCGAATATCTTCGATTTCATGTCGGGGTCTACGACGGGGCGAGTGGGCAGTTCCAGCAGACCTTCGACTGCGGCCACGGGCTGGGGGCATTCTTCGGAGCGCTCGTTGTCGGTAGGCTCGTCGGAAGTGCCGTCGCTGAGCAAATGCTGGTCGTGCATTTCATCGGTATTATAGTCGGTGTCCATGCCGAAGAGTCGGCGCATGCTGTCGAGAAAACTCATTCTATGTCAGTTGAATCGTTTTGTAAATCCGGTTTTTGAACGGTGCCGAGACCCGAACGGCCGTTTATGGCGATTGCGAGCGGCGATTTAAAGCGAACTATTCGTATGTGGCGGTCTTCATAGTCGGCCGGCAGCGAGTCGAGGTAGGCGCTGTCGTAGTATCCCGAGCCGGCCCTTGAGTCGACTGTGAAATATCCCACGCCGAAAGAGGTGAGGTTCTGGAAAAAGTGTGTGCCTTGACTCGGCTCTATGCGGTAGTTGCCGGCTGCAGCTTCTACAATCACCTTAGCCGACGATATGTCGGCCCATTTCACCGGTATGCCGAGGGCTGGATCGGATGTTCCCCAGCGTCCCGGACCGATGAGGATGTATCCTTCGCCGCGGGCAGTCATCTCTTCGTTGATCTTTGCCACCGAGAGGGCCAGCGATGGTGTGGCGAGGGAATCGAATGCGTCGGGCTTGACATACACGATGGTGCGGACGCCTTCTATCATGCCATTGCCAAGGGCTGTGTCGGTGCGGAGTATGAGCTCGCTGTCGGGGCGGTCGAGCACTTCATCGGAAATCAGTTGTTTTCTGTCGATAATAGGCCGGATCTGGAGCCAGTAGAGGTGGCCGCCGATACCGTTCTCGCCTCGGGTGGGGCATATATTGCCGGCAAATTCGATTTCCACCGGGCGTTGCATGGCCGTCTGGCCTTCGGCAAGCATGAAATGGATGGCATCGGCAAGCGGCAGCACTTTGTCGCGGAGAATATTGGCAAAAGTGACTACTCGGCGTCCTTTGCCGTCCTCGTAGTCCTTGAGCATGCCGTTGTAGGCATCGTAGGTCGAAACCATATACTTGAGCGCTCCGGTATTGGCGAAGTCGCGTATCTGCTTCTTCACCAGGGATGCTCCTTCGTCGACATTCACGGTGAAGTCGGCGTCGGGCTTCTGTTCCATGGCGAAGAGCGATGTCTGAGTATCGCGCAGAGCCAGCTCGAGTGTCGATGTCTGCAAGGTGTGAGCCGGATGCAGGGGCGAGAATCGCAGTCCCCGGCCTCCGTCGACAATATATTTACCCAAGCCTATGGCTATTTCGGCCACACCGTCCTCGGGCTGTTCGTCGCCGAGGGGATAGTAGTTGAGCGACCGTCCTACGCCGGAGAACGACGGGAAGTAGTAGCCGCCGTGGTCTTCGCCGATAACTTCCTGTATGATCACAGCCATCTTCTCCTGGTCGATGACGTTGCTGGTAGCGGTCATGTAGACTTTGCTCGCGGAGTAGAACACCGATGCGTAGACGCCTTTTATGGCATCGTGCAGCCACTTCATGCGGCGGTCGCGGTCGGTGGTGTAGGGCACCATGTAGGTGGAGTATATTCCGGCGAATGGCTGGTAGTGAGAGTCTTCGAGCAGACTCGAACTGCGCACTGCAAAAGGCCTGTCGACCACATCGAAGAGCGCGGCGAAGTCGTCGGAGAGTCTTTCGGGCAATTTTGCCGCCAGAAAAGCCTTGAGGATATCTTCGTCGGCCGCGTCGCTGAGTGCGAGCGGATAGAGCTTGTTCACCGACATGAATTCATCGAATATATCGGTGCACAGCACCACTGTGCGTGGTATCGATATGGTGAGTCCGTCGAAATTATCGCATATCGGGTTTTTCTTGATAATTGAGTCGATGAATGCAAGGCCGCGTCCTTTGCCGCCAAGGCTTCCCTGACCTATGCGCGCGAAGTTAGAGTAGTAGTCGAAGCGGTCTTTCTGGAACACAGCCACGACGCCGCGGTTTTTCATCTTGCGGTATTTCACGATGAGGTCGAAAAACAGCTGCTTTACAGCCGGGGCCTCCTCTATTTCCTCAAAATGATGTTGTTTCACCACATCGGCGATTGGGAATAGTGCACGCGAGTAGAGCCAACGCGATATATCGTTGCGCGAGGCATGGTATAGCAGCGATTCTGCAGGGATGTCGAATACCCGTTGCTGCATGTCCTTCAGATTTCGGATGGTCATTATCGGCTCGCCCGTAGCCGGGTCGCGGATAATGAAGTCGCCGAAACCGAAGTTGTTCATTATGGCCTCGCCAAGGTCGACGGGCAGTTTCTTTGAATTTTTGTCGATGAAAATGCCGCCGAAGCCGCGCACGGCCACAGAATTCTGCGATTCGCTCGATTCGACGATTATCGGCAGGAATGGATCCTGCGATCTTATCCACCGGGCCAGCCGGAGACCGGCTTTGGAGTCTTTCTCCCCATTACGGTTGAACGATACGTCGCTGATTACTCCGAGCATGTTGCGTCCGTAGCGCTCGTAGAGGGCCACGGCTTCCTCGTAGTTTCGGGCAAGCATCACCTTGGGGCGTCCGCGCATTCGCAGCATCTGTTCGTGCTGGTTGAGCGCCTCGGTCGAGAAAATGACCGATTGCTTCAGAAGGAACTTGTAGATGTGCGGCAGCACCGACGAGTAGAAGCGCACCGAGTCTTCGACCAGAAGTATGCTCTGCACCCCGACGTCGGTGATGTCGTCGACGTTCAGTTTGTCTTCAAGTAGCTTTATTATGGCCAGGAGAAGATCCATGTTGCCGAGCCAGCTGAAAACGTAGTCGATATTGTCGAGATTTTCGTTCGCCAGGCGTCGCGACACTTCCTTCGAGAATGGTGTGAGTACTACGATAGGAACATTGGGGAACTCTTTTTTCAGAAGTGCCGAGCCGTCGAATGTTTCGGAGATGTCGCCTCCTGGCATAGCCACCACTATGTCGAAAGCCTTAAGGCGCATCGCCTCAAGAGCTTCTGTTATAGTCGACACACGTGTGACACGCGGTGGTGAACTGAGGTTCAGGGCCACATACTCGTTGTAGAGCTGTTCTTCCACGCGGCCGTCCTCCTCCATCATAAAGGCGTCGTAGGGCGAGGCTATGAGCAGCACGTTGAATATACGGTGTTGCATCAGAGCCTGAAACGACGTGTCTTTCAGCATCATGCGGCTAAGCGGTTCCTCGTTCATGACAAAGCGAAATATTTAGGCAAACTTACTCATTTTTTTTCAAAGAAGCTCTACGTTCACACCAAAAAATATCTTGCGGGTGAAAAGGTGATGCGTGAGTTGATGTAGTTTATTATGTCGGCATCAAGTCGTGCGAAGCGCGATTTTTCTTATCTTTGCGCGAGTTTACTAATAATATGGATATGGATAAATTTTTGTGTGTAAGAGGTTTGCTTGAACGAGACCGGAGTGTGCGCCGATTCGACCAATCGAAAGTTATCGACCACGATACTCTTGTCCGTCTGGTGGACCTGACACGTTTTTGTGCTTCGGGGCGCAATTTGCAGCCGTTGCGCTATCGTATTGTCGACAATCCCGATGAGTGTGCGCGTCTGTTTCCGGCACTGGCGTGGGCAGGTTATTATAAAGATTGGGACGGTCCTGCCGAGGGCGAGCGTCCGGTCGCATACCTGGTGCAGTGTCTCGACGGGGAGCTTGCTCAGAATTGTCTCTGCGACGACGGTCTACAGCTACAGGCCATCACTCTTGGAGCCACAGCTCTTGGGATTTCGGGGTGCATAATCCGTGCGTTCGATAAACAGAAGCTTGTGGATGCTCTACGCTTGCCCGATCGCTATATACCTCGATATGTGCTCGCACTGGGATATGCGGCTGAGAAAGTGAAGATTGTCGATATGGGGGCGGACGACGACTACCGGTATTACCGAGATGCCGATGACACCCAGTGTGTGCCTAAACGCGCGCTTCACGAACTCATAGTTTAGCTTCCTGCGATAGTAATACAAAAAACATGGCATATGATTTTGGGACATCTACATGGACCCGATCATATGCCATGAATACTATATTAAACTGTCGTTAGGGCTGTAGCGGTTCGATTGAAGCGAGATTGTCGGCGAGTATTTTGTCGTCGAGCGAGTAGTTCTGTAGATCGCCGGCAAGATATTTGTCGTACGATGCCATATCTATCAGTCCGTGGCCCGACAGATTGAACAATATCACTTTTTCTTCGCCTGTTTCGGCACATTTTTTCGCTTCGCGTATGGTAGCGGCGATGGCATGGCACGATTCGGGAGCAGGAATTATGCCTTCGGCCTTGGCGAAGATACAGCCTGCCTCGAAACTCTCGAGTTGGTCGATGTCGACCGCTTCCATCATTTTGTCCTTGAGAAGCTGTGACACGATTACGCCGGCGCCGTGGTAGCGCAGGCCACCAGCGTGTATGTTGGCCGGGGCGAAATTATGGCCGAGGGTATACATGGGCAGAAGTGGGGTGTAGCCGGCTTCGTCGCCAAAGTCGTATCTGAATTCTCCTCGTGTCAGCTTGGGGCAGCTTGCCGGTTCGGCTGCCACGAATCGGGTATGCTTCTTGCCTTCCTCGCCTGCTATGACATGGCGCATGAAGGGGAAGGCAAGCCCGCCGAAATTGCTGCCGCCGCCGAAACATGCAATCACGACGTCGGGATATTCTCCGGCCATTTCCATCTGCTTCTCGGCCTCAAGGCCTATCACAGTCTGATGCAGGGCAACGTGATTGAGTACCGATCCGAGGCAGTACTTGCAGTTGGGTGTGGTCTGTGCCAGTTCCACTGCTTCGGATATGGCGGTGCCGAGCGAGCCCTGATAGTTCGGATGAGCGGTGAGGATGTCTTTTCCGGCGCGGGTCGACATGGAAGGCGATGGTGTCACCTGGGCGCCGAATGTCTGCATGATGCTTCGGCGGTAGGGCTTCTGCTCATACGATATTTTCACCTGATATACAGCCGAATCGATGCCGAACATGCTGGCGGCGTATGCGAGCGACGCGCCCCACTGGCCGGCGCCGGTCTCGGTGGTGATATTGGTGATGCCTTCCTGTTTGCAGTAATAGGCCTGAGGAATTGCAGAATTGAGTTTGTGCGAACCCATCGGCGACACGCTCTCGTTCTTGAAATAGATGTGCGCGGGAGTGCCAAGAGCTTTTTCGAGGGCATATGCACGCACCAATGGGGTGGAGCGGTAGTATTTGTAGAGTTCGCGGACCTCTGCGGGAATTTCTATCCAGGGATCGGTCTGATTCAATTCCTGGTCGCAACATTCTTTAGCGAAAATCGGATAAAGGTCTTCTGCTTTTAAAGGCTTTTTTGTGCCCGGATGGAGCGGGGGCATAGGTTTGTTGGGCATTTCTGCCTGAATGTTGTACCAGCTCCGGGGTATATCGTCCTCTGACAGGAAGTAGCGTTTCTGTTTCATAATCAATAAGTTTTACATTCGTACACACATTCCGTCGATCGCGGCTTTGGCGGCATAGTGTGTGTTGAGCGATGATTTATGTGGCAAAATTATACTTTTTTCTTTTATTTACAAACATTGTGTAAATAAATAAGTGCGCTGTCTCGCTCGGAATGATAGTGCATGCAATGTAATTTAATCGGGAATGTAGCACCACTATGTGGCGCGATTGGTGAAAGATGGCATGAAATACCACAGCTGCGCACACCTACGGTGCGCTTGCAGTGGCCTACTGTTCTATCGACCGCTATGGCGGCCTTTGCCTATGGCTTTGCCAATTGAGTTATACATTATTTGCAGGAGTGGCTGGAATTTTATATTTTTGCTTGAAATCCAATTATTTATTTTACCAGTGGGAAAGAACGAAAGACATAGCGGATCGCGGTGGAACCGTCGGCATCAGGAACTGGACGTACTGATGGCGGGAAATTTCCGTGAAGTATTGATGAAAGTCGTGTGTATTCTCGGAGCCGTGATGCTTGTGCTTATACTTATAGGTGGAGCCTATTCCCTGATTAGAGGTAAGGGACTGTTTGATCCCGACGGCTGGTATCCGTGGAATATATTCATACAATTCACCAATCCGTCGATTCCGTCAGATGGTAATCTGGTCGATGTCATCCTGATGATATTCACCAATTTAGTAGGATTATTCTTCATCAATGGACTGTTGCTCACCCTGCTGGTGAATTGGGTGGTGGATCGTCGCGAGCGCTTTACCAAAGGCGAGGCCCGCTACGACAATATTGCCGACACACGGTTTGCTGTTATTATTGGCGGCCATAAGATTGTGGCCAGCCTTGCACGCGATCTTATCGAGAAATATGAGTATGTGATAGTGCAGACCCAGCGTGATGTCGAGCGTCTTAGACGCGAGATTTTCGCTGCCATATCCGATGAGGAGAAAGCCCGCGATATAGTGATATATTCAGGCGACCGCACCTCGTGGCACGAACTTGCCGATCTGCATCTCGACCGAGCTGCCGAGGTTTTTATTATCGGGGAGGGTGGTCACATCGACGGGTCGAGCCACGATTCGATCAATATGCAGTGCTGGAAAATCATCAATGAGCATATCTGCGAGTCGCGGCAGCCACGTGTGCCGTGTCATATAATGTTCGAATACCAATCGACATTCAGTGCATTTCAGTTCACCGATCTGCGTCTGGAGCAGAGTACGGCTTTCAGGTTCATACCATTCAGTGTCTACGAGAACTGGGCGCAGCAGGTGCTTCTCGGTTCGGGCAAGGAACGTGCCGACGGAATATCGTATCTGCCGCTTGATGGCGCCGGTGGGCTCCCTGAATCATCGCATGAGCGTGTGCACCTCATAGTTGTCGGGATGTCGAAAATGGGCATGGCGCTGGCTATCGAGGCCGCACACGTGGCACACTATCCGAATTTCAACAACGTTCATGCCGGGAGTCCACGCACACTTATAACTTTTATCGACCGCAACGCGCGCCGTGAAATGATGTATTTCATGGGTCGGCATCCGGAGTTGTTCCGGGTGGCTCGGTGGCGCTATGTAAAAGCTCCGTCGTCGCTTTATCCGGAGACCGATGAGGAGTGGAACATATACGACACACGCACGTCCATGGCCTTGCGCACCGACGGCGATGACCGCTGGCACAATCCGATGTCCGACTCCAGGCTCGGCTCTCCGTATTGCGGCATGTATCTGGGCGAGGAGCTTGTGGACATAGACTTTGAATTTATAGAAGGCGATGTGGCGCTTCCGTCGATACAGAAATACATTGCCGACGCCTGCGCCGACAATGCAGCCCGCGCAAAAGAACGACGGAAAGCCGAAGGTTGCTCAGCTCCCATAGACAGCAGCCGCACCACGATTGCCGTATGTCTTCCTGTGGCTGCCGAGGCTATGTCGGCGGCTCTTTACTTCACGCCCGAGGTGTACGAAGGTGTGCAGCAGATATGGGTGCAGCAGCCCGAATCTGGTGCACTTGTCGATGCCGTTCGCTACGGTCTAACCGGCCGCGACAACGCACGTTTCAGCACTCTCCGTCCTTTTGGAATGATTGATTGCTGCGACTATATGCTGCGGTCGCGCGACATTCTGCCACGCCTTGTGGCCTATGCCTACGATTGCATGGACCGTCACACCACCTTGTCGGCCGTATATCAGGGTAAAGGCCAGGATTACGTGGTGGCTGCGGCCTGTGAATTCTGGGAACAGATATCGCAGGACGGGGGTAAGAGTGCGGTGGCTAAACGATGGTCGAATGTCTACTGCGCCAATTCCTTCGTATCGAAGGTCCGGGCCACAGGGATTTCTGTGGATGAGAAGGATTGCATACGCGATGCCAACGCTATCTCCACTCTTGCCAAGGTGGAGCATAACCGCTGGGTGGTAGAGCAACTTCTGCTTGGCATGAGGCCGATAGGGCCTGAATTTGCGGCGGCTCTCCCTATAGAGGATGATGATCTGCGCGCCACCCTCAAGAGCCGGAACATACACCCCGATATAGTATCGAACGATGTGCTTGGTAAGACTAAAGCGTACGACGAAGGTATAGTACGCATCATTCCGCTCGCTATGGCGATAGCCGGTGAGTACTCCGATAAATGAATATGACAACAGAATATATACCCGAGCCGATGGATACGGCCGATGTGCAATTGCCCGAGGAACTTATGGCGCTTGCAGAGAAAATGGCACGCAATGTGCACGAGGTATGGGCCCGGAGCCGCATGGCCGAAGGATGGACTTATGGGCCTGAACGCGACGATGCCGCCCGGCACCATCCTTGCCTGGTGCCCTACGATGAATTGCCGGAGTCCGAAAAGGAATACGACCGGGCGACATCGCAGGAGACTTTGAAATTAATATTGAAATCAGGATTTGATATCGTTAAAAAGATATGACACGACGTATACTTCGCTCTATTGTTCTGATATTTATTTTTATAGCGGCGTGCGATGGTTTGTCGGCAGAGACTGTGCTGCCATTTAATTCCGACTGGCGGTTCCGGTTGAAAGATGATGTCGGCTATGCTTCCGCGGATTTCGACGACAGTTCCTGGCGTACTGTCGATGTGCCCCACGACTGGAGTATAGAAGGCGCCTACGACCGAAGCAATCCGAGCGGTCCGCAGGGCGGGTTCATGCCCTGTGGCACCGGGTGGTACCGCAAGTCGTTCGTCCTTCCCGATTCGCTCGACAACAAGCGTGTGTTTGTGCGCTTCGACGGAGTGTATATGAAAAGTCAGGTGTGGATAAACGGTCGCATGGTGGGCGAATATCCCAATGGCTACAATGCGTTCCAATACGATATAACACCGTATGTGAATCGTGGCGGAGGCCGTAATGTCCTTGCCGTGCGCGTCGACAACAGTCTTCAGCCGGGCTCGAGGTGGTACACCGGATCGGGCATCTATCGCGATGTGTCGCTTGTGCTTACAAACCAGCAACACTTCGCCTACGATGGTGTTTTTGTAAGTACGCCTGTAGCCACTTCCAATAGTGCCGTCGTGAAAGTGTCGGCTCGTGTGGTGTGCAATGCCTATCCGGAGACACGTTTCAACTGGGCCGACAATACCGACTTGTATGTATGGACACGCAACAGCGGAAACAAAAACACCTCAGGTGGCAACCGCCGTGTGTCGAAAGATTGCTCCGTGCGTTTTGCTCTTGTTTCGCCCGATGGCTCTGCTGCCGGCGATGTGACGGTGGACCGTAATATGGGCGATTTTACCGACTACGATATCGATGCGGAGATTCCGGTGTCGAATCCGTCGCTATGGTCGCCCGACACTCCATCGCTCTATACTCTCGAATGCAGTCTGATGTGCGGTGATACTGTGGTCGACACTCATCGTGTGCGAGTGGGCATCCGGTCGGTGGAATTTTCGAAAGATGGTCTTAAGGTCAATGGTAAGCCCGAGAAATTCCGCGGAGTGTGTCTGCACCAGAATGTAGGACCATTTGGAGTGGCCGTGCCGCCCGAAGTATGGGCGCAGCGACTGCGTACATTGAAGGATATGGGATGTAATGCCCTTCGCCTGAGTCACTACCCATTCGCATCGTATATGTACGATTTGTGCGATAGCCTTGGTTTTTTTGTCACAAATGAGATTTTCGACGAATGGAACCGTGGGCAGGAATGGGGTTATAGCGAGACATCCTATGGTAAGATGCCATATTCCTATCATCTTTACTTCGACCAGTGGGCCGAGACCGATCTCTCGCGGATGATTCGTCGCGACCGCAATCATCCGTGCGTGGCCTTGTATGTACTGGGAAATGAGATCCCGAACCAGCGCATACGTGGAAACGAAATTGCACGCCGTCTGGTGGATATAGCGCATCGCGAGGATCCGACGCGTCCTGTCACTGCCGCGTGCGATTTCTTTGCGGGTGCGAATATCTATGGTTTTATGGATAATTTCGATATCGCCGGCTACAATTATATCGACAGGATTCATACCGATAGCCTGTATGCGCAGGAAAAGGCTGCATATCCCGACCGTATTCTTCTCGGCACCGAAACATACCATGCCGCCGGCAATCCGATATGGGCCCGACGCACCGACTCTTGTATAGGCGAATTTATATGGGTCGGATTCGATTATCTTGGGGAAATTGTGTGGGACGGCTATCGAGGTTGGGATGAAAGTATGAACGATATCGCCGGCTTCCCCAAACCGGAATATTACCTGCGGAAGTCGTATTGGACATCTGAGCCGGTGGTGCATGCAGGTGTGGAGTGTCCCAACCCACATCCTGATTTTCCGTGGACTCCACGACGTGTCGAGGATCATTGGAACTGGACGCCCGACACTATTGTGGACATGATAGTGTATTCGAATTGCGATGAGGTGGAGCTACGTCTGGCCGGAAAGAAGCTTGCCCGTGGCAAGGTACATCCCGACAGTTGTCTGGTGCGTTTTCCCGGAGTGAAATATAAGCCGGGAACGCTTGAAGCGGTGGCTTTCCGTGGGAAAAAAGAGGTCGGCCGCCATAAATTGGCTACAGCAGGTGCGCCATCTCGATTGGAAACAGTGGTTGTGCCCGGGGCAAAAGTCGATTGCATAGAAGTGAAAGTGGTCGACCGCAATGGTAACATAGTTCCGGATTTTGCAGAGAATGCCGACTTCTCCGCACTTGGCTGTGAGATTGCCGGTGTCGACAATGGCAATCAGTATGATCCTCAGGGAGTGAAGTATAGTTCGAAAGAGCGGGGAGCATTCCATAAAGGACGTCTACGGCTATATGTGCGTCACAACGGTGCTCCCGGCACTTGCTCGGTGTCCGTTGATGGAATGAAGCCGATAGATATCAGATTTCCATATACAAAAAAATGAGGATGACAGCCGCCGACTTGATGTCGGTATGTGCTGGCATCCTCATTGATAGGACTTATCAAATAGGACTTATTTAAGTACGCTGAGTGCGCCCTTGTAGTCGGGTTCGTTGGTTATTTCCTCGACAAGATCGGAGAATATTACTTCGTGTTTTTCATCGAGTACCAGTACGGCACGTGCGAGGAGACCTGCGAGAGGACCGTCGACCATTTCGAGGCCGTAGTTCTTCACGAAGTCCTTGGAACGGAATGCCGAAGCCACCACGAGTTTATCGATACCTTCGGCTGTGCAGAAGCGGCTCTGGGCGAAAGGAAGGTCCATCGACACGCATATCACCACAGTATTGTCGAGCTTGGCTGCTTCCTGATTGAAGCGACGCACCGACATGGCGCATACAGCGGTGTCGAGGCTCGGGAATACGTTGAGCACCACACGCTTGCCTTTGTAGTCGGTCAGTTTGATATCTTCGAGAGAATTGCTTGTCAATGTGAACTCCGGAGCCTGGGTTCCTACGGCGGGGATATTGCCGTAGGTGTGGCAGGGAGTCCCTTTGAAATAGATTGTTTCCATGTTTTTTTGTATAGTTTAGTTGCTAAGACTTGCTTTTTGTATAACAATCGAGCGGAAGTCCTGGTTGTAACCGCGCAGATAATCGCGTACTATTCCATCGCTCCCTACAAAAACGAGCACCGGCGTATCGGCACCGACGCCGCACTCAGTGGCGGCCCCGCGGGCATTCATGAGCAGATGCTCGCCGGGACGGATTTGTGGCACGATGGCTTCTATATCGTCGGCGCGATGGTTGAGAAATACCCATACTACGTCGGTCTGGAATGGTAGATAGTCGGTAGCCCCGCGGATTTCCTTCACTACATCGGCAGTTGAGCCCACGGAAGCGTCGACAAAAGCGAAGATAGTGGGTGCGGCGAGTCGTTCGCCGTGTTCGTGTAGATAGCGCTCGCCGGTGGTTGTGGGGGCCACAAGGCGCGGCAGCGGTTTGCCGGGCAGATTCTCGAGTGCATATGAGCTGCTGCGATATCGGCCGAAAGCGTCGGGATAGTGTTCGGCGAGCATGTCTTCGGTGATAGTTGCCGGAGCCGTCGACGTATTCCCGGTATAGCGTACGGTGATACTTTGTTCGCCAAGTTGGCCGGGATTGTTCTCGAGTTCTATCTTGCGGGGAAGGTACGACGTGGGGTCGAGAATATAGGTGTACTCGGCTGCATCGTAGCCATGCACGCGGCGTATACCTTCGACCACGCATGCACGCTCACCCGATACGAGGCTGTCGGGGGCAACCTTATACTGATAGGTGGAATCGGTCGACATCTCCATGAACAGGTGTCCGAGATATGCCGGCAGCAGATCGGCGAACTGCACGAGATTCTGCACGCCGCGTGCCACATTGCCCATAGGGGCGAAGGGATTGATGTCCCATTCGGCATGGTATTCCTGGAGTTTGTGGTCGCGGTAGCGGTAGTGCGCTCCCGATGTGTAGGCCGAGAAGCCTTCGGATATACCCGATGGTGCGGGCAGTTTCCAGTCGATGACGTATCGGCACAGCGCCAGGGTGTCGGCGTTGTCTGCTGGGGATGCTGTGAGAGATATGGAGTAGGCCACGGGATCGGGTAGGGAAGGCAGCAGCACTTCATAGCTGCATGAATCGGTGTAGTTTCCGACGGCCGACAAGGCCTTGGCTATATCGGATAGTTCCATGGCGCCGGCCGAGGCTGCACCTGCCAGAACTGTGGCAAAAAATAGAGCACGACGTTTTTGCATGATGTGATACAATTATGACAATATACATAACAATAAATAAACGTCGATGGTTCACCGGAAAGTGCCTTTTTACGTAATTTTGTACAAACAAAAATAGCATCGATGAAGACACGTCTATACTCTGCCGGCATGCTGCTTGCCGCACTGCTCATGGCGCCGGTGTACACTGCCGGACGCACATATTCCAATCCTGTCATCAACCGCAGCGCACCCGATCCTACGGTGCTCCGTGCCGACGATGGCACTTACTATCTGTATGCGACCGAGAACACCCGCAATCTCCCCATTTTCAAGTCCGACAATCTTACCGACTGGACATTTGTCGGCACGGCTTTTACCGACGAGACCCGTCCGAAGATGGTGCCCGACGGCAATATATGGGCTCCCGATATTCAGAAATTCGACGGTCGCTATGTGCTGTATTACTCTAAATCGCGCTGGGGCGGAGAGTGGGAATGTGGTGTCGGTGTGGCTACAGCGGAGTCGCCCGAAGGTCCTTTCACCGATCATGGTAAACTCTTTATCAGTAATGAGATCGGTGTTCAGAACAGTATAGACCCGTTCTATATCGAGGAAAACGGACGTAAATATCTGTTCTGGGGAAGTTTCAGGGGTATATATGGCATTGAGCTTAGCGACGACGGCCTTTCTGTGCGTGAAGGTGCGAAACCTCGGCAGATAGCCGGAACACTCACCGAGGGTACCAATATCATAAAGCACGATGGCTACTATTATCTTGTCGGCTCGGCCGGAACATGCTGTGAGGGCGAGCGGAGCACATATCGCGTGGTAATGGCAAGATCGAAAGATCTTTTCGGCCCTTACGAGGACCGCTATGGCAACCCGGCGATGGAGAACGGCTTCTCCCTGATGATGGAGCGGAGCGACAAGGTGATCGGACCGGGACATAACGCCAACTTCGTGACCGATGACGCCGGCGATTGGTGGATGCTCTACCATGGCTTTGATGTAGCTGAGCCTGAAGCCGGTCGCAAGGTGTATCTCGACAAAATCACATGGGGTGCCGACGGTTGGCCAACGGTGAAGTCGTCGAAACCATCGGAAAAGGCCAAGGCGCCTGTTATTCGAAAGAATCGAAAAGCGAACCGTTGATTGCCGCTATGTAGCCGAGCGGTAGCTTCTGGCCATCGTGTAGTATTATACAACGGTCGTATTCATCGAATTTCTTTATGCTGCCGGTGATCGTGGTGTAGGCGCCACCCTGCTTGCGCTTGTCGGGCCGGAATATGTCGAATTGCAGAATGGCTCCTTGGCTGGAGTACTCGAGTGCGTAGGCGAGTCGTCTGCTCAGTAGTTCGTGTTGGTCGTCGCTCAGTTCGGCATAGGCCATGGTGCAGCGGGCGGTTTCTGCTATAGCGTCGTCGTGGCCTGTGAGAGCTGCGAATGGGGCGAATTGTGCCGCCCTGTTTTCCATTGTCATGGGTGGATGTGTATGACTCACGTGGTGGGGCAACCCGATTATGTCGTCGTACTTACTCATGATGCCCTCCGATTTGATGGTTGCGTTCGCGCTGAGTTGCACCGTCGGCATAGTTCAGGCCTTTGAGGATGGCATTTTTGCCAAACATTTTCTTTATTTTCAGAATCGCCTGTTGGCGTCTGCGCTCGCGTGCGCGCTCTTCGGCCTCGCATGCCTCCATGCGCTTCAGCTCCTCGTAGTCGGTGAATAGATCGAGCTGACGGCCTTCTGTTTTTTGTGTGACAGCGCATTCGGGAATCACATGGTTTGCGGTGATAGAAAGCCGGCGTACAAGCAGTATTGGATTGGCTATGCTGTCGAATACTTCCGCTATTTTAGCCGAAATAATGTCGGACGACGATGTGTGGCGGCCGATGTTGGCCGTGCCGTGTGCATGGAATGGGGTTTCGCGCCCGTAGTGGTCGATTGATATTTTTCCGTCGTAGCGTGCACGGATTGCAGGGTCGGCAAGACTTTGCGAGTCGTAGCCGATATGGAGTATGAGCTGATCGGCTACAAGTCCTTTGTCGAGGAGGTCGAGAGCCAGGCTGTCGGCCATCTCCAGTGCTACGATGCGTGCTTTTGCCACTGTATAGGCGCTTTGCAGTACCTGGCCGCTACCCATAGAGTGAGAGCTCGGACGATAGGCTTTTACATGTGCCATTGTCACCGGTTCCCATCCCCAGGCATGGTCTATCAGCAGTTCGGCATTTACTCCGAACAGGCGGTAGAGCAGTTCTTCGTTGTCCACGGAGCAGCGGGCAATATCGCCCATGGTGACAATGCCACAGGCTGCGAGGCGTCGTGCAATTCCTCGGCCCACGCGCCAGAAGTCGGTGAGGGGAGTGTGTTCCCATAGTTGGCGACGGTACGACATCTCGTCGAGCTCGGCTATGCGTACGCCGTCGCTGTCGGGCGTCATCTTTTTTGCCACTATGTCCATTGCTATCTTGCTGAGATACATGTTGGTGCCTATGCCCGCTGTAGCTGTGATGCCTGTTTCGGCCAGTACCTCGCGTATCATTTTCATAGCCAATGTATGGGCGCTCATGCGGTAAGTGCCCAGATAGGCGGTGGCGTCGATGAATACCTCATCGATTGAGTACACGTGAATGTCCTCGGGTGCAATGTACCGCAGGTAGATATTATAGATGCGGGTGCTGCAGTCGATGTAGTGGGCCATGCGTGGCGGTGCCACAATGTAGTCTACTGCGGTGTCGGGATGTGAGTCGAGTATAGTCTTGGAGCTGGATTTGGCTGCCCGGCCACGAGTGCGGTTCACCTCCCGGACGCGCTGCACGACCTCGAACAAGCGTGGACGTCCACCAAGACCATAGGCTTTCAGGGCCGGTGAAACCGCCAGACAGATTGTTTTTTCGGTGCGGTTTGGATCGGCAACTACCAGACAGGTGTCGAGCGGATCAAGTCCCCGGGCCACGCACTCCACCGAGGCGTAGAACGACTTAAGGTCAATCGCTATGTATTGGCGCTGAGAGTCCATGGGCTACCGGAGAAAGAGAGAAGGGGCCGGGCGACGTATCAGCGGCCTTTGTACTTGGGCAGGCTGAAGCGGAATCCGAGGCCTCCGTCGGGACAGTTTTCCACTGTAATTGTGCCGCCGTGTGCCAGCACGGTGTTCTGCACAATGGGGAGTCCCAGGCCTGTGCCACCGGCCTTGCGCGAGCGGCCGGAGTCGATGCGGTAGAAACGCTCGAACATATGGGGCAGATGTTCCTCGCCCACGCCGGTGCCGTTGTCGCGGAAGAGGAAATAATAGAACTTGTCGTCCTCGCCGGTACATGTCAGGGAGCATTCAGTGCCTTTTGAATAGGATGCTGAATTCTTCACCAGGTTGATAATCATGCCCGTGAGCAGATTGTAGTTGCCCTGCACTTTGCATTCGAACGGTACGTCGAAGCTGAACGTCATGTCGCCGAGCGAGCCGGATTCCTCGATATCGTTGGCCAGAGTGTAGATTGCATCGTGGAAATCGAGTTCTTCGGTGCTGATCATATTGCCGCCTTCCTCGAGGCGCGTAATGGCCGAAACGTCGGCAATGAGATTGACAAGACGGTTCACATGGTCGCGAGCCTTGTTTAGGAAGTGTGTGCGCGATGCATTGTCCATCTCGGGATTATCGAGGATGGTGTCGAGATATCCCTTGATCACGCCTATAGGTGTGCGGAGCTCGTGGTTTATGTTGTTGGTGAGCTGACGCTTGGCCCGAGCCTTTTCCTCGATGGCATGCATGGCGACATTGTGCTCCCGCTTGAGGCGGAACATGGCCTGGGAGCGCTCGTTGTACATGTGGATTATCTGGCGGCTTATGTCGCCGAGCTCATCGTGGGGATAGTCCATTGCCGGTATGAAGTTGGGGTCGGAAGCGGCCCTTTCGGCGATGGAGCGTAAAATCTTGATATTCCGGCCAAAGTAGCGGGTGGAGAAGAACGACAGTATGGTCACGGCGAGGCCTATGGCAATCACTATATACATGATGCGGGCCGATGGTGTGGCGGCCATGTTGACGGTCTTGTTGTAGGGCAATATGGTGCATACCACCACACGGCCGTCGGCACTGCGCTGCGGCTTGCGGTAGAAAAAGTCGCCCGATGAGTTGGTGGCGCCCGATCCGGCGCTGTTTCCGGCAAGTTCCTCTTCTGTAAGGGTTATCGGTCGGCCATAAGCTTTCGAGAGCTTACCGTCGACGTAGAGCGAAATGCGGATTTTATCGTATAGTTCGTTATCGCGGTAGTATTTTGCGATAAAGTCGAGAAAGTCTTCGGGATTGATGTCTTTCTCATAGGCGGCGATGACGCGCGAGTTGACAAGGTCGAGTTGTTCGCGGATTTTTTCGCTGCGGAACTCGGCTTCGTTGTGAAACTGCAGGAATCCCATGCCCAGTATCACCACCCAGAGGGTGAGCACAAGGGGCAGGAACATCTGCCACTGGTAACTAATCTTTCTCCTTAAATCCATATCCGAATCCTTGGCGGGTGACTATGTATTTGTCGTAAGAGCCAAGTTTCTTGCGAAGCCGGGTTATGTTGGTATCGATGGTGCGCTCAGTCACTACCACATCGTCGCCCCATACATTCTGAATTATTTCCTCGCGGGAGTAAATTCTGTTCTGATGGGTGAGGAAGAAAAGGAGTATGTCGAATTCGGTGCGGGTGAGTTGCAGACGTTCGCCATTGAGCAGACAGACTTTGTCGTTGCGGTCTATGCGCAGATCGTGGAATGTGATGTCGCTTTCGTAGATGGAGTCCTTGGCCGGCTCCGATACTGATTTGCGTGTAGCTCCGGCACGACGTAGCACCGCACGTACGCGGGCAAGCACTTCGCCGATTACGAAGGGCTTTGTCACGTAGTCGTCGGCGCCTATATTCAGGCCTCTTACCACGAAATCCTCGCCCGAGAGTGCCGAGCAGAAGAGAATGGGGGTTGTTTCGGTAGCTTCTTCGTTTCGGATAGCTTTGGCGAAGTCGTATCCGCTCAGCTTATCCATCATGATATCGACCATGAAGAGCGAATAGTCTTTCAAGTTCATCTCAAGTGCTTCTTCGGCACTGTAGGCGCAGTCTACTTCATAGCCTTCTTTCTCGAGATTGAACTTGAGGATTTCGCACAAGGCTTCTTCGTCGTCTATCACTAATATCTTAGTACTCATATATATAGCGCGTTGTAGAACGTCGTTTTTGCAAGGTTTGTCGGTTCTGTTACTTTTTCCAAAGCCGAAATTAGCTTTTTCGGTCGAGTAATTATGTCACATCTGAGTTAAAGAAAGTTAAAAGATTTTTTATCATGAACTTTCTCCTTTCCCGCCATGTTGTAATTGCACATTTGCTAATTTGCACTGTGTTTTTCATGGTATTAGATTTAAGGTTAAGGATTTTCGTTTGTCGTGAGACAGCCGATTTTTTTTGTGGATATATCATCCCCGTTTTCGGCCACTATGAGCATGGCCGCGGCTCCGGCATTTACGATCAAGGCTTCAGCTTGTGAGGCCGACCCGGTCATGCAGGCGGTGGCCAGAGCGTCGGCAAGCATGCACGAGGGAGCCACTACGGTCGCCGACAGTACTTCTGTGGCTATAGGGCGTCCTTCGATCGGCGAAATGGTGTGGCCGTAGATGTTACCGGCAGAGTCGGCGCGGTAGTTGCGGTAATTGCCACTGGTGGCAACGGCAGTGCGTTCGGGGCCGAGCGGAAGCACGGTGTACCGGCTGTGGACAGTGCCTTGGCGTGGGTCGTCGATCTGTATTCTCCATTTCTCGCCGCGTGGATTAGTTCCGCGGACTCTTATCTCGCCACCGATTTCCACCATATAGTCGGAGCATCCGTTGCGTTCGAGCATATCGGCCACGCAATCCACTCCGAACCCTTTGGCCAGCGAAGAAAAATCGAAGTCAGTTTCAGGGCTTTTGCGGACGAGCGCACCACTCGCATCGATGCTGCAGTCGGCTATGCCAATGGACTCCAGGACGGCTCCGATAAGCGAATCGGAGGGTGCTGCCGCTTTGTCAGTACGTCCGAAACCCCATAGGTCGACCAGAGGCGCTACCGTGGGATCGTAGCGGCCGTCGGACAGAGCGCTTACTTCTGCAGCACAGTCGAATACGGCACGGAAGTAGAAGTCGACCGTATCTGTCAATCCGGCATTAACAGCCGATACTGCCGATGCGGGATTGAACATCGACAGTTCGTTGTCGACAAGCGCAATCTGAGCCTCGATAGAGTCCGACAAATCGCGTCCGCCCGAGTATACTATATGGTAGGTGGTAGCCCATGCGGAGCCGTCGGTTGTTATAAATTTTTCGCTACAACTTGCAAATGTCAAAACTATTGCCGATATTAGCGGCAGAATACCAAAATTTTGTTTCATCATAAAAAAGTAACTGGCTTCAAAAGTACTAAAAATCTGACAAAACGCGAACCTTTTCACTGCGCCGGGTGTTAAGTGTCATAGTAAAGCACGTTGAAATTCCTCGAGGAATACAGCATACGGCCTAAAACCAAATATACCTATCCATTTTTCAAACGAAAACCTACCATGCACCGTTCATTTGTTTTCCTTGCCGAAGGTTTCGAAGAAATCGAGGCTCTTACCGTAGTCGATGTCATGCGTCGCGCGGGTATGGACGTTAAAACCGTCTCAATCACTGACTCCCGGAAGGTAACCGGCGCCCACGGTATCCCCGTAGAGGCCGACATCACTTTTGGTCAGGCCGATTTTTCAGGTTCAGAATGGCTTATATTGCCCGGCGGTATGCCTGGAGCAACAAATCTTCACAACTTCTCCGCGTTGGGCGATCTCCTGAAGGTTCATAAAGGTAAGATTGCCGCTATATGCGCCTCGCCTGCTGTGGTGCTTGCACCGCTTGGTCTGCTTGATGGCAGGGAAGCCACATGCTATCCCGGTTTCGAGGCCGAGTGCAAGCAGCATGGCGCCATCATGCGCGATGTGCCTGTGATGACACTCGAGAATCTTATCACCGGCAACGGCCCGAGTTCGTCGCTGAGATTCGCTTTGGCTATCGTGGCCAATTCGATGGGCGACAGCGTGGCACAGCAGGTTGGCTCGGGTATGCTCTACTATCCTAAGAGCACCAATTTCTATTTCTGATATTACATATATAAATGATAAGGGACGCCCGGTGTTTGCCGGGCGTTTTGCTTTTTTAACACTCTGATGGCCAACCTTTCAATTCTTCCCGATGTTTGGTAATGGTAACTATGAAATGACAATGAAATGAAAAAGTTAGTTTTAACAGCCATCGTGGCTCTTGCTCTTGCCGCCACTTCGTGCGGTTCCAAGACGTCGGAACAGGTTTCGGCCTCTGACATGAAGACTAAAATAGAGAATTGTACTAATCCCGACAGCCTCAAGGTGTATGTGGATCAGGCCAAGGACTATGCCAAGAAACTCGTCGACGAAGGTAAAGTCGATGAAGCTCAGAAGTATCTCGACCAAATCGAACCTGTGGTAAAAGATAAAGCTCCCGCTCTATCGTCGACTTTCGATGCAGTTAATACTGCTCTCGGCAAGGTGAAAGATGTTGCCGGCGATAAGTTTGATGATGCCAAGGAGGCCGCTTCGGTGGCAGGCGACAGCGTCAGTTCAGCAGCATCCAATGCAGTTGAAGGCGTGAAGGAAGCCGCCGGTGATGCCGTGCAGAATGCCAAGGACGCCGCCGGCGATGCAGCCCAGAAGGCAAAGGACGCTACTGTCGACGCTGCAAATAAGGCTAAGGACGCTACCGTCGATGCCGCACAGAAAGCTAAGGATGCCACTACCGACGCCGCTGAAAAAGCCAAAGAAAAAGTGAAAGATCTTTTCTGATTATCTCTTCACAGACTGTATCGAAAAAGCACCTGCAATCCCATCGGTGGGACGGCAGGTGCTTTTTTTGTGTGGTGATAACCGGGATTATCCTTCGGCCGCCTGGTCTTCGGCTGCGAGGACTTCGGCGTCCGATTTAATGTTAGGCTCTTCGAGGCCATAGCCGTTCTTGGCATTGAGAATCTTCAGCCATATGCCGAAGAGGAGTGCCAGGCCGCCAAGCGATGCGAACACACACATCGGGGCGGTGTAGTTGTAGGCCAGAGGATCGTCGATGCCGGGGTTGGATGCCAGCAGCACTTTACCGATGATGATGGGCACGAAGGCAAGGCCGATGTTCTGTACCCAGAATATGAGAGAGTAGGCACTGCCGAGGAATCGCTTGTCCATGATTTTGGGCACCGAGGGCCAGAGGGCTGCCGGTACAAGCGAGAACGAGATACCGAGCACTACGATAGCGGAGTAGGTGATGACGTCGCTCTTGGTCGCGGGCACGATAAATGCGAAAGTGAGGTGGCATACTATCATGAGGATTGCACCGAGTATAAGCATGGTGGCTCCTTTGCCTTTCTTATCCAGGAAATATCCGAGGAAGGGGGTAAGGGCTGCAGCTCCGATGGGGAACCAGCGGAATATGTCGCTCGCCTGAGTCTCTGTAATACCGAGGTTGCACTGGAGCATATTTGCAGCATAGCGCTGGAAGGGGAAGATGGCCGAGTAGTAGAGCACGCACAGCATGGCCACGATCCAGAACAGGCGGCTGCGGAATATGAAAGCGACGTCGGCGAGCTTGAACTCCTCGTCGGAGCCCTCGGCAGCGCTATTTGCCGCACCAAGTTCCTTGTCGAGGCGGCTATCCATGAATGTGAATACTATGAAGCATAGCAGACCGATGCAAAGGAGTGCGGCACAGAATGCCACCGGAGTCACTACCGATGGTGTGCCACCCCAGTCGGCAAGGCGGGGCGATATCGAGAAGATGGCGAACACACCCACGCGGGCAATGGCCATTTCAAGACCCATGGCGAGTGCCATTTCTTTGCCTTCGAACCATTTGGCGAGGGCTTTGGAGACTGTGATGCCGGCCATTTCACAGCCGCATCCGAATATCATGAAGCCGAAAGCGGCCATCTTGGCGCTGCCGGGCATGTCGGTCCACCACGATGAAAGCCACTGGTCGAGAGCGGTACCCTGGAAAGCGTCGCTGAGACCGTAGAGCTTTATAAATGCGCCGATAACCATCACCGAGGCAGATAGTGTGCCTGTGAAACGGACGCCCATCTTGTCGAGGATGATGCCTGCGAGGATGAGGAAACCGAAAACATTCAGTATATACTCCGCACCGGCATAGTTACCGAAAGCCACCGGAGTCCAGCCGCGCTGGGTCTGCACAAGTGACTGAAGTGGCGACATTACGTCGACAAACATGTAGGCGAAGAACATCATCGACGCAACGAGGATGAGTGCCAGCCAACGCGCCCATGCTTTATCGTTGAGCGCTTGCTTGATAGTTTCTGTCATAGCTTATTTTTACTTTTTCCTGATTTTGCCACAAAATTACCGAATTTTCGTTAACTTTGAAAAAAATTTTGTTTCCAGCTTCTCATAATGTCAGAAAATAACCCTGCATACCGCCCGTACACTTTCGACCGAGTTGTGCGAATGGTGCTCACTCTGGCCGCAATCCTCGGTGCCATTTGGCTCGTTGGGATACTGAAATCTGTGTTGTTGCCATTTCTTGTGGCATGGCTGCTGGCTTACATGCTCGAGCCGTTCGTGCAGTACAACAAGCGCCTGCTCAGGGTAAAGCACCGATGGCTTCCTATATTGATGACGCTTTTCGAGACTGTGCTGGTGCTGTCGGCCATAGGTGTGTTTGTGGTACCGTCCATGATGGATGAGGTGCATCAGGTGGCAAAAGCCATAAGCGCATATGCTTCGGCAGGGGCGCAGATTGCATTCATTCCCGACTGGCTCCAC
The DNA here is from genome assembly GCA_910587915.1 of uncultured Muribaculaceae bacterium. Classification (GTDB taxonomy): domain Bacteria; phylum Bacteroidota; class Bacteroidia; order Bacteroidales; family Muribaculaceae; genus CAG-873. The sequence continues at coordinate 182,056 of CAJUOB010000002.1, read as the reverse complement.
GACTATCTGCGCACCAATATCGACCTCGACCAGCTGTCGCACGAGCTTACACGCCAGGACCTGCGGACAATGCTCGATACAGCCGGATCGTTCATAATGGGTGGCGTGAGTGTGGTCATGGGCATATTCAACTGGTTTGTGGTGCTGCTCTATGTGGTGTTCATTATGCTCGACTATGAGCGCCTGCTCAGAGGATTCAAGCGTCTGGTGCCGCCGAAGTACCGTCCGACCGCTTTCCGCATTGCAAACGATGTGAAAAATTCGATGAACCATTATTTCCGCGGACAGGCTCTGGTTGCTTTCCTTGTGGGTATAATGTTCTGCATCGGATTCAGTATCATCGGGCTTCCGATGGCAATTGTGCTTGGCCTTTTTATCGGAGTACTCAATATGGTGCCATATCTGCAATTGATCTCTCTGGTGCCAGCCACACTCATATGCCTTGTATATTCGGCCGATACAGGTGCTGATTTCTGGCATGTGTGGTGGTCGTGCATGGCTGTGTATATAATCGTGCAGTGTATACAGGACCTCATTCTCACACCCAAAATCATGGGCAAGGCCATGGGACTCAATCCCGCCATCATACTTTTCTCGCTCTCTGTGTGGGGAACCTTGCTCGGTTTCATAGGGCTTATCATAGCTTTGCCTCTCACCACACTTCTGCTTGCCTATTACGATATATACATAACCAATCGCGAGGATGGTGAGACACCCGATGAGCATCAACGCGATTCGGAAGCCCTCGAGAATATGATAGATTCTCCCGACGAGTAGGGCCTTTATGCTTTGGTTTATTCATATATTTACAGCATAAGGTCGCGGTCGGAATAGACGTGAAATGAATATGAGACTATCTACTGGTATGAATAAACCCGGACTTGCGCTTATTCTGTTGTTTGTAGCTTTGGTTGCATCTGCGCAGGGGGCTACTAACATCAAGGTGAGCTATCTATATCATTTTTTCACCGTCAGAGGCTATGAGGTGGAGCGACCGATGATATTGATTGCCGATATCTCCTGCTCCAAATTCTACAATCCGATGACGAATTGGATTGATTCGCTTAATTCAACTCCCGAAGGACGAGCCAAATATCAGGCATCCCAGCCTAAGATGATTTCTTCCAAAGATATTGCCAAAATCCCGAACCGCTGGGAGAAGATGTATGTATACAAGGATCGGAAAAACAATGTGCTTAAGCGCTACGACACGATTGCAGCGGAAAGATACTATTATGAGGAGCCTCTTTCGCAAATAGAATGGGTTATTACCGATTCTATCAAGAGTGTGCTCAATTATGAATGTGTAATGGCGCAGGCGGATTTTCACGGGAGACTGTGGACCGTATGGTTTGCCCCCGATATTCCTCTTTCAGACGGTCCGTGGAAACTGGAAGGGCTGCCCGGTCTGATAATGGAGGCTTCGGATAGTACGGGCCAATATAGCTTTTCGGCTACCGGAATTGAAGCCGGATGCGGTGAAGTGCCTCCGGTTTACGAAGAGTACCTATATGAGAATATGTCGCGGAAGGAACTGCTGAAACATAAGCGTTTCTTTGATGAAAATATGGGAACTATCATCACGGCACAGACTCCAGTCCAAGGCTTACGGCCTTCTCAGCTTAAATCGCTTGAGCTGAAGGCAGATCTCGATTATCTTGAAACCGATTACAGATAACAATATGAACAGAATAATTGCAATCATAGTGGCGTGTATCGCGGTGATGGCTGCCGTAGCACAGGAGAAAGCCGACATTGAGGTCAGCTATAATTACCGGCACTTTCATAGGACCGGCAAGGAACAGAATCATCAGCTTGTGTTGCTTGCCAATATGACCGAATCAAAATTCTATAGTCCTGAGACTGAATACATCGACTCCTTGGAGTATACGCCCGAGGGTAAGGAGATATACAATCAGATGAAAATGGCTGCATTTGCATCCGGAAATATCGGCTCCGTGCCTTCGAGAAAAATTCCGATGTATATTCTTAAATCGAAAAAGAAAGGCGAAACGGAAGTATACGACGGTAATGTGGCCATGATGTTCTACTATTCAGAACCGTATGAGCTTCAGAATTGGGAAATTGTGGATTCGGCCAAAACGATTCTCGGATATGAATGTGTGATGGCGACCTGCGATTATCGAGGCCGTGAATGGTCGGCGTGGTTTACAACAGATATCCCTGTGCAGGACGGCCCTTGGAAATTGTCTGGATTGCCCGGTTTGATTCTTGAAGCATCTGAAAGTACCGGACAGCATCATTTCACTGCAACGGGAATTCAAGCGACCCAAAGGGAAATGACGCCGGTTCTTGGAGAAGACCATTATGAAAAGACCGACCGAATTTCGATGTTGAAGGCTTTGAGGAAATTTGAGGAGAATCCCGAAACCGGGCTTGGTGTGGCTCTTGGGGTTAAAATTGCTAAGAATAACGATGTAGAAATCGATAAGAGGCTCGATTTTCTGGAAACTGACTACAGATGAAAGTTTTGCTTGTATCCGGAACCTGTTTTAGATTCCCGTCACATACTTGTTAAAGGTCGTTCGGCTTTTTTTAGAAATGGAATGTGCTTATATTGAGGAAAAATCATTAAATTTGAGAAATTTTTTCTCCGGATGTAGTGAAGTATCTCGGCGCACATATCGACAGCCTACCTGAGGTGGGCCGTATTCCGCTTATGGCCAAGGCTATAGGTGCGACTGCTTTTGCGTTTTGTCCTGTCGATCCCAAATTGTGGCGCTATCCTCCTTATCCCGATGGTGAAGTGGTGCGTTTCAAGGAAGCCTGCTGCGCTACCGGATTTTCTGCCTCACAGATACTTCCGCATGCATCTTTGCTGCTGAATCTCTGTTCGCCCGATCCACGTAAACTTAAACTTTCCCGCGATAGCCTCGCCGACCAGATGCGCCGTGTGGCGTCGCTGGGCCTCGACCGCATCAATTTCCATCCGGGGTCGCACATGCGCGAGCTCGATGAGGACACGGCTATTGCCATGGTGGCTGAGTCGATAAATTATGTGTTGGAGCGCACCGAGGGTGTGACAGCAGTCGTAGAGAATATGGCCGGTCAGGGTTCTAACCTCGGTTATACATTCGCCCAGTTGGCCGGAATTATCGACGGTGTCGACGATAAAAGCCGGGTGGGAGTGTGTGTCGACACTTGCCATGCGTTTGCGGCCGGCTACGATATGTCGACAGCCGACGGATATGCCTCGGCATGGGATGAATTCGGTCGCACGGTTGGTTTCGGCTACCTGCGTGGCATGCATGTCAACGATTCGCTCAAGGGCGCAGGCTCGAGGGTCGACCGCCATGCATCTATATCCAAGGGTATGCTTGGTTCTGATTTTTTCGCGCTTATGATGGCCGACCCCAGGCTCGACGGTATCCCTCTCATTCTCGAGACGCCCGATCCGTCGCTGTGGCAGATGGAGATCGATTGGCTCCGCGCCCGCCAATGATGAAATAGACTTACTTACAGATTCGATAATATACTTACTTACTAACACTTACTTATTTACTTCATGAAAGACCAACGCGATTTGAGCTTCTGGAAGCTGTGGAACCTTAGTTTCGGGTTCTTTGGTGTCCAGATTGCGTATGCGCTGCAAAGCTCGCAGGTGAGCCGTATTTTCTCAACTATCGGCGCCGATCCCCACGACCTTAGTTATTTCTGGATTCTTCCCCCTCTTATGGGGCTTATTGTGCAGCCGATTGTAGGATCGGCCAGCGACCGTACTTGGAACCGCCTCGGACGCCGTCTGCCTTATCTGCTCGTTGGTGCGGCTGTGGCTATCATTGTGATGTGTTTCCTTCCCAATGCGGGTAGTCTCGGTCTCGCAATTTCGCAGGCCATAATCTTCGGACTGGTGATGCTTATGTTGCTCGACACGTCGATAAACATGGCCATGCAGCCCTTCAAGATGCTTGTTGGCGATATGGTGAATGAGCGACAGAAAGGTCTCGCGTATTCTATCCAGTCGTTTCTCTGCAATGCCGGCTCGGTAGTGGGCTATGTTGCGCCGTTTGTGCTCGCATGGTTCCTTAGCAATACGGCTCCGGCAGGCGAGGTACCCCCCACTGTGACCTGGGCTTTCTATCTGGGTGCATTCATTCTTCTGCTTTGTGTGGTGTATACCTTTGCTAAGGTAAAGGAAATGCCGCCGGCCGAATATGCCGCCTTCCATGGCATTGAGGTCGATAAAGAGGAAAAGGGCCCGAAGGAGAATATGTTCCGCCTGCTGGTGAAGGCTCCTAAGGTGTTCTGGACTGTCGGCCTTGTGCAGTTTTTCTGCTGGGCTGCCTTCCTCTACATGTGGACTTATTCTACCGATGCTGTCGCTCTCCAGGCTTTCGATGCGCCTTCTGTGCAGGAGGTTACCGGTGTGACCATCGATGGTAAGTCGTACGACGATAAATATTTCTTCGCAGGTGAGCAGCCTGTTATTGAAAACGGCACCCTCACTTTGACCCCCGACGGAGAGGCAACGGTGCTTTCGCTCCTTAAGCCCGGGACGGTGCTTACCATGGCGCATATAGCCAAACTCGATGAAGGTACCGGTACATATGTGCTCGAGCAGACATCGGAGTTACCCGGCATCGGAACTCCCGACGAAATAGCCATTAACTACAAGACTGTGCTCGACCCATCGACAAAGGCATATCAGGATGCCGGCGACTGGAATGGCAATCTCTTCGCCATCCAGGCTATCGCTGCTGTGCTATGGGCTATTGTGCTTGCCGGTTTCCGTCGCCGTAAGCTCGGATATTCACTCAGTCTTCTTATCGGTGCAATCGGTTTCATATCGGTATTCTTCATCCACAATCCCTATGTCCTTGCCGTGAGCTATGCTCTGATGGGCTGTGCATGGGCTGCAATGCTGTCGATGCCATTCACCATACTCACCAATGCTCTCAGTGGCGGCAATATAGGCACATACCTCGGTTTGTTCAACTGTACCATCACTATTCCACAGATTGTGGCTGCTTTGTGTGGTGGCGCCGTGCTGCACTGTTTCCCCGCTGCCGACAATGGCGCACCGCTCACAGTGGGCATGCTTGTGGTCAGTGGCGTACTGCTGCTCATCGGTTCGGTAGCCGTGTGGAATATCAAGGAAACCTTTGGTTCTCAGAATAAATGATGATTTTTAATTATGAATTATGGAATTATGAATTAAATGCATCTATGCTCCATCGTTCAACATTCCCATAATTCATAATTGGAAAGACCCAATTCATAATTCATAATCCCATAATTCATAATTTAAAAAAACGTGGAGTCCTTACGACAACTATACAAGATAGGTCTTGGCCCGAGCAGCTCTCATACCATGGGTCCTCGCAAGGCTGCCGAGAAATTTGTGGATCGCACACGCGGTCGTGCCGTGCGCTACGAGGTGATACTGTATGGAGCGCTTGCCGCTACAGGTCGCGGTCACCTCACCGATCAGGCTATTCTCGAAGTTCTCACAGCCGAAGCTCCTGCCGAAATCGTGTGGAAGCCCGAGACTGTGCTGCCATTTCATACCAATGGTATGACCTTCCGAGCATTCGGTTCCGAAGGATCGGAAATCGATAACTGGACCGTGTACTCTGTCGGTGGTGGCGATATTGTCGAGGAAGGGCAGCCGCGTAGTGCCGGTCCCGACATATATCCTCTTACCAAAATTGGCGACATAATGCGCTATTGCGAAGAAAATGGAACCAGCTACTGGGAGTATGTCGACGAATGCGAGGGTAGTGCTATCTGGGACTATCTCGCAGAGGTTTGGGGCGTTATGAAATCGGCTGTCGAACGTGGCATCGAGGCCGAGGGTGTGCTTCCCGGTGGCCTTGGTGTGCGCCGTAAGGCTGTGAGCTACTATGTGCATGCCGAGGGCTACAACAAGTCGTTGAAAAGCCGCGGCCTCGTATATGCCTACGCCCTCGCTGTGTCGGAAGAGAATGCCGCCGGTGGTCGTATCGTCACTGCACCTACATGTGGATCGTGTGGAGTTGTGCCGGCAGTGTTATATCACTTGTATACCTCGAAAGGATTCAGCGAGAAGCGCATACTCCGTGCGCTTGCCACCGCCGGACTTTTTGGCAATGTAGTGAAGCAGAACGCGTCTGTGTCGGGTGCCGAAGTCGGCTGTCAGGGCGAGGTCGGTGTGGCATGTGCCATGGCGGCTGCAGCGGCATCGCAGCTCTTCGGTGGCACGGTGGCGCAGATAGAATACTCTGCCGAGATGGGCCTGGAACACCACCTGGGTCTTACCTGCGACCCTGTGTGCGGACTTGTGCAGATTCCCTGCATAGAACGCAATGCATATGCGGCTGCACGTGCGCTCGATGCCAATCTCTATGCAGCGTTTTCCGACGGAAAGCATCGCGTGACATTCGACCGCATTGTCGAAGTGATGAAGCAGACCGGTCACGACATCCCGTCGCTATATAAAGAAACCGCGCTTGGCGGTCTGGCGGTAATAAAGTGACATAAGTTATAAGAGACAGGTTAGGAGTTAAATAATCCTATCCCTCAGGCATTATTAAGAAAAAACTCCGGACACATGCGAATCGACGCAAATGTGTCCGGAGTTTTTTTAGTGACTTCCGATTATTTCATCACTTTGATTGTGGTAGCAGGTGTGCGTACTAAGTATATGCCTCGCGAAAGGCCGTTGAGGGCTTCGGAGAATGCCACGGTGTTGCGCACAAGAACACCGGCTATGTTGTAGACATCAACAATGGTGTCTGCGCCGATGGTGTCGGTTGTAATAAAAAGCAAACCGGATATTATGGAAATAAACCGGTTTGCCGAAATTGATGAGAAGTTTATTTTAGCGGAAAGATGGCTACACCATCACTGGCCAGCCGAGGAATCCGGTGCGTACGTCGAAGTCCATCCGGGCGCCTGTGCGGGTGCGGTTGTATTTTTCTACCGACACCGGCATCTCTACGGTCGAGCTGTCGGGCATCTGCACCAGGATATAGTACTGCCGTGTTTTCCCCACCGGATGGCGGCGGCGTACACCGCGGTATTGCGTGTGTTCGCGGGAATATTTTTGAATTACGGTGCCGGTTTCGTTGTGCTCGGCGGTGCCGGGAGCAAAACGGTTCAATGCCATGATACCACCGAATGCCACCGAACCAACAATGGCGGCATGGAGGCACATTTCCCATATTCCGGTTTTTCTTTTCCGTTTGGCACGCAGCATGGCTGTGAGTGGTATTGTGACTATGGCTATGACAGCAGCTGCGCCTGCCGGAATCCACCATTCCACTTGTGTATATTTTAGCAGAGCTACACCGGTGGCAATGAATGCCACTAGTACAAATATGCCGCCTCCTATCAGAAATTTTTTCATTTTCAAATTAAAAAAAGCCGGAACTATGGCTGCTCCGGCTTTATTTCTTTTAGTGATATCAGTATACTGTTACTTCGAGGGCGTCGAGGGCGCGTTTGGCCTTGGCGCGGGCTTCATCGAGAGTGGTGTCGGTGCCGAGGATAACAGCCATGCGGCGGTGTCCATGCACTTCGGGCTTGCCGAATATACGCATCTGGGTGCCGGGCTCGGCAAGTACTTTGTCGAGATTGCCGAATTCCACGGTGTCGCTATCGCCTTCAACTACCACCGCACGCGATGCCGACGGGCCATAGAAGCGGACAGCCGGTACGGGCAGTCCGAGAAGTGCGCGGGCATGAAGGGCAAACTCGCTCAGATCCTGCGAAATCATAGTCACCATGCCGGTGTCGTGCGGGCGAGGCGATACTTCGCTGAAGATCACATGGTCGCCTTTCACAAACAGCTCTACGCCGAAGATGCCGTAGCCGCCGAGGGCATCGGTCACTTCCTTGGCTATGTGACGGGCATTCTCGAGTGCTTTGTCGGTCATGGGTTGAGGCTGCCATGATTCGCGGTAATCGCCGTTGACCTGAATGTGGCCGATAGGTTCGCAGAACACAGTACCGGATATGGAGCGCACTGTGAGCAGTGTGATTTCATAGTCGAAATCCACGAAACCTTCCACGATAACGCGGCCTGCGCCGGCACGTCCGCCTTCCTGAGCCTCGCGCCAGGCTTCATCTATCTGCTCGGGTGTGCGCACGGTGCTCTGGCCGTGGCCCGATGAACTCATGACGGGTTTCACCACTACCGGAAGACCGATGGCATCGATTGCCGAGCGGAATTCCTCGTAGGTTTCGGCAAAGCGGTAGGGCGACGTGGGCAGTCCGAGCTGTTCGGCTGCAAGACGGCGTATGCCTTCGCGATTCATTGTCAGGAATGCTGCGGTCGCGGTAGGGGTCACATTGTAGCCTTCTTTCTCAAGTTCCACAAGCACAGGAGTGGCTATCGCTTCCACTTCGGGGATAATGTGATCGGGCTTTTCCAGCTCGATTACACGGCGTAGCTCGGCGCCGTCGAGCATGTTGAACACATAGCAGCGATGTGCCACTTGCATTGCCGGTGCACCTGCATACTTATCGCAGGCAACAACTTCAACGCCCATTCGCTGGAGCTCGATTGCAACTTCTTTACCTAACTCTCCGCTGCCGAGAAGGAGCGCCTTGCGGCCGCGGGCAGTGGTGACAGAACCTATTTTTGTCATGCTTATATATTTATGGTTTAGGAGTTTTTTTCGTTTGTGTTCTCTCCCCACACAGCCACCATCTTCGATGCTGGCTGTGTGGGGTTAATAATAACATTGCCGCTCCGCGGCACATCGTGCGGCAGCACGGTGCAGCGCGATGGATGGTTGGGCAAGCTGCGGAGCGGCGTTGTAATACGTAGCCCCACACGGAAGCGCCAGCTACCGTGTGGGGTACCGGTGTCCAAAAGGCTGGCGCATCGGAGATGCGCTGTAATATTGTGGTTAAAGTTTGAAGTCATCTTTATGGAGAACGAGATTGGCGTTAGCGCATAGTTGCTCAATTTCGGTATTGAAATCAGTTACATTATGATGTATACGCTGATTGATGATATATTGGATGACTGTGGATTTATCTTTGTAGGATAGTGTGGATGCATAATATTCTCGAGCCCATCCTTCGAATAACGGAAAGCGATTGTCTGATTTCATCCAACCACTCGATTTTGCTTTTATATCCCTCACAAGCGAAGATAGAGCGACTGTCGGATTCAGGTCTACCAGCATGTGTATGTGGTTGCAAATACCTCCGATTCTGTATAAAAAAGATTTATGCGACTTAACTATCGACCAAATGAAGCGGTAGACATCATCAGAGAAATCATCGCTAATTGTCATTTTGCGATATTTTGTGCAAAATACTATATGATAAAGTGCAGATACGTTACTCATATTAGCTTCAATTATAGCGCATCTCCGATGCTTTTTTCGTTTGTGTTCTCTCCCCACACAGCCACCATCTTCGATGCTGGCTGTGTGGGGTTAATATAACATTGCCGCTCCGCGGCACATCGTGCGGCAGCCCGGTGCAGTGCGATGGATGGTTGGGCAAGCCGCGGAGCGGCGTTGTCATACATAGCCCCACATGGGAGCGCCAGCTGCTGTGTGGGGTCATAGTGCGAAGAGAGTTTTGGCGTTGGCTGTGGTGATGAGGCCGACTTCTGCGGGCGACTTGCCGAGGGAATCGGCTATGGTAGCTACGATAAGTGGTATGTAGGAGCTCTCGTTGCGCTTGCCTCGGTATGGGACTGGAGCGAGATATGGCGAGTCGGTTTCCGTGAGGATGCGGTCGGTGGGAATGGCCGGGAGGACGCTGCGCAGAGTGCTGTTCTTGAACGTCACAATTCCATTTATGCCGAAATAGAAATCGCCTGCCTGCAGAATCCTCTCCACATCGGCGGTAGTGCCGCCAAAGCTATGGAACACCGCACGTGTGTCCTTGTGTCCTTGCAGTACTTCGAGGGTGAGGTCGAGACCCTCGCGGCAGTGTATGATCACCGGTAATCCGAGTTCGCGGGCCAGTCCGAGCTGTGCGTCGAAAGCCATGGCTTGTTCCCGCCCCCGTGTATTGTCCCAATATAGGTCGATTCCCACTTCGCCGACGGCGCAATAACCGCCACTTCTCAGCTCGGCCTCGATAGGCGCGAGTGTGGAGCGCCAGTCTTCGCCCAGCTCCGTAGGGTACAGACCCATGGCCATAGCCGTTACATCGGGGCGCATTTTGTGTAGCTCCTTGATAGGAGCCATTGAGTCGAGGTCTACGTTTGGCATTATCATCATGTCCACGCCCGCGGCTACGGCGCGGTCCACGGCCTCGCAGCAGCCGGCGGCATCGGCGCCGGAGTTATGGAATGCTTTGTCGTAGATATGCGTATGGGTGTCGATCATCAGTGAGCTCGTGTAGATGCTTGTTTTGCAAGTTCTGTAAAGAAATTCCGGGCATCGGCGTCCATCTCCACGCTTTCGAGGGCCTTGATCGCTTTCTGGGAATATTCTTCGGCAAGGGCCGAGCAACGCTCACGGAGATTGAGCCTATCGTATACACGGCGAACCTGTGCCACGAGTTCGTGGTCCGACAGATCTTCGCGCAGTATATCGGCGAGGTCGCCGTCGCTCTCGTTCAAGGCGGTGATAAGCAGCCATGTTTTCTTGCGGTTTACAATGTCTCCACCTATTTCTTTGCCGAAAATGGCAGGATCGCCATAGGTGTCGAGCCAATCATCCTGTAGCTGGAACGCTATGCCGAGTGCGAGCCCGTATTCATACAGTTTGCTCCGTATATCATCCGGGGCGTCGGCCATGATTGCACCGATGGAGCATGCTCCGGCGAGAAGCACCGATGTCTTGAGCTTTATCATCTCCAGATATTCGCCGACGGTCACATCGTTGCGGCGTTCGAACTCCATGTCGAGCTGCTGGCCTTCGTACACTCCCATGGCTGTATCGTTGAAGCATGTGATTACAGCTGCAAGCTTATCGGCCGGGCAGCAACCCATGAGCATCGAGGCGTATGTGAGCATGGCATCGCCCGAAAGGATTGCGGCGTTCTGATTCCATCGGCGATGAACAGTGGGACGTCCGCGACGTATGTCGGCATTATCCATCACATCATCGTGCAACAAGGTGAAATTATGGAATATTTCGATGCCGAGCGCCTGCTTCATGGCATCGTCGATGTCTTTGCGGCTCAAAGCAGCGTAGACAGCCAGCAGAAGCACCGGGCGCAGGCGTTTGCCGCCGCTTTCCAGAGTATAGCGCACCGGCTCGAAAAGGCGTGGTGCCGTCGTGGGAAATGAGAGAGATTTGATAGCTGTTTCGACAGCCGACGATATGTGTTCGACAGAATATTCCATATTATCAGGGATTGAGTGGGGCATAGTCTAAGATCCATCGCTGTTGTACCGTAGTCCCGTCCTCTTTTACGGTTGTCGCATCGGACTCTTCGAAGTAGAAATCGGGTATGTATGTATTTTCGATATCGGTGAGCTTATGCGGTGGAATTTCTATGATTTTTATCGTGGACGTGCTGTCAGTGACCGCTCCATACACTGCCGGATGTATAATCATACTCCGGTCCGAACGGTTCAGCACATATGTTTTACCCATCTCGAAGTCGGTCATATTGTTGACTTCCGGTAGCTTATCGGGCTTGGTGAATAACGCGACCTTTCGCGAATGCTCCTTGTCGGGACCTGCCATAATTATCGTAGATTGTGGCAGATACCACATTCCCGATATCATGACGGCAAAGAAAAGTATAACGAAAAGAAGAGAGCCGAGGCATCCTCGCGTCGACTTCCTGCTGCCGGGAATGGCCTTGAAAAGCACCCACACCAAAAATCCCGCGCACAGCACGGATAACGCAATCACGATGGTGACATATAGAGCGTGTGGCAGCAGCATTAGGGTCGGTTTTTATACTGCAAAGGTAAGCAAAAATTTGCTTTTTGCCTACCTTTGAAAATTTCGTGATGTAAAATTACAGGTTTGCGACCTTACCTGCAAAAAGGCACACTCCCGTCATTGTGTCGCGTATGAGAAAGATAAATGGACGATCTACTGTCATGACAATATCCTTATTTATAGGGGGCGCGAGAGTAACTTCTCCGTTAGCCCAAGATGATGATGATGCCACAGCCCCATCTTCATTAAATTCAACAGTGCTTTTTTGACAAGCTTCGATTGCGGTGTAGACATTCTCCTCAAATAGATTGACGGACTGTACTTCCTTGAGATTTGTGACTCCTAAACGAGTGAATATCTTACGCAAATCAATATTTTCGTCATTGCTGATTTTGAACTTCGGAAGAGATAGGGTAACACTGTATAATCCAGAGAAAGCTTCTTCTGAAACCGCATTTCGAAGTCTTCCGGAGGCAATAAATTCCTCTATATCAATCCCGCTGGCTGGTAATACAATGACGGCTTGCATAGACAAATTGCCAAATGGAAGTTGTACAACCTGAAAATCATCGGATTCGCCATAAATGAAACTGTGTTTGTTTTTCATCATGTCTACAAACGTTGTCTTCGAAAAGCCGTTAAATTTTTCTTTTGAGGTATCGGAAATATTGAATGGAGATGCCCACGCGCCTTTGAAATAAAGAGCATTTGCTATTAAAAAGTAATGTCGTGGAAGTATTTCACTCATTATATTTTTAATGAGACCATTAGTTTTTTGAGATATCCATTCATTTATGTCCGCTACAACGGCTTTGCTGTCATCAAAATTACGTCCGAATATCTGTGAAGAGTAGTATTCTTGTGCAGTAGCTGCAAACAGCGGGCTTATCGTATACTCATCATGATACCAAATGGAATTGGCCAAGCTTATACTAACTTTTTTGTCTGCGCATGGGAGCCAGTTCATGTATTTGTTAGTCAGTGAATTTAGGCTTTCAACATCATTGCAGCCTATAGCTTCTGTTATTTGCATTGCAGTCGCTTCATCTGCAACATTTGCAAGCATTGAAAGTACCATTCCCGCGCTAAATGGAGCTACTACAATATTTTCATTCTTAGAGTCCACACAGGATGCCTCAATGAAATCAATATCGAAGTCAACAAGTTTCGGCAATGCGCTCCTTTCCCCGACAGTTAAAGATGGCCTGGGTGTAACAGGAATTTCAGGGCTATTGTCATTGGCGCATGATGTGACCATGCAAATTATCAATAAGATAATTGGGTAGATTTTCGTTTTCATAGTTTCTGCTATTAATATACTGCAATGTATTTACAATCGAAAAAATGTTTACCTTCTAACATTTTCGGATTGAATACTTGTCCATGATAGTATCCATTCAATGTTGTTGAGTTATCTTTTCCAGTCCAACCCCAATTGATACTGATTAGCGTCTTCTCTTCGATTTTGCTTGATTCAAATACCCAATCCAAGTCGGTATGTGCTTTTCGATAGGTCTTATTTAAAACCCTTGCATAGTAACAGCCGTCTGCAACCCATGTATGACCCTCTATAGTATCTGTTGGGAGTTTATTATTGCCATTATCTGAATTATAGGCAAATCCGCTCATTAGTAATAATCCTGAGTTAAGATAACTGATGGCAGTTTTGTAATCATATTGAGTTAGGTCTGTTATATTCATATATACCAAATAAGCACATAGAGTTGGTCTAAGGTTGGACACATAAGTTGATGTCGCCTTATTATCGGAGTAGTCACTTTTGGCCTTTTCTCCAATTTGACGGCAAAGTCTGCCGATTTTATTGTGAATTTCATAGCTACAGCACCAGCTGCCATCTGATATTTCATGTTTTTTTATTTCCTCCCAATTGAATTCATCTGATTCTCGGTCTCGTTCAGGATAGCTATAGAAAATAGTTGAGTTCATAATATTGAAGTGTGCTATCATCATGGCTATAGCTGTAGGCGCACATCCGCTAAGATGATTTGGACAATATATGCCTTCAGGATAAAATTGGCCCCATTTCAAATTTTGTATTTTTGACGGAACTATTGTCTTTGATAGTGTGTCGCGGACGGTCTTGTATTGTGTAGCCGGAGTTATAACAAATTTATTTGTGTCAATAGGTTCCAAAGGCTCGAATGGCTTTGGATCTATTTTTAAGGAGTCTCGATTCTTTATCATGTTCTCAGCAAGATACACAAAGGTATTAAATCCCGGGTTGTCAGAGCATTTCTCGAAATCGTATGTGCCTTCGTTTATAACAGCCATTACAGGATTCTCCATGCGATATTTTGAAATTATTGCGAATCCCTGATTGTCTTCGTAATTTACAACATACATGTTTGATTCTTCGGAACGAGAATGGCCGATGGCACAATCGACAATACCGGAAATATTTGCGGTACGTACTCCCGAGCGACTGGCAGGAGCATCAATATCTGAAGCAATGGAGTTGGCTATATCCAATATCTCAGAAAAGGAGTACATATCGGAGGCTGTCGGTTCATCTATTGTCTCGCATTGATTTGGATAAATCTCGTCTGTCAGATGTGCACATCCGAGTAGGAATAGCAACAGACAGCACAAAACTGGAATAATTTTTTTCATATTGGATTAGATTGATTGGTGGATAATAGTCTGGAATTGATTGCAAATGTAAACTAAAAATATTATAAATCAAAACATCTAAATGTTAAAAAAAGTTATCAAGATTCATGTTGCCCCAAAACGAGAAAAAGAGGTGCTCTCACGAGTACCTCCCTTTCCATTCATCACATTATGCTAAAACTAAAGTGCTATTTTTTTATCGACATGGTGCGACATGTGACGGGTCGGACCATGCGTATGTTTCGGTTTCTTGGGAAATCTATGGTTGTCGATATAATTGAAAGTATCTGTTCAATATCTGCTTTCCACCACCGACCAGTCGACGATGTCCCATAGCTGCTTGAGGGCGTCGGCACGACGGTTCTGGTAGTCGAGATAATAGGCATGTTCCCATACATCGAAAGTGAGTAGGGGGGTGAGACCTGCCGTAATGGGGTTTGCGGCATTCGGTCCCTGGGTTATGAAGAGCTTTCCGTTCTCATCGCGCGAGAGCCACACCCAGCCGGAGCCGAAGAGGCCCACACCTGCGTCGACAAATGCTTCCTTGAATTTTTCGAAGGAGCCGAATTCGCGTTCGATAGCCTTGCGGAGATCGCCTTGCGGTTCGCGGCGGCCGTCGGGAGAGAACGAGAAGAAATAGAATATATGGTTCCAGGCCTGAGATGCATTGTTGAACAATGGTCCCTGGGCGTGGGCTATTATTTCTTCGAGCTCCATATCTTCGAACTCGGTGCCTTTGATGAGTTTGTTTAGATTGTCGATATATGCTTTCTCGTGCTTGCCATAGTGGAATTCGACAGTGCGGCGGCTGATGGCTGGTTCGAGAGCGTCTTCGTCGTAGGGCAATTGAGGTTGTTCGTAGGTCATAGTTATGGTATGTAAAATTTGTTTTGTACCATAATAACGCTGTGCTGGCGCCATAGTTCATGGGAATCCGCTATTTCACAATTGTTAAATGTCGGTGTCGGTTTATTTGCCGATATTCCGGCTTTTGGCGAGCTTACCTTTGTGATGCTAAAAAAATGATGAAAATGGAAAAACGAAAGAAGTTGGTGTTGATCGACAACGGACATGGTGTGGAGACTCCTGGCAAACGCAGCCCCGATGGTTGTCACCGTGAATATCTTTGGTGTCGCGAAATCGCCGTGAGGCTGGGACGGGCCCTCGGAGAAGCGGGTATAGAGGCGGCGTTGCTTGTGCCGGAACTTGCCGATGTCCCCCTTGCAGTGCGATGTGCACGAGCCGCCAGTCTTGCCCGCGGACGCGATGCCGTGCTGGTCTCGCTCCACAACAATGCCTCAGGCTCCGGTGCGGAGTGGGGGCGTGCTTGTGGTTGGTCGGTATTTGTGGGGCCGAATGCGTCGGCCGCATCGAAGCGCTTGGCTGCGCTGCTCTATGCTCATGCCAGGTCCGAAAACATACTCGGCAATCGCTGCACACCGCCTTCGGGCTATTGGACTGCCAATCTGGCTATATGCCGCGACACACCCTGTCCGGCTGTGTTGACCGAAAATATGTTTCAGGATCATCGTGCCGATGTCGATTTTCTTTCGGGCGAGCATGGCAAAGACGTGATAACGCGCCTGCACTGCCGTGCAGTAAGTGAATATTTCGGAATCGCATGAGAATGTTCGTTATAGCGCTCACGGCTCTCTGCGGCGGCTTTGTGCTTGGTGCTTATGTGAGCGAGCGCGTGGTGGTACGGCCGGGGCGTGTCGAGGTCCTTACCGTGCGCGATACCGTCGCCATAACCTCGCCGCCGAAAGTGGTTGTGCGCTATCTTAATGCCGACACTGTATGGCTCGCGGCTGCCGGAACGGCTGGCGACACCGTTCGCACCATCGTACCGGTGGAACAGGCCATATACTCCGGCGACGGATACCAAGCCTACGTCAGTGGCTACAGGCCACGGCTCGACAGCCTTATAATGGTGCGTGCGGTCACTTCGGTCGCAGCCTCAGACTGCGCGCCGCGATCGCCGAAGTTTTCCATCGGGCTGCAGGCCGGCTATGGCATCACACCGCGGGGACCTCAGCCCTATATAGGAGTCGGCCTGTCATATAGTATACAGTTCTGAAATCACTTGCCCTATTTCCTTATTTTTGCGTACCTTTGCTCTATGATTATCGAAATAGATTCATTGAGTGTAGCCGGAGTCGAGGTGTTTGCCTCGCTCACCGAGGCGCAGCTGCGCAATCGTCTCGAGCCCGGAAAGGGTGTGTTTATCGCCGAAAGTCCTAAGGTGATAAAGGTCGCTATCGAAGCCGGTTACGAGCCGCTGGCTATGCTGTGCGAGCGACGTCATGTGGCCGGCGATGCCGCCGAACTCATTGCTATGTGCGGCCATGACATGCCTGTCTATGTAGGCGATCGCGAATTACTTGCCTCACTCACAGGCTATGTCCTGACCCGGGGAGTGCTCTGCGCCATGCGTCGTCCGCCGCATAAGCCGCTTTCCGAGGTTGTGGCCGGTGCGAGCCGCGTTGCCGTGATCGATGGTGTGGTCGACACCACTAATATAGGTGCTATCTTCAGGTCGGCGGCAGCATTGGGCATCGATGCCGTGGTGCTCACACGCTCCTCGTGCGATCCGCTCAATCGCCGTGCCGTGCGTGTGTCCATGGGATCGGTCTTTCTTGTGCCATGGACATGGCTCGGCGACAATGAGACTCCTGCCGATCTCCGGCCGCTCGGGTTCAAGACTGTCGCCATGGCGTTGCGGAATGATTCCGTGGCCCTCGACGACCCTGCGCTCGCTGCAGAGCCAAAGCTTGCCATAGTGCTCGGCACCGAGGGCGACGGGCTTGCCGACAATGTGATTTCCGGAGCCGACTACACTGTGAAAATTCCTATGTTTCACGGCGTCGACTCGCTCAATGTGGCGGCTGCATCGGCTGTGGCTTTCTGGGAACTGGCAGCAAAGCACCGTCAGGCGCCGTAGCCAACTGTCATGGCTACCTGAAAATGATACGACGGCGGCAATCCGAGCAACTGTGCCACAGCTGCCGCGTCGACCATCATGCGCTCCACCACATTTATGTCTTCCGAGCTGCAGTATAGATACACATTCTCTGCCACAGCGCCTGCATCGAGTGCCGATACCCAGGCCTCATTTCCTTCGAACACCTTGTCGACATCGGGATTACCGGTGCGGAATGTGTCGTAATCGCTGTATATCACTATGCTGATCGGAGCTTCGGGCACAAAATCCTGCATTCCGGCAAGTGTGCGGTGATCGCCTTCTACCACAGCTTCGAGAGTGGAATCGACAGGATTGTACAGATACACACCTTCGGGCATGAATGCATATATCCGCAGAGGATACAGGCCCATGGCCGATGGCACTGTCCGGTGCCCGTCGGCGCGGTTTATGCCGTAGGCCGCCCACATGAGCTGCGACAGATGACGCCTTGAAAGCGCCTTGGGAATGAATATACGGCTGGTGTGGCGGCGATGGATGGCGTCGAGCAGAGTGCATGGCGCCGCCTTGCGGTCTTGCTGAGGGTCGAGGCTTAGATTTTTCATTTCATAAAATTGTTGTATGCGCTTTTAACATATATATGCACTCCGAAGTTCGCGAAATCGAAAAAAAGACACCGCGAGCGAACGAAAAAGGCCGTAAAACAAAAAATTAATATTAATTTTGCAGTCCGGAAACCGCACCACCCGGTTTTCCGTTAACCTTTCGGATAAAGGAGCACCGTGCTCCGCTCATAACTACATAAGCAAAACAAACTTAAAACATAAAAATTAAATGGACGTAACACTCGAAAAGACCGGCGAACTCGAAGGTCGCCTGGTTGTGAAAATCGAAGAAGCAGATTATGCAGCCCGCGTGAAGAAAGAACTTAAGGAAATCGGCCAGAACCGTCAGATTCCCGGCTTCCGCAAAGGTCATGTGGACATGGCTCAGCTTCAGAAGCGTTTCGGCAAGCAGGTGAAAGCCGGTGTCCTCAACGATGTGGCTTCCGACGCTGCTCTCAAATATATCGAGGATAACAAGATTGCCATCCTCGGCCAGCCCATTCCCGCCGAAGAAAACGAAATGAACCTCGACGACAAGGATTTCACTTTCGTATACGAAATCGGTCTTATGCCCGAGCTCAACATGGTTTTCGACCAGAATGTAGAGCTCGATTTCTACAACATCGCAGTGAGCGACGACATGGTGAAGCAGCAGGATGAAAACATCCGCATGCAGGCCGGCGACCGCGTGACCACCGACACCTACGGTGACCGCGCTCTCGTGAAAGGCACTATCATGCAGCTCGACGCCGACGGCAATGTAAAAGCCGACGGTATCCAGGTGACCGACGGCATCGTGGCTCCCTTCCTCTTCAAGAGCAAGGAAGAAGCTGCTAAGTTCGAAGGTACAAAGGCCGGCGACAAAGTGGTGTTCGACGCTTTCGCTACCTGCGACGGCAACGAAGCCGAAATCTCCTCGATGCTCCACATCGACCGCGATAAGGTGGAAGAAGCCCGTGGCAATTTCGAAATGACAATCACCGAATATGTAGTTAACAAACCTGCCGAACTCGGCCAGGAATTCTACGACAAGGTATTCGGCCCCGATACCGTTCACAACGAAGAAGAATACTTCGCTCGTGTGCGCGAAATGATCGCCAAGGGTCTCGAGCCCAACAGCCGCAGCCTCTTCATCCGCACCGCCGAGGACTACCTCATGGAAACATACGGCACCAAGATGCAGCTCCCCGAAGGATTCCTGCGTAAATTCATGATGCGCGTCAATCCCGAAATCAAGGCTGAAGACGTCGACATGGAACTCCAGCGTGCTATCCCCGGCATGAAGTGGGAAATCATCGAAGGCCAGGCAGGCCGCGTGATGGGCATCAAGGTCGAGGAAGACGACGTGAAATCTATCGCCCGTTCCATCGCCATGGAGCAGCTCATCCAGTACGGCATGGGCCAGATGGCAGAGCAGATGGCCGACTACTATGCCGAAAACCTTCTCAAGGATAAGGATCAGCGCCGTCGCCTCGTAGACCAGGCTTACACCTCGAAGCTCATGAACGCTATCCACAACGCCGTGAAGCTCAACGAGAAGACTGTGTCGCTCGACGAATTCCGTGCGCTTGTCGATACTCTCAACAACGCCAGCGGCGCAGCCGTTGCCGCCGAGGAAGAGCCCGAAGCATAATCCCCGCAAAATACAACATAGGCAAATAAATCGCCCCCGAGCCATCAGCCGATGGTCCGGGGGCAATTTCATTTATATATTTGGAAAAATATATGAATTTATTGAGTGATGAATGTTCTGACGGCGTATTATAATATAAAACATAAAGTTATTTTTATGAAGAATTTGTTTTATATTTTAATTATCATTTTCATGTCAAGTGGTTGTCAACAGATTGGTGACATGAATGATTTCACGCAAATAGAGTCGAAGTCAATAAGTCGATATTCTATTAGAACCTTGGAGGAAGCGTTGGAGATTGCAAGCCAGGCTCCTGTTTTATTTGAAACGCCCTCTTCGCGTTCTGTTGAGAGAACAACAAATTTACGCTCTCATTATGCAATATTGAACGTATCCTCACGATCCAGCATGCCTGATACTCTTTTATATATCATTAATTACGATGATAATAGAGGGTATGCAGTAGTATCTGCAAATCCTGAAGGAGATGGGCTGCTCGCTTATGTTGATAATGGGACTTATACCGATTCGAGCCGTGTCGTTAATAAAGGTCTGGATGCAATACTTGACAATATGGCTGTTTTAGCGTGGAAACCTATTTTTAAGGGGGATACAATTACACCAATTGATACCACAAATCTTGGTGATAATAATCGCCCTATCCGTTATCAGACAAAAACAGAAACAAGTAAGGAGGTGGTTGCGCATATCGAGCCAAAGGTTAAGGTGGTATGGGCTCAAGATTATCCAGAAAGTTTTTATTGCAAAAACTATGTTACAGGTTGTGTCCCTTTAGCTGTTGCGCAGATTCTTAGTTATTTTGAGCTTCCAAAACAGATTGCAATTACATATGATGGTTCTGATTCGAATCTTGAAATAGATTGGTCGTTGATAAAGCAGCATAGCCATACTATTGGTACTCACAATAATTGTGCATTAGATTTCGACGCTCATATGCCGATTGCTATGTTGTGTAGGGAGATCGGCGAAAGAGCTAATGCTAATTATAGCCAAAAAAACATTACCACGGCTACATTGGATGGAGCAAAAAGAGCACTTGAAAGTATAGAGCCGCTTGTTAAGGTTAGTAATTTGTTCAGTTATGATTATACGGATATACTTTCTTGGCAGCAACTTGCTTCTAATATATCAAATGGTATTGTATTAATTAAGGCTGATGGACGGGACGGAAAAGTAGAAGATGGACATACTTGGATTTGTGATGGATATAAAAGTGTGGTAATTACTTCAAAAACGTATTCAAAACCAGAAAACTCATTGCTATGGACGCTTGATAGAACTGATGTCGAGAAAAAAAATTATCTTCATCACAATTGGGGATTTGGAGGAAAAGATAATGGATATTTTCTCATGCATGTTATGAGTCCAAAGTATGGCTCTGAGTATGATTCTGCAAATAATGTTCATGTAAACAGAGATTATAGCTTTAATTATAACATTGGTTATATGGTGGTATCAAAATAGTAGTATATGAATGCAATATTGAAATTAGTAGCAGGAACGGTATTGGCTTGTTCCGTGATGGCGTGTGATAGTGATAAGGGTGATCGAAATAAGTTGGGGTATCCGAACGAAATTATAGATATGTGTGATGTGGAAATGTCGGTAGACAGCAATATCGCATCTGCATTATCTGATGGGACTCGCGCTGAAACATATTCACTGCAAGACTATTGTCTCTACTGGCTTTCCGATTCAAAAAACTATTGGGTATACTCAAATGAGAGGATTGTTGGTGGTTATATTTCGGACTATCCTTCTGAATTTACTATAGAGAATGGTAAAATATGGTATGAGTATGAAATTTCGCACATTAAGAGTTTGGCAGATCTTGCAATAGGTTGGAAAGCATATTGTGCCGAGATTGGAAGAGAGATTAAACCGGTGGTCGCAGTGGATATAAATTATGATAATGAGACCAACCGATTGACATTTCCAAGTCAATCTCAAATGATAAAGGAGATTTATGTCAATCGACTTGATGATGATAATTTGCACTATGTCGTTGTAGACAATAGTCAATCTGTAATTGCTTTGATGAAAAAAATCGAAAAGGTATCTTACGCTTTTTCGGAGAATATCATTGTCGGAAGTTCGGTCGATCTCCTTTTTCGTAAACAATTAAATACACTCATGGATTATTATGGCGATAAGATAGATCTATCTATATATCCTTATATCGGATATGACTATGAGATAGATTTGTTGGATCTTGACAGAAAATTATCTTATATGGGAATATAGAAATTAACCCCGCACAATACAACATAGGCAAATAAATTGCCCCCGAGCCATCAGCCGATGGTCCGGGGGCAATTTCATTTATGTGCTCCTATATTCTATGGCTATTGGTCGAGATGCAAGGCGGCAAGGAAGCGGGCCACAACAGCCGGGTCGCCGGTGTATTTGCCATGGTCTTCGCTCAGCTTACAGGTGTCGTTGTAGAAAGTCCATGATTCGGTTATTTTCACGGCTATAAGCTTTATGACTATATTGCGGGCCTTTACTCCCGGAAAATCATTTGTGAAGTGTGTGCCGATGCCGAACGATGGCTGGCAGCGTGTGCTGGCATATTCCTGAATGGCAATGGCGCGGTCGGTGTCGAGAGCATTGCTGAAAATCACCTGTTTAGTGCGTGGATCGATGCCGAGCGAGCGGTATTTGCGGCATATCTTGTCGAGCTGCTCATAGTTATCGCCGCTGTCCACGCGCAAGCCCTTGAATAGATTAGCATAGTCTTCCGAGAAATTCAGGCTGAAGATACGCCATCCATATGTGTCGTAGAGGAATGTGCCGAGGGCTCCACGGAAAGTGTTCGCCCAAGCTTCCATGGCCATATAGTTTGCCATCTGAGGCCCGTACATACCCGCTATGGCGCATACGAACTCATGCGCCATCGTGCCGATAGGCACAAGGTCGTATTTCATGGCGAAATATACATTGCTTGTACCTGCGAGTCGCCCGGGTAGTTCGGGGTGTGCTTTGGCATATTCGGCCATAGCGCCTACACATATGTCCTGCGCGCGGAACGAAGCCCGGCGTCGGGTCCCCATATCGCTGTAGGTACACCCTGCTTCGAGCATTCTGGCTGCTTTCTGTGCCGATTTTGTGCCAAAACTGTCGTAGTCGAAAGCGCTGTCCTCGCCGGTCATTATATAATACAACTCGGAAATGATGGCCAGAAGTTTCACTTCCACAAAGATAGTTTCCGACCAAGCTCCCTCTATGTCGATGTGTAGATGGCCTTGCTCATCCTGAGAGGCGTTGATCCATTCGCGATGGTATCGGAATCCGCGCAGATAGTTATAGAACCAATAGGGCAGATAGGGGCAACGCCGTTGCATGAATTCTATCTCTTCTTCTGTTATCCGCACGTTTTCCAGCATGGCTATCTGGGCGTTAAGCTCATCGGCGAAGCCGGGCGGATATATGCTGTTGTCGCGGTCGGTGAACCGGTATTTCACCCTTGCGCGCGGATAGTTGGCCACCACAGCGCAGCACATGGTGAATTTATAGAGGTCGTCGTCGGTAAAGTGGGTTATAATCTGTCTCATGTATTTTTCAATTTAGGTGAGAATGGCTCGAGAAGTCGCCACCGTATTTCCGGATAAAGTGCTTTCCCATCGGTGAGTGTCTGTGCCACACAGATGTCTCCGGCGAGGCCGCATATGTCGATATTCACAATATTATTTTTCCGGATTATATCATCGATTATGGCGGCCGACTTCTTGTTGGCAAATATGGAGTATTCTTCGGTGGAGCTGTTGTCGCCTTTGTACACCACTACGGTCTCACCATTGGTGTCGTTGGCCGCCATAAGCAGGGATTCCCATATAGATGCGCCCCACGTACCGGCTACGCAGTGCGTTGGCCACGAGCCTCCGTTGTCCACGAACGACATATGGTCGGCCGGATGATTGTCGGCCGTGAATACTTTTACTGTATACTGGCCGTCGGTCTGCCGGATATATCGCGCAAGCGCATCCATGGCGTTCGCAGCTGCCGGAACAGGGAGCGCGCCGTCGATGAAGTCGTGCTGTGCGTCGACCACAAGCAGCATCTTGCGGAAGCGTTGCATCACTTCAGCCACATCGTGACACACCTGGACATAGGCTTCGGGATCGATGGTGTTGGCCACCAGCTCTTTGGCGAAATCGACTGAATCCCGTGCCTTGGACGTGCGCAGATAAATCGGGTCGAGTCCATATGGCCCGAGGCGTGGACGGTCGAGGGCATCAGCATCCTTAAATATCGCATATAGTTTCTCCACCCGAGCGGCACCGCTGCCGAACTGCTTGCGTATGGCCTCGATTCCCATTTTGTCGTCAAGATCGTGGTATCGTATCAGTAGTGCGGTTTCGGGATGATATGTCATATCAGGATGTTCCCGGCAGTACTGGCCGTAGTAGGCTGCCGCCCGGGCGCCATGTCCCGTATCGAATCCCTCATCGATCCGTCGGGTGTCGTGGAATATTGAAGCCTGTGCCAGAATCTCGAGGGCTTCGGGGTCGTCGCCCATCTCGCTCATGCCGATAGCGAGGGCGTGCAGCAGCACACGGCGGCAGTGTTCTGCAGCGTGGATTTTACTGAATGGCCGGTTGAATTCCACCATGCCGTTGAAAAATCCGCTCCAGTAGCGGTAGAGCCGGAGAACTTCCGGATCGAATCCTGCGGCATAGGCCGCGATCTTGTCTGTCGTGTTGTCCATATTCATCACAAATATACAACGTTTTCAGCGTAAAAACTTGTTCACTGAAATGAAAATCGTTAATTTTGTAGAGTGAAGAAGACTAAAATTATACTGATATGCGTCGTAGCGGCCGCCGTTGTGGCTGCAGCGGCTTTGTTCATCGCATGGCGCTATGCCACAGCCACCTTCGGCGGTGATGAATCTGTTAGAGTCAATATACCTGCCGGTACCGATGCCGCCGGCGTGCGGACGTTGCTCCGCGAGCGTCTCGGCGACTCCTATGGTGGCAAGGTGGCGGTTCTTTGGGACCGTCAGGG
Source organism: uncultured Muribaculaceae bacterium (assembly GCA_910587915.1). Lineage (GTDB taxonomy): Bacteria > Bacteroidota > Bacteroidia > Bacteroidales > Muribaculaceae > CAG-873. Next base: position 157,426 of record CAJUOB010000002.1, on the reverse strand, counting down.
TGGCACGGTAGCCAAGGCCCACGGGTCGTATGTGGTCGAGCCCGGTACCGAGGCAATCCGCCTTGCTCGTACAATCATGGCCGGACGTCAGACACCCGTGAAGCTGACTTATAACAATCTGCGCACTTTCGACCAGCTCGCGGCCCGTGTCGATGCTGTGCTCGAATTGGATTCTGCCTCGTTTGTGGCTGCATGCGACAGCATTCTTGCTCCTGCCGGCTTTGCCCACGAGGAATATACCGCTGCCTTTCTCCCCGATACATACGAATTCTACTGGACTGCAGATGCCTCCGACGTCGTATCGAAGCTCTTGGCTACACGCACACGCTTCTGGAATGACGAGCGCCGTGCGAAGGCTGCCGAGCTTGGCCTCACTCCGGTTCAAGTGGCTACCATAGCCTCTATAGTCGAGGAGGAGACAAATAAGGCCGATGAGCGTCCGAAGGTTGCCCGGCTCTACATGAACCGTCTGGCAAAGGGTATGGCTCTTCAGGCCGATCCTACGGTGAAATTTGCTATCGGCGATTTTTCCATCCGACGCCTCACTGGTAAGCATCTTGCTGTGCAATCGCCTTATAACACCTATAAAGTCAACGGATTGCCCCCCGGACCCATCCGTATGCCCGAGGCTGCCACTCTCGATGCCGTGCTAAATGCACCCGAGCATAACTATATCTATATGTGTGCCAAAAGCGATTTTTCGGGATATCACGACTTCGCCGAGAACTACGACAGGCACCGCATAAACTCTGCCCGATATCACCGTGCGCTCGACCGCAAGGGCATAAAGTGAGTTTGAATATACAACTACAAACTATGAAAATCAAACGCTTATCTGCAATCCTTATATCTTTGGCCATGGTGGCGTCGTCGTTTGCTGCCACGGTCGACGAAGCCCGTCGCTTATACCGCGAAGGAAGCTACGAGGCTGCCGTGGAGCAGGCTCGTGCACTCGTTAAAAAAAGTCCCCGCGATGGCAATGGCAATTTTTTCCTCGGGGCATCGCTCTACAAGCTCGGTCGCTTCGACGAAGCCCTTGCACCTTTGAAACAGGCCGAGAGCCGCAGCGTGGCCGAGGCTTCGATGCTGCTTGCCGAGTATGCCATCGACCGCTACGATATCGAGACTGCCGAAGAGCATCTCGACAAATGGGAGGCGATTCTCACAAAGGCAAAAAAACAGGTGCCCGATGAACATGCCGCCTTGACTTCACGTCTTGTCATGCTGCGGAATATGCTTGGACGTGTCGAGAAGATAGAGATAGTCGATTCCATCGCTGTCGACTCCGTCCGCTTTTTCGAGGCATTCCGTCTTTCGCCTCAGGCCGGTCGCATACTGCCCCCCGATGCTCTCAGCAGCATTGGCGCTAATGCCGGTGCGGAGCTCTCGACCGGATATATGCCGGAGAATAACAGCGAGATATTATGGGCTGCCGCCGATGCCGACGGGCGATATAACCTATGGGGCGCGGGAATTCTCGACGATGGCACACTCGACCATCCGTCGCCGCTCAAGGACGATCTCGGAGAGGGCGGCAATGCCATGTATCCTTTCCTCATGCCCGACGGTATGACCCTCTATTTTGCCAACGATGGCGAAAATTCGCTCGGTGGCCTCGACATATTCATGACCCGGCGCACCGACGACGGCTATTTCGTGCCGCAGAATATGGGTATGCCCTACAATACACCCGACAATGATTTCATGCTTGCCATCGACGAAACTACAGGCCTCGGATGGTGGGCTACCGACCGCAATCATATTCCCGGAAAGATAACCGTGTATGTATTCATGCCATCGCAGATGCGAGTGAATGCCGACCCCGACGATCCTAATCTCGCTGCCATGGCTCGCCTGTCCGATATATCGCTGATGCAGAACCCTGACACCGACTACCAGGCTCTACTCGACTCCCGTCTGCCCGAAGCGAATGCCTCGGCCGGCAATGCGAAGTCTTCGCCTCGGTTTGCCATCGATATGGGTAACGGCAAGGTGTACACCTCACTTTCCGATTTTAAGAATGAGTCCGCTAAAAGCGCCATGCTCGAGTATCTGGCTGCCGAGGTGGCTCTCCGCCGCCAGATTGCTGCCGAGGAAGCTCTCCGCGAGAAATACCGCAACGGAGATACATCCCTTACCGATGCCATCCTCGACAGTGAGCGCAATACTGCCGCCATGCGCACCCGCGCCGCGTCGTTGCGTAATGCCGCCATACGTCTCGAAAAATAAGCCGTAACTCCAATCAACTAACTACTAACTATAATGAAGTTAACCGTCATTCTCATCATCGTTCTTGCAATAGTATTCTTGATAGTATTCTTCTACTATTGCCCCTTCTTCCTGTGGATTTCAGCGCGGGTCAGCGGTGTGCGCATATCGTTGCTCCAGCTTGTGCTGATGCGCATACGCCAGGTTCCTGCAAGCGTCATAGTGCGTGCGCTCATAGAGGCTCACAAAGCCGGCCTGAAAGATGTGAACCGCGACGATCTCGAGGCTCACTATCTTGCCGGTGGCAATGTGGAGCGTGTGGTGCATGCCCTAGTGTCGGCATCTAAAGCCAACATCGACCTCGGCTTCAAGATGGCCACAGCCATCGATCTCGCCGGTCGCGATGTATTCCAGGCTGTGCAGATGAGTGTCAATCCCAAGGTAATCGACACACCCCCTGTCACAGCAGTGGCAAAAGACGGCATCCAGCTCATTGCCAAGGCTCGTGTGACAGTCCGCGCCAATATCCGCCAGCTTGTCGGCGGTGCGGGTGAGGACACTGTTCTCGCACGTGTAGGCGAGGGTATAGTATCGTCTATCGGTTCGTCGGAAAGCCATAAGCAGGTGCTCGAGAATCCCGATTCCATCTCCAAGCTTGTTCTCCGCAAAGGTCTTGACTCCGGCACCGCATTCGAGATTCTATCCATCGACATTGCCGATATCGATATAGGCCGCAACATTGGTGCAGCACTGCAGATCGATCAGGCTCAGGCCGACAAGAACATTGCACAGGCCAAAGCCGAGGAACGCCGCGCAATGGCTATCGCCCGCGAGCAGGAAATGAAAGCTCTCGCACAGGAAGCGCGTGCCAAGGTTATCGAGGCCGAATGCGAGCTGCCCAAGGCCATGGCTCAGGCATTCCTCAGCGGTAATCTGGGTATAATGGACTACTACAAGATGAAAAATATCGAGGCCGACACATCCATGCGCGAGAGCCTCGGGCATAATCCTTCATCGATTCCGGAGATAAACGAATGAGCGCCTTTATAATCTCTCTTCTTGTGCTCGTAGGCGGCTACTTCGTCTACGGCGCCATTGCCGAGCGGGTGTTCGGCACCGATGCCTCGCGTCCGACCCCGGCCATGACCCATGCCGACGGCGTGGACTTCACTCCTATGCCCGTGTGGAAAGTTTTCCTCATTCAGTTTCTCAACATCGCAGGTCTCGGTCCGATCTTCGGTGCCATAATGGGCATAATGTTCGGTCCGGCGGCCTTCATATGGATAGTCGTAGGCACGATTTTCGGTGGTGCCGTGCACGATTTCATCTCGGCCATGATGTCGGTGCGTTCCGGCGGCATGTCGCTTCCCGAACTTGTGGGTCGGGAACTCGGACCGGCCGCACGCCATATCATGCGCGTAGTGTCGGTGCTCTTGCTTGTCCTTGTCGGTGCTGTGTTTGTGCTCACTCCGGCAGGTCTTCTCGACGGTATGACACCGGCTTGGGCCGGACATTGGTTCTGGGTTGCCGTGATATTCGTGTACTATATGACAGCCACACTGCTGCCGATCGATAAACTGATCGGTCGTTTCTATCCGATCTTCGGCTTTGCGTTGCTGTTCATGGCTTTCGGACTTATGTCGGTACTTCTGTTCGGTGGCTATGATATCCCTGTAGGCTTTGGCGACGGGCTCGATACCCGCTATGCCGATTCATCGACGCATCCTGTATTCCCGATGATGTTCGTCAGCATAGCCTGTGGCGCTATTTCCGGCTTCCACGCCACCCAGTCGCCCATGATGGCCCGATGCATAAAGAACGAACGGCTTGCCCGCCCCGTGTTCTACGGCGCGATGGTTGCCGAGGGCATAGTGGCGCTCATTTGGGCGGCAGCCGCCATCGCTTTCACAGGTGGCTATGGAGGCCTGAGCGAATACCTTTCGGCTCATTCTGCCGGCGACCTCGTGCACGATATCTCTGTGGGCTGGCTGGGTACTTTCGGAGGCCTTCTGGCCATACTTGGAGTAGTGGCCGCTCCCATTACCACGGGCGACACAGCACTTCGCTCGGCCCGACTCATCGTGGCCGATATGTTCAAGGTCGACCAGAAGCCGGTGCTCAAGCGCATCCTTGTGTCCTTGCCGCTGTTCGCTGCGTCCTTCGGCCTCATGTTGGTCGATTTCAATATTCTGTGGCGTTATTTCGCCTGGACTAACCAGACTCTCGCAGCCATCACTCTCTGGGCTTGTGCGGTCTACCTCGCACGCCATGGAAAGGCATATATCATATGCCTTGTGCCGGCCGTATTCATGACGGTTGTGGTGGTTTCTTATATTCTATTCGCTCCCACGCCCGAGGGATTCGGGCTTCCTATCGAACTCGCATCGGGCATAGCATGTGGCATTGCTGCCGTGGGCCTGGTGCTGTTCGCCCGCTATTGCCGCGCGTTGCCGCGCACCGGTGCCGCGGGAGCTGCCGACTGATAATCTCAATATGGATTTCCAATCGATTTTACAAAACGAAACAAACTATACATTCCATAGCCACACCCAGTTTTGCGACGGCCGTGCACCAATGCGTGTCATGGCCGAAGCTGCTGTGGCAGCCGGATTCCGTCACTACGGTTTCTCACCTCATTCGCCGATACCGTTCGAGTCGCCATGCAACATGAGCCTTGAGTCGGTCGACGAATATTTCGACGAATACCGTGCCATATCGTCTGATCCCGCGCTCGCTTCCTGCCGTTTCTATGCCGGAATGGAAGTGGACTATCTCGGCGACCATTGGGGACCGGCCCATCCCTATTTCCATTCCCTACCACTCGATTACATCATCGGCTCGGTGCATTTCATTCCCACGCCCGAAGGCGAGATGGTGGATATCGACGGTCGTTTCGAGAATTTCAAGATGCGGATGGGTAAGTATTTCCGCAACGACATCGAATACGTGGTCGATACCTTCTACCGACAGTCGGAAGCTATGATTGCTGCCGGGGGATTCGACATCCTTGGCCATTTCGATAAAATCGGGCAGAACGCATCGTACTATAAGCCCGGTATCGAGGACAGTTCGTTCTACAAGCAGTATATCGACCGTATGTGCGAGTTGATAATAGCTAATGGACTTACCATCGAGTTGAATACCAAGGCACGCGCCGAGCATGGCCGTTTTTTCCCTGCGGAAACGACGCTCCCAGGTCTATTACGGGCCGGTGTGCCTGTGCTCGTCAACAGCGATGCGCACCGTCCGGAATGCATCGACGCTTCCAGACGCGAGGCTATCGCTATCATCGATAAACTTATGGAGGTGGTGAAATGAAGCGTTCTCTCGAACTGCTGGCCCCGGCACGCGATGCGTCGGTGGGCCGCATTGCCATCCTTGCCGGAGCCGATGCCGTCTATATCGGTGCACCTGCTTTCGGCGCACGTGCTGCTGCCACAAATAGTGTGGCCGATATTGCCTCTCTCGTTGAGTTTGCCCACCGCTACAGGGCCAAGGTGTATGTGACGATGAATACTATCCTCTACGACAATGAGCTCGACCGTGCCCGCGATATGGTGTGGGAACTCTATCGGGCCGGTGTCGATGCGCTGATTGTGCAGGATATGGCTTATCTCGAGATGGACCTTCCACCCATAGCGCTCCATGCCAGTACTCAATGCGATGTGCGTAGTCCCGAGAAAGCAGCATGGCTTGCAAAGGCCGGATTTTCCCAGATTGTGCTTCCACGCGAGTTCTCGCTCGAGCAGATTGCTGCGGCCCATGAGGCTGCCGGAGTTCCTGTCGAAGTGTTCGTGCATGGCGCCCTGTGCGTGAGTTACAGTGGCGACTGCCATGCCGGTTTTGCAGCCATGAAGCGCAGTGCCAATCGTGGCGAGTGCCCGCAGATGTGCCGTCTGCCCTATGAGATTACCGATGCCTCAGGCCGTGTGGTTGCTCCTGCAAAGCACTATCTTTCGCTGCGCGACCTCAATCGTAGCGCCGACATGCGTGCGCTTGTAGAGGCCGGTGCGCAGTCTTTCAAAATCGAGGGTCGCCTCAAGGATGCCCGCTATGTAGCCAATGTCACGGCCGCATATTCGCGTATACTAAACGAAATAGTGGCATCATCCGACGGCCGTTATGAGCGCACTTCCTGTGGCGATGCGCATTGTGTATTCACTCCCGCACTCGACCGTACCTTCAATCGTGGATATACGTCGTATTTTTTGTGGAAGCCTGCCCGCATGGCTTCAATCGATACTCCGAAGTGGGCCGGTCGACCTGTTGCGGTGGCTACATCGGCCTATAATGCAGTGAAAAAATGCCTCACCGCACGTATCGACGATACTTTGACCAATGGCGACGGTCTCGGCTTTTTCGACCGCGCCGGGCATTTCACCGGTTTCCGCCTGAACCGTGTCGATGGCAATCGGCTTTATCCCGCCTCGGCTCCCGTGGGGCTCGAACCGGGTATGACGATATACCGAAATGCCGACAAGGCTTTCTTCGATATCCTCGATACTGCCGATGCCGGTTGCCGGCGCACAATAAAAGTCGATTTTGACTTGAGAAGTGCCGCGCCCGACCGCTTTGTACTTACAGCTGTCGATGGCCGTGGCTGTCGTGTGTCGGTAGTTACGGAGTGCGACATGCAGCCTGCCAGAACGCCTCAGGCAGACCGTCGCCGCGATCTTCTCTGCAAGTTGGGTGGAACAATATATGAGGCCGGTACTGTCGACGATGCTCTTGGCGATGTATTTGTGCCCGTATCGGTACTGGCCGATGCACGGCGCCGGCTCATGGACCTGCTCGATGCCAATGCCGCCGATACATACGGATTTGACCGCCGCCGTAAATGTGCTTTGTCGCACGATGCCTTTGCGGCAATGCCACCGCTCGACTACCATGCCAATGTGGCCAATAAACTTGCCGACCGATTCTATCGCACTCATGGAGCAACTGTGGCAATGAAGGCCATGGAAGTGGATATGCCTCAGGCCGATGAAATAACGGTGATGAACACACGCTACTGTCTGCGGCGCGAGCTTGGCGCTTGCTTGCGCGAGAAAGGCATGGGTGCCAAGTTGCCGTCGCCTCTTTTCCTGCGTAACGAATCGGGTGTCTACAGGCTCGATTTCGATTGCGCTAATTGCGGAATGAAGGTAATAAAGATTAAGAAATGAGACGGTTGGTTTTTATAGCATTGGTGGCAATTATGCTGAGTGCCTGTGGTCGTGGCGACGAGGAACTGCCACGCGTGCTCACGGCTATATTGGCCGATACACCAGCCCCTAACCCATACGACAAGCATGCCGACAGCGCACCCGACGGCGGATGTATCCGTCTTCGGTCAAATATACATGTGCCTCTTGCCCGGCTTTTCAACGATAGCAACCATGTCCACCTCGCGCAGGCTCGTGCCGGCGGCATACGTCCGGTCGAAGGAGCTGCCATGGCTTGGGAAGAAGGTCGTGGACTTGTTGAGATTAAATCCAATCCCTATTTCTATGTCGATGAACTCAGTCACTCATATCCCTATCTCAAGCCTCATGCAGCCGATTTGCTCATGGAAATAGGGCGTCGGTTCAGCGACACACTGGCTGCCCGCGGAGGTGGTGCATACCGCATGAAAGTGACCAGTCTGCTCCGTACACCGTTGTCGGTGGGCAAGCTACGCCGTGTCAACCGCAACGCTACCGGTGAGAGTGCACATCAGTATGCCACGACGTTCGACATAAGCTACAGCAAGTTCATATGCGATGATCCCTCGCAGACGCACCGCACCTTCGAAGACCTCAAGAATCTACTTGCCGAGATTGTCGACGGACTGCGGTCCGAGGGGCGCTGCCTTGTGAAGCACGAGCGTCATCAGGCCTGTTTTCATATCACGGCAATTGCTCCCGGAGTGGTTGCCGACGACGGTAATCACCAACAGCAAGAATGAAGAAAATCATTTCTAAAATATTATGGTTGGGGGCTGCGATAGTATTTGCCCTTGTGCTCACGGTAGCGGCTACCGTGATATGTGCCGTGAAATTGCTGCACAGCGAGCAACTCACTCCGCTTGTCTGCCGTATTGCCGAGGATAATCTCGATGCATCGGTAGATATCGCCGCCATCGAGCTGTCGTTTAACCCGTCGTTTCCCCTCCTGCATGTCGATGTACGGTCGGTCGAGGTAGTATCGCACAGCCTCGACGCGTTGCCCGACAGTGCGCGCGCGTCCCTGCCTGCGTATGCCGATACATTGCTCACCATCGGGCGCCTCAGTGGTGGTATCGATCTCCATAAACTTATTGTAGGAAATGAGATAAGTCTTCATTCTCTCGAGATAGAGCGCCCTGCCGTAAATCTTGTAATCACACCACAGGTCGGCAATTTTGAAATATCTAAATCGGCCGAGGATACCACTGCGACGTCTTCATCAGGTCCACTGCCGGCCATATCTGTCGACCGCTTCGCATTTATCGATCCTCAGGCTATCCGCTTCTACAATGCCATAGACTCCACCGAGGCCACAGTGGTGCTGCTCTCTACTGCTGACCTCGATGGCCGTAAATCGCCCGACTATGCGCTCCGCATCGATGGCGAGCTGCGTGGACCGATGGCAAAGACACTTCTTGATCTCGACGGATTCAATTTCGGTGTCGATGGGCGCGTACGATGGGAACCGTCGCGACCGGAGTTGCTGTCGGTGCAGGAACTCCGGCTTCGCGGGGCATTTATCGAAGCCGTTCTCGAAGCCGCTGTATCGTTTTCCGACCGCATGACGGTGGAGTCGGGACACCTTGTGGTGGAGTCGCTCGATATCACCGATGCTTTGTCGGCTCTTGGTAGCGATAATTTAAAAAAATACGGACTGGCCGCTCCCGGTTTTTCCACCGATGGGCGTTTGGCGTTCGACGCGCGCCTGCTTCGACCCTTCTGTTTCGAGACCGATACCTTGCCTTATGCCGAGATTTCGGCTGCCATTGGCGAATGCTCTGTGCGCTATGGGCGTGCCAGATTCCATAATGTCGCTGTCGATGCCACCATGCAGCTTTCCGGTTCCGACCTCGATTCAGCTGAAATTACACTGAAGAAACTGACCGTAGCCGGACCCGCCACAGCACTCGATGTATCGGCCCATGTATGGCGGCTGCGTTCCGACCCTGCGTTCACGCTTACGGTGCATGGAAATTGCGACGTGCGCAATCTTCCACCACAGATTGCCGATGCTGCCCGAGGATATATAGCGGGCAATCTCAAGGCCAATCTCGAGGTGAAAGGCGCGGCATCGATGTTCGCGCCCGGACGCTTCCACGAAATTAATGCAGAAGGCACGCTCGCAGGCAGGAATCTATACTATCTTTCCAACGATACGGCGCACATGGTCGAAGTTCCGGCGCTCAATATCACATTCGATAGCCGCCGCAAGGTGCGCACTCCACAGGGCGATGAGCGAACTCTCTTATCGGCACGTATCGAAACCGATACTGTGGCGATGCTCTTCGGTGGTGTTAGTGTGAATGCCGGTGGTCTCGCTTTGGCTGCCGCAGCAAGAAATATCGCTCGTCCAGCCGATACCACGGCAGTGATACCTATGGGTGGCGGTATCGAGCTGCGCAGTCTTGCAGTCCGATCCGTAACCGATAGTGCCGGCATGAGTCTACGCGGTCTTTCCGGCCGGCTGATGCTCAACCGCTACAAGGAAGATCCGCGCATTCCGCAGATTGTGCTCGATGGCACGGCTTCGCGTCTGGCCGCCGGTAGTCCCAGCACCATATTTCTGCTCTCCGATGCGCACATCAATGCCTCCACCCATAAGATACCGGAGCGCGCCGCACTCCATAGGGCTGTCAAAAGTGCCGCCGACTCCATAAGTCGTGTTCATCCCGACCTGTCGCCCGACTCTGTATACCGTCTTGCCATAGAGAAACGTATGAACCGGCATAACCGTCGCCGTGTGCAGCTGCGCGATGTCGACGACCGCGAGTTGATCGACTGGGGACTCTCCGGCTCGTTCCGGCGCTATCTGCTCGACTGGCAGCTCGAAGGCAGCATCAATACCGCCAAGGCACGACTGTATACGCCTTATTTCCCGCTGCGTAACAATATCGATCATCTCGATCTGAGTTTCAGCACCGATTCCATCGAACTCCGGGGTGTGCGCTATCGTGCCGGTAATTCCGATCTGAATATCACCGGATTGGTGTCGAACGTACGCCGGGCGCTCACCTCGCGGCGTGGAGCCACTCTTAAAGCTAATTTTGCTATAAAAAGCAATTCAATCGATATCAACGAAATCGCCGGAGCTACATTCGCCGGTTCTGCCTATGCCGAGAAGATCCGACAAGGCAGTGTGTCCGGCAGCATCGACATTTCCGATGAGTCCGCTCTTCAGCAGCGTCTCGATGCACTTGCTTCCGAGCATCCCGACAGTGTGGGGCCGCTGTTGATCCCCACCAATATCGATGCACGCGTAGATATCGATGCCGCCGATATATTATACTCCGATTTCCGCATGCAGCATCTGAAGGGCCAGTTGCTACTCTTCGATGGAGCTGTGAATGTGAACAATCTCAGGGCCGTTTCCGATGCCGGATCGCTCGATGTCTCGGCCCTTTATTCGGCTCCGAAAGCATCCGACATGAAGTTCGGTTTCGGAATGATGCTGAAGGATTTTAAAATCGAGAAATTCCTCAGCCTCGTTCCAGCCATCGATTCCATAATGCCCCTGATGCGCGATTTCAGTGGCGTAATCGATGCCGATATTGCTGCCACTGTCGATATCGACAGCGGTATGAACCTCGTGTTGCCCACTCTCGATGCGGCCGTGAAACTCACAGGCGATTCGTTGGCGCTCATAAACCCCGACACATACCGCACGCTCGGTAAGTGGCTGCGTTTCCGCGACCGCGCCGACAACAAAATAAAGCACATGAGTGTCGAACTGTTGGTGCGCGACAATCGTCTGGAGCTTTTCCCATTCACCTTCGACATCGACCGGTATAAGCTCGGCGTGATGGGCTCGAATGACCTCGCTCTCAATTTCAACTATCACATTGCAGTGTTGAAGTCGCCGATTCCGTTCAAGTTCGGTATCACCATAAAGGGAAATCCCGAGCACTACAAGGTTCGCTTCGGGGGTGCCAAGTTCAACGAAAAATCAGTCGTAGAACATGTTGCAGTGGTCGATACAGCACGTGTCAACCTCGTGCGTCAGATTCAGAATGTGTTCCGCCGAGGTGTCACAAACTCCCGCTTCGCATCGCTGAAAACACTCGACCGCCCCGACCTGTCGGCTCTTGAAAACGACAACGACAATCTGTCGCCCTCCGATTCACTGGCCCTTATAAGCGAGGGCCTAATTGAGGCTCCTGCCGATTCCACGGCTAAGGTCGTGCCTGTAAAGTCAAAAAAGAAAAAGCGAAAGAAATGAATCTACAGCAAGCCATAGAACGCTACTGCAAGCGCTCCGCTATCGATGCCTTTCATCCCCAGACCGTGCTTTTCGATATGGACGGTGTGCTCTACGACTCGATGCCACGGCATGCACGTGCTTGGAAGGGCGTGTGCGATGAAGTCGGTATAGAAGCCGACGCAGATGAATTTTTTGCATACGAGGGCCGCACAGGAGCCTCGACTATCGATATACTGATACGGCGTCAGTTCGGACGTCCGGCTACCGATGAAGAGTGCCGCTCGCTCTATAAACGCAAGACCGAGCTTTTCGCCGACCAGCCTCTGGCACCGGTGATGCACGGGGCGCAGGACGCCGTGGCAACTGTGGTGGCCGCAGGTGCTGTCCCTGTATTGGTCACCGGATCCGGCCAAGGCTCTCTGCTCGACCGTCTCGATGCTGACTACGACGGCGCGTTCGCGGCCTCGCGCCGAGTCACCGCCTACGATGTGGAGCATGGCAAGCCTCATCCCGAGCCATATCTTAAGGGCTTGGCTAAGGCCGGAGTCGACGCCATCCGAGGCATCGGGGTCGACAATGCTCCTTTGGGTGTGGAATCTTCATCGCGTGCAGGTTTATTTACCATCGGAGTGCGCACGGGCCCTTTGCGCCCCGGCACCTTGCTCGAAGCGGGGGCCGATATCGAACTCGAGTCCATGGAGGAGTGCGCACAGGCTCTTGCCACTATCTTCGCCGCTCAACAATAGTGCCCTTATAATCGTTTTGCCATATATGGAACAGAAACTGATATTTACCAATGAGGTCGGTGACGCCATCGACGTGCTTGTGGCCGATTTCGGCAATCCCGATGTAGTGCTCATTTCCGATACCGGAGTCGCCCAGGCCGTGTTGCCGGTCTTGGTCAACGATTCGAAGGCCGTGGCTTCGGCCAAGCGCATTATAGTCGGCGAAGGCGATGACAACAAGAATCTCGACAGCCTTGCCTCTATATGGCAGCAGTTGTCCGACTGCGAGGCAACCCGCCATACCGTGGTCATAAATCTAGGCGGCGGTATGATTGGCGACATGGGCGGTTTTGCCGCTGCCACATTCAAGCGTGGCATGCGGTGCATCAATGTTCCCACGACATTGCTTGCCGCTGTCGATGCTTCGGTAGGTGGCAAAACGGCCATAAATTTCAATGGTGTAAAAAATCAGATAGGTACTTTTGCCGAACCGGTAGCTTCGATCATATCGACTATCTTTTTCAACACGCTTCCGCAACAGCAGATCTTGTCGGGCTATGCCGAGATGCTTAAGCACGCCTTGCTCGAAAGCGATGAGATGCTGTCGAAACTCCTTGCATACAGTCCGGTATATCCTGTATTCGATTCCGAAGCAATGCTGCCCTTGCTCCGCGAAAGTGTAGCTGTGAAGGCCCGTATTGCCGGAGCCGATCTCACCGAGCAGGGCATCCGCAAGGCCCTGAATCTCGGCCATACCGCAGGCCATGCTTTCGAAAGCATGGCGATGGCTCGTAAATCGCCTGTGCCTCATGGCTATGCTGTGGCCTGGGGCTTGGTGGTGGAGTTGGTGCTGTCGCATATGCTTGTAGGCTTTCCATCGGATATGCTACATAAGTTTGCGGCGTATATAAGGACAAACTATGGCGCTTTCGCTATCAATTGCAAGGATTATCCGGCGTTGCTTGCCTACATGCGTCAGGACAAAAAGAATACGTCGCCCGATAGTATAAACTTCACTCTTCTCCCATCGGTAGGCAACCCCGAAATCGACCGCACTGCCACTCCCGATCAGATAAAAGCCGCCCTCGACATCTACTGCGACCTCATCGGCTGTTAGTCGGCATCTCTATCCAAATAATGCAATCGTAGCACTCTTGCGGCGCGTTTACACAAACGCGCCGCTACACTCTGTAATTCATCCGCTAACAACTTTTTTGGAGGTTAGTGTGTAATTTTTAGGGCTCATGTCGCGTCTTACAACATAAAAAGCTTTTTATGCACGTACCATTTTCCATATTTCTGCCTATCGTAGGAGGTATCTACGGCGGTATCGTCGGTGCTTATATCCATAGTAAAAACAAATCGCCTAAGCGCAAGCGTGCCTTATTGATTGCAGGAGTACTGCTTGTCGTGTTGTGCGTTGTCGCTATTTCCATCGATCTGACCAAATAATATAGAATTAATCCTATGCCACACTGGGTTGTAATAATCATTGTCTCTATCGTATTCACTATTATAATGGAGCCTATAACAAAGGCTTTGAAGCGAAAAATAAGCCGAAAATGGCTCGCTTTCCTATTGGACTTTGTGATAGGATGGTGCATCATAATGATTCTGTATGGCATTGCAGCACTCTTCGGTTACAGCATATACGACTAACGATTTCATCCTGCCGTAAACTATTTTTCCGCAGGTCTTTTAAGGATGCAACTATTCCACCGGTGTATCCGGCAGAAAGTGCGTTCCTACTGATTGTTCGATCTGATTCACAAAATTTGTGAACCATTTTTTATAGTTCCCCACTCTTTGCAAAATAGTAGATATGAAAAGAGACCGCGCTATGGATATTATGGCGCGGTCTCTCTTTTGTTAGTTAGCCCTGGGGCCGGGTGTTCATTCGCTTATTTCGCGAGGCATGGTAAGCGATCCGCCCATGCGTCGGTTCTGGAGCGACTCCATTTCCGGTGTGGCCTTTAGTACACGGATATTGCCTGTTGTTGATCTTGCCGAAGTTTTTGAAGGCTGGCTGCCGGTGGAAGCCCATACAAGAGCGTTGCTCGACAGAGCATCCTTCATAGTACCGAAGTCTCCGGGATATGTTGTGGAATCGTCGATATAGAGGTCGGGGGTGAATCCATTGGAGTAATCGCGGAAGCCTTTGGCATTTTCGCAGAAGAAAGTGACGGGATAGAAAATGAAATTGTAGCTGCCGAATTTCTTTTGCCATCCTTCCATTCCGACGTTCTTGCCATGGGTGGTGGTACCGACGAGATTTACTGTTATGTCGAGTCCGCGCAGACCATTGATAATGAGCTCGCTGGCCGATGCGGTTGTGCCCGATCCGATAACAAATACACGCTTGAGATTGAGCGAGTTGTCGAGCGCTTTCACAATCGGGTCGTACGACTTGTTGGATTCGGGGTTGGTACCTTCGCCAATCTTGTATTGTCCCACTTCTCCGGCTGCGGAGCGTGTGCTGTTGTAGGTTGTCTGCACATACACATCGCCCTTATGCTGGGCTCCGGCAACGAGAGTGCCCAGTACAGTGCTCGAAAGCACATGGCCGCCGGGATTGTAGCGTAGGTCTATCACGAGTTCTTCGGCTCCTTCGCTCTTGAACTTTGCAAATACGTCGTTGAGCTGATCGTCGTAGTCGGTGTGGAATCCGAAGTACATCAGATACGCAACTTTTTTACCGTTGGGCATCTCCACAACCTCTGCCTTGTATATCGAGGGGTCGGTGTAGGTGTCCTTGCCGACAAGCACTGATTTTACTTTGTTGGTAATCACAGCCGAACCGTTGGTGAATGTTACATCGTTGAGGTCGATGGTCACATTTCCATTGAGGACGGAATTTCCCAATGATGTGTAGTTGTTCTGTGTAACGGCAATCTTATTGACCGTGCTTATGAAATCGCCTCGTTTCACACCTGCGATATCGGCAGGAGATCCGGGCGTTACCCAGCGGACGGCAAATCCGCAGGGATCGTCATCGCGGCTGCCAAGTATGGTGGGTATAATCGCCAAACCCGAATCGGTGAACCGGTCGCCGGCGCTGCGCGACAGCGGCGCGTTGCTCTGGATATAGGTGTAGTAACCGAGACGTTCGCCGTTTGCCCAATATCCATCGTCGTGGTTGGCATCGCCGTTTTTGGCAACGCCGTCGAGCATCGACAGCAGGAACTGCTGGTAGTCGAGACTATAGTCGAGGCGCATATCCGGAATATTTTCGTTCCAGAGATAGTTTGCGGCCATAAATTCATAGACCCAGTTATTGACGTCGCGGTATTTGCCTTCTCCCTTCTCGAGGAATCCTTCGCCCTGGCGGATGGTGAGGACACTCTGTTCGGCATATCCCTCGACTTGGATAGTGATTGTCGCGGAACGTCCCGACTCGCCCTCGTTGGGAGCGACCTTGATTCGGAGAGATGACTTTCCGGCAGCACCGCTTTCTGTAAGCAGTGTGCACCAGCTGTCGCTGCTGGTAGCTACCCATGGAGCGGGTGCGTCGAATTCATATATAAGCGTCTGTCCTTTGAGGTCGGCGTCGTTCACATCGGCCCACTCGCAGTTTTCAATGCCGTGGCCCGGTTGTGTCACAACGGGATCATCGTCGCTACATGCCGGAGTTGCGAATGCCAGCATGGAGAAAAGTGCCGAAGCCAACAATGACTGTGTTATCTTATTCATGTGTATGATGTGATTTGTTTATTTAAGTTTTTCGACTGCCATCTGGCGATTTTCCTTTAAAGTGGCACCTCCGCCTATCTGTACGATGCTTATCTTAGGCATGGTAATCGTTGTCTTCAGATAGGATTTGGAGTCGGTGTCGGGTTGACGTTTGAGCACGATGTCGGAGTAGCTCTTGAACAGATAGGTGTCGGGCGAGAACCATCCGGCACCGGGGTTATACATCGCCGGATATACATATCCGCCCTGACCGATGTCTTCGAATGTTCCCTTTACGGTGATGGTGTTGCCGTCTTCCGATACTTCGACTGCGAATGATTCCTCCATTTCCATTTCACGGGGGCCATTGGCGGTCTGGCGTATGCCGTAGCCACGCATGTAGGCTTTGGCTCCATTGATTTCGCCCATTGTCCACGACTTGGAGTAGCCCACTTCGGGCACCTTGATTCCGTCTTCCGAGAATTCGATGAACCATTTCGGGCCATATGCCTCGTCGGGATTATCGGAGCTTATCTGCGATGGTGCCATGTAAGGGTATTTATCGGCGGGACCGAATCCGAGCGCTACAAGGCGGTTTGCAGCTGCGTAGGCCGCTGTGGTAGCTTCGTTTACACCGGTTGCAATGGTTACGGGGAATGTCACTTCGTTGCCGTTTTCATCGGTAGTGGACGCGATGTATTTGCCGGGCATGTTTTTGCGTACTTCACCGCCGATCTGGGGAAGTTCTTCTGTTTTAAACTCGCGGTAATCAACGGCTGTCACATACTCATCGGTGCGGGCATAGATACCGAATACGTATTCGGTCGCGGGCTGAAGGTCGTTGGTTTCGAATACGAGGCCGTCGGCCGACAGAATCTGCGCAAGTTGCTCGTCGGTGCACTGATTGCCATTGCTTTGGATCACAGCTTCCATCGAGGCACCGTTGTTTATCACGTTATCGACGTTGGCCTTGGTCCAGAATCCATATCTTACCTCGACGGCATTCTGGGCTTTCACGAGGAATGCTTTTGAATTCCATGGTGTAGCTGTTTCGGTCGCGGTTTCGGTCAAGGAGAGGGTAGGAGCCGGTCCTGTAGGCTGGCTTGTCACGAATTCCACTTCTTTGTAGTGTTCGCGGCCTTCGGTGTCGAATGCCACTATACCTACTATGTATTGTTTGTTCGGAATAAGACCGGAGCTCTTGAGCTGTTGCATGCCGTTGTATTCGCGACGCACGCTGTTGGTTGCGTCGTCCCAATGGCCTATGATCACATAGCGAACCTGCTGCTCGCCTTCACGACGCCAGAAATCGAATTCATCTTTAGCGTCAATGAGCACACGGTAGCTCACGATCTCCGGATCGGGTGTGAGTGTGATCGAGGCCGCTGTCGAAGTGGTTTCCACTGCCACAGCTACATCGGCGCTCGCGATGCCGGCCGAACGTGTGTCGAACTCTACGCATTCAAAGCGTTCGGTATCGATTTCGCCATCTTCGCCTACCACACCTGCCATTGCCAGGAAGGTATTGTCGGAATGTATGTGGATGTCATAGCCAATACCGGAAGCGTTCTTGCCGTATTTGTCGAAGTTAAAGTCCTGTGCGGTGTCGATCGAATTGCCGAATACCTTGAGATAGATGTCTTCCGTCACCTCGGCGAGGCCTCCGAGAATTGATTTGACGCCTTCGTAGTCGTTCTTGCGTACCACAAGGTGCTTTATGGTGCATCCTTCCGGGACTTCGATGTGGTAGGAGAAATCGGTTGTGCCGACTTTGTTGAGTGTAAGTAGTTTCGTGTAGGGAATATCTGTGGAGAGTGGCAGTACACTCACCTCGGAGTATACATAGGGATTAATTGAGCGGGTGGCAACATATAGTTCGTAGTTTTTGTTGCCTTCGATATCTTTGCTGTTGACATCGGCTTTTCCATTTTCGAGGATTCCCGTTGTCCCTTTTTCGAAGAGATCTTCGGCCGATGTAATTTCGTTGGAGCCTTCCTCTGCTATCATATATGCATAGTCGGCGGCTTTTTCCGAGGTGATTGTGAAGTCGACCGACGTACGGTTTGTTTCTACGATTTTCACCGTGAATTCAGGTGGTTCCGGGGTAGGTACCACCGGAGTGTCATCGTCGCCGCACGATGCAAACAGCATCATGCAGCAGCTTGCTACCGAAAGAATGGTCTTGTGATAATGGGTCGTTTTGTACATAGAATATATTGGAATAGTTTAGCGCCGACAAAATTACAATAAATTGTCAATATATGAAACAGAATGGGTGTATGATGGGTTTATTTTGTGGCAAAACGACAATTTCGTCGGCGCTGTGGCTATCTAAAATCGAAGAATATGAGCTGCTTATGCAGTTGTGTAGATAGACATGCATGTGATTGCCGTCCGTGCCCAGAGGTATTTTTCGGCTTTGGGATTGAATATTGTTTTAATTGAGTTAAATAATGTCAGAATGGCAGTTTTTGCAATTGGCATTGTATTTGCAGTTGTTATTCGTATAATGACAATTGAATAAATAACAACATATATGCAAAAAGGAACAATTGGAGTAACGACCGAGAATATATTTCCGGTCATCAAGAAATTTCTTTACAGCGACCACGAGATTTTCCTTCGTGAACTGGTGTCGAACGCAGTGGATGCTACTCAGAAAATCCGCACATTGTCGTCGTTCGGCGAATTTAAGGGTGAGCTCGGCACTCTCGATGTCCGTGTGACAGTCGATAAGGAAGCCGGAACTCTCACCGTGAGCGACCGCGGCATCGGTATGACTGCCGAAGATGTCGACAAATACATCAATCAGATTGCCTTCTCGGGTGCCGAGGAGTTCCTCAATAAATACAAGGATACTGCTGCAAATATAATCGGCCATTTCGGTCTTGGTTTCTATTCGGCTTTCATGGTGGCCAAGAAAGTGGTCATCGATAGCCTGTCGTGGAAAGACGGCGCCGAGGCTGTGCGCTGGGAATGCGATGGCTCGCCCGAGTACAGCATGGGCAAGGGCGAACGCACAGAGCGTGGTACCGACATTATCCTCTACATCGACGACGAGAGCAAGGAATTCCTCGAGCAGCAGCGCGTCGACCTGCTTCTGCGCAAGTACTGCCGCTTCCTGCCCGTGCCTGTGATCTCCGGCAAGGAAATGGAGTATAAGGATGGCCAGTGGGTGGCTTCCGACCGCGACCTTGTGGTTAATAACACAGAGCCTCAGTGGATGAAGAAGCCTTCTGAACTCACCGACGAAGACTACCGTAAGTTCTATCAGGAACTGTATCCCGGTCAGGAAGAACCGCTGTTCTGGATCCACCTCAACGTGGACTATCCTTTCAACCTCACCGGTATTCTGTTCTTCCCCAAAATCAAGAACAATTTCGACATAAACCGTAACCGCATCCAGCTCTACTGCAATCAGGTATTTGTCACCGATTCGGTCGAAGGTGTGGTGCCTGAGTTCATGCAGCTGCTTCAGGGCGTGATTGATTCGCCCGATATTCCTCTCAACGTGTCGCGTTCCTATCTTCAGGCCGATACTGCAGTGAAGAAGATTTCGGGATACATCACCAAGAAAGTAGCTTCGCGGCTCGAAGAGCTTTTCAAGGCCGACCGTGCCGATTTCGAGAAGAAATGGGACGACATCCGCATTTTCATTGTCTACGGCATGCTCACCGACGAGAAATTCTGCGATGCCGCCATGAAGTTCATGCTTCTCAAGGACACCGAAGGTCGCTACTACACTCTCGATGAGTATAAGACTCTCGTAGAGGCAAATCAGACCGATGCCGAAGGCAAGGTGGTGTATCTCTACGCTACCGATGCAACTGCGCAGTACAAGTATATAAAGGCTGCCAACGACAAGGGCTACAATGTGCTTCTGCTCGATGGCCAGCTCGACAATCACTTCGTAGGTTTGCTCGAGCATAAGCTTGAGAATACTTCGCTTGTACGCGTCGACTCCGATGTGGTCGAGAACCTCATCCGTAAGTCCGACCGCAAGGTTGCCGAGCTCACTCCGATAGAGCGCACCATCCTGTCGAGAATGTTCGAGAACGGCACACGCAAGGTCGAGAAGACCAGCTTCGTAGTGCAGTTCGAGGCTCTTGGCGAAAGCGCGGAGCCGGTGGTGCTCACTCAGAACGAGTACATGCGCCGCATGAAGGAAATGGCTGCTCTCCAGCCCGGCATGAACTTCTACGGCGAACTCCCAGATAGCTATACCTTGGTGGTCAACACCGAGAATCCGCTTGTCAAGGACATCACCGCCAAGGCCGATGCAGCTCTCGAGGCAAGCGTGAAGCCTTTGGCAGAGAAGATCGATTCCGACAACGAAGCTATCAATGCAGCGCGAAGCGCTGCCGGCGACCAGCCTATGACGCCCGAAGTGAAGCAGAAAGTGGAAGACCTCGAGAAAGCCGTGGGCGATGCCCGCACCGAGCAGTATAAGGCCATCGACGCTTACGCCGCCGGCGTTCCTGTGGTGAACCAGCTCGTAGACCTCGCTCTGCTTGCCAACGGACTTCTGAAGGGCCGCAACCTCAGCGACTTCATCGCCCGCTCCCTCGAACTACTGAAATAACATCCCCCACATACACTATACAAGCCGCCAATCAGTATGCGTCTACTGATTTGCGGCTTGTTTTTGTTGTGCGAAGGAGAGTAAAAAAGGAACAAGCTACAGATCGATGCCGCCAGTAGGGGCGCGCGTTCTGCGCGCCCGCGCGAAAGTTGCTGATTATGTAGTGTATACGCTTCGGGTTTGCCGTTGTATCTTGTATTTAGTTCAGATTGTCAGGTAGCATAAGGTGGTTCTGTAGCACTCTCAAATGGTCATAAAAATAGATAGTATACTCCTGGTCACGGGTCACGTTATCTACCTATCTACCTATATATCATATGTGTTGGGGCTATAAACCACAGCGGCGATGCCTCCCGGTATCGCCGCTGTAGATAAACCAATCATTATCACATTTCTTACAATGGAAAAAGCTTTTGAGTCGCTTTGCGTAATGTAAACAATGTGATTTGCCCGGTGGTTCGGTGTTATATGTAATTTTAACGCTTTTTTACATTTCTGTATCGAAACGGCCCGGTCGGTTGAGCACGTACGATGTCGTGCGTCCGTAGGCGTCGGTGTAGGTCACTGTCACAGGTTTGTCGGCGGTTGCTGCCGGGGCTGCGAACATGTGGTTGTTCACGCGAACGGCGTCGCTTACGGGCGCTTTGCCGAGCTGTCGGAACATCGGTATCGGATATGCCGCTATCTGCATGGGGTCGTCGGCAGTGAGGCGTGTCACAGGCAGCTCGACACCGTTTTCGGTGATGGTGAGTTTGCCGTCGGGTTCATAGTCGAAAACATTCACGAGCACCATGTTGTCGTCGAACTTTGAGTAGTCGGTACGGGCCGGATATTTCTCGATATATGCCACATATGCCGAGTCGTTGGCGTAGGTGGACTTCACCGTGTTCATGTCGTACACACGGAACGGCTTGCGGTCGCATTCGGCCACGCCTTCCATTTTAGCGGTGAAGTTCTTGCCGTCGAAGCTGTAGACTTTGAATGCCGATGGCGAGCCGTCGGAGCATATGTCGCGTCCGCCGACAGCTTTGGTATTCCAGAATATGCAGCAGAGCGCCGACACATTGTCTTCGTGAATGTTCGGGTGGCCCGGTGCGATAGCGTGGGTGTTGAAATGTGTGTGGCCGGTGAGCACGCGCACCTTGTCGAAGTCTTTCACTGCTTCAGCAAGTTTCTCCGAGCCTTTGCCGTCTTTGCCCTGACTTGCATATGTAGTGAAATTTCCATCGAATGTAAGTCGCCAGAATGGGATATGGGCACAGATTACCAACGGCTTCGACTTGTCCTTGACCAAGGCGAGGTCGCGGCGGAGCCATTCGAGCTGTTCGTCGGTGATTGCTCCGGCGTAGTTGCGGTTGCCTACGATTCCTTTTGCGTATTTACGGTCGGGATTGAATTCGTTTTTATATACTATATCGTCGAGCACCACCACGTGAGCGTCGCCGAGATTGAACGAGTAGTACGACGGTGCCATATGTTCACGGAATGGAGCCGAGGCCAGATAGTCGGTGTCGGGACCGTTGGGTACGGCCGGGTCGTTATCGTGGTTGCCGGTCACGGGGAAGAAGAGGGTGGGGTATTCCACCTCGCGCATTGTGGCTGTGAAATCGGCAGGGCCGTATTCGTTTGTGTACCAGTAGCGGTCCCAGCTGAGGTCGCCGAGGGCTACGGTATAGACGGGAACGTCGCTTGCGGCCACATACTCCTTTATGCGAGGCATGAATCCGGTGCGGAACTGCTCCAGGTCGTCGGCGCGGTTGGCCAGATGTATGTCGGTCACCACTACGAGGTCGAATTTTTTGTTGTCGACCGGAACGATTTCGAAGTTATGGGTCTCGGCTGCGTCTTTATCGGCGGTATCGAGGTGTGCCCATATAGCCGGCTCATGGGCAGCCTCGCCGCGTGCCGGTTCATAGCCAGAGGGAAGGGTATAGAATACGTACCCGAGCCGTTTGTCGGTGTCGAGTTTGTAGCGTCCTTTTTTATCGGTGGTGACAATGTTGTAGCCGTCGGATACCGGTACACCTGCCACTCCTTTTCCGTTCGATTTGATAGTGCCCGACACTACGGCTGCATCGAGCGCGTGCACAGAGCCGATGGCGGCAAGAAGGGAAAGTAATATCGCTTTAGTCATGCGTGTATAGATAATTATGTGTTTTTTTCAAGGTTTTGACAGCTCTGCCTTTATCGTTTGTTGTCTTTGTCGGATTCGGGTGCAAAAACGCGTTTCACGGCATCGAGGTAGCCATAGCCATAAAGATTGCAGGGCTGGAGGAAGCTCGTTTCGGTCCACTCATTCCAGCTGTTGATGGTGATGAGTGGTGCCTGATCAGGATGGGCATCGGCATAGTCGCGCGCACGAAGCAGGGCTTTCTCGAAATTTTCGGGTGTGTTATCGCGTACGACAGCGCTGGTGCGTGTGCGCGGACTGTTGTCCCACCCCACACTTATATGAGGATAGTATGGGAAAGAATATACGCTGTCGATGCGATCCCATTCGCGCTCCACCCGGTCCATGATGTTGGGATAGCTGTCGTTCACATCGGTGAAATGCACGAACTGGTAGTGCGTTCCGCTGGTGAATCCGAGTTGTTTCACGAAATTATCGCTCGGATTGCCTGTCTTGTTTGCGTCCAGGCCGCTGTGATTGAGATTGATCGACCACATCGTTATCTGTAGGTCGAGACCCGGGAAGCCGGCTTTTTTTGTTTCTTCGGTGAACCACCGCAGGGCGTCGGCCGTCTCTTCGATTCCACCGAGGCCGGCTATGAGCTGCGGTATGTCGTAGATCATGAACACCGGCTTGCCATCGATTTTATAGTACTGCGGATGCTTGAAGTATTTCTCGATGTTGCGGCGGCATATTTTCTCGAATTGCTGACGGTCGACCTTTCCGGTCCATATCACATTGTCTTCGTTGACGTCGGCCAGACGTGTATCCCATAGATTTAGAACATCGTGATTGGCCCACATGAGGTAGAACTGCATTTTGTCGACATTCGGTGCCTTGAGGAATCCGTTGTCGAGGGTCGTTTCCATGAACGGACGTCCGTCGTACCAATACCAGTCGAATATGAATACGTTCACGCCGTGGCTCGTAGCCTGATCGATTTCCATAGCCATTACCGACGGATCGGCTTCGTTGATGTATCCCCACAGCGGCTTGCGCTTCCAGTAGTGGCCGGGGAAACGCTGTCCCACGGTCATCACTGTTTCCCACTCACCGATGCCCATGGGCCAGAATGGCCGCAGGCGAGGGTCGTCCGATGCATAGGCCGGATACAGGAATGCGGCGACATCGTATTTTCTCTGCGTGTTTTTCTTTGGAAATGCGGCCATCGAGCAAAGCACCGCAATCATTGCAAGAAGTAAAGGGCGTATAGACATGGTATGGTTTTAATTTTTCTGTGCCTGAAAAATCAGGCGGAGTCCGCTCTGTGGGGCCGGACTCCGCCTGTATAGTGTTGGCCAACGCGGATGGCCTGATTGGTCGGGGTTTATTTTGTCTGGGCTTCGTCGGCAGCTTCTGCTGCTTCGGCAGCCTCATCCTGGGCTATTTCCTCGTTCTTGAACTCGGTCACACCGGCGGCAATGAGGATGTTGTACCACGAGAAGAGTTTGCGGATATCGGTGTTGTACACGCGCTCGCGGTCGAAGTCGGGAAGGATTGTGCCGAAGTATTCACGGAGATCTTCGGGAGTGGCATATTTCTTGAGATCCACGGCCTTGCCTTCGTTGGCGGTGTATACCTTGTCGAATACGTCGGTAAGCGGGGTGTCGCCGCCTTCGGTATATATGGAGATATCGGGTATGGACACCACTTTTTCGTGAGGATATGTGGGTGTGCGTTTGCCGGTGGTGATATTTTCTACGATAAGATTGTTCTTGCCGCGGCTAAGCAGCTTGTAAAGACCGGGTTTGCCGGTGATTGCGATTATACCTTTAAGCATGTTTAAGTAGTGTGTCGTGATACTTTGACTGCCCTGCGGGGCTTTCATACTGCAAAAATAGCAATTCGCGCCGAATTTATGCTCTTATTCACCAATAAAATTCGATAGTTTATTCAAAGCGAAGCAGGCGCACCCTATTCGGGGACGCCTGCTGTATTGGAGTATTGTGTATGTTTATTCGTACGGTGGTGCTTCGTAGTAGGGGATGTCAACAAGGCGAATGTTGAAGCGAAGGTTGGAGTAGGGCAGGATGGTGCCGAGATTCTGAGCGCCATATGCCACTCCGTAGGGCAGGATCACCTGCGCAGTATCGCCGCATCGCATGTTGGACAAGGCCATCGCCCAACCCTGCACGGTGTTCTTGAGCTGTGTGCGGAAGATACCCGGTGCCGGCGATGTGCTTGTGGTGCTCGAGTCGACGGCTACATCGTTGTAGAGATGGAGCTCGTAGCGGGTGTCGATGGTGCTGGTGTAGAGAGGACTGAGGTTGCCTTCGGTCTCAGCACGGTCGTTGAAATAGTGTATGAGCACATATGCGCCGGGGTTCCAGTCGGGCTCAATTACCTCGTAGTAGGGTGTGCCGTCGGGATTGGTGCGCAGTCGTTGCTCCTGAAGCCAGGCTTCGTTGGCCTCGCGCCAATCGGAGTACTCGTCCCAGGTGGTCTTGAGGTCGTCCTTGCACGAGGCGGACGCTATAGCGAGGGCGGCCAAGGCCAGAATGGTGGTTTTTTTCATAATCAGAATTCTACTTGGGGTGCTTTTGCGGCCTCTGCATCGGCCTGGAACTGTGGCTTGGCTTTGAAGCCGAATATTGAAGCCCATATATTGGCCGGGAACCGCTTGACGGCCACATTATAGGTGCGAACTACTTCGGTGTAGCGTCCACGTTCGGTGGCGATCCGGTTTTCGGTGCCTTCGAGCTGAGTCTGAAGGTCGAGGAACTGTTTGTCGGCCTTCAGGTCGGGGTATGCTTCGCGGACGGCGTTGACGTAGATGCTGAGTGCCTTGTTGAGGGCGTCCTGTGTCTGCTGGCTTTTGGCGAAGGACTGTTCATTGTCCGGAGTAGCCGCGTCGGTGGCGGCGTTGGCTTCATTGTAGGCATCGGTGAGGCCGGCGCGGGCACGTGTCACGCTTTCGAGTGTCTGGCTTTCGTGTGCGGCATAGCCTTTGACGGTCGACACAAGATTGGGGATAAGATCCATGCGGCGCTGGTACTGTACTTGCACCTGAGCCCAGGACTGCTCGACGTCCTGGTCGAGAGTCATCATCGAGTTGTAGGTCGATTTGCCTGAAAAGAAAGCAATCAGACCAAGCACTACGATGATACCGATTATTATATAACTTTTTTTCATCTGTAAGGTAGTTTATAAAGTTGAGGAGTTTAATAAGTCAAGATAAGTTCAGAGTAGGCGGTTCTTCGTTTATGGTGGAATCCACTAAATTATTAACCTCAAATCTTTCTGCAAGGTTTAGCCTTGCAGAAAGACCGGTTATCTTAACTTATTGACTTTATATACTTCGCGATGATGCCTTAGCGGAGCTTGCGGAGAAGCGAAGCGAGGCTCACGCGGTCGTGGATAAGCTTGTGGAGGTCATCGACCGACACGCGGGTCTGCTCCATGGAATCGCGCTCGCGCAGGGTCACGGTGTTGTCCTCGAGTGTCTGATGGTCGACAGTGATACAGAAAGGAGTGCCGATGGCGTCCTGACGGCGGTAGCGCTTGCCGATGGCGTCCTTTTCTTCGTAATGTGTGGCGAAGTCGAATTTGAGGTCGTCCACTATCGCACGGGCCTTTTCGGGAAGTCCGTCCTTGCGCACGAGCGGAAGAACTGCGCATTTCACCGGAGCGAGGGCTGCCGGAAGGTGGAGAACAGTGCGGGTGTCGCCGCCGGGGAGCTGCTCTTCTTCATAGCTTGAGCACAGAACGCTAAGGAACATACGGTCCACACCGATCGAGGTTTCGATGACGTAGGGGGTGTAGTGTTCGTTGAGTTCGGGATCGAAATATTCGATTTTCTTGCCCGAGAATTTCTGGTGCTGCGAGAGGTCGAAGTTGGTGCGGCTGTGGATGCCTTCCACTTCCTTGAAGCCGAACGGCATGAGGAATTCGATGTCGGTTGCGGCGTTGGCGTAGTGGGCGAGCTTGTCGTGGTCGTGGTAGCGGTATTTGTCGTCGCCAAGACCGAGTGCCTTGTGCCACTTGAGACGCCATTCTTTCCACTGCGAGAACCATTTGAGCTCTTCGCCGGGACGAACGAAGAACTGCATCTCCATCTGCTCGAACTCGCGCATGCGGAATATGAACTGACGGGCTACAATCTCATTGCGGAATGCCTTGCCTATCTGTGCGATACCGAAGGGAATACGCATGCGGCCGGTCTTCTGCACGTTGAGATAGTTCACGAAGATACCTTGAGCGGTCTCGGGACGCAGATATACAGTCATCGATCCGTCGGCGGTGGAGCCCATCTCGGTTTTGAACATGAGGTTAAACTGACGCACCTCTGTCCAGTTCTTTGTGCCGGATATGGGGCATACTATTTCTTCGTCGATAATGATCTGGCGCAGACCGTCGAGGTCGTTTGCGTTCATGGCCTCGGCAAAGCGTTCGTGCACAGCGTCGCGGTGTGCCTGGTGTTCGAGCACGCGGGTGTTTGTAGCGCGGAACTGTGCTTCGTCGAAGGCATCGCCGAAGCGCTTGGCGGCCTTTGCCACTTCCTTGGCAATCTTGTCGTCGAGTTTGGCAAGATGGTCTTCAATCAGTACGTCGGCGCGATAGCGCTTTTTCGAGTCGCGGTTGTCGATCAGTGGATCGTTGAATGCATCGACATGGCCGGATGCTTTCCAGATTGTCGGGTGCATGAATATAGCGGAGTCGATACCCACAATATTGTCGTGCAGGAGGGTCATAGCGTCCCACCAGTAGCGCTTGATATTGTTTTTGAGTTCTACGCCGTTCTGGCCGTAGTCGTAGACGGCCGACAGACCGTCGTATATTTCACTTGAAGGAAAGACGAAACCGTACTCTTTAGCGTGCGATACGATTTTTTTGAAGACATCGTCTTGCTGTGCCATATCTTTAGTTATCTATGATTAGTCGTTTGTTCGATTTGCAAAAGTAAGCATAATAAGCCAATCATTGGCTTAAAAAACACTAAAACTCGTTTCTGGTGTCAGAAGTCGGCCGGCTTGTCGGTCGATTCTGGATTGTAGAGTGCATTCAGAATGCGTGCGAGGCGAAGACCGCCACGTAGCACCTGCTGCTCTATGACCGGAGTCCAGTGCGCCACCTGGTCGTAGGATATCTTGCATCCTGCGGGGAAGTAGTCGTACACTTCGTTGGCTATGCCGAGGGTCTGGCGAGCCCAGTCGTCGATGTTACCGGCTGCCTCGGCCGCTTCCTGCTCGGGGTTGAGGCGGTCGAGCTGGTTCTGCCATTCGGTGTAGGTCCAGGCATGTCCGCTGTTCATAATGGAGCCGTCCCACACGGAGTGGAGATTGGCATCGCGGCCGAAGAACTTCACTTTAACATAGTTGGCGCCTTTATCAGTTTCGCGGCCCATATGCATGGGCTGATGCAGGTCGCCGACCACGTGAATGAGGATTTTCATGGCAAGCTGTTTCTGTGCCATGGTCGATACGCTGTCGGAGAGTATGGCTATCTGCTCGCGGATGGCCGTCACGGCATCGCCGTCGGGATTGGTCGGAGCGTCCTCGTAGGCCACGCCTTCGTTCACGTTTTTGTAGTGCCACGTTTTGGTGTAGGCATAGTCGGGGGTGTGGCTGGCATTGTCGAGCCAGTTGGCCCAGTACACGGGCGACTTACCTTCGAGGATGGTCGCTACCGAATCGGCAGCTGCCGGGCTGAGATGGCATTCGGCTATGTAGGCCACGGTGTCGTGTCCTTTCTGGCTCCATGCCCACGATGCCATGGTGCACATGGCGCAGGCAACCGCGAGTGTTATCTTTTTCATTGCAGTGACAGATGTATAGGTGAGAAAAGTGTGTAGGGCCGAAATGGCGATAATGTGTATTGGTAATGTTGTTTGCAGGGGCGCACGCGTGCTGCGCGTCGGGAGGATATAGGAGTGGGGTATAGATGCTTCGCCGCGCCAACGCACATTACGCGCGCACCGGCATTCCGGTGCGATGCGTTTGCATCATTTTTAGAGTGCACTTGGATTTAACTCTATGAAATTAATCCAATTATTAAAAACTCGACATACGCCAAGTGCAAACATACTCTTGGAAAAAGACAGCGAACTGCAACACGGTCCATTGCGGTGGATGCCGTTGCAGTTCGCTGTATGTGAGTTTTTGCCTGAAAGGTCGGGTGGCTTATGCTTCGCCTACGGGCTGCACGTTGATGAACTTGCGACCGTTGCGGCCTTCGGTGAACTGCACCGTGCCGTTAACGAGGGCATAGAGAGTGTGGTCTTTGCCCATGCCTACGTTCAGACCGGGGTGGTGTACAGTACCGCGCTGGCGCTTGAGGATGTTGCCTGCTTTGGCATACTGTCCGCCGAAGATTTTCACGCCCAGACGTTTGCTTTCAGATTCGCGGCCGTTCTTAGAACTACCGACGCCTTTTTTATGTGCCATAGTGGTTTATTCTTTTTAAGCTGGGGTTAGGCAATGATGTCTTTAATCACGATTTTGGTGAAATACTGGCGGTGGCCGTTTTTACGACGATAGCCTTTGCGACGTTTTTTCTTGAAAACGATTACCTTGTCGCCTTTTACGAGCGATTCGGCAACTTCGCATACCACTTTAGCGCCTTCGACTGTGGGTGCGCCTACTTTAACGGCGCCGTCTACGTCGGCGAGGAGCACGCGGTCGAATTCCACGCTGTCGCCTTCTTTCACTGCTTCACCAAGGTAGTGCACATACAGGAACCGATCTTTTTCGGCCTTGAACTGCTGACCCTGGATTTCTACGATTACGTACATTTTGTATTTAAAATATAGGTTAACCCGCTGAGGCGAAGAGACTTCGCTGTGTTGCCTCTTTCTTTGTGATGCCTATTGCGGAAATTCAGCCCACAAAAGTACAAAAAAATTCTTTACCACCAAAATTTTCGCGTCTCTATTCCGCACTTTTTTCTTTTCGCATTTATTGTTAATTTTGTGTCGTATCCATTCTCACTTTTCTTATCTTATATATCTTACAATGAAACACGGTAGCTTATCTTTGGCGATGTTGGCCATGAATGCAGTCATGGTTTATGGCGCCAATTTCAGCGACAGCCTTATTATTATAAGTGATCCCACAGGACATATGCAGTTGGAAGTTCAGACATCGAACTCATGTCGCATAAGCAGCCTTACTCTGGATGGCCGTGAAGTGCTTTCTTCCGATGGAATTTATTCCGGGGTCCGCACGATGGGTGGAACATTTACATCAGTCAATTCTCATAGAGCGCCGAGGGTTATGAGGACAGGCAATGTTGTGAAAATCGATTCGATATGTTATGGCGACAAGGCTTTGGGCTATACGGAATCATGGACATTCACTCCCGTAGAAAACTCAATCGTATGGAATATTGAAAGTCATACTGCTACAAAATTGTCGCGTATAGAGGACCGTTTTCTGCCTCAGTGGAACTTTGCCGGGATGAATACTTGGAAAGGTGGTATTCTTGATAACGGTGGCATGGTGTGGTGCAAATATCTTAGAGGCGAAGGCGATACTTATGGTGTCCACACCGGTGGAGTGACTTTCTGGAATCCCGATTATCGTGGTGCTCTGCGCATAAGCACATCGACCGATGGCGTGATGCACCAAAAATTCACTCAAGGGGCCGACAGTGTGTTTGTTGTGCGCTATGTTCCCTCTGATGACAATCTTGATATGCGCTACAACCTGAGCCGCTTCGTATATGGTCGCGAGGATGTCTTTGTATCCCAAAAGATTCATGGAGGGCGTGATGTTTCCATTGTACTTTCTTATGTCGACTATCCCGGGCAATACAGTCGTGGAAATCTTCCGGGAGTGGATGCCGATGCTGTTCGTGAGCTACTGAATACTACAGGACGCTATGGTGTGGTGGACAATGGCATCGTCGGTGCTAATGGATGGACCACAAATTGGAAATGTCTTCACGAACCGTTTTTTGCACAGATAGGTTTGGCCTTGGCCGATACCAATTATACCCGTAATCTTGCTGAAAGTCTACATCAGGAAGCATTGCATGCTGTGATGCCGGATGGACGTGTGCTTTCGCGATGGCATAATGCCGACGAAGACCAGATGCCCGGAACCTACAACTATCAGACCGGATATTATGAGGCGAGATGGGGATATACTGTCGACTCTCAGACTGGCTATGTGATAAATGTGGCTGAACTCTTTGGCCAACTTGGTTCGGAAAAATGGCTTGCGGGTCAAAAGCAGACATGTGAGAAGGCTCTCGACTGGTTGCTCGAACGAGATGAAAATGGCAACGGTCTGGTCGAGATGATGAACAGAAGCCATCGCGAGGGTACAGCCAGCGACTGGCTCGATATTGTATGGGCTAGTTATGAAAATGCTTTTGTTAATGCCCAAATGTATGAAGCTCTCCGTCTATGGGCCGAGTGTGAGGCCGTGCTTGGCGATACCGACCGTTCAGTGAAATATAATACAGCTGCTGCAAAATTGAAGGACAGTTTTAATCGACCGGTAGAAGAAGGGGGATTCTGGTCGGATAGAAAAGGTCAGTACGTATATTGGCTCGACGACGACGGATCAGCTCATGGCGATAACATGGTTACACCTGTCAATTTTGCAGCCATAGCATTCGGTATCTGCGATGACCCTCAGCGGAAAGCCCGTATTCTCGATGAGATCGAGCGACGCACCGTTGCCGAGAATCTGTTCCACTGGCCTCTATGCTTCGACTCGTATAAACGCGAAGAGGTTGAGGCCGGCAATTGGCCTTTCCCTCGGTATGAAAATGGAGATATATTTCCTACATGGGGATATCTCGGCGTAAGGGCATATGCCGACTACAAACCTCAGCTCGCAATGAAGTATGTGCACAATATTCTTGCTCAATATCGTAAAGATGGACTTTCGTCACAACGTTATCTTCGTGAAAGTCAGCTCGGAGAGGGTGCCGATATTCTGGCGGGAATATGCACCAGCATTACAGCGCTCTACAGCGATATTTATGGATTGCGTCCCTGTTGGAACCGTCTCGGTCTCGAACCTCACATCGTGCCGGAACTCTATGGTACAGAGTTCAACTATAGTCTGCGTGGCATCGACTATACGATCTTACTCGAACGTGATGGCAATACGCTCTCCACAGGTAATTTTAAGGTGCGGTCAAAGCATCCTTTCGGTGTCGATTATGCTGATGGTACACTGCGTGTTTTCCCCGGAAACAGCGACAAGGGTGCTGTACTTGAAATAAAATCTACAGATGAATCTGCTCCGGTTGTGATGATTTTGGATAAGCTGGCAAAGCAAGGATCTTTAAAATGGAAAACTACAACTTCGGGGGTGTATTCAATCTCTGTTAGCGGATTACAACCACTACAAGTCTACTCCATCGCTACTCCAAATGGCTCTCAACGTATAAAAGCCGACGAAAACGGCCGGATTGAGCTACCGGAGGCTACTTATCGCAAGGGTTCATTTTCGATATAATGCTTCAAAACAATGGCGGGTGGGCTCATTGGCGTTCACCTGCCATTAGTTATGAATTGGGGAATGTGTTGCCTATGCGGGCTCGGTCGAGGTCGATCTGTCGCTCGACCAGAGAGGCGGCGTAGAGGCGCATGCGCTTGAAGAACACGAAGAATGCTACGACCACAATGGCGCTGCCCCATTCGAGCACAGGCACTGAGAAGAGCATGGCGTCGAACAGTCCGTGAGCACATACCGGCAAGGCAAGAGCCAGCATGGCGTTGCGCATGCGGTTGCGTTGGTCGAACCATGCAAGCGAGAAGAATGCCCCCATTATAATGGCGAAAAAGTAGTGGGCCGGAACCGATATGAAAGCTCTGAGCACGCCGGTGAACACCCATCCGCTTCCGGCTTCGAAGAGGTAGAGTATGTTTTCGATGCCTGCAAAGCCCATGCCGATACACACGGCATATATTATGCCATCGAAGCGTTCGTTGAATTTCTCGCAATTCTTGGCCACTATGAAGAGCATGAGCATCTTGAAGCACTCTTCGGGGATTGCCGCACGGCAGAATGCATCGACAAATGCGCCACCGACCGTGTCGACCTCGAAGTCGGGCAGGGTGAACATCACCGCTATGACAGAGCATGCGGCCGCCACCACGCCGAGTGCTGCCGAGCCGAGAAGCCATTTCACCGGCTCGGGCTCGAATTCGTCGCGCTTCACTATCATATATGTAAGGATCACGGCCGGCGCCAATGCCGCGCAGATCATAAGTATGTATTGAATCATTTGATGCCTTTCTTTTTCACATATTTCTTTAAATCGGAGTATGAGCCTCGGAAGCGGTCCACATCCACTTTGGGGCCTATTCCTGTGCATACACCCTTGTCGGTGAGTTGCCATATTTCCCATCGGCGAGCCGATGGCTCCGCGCCATAGCGTGCAATCCAGAAATCATAGTTGTCGAAGCCATGCCCGTGGAGATAATCCTTGTAATAATTCTCATATGTATACACGATAGGCTTCACACCGTAGTGCTTCTCGATAGCCTTGAGCCATTGAAGGGCCATGCGGCATACTTTGGTGTGCTGTTGCTGCATGGTTTTCTTGCTGATTTCGAGATCGAGCACAGGCGGCAGATCTCCTTTGCGTAGCGGCGTATTTTCGATAAAGAATTTCACCTGTTCATCCACCGGCGAATTCACGCTCAGAAAGTGATAAGCCCCGCGGATAATACCTGCTTTGGCGGCCCCTTCGAAGTTTCGGTCGAAGTACGGGTCTTTTATTGTCACACCCTCGGTGCTTTTTATAAGGGCAAAAAGTACCGGCTGCATGTATCGGGCGCCTTTTCCTGAGGCGGCAATGGTGCCGTCGGCTCTGGCTTTGAGTGAGAGCTTGGTCCAGTCGATTTTTTTCTGGTATTTTGCCACATCGATGCCGTAGCATCGTTCTCCCGGTTTGAATTTCCGGCCTTTGGGAGGAGTCAGGATGCCTTGGCGCCACATGCCGAAATCCATCGTGCCGTCGGCAAACTCCATGCGTCCGAGGCCTTCCTTGTAGCCCATGTTCCAATGGCCGGCGTATACGTTGCCGTTGGTGTAGCGGCATATTCCGAAGCCGTTCTGCTTGCCGTCGGTGACACCGCCGGTGTACACATAGCGGCTCGTGCGCAGTTCTCCATCGGTTGTCGCTTTCGGCGTGTCGGCTCCCATCGCCAAAATGGAGGCGACAGAGACTATGGCGACGCGTGCCAGGGTGAGGACAGAGTGCTTCATACGCCACAAAATTACGCAAAAATTCAATATTTCGCCTCGGGAGGGCCGGAAATTGCTTTGGTTTGTGTATTTTTGCAATTGCGTTTAAAAAAATGGAGCAGATTCTCTACATATTACCCCGGGGATTCGGCATCGGAGCGCTCATCTCGGCGCCGATGGGCCCTATCGGAATGTTGGTGATACAGCGCACCCTCAGCAAAGGGCGTTGGCCTGCTTTTTTCACCGGTATAGGCGCCGGGTTCAGCGATCTGGCCTACTGTCTGCTCACTGGTTTCTGCCTCAGTTTCATCACCGGATTTATCGACTCGCACCAGTTTGCCATAAAGATAATAGGCAGCATCGTGCTGGCTATCTTCGGTGTGTATCTCTTCCGCAAGAACCCCACACGTTCGCTCAAGACAGCCGGGTCTCTCGCCGCCACCACTTATTGGAGCGACATGGCCACCGGCTTTCTCCTCACATTCTCCAATCCGCTGATATTGTTCTTTATAATAGGCCTGTTTGCCCAGTTCAATTTTATTCAGCCCGATTATGAAATCCATCACTACATTGTGGCATATATGTCGATTTTCGGTGGTGCGGTTGTATGGTGGTATGGCATAACGGCGCTGGTGGCACACCTGGGCAAGAGAATCAACATGCGCTCGCTCAAGCTCATAAACCGTATCATAGGCACTCTGCTTGCCGCTATGGCTGTGGCGGGTGTGGTGATGGCCTTTGCCGATAAATTCTGATGCAGCACCTGTTCATATATAAAGAAAACAATCCCCGACTTATAGTGATTTTCGCCGGATGGGCCATGGACAATGCCCCGTTCATGTCGTTGCGCCGTCCGGGATATGATATAATGGTGGTGTGGGACTACCGCGATTTCTCGATCGACTGGAGCTGCACCGCCGGCTATGGCGAGATATGTGTGGTGGCATGGTCGCTCGGTGTGTATGCCGCCGCTGCATCGACAGCGCCGGTGTCAGCCCGCATCACTCTGAGGCTGGCTGTGAACGGTACTCTCACACCGGTCGATGCCATGTGCGGCATTCCGCCCGCTGTGTTCCGTGGTACTCTCGATGGTCTCGACGAGCGTAATCTCACAAAATTCTATCGACGTGTTGCCGGTTCGCGCGAGGCCTATGCATGCTTTGCCGATCATGCTCCGCAGCGGGATATAGCAGGGCTGAAGGATGAGCTCGAGGCATTTCTGCCACGTGAATTTTTCGCTCCCGATCTCGATCGCCGCTTCGACCGTGCTATAATATGTCGCGACGATGCCATCTTTCCAGCCGCAAATCAGTGGCGAGCATGGGAGAATACACCACGCGTGATGATTGATGGCGCGCATCTGCCCGATTTCCAGGCTATACTCGACCGCTATGTGCTCGACAAGGAGCACACCGGAGTGCGCTTTGCCGCCGGTGCCGGGTCGTACGAGGATAATGCTACGGTGCAGGAAGGACTCGTGGAGCGCATGCGCTGCATGATGGAACTCCACGGTGTCCCGGCCCACATGTGCCGCCGGGGATCGCGCACTATCGAGATTGGTTCCGGAACCGGAAAATTGTCGCGGGTGCTCGATGGCTATGCCGGCCGTTTCGGCACGCTCGAAATGTGGGATATCGCTGCCGATGCTCCAATCGAAGGCCCGCGTCGCACCTATCTCAAGGCCGATGCCGAGTTGCAGCTCATGCGCACACCATCGGGATCAGCCGATTTCATTGCCAGTGCATCCACTGTGCAGTGGTTCAATTCGCCATCGCGTTTCCTTGGCGAGTGTGCGCGCATTCTCACACCCGGCGGACTGCTGCTGGTTGGCACTTATGCCGCAGGCAATCTTGCGTCGGTGGAAGCTGCCACCGGCCGTGGCTTGCCGCTCCTCGAGCCGGAGGAGTGGACCGGTCTCGCGCCTGATTCGCTTGAGGTGGTAGATGCAGCTACATACACAGTCGGTATGGAATTCGACAGCGCTGCCGATGTATTCCATCATCTTAAGTCCACGGGTGTGAATTCCCTCGGACGTTCCACCGGGGTGGGCGTCATGCGTCGGGCCATGGCTATATTTCCGCGCGATCTTGATGGCAAATATCGCATAGAATACCGTCCTACCGTTTTTATGATGAGAAAAAAATGAAACAGGCAATATTCATCACAGGCATCGACACCGATGCCGGCAAGACATACGCCACGGCCTTCCTCGCCCGCCGTCTAATGGATGCAGGGCATAGTGTGGCGACCCAGAAATTCATTCAGACCGGCTGCCGCGACAGCTCCGAGGATATCGAGGCCCACCGTCGTTTGTGTGGCATCGGTCCGTTGCCCGAGGATGCCGACGGTACCACCGCTCCGGTCATATTCACCTATCCGGCATCGGCTCAGCTTGCCGCGCGTATCGATGGCCGCGACATCGACCTCTCCATCATCGACGCAGCTACCGCACGCTTGCTCGAGCGCTACGACACCGTGCTTATAGAAGGAGCCGGCGGCCTCATGGTGCCTGTCGACGACAACACCTTCACCATAGACTATATAGCATCGCGCCGCCTCCCGGCTGTATTGGTCACCAATGCAAGGCTTGGTTCAATCAATCATACGGTGCTGTCGCTCGAGGCTTTGAGGAATCGTGGTATAGAACTTAAAGCTGTGGTATTCAACCATCATTTCGATAACGATAAGGTAATAGCTGCCGATACTCTCGGTTTCATTCAGCGATATCTTGCCAAGCATTTCCCGGCCGCCGAACTGATTGAAATGCCATCGCTTTCCTAAAAAAAGTTAAACTTCGGGCTGCCTCGCCTTTATTGAGTAACTTTGCATTACTCATGGACCGATTCGAAATAAGTATCAATAAAGAAGCTTTAGCCGAGATGCCGGTAATCACTTATCCGGCAGAGATTTCTCTTATCGATTCGGCGGCCGAGGCTCATGCGGCGCTCCGGGCGCTGTCGAAAGAAAAGATGGTGGGATTCGACACCGAGACACGTCCCTCGTTTCGCAAGGGTTGCGTGCACAAGGTTGCCCTGATGCAGATTTCCACCATGGAGCGCTGTTTCCTGTTTCGTCTCAACAAGATAGGTATATGCGCCCAGCTCAAGGAATTTCTCGAGAATCCCGATATCGTTAAAATCGGATTGTCGGTGCACGACGATTTCAACGTTCTGCGTCGTTCCGGCGAGATAGAACCGCAGGGATTCATCGATCTTCAGACCTATGTCAAAGGATTCGGTATCACCGATATATCACTTCAGAAGATATTTGGAATAGTATTTGGCGAACGCATATCCAAGACACAACGTCTCACCAATTGGGAAGCTGATACCCTCACTCCCGCACAGCAGGCCTACGCATCGCTCGATGCCTGGGCTTGCCTGAAACTTTACATTCATCTGCGCGACGGACGCTTCGATGCATTGTCGTCGCCGTTCCGCCATGAAGTTCATGAAGATTAAACGTTCCACTCTCCTTCCGTTGGTGCTCGCCATCTATCTTGTGGTGATGGCCTCTATCGGATATCCCGAATATGCGGCAGGACGCACTT
Organism: uncultured Muribaculaceae bacterium; assembly: GCA_910587915.1. Taxonomy (GTDB): domain Bacteria; phylum Bacteroidota; class Bacteroidia; order Bacteroidales; family Muribaculaceae; genus CAG-873. Next base: position 119,988 of record CAJUOB010000002.1, on the reverse strand, counting down.
CCGCTCTATATTACTTTGGCACAATCGGCATCACGATTGTTATACTTATATTGCTCCATTTCAATCTCAAGCGCCGTGAGCGTCTGCGCCGTGAGCGCGAGAAAGATCTGGAGAACAGTTCAAAATGACAATAATCAAATTTCCATATGGCACATAAAGCACTTCTCATCATTCTCGACGGCTGGGGCGTTGGCAAACACGACCACGCCAACGCAATCTACAGCACCCCCACTCCCTATTGGGACTATCTTCTGAAAACATATCCCCACTCCGAGCTTCAGGCCAGCGGTGAATACGTAGGTCTGCCCGACGGACAGATGGGTAACTCCGAGGTCGGACACCTCAACATCGGTGCCGGACGTATCGTCTATCAGGACCTCGTGAAAATCAACCGCGCTATCGCCACCGGTTCTATCCTTGATAATCCCGAGGTGAAGAGCGCTTTCGAATATTGCGCCCGCACCGGACAGGCCATGCACTTCATGGGTCTTACTTCGACCGGCGGCGTGCACTCCTCGCTTGAGCACGTGTATGCTCTTTGCGACATCGCCAAGCGCTACGGCCTCAAGAAAGTATACCTGCACTGCTTCATGGACGGACGCGACACCGACCCACGCAGCGGCATCGGATTCATCCGTGAACTCGAAGAACATTGCGCACAGAGCGCCGGTGTGATCGCATCGATCATCGGCCGATTCTATGCAATGGACCGCGACCACCGTTGGAACCGTGTGAAAGAGGCCTACGACCTTCTTGTCGACGGCAAGGGCGAGCAGGCTACCGACATGGTGGCTGCAATGCAGCAGAGCTACGACAACGATGTAACCGATGAGTTCATCAAACCGATAAACAATGCAACTGTCGACGGAACCATCAAGCCCGACGACTGCGTGATTTTCTTCAACTACCGCAACGACCGCGCCAAGGAACTCACCGAGGTCCTCACCCAGAAGGATATGCCCGAGGAAGGAATGAAGACCATCCCCGGACTGCAGTACTACTGCATGACACCCTATGATTCTTCGTTCAAGGGTGTGCACATCCTCTTCAACAAGGAAGACGTGCAGAATACTCTGGCTGAATATCTCTCGAAGCAGGGCAAGCATCAGCTCCATATCGCCGAAACCGAGAAATATGCTCATGTCACTTTCTTCTTCAACGGTGGCCGTGAGGCTCCTTTCGAAGGCGAAGACCGCATATTGGTGCCCTCGCCCAAAGTTGCGACCTACGACCTCAAGCCCGAAATGAGCGCTTATGAGGTGAAGGACAAGCTTGTCGATGCTATCGATACTGAAAAGTACGATTTCATCGTCGTGAACTACGCCAATGGCGACATGGTGGGCCACACCGGCATCTATCCTGCAATCCAGAAGGCTGTTGAGACTCTCGATACTTGTCTCCACGACACTGTTGAAGCCGCCAAGAAGCATGGTTATGAGGTAATTATCATCGCCGACCATGGCAATGCCGACAATGCAGTGAACGCCGATGGTACTCCCAATACCGCCCACTCGCTCAATCCCGTACCTTTCGTATATGTGACCGAAGACAAGGACGCCAAGACCGAGGATGGTATCCTCGCCGACGTTGCTCCCTCGCTTCTTCACATTATGGGCCTCGAGCAGCCTGCCGAAATGACCGGCAAGGACCTCATCAAGTAATCCCACAAAAAACGTCTATAGATACGCGCGTTCTGCGCGTTCGCCCTTAAAAAACAGGTTGCGCTATAAAAAGCGCAACCTGTTTTTTTGAAGGCACAAGCCAATCATTCAGCCCAGTTGTGGTATATCACGCCATCACAAGATATATGGTAAACAGGTGGCACCCCGATGGGGCGCCGGTATAAAGACACCGGGCTGACCACAGCTGCGGACCGTTATGCGGCCTTTCTCATGAGTGCATGGCTGAAAAAAGCCATGGGCTAAGGCCGCTATAGCGGCCGCCGGAACAGTAGGCCACTGCAAGCGCGCCGTAGGTGTGCGCCGCTGTGGTATATCAAGCCACCACAAGATACGCGCCACATAGTGGTGCCACAACATAAACGTATGTGTGCACCGCTACGTGGCGCTATAAAGCCGGTGTTCTGTTACTTTGCTCAGTCGTTGCCAGTCCAGATTTTGTGCGGCACCACTTCGACGGGACCGAGTTCTACAGCGGCCGGAGCGGCTGCCAACCATACGGCCATGTTTCCCTTGCCGCGGTGTGCCCAGGCATAGTAGGGTATAAGAGTGAGTGTGGTGTCGGTGAGGGCGAAGCGTCCGTCGTTGCCGGATGTCATAAGCTGAGCCGGAGCGCTGAGAGTGTGTATGCCGCCGAGAATGTCGCTTCTGGTTTCTGCAAATGTAGCTTTAGGACTGAGGATGGCGCTGTGGATGTTGAAATCATTGTCGGGCCATTCGGCACAGTACACTATTGGGCCGCGTTCTACGGCGAGTCGTCCACGGTTGGCTTTCACCTTCGGATTGGCTGCGACGATGCGTGGTGAATTGTCGAATTTCACTTCCACAACGTCGCCTTTGCGCCACTTACGGTTGATGGTGAAATAGCCCTGCTGCATCGATCCTTCGGCCGGAGAGCCATTCACTGTTACCTCGAATTGGCGTGGTGTCTTTCCATCGGCATATGCGTAGAGATCGCCCGGCACCGGAGTGTTCTGTGCCCACGATGGAATGCGAAGGCGCAGGTCGAAGGCTCCTGCACTGTTGCGGTCTATGCGTATGGTGGCCGAGCCGTTGTCGGTGTATCGGCTGTCGATGCCAAGATGCACGCTCTTACCGTCGACTTTGATTTTGCTGCTGTTGCCGATATAAAGGTTCACGTATACATCGCGGCCATTCACGGCATAGATATAGCCCGGCAACGAAGGAATGAAGCGGCTTATATTCGATGGGCAGCATGCGCAGCCAAACCATGGCTCGCGCTGGTGTTGTCCGTGGCTCGCAAGTGGGTTGGGGTAGAAGAAACCGCCGCCGTCTATCGATACACCCGATATGAGTCCGTTGTAGAGGGTGCGTTCGAGCACATCGTAGTATTTCGAGTCGCCGTGGAGCAGGAACAGGCGGTGATTCACATAGACATTTCCGATGGCCGCGCAAGTCTCGCAGTAAGCCTCTTCGTTTGGCAATTCATAGTTGTCGCCAAATGATTCGCCGGCGTGCCGTGCACCTATGCCACCGGTAATGTAGAGTTTCTTGCCGGCGATATTCTCCCATATTTTGTCGATGGCGGCTATATATGCCGAATCGCCTGTAAGTGCGGCCACATCGGCCATGCCGGCATACATGTAGGCCGCGCGTACGGCATGACCCACGGCCTCATCCTGCTCGATAACGGGTTTGTGAGCCTGGCTGTAGGCATCCTTGCGCGATGTCTTTCCGCGCATGTCGAGGAAGAATTTAGCCTGATCGAGATATTCTTTCTTTCCGGTGGCGAGATATAGCTTGGCAAGCGCCATCTCGGCTATCTGATGGCCCGGCACAAGCTGGCGCTGATCGTTGCCATAGCCTATGGAGCGCACCACGCAGTCGGCATAGCGGCAGGCTATGTCGAGGAAGTTGCGTTTGCCGGTTGCACGCCAATGCGCGACGGCACCCTCTACCATGTGCCCGAGATTATAGAATTCGTGGCTGAGGTCTTCCACCTTGTCCCATCGGCCGGGACCCATCCAGGGATGCGGGTGTGCCGGATTCATGGTGTACGAGGTGTTGAGATAGCCGTCGGGTTCCTGGGCTGCTGCCACAAGCACAAGCACGCTGTCGATATACGCCTCGAGTTTCGGATCGGGATAGGTCTGTAGCAGATACGAGGCTCCCTCTATGGTCTTGTACACATCGGTATCGTCGAAGGGGAAACCTTCCACCTTGTAGCTGTCCGACGGTTTGGTGGCTTTCACGAAGTTATCGTATCGGCCTGTCTCCTCGCATTTCGAGAATGCCAAAGGAATTGTGGTGTTGCGCGAGGCCTCGAGACGTGGCGACCAGAAACTGTCGTCGACCGTGACCGAGGTGAATGGTACAGGGTCAATCGGATATCCGTGATTATCGGAAACAGCGGCGGAGACAGTGAGCGCCGAAGAAATTGCAAAAATGGATAGGATGGTGTTTTTCATGTGGTTATGAGTGATGAATCGCTATGTTACATTACATCGGAAATGACCATGAAGAATGCTGTGGCCGGAGCTACGAACAGCAGCGAGTCGATGCGGTCGAGGATACCGCCATGGCCGGGTATGAGATTGCCTGAGTCCTTGATGCCGTGGGTGCGTTTTATCAGGGACTCGAAGAGGTCGCCTACGGTTGCGAACAGGCACACAATCACGCCATAGACCATCCACTCCACCATGCCGAATACCGGCAGATGCAGCCATGCGGAGCACAGATAGCCGGCCGCGATGCAGAACGCGAGTCCTCCGAAAAATCCTTCCCATGATTTTTTTGGCGACAGACGCTCGAAAAGTTTATGACGCCCCAGAAGCGAACCGACGCAGAAGGCTCCGGTATCGTTGAGCCATATCATCACAAACATGGCCAGGACAAGAGTCATGCCTTTGGTGGTGATGAAGCTTGTGGCTGTGTTGAGCAGGCCGATGCTAAGGCCGATATATCCCACCGACATCAGCGACATTGCTGTGTTGAGGAGGGCATGGCCCGATTTATCGTATAGAGCCACAATGCAGCGTAGCACCGTGTAGATTATCAGAAAGCTGATGAGGCCGAGGATGGCATCGAAACTATATTCGCTCACCGCCGGGAGACAGCACAGCGACAGCGCGGCAAGTATGTCGAGCACACGGCCAAGTGTGCATGCGCCGCCACTGCATTTCATGGTTATTTTCTGGAATTCAATCATGCCGAGCAATACGAAAATTGCCATCAGGAGTGTGAACCATGGGTTGCCGGCAAGTATAGCGCCAATGATAAGTGCCACGTATACAATACCCGAGAGAGAGCGGACGATGAGGTTTTTCATTGTTTTATTGATTGACGTAATAGTATTACAAAGGTAAAAACACCTGAGCGTTTACGCAAGCTAAAAACATAAAAAAGCATCCGGAGATGGCTTTTTGCTTTCAGCTTTTCTCCGGATGCCTTGTACGGGCGAGGTTAACTACACGTTTTTCTTCTCTACCGTGTAGGTGCCTGCGGTGTATTCCTTGGTCTCGGTTTCGCCGGGTATGGTCACTTCTGCGACTGCCCCTTCGGGTACGGTGAATGTCCACACCCAGGTGTCGCCGTCGTAGTGCCATTCGCTTTCGATGCGGCCTGTAGCCGAGTCGTAGGCGGCTTCAACGAAGCCCAGTCGTTTGTCGGGGATAGGCTTCATCACTATTCTCTTGAAGCCGGGAGCGGAGGTAACCGACGATATTCCGGTCATGGTTTCCCACATCCATTCTGCGATGCAGCCGTAGGCGTAGTGGTTGAAGCTGTTCATGCCCTTGGGACCCATGCCTTTGTCGAGCATGTAGCTGTTCCATCGTTCCCAGATGGTGGTGGCACCGTTGTCGACGGAGTAGAGCCAGCTCGGATTCTGACGCTGGAACAGAAGCTCGTAGGCTATGTCGCTCATGCCGTTTTCGGTGAGTGTGGGCATGAGAATCGATGTGCCCAGGAATCCTGTCTGCAGACAGTTGCCGTGTTCGGCGAAGTTTTTGCGCAGACGGGCTATCATATCCTCTTTTGCCTTGCCGTCCACGAGCTTGTTCTTGAGAGCGAACAGAGCCGGTGTCTGCATGGTGTTGAGAATCTCGGTGGTGAAAAGTCCGTCGGCGGTGATGAAGTTGTCGAGTATGTGGCGACGGGCCTCGGTAGCCATTGCTTCGTACTTGGATGCATCGCGTCCGGTGGCAAGAGCCATGTCGCGCATCATCTCCGCGTCCATGAGCCAGTAGTTGGCGCTGAGGTAGTTCCAGTACTGATAAGCTTCGGGGCGCACTATGCGGTTTCCTCGGGCGTCGGTAGTGTAGATACCTTCACCGGCACTCTCAAGTGGTTCGTAGCTGAGCCAGTCGGCCCACTGGTAGTCGAGATTGTCGTCTTTGAGGGCGTGATGGTCGTACTTGACGCCACCGATGTAGTCAACGAATTTGGTCATGGCGTCCCAGTTCTCGTCGATGATGGCCGTGTCGCCGAACTGTTTCCATACCACCCAGGGCACTATGACCATGGCATCGGCCCAGCCAAGACGTGTCATTTCGTTGCCGTACTGCGCCAAGGGTGCTACGCCGGGTATACCGCCGCGCTCAGTCTGCGAGTCGCGCATGTCGCGCATCCATTTGTGGAAGAAATTGTCGGTGTTGGCAAAGAACGATCCGGTTTCGGCGAATACCTGTGTGTCGGCGGTCCAGCCGAGTCGTTCGTTGCGCTGCGGACAGTCGGTGGGCACCGATAGATAATTGGAGCGCTGTCCCCACTGGATGTTCGATATGAGTTTGTTGACATCTTCATTTCCGGTTTTGATGGTGCCGGTTTCCATGTCTTTTCTGATAGAAGTGATGGGAACGGTCTTTACCGACTTTATGCGCACATCGTTGTCGGCGGTTATCGAAGCGAATCGGTAGCCGAAGAAGGTGTTGCGGGGGCGGAAGGTGGAGTAGCCATTGTTGTCGGCAAATGTATAGTTGAGTCGCATGCCGATGTCCTGCATGCGCAGGTTGGTGCGGTGGGTGCTGCCTTCGGGTCCGTCCATGCCGCGGCTCTGTGCTCCATTGCCGTCGTTCAGGAGCTCGGATGGCAGGAAGGTTATAGTTGTACCCTCCGGTGCACTGAATTCAAATTCCGGCACGCCGGCGCAGTTCTGGCCGAAGTCTATCACGAGGGTTTCGCCGGGACTTACGCTAAGTTCCTCGCCGGGTGCGAATTGATGTTTCACCACGATTTTGCCGAATTCTGTGTCGGTGGCACCTTCCACGCTTTCCCATGTGTATGCCTCGACGGGCGCGAGTGCGAGATCTTCGCGGAAGTACACTTCGGCACCGTTTGTGGGCAGTATATCGCCTTTGAATTCTGTATTGACTTCGGGGGTGGAGAGTTTTTCGGGTGTCTCGTAGCCGGGCAATTCGCGGGCATCGTATGTCTCACCATCGAAAATTCCGGCGTGCTTCACCGGACCGGCTATGCCGGCACGCCAGTCGGTGGTGTTGGTGCCGTAGTATGCCACAGAACCATCGTCGAATGTGAGCTCGAGCACTCCGCGGAATGCCGTTTTCTTGCCTACCATGCCATCGTGTCCCCATGGTGTCACGATTTTATCGGCCCACCATCCGGGAGCTACCTGGGCGGCGAATGTATTGGTGTCGCCCTTGCCCTTGGCTATAGCATCGGTGATGTCGTAGGTGAAGGAGCGGCGTGTTTTGTAGGGATGAAGGAATCCCGGTTTAAGAATTTCCTCACCTACGAGCTGTCCGTTGACATAGATGTCGTACACACCGAGACCCGAAGTCATCCAGCGTGCCGATGTCACTTTCTTATCGTTGGTAATTTCCGAAAGGAAGCAGCTGGCGCCGTCGGCTGCCAGTTCGTTCTCGCCGCTCACATGGCCTTCGACCACAGGAGCGTCGGCAACCGAAATCCATTGAGAATGATCCCATAGGGAGCTGTCCATCGCGTCGACCAGATGCCCGACTTCCGATGGCTTTTGATCTGTACAGGCTGTCGTCAGCGACAGTGCAGGCAGAAAGGCCAGCGCAAGCTTTAAAATGTGTTTCATGATTTATTTATGTAGGTGATTGATTCTTCTGCAAAAATAGCGAAAAATATCTATACACCTGCGGTAGACTATAACGAAAAAGCCCCGATTCTTCACGAGTCGGGGACTTCTCCTAAAAAAGTTAGTTGTATGAAAATCGTGTCGGGCTTTGCCCTTTATTGTCTTATTACTGCTCTTTAGACGCAGAAAGAGACACAAGGTTTAAAGCCCTCTTCGTTTTTAACGGGCTTTAACATTATCGGGTGGGTACAACAGGCACAATCTTACCGTCGGCATCGAATTTCATCTCGTCGATGCACACCTGGCGGTGTACTCCCGGATCTTTGTGGCGATATGCCGGATTGATGCGGTGGTAGACAATGCGCCATGTGCCGTCGGGCAATTCCACAACCGAGTTGTGCGCCGGGCCGAAGATACCGTTCACATCATCGCGGCTCAGCACAACAGGCTGCTCTGCCACTTCGATGGCTCCCAGAGGAGAGGAAGAGGTACCATAGGCCACGTGATAGTTGGGTGAGCCGGTGTCGTCGACCGACCACATGAAGTAGTATTTGCCATCGCGGAAGAACACATAGGGAGCTTCACGATAGGCGTAGGTATCGAGAGTGCCGCCCTCGGGAGTCATGACAGTAATTGTCGATTTGTCGATTTCGGTCATCGACGGCATCAGTTCCGCTCCGGCCATGTAGCCGTTGCCCCAGTAGAGATAGCTTTTGCCGCTCACGGGGTCGGTGAATACGTCGACATCTATCTGCTGGCCCTTGCCTGTGGGTGATTCTGTGATTATGGCATGTCCGAGGTCGGTGAATGGTCCGGTAGGGCTGTCGGCCACGGCTACTCCTATCTGCTTGCCGCCGCCGGCCACAGGATTGCCGCTGTAGTAGAAGAAGTATTTGTAGGCTCCATCGATTTTTTTCTCTTCGATGGCGGGGGCCCAGGCATTTCCATCGGCCCAGGGCACCTGATCTGTGGCGAGGTCGAGAATCACACCTTCGTCGGTCCACGATTTGAGGTCGTCCGATGAGAAGCAGCTGAATGCTGTGCCACCCCAGCCGGGTGTGCCGTCGGTGGTGGAGTAGATGTAGTATTTACCGGTATTCTCCGAGCGCAGGATTTCGGGGTCGGCATGCCAGTCGGGCAATACGGGATTGGCATTGGTGTGGCCGTTGAGACCATCCGAGGGCCATTTCTCGAGCAGACGCTCTTTTTCGGCGCGTGTGATGGGTATCACCGAGCCGTGGCGGGGATGGAAGTTCATGGTCACGCTGTCGTCGATAACTTTGAAGTTCTCGAGGTCTTCGGTTTCGCAGAACTCATAGCGGCCCTTCATGTATACGTCGTACATGAGTATGTACTTGTCGGAGTCTTTAAGCTTGAAGATACCCGAGCCTTCCACGGCGTCTTCAGTCTGCTGCTTGTAGTCGCTGCCTTCGGTCCATTTGCCGGAGGTGAGCGATTCGGTGGTGGCTTTCTTTATGCCGTTGCCGTGTCCTTCTGTTTTGTAGAACAGATGGAAAAGTCCGTCTTTGTACACAATATCGCCGTCGATGCACGACTTTCCGTTTTCGGGCAAGAAAAGAGGCTTCGGTTCGGCTTCGAAGTCGGTGAAATCCTCGTTGGCATAAGCGTAGTAGATTATGTCGGGTTCGTCGCCGTGCTGCATCGACCAGTACACCATGTATTTGTCGGCCTCGGGATCGTAGATGGTCTGGGGCGCCCATACTCGCTTGAGATCCTCATGGCCTTCGTAGCGGTCCTGGATGTTGATGACAGTCGATTCCCAGTTAACCAGATCGGGCGATTTCATGAGCACCATGGCGCGGTTGGAATCCCAGCCTTTGCTCGAGGTCATGTCGGTCACGACCATATAGAAGCCTTTGCCGTCGTGGCGGCGCAGGATGTGAGGGTCGCGTACACCGCCTGTCGAACTTATCTCCGACGATTGGATTACGGGCAGATTGTCGTTGAGGGCTTTCCAGTCGAATCCGTTGTCGCTTATTGCATAGCAGATTTGTTCCTGGTCCACGCGGTTGCCGTGGAAGTAAGTGAAAAGATAGCCGTCGAGCTCATCGGGATCCGGAGCCGCTTGCCTGTTGGCACAGCTGCTGGCCAGAAGGGCTACAGCCGGAAGCAGTAGGATGTGTTTTACGGTCATGTAGATAGGTTATAAAGGTTTTGAATTGAGTTTTACTGTTGCAGGTTTGAGCAGAGGCGAGGTGAATGTCACTGTGACAGGCTCATCGGCGCCGGTCGACTCAAGGTATGCCAGCAGACGTCCGTGGAATGCGCGTCGCGATGCATTGGAGTCACCGGTCATATCGGTATTGCTGCCGCTTTCGAGTCCGAGCAGATGGGCTGGCCCTTCGATGTGACAGCGTATGTTGTTGTCGGCGAGTTTCACCACATTGCCATCCTCATCGAGCACTTCCACTGTGATGTGTGCTATGGGTGCCGATGCATCGATAGTGGGCACATCGGCTACCGCGCGGAGCGAGTACGGACGTCCCGATGTGGCTATGGTGTAGGTCGACTCCACATTGCCGTCGGCATCGCAGCCTTCCACAGTCAGCTTGCCGGGAGCGAAGGGCACATCCCAGTGGATTATGCCTGTCTCGGTATCGTAGGGCTTCATGGCGCCTATTTCCTTGCCGTCGAGCATCAGACGTGCCTGTGGGGCATTGGTGTAGGCTACCACGCGGATTTCCTGCCCCGGCTCGTAGTTCCATGTGTCCCATGCGTCGATCGACAGCCAGTTGCCACGTCGCGGCACCGGGTAGGTGCCTATGTACGCTACGGGTTCATCGCTCCACAGCGAGGCACGGAAGTGACCGCGGGGCTTGGCGAAGCTCGCAAAGTCGAGCAGACCGGTGTAGAGTCCGCGCGATGGCCATCGGCCCGATTCGCCGAGATAGTCGGTGCCGGTCCATATGAACTGGCCGAAAATGAAGTCTTTGTCGGCAACGGCACGCCATGCGGGATAGTCCGAGCGGTTCTCGCTGCCATATATCACGCGGTCGGGGTATGTGGCATGGTCCATATCGTAGCGGTCCTCGGTATAGTTGTAGCCCACTACGTCGACAGCGTCGGGATATTCTGTTTCGTTCGACATCACCACACCGGCAAGTGCGCCGGTGACGGGGCGCGAATCATCGACGGCCTTCACACATGCCGCCAGGCGTTTGGCAATCTTGCCTATGCGCATGGCATCCGGTGCCTCGGGTTTGTAGCCGCCGTACATCGGCTGGCTGATCTCAGCTCCGTCGAGAATAGGATGGGAGTACGGGTCGTTGGGATAGTCCACCTCGTTGCCGATGCTCCATAGGAACACCGAGGGATGGTTACGGTCGCGGCGCACCATATCGGTAACGTCGCGTTCTATCCACTCCTCGAAGAAATCGAATGTGCCGTCGTACGATGGCTCGCCTACATTCCATCCTTGCACCCATTTACGCTTTGGAAATTCCCATTCGTCCGATGCTTCGTCCATCACCAGCAGCCCGAGGCTGTCGCAGATGTCATAGACCATGGGTGCCTGAGGATTGTGGCTCATACGGATGGCGTTTACGCCAAGCTCCTTGATGTTTTTGAGGCGTCGTTCCCACACCTGACGCGGCACGGCGGCTCCGAGTGTGCCGGCATCGTGGTGCAGGCACACTCCTTTTACCTTGGTGTTGCGGCCATTGATGGCGAAACCATTGTCGGGGCTGAATTCAAGCGTGCGTATGCCCATCTTTGTGGCCGAACCATCGATTTTCTTTCCATTGAGCAGCAGCTCGGTATGCAGGGTGTATAGGTAGGGATCGTCGAGATTCCAACGGTGTGGAGTCGCGACCTTTAGCGACAGTATATTGTCGGCCGTGGCATTGCGACGCGTGGCCGAAGCCACTGTCCGGCCGTCGGCATCGGTTATATATGCTTTTACGGCAAGCCCTTTCACAGGATTTTCCACCGCCACATCGACGGCTATATCGGCACGACGGTCGGTCACCTTGGTAGCCTTGTAGCCCACACCCCACTGCGCGATGTGTGTTTCGGGGGCTGCAACCATATAGACGTCGCGGTATATGCCCGAACCGGTGTACCACCGGGAGTCGGCATAGCGGCTGTGGTCCACCCGCACCGACAGCACGTTGTCGCCTTCGCGGAGATAGGGTGTCATGTCGTACATGAACGACGCATAGCCGTTGGGACGCTCGCCCAGCAAATGACCGTTGAGATACACCTTGCTGCGGTTGTACACGCCCTCGAAGTATATGTAGTGTCGGTCGGCACTGTCGGTAACGGTAAAATGCTTGCGATACCAACCGATACCGCCCGGCAGATAGCCTGTGCAGCTGGCGAGGTAGGGCGAGGCCGGTTGCTCCACACTCCAGTCGTGAGGCAGCTGTAGTTTGCGCCATAGCGAGTCGTTATACGCCGGAGCGACGGCTGTGGTATCATCTCCGAGGGAGAATTGCCAGCCGTCGTTGAACAGACGCGCGTCGCCGAACGACACCTGTGCATTAATAAAACCGGCAGCCGCCGAGACGACGGCTGCCAGTACGGTCAGTTTCTTAAGGAACATCGGTTATTCGAATGTATAGACAATGGTCGATACGCTGTTCGGTTCTACAAATACCTTGTCGGCAGGGTTGAATTCCTCGCCGAGAAGATTCTTTTTCTCGGTGGTGGTGTAGCGCATCACTTTCTTGAGAGTACCGGCTCCGGCGAAAGTATTGTCGATGGTCATACCCTTGGTTTTGTCCCAGTTGGTGTAGACAGCTACGACAGTCTTGCTGTCGGGCGATACATAGGCAGTGCCGAAGAAGTCCTTAGAGTCGGCTCCGGTGAGCTCAATGCGCTGGTAGCCGGGGCGTACGAAGAGGCTGTAGTTGCCAAGTACCCAGAGGTTGGGGGTTGCTTCCACGGTGCCTTCTGCGGTGAAGTCGTCGCTGTAGTTGCCACCGGCGGGTGTTGTCTTGATAAGCTCGAAGCGGTTTTTCTGACTCCAGCGTTCAACCGACATTGCGGTCCAGTAGCTCCACGATGTACATCCGGCCACGGTGATGTCGTTGTGGATGATTCGCGACATATAGCGTGCGATGTCGAACTCGCTCACCTGGTCGTAGGTGCCTCCGAGTTCCGATGGCTCAGCATCGAGCATCGACCATTCGGTCTGCCATACACGGAGTCCTTTTGCCTCGGCGGCCTTTGCCACACGGCTGCGGACGTTGCGCATGTCGTTCCAGTTGTCGAATGTCCAGTAGCTATGTCCACCCACTACTTTGTCGACGTGTGCGAGATCGCCCACGTAGTTGGCCGATCCTGTGCCGAAGAATGCCTCTATCTGGCTGGCGCGCTCATTGGCGTTGCCTTCGTAGAGATAGCCCCATGCGGCAGCTTCAGGAATGAGAATCTTTGTGGTGGAGTTCTTGGCGGCGAGTGCCTTGTCGAGTTCCTTGGTCAGACGGGCTACTTCGCTGTTCTGCCAGCCGCTGCCTTCCTGGTTATGGCCGTCCCAATTGTACTGAGGCTCGTTGACGGGCGATATATGTGTCACCTTGTAGCCATCGTTATTGAAGTGGTCGGCAACGTTGGCCATGTACTCGGCAAAGTCGTCGTAGCAATCATCCTTGAGGTTAGCCCAGGGTCCGTTGTCGGAATATCCCTTGCCGTTCTTTGTGAACTGCACCAGAGGAGAGTTGCTGAAGAGCACGAACGACTCCACATTGTTGTTCTTGGCCTGTTGCATGAAGTAGCGCTGGCCTTCGCACTTGTTCCAGTCGTAGACGCCATCCACGAGATAGCTCTCGGCGCGGTTGTTGGCATCCACGCCACCGGCTTCGCCTTGCTCGGCAGTACCTGCGCCAAGATTCACACGCCACATCGACAGACCGATACCGGCGGGCTGACCCTTGGAAACATTCTTGGAGAAAAGCATGCGGGCGATCTCGGCTCGGTTGGAGCGCCAGTATTTGCCGATCTGGTTAGGCAGCCAGCAGTCGGAAGCACCGAAGCCTTCCATGGTCTGGAGCTTCTTGGAGAGGTCGACAGATATTTTCTGCGTGCTGAGGGAAAAATCGGGTTCGGGCGATACCACGTCGCTTGGATTGGACGGCTCTTCGGGCTGTTCCGGTTCGTCGCCGCTGCCGGCAGGGCGTTTGGTCGATTCGCCGGTAGGTTCATCGGAGCAAGCCGCGAGCATACCTACGGCCGCCATAGCGGGCAAAATGTACTTGATAAATTTCATGGTTTAATTGAGATTGGAGAGATTGATTGGAATACTTTTAGTGTAAGTAAGGGATAATCATTGTTCATAATTATCCCTTACAAAGATAGATATAAAAAACCTATTGTGAAAACCTTTAAGTCTATTTAACTATGAGGTTGCGTTCAAGGGTTATCGGTTGATGGTTAAGGGATATCGGACGGTGTGTCGTCACTCCTGACATCTCAACGTTCGACCTTGATCAATACCCTTCGTTCTGCACAAGGGCACCGTTGGAACGCTGTATTTCCTCCGAGGGGATGGGGTAGAGGAGGTCGCGGGGCGCTGTGAAGCGTGTACCCTTGTCGCTGCTCTGTCCCTGGTTGTAGACTTCGTACATGTCGGCGTTGGGACCGAGGTTGTAGGTCACGAAGCTACCGTTGGGGCCCATGATGGTTTCCATCACTTTCTTACCGTTGCCTGCGTCCCAGCGACGGATGTCGAACAGACGGTTCTGCTCATAGGCGAGCTCGAGACGGCGTTCGAGGCGGATAGCGTCGCGGAGAGCTGTGCCCGAAGAGGTGACGGGTGCAAGATTCACGCGTTCGCGGACTTCGTTGAGTGCCAGACGTGCGTTTACGTCGTCGTTGGTCTCGTTGCATGCTTCGGCATAGAGAAGGAGAACGTCGGCATAGCGGAGTATGCGGTGGTTCAGAGGAATTTTGCCCTTGTCGTATACCTCGCCGCGATATTCCAGAGGCACGAAGTACTTGCGGATGATACGGGCGCTCTTGTGCTGAGCAGGATCGATCACATAGCTTTCTTCGTATACATCGTTGCCCCAGCCGAATTCCTTCTTATAGTTCTGGAACTTGGCATCGTTTATACCACCGGCGGTAAATACCTGGGCGTTGTTGTCGATGAATGCGGCGAAGTTGCTCTCGCCGGGGATTTCCTTACAGCCTGTTTTGATGATGGTCCAGCGGAGACGTTCGGTATCGCCGGCGGCAATGTAGGCATTCTCGAGGTCGGAAGTGGGGGTGCCCCATGCCCAACCATCGCCTACGCCGTTGCGGCATCCGGTTATTACGGTAAGAACGCTACCGAGGCTATACTGATTGCTGTACATGGTCTGTACTTCGAAGAGTGATTCCTTGCTGTTGTTGAAGGGCACACTCCATACATCGCCGAAGTTGGGCAGAAGTTCGTATTCGCCTTCGTCAATCACTTTCTTGAGCGACACCTTGGCATCGGCATATTTACCGTGGTACACCTGCACCTTGCCAAGAAGACCGAGAGCTGCGCCACGGGTAGCACGGCCCATGTCGGCTGCACCCCACTGGCTGCGCTGAGGCAGCACTTCGGCTACTTCTGCAAGTTCCTTCTCTACAAAGTCGTATACTTCATCGAGGGTGTTGCGTCCTATGCCTTCACCGTTCGATATCGGTTCGGTGATCAGGGGCACACCGCCGAAGAAACGGGCAAGGTCGAAGTAGAAGAACGCGCGGAGGAAACGGGCCTCGGCCACACGCTGTGCACGCAGTGTCTCGTTCATGGCAGCGCCGGGGATGCGCTTGATGGCGGTATTGCATGTGTAGATGCCCTGGTAGCGTGCGCCCCAGAAGTTGGAGAGAGCGCCGTTCTGAGGTGCTGTGGGCATGAAGTAGGTCACGTCCTGGTAGCCGTCGCTCTGGGTGGTGTTGCCGTCCCAGAGGTCGTCGGTGGTCATATCGGCCTGCAGCCATGCATTGTAGATCTGCCACCAGTCGTCTTTTGCGATTTCGAAGTAGCAACCACCGATAAAGGTATTCACCTCTTCTTCGTTGGCGAAGAATGTGTCGAGGTTCTGGCTGCCGTGAACATCCTCGGTGAGGAAGTCGTCGCAGGAGCTCAGCGAGAGACAGAGAGCGAGGGCGGCGGCGCCTTTTATGATATGTTTTTTCATTGTTGAGTCAATTTAGAATTTGATGTCGAGACCGAGGAGGAAAGTACGGGGCGAAGGATAGTTGTTGTAGTCGATGCCCGTTTCGATAGCGCCGCCATCGTAGAAGGGACGTTCGGGATCCATGCCGGTGTACTTGGTGATGGTGAACACGTTCTGAGCCGAAGCATATATGCGGAGGTCGAACTTCTTGGTAATGTTCTTGGGCAGAGTATAGCCAAGGGTGAGGAGCTTGCAGCGGAAGTAGCTGCCGTCTTCCACGAAGAAGTCGCTCACGCGGCTGTAGTTCTGGTTGAGGTCGTTGTAGCTCAGGCGGGGATATTCGGCGCCGGTGTTGTCCTCGCTCCATGTCTTGTCGATGGTGCCGCGGAACACATTCTGGCCACCTGCGCCCGAGTAGCGGCGACGCTGGAGGTTGAAGATGTCGTTGCCGAAAGTACCGAAGAAGTTGGCGGTGAGGTCGAAGTTCTTATACCAGAAGCTGAGGTTGAGGCCCATCTGCAGGTCGGGATAGGGATTGCCGATGTAGGTCTTGTCGGCTTCGGTGAGCTGACCGTCGTGGTTGCGGTCCACGAAGATAAGGTCGCCGGGCTGTGCGTCGGGCTGTATCATCTTGCCGGTTTCATCGGTGTGGTTGTACACCTGCTCCCAGTTCTGGAAGATGCCGGCGGTCTGATAGCCGAAGAAGCGCGAAATCTCGGTGCCGTCCTCGTTCTTGATGATGGATTCGGCGAGCTGGTTGCCACCGGTCCAGATGGGGCCGTCGCCTGTAAATTTGATGGCCTTGTTCTTCACGCCCGAAAGCTGCAGACCGATGTCGTAGCGGAAGTCGCCCACCTGGTCGTTGTAGTTGATGGAGAGTTCCCAGCCACGTGCGCGCATCTTACCGATGTTCTGGGTGATAGCGCCCTGCCATGTGGGCACACCGAGGAGCAGGAGACTCTGCTTGCCATAGAGCATGTCGTGCGATGTCTTCTGATAGAGGTCGAATGTCACGTTGAGGCGGCTGTTGAAGAGCGACAGATCGATACCGAAGTCGATGTCTTCCACAGTTTCCCATTTGAGGTTGGGGTTACCTACCGAACCTACGATTGTCGAGGGATAGCGGTTGGGGGTAGTTCCGAAAATGTAGTTCACACCGTTGTTGAGAGTGGTCATATAGGCACCGTTGGCGATGGCCTGGTTACCTACGCGGCCCCAGCCGAGGCGAATTTTAGCGTTGTTAAGCCAGTTGCGGGTATCTTCCATGAAAGCTTCCTCGCTCAGACGCCATGCTACCGATGCCGAGGGGAATGTACCGAACTTGTTTCCTTTGGGGAAGCGGCTCGAGCCGTCGGAACGGATCGAAGCGGTGAGGTAGTAGCGGTTGTCGTAGTTGTAGTTCACACGGCCAAGGAACGATGCGAGGGTCTGGTACGATACGTTGCCGGAAGCGAACTGGTCGCCGGTTGCAGCCGATATTTCATGCAGAAGATCGCTTGTGCCGGGCACATCCTGACGCGATGCATTAGCCCACCAGTCGGCGTAGCGTTCGGCGGTGAAGCCTGCCATAACGGTGAGGTTGTGCTTATCGGCGTAGGTGTCCATGTAAGTGATGGTGTTGTTCCATGTCCAGTTGAGACCGTCGGAGTAGTTGCGGCCCACGGAGTTCTTCACATTCTGTTCGAGAGCGTCGATGTGGAATGCGCAGTTGAAGTAGTCGTTGCGCTGATACCAGGCGTTGGCACCGAACTGGGTGCGGAGCACGAGCTGCTTGATGGGCTGGATCTGTACGAAGGGGTTCATGAGCACGCTGAGCTTACGGCTGGAGTTGTCCATACGTGCGAGCGAGCCTGCGGGGTTCCACTCCTGGTTGTTGTAGGAGCGCTGGTAGTTGTTCATCGGGTTGGCTGCATCCCACTGGTCTTCCGGACGGAAAACGGGAGTGGTGGGGTCCATCGACATTGCTGCCGAGAAGAGGTTGGGGGTGTTATCCCAGTTTTCGAAGCTTGGGGCGATGTCAAGACCCACTTTGAGCCAGGAGGTGAAGTTGTACTCGGTGTTGAGGCGAACGTTGATCTTGTCCCAGTAGCCATAGTCGAACTGCGAGTTGTTGCGGAAGTATCCGAGCGAGAAGCTGTAGATGAACTTGTCGTTGCCGCCACGTACGCCGAGCGAGTAGTTCTGGATCAGGGCCATATCGTTGACCACTTCTTTCCACCAGTCGGTGCCGTCGACAGCGCCGTAGTTTTCGTAGGGGCTGTTCCAGGGAGCCACACGACCGTCGTTGGTATAGCGCTGCTTGAACACTTTCTCATATTCGTCGGCCCATGCCATCTTGGGTTTGTCGATGTGCTGGAAACCTACCGAGGCAGTGAAGTCGACCGAAGTCTTGCCGGAGGTACCTTTCTTGGTGGTGATGATGATCACACCGTTCGATGCGCGGGTACCGTAGATAGCCGAAGCCGAGGCATCCTTGAGCACTTCCATGCTCTCGATATCGTTGTTGTTGAGGAAGTTGATGTTGCTGCTGTTCAAGGGCACACCGTCCACTACATAGAGAGGGCTCGAGCCATTGACAGAGGTGATACCGCGGATGATAACCTTAGGAGTCGTGCCGGGGCCACCGCCGTTGGCAATCTGCACACCGCTCACCTTGCCCTGAAGAGCGTCCATGGCATTGCCGGTGGTCACTTCGGTGATGGCAGATCCTTTCACGGTGGAGATGGAGCTGGTAAGGTCGGAGCGCTTTTGCACGCCGTAGCCCACCACGACCACTTCGTCGAGCACCGAGGTGTTTTCCTCAAGGGCCACATCGATGGTGGTGCGGCCATCCACTTTTATTTCAGCGGGCTTGAAGCCTACATAGTTGAACACGAGAACGGCATTGGCGGGAACACCCGATAAGGTGTAGTTGCCGTCGAAGTCGGTGACAGCGCCGTTGTTCACACCCTTGAGGGTGACCGACGCGCCTATCAGAGGCTCGTTGTCGGTGGCGGATATCACAGTACCCTTCACCGTCAGATTCTGTGCCATGGCCACAAGACCAAGCAAAGCTGCGCACAGAAATAATATTTGTTTTTTCATAAAATAGTTGAAACGTGGTTTATTGTTAGAATGTCATCCCTGCCGGTTTATTTTGGGAGCATCTTGATGCGCTCGGTGTGGGCGTCGAAGATGATCTTATACGAACCTCCGGTGGTTATTTGGGCGTTGATCCAGTTGTCGCCGATGAAGTTCTTGCGGTAGTCCTCGCTGGCCCATCGTCCGATTTCGAAGGAATTGCCGCCGTTAGGATACATGAAGCGGTATTCTTCGGGGGTCACGCTCTGGTTGAATTTCCAGTCGAAATAGTCGTTGTTGGAAGCGAACTTCACATTGTCGGGCCAGTTGATGCCGTAGTAAGCGCACTTGCTGGGGTCGTTGCTGTTGTCCACACGCCATGTGGTGTAGTTCCACCATCCGTGGCTATGCCAGTTGTGGAGAATGAAGTTTTCTGAGCCGGGCTCGAGTTTCCAGTCGTTCACCACGAATATATTGGGATTCTTGGGGTCCTGCTCCATGCGGATCTTGATGTCGCCTGGGCCGCTTGCCGGGCCGAAGTACCATTCCTGCATCCAAGGATCGTCCTGGTTCCAGTTGTCGCTCCATGTCCAGAGGAAGTCGCCGCCTAATGTGAGATGCGAAACAGGGTTGATGGCTTCGCTCACAGGATAGTCCTTGAGGGTTACGGTACGGTCGAAAGTGTTGACATCGATGAGGTAGTACACGCCAGCTTTCTCGAGTTTCACGCGGCCCACGCTTTCGGGGTCGTCGCCGAGTTTGCTGGGGTCGTCTGCATCGGGGCCGAAGCAGATGGGGCCGAAATCGGTCTTCTGGGGTATGAAGCAGATTTCTGTGCCGGCCTTTTCATTGTAGTAGCGTACGCGGTATTTATATTCACCCACGTGGTCCATCACCATGGGAACACCGAATACGTCGCTGTTGAGTTCGGCTGCAGTGGCCACGTCGGCAAGGTAGAGAGCGCTCCAGTCGGGGAGTTCCGATACTTTTACGGTAGAGTTTACCTCGGTTTTGCGTACTTCGCCATCCTGAGCGGCCTTGTCGTAGGCGGTGATAGCTACATTATAGTCGGCAATGGCGGTGGGAAGCTGGAGTTTGCGGGAGAATTCCAGACGGTTCTGGCCGTTGCCTTCGAGAGTGATGGGGAAACCTGCAACTCCTTCGACATCGACGGTCACATAGTCGATCACGCGGTTGTCGCGCACGGTAAAGCTGAGGTTAAAGGTGGGATTTTCCTTGAAGAGTACGGTCACTTCTGCGTCGGGAGCTGCTTCGAATACAGGTGCGGAGAAGTCGCCGTCGAGGGTCACCAGCACAGTCTGCTCGGTGCGGTTTCCGGCTACGTCGACGATGGTGATGAGAACATCGAAACTGTCGCCGACCACGTTGTCGCGCACACGGACGCTGTAGTCGAGGTCGTATTCGGTCTTGGGTTCACCGTAGATGTCGATGAGATTGATGGTCTTGTTGATGTTGAGTTCGGGACAGCTCAGTGTGATGGACGAGATTCCGTCGGCATCGGTAATCTTGCCGGCGAAGTGCACGTCGCGGCCATAGTCGGTCATCACATGATCGGTGGTCACTGCGAAGTTGGGCACAGCGTTGTCTACTACATCCCACTTGTCGTCATCGCACGACGAGAAAGCGAGAAGCGAGAGCGCCAGGGCACCCGTCAAACATGCATGCTTGTAGTACATAAATTGTTATTTAAGGTTATGGTTAATTTATTACAATAAGATTGGTCCGTATGGTCTGTACGGTTGCGCCGGTTGCTTTGGGGCACGCTCAGATGCAGTGAAAAAGGACAAGATTGGCGTTTTTCATGGTCTATTTGTACGGGCAACCGCGTCGGGCGCGATACCGGATGCGAAATTATAGCGAAAATGTGTATTTTTCGGTCTGTTTTGACTCATTAAGACATCACAATTGATTCAATCATCCGTCTGAGGTTGGTATTTGAACGATTTACGACTATATTTGAGTCAGATTTCGTGAAACTATGAAAAACCTGATTGCATTCTATCTTTCTGTTGCCTCAATAACGTTGGCCGCACATGTGGCGGCCGCTCTGCCGACACCGGCTACAGTCAGTTCGCTCGGCCTCGAACACGGCCTGTCGAACAGCTATGTGGTGAGTATCGCCCAGGACAAACGCGGTGTCGTGTGGGTGGCTACCGAAGATGGTCTCAACATATTCGATGGGCGACGCTTCATTCCCGTATATAAAAGTGAGACAGACCCTTCCAATGGGCTGAGTGGTAATGAACTGAATACACTCCTCGATGATCCTGTCGATTCGGTGATGTGGATTGGGACACAGCGCGCCGGTATAAATGCATTTGACTATAGCGACGGATCTATACGCCAGATACGACACAATCCGGCCGACAATACGTCGCTCATCACCGACGATGTGACGCGCATCATGCCGTTGTCGTCGGGAAAGCTGCTTGTGGCCACATTCTGGGGCGGCGTCGATGTGTTCGACACCGCCACGGGCGTCTTCGAGCACTTCAATCATTATAATGTAGAAGGCATGCCGTTGTGCAACATATGGACTGTGGCCGATTCAGGCGACGGCGACCTTATATATGTGGGGCACAAGAGCGGTTTCATGGAGCTCTCGCTCGCCACACGCACTGCACGCAACTATACCGCTTCTCCTGCCTCGCCCGATTCATTGCCGGGCAATATGGTCTATGTCATCTATCCATGCAAGTCGGGCAAAGTACTTGTGGGTACCGATCGCGGACTTGCTTCATTCGATCCTGAGACTAAAAAGTTCCGGCGGCTTCCGTCGGGCCCTCTGTCGTCGGCCATGATCTACGATATTAAGCCAATGGGGCCGTCGAAGTACTGGGTTGCCACCGAGTTCAACGGTGTATTCCAGCTCGATCTGTCCAAAGGCTTCACTCCCGAGGCTGTGTCGAGACCACCGGAGCTTGAATTGGCACGAGGTATCGATCAGTTCCGCAACGCAAGTATACACACCATGACGCCCGACTCTTTCGGCAACGTCTGGCTGGGAAACTGGGGCTCAGGAGTGGCGTTTGTCGGTTCTCAGCAGCCGCTGTTCACACTCTACGATGCTTCCGTCGAACCGCAGCCCTCAACGCTGTCGAACCGCACCGCTGCAAGCGTGGCAGTCGATAAGGATGGTCTGGTTTGGGTCGGCACCGATGGTGGAGGCGTGAATGTGTTCGATGCCGACCGTCGGGTTGCGCTCTATAATAGCCTCGGCGGTTCTCCCCGCGGTAATCATATCCAGGCGGCTCTGTGCGACGACCGCAACAACATGTGGTTCGGAGCCTTCAACGGTGGTCTTTTCTTCTTCGACCGTGCGTCGGGCCGTTTCTCCGAAGTTCCTCTCGACAGCGTGGTCAACGAGGATGTGCGCTCCATCACAGAGGTCGACGGCTCTATTTTTGTGGCCGGATCGGTAGGCGTCTACGAGCTCGATGCCGCCACACGCCGTTTGCGCAATTACCATAGGGTCGACATGGCCCGCGATGTGGCCGTCGACAGTCGTGGTCGCCGTTGGGTCGGAACATTTGGCAGCGGTCTGCTTCTCTACGATAAGGATATGAACTTTTTAAAGGTGTTCAATGTCGATTCGGGATTCCCCTCCAATACAGTCAACGATCTTTTCTTCGACAACAGAGGGTCGCTATGGGCTGCCACAGGCGAAGGACTCGTGCACTTCGAGAACCCCGCCGATACCGCATATATCAACTACCGCCACGCCGATGGAATGGCCAGTGGCTTCGTGAGCGCTGTCACACAGGACCGCGACGGAAATATCTGGGCAAGTACAAATAAAGGTATATCCATCGTGGCCGACGGGAAGATATCGAGCTACGATCATCTCGACAACGCGCCGCTGGGCTCTTTCATGAGTTCGAGTGTGGCTGTCGACAGCCTCGGACGCATATACTTCGGAGCGCTCAACGGGCTATGCCGCTTCAACCCGCGCGAAGTTCTCGAGGTGCGCCATGCCCCAAAGGCCATAATCACACAGTTCGAGGTCTTCGGATCGGGCGAGGAGAGTGTCGACCTCGCCACGTTCGGACAGTTGCAGGCCACCGACCGCATTGTGCTCTCGTCGGAGCAGAATACGGTGTCGATTACCGCAAACATAGTCGACTACAGCCTTGCACGGCGCGTGGAGTACCGTTTCCGCCTCAAGGGTTTCGACGACGACTGGTTCTCAAATGGCTCCAACCAGGTGGTGTACCGTAATCTTCCACCGGGCTCATACACCTTCGAGGTCGACACCCGCATGCGAAATCAGGCATGGAGCGGCGATGTTACGGCCGTCAGGATTACCATCGAGCCACCTATGTGGCTCACCTGGTGGGCTAAACTGATATATTTCCTGCTTGTCGCCGCCATCGTTCTGGCGATGCTCTATTTCTATCAGAAGCGCATCAAGGCTGAATCGCTCTATCAACTCGAGAAAAAGCAGCGTCTGCAGGACCGTGAGCTCGCCGATGAGCGTCTCCGCTTCTATACCAATGTCACCCACGAGCTCCGCACACCTCTCACTCTTATAGTAGGTCCTCTCGAGGATAGCCTTCGTGGCGATGGCCTTTCCGAGCGCGAACGGCAGCGTATCACCATCATCAACCGCAACGCACGAAAGCTTCTTTCGCTGGTCAACCAGATTCTCGACTTCCGCAAGAGCGAGACCGCAAACAAACGCCTGTGCATCATGACCGGGAATATCGTGTCGACGGTCTACGAGGCTGCCCTCAAGTACAAGGAACTCATCAGCGGATCGAAAATCAAAATCAATATATCGGCCGATCCCGAGACCATAGTCATGCCCTACGACAAGGAAGCCGTCGGCATGATTCTCGATAATCTCATATCCAACGCACTCAAATACACCCCCAAAGGCACCATCGACATACGCTGCCGCAAGGGTATGGAGCAAGGTCGCGATTTCGTGGAGATTACCGTGGGCGACACCGGCTATGGCATAGCCGCCGATGCGCTTCCACACATTTTCGACCGATATTATCAGGAGAAAGGTCGCCATCAGGCTTCAGGCACCGGTATCGGTCTGGCTTTGGTGAAGAATCTCACGGAGCTGCATCACGGCACTATCTCGGTCGATTCAAAGCTCAATGAAGGAACCGTATTCACTCTCCGTCTGTGGTGCGATGAAAACTACCCCGAAGCCATACATCCCGATGAGAATGGTGCGTCGGTTGTGGCCGAGCCCGCCGGAACAGAGGATGTCGTGCCGGCAAGTGTGGCCGACCGGCAGCGTCCGGTTGTGCTCTTAGTGGAGGATAACGACGACCTCAGAGAGTACATCAAGGAATCTTTCACCGACCTTTTCGAAGTGCGGACCGCAGCCGACGGTCAGGAAGGCCTCGAGATGGCTCGCTCCATAATGCCCGACATTATCATCACCGACATAATGATGCCTGTGATGGATGGACTCGAGATGACGCGTCAGTTGAAGAACGACATATGTACCAGCCACATCCCTGTGGTGGTGCTAACGGCGAAAGACGACGACCTCGACCGCGAGGACGGATACACCGCCGGTGCCGATTCGTATCTCACCAAGCCATTCAGCACACAGCTGCTTATAAGCCGTGTGAATAACATCCTGCGGTCGCGCGAGCGGCAGGCTTCGGCCGTCGCTCCAGTCATGAAACTATCTGCTCCGGAGGAGCCGGTAGCCGATACTCCCGAAGTCGCCGAGGAAACCCACGAGCTTTCCCCCCTCGACCGCGACTTCCTCGATAGGCTCCATAGTGCCGTAAGCGACCACATTTCATCGGAAAATGTCGACGTGGCATTCCTGTCCGACACCATGTGTATGTCGCGTGCCACGCTCTACCGTAAGGTCAAGGCCCTCACTGGCCTGTCGCCGAATGAATACATCCGTAAGGTGCGCATGCAGGTGGCCGAGCAGTTGCTCGCTCAGGGCAAATTCACCATCTCCGAAGTATCGTTCAAGGTTGGTATCAATTCCACACCCTATTTCCGCCAGTGTTTCAAGGAAGAATTCGGGGTAAATCCATCCGACTATGTTGCCCGCATGAAGTAGCCGAACATCATGGCTACCGCCCGTGTTCTACTTATATGGATACAGATAACATAGATTGGCTTCCCGACAGCTGTCTTGGCGATGGCTTCCGGATGAAATACGTGCAGCAGCCCGACGACTATTCGGGCCATGTGCGTTGCACCATCGTGCGTAGTGTCGTCCCTTCGCCGCGGACCATAGGCGTGCTCTATGTGCATGGTTTCAGCGACTATTTCTTTCAGGCCGAGATGGCAGCTATGTTCGTGCGTGCCGGATATGCATTCTACGCTGTCGATTTGCGTAAATATGGCCGTTCGTTGCTCCCGGGACAGAAGATGTTTCAGGTGCGCGACCTGCACGAATATTTTGCCGACATAAATGCCGCCATCACACAGATGAAAGCCGATACTATCAGTAAAATTGTGCTTCTCGGACATTCCACCGGCGGCCTTACCACGGCCCTATATATGTCGGAGTCGCCCGATGAGGCTGTGAAAGCCTTGATATTGAACAGTCCTTTCCTCGACTGGAATCTACCGCTGGCTGCACGTATGGCTATTCCTGCTCTTAGAGCTGCCGGACGTCTTTTCCCCGACATTCCTGTGCACCAGAAGCCTGACCGGGGATATGCCGAGAGTCTGCTCACAGATTTCGGCGGAGAGTGGGACTATCGCAGGGATTGGAAGCCCGATGTTCTTCCCGATGTCGACGCCGGATGGGTACGGGCCATCGACATCGCGCAGAGACAGCTACACCATGCCGACATAAAAGTACCGGTACTTTTGATGCATTCATCCACATCGGTCCGTAAAGGCGACAGCCGCGACAAGTATAGCCATGCCGATGCCATTCTCGATGTCGAGCGCATAGCCCGCCACGGCCGCCACCTCGGCGGCGATGTCACCGAAGTCACCGTGCCCGACGGTCTCCACGACCTCGTGCTATCCCGGCCATCCGTGCGTACCCTCGTCTACACCGACATGCTCACCTGGCTCCGCACCATCGGTCTCTCCCCCACAAAATAACACACCCCATACAATCCTCATCGCAACACCTCAAAGAAGGCCGCATAGCGTTTTAGCTCTTCCGACCGCTAAAACGCGTAGCGGTGCCATAACACCCATACCACAGAGTGGCGGAGCCACGACATTGTCTCTAACCCCGGGTGCAACCCGGGGACATGGCCGAACTCCATAAGATAGCCTCGGAGAGGCGATATTATGTTACCACAGCACACATCCCCCAATGTTGCGAAAAAAACAGGAGCCGTTATACAAAACGACTCCTGCTCTTTAGAATATATCCTTCTATCTTATTTTATAGAAACGAGTTCCTGCTCTTCGAGGACATTGCCTTTCTTGTCGGTTTTTACTTCCTTCACAAGACCTGTTTCGGGAGCATACCAAGCGGTGACATAATGCTTTTGGTTGCCCTGAGCCGAATTTTCGCGGCTTTCGTAGGTCACCTTGATGCAGTTGGCGAACGTACCGGCGGACACAGTCACGTCTTCATATCCTGCGATGGCACCGTTCGACACAAACATGGTAGCAGCCTGCATACCCATGTCGAGGCGTAGACGCGAGTTGGCAATCTTGTCGCCTACCGCACCTTTGGGGTTAAGCTCCAGCGAGAGCTCGCCCTTGGCCTTCATTGCATCGGTTGCTTCTTTGAAGAGAGACTCGCTGTACTGGCCGGCCTCCTCAAGTGCCATTTTGGTTATATTGAGTATGAATTTCTTGAATTCTTCGGCACTCATCATCACCACTGTGGTGGGTGCATCGGGGGTAGTGTATTTGTAGCTGGTGTATATCACCATATCATCGGCCAGAGGATTGTCGGAGTGCAGACATGACTTGATGCTGACGGTTGTCACGCCATCGGCAGTTGTCACACTTTTCACCGAGTCGGTGCTTTCCACCGGTTTTTCGACATCTTTCACTGTCGATTTGTAGTCGAGAACCATTCCTTCTTTGGTAGGAGCATACTGTGCCGATGCAGCGAAAGCGCACACAAGTGCGGCGGCTGCCATTATACCTTTCAGTTTCATTTTTTTGTTGGTTTAAGTACTGTGATTTCGTTTAAAGCTTCGCGTGCCGCCGTCAATACCTTTGTGCGGTATCCTTTGCGGCCAATGTCCTCGGTTTCGAGTGTCTGGAGTTGCTCCAAGGCCTCAGCTACGCATTCGAGCTTGTTGGCGAGGACCATATATTCGGTGGCGAGTTTAAGCACCCCGTTGTTGAGAGCGTCGGGGTAGTAATAGTACCTCTCCATACCCACAATCATGCGGATGGTGCGGTACATAAGTTTGTATACATACTCATCGCCCACGCCGTAGGCCCCGAAATCCTTGATAGCGCTGCGTATCACGCTGATGCGGGCCTTTGAGTAGCCGCGCTTCGAGCGTGTGAGCTCTTTGGCTATCATGTCGATTTTTTTATCGAGAAGTGCGTCGGCATCGGGATTGAGGAAAAATTCGAAATAGTCCTTGGCTTCTTTCGACGATGAATATGCGTTAAGAATCACCTCGACCAACTGACTGTGGTCGAGGTGACTGAGTTCTTTCTTAAGACTTGCTTTCGACAAGGTTATTTTTCGGGTTTAAGCCATTTGTCGAACCAGCGGAAGAAGAGTCGCTGCCAGAGAACGGCATTCTGCGGCTTGAGGATCCAGTGGTTCTCGTCGGGGAATACCACCATCTCGGCCGGTATGCCACGGAGTTTGGCGGCATTGAACGCCGACATACCCTGCGAAGCGAGGATGCGGTAGTCGTATTCGCCGTGCGATATCATGATGGGGGTGTCCCAGCGGTCGACGAAGCGGTGGGGCGAGTTGGCGAATGTGCGCTGTGCGGCAGCATTGTCCTTTTCCCAGAATGCTCCACCCATGTCCCAGTTGGCGAACCACATCTCTTCGGTTTCCAGATACTGGGCTTCCATGTTGAATATACCTGCGTGTGCAAGAAGAGCGGCGAAGCGGCCTTCGTGGTGGCCTGCGAGGTAGTAGATGGAGAAGCCGCCGTAGCTTGCGCCGGTGGCGCCGATGCGTGCTGCGTCGATGTAGGGTTCCTTCTTCAGGTCGTCGACAGCTGCAAGGTAGTCGGCCATGTTCTGTCCGGGATAGTCCTTGGATATCTGGGCGTTCCACTCAGAACCGAAGCCGGGGAGACCGCGGCGGTTGGGTGCTATCACCACATAGCCTTCTGCAGCCATGAGGGCGAGGTTCCAGCGGTAGCTCCAGAACTGGCTTACAGGCGACTGAGGACCACCCTGGCAGTAGAGAAGCGCAGGATATTTCTTGTTTTTGTCGAAGTGAGGAGGATATACCACCCATGTGGTCATCTGCTTGCCGTCGGTGGTCGGCACGAGGCGTTTTTCCACGTAGGGCATGTCGAGATTAGCGAAGATATCACCGTTGATATCGGTGAGCTCCCAAAGCGCTGTGCGGCGTCCCTTGGGGTTACGAGCGATGGTCATCACCTCATTGGGGCGGAGCATCGAGTGCATCATGGTCACGATGTAGTCGCGGGTCACCTGCAGCGATGTGAAGTCGGCCTGCACGTCGACAAGTTGCACAGGGGCTGCACCTTTCTTCATGGCCACTTCGAACACGGGGATAACACCGTCCTTAGGAGCTATGAATACGATCGACTTTCCGTCGGGAGCCCACGAGAATTCGTCGATCGAATAGTCCCAGTTGCCGGGAAGTTCGTATTTCTCGGCGGTCTTGCAGTTGAGCACGAACAGACGGTTGCGGTCGCTTTCGTAGCCATCGTGTTCCATCGAAAGCCAAGCGAGATAGTTTCCGTCGGGTGAGAATGCCGGTGCGGTGTCGTAGCCCATCATACCTTCGGTGAGGTTGCGGGTCTGGCCGGTGGCGAGATCATAGGCATAGAGATCGGAATTGGTGGAAAGTGCGTATTCCATACCGGTCTTTTTGCGCGATACATACACCAGCATTTCGCTGTTGGGGTGCCATGCGAACGACTCTACACCGCCGAAGGGCTTCATCGGTGCCTCGAAGGGCTCGTCGGCCATGATATCCTTGAGTCCGGAAACCTTGGCGCCGTCGAAAGAGCCAACGAAAGGGTGGGGTATTTCGGTCACCCATTCATCCCAGTGCTTGTACATAAGGTCGTCGATCACGCGGCCTGTAGCTTTGGGCAGGTCGGGGTAGAGGTCGCCTGCATTGCGGGCATATTTCACGTTGCCGATCACCACTACTTTTTTCTCGTCGGGCGACAGCAGGAAGCCCGAGATACCGCCGGGATGCTCGGTGGCCTGCACACGGTTGGTGCCGTCGGGATTCATGGTCCACATCTGGGCGTTGCCGTCGGCATCGGGATAGATGAATGCTATCTTGCTGCCGTTGGCAATCCACACAGCCGAGCTTTCGCTCTTGGGTGTGTCGGTGATTTTGACAGGTGCTTTCTCACTGTCGATTTCGATAAGGTAGAGGTCGTTGTTAGAGTTATTCTCGGCCAGATTCTCATAGGATACGCCGAAAAGCACCGTTTTGCCATCGGGGGCGACACAGGGTGCGCTGACGCGTCCGAGCTGCTCGAGGACATCGATGTTGAATCGATTGCCGCCGGTAGCGGCGGTAGCCGCTATAAGCATGGCGCTCGCAGTCATTGCTAATTTATTCATTCTGTATTGAAAGTATGTGATTTGAGTGCAAAAATACGAATAAGTCGAGTGCAAAACCAAATTTATTTGTTTTTGCCGAGCGA
>CAJUOB010000002.1:0-90238 GCA_910587915.1 uncultured Muribaculaceae bacterium | reverse complement strand
CAAAAATACGAATAAGTCGAGTGCAAAACCAAATTTATTTGTTTTTGCCGAGCGAGAGTATTTAAGGCAAAGCCAATAATACGAATAACTATCGGAAAAAGTAGAGCAATTTCCGGTAAAGACGCTTCGCTTTCCATGCAAACACTTTGCCGCGGTTAGCGTCGATAGAGGTAGAGAACATACCGTTAAAGCTTCCCTGCGAGGCTGTGCATGGGTGGCTCCACCAGTAGTGTATCTTTCCCGTTTCGAGAAGATGACGGTGGTAGAGGTCGATAGGACGGTCGAGTTTGTTCTTTTCGGCCTCTTCCAGAATTGTACGGGCGGCTTCGGCATTTACATAGAGTGCTCCGGTGTATCTGTCGCGGTCGCCCGGATAGAGGAATTTGCCCTTGCGACGCATGCTTCGTGGCACGAAGCGCAGACGGGTATCTTCATATGATACAATGGATGGAATGCCGGCGGGAAGTTCCGATATGGTAGCATGTGCCACTTCCTCATAGCGCGGTGTAAGCACGATATCGTCCTCAAGCACCAACGCGCCCGATAGTTTCCGTTCGACTATGGCACGGCACACAAGCAGATGCTTGTAGGCGCACGATGTGGCGCCCGAGGCTGTTTTCATGTCTCCGGTGAAGTAGCGGTCGAGCACTTCGGGAGTGAGGTCGCATTTGTCGCCATCGAGCATATACTCGAACGACAACCCGAGGCGAGCCATCATGGCGTCGATATGTGCTGCGCGGTCTTCGTAGCCTTCGCGCACGTGGAGCACAAATATCGGTAGGGAGTGTGTCATTTCGGTGAGGCGAGTGATTCGAGATAGGGTCGCAGGGTGGTCCAGCTGTAATACTTGCCATCTACGGTCGGCACAGGCAGTGTGGCCTCACGTTCGTTGAGGAACACTCGCACCAGTATATCGCCCATGCCGTCGATAGGACGGAAAAATATCATCTGGAGATTGGATGCCATCGGCACTATGCGGTAGTTGGCGAAGCTTTCGGCAAGTTTTGCCGGATTGGTCTCATCGGTATGGCATCCTTCGATTTTCAGCAGAGCCGTGAGGGGCATCACGTTTATATCGTGTCCGAAGCGCAGGGTGGCACCGTGACGGTTGGCTGCTATATATTTGTCGGCATTGTCGAGGATATGGCGCACTGTCGGGCGGGCATTGTCGGTGAATGCTCCTTCAGCAGGAGCATACGACGAGTACCGGGCGAAAAATTTGAAGTTGTAGAGTTGCCATATGTCGTACATCTCCTCGGGCGTGAGCCATTGGGCCAGATCCACGCCGCAGTCCACGCTCTGCATGTCGATGGCAAGGTAGTAGAGGTCTTCGGCGAAGCGGAGTGCATCTACATTGTCGGAGACATATTTTTTATTGTTGAAAAATGTCTCCATCAGCCTCTTGCTGTAGGCCTTCTCCTTGCGGAACTTCTTGTAGTCCTTGCGATAGGGGCCACGGGCACTACGTAGCTCCACCGACTCCGGCGAGCTGTAGTTGAGATAGCTCATGTGGCGCACTCCCGATTCGCGAGGAATCTCGAGCGACGGGTTTATATCCTTCAGAGCCTCGATGAATGCAAACATCGAGTGGGCGCAGCGCATCACTATCGTCGATGCGGCCGTGATGTCGGCACTGTCGGCCACTATGCCGGGATAGGCGGTGGCCATGCGGCGGGCTATGCCCATATGCTGCCGGCGTCCGAGCGGCGACAGTTCGCCGGCACGTCCGGCGGCCTCGGCGTAGACGGTGTCGAGCTGGGCGCGGAGATAGCGGCCCTTGTCGGTGAGGGCGCCATGTGCGGCCGCACTGTCGAGCACGGCCATTATGTGGGTATATCCTTCGTCCGATGTCAGGTAGCGCGAGCCATGACGACCGTAGTGGCTCAGGTAGAAAGCCTCGTAGCCCTCTGGAGCCTTACCGTACTCGGCGCTTATTTCATCTTCCGGGTATGCGAAATAATGACCGCCGGCACGAGCTGGTTTTTCGGCTATATCCTCTCGAGGATTGTATCCGAACAGGAGCGTCGGTGCCAGCAGTATGGCTGTGATAATTGCGGTGATTGGTTTTCTCATGGAGCGGTGGGGGATTATCTCTTTTTCCGGAATATCGGCGATACAATTTTTACGAGCCTTATGGCAAAGAAGGCATATTCGGCGAAACTGAGCGCGCCGGTGAGCCTTGAGAAAAGCGACGACGAGCCGCCGAAAAGCGGCGTGCGTTCGCGCATGCTGTCGATCTGACCGCTGAGCTTGTACTTCTGTATTTCCATGCGGGCCTGCACCAATGCCCTGCGCATGCGGATCTCATCGAGGGTGAGTCCCTTCCAGTTGTTCTCCGGTGCTTTAGGATACGGGGGTAGATTGATCATGGACTACTTGTGTGTTTTCGGGCGCCTCAATGAGCAGGCGGCTCAGGAAGCGGGCGATAGGATTGACGATAAGAACTGTTTTGCAGAAGAATATGACCACGGCTATCACGGCATAGAACGAAGCCACAATCACATAGGCCCATATTGGATTCATGACATCGGCAAGCGCCTGGCCTGCGGCAAGCGATAGAAATAGAAGTGTGGCCAGTGCAAGTACCAACAGAAGGGCACACACTGTAAGGGCAGAGAGAAGGCGGGTGAGCTTCTCGGTGACATTAAGGCGAGTGTCCTCAAGCAACAGCTTTATGTAGCGCGACACCGTCGACATGACGGCCGACGTGACGCTCGATGAGCGGGGATCGCTTTGTTCCATAATGTGAGATATTTTGCCTCTTACGATTCATAATGTTTCAACGGGCGGCATGCCTCCGAGGGGCACACCACCCGCGATGGAATCGGAGAGGAAATTATTTTTTGTCTTCTACTTCGGCGGCGATCATCTCGACGAGTTCGTCGATATCGTCGGCCGCGATGATACCTCTTTTCTGAAGTATGAGTTTGATGCGGTCGCGAAGTTCCGGGCCGGTGGTGGGAGTAAGGAGAGCGGTGGCGGCTGCGCCTACTGCCACTCCAAATACAAATGTGAGAAGTCCCTTCATTTTTTATAGTGTATAATGAATAATGTATAATTAATAATTACATTTACCGGAAATAATCTCCATGGCAGAGCTGGTGCGTAATCATTAATTAAAACATTATTGATCAAGCATTAATAATTATTAACTATTAATTGTTAATTAAAAATTATTTTACTTCCTTGATTTCTTCGGCAATCTGGTCGGCGAGCGATTCGAGTTCCTGTTCCTTGATGCCGGGTACATGGCTGCGGATGAAGCCGCGGATGGCTTCGCGGGTCTCACTGCCTTTCTGAGGGGCGAAGAGAAGAGCTGTTGCGGCGCCTACGAGTGCGCCTCCGATAGCTGCGATGACGATGGGAAGTCCTTTCATTGTTTATCGTTTTTAGAGGGTTAGTATATTCGGTGTATATCGTTTACATAACGCTGCCGCGGGCGATTTTGTTCGCCGCGGCAGCGTAAATTGTCAGTCTTCGAGAGGTATGGCGTAGTAGGCAGGCTTGCCCGACGGGTAGATACCCGATAGGAATAGCACGCGATCTTGTATCTGCGACGATGCCGATGTGAGCTGTTTCACGATGGCCTTGATTTCATCGGGAGAGGTCACGCGCTTGCCGTTGACGCCAAGGATGATGAAGCCTTCGCGCACACCGGCGGAGGCAAAGCGTCCGTCGGTTGCCAAGTCGGTCACTTTCACGCCGCCACGGATTTCGAGCGAGCGGGCGGTCTCTTCGTCGATAGCGGTGAGGGTTGCACCGAGGTTTGCCTCATCGCCCGGACGGGTAATTGCCAGATTGCCGCGGTTGTTGCGCAGTGTCACCGTGCAAGTCTTCTTTTTGCCGTCGCGGTAGAATTCCACTTCAACAGCGTCGCCTGGACTCAAACCGGCTATCACTTCCTGCAGCTGGGCTGTGGAGCGGGTCGGACGTCCACCTACAGCCACTATCACGTCGCCCTCGGCAAGACCTGCTTCGCGGGCTGCGGAGCGCTCTTCGATATCTGCCACATAGATGCCGCTGGTGGTGCCTTCAATTTTCTTTTCGGCTATGCGTTCGGGAGTGAGTTCATAGAACCGTATGCCAAGATATGCGCGCTGCACTGTGCCGTACGATTTGATGTCGGACACCACTTTCTGCACTATCGAAGTGGGAATGGCGAAGGAGCAGCCGGCATATGCACCTGTCTGCGAGTAGATGGCTGTGTTGATACCCACCAGCTCGCCATCGAGATTCACCAGTGCACCGCCGGAGTTGCCTTGGTTCACTGCGGCGTCGGTCTGTATATACGACTCGATGCCACCCGACGAAGGCGCACCCGTGGAGCTCGATATGTTGCGGGCCTTGGCGCTCACGATGCCCGAGGTGACGGTCGAGGTGAAGCCAAAGGGATTGCCCACGGCAAGCACCCATTCGCCCACATGCAGCTTCTCGCTGTCGCCCATGGGAATCACATGGAGATCGGGCGCTTCTATCTTTATAAGAGCCAGGTCGGTAGTGGGGTCGGAGCCTACGATGGTGGCTGCGAAATTGCGGTTATCGTTGAGGGTCACTTCGAGGCGTTCGGCATCGGCTATCACGTGGTTGTTGGTCACGATATATCCGTCTTTGCTGATTATAACGCCCGAGCCGAGTCCTATCTGCTGTTGCTGAGGAGCTTCCTGCGGTTCTTGCCGGCGCTGACGCGGTTGCTGCGGGCTACCGAAGAAAAATTCGAAGAATGGATCGCTGTAATACTGACTGCCCTGGTTGCCATAGGCCTGTCGGCTGCGTGGGGTGGCATAGCTCTTTACGCTCACCACGCCATTGACGGTCTCCTCGGCCGTACGCACGAAATCGGCCTGGGAAATTAGTCGTTCGGACACCGGTCTGCTGTCGGCGGAAGGTGATGTCTCTGCGGCATCCGACTGTCGGGCGAAAGCCCATGCAACAGCCGCTGCCACTATTACCGATGTGATGATTAGTTTCTTTTTCATAATTCAAAATGTGCTAAGATTGTAGTATGTGTATGATGTTATGTTTCGACATTATGTCGCGCACATCGTGCGCCACCGCATCGAAATGCGGTATACAAAAATAGCATATTTGATAGAAAAAAGAAATAGTCGTTATATTAAATTCACTAAAAATGGATGGTTTTAACTGCAATTTAGAGTTCGTGCTCACCGCGTTAGCGCATTGGGCGTCGACCTCCGGTATTGAAGCTATTGTTGCGGTTGCCGCTGCTGCCGCGGTTGCCCCCGGAGCCGAACGGGTCGTAAACTCCGCTGCCGAATTCGTCTTCTTCGTCCTCATCCTGGCCCGGCGCTTTTTCTCCGCGTTTGAGTTTAGGCTTGTTTTTCTTTATGGCGTAAGGTTTCTGCATGTCCACGGGCAGCTCGTAGATATCCCACGTCTGCTCCACGTCCCAGTTTTTCTTAAGGTCGAATTTCTTTGCGAAGTAGTACACTTCCTCAGGCTGAATGGAGTCGCGCACCGAGCCGGTATCCCATTTCCCGTTCTTGTTGGCATCGATTATCAACCGCGCGTAGTAGGTTCCGGGATTGAGATAGGGGAGTGTCACCGTGGAAGTACCTGTGGGCTTGATGGTCTGGTACACAGGTGCGTCTGAGTTGTTCACAAGTTGTACCACAGTCTGTACGCTGTCGAGCCCCGGAAGATTGAATATGAGGCTGGCATAGTCTTCGGTCTGCTTGGCAGTGATTTCCTGTTTGAACGGACGGTTCCATACATTATATATGCTCATCGCTGCCAGAGTGTCGACGGTCAGTCGGTACTTTGCGCCCGGTTCCCAGTCGATGTCGAGCCTGCGACGCATCAGCAGGTCCGACGAATCGGGCCTGAAAGGAGCTTCGAGTTCTATCCATGTCGTGTCGACAAGCATTTCGAAGTGCACACCGGCACTGTCGAGAGTCTGTAGCGGAAGCGACGCTTCGAGCACCAGAGGCTTGTTGAGGTCCTGGCTGGTCGATAGTGTGCGGAGTGTCAGGTACTCCATGTCGGCCGGGGGCAGGAAAGTGGTGTCGCCGGTTATAGTGTCGACGATGAATTTCGGACGGTCGTCCTTGTCTTTTTTCTTCTTCTCTTTCTTCTTTTTCTCAAGATCGCGGAAGTTGAAACGCAGAGTATCGGTTTGCCACGATAGTTGGTCGGTTGTATCGGTACGGAAATATCCCACCGACAGACGCAGCGAGTCGGATGCCACGATGGCTGTATCGGCAATCCAGTATTCGAGTGTGTCGAGAGTGGCGTTGGCTTTCAGACGCGCCCATTCCGAGATGTCGGCTCCGGGAGTGCCTGCGCCGTCGACAATACTTATTTTGGGCAGGGAGTCGGCCGGAGCGCCGAACGTGAGGGTTATCCGTCGGGCATCAGGGCGCTTGTAGTCCGAGAGATATGCCGACCGGTAGCCTTCGTTGAACCAGTTGAGCAGCACATCGTTCGGCAGATAGCGGGTGCCTTGACGAATTATCAGTGAGTCGGTGCCGTCGGCCGCATAGAGGGTGTCGGTCACCTCGATGGCTTCGGTATAAGGTCTCACGGTCACGTCGTAGAATGCTATGTCTTCCGAGCGGTCCCAGTGGTAGTCGCGGTTGAGATCGTTGAGGGCAAATATGCGGTATTCACCTTCCTTTAGGTTTCGGATGGTGAACTGACCATATTGATTGGTACGCGCTATTCGTTCGAGAGGTAGCGTGTGTATGGCGGTGTCCGATAGGTTGGAGTATACTCCCACAAGCATTCCCTGCGCCGGTTCGAGATTCTCGGCCTGAAGCACCATGCCCGATATGCGCAGGGTGTCGAGTTCGGAGCCGGTAGAGAAATCAAGGGCGAAGCCATCCAGAATATTACCTTCGTTGAGGTCCTTGATGGCATCGGCGAAGTCGATGGTATATGTGGTGTTGGGCGCCAGAGTGTCGCGGAACTCAACATAGAGATTGCGACCGTTCGAACTCACTGTCGGCGGGGTTTTCTGAGGTGGCGACACCACCACTTTAGTGAAGGCGTCCTCGAGCTGTATGTTTTCGTCGAAAACCACTGTCATGCGCTTCGGGGTGGCATTCACACTCCCGGGCGCCGGATTCGACCGTACGAATACAGGTGGGAGCTCATCGCGCGCACCACCTTCAGGGCGTCCCATGCTCGCACATGCAGCCAGCAGGCACGACACCGCGCCCCATGCCAGCAGTCGCATCCCCGTGCCTTTGTGAGTGCTCATGGTCAGAATTGGCGTGCTATGGTGAAGTCGAAAAGCCTTTCGAGTTCACTTCTGTTCTCAGACTCGGGAAATACTGCCAGACATTCATATGCTTGCCGACGCAGGTCTTCCATCACAGCAAAAGCGTATTCGATGCCGCCGTTGTCGCGTGCGAAAGCCTGAATCTCCGCTATGTCTTCATCGGAAAGTCCGTCGGAGTCGAGCATGCTGCGCACCTTGTCGTAGCCGGGTAGCTCGGGCTGGTCGAGCACATGTATTAGCGGAAGCGATATCTTGCCTTCGCGCAAGTCGTTGCCGGTGGGCTTACCGACCATTTCCGACGGGAAATAGTCGAAAATATCGTCGCGTATCTGGAAGCAGCGCCCGAAAAGCAGCGCGAATCTCGATAGCGCCTCGAACCGCTCATCGTCGATTCCGGCTGCCAGACATCCCATCTCGGCGCTCGCCACAAAGAGCGATGCTGTCTTGTAGTCGATTATGCGGTAATAGTTCTGCTCGGTGAAACTGTGTTCGCGTGCGTTGTATATCTGGTCAATCTCTCCCAGCGATAGGCTTCTGCCAAGGCGGCACAGCACGTCGACTATGCGTATGTCGCCGGTCGATATGGCCTGTTGCATGGCCGACGACGTGAAGTAGTCGCCCACAAGCACTGCGATATGGTTATCCCAAACGGCATTTACAGTCGGGCGCCCGCGGCGGGTAGGGGAGTTGTCCACCACATCATCGTGGATAAGCGATGCATTATGCAGCAGCTCGACCGCTACGGCCGAGGCAAGCACCTTGTCGTTGTCGCAGCCGAAAAGTCCGGCGCAGAGAAATACCATCAGCGGACGGATTTGCTTGCCCTTGGTGCGGAGCAGCGACATCACAATCTTGTGCATCAAGGTATTCGAACCATCCAACTGGATGGCGATGCGCTCGTTGAGACGTGTCAGGTCGGCCTGATGATTATATGTTATGGCTTCAAGAGTAGTCATCGAATGCTCAATATTTTGCAAAAGTACAAAAAAATCGCGCCGGCACGACCGGGCATTGTTGCCACTTTGGTCCGATTAAAGAATTTTAACGGACGGCCGGGGCGCGTTTGGTGCTGTTTCGCTAATTTTGTATCCGAAATGAATCTTTATAGGAAACTGACGGCGGTGGTGGCACTGTGTGCTGCCGCCTTGGTTCCGGCGTCTGCACAGAATGCCGGCGATGCCGACCATACCCATACCGGCCATCCCAAGGTGCAGGTGGCTCCATCTTTTGCTTGGAAACTTCTTTCGCCACTTGGCCTGCGCGAGGAAGCCACAATCGACACCCTATTCGAAAATTACTCTCAGCAATCTGTCCCATCGGCCGTATCCGATGCCTGGGCAACCACCGGTAATCTCGGGGGCGAAGGCATGAATATGATATTCAGCCAGCGTGCCCCTATCAGCGACTTCTTCTTCCGCGACGCACTGTCGGCATGGTTGCCGTCGGAGTCGAAAATGAAGTTCTACAACACCCGCATACCCATGACGCTACTGTCGTTCAACTCATCGGGTGGTCGCGAAACGGCGCAGGAACGTCTTCAGACTACTTTCTCCGGAAATATCAATGCAAAGGCCCAGGTCGGGGCGATGCTCGACTATCTTTATTCTAAAGGCAGCTACAACTATCAGGCGGTGAAAGATCTCGCATGGGGTGCATCTGGCTCATATATGGGCGACCGATACGAATTCCAGGGTTTCTTCAACCATTATAATATGGTGAACAAGGAAAACGGAGGTATAACCGACATGCTCTATATCACCGATCCGGCCGAGCTTCAGGGTGGAGTAACATCGATTGACGCAAAATCGATACCTACCAATCTGAAGGATGCCCATACACGTCAGTCGGGCGACGAATTGTATCTCAACAACCGCTATAAGGTCGGTTACTGGCACGAGGAAACGGTCGACGACACCACCACCGTGCGCACCTACATTCCGGTATCCTCTTTTATATATACTCTCAAGTATAATTCCGCCAAACATCTTTTCATTGATACATCGCCCACCGAGACCTGCGAGTTTTTCGAGAATACATATCTCAACCCCGACTTCACACGCGACCGCACCACCTATTGGTCGCTGTCGAATATCGTCGGAGTGTCCTTGCTCGAGGGATTTCATAAATATGCCAAATTCGGCCTCGCTGCATATCTGTCGCATCAGGTACGGCGCTATAATATGACAGCCGATACTCTCGACCGCTACAATCCCGAGCTCGGTCTGACTCCCTTCCCTGAAGGCATTGATATCCCTGCATCAAAGACCGAACAGCTCGCATATGTCGGCGTGCAGCTCACCAAGCAGCGTGGCTCGATTCTTACATATGAGGCCACCGGCGAAATCGGATTCCTCGGAGCGGCTGCCGGCGACATCAAGATCGACGGTGCCGTCAAAACCCGCTTTCCGCTCCTTGGCGATAGCATGGCGATAGCCGCCTACGGCAAGTTTCACAATGTAGCGGCCCCATATCTGGCCAATAACTATCTTTCGAATCACTTTGTGTGGCAGAATGATTTCGGCAAGACTCGCGATCTGACCTTCGGTGGCGATCTGGTCTATGCCCGCTCGGGTACCCGCCTCGGCGTACGTGTGTCGAATCTTCAGAATCACATCTACTTCGATGCTTCCGGAATGGTGCGCCAGCATGGTGGCAGTGTGCAGGTGTTGAGTGTTTCGCTCGAACAGAACTTCAAGTTGGGTATTCTCCACTGGGACAACCGTGTCACCTATCAGACCACATCCGACGACGCAATCATACCTCTGCCGCAGCTCGCCGTTTACAGCAATCTGTATCTTCTCGGCAAGATTGCCACCCTACGCTTCCAGCTCGGTATCGACTGCGACTACTACACCAAGTACTATGCGCCTGGTTTCCAGCCTGCACTGGCTGCATTTACCAATCAACGCGACATGAAAATCGGTAATTACCCATTCTGCAATGTCTACGCCAATATGAAGTTGAGCAAGACACGGTTCTATGTCATGTATTCCCATGCTAACCAGGGAATCTTCGGCGGTAGCGACTACTTCTCAATGCCGTACTACCCCCTCAATCCCCACCGCCTGCAGATCGGCATCTCCGTCGACTTCGCCAACTAATCCCAAAATCGCCAAGACCCCATGCGTCAATGACTCTTGTTGGCATAATTAATCTCGTATTAAACGCGAATTGATTTTACACCTTAATCGTAAGTATCCATGGGAGAAATTCAATATATTCAAGAAAATGATGCGATGTTAGTTGACATTCGTCAGCTTATCGATGATTGCCGTCAAAAGGTAGTGCTCTCCGTTAATGCTGGTATGACAATGATGTATTGGCATATTGGTGAACGCATAAATCGAGAACTCCTTGGCGGTGACAGAGCTCCTTATGGCAAAAAACTCATAGCGAATTTGTCGAGACAACTTACGGAAGAATATGGAGGAAGGGAATTCTCAGAGAAAAATCTCAATCGAATGAGGCAATTTGCGGCCACCTTTCCGGACGTTTCAATTTGGACAACAGTGATGTCAAAATTGTCGTGGTCGCATTTTCTGCAAGTTCTGTCTGTAGATGATGAACTTAAACGCAAATTTTATCTTGTGATGGCGGCCGATCAAAGATGGTCTGTTCGTACGCTCAAGGCCAAAATCGATGGGATGCTTTATGAGCGTACAGCCATAGCTAAAAAAAGCGACGAGATTATTCTTCGGGATCTGGAATCGCTTGAAAGCAATCGTAAAATGTCGGAAGATCTTGTGTTTCACGACCCATATTTTCTTGATTTTCTCGGTCTGCAGAATTGTTATTCCGAGCGCGATTTGGAAAGTGCCATTGTAGGGGAGATGCAGCAATTCATTACTGAAATGGGTAGCGATTTCGCTTTTATGGCCCGACAGAAGCGTATTTCAGTAGATGATGAGGATTATTACATCGACTTGTTGTTTTTTCACCGTCGTTTGCGCTGTATGGTCGCGATTGATTTGAAATTAGGAAAATTCCAAGCTGCATACAAGGGGCAAATGGAGCTATATTTGCGTTGGCTTGAAAAGAACGAGATGCTTGAAGGTGAAAATAAGCCGATTGGGTTGATTCTATGTGCTGGTAAAAATGAGGAGCATATAGAATTGATGCATCTCCACGAAAGTAACATTCGGATAGCTGAATATCTTACAAAACTTCCGGATCATAAATTGCTTGAGCAGAAACTGCAAAAGGCCGTTGAAAGAGCTCGGAACTGCATGCTGCGCAACAAAATATAAGTAGTATTGGTTGTTGACAACCATTTGCTATGAGTAATAATCTGTTTGTTTGATGGCTGAATTTGATGATATAGTATCAACTGGTGAATTTGTGGCGTAGAGATGGTGTATTGGAGAATTTTGATTACCTTTGCACACCGAATAGATAGATAGAACATTTATATATGATAAACCGTAGTTTAATTAGAATCAAAACCGTCCAGATTCTTTACTCGTTTCTGTTGACGCGCAAGGATTTCAAACTCGAAAATGCACCGGCCGATACCGACGGCTCCCGCGAGCGTCAGTTCGCATATTCGGTTTATCTCGACCTCCTCATCCTTCTTCTCAAACTTAGTTCGATACAGCTCGGCTCTGGCTCGGGACGCACTCTCGAGACCGACCCAGGTCTGAAAAAGAACCGCGTGGGCAAGGCGCTGCGCGAGGATTCCGCAATGACTGCGATAGTGATGAAAAACCGCGACAGGCTGTCGAAATTCGATTCCTGTCTCGACGATATCCTCTCGGCTGTCACTTCCTCGGCTGTATACACCGACTACAAGCGCAAGCGCA
The DNA here is from genome assembly GCA_910587915.1 of uncultured Muribaculaceae bacterium. Taxonomy (GTDB): domain Bacteria; phylum Bacteroidota; class Bacteroidia; order Bacteroidales; family Muribaculaceae; genus CAG-873. The sequence goes on along the minus strand of CAJUOB010000002.1, from coordinate 78,199 downwards.
AGCTCCAGATGGCCGACGACGTGGCGTTTTGGAATACCGTGTTCACCACCATTATCCGCAAGCATAAGGGAGTGGAACGTGTGCTCCGTCGCGACGAGAACTTCAGCCATCTCGGCCTCGACAATGGCATGAAGATGTTCTCGCAGACCCTCATGTCGTTCGACGATACCCGTGCCACCTACCTCAAGGCTCGCACCGACCTCGACAAATCGCTTTCCATGGCCTACGACCTCTATCACGCGTTGCTCATGCTGCCGGTCTACATCACCCGTCTGCAGGAAGCTCGCCTCGATGAGGCCAAGAATAAATATCTTCCCACTGAGGAAGACCTCAACCCGAGCCTGCGTTTCGTCGACAATCTCTATGTGAAGGCAGTATGCGAATGCGAGGCTCTTGCCGAGTATGTGAAAGAAAATCCCGATGCCGATCCCGCAAATTGGCGCGACAGCGACATCCTTTTCGCAGCACTTCTCGATCAGATTACAGCCAGCACTTACTATAAGGAATATATGGAAAGCGCTCCCGGCGACTTCGCCACCGATGCCGCTTTCTGGCGCGAAGTGACACGCAGCATCATCGTGCCTTCCGACGAACTCGCCGAAGCTCTCGAAACAAAGGCCGTATATTGGAACGACGACCTCGCAATCATGAGCACATTCGCCCTCAAAACCATGCGTCGCTCCTATGCCGCAGCCGATGGCGATTCGGCCGACGACGCTCCGCAAGGCTGCGACGGAAAGATTGTGTTGCTGCCCAAGTTCATGAATGCTGCCGACGAGGCTTTCGGCACAGAGCTCTTTGAATTTGTAGTAGAGCACCGCGAGGAGTACCGCTCTCTCATCGACAGCTTCATCGACACCACACAGTGGGATACCGAGCGCCTTGCGTTCATGGATATTGTGATTCTACTCACTGCTATAGCCGAGATCGTGCACTATCCGTCGATCCCCGTTCCCGTTACCCTCAACGAATATATCGAGATTGCCAACGATTACAGCACTCCACGCAGCGGTAGCTTTGTAAACGGCATTCTATATTCAGTGGTCAAGAAACTTGCCGCCGATGGCGTCATCGACAAGCAACTCTAAAATTCAGAATAATAATCCAACCTAAATATATCTATATGTTCAACTACATTCTCCTCGACGGAGCACAGCCTGCCGGTGGTGGCATGGGCAGCATTCTTATGATTGTGGCCCTTTTCGTGGTTTTCTATTTCTTCATGATCCGCCCCCAGCAGAAACGCCAGAAAGAAATCAAGAAATTCCGTGAAGGACTCGGCAAGGGCGACAAGGTCGTTACAGCCGGCGGTATTTTCGGCACCATCCGTGAAGTGAAAGATACATCCTTCATCATCGAAATCGACAAGGACGTCCGCATCCGCGTCGACAAGGGTTCTGTATATCCTTCTGCCGAAGAAGCCAACCAGGCAGCCCAGAACTCCGATCAGACCAAGAACTGATCTTCTATGTCATAAGGACCGTTCCGGTCCGTTTCCATTGATTTTACCGACCGGCACACACCGGCCGGTAAAATCGTAATAATTCGGCTCAATCCGAAATCCGGTGTGTGCAGTAGCGACGCGCGCTTTGTGCGTCTGTGCCGGTGGCGCTTATCCGCGCTGCACCCATATCTCGGCTTATGCCAATAATCCACCTGTTGATATGGAGCTTAAACAGCGTTTTAGCCGATTCATGGCTGCGGTGCGTTCTCGCCGTGGCCGCGACTCGTTGATGTTTCTCTTGTTCGTGGCCATCTCGGCTATACTATGGCTGGTGCTGTCGCTCAACGAAGAGGAACAGTTCGATGTCCGTCTGCCCATGAAAATCACTCATGTGCCCGATTCGGTGACGCTCATCCATCCCGGGCCCGAAGCCCTCAACGTCAGTCTGCGTGCACGTGGCACTCAGGTACTCAAGATGTGGGCCGGTGCCATGCCGACGGTAGGCATCGACTTCCGCGCATACCGCTCCAATGGCCTGTTGCATCTCAATTCCACCGAGTTGAAAGCACTTGCACGCAATGCTGTGGGTGGATCTCAGGTAAGTGTGGTCTATCCCGACTCTTTGGCTATCCCCTATACCACGCATCCGGGCTTCGATATGCCTGTCAACATCGACTATAAGGTCACCACCGGTCCGCAGTCTGCACTTCATGGCCGTCCCAAACTCTCGGCCGACAGTGTGAAGGTGTTCATGTCGCCCGGCGTGGCGTTGCCCGACAATTACAACGCCGTGGTCACAGAGCCCATACGTCTCACCGGGCTTAGCGAGAACGATACCCGGCGTGTGCGCCTTGTCGGTCCTGCCGGATCGAGGGTCATTCCCGACAGCGTCGACGTGTCTTTCGAGGTCGAGCCCCTTATCTTCAAGAGTCGTAAGGTGGTCATTGAGCCCATCAATGTGCCCGAGGGAACCAAACTCATCACATTCCCGGCCCAGATCGATGTGCTCTATATGGTGCCCATGAGCGCCTATGTGGGAAGCGATCCTCATTTCCGTATCGTGGCCGACTATCGCCGCATTAATCATCTCAATCCATCCAAGATGATGAAACTCACTTTGCGCGACGTGCCTTCCAATCTGCAGAACGTTCACCTTTCGGTCGACAGTGCCGAGTACATTATCGAACATCGATGAAAACACTCACAGCTATCACCGGCGGAATCGGCTCTGGCAAATCTGTTGTTTCCAGAGTGCTCCGCATTCTCGGATATCCTGTCTACGACTGCGATAGTGCCGCTAAAAGCCTCATGGATGCCGATGAGGAGATTAAGCGTCGTCTGATCGACGAGATCGATTCCCTCGCCGTAGTCGATGGTGTTATAGACCGTCGTCGCATTGCGGAGGTGGTATTCGCCGATGCCGAGAAGCTTGCCGCACTCAACGCCATTGTCCATGCTGCTGTCCGCGAGGATATTGCCTCGTGGGTATTCAGTCAGGACTCCGACAGACTATTTGTCGAGACTGCCATACTCTACGAGAGCGGTCTCAACCGCATGGTCGATGCCGAGTGGCGTGTCGAGTCGCCTCTCGAACTCCGCATAGAGCGCACCATGCGTCGTAGTGCCTTGTCGCGGTCTCAGGTCGAGGAGCGTATTGCAGCCCAGATTATCGAGGCGCCTGACGGCGAGCCCCCCTTGCCCGTTTTTACTATAGTCAACGATCTAACCCACGCCCTGCTGCCACAGATAGAACTGTTGTTGGGCTAAACCATAATCAATGAAGTATAAAGTCATCATTTTAGCTCCGTTTGCACTTATGCTGTGTGCATGCGGCGCTTCTACGTCCGGAAGTTCGACAGAACCGGTAGATTATGTCAACCCATACATAGGCAATATCAGCCATCTGCTGGTGCCTACTTTCCCCAATGTACACCTGCCCAACAGCATGCTCCGGATGGTCCCCGAGCGAGGCGATTATACCTCCGACCGTCTCAATGCTCTGCCGGTCATTGTCACCAATCATCGCGAGAAATCTGCTTTCAAACTCTCTCTTCAGCAGCCGGGCACATCCGGGCTGGTTCCGGTACCCTCCTACAGCTACGATAACGAAGATTTGCGGCCCTACAGCTACTCCGTCAACCTCGATGAGGCCGGAATCGGTGTGCGCTTCGCTCCGGCGGCGCAGTCGGCCATATACCAGCTTTCCATGAAGAATGAAAGTCCGTCGTATCTTGTGCTCTCCACACGCGATGGCCTTCTTCGAGCCGAAGGAAATTCGATAAGCGGCTATCAGAACCTCGACAATGGTGTGAGAATATACGTCTACATGGAGACCGGTCAGGATGTCAACGGTTGCTTTACCTTGTCCGATGGCAATGCCGTACCGGCAGATTCCGCAAAAGGGCACGATGCCACCATGGCACTTGCTTTTGCTACCGATGTACCCGTGGTCGACGTCCGCTATGGCGTGTCGTTCATCAGCGAGGAGCAGGCCGAGCGCAATCTCCGACGCGAAATAAAATCCTACGATGTCGATTCGGTGGCGGCGGCTGCGCGAAAGATATGGAACGAGACTCTTGGACGCATAGAAGTGGAGACGCCCGATGACAACGACAAAACAATATTCTACACCGCTCTCTACCGTATACACGAGCGGCCGGTATGTCTCAGCGAGGAGGGACGCTATTTCAGCGCATCCGACGGCAAGGTGCACGACGACGAAGGACATCCATTCTATACCGACGACTGGATATGGGATACCTACCGCGCCGCTCATCCCATGCGTGTCATCATCGAGCCCGAACTCGAGCAGAATATCCTGCGGTCATATCTTCGCATGGCTTCGCAGACCGATAGCCTGTGGATGCCTACATTCCCCGAAATTACCGGCGATACACGCCGCATGAATTCAAATCACGGTGTGGCCAGCATAGCCGACGCATATGCCAAAGGCTTGACCGACTTCGACCTTGCTCTTGCCTACGAGGCATGCCGACGCGGTATCGAGAACAAGACCCTCGCACCATGGTCGGGATTGCCGGCTGGCGAACTCGACCGGTTCTACAAAGAGCGCGGCTACATACCGGCACTTGCACCTGGAGAGACTGAGTATATCCCCGAGGTGCATTCGTTCGAGAAGCGTCAGCCGGTGGCAGTGACACTCGGCACAGCCTACGACCAGTGGTGTCTTTCGCGGATTGCTTCATTCCTTGGGCTCGAGGCCGATAGCGCGCGCTACGCCCGTGCTTCACTCAACTACCGCAATCTGTTCAATCCCGATACCCGCTTCTTCCATCCGAAGGATTCGGCCGGTCGCTTCATCGAGCCTTTCGAATACCGTTGGCCCGGCGGAATGGGGGCGCGCGAATACTACGGCGAGAACAATGGCTGGATCTACCGCTGGGATGTGCCACACAACGTGCCCGATCTCATTGCCCTCATGGGTGGCCCCGACAGCTTCTGCAGCGAGCTCGACCGCATGTTCAACGAGCCTCTTGGCCGTAGTAAGTTCGACTTCTACTCGCAGCTCCCCGACCATACTGGCAATGTCGGTCAGTTCTCCATGGCCAACGAGCCCAGCCTGCACATCCCATACCTCTATAACTATGCGGGCCGTCCGTGGATGACGCAGAAACGAATCCGCTCTCTTATCCGCCAGTGGTTCCGCAACGACCTCATGGGCATTCCCGGCGATGAAGACGGCGGTGGCATGTCGGCATTCGTGGTATTCTCCATGCTCGGATTCTATCCTGTCACTCCGGGTCTGCCCGAATATTCAATCGGCTCTCCCTTCTTCGACCGTGCTGTCATTCATCTGCCCGGCGGAAAGGACTTCGAGATAGTTGCAAAAAACAATTCCGCGCATAATAAATACATCCGCACCGCCACTCTCGACGGCACTCCGCTCGAGGGCCCGGTATTGCCTCATGCACCCCTTGCCAATGGCGGACGGCTCGTGTTCGAGATGGCATCCGAGGCCGCCAGATAGGACAAGTATATGCTTTTTAAGGCATCTCAAGAGCCAGCGGAGCAAAAAAGCGGGGCACAATGCCGTAATGTCGTTTTTTTTTGCGACCTTTGCATCTTGAATTGCCACAATCTTTGACAATAATGCAGTTTACAGCACAGCAGATAGCTCAATATATAGGAGGAACAGTCGACGGATGCCCCGAGGCAGCCGTGTCGACTTTCGCCAAGATAGAGGAAGCCACTCCCGGCTCCCTCACATTCCTCGCCAATCCAAAATACACACATTTCATCTACGGCACCAAGGCTACCATAGTCCTTGTCGGTAACGATTTCGTCGCAGAGCAGCCCATAGAAGCCACCCTCATCCGTGTTGCCGATCCCTACAGTGCTCTTGCCCGTCTTCTCGAACTGGCATCATCTGCCATCCGTCCCGCTCCGACAGGCATCGAGCAGCCATGCTATATCGCAGAGGGTGTGTCCGTGCCACAATCATGCTATGTCGGTGCATTTGCCTACATTGGCCGTGGTGTCAGGATTGGAGAGAATGTCAAGATCTATCCGCAGGCCTATATCGGCGACGGAGCCGTCATTGGCGACGATACCACCGTTTACGCCGGTGTAAAAATATACCATGGCTGTCGTATTGGCGCACGTTGTGTGCTCCACAGCGGTGCAGTTATCGGTGCCGACGGCTTTGGCTTCGCTCCCGATGCCAATGGCGTATACCACAAGATCGAGCAGATTGGCATTGTAGAGATTGAGGACGATGTCGAGATTGGTGCGAACACCACTGTCGACCGTTCCACTATGGGCCGCACTCTCATCGAACGTGGCGTGAAGCTCGACAACCTCATCCAGATAGCCCACAACGTCGAGGTCGGCCACGACACTGTCATGGCTTCTCAGGTCGGAGTAGCCGGCTCCACCAAAATCGGCTCCAACTGTATGTTGGGTGGCCAGGTCGGCGTTTCAGGCCACATCACCATCGGCAACGGCACTCATATTGGCGCCCAGAGCGGTATTTCCAAGAGCGTGCCCGACGGTGGCCGTGTCATGGGTTCACCGGCTGTGCCCATGGGCGATTTTGCACGTCTGTGCGCATATCAGAAACAACTTGGCGACCTTTTTGCAAAGGTGCGTCAACTCGAAAAACAATTGAATAATAAATAAACCATTCGACCTCATATATTTCTTCCTATGAAGCAGGTAACACTTAAAGGAGAGTTTACTGTCGAGGGCAAGGGCCTTCACACCGGTGGCCATCTTAAAGCCACATTCTGCCCCGCACCCGACAACCACGGATATAAGATTCAGCGCACCGACATCGAAGGCGAGCCCATCGTCGACGCCGTGGCCGAAAACATCGTGGCCACACAGCGTGGCACCGTTATTGGCAAAGGCGATGTAACCATCAGCACCATCGAACATGCAATGGCTGCCCTATATGCACTCGGCGTGGACAACTGTCTTGTCCGTGTCGATGGTCCCGAGATTCCCATTCTCGACGGCAGCGCTAAGCCTTTTGTCGATGCTATCCTCAGTGTTGGCCTCGAAGAGCAGAAAGCCGATAAGGATTTCTTCTATGTAAAGCATAAGGTCGAAGTTGTCGATGCCGAGACCGGTTCGAAGCTCATGCTTCTTCCCGACGACGAATTCAGTGTCGATGTGAAAGTGAACTTCGATTCCGATGTCCTCGACAACCAGTATGCCACCCTCGATCACGTGGCCGACTTCGCCGAGGAAATAGCACCAGCTCGTACCTTCGTATTTGTCCGCGACGTAGAGCCGCTTCTCAAGGCCGGCCTTATCAAGGGCGGCGACCTCGATAACGCCATCGTTATCTACGAAAGCCCCAAGACTCAGGAAGAACTCGACCATATCGCCGACGAGATGGGCGTGCCTCGCCACGATGCTTCGGTTTTCGGTTATATCAACGAGACTCCTCTGTTCCACAACAATGAGCCTGCACGCCACAAGCTCATGGACCTTATCGGCGACATCGCTCTCATCGGTCGTCCTCTCCGTGGCCGCGTCATAGCCACAAAGCCCGGACACACCATCAACTCGCAGCTTTCCAAGGCTATCCGCTCCGAAATCAAGCGTCAGGAAGTACAGGCTCCACCGTACAATCCCAACGCCGAGCCTCTGATGGACAACAATACCATCCGTGGCTATCTGCCTCACCGCTATCCCTTCCTGCTTGTCGACAAGATCATCGACAAGAGCGACAATTATATTGTCGGCGTGAAGAACGTCACCACCAACGAGCCATTCTTCCAGGGTCACTTCCCGCAGGAACCCGTTATGCCCGGTGTACTTCTTGTGGAGGCTATGGCCCAGACAGGCGGTCTGCTCGTGCTCAGCGTTGTCGACGAACCCGAACGCTACTCAACCTACTTCATGAAGATCGACAACGTCAAGTTCCGCCAGAAGGTGGTGCCCGGCGACACTCTCATCTTCCATGTATCGTTCATGACACCACTGCGTCGCGGCATGGCCGTGATGAAAGGTCGTGCATTTGTGGGCGAGAAAGTGGTTTGCGAGTGCGAATTCATGGCGCAGATCATAAAGAATAAGTAAATAATAAGGCTTTTTTCCTGGAAGCCGTAGTCTACAGCCATCATGGCTGTAGACTTAATCCTCTAACACAAGCGTAAAAATGATTCATCAACTGGCTTGCGTACATCCCGACGCCAAAATTGCCGCAGATGTCGAAATAGGACCTTTCACCACCATCGACTCCAATGTCGAGATTGGTGAAGGTTGCAAAATCGGAAGTAACGTCACCATTCTCTCTGGTGCCCGCATTGGCCGCAATGTCACAATATTTCCCGGTGCTGTGGTCAGTGCTATTCCGCAGGACCTCAAATTCCACGGCGAGGAGACTGTCGCTATCATCGGCGACGGCACCACTCTGCGCGAGTGCACCACCGTGAACCGTGGCACTGCATCCAAAGGCAAGACCGTGGTGGGTTCCAACACCCTGCTGATGGCATATACTCATGTGGCACACGACTGCGTGATTGGCAACAATGTGATTGTGAGCAATGCCACCCAGTTTGCCGGAGAAGTAGTGGTCGATGACTTCGCTGTAATTGGTGGTGGTAGCCTTATCCATCAGTTCTGCCACATCGGATCCTATGTAATGCTTCAGGGCGGTGCTTTGGTCAACAAAGACATTCCACCCTTCATCCGTGCGGCTCGCGAACCAATATCCTACGCCGGCATCAATATTGTCGGTCTCAAGCGTCGTCGTTTCTCCAACGAGACCATCAACGAAATCGAGGAAATCTATCGCCTGCTCTACAACAGCGGCATGAATGTCACCGAAGCCGTTGCTCACATCGAAAGCGAAGTCACCGCCAACGAAGTACGCGACACCATCCTCACCTTCGTCAAAAGTTCCGAACGCGGCATCGTCCGCGGCTACTAAATGGAATTATGAATTTGTGAATTAATGAATTATGAATTAATAAAATCATATTTTGACAACATAATTCATAATTCAATGCCGTATTTTGATAACATAATTCATAATTCATAATTTTAAAAAAGGTTCCGGCCGGAGGGTCCGTCGCGCGTTCTTCCTGTAAAGGACGTGAGGAAAGTCCGGGCAACGAAGAGCACCATATTTCCTAACGGGAAGCTATCGGTAACGGTAGAGACAATGTGACAGAAAACAACCGCCCGCATCGCGGGTAAGGGTGAAAAGGCGAGGTAAGAGCTCACCGGGCGCGATGGCGACATTGCGCGCCGCACATCTTATGGGTTGCAAGGTCAAGTATACCGGCATTTAAGGGCTGCTCGTCCATTGCCGGGGGGTAGACTGCTCACCGCTCCTTCGGGAGCCAGATAAATGACGGACGGTGCCGTGCATCTCTCTTTCGGGAAAGTACACGCGCCACATAACCCGGCTTATACTCCGACCGGTTCTTTTTTATCTCATAGATGAATCATAGAATGAATGCTTGCTCCATTCATCCTATGATTCATTTTATTTCGCTATCTTTGTGCCACAACCTATTATTGAAAATCACGTAATACATATATTCACCATGGCTAAAAACGAATGGTTCACTTTTCCTGCTTCGGGCGACGACGGGCGCACTATTATTGTCACTGGTCGCATCGATGTTGAGAAATATCGCTCGCGCGAGCGCAACAACATCCGTGTGGAAGTTACATTGCCCTATACACCCGCCGGCGAATACGGATTCCCTTCCGACGACGATGCCGAACTCCTCGAAAAGATAACAGATGCCTTCGAGGAAGCCCTGAAAGGAAAGAACACAGCCTTGCTTACAGGCATATACACCGGTGCCGGAGAACGCAACTGGGTGTTCTACACTTTCAGTACCGAAGTTTTTGGAACATTCCTCAACCGCGTCCTCGCTCCATTCCCTCAGTTGCCTCTCAGCATTTATGCCGAAAACGACCCCGAGTGGGCCGAATACGACGAAATGAAATCCATCTGTGCATCGGCTGTTGAAGCCGGTCTCACCGACACTATCGACGACTGACATGAAAAAGCTCCTGCCTCTGTCCATGCTCATACTGGCAGCATGCGGAAATCACCACACCACCGATGTGGCTCAATCCACTGTATTCGACACTCCCGTCGATTCGATCGTGCTAAGCGACCCGTTTGTCCTCGCCGACAGTGTCTCAGGCCTCTACTATATGACCGGTACAGGGGGACGCATGTGGAAAAGCAAAGACCTCGCCATGTGGGCCGGACCATACGATGTCGTGGAGATCGACACCACATCGTGGATGGGACCTCATCCTATGATATGGGCAGCCGAGCTACATCCATATAATGGAAAATACTATTATTTTGCCACATTCACCAACACGGCCGACAGCATAGGCGAATTCCGTGGCGCACGCCTCGACCGGCGAGCATCGCATATACTTGTGGCCGATACCCCCGATGGTCCCTATCGTCCTATTTCCGACAAACTTATTCTACCGGCCGACAAGCTTACGCTCGACGGCACGTTCTGGGTCGATACCGATGGTAAGCCCTACATGGTCTATTGCTGGGAATGGCTTCAGAACTGGGATGGCACGATCGAGAAAATCGAGCTTGCTCCCGACCTCGGCAGCTCCGTAGGCAATGGCGAAATCCTGTTTCGGGCTTCCGACTCGCCTTGGAGTCGTGAAATTGTCGAAGGCATCGAGGGGCCTAACCGTGTAACCGATGGACCCTTCCTGTTCCGCACCGATACCGGTCGTCTTGGCATGCTGTGGACCAGTTGGGTGTACAAGGACTATACACAGGGAGTGGCGTATTCCGCCGGCGGTACACTCGACGGGCCATGGATTCAGTCGACCGAGCCTATTACGCCCCCTAACTATGGTCACGGCATGCTCTTCCGCACCTTCGATGGCCGTACGTTGATGTCTGTGCATAGCCACGACGACAGTAGCGGGCACTATGTGCGCCGCCCGCATTTCTTCGAAGTCGACCTATCCGGCGACTCCCTGGTGCTCAGCGGGCATTGAATCGCCAACCGGCACCCAGCATCAGGTTGCCCGGATTGCGGAAGCGTTCCAACCGGTATCCGGTACTCAGATACAGATTTTTCGTAATGAATGTTTTTAGCGTGAACATCTGATACCAACCTCTGAGATCCCGGCCTCCGGGCGCGTACACGCTATGTCCTATGCCTATGTTGACGGCGAAGATGGGCATCTGCAGTTCTATGCGGGCGCTCACGCCTGCCATCACCCGGTGGCTGAACGGCTGCCGGTAGAACTTAGGGTTCTCGGCTGATGTCGAAGGCACTTTGTAGGGGCTTAGATTGGCACCTTCATCATATTGGAAATCAAGCGATCCACCTACTGAAAATATCGGGTTGAAGTGCCACATAGGGTTTACATTTAAGCCCCCGACGCCGAAGTGCCCTGGAATAAGGCGTACGTCCGGCTCGAGGAAATCGTAGCCGTAGCTGCTGTCGTATAGATTCTTGCGCCATGCCCCATAGGCGGTGATGTCGTAGGATACATGTTGTTCGAAGTCGCTCCAGTCGGGGCGGGGCAGTGTCGGCGCGTCGCCCAGCGTCCATAGCACTCCCACCTTGCCCCACAGCACGTTTACGCCGGGGTTGGGATAGTCGGTGTTTCCGTTCGAGAAATGCGATATGTTCACTCCCGCCGTTATGCTCAGGCGATTGCTCACGGCGTAATTCAGTTTCAACCCGAGGTCGATATATGCATTCACATGCGAGCCGAAACCGTCAATGTCGGTGTAGTCGAAAGGATTCGCTTCGCCGATTTTGTGCCATCCGGCCGATACGCCGAAATTCCATTCGTAGTCGAGAGTCAGACGCGGCGATAGCGTGGCTATGCGCGATCCCTGTAGCACATATATGTTCACCGGATTTCCGGTCACCTTCGAGCTGTTGAACGCCGTGAACCCTACTCCGACGCCTTGATAGGCATATGGATAATATCGCCCGTAGCGCGACTTGGGCGAGAATGAGAATGAGTACTCCAGCGCACCGCCGAATGCCGAGCGTGTAGTGGCATCATAGCGGTTTCCGCCTTTCACTATTTTATTTGTCGGCAGCACGTAGGCGCCACGCACCGACAGTTCCAGCCTATGTGCCACTGCAGTAGAATCGCTGGCAGAAGCCGCCAGTGCCGCAGCGCATGCGGCGGCTAAGATTAGAGTCCTTTTCATATTGGTTCGACAGTTGCGTGGAATTTCATGGGCATGAGCATGTGCAGCACGAAGTCTATGTCCTTAATCTCGCCGGTGTGGCAATTCTCGGCCTTGATGGTGCCATTAAATCCCAGACTTTCGTAGTCGCATCGCAGGTATAATTTCACCGGCACTCCAGCTTCAAGGAATAGAGGCTCCGGGAGAGCAGGGTAGTGGGTGGTGTTGAAATCCTTGCGTCTCATGCTAAGGGACACTTCATCGCCCAGCAATTCCCAGTCAAAGTAGTATTCAGTCTTGCTGTAGGACGGCACCGGCACCTTGTGTCCGCTGCTTAGCACACGGTCAGCGAATACCGAGCCACCGTCCCACGATTCGAACCAGTAAAGCACCGGCATTGCCTTTGGAGCCGGGAAGCTGTACCACATATCCTCTTCAGGCCCTTCCGGGAAAGAAACTACGAGTATGGCATATGTCTTGTCCTGGTCGGGATAGCCGCTCCATCGGTCTAAAGTATAAGATATATCCTTGATGTCGATTTTGAATTCACCTGTTGGCTCGATGGTTGCTGTTATGATTTTATCATCGAATTCATTGGCCACAAATATATTTATTTCACCTGGAGCTGAGCCCAGATATGTTTCCAAAGTCATATCGATGTCGTGCTCGTGTATCTTTATTGTGAAATCGAGGAAAGGAGTCTCGAACCGGCATTCATCCTTGTCGGCATAGGCCCACTGGTATTCATTGTCACCGGTATATTCGGCTCCCTTGAAATGCCAGTCACCGTCGATATGCACGCTGGCCGTCGGCCGGTCGGGGCCAAGTTCCACACTTTCTGCCGACACCTTCATTGGGGTGATGAATATATCGTTGTTGCAGCCGGCAGTTGTTAGTGTTAGAAATAAGAGTATAATATAAATGAGATACGATTGCTTTTTCATAAGGCTGCAAATATAACTAAATTTTTACGACGGGTATATCAAACAGTATCGATTTCACGTTTGTTAATTATTGAAATATTGATTAACGGAATAACATGGAACACAATTCATCACATCGTAGAACACATGCTACCTGGGATACCGAGGAACGCTCTGTGTTCGACTCGGGTATATTTTTCTCTGCCCGTCAGGCCATACGACGTCATGCCACCGGTGGCAACGTCCTCATTGCCGCCACTGTACTTGCATTGATTGTCGCCAATATACCGGGTATTAACCACACCTATTTTTCATTCTGGGAACAGGAAGTGCGTCTGCAATTGGGCGACTTCAATTTTTTTAGTCATAGCGGACATCCTATGTCCTTGCTTTCGTTTATCAACGATGCTCTCATGGCCATTTTCTTCTTTACGATCGGTCTTGAGATCAAGCGCGAGGTGCTTGTCGGCGAGTTGTCGTCGTTCAAGCAGGCTCTTTTGCCCATTGTAGGCGCTGTCGGCGGCATGGTGGTGCCGGTGCTCATTTATTTCATCATGGCCCGCGGCACTGATTACTCAGGCGGCGCAGCGATTCCCATGGCCACCGACATCGCATTTTCGCTCGGTGTCCTTGCCATGCTTGGCAAGCGTGTACCCATGTCGCTCAAAATTTTCCTCACAACTCTCGCTGTGGTCGACGACATCGGTGGCATCATAGTCATTGCTGCCTTCTATTCATCGCATATCGAGGTGATGCTGCTTGTCTATGCCGCCGTGCTCCTTGGCGTGTTGCTGCTTGGCTCGGTGATGCGTATCAAGAGCAAGATATTCTATCTTGGCATAGGCGGTGTCATATGGTTCCTGTTCCTCAATTCCGGCATCCATCCCACTATCGCCGGTGTGCTTGTGGCGTTCTGTGTGCCGGCATCACCTGTATTCGCCCCCAAGAAGTATATCAAGATTATCCGCAGGTCCATATCGCACTTCTCGCAGGACGACGAAGAGGACCTCGAGCGCAAATCAATCCTCGACAAAGAGCAGATGAACTGGCTGAAGGAAGTCGAAAGCGCATCCGACAAAGTCATATCTCCTCTTCAGGACCTCGAGGACTCACTGCATCCTATTGTCAATTTCTTCATCGTGCCTCTTTTCGCTTTCGCCAATGCAGGTATCTTCTTGCTCGACATGAATCCTGCAAACGTATTCGAAGGCATATCGCTTGCGGTTATGCTCGCGTTGGTTGGCGGTAAGTTCCTTGGCATCCTGTCGTTCTCATGGCTTGCCGTGAAGCTGCGTCTCGCGCCCATGCCGGCACATGCCAACTGGCACATGATGTCGTCGATCGCCATGCTTGGCGGCATTGGTTTCACAGTGTCGCTTTTCATCGCCACACTCACTTTCGATGCCGCCGATCCGGCGCAGGCCTATCTTCTCGACCATGCCAAGCTCGGCATCGTGGCCGGATCGCTCATTGCCGGAATCGCGGGCTTCGTATGGCTGCACTTTACTTTGCCCAAGGGTGTCGCTCCCGATGCTGTTGAGGAATAAAAGTGCCGAAAAATGGTCGCTAACTTCTTTTAACAGAGGTAAATTTTGCGATTTCACATTTGTTTGTTAATTTTGACGCGAAATGTTAAACGAGCGCCCCGCTTTCCTCTATTCGGTCTCGAACTTTAACATTCACCCGTTGTTAACATAATATAGCTAATTTTAAAATTTCCATTCTGCGGCTCTGCCCGAGGATTTAAAATATGAAGAAACAAACAATCTGGATACTGACCATAGTGATGGCCTTGTGTTTCATGGGACTTCTGTTCATTCAGATTTTCTACATGAAAAATATAGTGCAGATCCGCTACGAGCAGTTCGCACAGGGCGTCCGCCAGAGCCTTGTGGCAGTGGCCACGCATCTGGAGCAGGACGAAACCCGCCACTTCCTCGAGGAAGATGTGCGCCAGGTGGAAACTTCGGCAGTGGTGTCGCAGTATCTCGGCGACCCCGTGCCACGTCTTGATGGTATCAAATACTCATTCACCACCAAGACCGGCCTCGAAGCCGACCTCACCATAAAAGGCGACATATCGGAGCTTACAAAGATACAGAGCAGCGGCGGATCCGTCGGTGCGCACTACCGCGCCTTTCAGGATGATTACCGCAACCGATATCTCTACCAGAAGGGCATGCTCGACGATGTGATTCTCAACATCATGTCGAAAGCATCCACCCGTCCGGTGAGCGAGCGTGCCGATTCTGCCCGTGTTTCGACCTATCTCCGTCAGGAGCTCGACACACTCGGGCTCGATGTGCCGTTCGAGTTCGCCGTGGCAAACTATGCCGGAACCGTGCTCTATAAATCTAACGGTTTCCAGACAGCTGCCTCCGACCGTGATAACATGTTCATCCAGACCCTCTTCCCCAACGACGGCGCCGGCCCGCACAACTATCTCAAAGTATACTTCCCCACAAAATCGGACTATATTTTCTCGGCTATTTCATTCCTTGTGCCGGCATTCGCATTCACATTCATATTGCTGATCATATTTGTTTACACCATCATCGTGGCATTCCGCCAGAAGAAGCTCACCGAGATGAAAAACGACTTCATCAACAATATGACACACGAGTTCAAAACGCCGATTTCATCAATATCATTGGCTGCTCAGATGCTCAACGACCAGAGCGTGCGAAAATCGCCCATGATGCTCCAGCAGATATCCACTGTCATAACCGATGAAACCAAGCGACTCCGCTTCCAGGTGGAGAAGGTGCTTCAGATGTCGATGTTCGACCGTCAGAAAGCAACTCTGAAGCTCGAGGAAATCGACGCCAATGCAGCCATATTCAATATCGTCAACACCTTCAAACTCAAGGTGGAGAAATATGGAGGCTCCATCAGCGCACAACTCGATGCCATGGATGCTATCGTCACTGTCGACGAAATGCATTTCACCAATGTGATATTCAATCTCCTCGACAATGCGGTCAAGTACCGCAGCGAGGAGCGCCCCCTGCGCCTCGTCGTCGCATCGCGCGACCTTTCCGACGAGCGTCTGCAGATCACTATCGAGGACAACGGCATAGGCATACGTCGCGACGACCTCAAAAAAATATTCGATAAATTCTACCGTGTGTCGACCGGTAACCGCCACGATGTCAAAGGCTTTGGCCTCGGTCTTGCATATGTGCGCAAGATGGTGAGCGAGCTTGGTGGCGACATCCGCGTGGAAAGCGAATACAATGTTGGAACAAAATTTATAATAATACTACCACTCTCTAAAAATTAACGACTATGGAAGAAAGAATCAAGATTCTTCTCTGCGAAGACGACGAAAACCTCGGCATGCTCCTTCGCGAGTATCTCCAGGCCAAAGGCTGCTACGCCGACCTCTTTGTCGACGGCGAAGCCGGATACAAGGCTTTCCTCAAAGGAAAGTACGATATCTGCATTCTCGACGTGATGATGCCCAAGAAAGACGGTCTTACCCTCGCGCAGGAAATCCGTGCCGTCAACTCCGAAATACCCATCATTTTCCTTACTGCTAAATCGCTTAAGGACGATATTCTCGAAGGTTTCAAGATCGGTGCCGACGACTATATCACAAAGCCCTTCTCCATGGAAGAGCTCGTGTTCCGTATCGAGGCAATCCTGCGCCGCGTGAAAGGCAAGAAAGGCAAGGAGATAACCATGTATAAGATCGGAAAATTCACTTTCGATACCCAGAAGCAGGTGCTCCTCATCGGCGACAAAATCACTAAGCTCACCACTAAGGAATCCGAACTCCTCAGCCTTCTCTGTGCTCACGTCAACGAAATTCTCGAACGCAACTATGCGCTCAAGACCATATGGATCGACGACAACTACTTCAACGCACGTTCCATGGACGTCTACATCACCAAGCTGCGCAAGCACCTCAAGGACGATCCTTCCATCGAAATCATCAACATACACGGCAAGGGCTACAAACTCATCGCTCCCGAAAGCGACAGCCACTAAGCACGGTATAGATAAATAAACATAACGGCTGAATGCTACTTTTAAGTGGTGCTCAGCCGTTTTTTTGAAAATTAAACAGCGGCGCTCCTGTTCTTTAACTCACAAGATGTTGCATAATTTGTTATATTGTTGTAACTTTGTGTTATTAAACTTCTTGATATGGCAATGACTATTAACTCATCCCCGGTGCTTGTCGGAGAATCAGCTCGTTCTTTTGTGGAAGAAGCAGAGCGTAATGGCAAATTGCCTACGCCTCGTTTGTCTGCTGAACGGGAAGCCCAGATTGCTGAATTTCTTCGTAAGTCGCGAGACTTTATATTTCCGCCCAAAGAAAAGAAATAATTACTTTGGAATCATCGTTTATACTTGAACGCGATGCAATTATGCGACCTTATACAAAAGAGGTGGCTTCTTATTGCACGCCGTTTCGGTGTAATGATATAGATCTTGATGAGTTTTTTGCGGTTGATGCTTTCTACTATGATGAGGAGTTGCTCGGGAGAACTTATGCATGGATTAATATAGAGGACCCATCTTTAATAATGGGATTGGTTACTCTTGCAAACGATAGTATCAAAGCTAAAGACATAATTTCATCTGCTCGTAATAGAGTTCAAAGAGGCATCACCAATGCAAAACGTGGAATGAATTATCCTGCTGTTTTGATTGGACGTTTGGCAGTATCCTCCCTTTTCCGGGACAAAGGATTGAATATAGGCAGTCAAATTCTCAACTTTATAAAGGATTGGTTTCTATCGGATAATAAAACCGGTTGCCGCTTTATTGTTGTAGATGCTTATAACAATGACCGAACCATACACTTCTACGAAAGAAACGGATTCAAAACATTGTATAAAAGCGAACAAGAAGAGCGCGATTTTCTCAAGCTTAAACCGGAGGAACCGTTGGAAACACGATTTATGTTTTTCGACTTAAAAAAATAAATCAATAGGAACAAGGGGACTACGCAGACTCGCGGAAGACAGGGGGCTTGCTTATATTGCGGTTTTTCCGTAACTTTGTATGATAAGTTTGTCAGAACGATATGAACCGACGTCTTTTTGCGGCCTCTATGGCCTTTGTGTCTTTTTTAGGTTTGTGGGCGCTCGATTTCGAGGGATACTCTCTGCAGCCTGTTATGGTGAGTGCGGAGTCTTCGAGCGGGCTCGAAGCCATCTATGTAGTGCCCGGTGGCCAGCCGTCGGCACGCATCGTCTATGAGGCGTCGTCGCAGCAGGTGCGGTGGTATCGCTTCAGCAATCTTGGAGGGGCATATGCCGAGGAAGTTGCCACCGACCATAGCGGCAACCGCTGGAGTATTCCTGTCGCCGGGACTGACATGGGCTATATAATCGAGGATGGAAGCACGCGCCATTGCTATTGGGTGGTCGACTATCAGGCCCATCGCTTCGATGTGTCGGCATTGACCGCTTCGCCCGCCGAAGACTGTGGCCGAACTATTCTTGCTGTCGACGGCGATGCATCGCCCATACCCTATTACAGCATCAACGGCCGACGTATGGAGTTGTCGCGTGAACTCAATCTGTCGTATTCCACACTTGCCTTCGATGAAGGATCGTTTGCCTACTCTCTGGTTCCGGCTGAAATCACACTTGCCGGCATCGGCGGCTCCACGGTCATCAATTCACCACTTTGCAATACGTCGTTCCGGCTCGAGGGCGACCGTTTCCTGCGTGCGTGGAATAGTGTGGTCGAGGTTGAGAGCGAGGTCTATACCACAGTCGCCGTAGAGGCTCAGACCAAAGCGTCGAATATGCATCAGGCCGCCGATAACGAGCAGACCGATCAGAGCGGCGATCTTGGTGGCAGCGCCCCATGCGAAGTGCGGTTCGAAGCCGCCGCGTCCGATGCGGCTATATTCACCGAATGGCAGATCTCGCGCTCTGCGGAGTTCGAGGATGTCGACGACCGCTACACCGAGCTTGCTTTCGACTATACCTTCACTGAGAGTGGCACCACCTACGTGCGCTTCGTGGCTAATAATGCGGCCGGCGACTGCGAGTTTGTCAGCACAACCTACGAGATATTCATTGGAGAGTCGAAGCTCGAGATTCCCAATGCATTCACACCACAGTCCTCGCCAGGAGTGAACGACGAGTGGAAGGTGAGCTATAAATCGCTTGTGAGCTATGAATGCCATATCTTCAACCGTTGGGGCACACGTTTGTTCTCTTCCACCGAGCCTTCCGAAGGCTGGGATGGAAAATACCGAGGGAAATTCGTTCCCGCAGGCGTTTATTACTATGTAATCAAAGCTGTCGGCGCCGACGGAGTGAAGTACGAACGTGCCGGCGACATAAATATAATCAACTTTACCGGTACAGACAACAGTTCTGCCGGAACGGAAACAGAATGACAATGAAGACGATAGCTATATGTACTCTGGCGGCGGCATCGCTGCTTGCCATGCCTCTGGCGGCCCAGCGCACGCCGGTGGTGTTCTCCGATGTATATTCGCCCGAGGTCCCGGAATCGGTAACCTTGTGCGGCGAGAAGATAAGTCTCGATCCGGTCGACCGCTACGAGCGTTTCGACCGCGAGATTGCCAGCATTGCCTATACCCATGGCACAACCATGCTTATGATCAAGCGTGCCAACCGCTATTTTCCCGAGCTCTCCAAGATACTCAAGGAGAATGGTGTGCCTCAGGACATGCTGTATCTTGCCTGTGTGGAAAGTTCGCTCAATCCCCGCGCCTACTCTCCGGCAAAGGCCGCCGGCTTGTGGCAGTTCATGGCCACTACCGCCAAGGAGTATGGCCTGGAGGTAAACGATGAGGTCGACGAGCGCTATAACATAGAGAAAGCAACTGCCGCAGCTGCCCGATACCTCAAGAAAGCATATGCCAAGTACGGCAACTGGCCTTCGGTCATGGCTGCATACAATGGCGGTATGACCCGCATATCGAAAGAGCTCGGAAGCCAGAATGCCGACACTTCGCTCGATCTCTATCTCGTGGAGGAGACAACGCGATATCCCTATCGCATAATGGCCATGAAGACCTTGATGGAAAATCCGTCGGCCTATGGATTCCACTTGCGCGACAACCAGCTCTATCAGCCACGCAAGTACCGTACAGTCGAGGTTTCAGGTCCTGTGCCCGACTGGGCTGCATGGGCTAAGAAGCAGGGTATAACATACTCCATACTACGAGAGGAAAATCCATGGATACGCTCCAAGAGCCTCACGAATAAATCGGGCAAGACCTACAAGGTGCGCATTCCGCTTGCCGAGTCGCTGTCGCGGCGTACGGCTGGCACGAAAACTTTCAATCCGGCATGGACCGACCGTTGAAAAATGACCGCTAAAAAAATTTCCAAGGTACAAGAAGAGGCACCCGACACCATCGATGGTACCGGGTGCATAAGTGTTGTCGGCGCGAGGGTAAATAATCTCAAGAACGTCGATGTCGACATTCCACACAATAAACTTACGGTAATAACCGGCCTGAGCGGGTCGGGCAAATCGTCGTTGGCTTTCGACACTATCTTCGCCGAGGGTCAACGCCGCTATATCGAGACATTCTCTGCCTACGCGCGCAATATGCTCGGGAATCTCGAGCGGCCCGATGTGGATCATATCGGTGGCTTGTGCCCGGTAATTGCCATTGAGCAGAAAACCATAAACCGCAATCCTCGCAGTACCATCGGCACGACCACAGAAATCTACGATTTTCTCCGATTGCTGTATGCGCGTGCCGGCCATGCCCGCAGCTATATCTCGGGCGAAGAGATGGTTAAGTATACCGACGAGAAGATTGTCGATCTGATAATCGACAAGTATGAGGGCCGGAAGATATATATACTTGCCCCGCTTGTTAAGAACCGCAAGGGACACTACCGCGAGTTATTTGACCAACTCGTGCGCAAAGGCTTCCTCAATGTGCGTGTCGACGGAGAGTTGATGGAGATTTCTTCGGGCATGCGCCTCGACCGATACCGCAATCACAGCATCGAGCTGGTCATCGACAAGCTCAAGGTGGCGGCAAAGGACCGCGACCGGCTGCTTGCATCGGTGGAAAATGCACTCACGCAGGGCGATAAGGAAATGATGGTGTACGATGTCGAGGCCGAAGCCGTGGCTTACTATAGCCAGGAACTCATGGACCCAGCCACAGGTATATCCTACCACGACCCGGCTCCGCATAACTTTTCGTTCAACTCTCCCCAGGGTGCATGTCCGCGTTGTAAAGGCCTTGGGTATGTCAATATTATCGACCGTGCAAAGATTGTGCCCGACGAGAATCTTTCTGTAGCCAAGGGTGCACTCACTCCGCTTGGCAAATATAAGGAAACGGTCATATTCATGCAGATTCGTGCCATTCTCGAGCGGCATGGCTACACAATCAATACCCCCTTCAAAGATCTTTCCGATGAAGCTGTCGACGAGATTTTCAACGGTACCACATCGGTGCCCCCGCTGAAGGACAGCACCGCTTCGACATTCGATTTCTTCCGGACCTTCGATGGTCTCGTGAAGTATATCGAGATGTCGCAGGACGATGATGCCGGCTATCAGGCGAAGAAATGGAGCGGCCAGTTCTTCACCCGCTGCACTTGTCCCGAGTGCAATGGCGACCGCCTGAACCGCGAGGCTCTGCACTTCTTTGTCGATGGAAAGAACATAGCCGAGCTATGTCGTCTCGACATAGAGGCTCTCCACGGATGGTCGCAGAGCGTTCTCGGACGCCTCGATGAGCGCGACCGCCAGATTGCCGTCGAGATTATCAAGGAGATTGGTGTCCGTCTGAAATTCCTTGTCGACGTAGGCCTTGGCTATCTGCAACTCAACCGAGCCTCTGCTACTCTGTCGGGTGGTGAAAGTCAGCGCATAAGACTTGCCACACAGCTTGGCTCCGAGCTCGTGAATGTACTTTATATTCTCGATGAACCGAGTATCGGTCTGCATCAGCGCGATAATCACCGTCTCATCCGATCGCTCGAGCGACTGCGCGATGCATCAAACACCATTATAGTGGTGGAACACGACCGCGACATAATGCTTGAAGCCGACTATGTGGTCGACATCGGCCCCGGCGCGGGGCGCAAGGGTGGAAAAGTGGTGTTTGCCGGCACTCCCGCCGAGATGCTTGCCACCAATACCGTGACTGCACGCTATCTCAGTGGCGCGGAGAAATTGCCCCTGCCGTCGGTACGTCGTACAGGAAACGGCAAGACACTCGCCATCCGTGGATGCACCGGCCACAATCTTAAAGATGTGGATTTCACGTTGCCTCTGGGCACCCTCACCGTGGTGGCCGGAGTGTCGGGTAGCGGCAAGTCGTCGCTTGTCAACGGCACTCTGCAGCCCATTCTGTCGCAGCATTTCTATAATTCGATTACCGAACCGCTGCCCTACAGGGAACTGGAGGGTATCGGGAACATCGACAAGGTGGTGACAGTCGACCAGTCGCCGCTGGGCCGCACGCCACGCTCAAATCCCGCCACATATACAGGAGTATTCACCGATATCCGAAATTTGTTCGTGAATCTTCCCGAAGCCAAGATACGCGGATACAAGCCGGGACGCTTCTCGTTCAATGTGGCCGGAGGACGCTGTGAGGCATGCAAGGGTAACGGCTACAAGACTATCGAGATGAATTTCCTGCCGGATGTACTGGTGTCGTGCGAGGAATGCCACGGTCGCCGCTACAACCGCGAGACCCTCGAGGTTCGATTCAAGGGTAAGTCGGTGGCCGATGTCCTCGACATGACCATAAACCAGGCTGTGGAATTCTTTGCCGGTGTTCCGGCCATACTGCGCAAGATCAAGGTGCTTCAGGATATAGGCTTGGGATATATCAAGCTTGGACAGCCTTCGTCGACACTGTCGGGTGGTGAGAACCAACGTGTCAAGCTTGCCACCGAACTGGCAAAGCGCGATACAGGCAATACGCTTTTTATTCTCGATGAACCTACTACGGGTCTTCACTTCGATGATATCCGTACGCTCATGAGCATTCTCAACCGTCTTGTCGACCGTGGTAATACTGTGCTTGTGATAGAACATAATGTAGATGTGATCAACATGGCCGACTATGTGGTCGACATGGGTCCCGACGGTGGTGCCGGCGGCGGACAGATCATAGCTACAGGTACTCCCGAGCAGGTAGCTGCGGGTTCGTCGCCTACGGCACCCTATCTGATGCTCCCATAGCCGGTGCGCCATTGTCGGGTCTGCGGCACTGCCGTAGCTTCTTCCGCTGCATGCGTTCTTGGGCGCGCCGTTGTTGCCGGGTAAGCCTTATCTCCGGTGGGGTAGGGGATGGCGATGGGTTCTCCCTGCGTTCTGCGATAGCTTTCTTCCGTGCCGCAGCTCGTGCCCGGGCACGTAGTGAGCGTGCCATAGCTCTTTCAAGCTCCGCTTTGATCATATTGAATGCCAGCATGGCACCTGCATCGGAGCTTGCGGGGTTTTCTCCTGCAAGAAAACTATCGACCAGTCTCATTGCTTCGGCGGCAGAGTCGGGTGCAAAAGAGAGAGCTGCTCCAATTCGTGTACTTATATCGGCATATACTTTTTTAGATACTGCAAGTGTTGTCATATTCATGTGATTTCTGATTTCTGCAAAGATAAAGCCGGAGTCAGCCCTATGATTGCGGTAAATATCGGAGCGTGAAATTTAACATTGCCAAAAAATTCGTATATTTGCACTGCGATGAAGGATACAAAAGACCGTACCGACGATTTGACAGCGAGGTTGCGCGACCCCGCCACCGTGCGTGCGGCCTTTGCCGAAATGGTGGAAGAATATAGCCGCCCGCTTTATTGGCAGATACGTCGTATGGTGCTGAATGCCGATGATACCGACGATTTGCTTCAGAATACTTTTATGAAGGCATGGAACTCGCTCGAGAACTTCCGGGGGGAGGCAAAACTTTCGACATGGCTTCATAAAATAGCTATTAATGAGGCAATAAGTTTTCTTGAAAAGGAAAAACGCCGTGGTGCCATGTCGCTCGACGACCCCGATGGTACTGTGGCGTCGACAGTGGCTGCCGCCCCCGACATCGACGGCGATTCTCTTGGCGCCCACCTGCGTCAGGCTGTGGCTTCGCTTCCTGAGAAGCAGCGTCTGGTATTCAACATGAAGTATTTCGACGACATGAAATACGAAGACATATCCGACATACTGGGCACTACGGTAGGTGCGCTGAAAGCATCGTATCATCTCGCTGTTAAAAAAATTGAAAAGTATATGGAGCGTTTTGACCACGGCGATTAAACCTTGGCCAAGGAACGATGTCTAACTGAAAAAAGAATATTATGGACCGGAATAAAACTCATATACTCGAAACTGCACGCAGCCGGGGTCTGGCGACTCCGTCGGCCGGTCTCGATGCGCCCGAAGGATATTTCGATTCCTTCACTTCCCGGCTCATGGCCTCTCTCCCCGACAGGCCTGAACTTGAGCATCCCGACGATGTCGAGGCTCAGGCTGGCCCCCGCACCTTTTGGCAGACTGTGCGCCCATATGTGTACATGGCTGCCATGTTTGCAGGCGTATGGCTGATGTTGCAGCTGTTCACCATGCTTACCGGCACAGGCCGTCTGCAGCCCATGGACTCCAATCCGGTGCTGGCGGAAGCGCTTGATAACGACGCATTTGTCGACCAATATGTTTATGGCAGTCTTGACTCCTGGGACATCGTGGACGAAATGATGGAGGATGGAAGTCTCGACTCCGGCTTTGAATTTGTTTTCGATGATGTCCCCGAGGACGTTGTCCTTCCACAGTAATCTGTAGCTTATCCCGATATGATGACCCGTTTCATCCCTCTCATGTGTGCGCTGCTTTTCATGGCTATGGTACCTGCAAAGGCCCTTGCCCAGCAGCTTAATGAAGATGACCGCAACCGCTATGTGAACCAGATACGTGCCTACAAGCACGACTTCCTTGCCAAGGAACTTGGTTTGAGTAAAGCCCAGCAGGATGCTTTTTTTGAACTGTACGATGCCATGGAAGACCGCACCATGGATCTGGGCGGTGAGGTGCGCGATCTGGAGAAGAAAGCCTCCGCAGCCGGAGCATCCGATGAGGAAATGGCCGCAGCAGCCGTAGCGCTTTACAGCCAGAAGATGCGCGAGGGTGAGATTGAGATGGAATACTACGAGAAGTTCAAGGGAACACTCACTCCGGCTCAATTGGTGGCCCTCAAATCGGCCGAACGTAAATTCACTCAGGAACTTATGCGGCAGCACCGACGCCTGCGTGGCGAGAAAGGAGCCCGTCGCTGATTCTACAGAAACAATATATCGCACGTCTTAAGCGTGCGATTTTCTTTGTTAACCTATAAACCATAAGTAATGCCAGTACGCACCCCTGCAGAGACTATCGAAGCCGCTGAGGCTGCCGGTATGTCGAAAGAGTGCCGCCCGTTGGGACGTCTTATGGCCGGCAGTGCGCTTGCCGGTGCATATATCGCTCTCGGAGGCACGTTATCGTTGATAATAGGTTTCGGATTTCCGGAAATAACAGCTTCAAATCCAGGCTTGCAACGCTTGCTGAGCGGCCTTGTATTCCCCATCGGTCTGATGCTGGTGGTGGTGCTCGGTGCCGATCTTTTCACCGGCAACAATGCCCTGCTCGTGCCCCCTCTGATAAAGCGTCGACTCAGTGCCTGGCAGATACTGCGCAACTGGACTCTTGTGTGGCTCGGAAATTTTGTTGGCGCGCTCGCATTTGCATATTTTCTTGTATATGTGCCCGGCCTTACGTCTGCTCCGTGTTATGCCGACGCACTATCGTCTATGGCGGTTGCCAAGACCGGGGCATCGTTCGGAGTGATTTTTCTCAAAGGTATCGGGGCCAACTGGTGTGTATGTCTGGCTGTATGGCTCGCTTTGAGCGGCCGCCGTCTTGGTGAAAAGCTGCTTGCATGCGAGATTCCTGTTATGGCATTCGTGGCGCTTGGCTATGAGCACTGCGTGGCGAATATGTTCTTCCTGCCGCTGGCAATGATGCAGGGCGCGCAGGTCGATGTACTCACCTTATTCACAGCAAATCTCATACCGGCCACCCTTGGTAATATCGCCGGTGGTGCGCTGTTTGTCGGAGCTCTCCAATACTATTTGCATCGCAAATGAGCCATTGCTGCCAGATGCTTCTGGAGCAGTGATGTGAACTGATAGTTCTTCAGTCCCCATCGCGGACTCAACAGCATGTCGTCGGGAGCCTGCGCCACAAAGCGTTCTACAGCGATATCGCTCCGCAGATGGCCCAGCAGACGTGCGCACAGTGCGGCGTATTCCTCGGCTGTGAAAGCCGGAATGTCGAGCATTGGAGCCATCTTTTCCAGAGTGGTTCCTCTCAATATCTGCAATTGATGGAATTTGACAGTCGATACGGGCAGTGAGCTGACTCGTTCGACTGTCGTTGTCATCATTTCCTCATCCTCGCCGGGTAGCCCAAGTATGAGATGAAGACCAACCGGGATACCTCGGGCAGCGGTGCGGTGCACGGCATCGACCGTAGCCTCCCATGTGTGGCAGCGGTTGATAAGTGAGAGTGTGCTGTTGTGGCTCGATTCGGCGCCGTATTCGATAAAAACTTTTGTATCGAGCGACGCTATGCGGTCGAGCAGTGAGTCGGGCATGCAGTCGGGGCGAGTACCGATTATCAACCCGACGATATCATCTTGGTCGAGGGCCTCATTGTAGAGTGCCATGAGCGAATCGGGCGACGCGTATGTGCTTGTATAGCTCTGGAAATATGCCAGATATTTCATATCGGGATATTTCTTCCCGAAAAATCGTTTCCCGCGGGCTATCTGCTCGGCTACAGGAGTATGGCGTTTGTCCCAGTCGGGGCTGAAAGCCCTGTTGTTGCAGTATATACATCCACCCGTCCCGGCCGAGCCATCGCGGTTAGGGCATGTGAAACCTACATCGACCGACAGTTTCTGCACCTTACCGTCGAAATGCTCTGCAAGAAATTCGGAGTAATCCTTATAGTAGGGGTTCATCAGAATCGGGCGCTGCGGTTCATCAGATATGCGTCGAAAATGACCATAGCAGCCATGGACTCTACTATGGGAAGCGCGCGGAAAACCACGCAGGGGTCGTGGCGTCCGTGAGCTGCCAGTTCGATCTTATTTCCGTTTTTGTCGACCGTAGAGAGAGTTTTTGCTATGGTGGGTACGGGCTTGAAAGCCACGCGGAATATGATGTCCTCGCCGTTCGATATACCCCCTTGGATACCTCCGGAATGGTTGGAGACAGTGCGTATGGTGCCGTCGGAAGTGGTGGTGAATTCATCGGCGGCCTCACTGCCTGTCATGTCGGCAGATGCGAAGCCGTCGCCGTATTCAAATCCCTTTACAGCATTAATGCTCATCATAGCCTGTGCGAGCATGGCCTGAAGCTTGCTGCCAACAGGTTCTCCAAGGCCTGCAGGGACGCCTCGGACCACACATTGCACACAGCCGCCAACACTGTCGCCGGCAGCTTTGGCGCGTGCTATCACGTTCTCCATCTCAGCTATGCTACCTGTGATGCCGCCGATAGACACTACTTCGGCCGATATGCTTATGCCTGTTTTGGCAAGAGCTTGCATGGCTATGGCCCCACCGACTACGAGCGATGCAGTGGCTCGCGCGGATGCTCGGCCGCCCCCGCGAACTTCGCGGATACCGTACTTTGCGTCGTAGGTGAAGTCGGCGTGATTGGGACGGTATACGGCAGCAAGAGCATTGTAGTCGGCTGAGCGGTGGTCGGTGTTGCGGATTATGAATCCTATCGGTGTGCCGAGGGTGACTCCATCGAGCATTCCCGAAAGAAATTCCACTTGGTCGGCTTCGTTGCGGGCTGTGGTGAGTACCGATTGGCCCGGACGGCGGCGCGCGAGCTGCTTCTGCACCTCAGCGGGGTCTATGGCGAGACCTGCGGGAACGCCGTCGATGACGCCGCCTATAGCAGGTCCGTGGCTTTCGCCGAATGTTGTGAGTCGGTATATGGTTCCAAATGCGTTCATTTCACTATATCGCCGGTAGAGGCGCCAACAAATTCAATAAGTTCGCCGGGAGCAATCTTCAGTTGCAGCCCGCGTACTCCGGCGCTCACATATATGAAGTCGAAGTCGGTAGCTGTGGAGTGGAAGAAGGTCGGAAATGGCTTTTTCATACCCACGGGTGAGCATCCGCCACGGATGTATCCTGTGACGGAGAGTAGATCCTTCATGGGAATCATCTCGGCTTTTTTATTGCCGGAGATGGCGGCTGCCTTTTTAAGGTCGACTTCCTTGTCGCCCGGCACTACACATACGAAGTAGCCGGTGCGGTCGCCGTGTAGCACAAGAGTCTTGAACACTCGGTCGATGTCTTCGCCAAGTTCTTCGGCCACATGTGTGGCGGCGAGATCGTTCTCATCGACGGTATACGGAATCAACTCGAAGCCGATTTTAGCGGCTTCGAGCAGACGTGCGGCGTTTGTTTTCGGCGTTTTGGCCATATCAGGGGTTCATAAGCAGGAATTGCTCAACGTCGATAGCGGCGCGACATCCGGAGCCGGCGGCTGTGACGGCCTGCTGGTATACGGGGTCGGCGACGTCGCCGGCAGCGAAAACACCTTCGATGCTTGTGGCTGTCTTGCCGTCGCGTGTCACTATGTATCCCTGAGCGTCGAGTTCGAGCGCACCCTTGAATACATCGGTATTGGGAGTATGACCGATGGCAAGGAAGAAGCCGTCGACGTTGATTTCGAGTTCTTTTTCTTCGGGGGTGCCTTTGAACTGTACCAGGCGTGCGCCTTCGAGAAGGTCGGTGCCGTGGAGTCCTACGGTCTGTGTGTTGAAGAGCACTTCGATGTTCTGGGCTTCGGCTACACGCTGCTGCATGTATTTAGATGCGCGGAGATAATCCTTGCGCACAATCATATATACTTTCGATGCAAGTGTGGCGAGGTAGAGCGCTTCCTCGCATGCGGTGTCGCCGCCGCCGACTACAGCCACGGGACGTCCCCGGAAGAAGAAACCATCGCAGGTGGCGCATGCCGATACGCCCATGCCTTTGAAACGGTCCTCATCGGGAAGACCGAGGTATTTTGCCGATGCTCCTGTGGCCACAATTACAGCGGCAGCCTCGATTTCGGTAGCTCCATCGTCGAGAGTTACGTGGAAAGGCCGCTTGGAGAAGTCAACCGAGGTGACTACGCCGCTGATAATGTCGGTGCCGAAACGCTGTGCCTGGGCGCGGAAGTCTTCCATCATTTTAGGACCCGAGATACCGGCTGGATAGCCGGGGAAATTCTCGATTTCGGTGGTGGTGGTGAGCTGACCTCCTGGCTGGAGTCCTTCTACGAGCACGGGCTTGAGGTTAGCGCGCGATGTGTAGATTGCTGCGGTGTATCCGGCTGGGCCGGCGCCTATTATAAGGCATCTTGTGCTTATGGTGTTCATATGTGAAGTTATTTTTATCAGTTGGTTATCTTAGATCTATCACTTCCTGGGCCGGGAAGCGCTTAGCGTCGTAGCGGAACGCCGAAATGGGTTTGGATGCACCGGTGGAGATATTGTCGATCACAACATCGACACGCCGTCCGTCGTCGAATCGTACCACAATGGCAGCAGGAAGCGATGTGGCCGGTTTGATGAACAAGACAATGTTCTCTATTCCGGCCAATGGTGATTTTGGTGTAAGCTCCACGCGTTTGCGGCCTTCGGAGTCGGAAAGCATGCGTAGCTTGTAGCTGTCGGCGGGTGCCGATAGAATGGCGAAGGGGTTTGAAGCCATAAGATCGGCGACTTCGGGTTCGGTGATGCTTACTTCGTTGCTGCTTTTGAGGAATGTCCATTGGGTGCGGCCATCGTACCACACGGTGAGCACGGGTGTGGTCATGAAGTATTTTTCGCCGGCCATTGTGGCAGAGCCTTGTACGGGACCCTCACCACCATTGATGGTGAATGTCGCTTCGACCGACGGCGAGGACGCTATCTTCGATTTTACTTTGGCGAGCAGGGCGGCGGCATTGTCTCCGGCAGCGTGTGCGCCGAAAACAACCATTGCCAGCAGAACGGTGAGTGCAAATATCTTCTTCATATTCAATTTAACCATGATGGTATGTCGACGGTTCATTCGAAGAGGCGTTGGACTTCATCGGGTGTCATGAGCACCTGGCGAGGCTTTGCGCCGTTTGCAGGTCCTACGATACCCATGGCCTGCATCTGGTCCATGAAACGGCCGGCTTTATTGAATCCGATTTCGAATTTTCGTTGTAGCATGGTGATGGAAGCCTGAGTCTGCGATGCGATGAAGATGGCACAGCGGCGGAATTCCTCGGTTGTTGCACCGATTTCGGTGGGTGCGTCTCCGCCATTCTCGTCGGGCACTTCGGGGAGTGCGAAGGGCATTGGGAAGCCGGGCTGAGAGCCGATGTGCTCGCAGATGGCCTCGACTTCCTCGGTGTCGACAAGCGCACACTGCACACGCTCTATGCGTCCGTCGATGAGTGCGAGCATGTCGCCGCGTCCTATCAAGCGGTGGGCGCCGGGGCGGTCGAGAATGGTCTTACTGTCGATCGACTGGATGGTCTTGAAGGCGATTCGGGCGGGGAAGTTGGCCTTGATCATACCTGTGATTACGTCGGTTGACGGTCGTTGGGTGGCGATAATCATGTGCATACCAACTGCTCGGGCTTTCTGAGCGATACGGCCGATAGGTTCTGAGATGTCGCGTCCGGCAGTCTGTATAAGGTCGGCAAACTCATCGACAATCATCACTATATATGGCATGTAGTGATGTCCTTTCTCGGGATTGAGGCGGCGCTGCACGAAGCGTTCGTTGTAGGCTTCGACGCTTCGTACTCCGGCATCGGCAAGTAGCTCGTAGCGTTTGTCCATCTCCACACAGAGCGATTTCAGCGTAGCGATGACTTTCTGTGGGTCGGTGATGACGGCACGTTCCTCATCGGGCAGCTTGGCAAGGAACTGGTTGGCGATGCGCTGGTAGAGTGTAAATTCTACCATCTTGGGGTCTATGAGCACGAATTTGAGCTCATCGGGGTGCTTGGAGTAGAGCAGCGAGGAGATGATGCAGTTGAGGCCAACCGACTTACCTTGGCCTGTGGCACCGGCCACAAGCAGGTGTGGCATTTTGGTGAGGTCGGTGGTATAGAACTCGTTGCTTACTGTAGCGCCCAGTGCCAGCGGCAGGTTCATCTTTGCTTTGGCCTCTGCGAAAGCCTGCGATTCGAGCACGGTGCGGATAGATACTATCTGCGGTTTGCGGTTTGGCACTTCGATTCCGACGGTTCCCTTTCCGGGCATCGGGGCTATGATGCGTATGCCGAGGGCCGAGAGGCTCATGGCTATATCGTCCTCGAGGCTTTTGATCTTGGCTATGCGGATGCCTTCTGCCGGTACGATTTCATAGAGCGTGACGGTCGGTCCGATTGTAGCCTCGATACGTTGTATCTCAACGTCGTAGCTACGCAGGGCATTTACAATCATTGTTTTGTTGGCAGCCTGCTCCGCTTCGTTTATGATGCAAGGATTCGGTCGCTCGGTGAGGAGTTCGACGGTGGGGAACTCGTAGTTTGAATGGCTCGCCCGCTGGTCGTATGGCTTGTCGAGCCCCACATGGTCGCCATCGATAATATCGATGTGCGACGTATCCTGGCCGACAGTTGCTCCGGGATTCTTTATAATCATTTCGGGCTCGCCCGCTTCGGCCGGCAAAACGGCAACAGGTGTCTGCTCGGTATCTGAGGTGTGTGCGGGGGCTTCTTCCTGAATTATTGGCTGATGAGTGCTCGTCTCTGTGTCGTTAGCCGGCATTTCATCATCCTGTGGAATGAACCGCATGTGATCCTGCGGTATTTCCTCATGGGCCATATGCACGGTGGCTGTTTCGAGTTCTTCATCGCTTTCAGGCACCTCGGATGTATCTTCTGTCTCTTCATCGACGGTGAGGCTGTCCATGGGGCTTTGCGTGCTATCTTCGGTATCGGCCTCGGCCGGTTCGGGTTTGGGGGGTCGGGTGAAAGCTTTCGCCATTATTCTCCATAGACTGCCGAGTGGCTTTAGGTATACTGCCACAAGAAGGCCAACCAAGGCTGCGAGCACGCAGTATGCGCCTAAGGCTCCGGTGTAGTCGAGTAGCAGACGGTTCATGTACACACCATGTGCGCCACCGAGATTGAATGGAGCCGATGCATTGTAGGTGAGGAGGCCTACTATGGCCGAGAGGGCAGCCGTGGTGAAGAGGCAGCGGAACGTGAGCGACCAGAAGTCGCAGCGCTTCACCTTCATCACGGCCAGACCGATGAGGAACACGTAGACAGCCAGTACGAACGAACCGATTCCGAAGGCATCGACAAGCAGCCATTCGGCGAGCTTGGATCCAACGGGGCCTCCGGCGTTCTGAACGGTTTCGCCTGAAGCAACTATCTCGGCTGCAGTACGGCCATGAGTCACGCTCTGGTCGGTACTGTAGTTGAACATGAATGAAATCGCGCATACCACCACGGCAAAGGCTGTGAGGCACAGCACAATTCCGGTGCCGAGATGGGTGCGGTAGTCGCGCAAGAAAGATATTATGTTGTACGACGGCTCGGATTTGGCATGTTTACGTGCCGAAGTGCTCGGTCGCTCGGTTGAACGGCGGCGAGGAGAGGTATCGGCACTCTCAGAGGTATTTGCAGCACTGCGTACGGTCGATGGCCGCTTGCGGACAGGACGCGACACGGGACGCGCTCCGGGTATTGTTTCGCTGCCGACTTCGTCGACAGCCGGATCGATATTGTTTGGATAGGGCATATGTGAGCAGGAGAGGTTTATATATAGGAGAGAACTAAAAAGAGCTTCTAAAATTATGCGAAATCAGC
Organism: uncultured Muribaculaceae bacterium; assembly: GCA_910587915.1. GTDB lineage: Bacteria > Bacteroidota > Bacteroidia > Bacteroidales > Muribaculaceae > CAG-873. The sequence goes on along the minus strand of CAJUOB010000002.1, from coordinate 45,363 downwards.
GAGTGTGATATCGTTGAGATGAGCCATGTCGGCGATTACGGCGCAGGGGTCGGCAGCCTTGAATACGGCGCTGCCGGCCACAAGGACATCGGCTCCGGCGTCGGCACACATCCGGGCGGTGTCGGCATTGATGCCACCGTCGACCTCTATCATGGCTTTCGAGCCGGTTTCGCATATGAGTGCGCGGAGCCGGCGTATTTTATTGATGGTGGCGGGTATGAACGATTGTCCGCCGAAGCCGGGATCAACGCTCATGAGCAGGACCATGTCAAGGTCGGATATTATCTCGCACAGCGACATCACGGGGGTGGCCGGATTGAGTGTTACGGCGGCTTTCATTCCGGCCTGGTGTATGCTTTCGATGGTGCGGTGCAGGTGTGTGCATGCTTCGACATGGACATTCATCATATAAGCGCCACAGTCGCGTACGCGGTTCACATAGCGTGCCGGGTCGGTAATCATCAGATGTACGTCGAGCGGTTTGGCAGTGATGCGGCTCACAGCCTCTATTACCGGGAAACCGAACGATATATTTGGCACGAATACGCCGTCCATAACGTCGCAGTGCACCATAGCAGCTTCGCTACGGTCGACCATGGCCACTGAATCGGCCAGATTGGCAAAATCTGCGGCGAGCAGAGAGGGGGCAACTATCATTTCTTTTTCTTGAAAGCGTTGTACAAAATATAGAGCACACACAGCACCAGAATCACCACACCGGCGATGGTGAGGTAGGAGTTGTATTTCTCCACTGATTCATAAAGTTGGTCGAGGCTCACGTGGCGCGACAGCCACCAGCCGAGTCCGGCGAGAACGCCGTTCCACACCAGGGCTCCGAGTGATGTGAAAATCATGAACATCCATATGTTCATCTTGGCTATACCTGCGGGAATGGATATGAGCTGGCGTACAGCCGGAATGAGACGTCCGAAGAATGTGGATGCGGCTCCATGTTCATCGAAGTATTTTTCGGCTTTTTCCACTTTCTGGCGGTCGATGAGGCATGCATGTCCCAGACGTGAGTCGGCGAATGCATATACGATGGGGCGCCCGATGAGCAGTGCGAGCACATAGTTGATCATGGCGCCGACAAGAGCACCGGCGGTAGCCACGAGCACGACCACGAAAATATTCATGTCGCCTTTCTGCATGGCCAGATATGCTGCCGGTGGCACCACCACTTCCGACGGGAAGGGGATGAAGGAGCTTTCTATGACCATGAATATGAATACGAAAAGATAGGACGCATTGTTAACGAACCAATCGAAAAACCATGCGGCATTTAGGTAGTCGGTGAGGGCGAGAGGTATCAATAGTTCTGTCATATGTTTCCATTGATGATGTTTGAATTGCAAAAATACGAAAATTTCCCGTCTCCGAGTGCTTGACACCGGTATTTTCTCTAAACCAATATGCGGTCGATAAGTTCAGACGATATGTTTGGACAGAAGTATATATGTTGAGAGCCGCAGGCGATGAAAGGCAAAGCGGCAAGAGATGGCAAGAAATAGCATATCCATGTCTAAAGCAGTGTGGTGTATGGCCGCGACGCGGCCTCTGATTTGTATATAGCCTGATTTTGGGGCTGATGCATGGGGGTATGAAAAAAGCCCGGAGACCGGGCTTTCTGTGTGGCGTTTTTAGAGAATGTATGTGTGTTTAGCAAGCCTTGAAGCTGAGGTCGAGACCTTTGACGGAGTGTGTGAGGGCTCCGACAGATATGAAGTCGACACCAGCCTCGCCGTAGCTGCGGAGAGTGTCGATGGTTATGCCACCGCTCGATTCGATTTCGACTCCGGGTGCATTCTTGCGTATGATCGCTACTGCATCGGCGGTGCGGGCAGGAGTGAAGTTGTCGAGCATTATGCGGTCGACACCGGCTTCGATAGCCTGACGGATTTCATCTTCGTTGCGCACTTCGACCTCTATCTTGAGGTCTTTGCCGTGCTCCTTGCAATATGCCTTGGCCTTGGCTACGGCAGCGGGGATGCCGCCGGCGAAGTCGACGTGGTTGTCCTTGATCAGAATCATGTCGAAGAGACCGATGCGGTGGTTGTGGCCGCCGCCGATTCTCACGGCTTCTTTCTCGAGGATGCGCATGCCGGGTGTTGTCTTGCGTGTGTCGAGCACCTTGCATGGCAGACCTGCGAGAAGTTCCTGATATTTCGCAGTGACTGTGGCTATGCCGCTCATGCGCTGCATGATGTTGAGCATGAGTCGTTCGGTCTGCAGCAACGAGCGTACGGGACCTTCGACCACGAAAGCTATGTCGCCGGGCTTGACATGGGCGCCGTCTTCGATGAAAACAGTCATTTTGAGCGAAGGATCAAAGCGTTCGAATACGCGACGGGCAATGTCGACACCTGCCAATATACCTTCTTCCTTGACCAGAAGATGCTGGCGTCCCATTGCGTCGGGGCCGATAGTGCTGAGAGTGGTGTGGTCGCCGTCGCCGATATCTTCGGCGAAAGATAGCGTTATGAGGTCGTCGATGAGTTTTTCTTTAGTTTCCACGTGTGTTGAAGTTTGATGTTAGGAGTGAGAAGCGAGGATTTTGTCGGTGGCGGAGATTATATGCTCGAGCGCATCGTCCGGTTGCAGATGTATGATTTCGGGGTCGCGGTTCATCCAAGTGAGCTGTTTCTTGGCGTATACTCGGGTATTTTTTGCTATCCTTGCCACGGCAGTATCGAAATCCATAGTACCTTGGAAATAAGCATCCATCTCTTTGTAGCCTACGGTATTGAGCGAGTTGAAGCGTCCTTTGGCAAAAGCCCGGCGTGCTTCATCCTCGAGACCGTCGGCTATCATCCGGTCAACGCGCGTATTGATACGCCCGAATAGCTGCTCGCGGGCGTGGTCGATGGCGAATTTGAGTATGCGGAATGGTCTTTTGGCTACGAGGCCTGTGCGCAGGGTGGAGTAGGGAACACCGGCTTCGAGACTGATCTCGAGTGCATGGACCACACGTCGTGTGTTGCTGCGGTCGACCTGCTGCCAGTATTCGGGGTCGCATATCTTCAGTTGAGCGAGCACGCCTTCGAGTCCGTGCGATTCGAGCATAGCCAGAACATAGGCGCGGGTGCTGTCGCTGACGGTCGGCATGTCGTCGAGTCCGCGACACAGGGCGTCGATATACATCATAGAACCGCCACAGACCACTGCCACAGGACTTTTGGCCCATATCGACGGCAGGATGCGCAATGCATCGGCCTCGAACTGGGCCGCGCTGTAGTATGCGTCGAGCGGAAGAATGCCGACAAGGTGATGGAAAGCACGGCTGCGCTCGTGCTCTGAGGGCGCAGCCGTGCCTATGGGGAGGTCTTTGAAAATCTGGCGCGAGTCGGCCGAAATGATTTCGGTGCGGTAGTGCTCGGCCACACGTATGGCCAGTTCTGTCTTTCCGGAGGCCGTTGGCCCGGTTATGACTATGAGAACAGGCTCCTTATCCATGCGTCGGTGCTCAGGCTTTGCGTTCGGCCACGAGTTTGGCTATCTCAACAATCACTTCGGCGGCTTTTTCCATGGACGGAATGGGCACGAACTCATAGCGTCCGTGGAAGTTGAGACCACCGGCGAAGATATTGGGGCAGGGCAGACCCTTGAACGACAGCTGAGCGCCGTCTGTTCCGCCACGTATGGGCTGAACTTTGGGCTTTATACCGGCACGGCGCATCGCTTCCTCGGCAATGTCGACCACGTGCATGACGGGTTCCACCTTCTCGCGCATGTTGTAGTACTGGTCCTTGATTTCGATGGAGCAGCAGTCGGGGAATTCGTGGTTGATCTTGCGGGCGAGATGTTCGAGCTCTTTCTTGCGGCGCTCGAAGCGGTCGCGGTCGTGGTCGCGCACGATGTATGTGAGCACCGATTTCTCGACAGTGCCTTCCATGCCCACGAGGTGGTAGAAGCCTTCGTATCCTTCGGTGTGCTCGGGGGTTTCCCAACGGGGGAGCATGATGACGAACTGGTTGGCGATACGCATGGAGTTGATCATCTTGTGCTTGGCATATCCGGGGTGCACGTTGCGGCCAACGAATGTGACGCGTGCCACGGCAGCGTTGAAGTTCTCGTACTCGAGCTCGCCGATTTCGCCACCGTCCATGGTGTATGCCCAGTCTGCGCCAAAGAGAGGCACGTCGAATTTGTGGGCACCCTGTCCGATTTCTTCGTCGGGGTTGAAGGCTATGCGTATTTTTCCGTGCTTGATTTCGGGATGAGCCTTCAGGTAGTCGACTGCCGATATGATTTCGGCGATGCCGGCTTTGTCGTCGGCGCCGAGGAGAGTATTGCCGTCGGTGACGATGAGGTCGTGTCCCACATAGTGGAGCAGTTCGGGGAATTCAGCAGGTGAAAGCACTATGCCTTTGTCGGCATTGAGCACGATGTCGCCGCCGTCGTATTTCTGTACGATGCGCGGCGATACATGGCGACCCGACATGTCGGGCGATGTGTCGAGGTGAGCTATGAAACCGACCACGGGCAGTTCGGCGTCGGTGTTAGCCGGGAGCGTGGCCATGAGATAGCCATTGTCGTCGAGGGTGATTTCCTCGAGTCCCATGGCTTCGAGTTCGGCCTTGAGATGCTCGGCGAATACCATCTGTCCCGGGGTGGATGGGGTAAGATTGGTGAGTTCGTCGCTCTGAGTGTCGAACTTCACATAGCTCAGGAAACGGTCTACTATGTTCATGTTTCAGGTTGTTAGGTTTTCAGTTTTTTCTAAAAGCAAACAGACTCCTGGATCTTTATTCGATAATACGCCAAGGGAGAGCCGCCTTGAGAGTTTTACCGCCATCGGCTTCGTAGACAAAGCGATAGCCTTCGATGCCAAGCGATTTCACGAGTTCGTAAGCCATAGGAGCGCACGCGCCGTAGACATCGAACTGGGCGCGGAGTATACCCTGGTAGCGGCCACGGAGACTATCCTGTGTGAGGTTGGCATACATTGTGCCCGATTCGAATGTGAGAGTGTACTGGGCAAATCCGGTGCTGAATTCGAATGTGCATTCGGTGGCTTTGTATTTGTCCTTGTATTCCTGGCAGCGTTTCTCCATAAGGAGGGCCACATTGTCCTTCACGGCTGAGAAGTTGAGTTCGCTGGGTTTGAGTGTGAGGAGTTTTTTGAGGCGTGCGTGGCCGATGGTGTATTCGTTGGCGGTACCGTCGGCGCTTTTCAATGTTATTTTAAGCGAGCCGTCTTCGGCCGAGAGAGTGTTGAGCGTAGTGTCGAGGCCGGCACCAAGGTGTGATTTGAGCCACTGCGACACCATGTACTCCACCAGAGCCTGCGAATAATCGGCCACAGCTACCTGCGGGTCGGCGAAAGCGATGTTTACGCTCAGAACGCCGTCGGCATATGCAGTAGTGGCGGAGTCGATGTACATGGGGCTCTCTTCGGCGATTTTGGCGAGTTCTCCGCCGATACGTTCGCTTTCGGCGACCAAGGGCGAAGGTCCGCTACTTTTCTGGGAGCAAGCTCCGAGGCCGGCAGTGGCGAGCAGCGCTGCGGCGGCGATGATGAATTTGCTGATGATTTTTTTCATAATATGAGTAGTGAAAGTGCAGATGCCGGCACGTATATGCGGCATCTGCACGTGAGAAAAAGGTTTACCAGATGACTACGCGTTCTGCCTCGGGCATGAACATGGGCTGTCCTTCGGTGATGCCGAATGCTTCGTAGAAGGGAGCGATGTTGCGGAGAGTAGCGTTTACGCGCCAGCGGCCGAGCGAGTGGGGGTCGGATGTGGTGCGCGAGAGGATCTCGGCGTCGCGGATGTTTCCTGCCCATACGTTGGAGTATGCGAGGTAGAAGCGCTGGTCGGGGGTGAAGCCTTCGATTACTTCGCCTTCGCTGTCGCCGAGGGCTTTCTTATATGCGGTGTATGCCACGCGGAGACCACCCTGGTCGGCGATGTTCTCGCCGAGTGTGAGACGGCCGTTTGCCTTGGTGCCGGGAGCAACCTCTATGCTGTCGAACTGAGCCACGAGTTTGTCGGCAAGTGCATTGAATGCTTCGGCATCGGCGGCGGTCCACCAGTCGGAGAAGTTGCCGTCCTTGTCGAACTGACGGCCCTGATCGTCGAAGCCGTGAGTCATTTCGTGACCGATAACCACACCGATGGCACCGTAGTTTACAGCGTCGTCGGCTTCAGGATCGAAGAAAGGAGCCTGGAGAATACCTGCGGGGAAGCAGATTTCGTTGGTAGTGGGGTTGTAGTATGCGTTGACGGTCTGAGGCGACATCTGCCAGCGGGCGCGGTCCACGGGTTTGCCGTAGTCGTTGTTGTTGTAAGCCTGGTTGAAGAGGATTGCGTTCTGAACGTTCTTCCAGTACGAGAGTTCGGGGTCGATGGTGAGCTCGGAGTAGTCGCGCCATTCGTCGGGGTATCCGATTTTCACGGTGAATGCGTTGAGTTTCTCGTGAGCGCGTGCTTTTGTAGAGTCGCTCATCCAGGTGAGGTTGTCGATGTGTTCGCCCAGAGCTGTCTGAAGATTTCCGACGAGAGCCAGCATCTTTTCTTTGGAAGAAGCGGGGAAGTATTTTTCAACGTAGAGCTGACCAAGAGCTTCGCCGAGGATGCTGTTGGGCACTGCAAGTGCACGCTTCCAGCGGGGCTGCTGCTTTTCTACGCCCGAGATAGCCTGATTGAGGGCGAAGTTGGCGTTGATGAAGTCGTCGCTGAGGTAGGAAGCTGCGGAGCCGACGTAGGAGGCGGTCATGTAGTCGCGGAGTACCTGCTCGGGCTGTTTTGCGAGGGCTTCGGATACGGCTGCGAGATAGGCGGGCTGCTCGACAACGATGGTGTCGACATCGAGTTTCTGAAGACCGAAATAGTTCTTGAGGTCGATGTTGGGATATTTTTTAGCGAGCTCTGCCACTGTGGTGGGGTTGTAGCAAGCGGCGATGTTGCGCTGTTCGGTGCGGGTCATCTGCTTGGATGCGAGCTCGGTCTCGATAGCCATCACGTTGTCGGTGAATTCCTTTGCGCGGGCTTCGTCGTAGCCGATGAGAGTGGCAAGAGTGGTGAGGTATGTGCGGTAGGCTGCACGTACCTGCTCGGCGCGTTCGGTCTGGTCGGTGTAGTAGTCGCGGTCGCCAAGTCCAAGACCACCCTGGCCCCAGTACATGGTGTTGACGTTCGAGTCCTTGAGGTCGGCCATGACACCGGTGCCGAAGAATACGTCGAGGCCGGGCATGGTGGCCATGAGTTCCACGATTTTTTCGCGGGGAGTGGCAGCGATTACCTCGAGGTCGGCCTTGAGGGGCTCGAAGCCTTGCTCGTTGAGGCGTACGCTATCCATGCCCATTGCATAGAGGTCGCCGATTTTCTGGGCGTTTGTGCCGGCTTCGGCTTTCTGGGCTGCGAGTCCGAGCACGAGTTCACGAACCTGCTCGCGGTTGTTTTCGCCGAGCTGGTCGAAAGTGCCGAAACGGGAATATTCGGGTTTGAGAGGATTGGCTTTCATCCATCCGCCGCAGGCATAGTCGTAGAAGTCGTCGCCAGGGTTGACAGAAGTGTCGAGATGGCTTACGTCGATACCTTTAGGCGCTTGCTGGCGGTTGCACGAACCGGTGGCAAGACCGGCTGCGAGCATGGTGCCAATGATTAAGTAAGTTCTGGTACGCATTGTAGAGTTATTTGATATGGTTTATTGAAAATTCTTTTTGAGATCGTCGAGTTCCATCTGTGCGAGTTCCCACATGCTCATGGCATTTTCGAGATCTTTGACGGCCTGTGCGTGGCGTGTATATATGTCGTCGTCGAGTTCGCCAGCTGCTATCTTGGCTTCGATGGCCGCGATGTCGGCTTCGCGTTGTTCGACTGCCTTCTCGGCTTCCTCAACCTTTTTAGCGGCACGTTTGACAGTTTTTTCACGTTCGCGCTGCTCGGCGTATGTGAGTTTGCGTGCGGGCTGTGGCTGGTCGGCTGTCTGAGGCTTTTCTTTCGTTTCTTTTGCGGGTGCTGCCTCGGGTTGGGCGCTGCGCTCGAGCTCCTGGAGCGATGCAAGTCGTTTTTTATCGAGGAATTCGTAGATGCCGCCGAGACATTCCGTGACTTTTCCACCACCGAATTCATAGACTTTCTCGACGAGTCCGTCGAGGAATTCACGGTCGTGACTCACCACAATCACCGTTCCGTCGAAGTCCTTTATGGCCTGCTTGAGGATGTCTTTGGTCTTCATGTCGAGGTGGTTGGTAGGCTCGTCGAGAATCAGCAGATTCACCGGCTCGAGGAGAAGCCGGATCATTGCCAGACGTGTCTTTTCGCCCCCGGACAGCACTTTCACTTTTTTGTCGGAGGCTTCTCCGCCGAACATGAAAGCGCCGAGTATGTCGCGTATCTTAGTGCGGATGTCGCCTACGGCCACGCGGTCGATTGTGTCGAATACGGTGATTTCTCCGTCGAGAAGCTGTGCCTGGTTCTGGGCAAAATATCCGATTTTGACATTATGGCCCAGACGCAACGATCCTGTGAACGGGATCTCTCCCATTATACATTTTACCAAAGTGGACTTTCCCTGGCCGTTCTTGCCAACAAAGGCCACTTTTTCGCCTCGGCGGAGAGTGAATGTGGCGTGGTCGAATACCTGATGGTCGCCATAGGCCTTGCCCACTTCATCGATGATGAGCGGGAAGTCGCCCGAGCGCGGAGCTGGTGGAAAGCGTAGATTGAGGTGCGAGGTATCGACCTCGTCGACTTCGATGCGTTCGATTTTGGCGAGCTGCTTTATGCGGCTCTGCACCTGCACCGATTTTGTGGCTTTGTAGCGGAATCGCTCGATGAACTCCTCGGTGTCGGCAATCTGTTTCTGCTGGTTGCGGTAGGCTCGCATCTGCTGTTCGATGCGTTCGTCGCGCAAGGCTGTGAATTTGGAGTAATTCACGGCGTAGTCGTAGATTTTACCGAGGTTAATCTCGATGGTGCGGGTTGTGACGTTGTCGAGGAATGCCCGGTCGTGACTCACGAGTACCACGGCTTTGGCTTTGGTTATGAGGAAGTTTTCGAGCCATTGGATCGATTCGATGTCGAGGTGGTTGGTAGGCTCGTCGAGCAGAAGCACGTCGGGGCGCTGCAGCAGTATTTTGGCGAGCTCGATTCGCATGCGCCAGCCACCGCTGAATTCGGAAGTGGGGCGGCCGAAGTCGGAGCGTTCGAATCCGAGACCGATGAGTGTTTTCTCGAGTTCGGCTTCCTTATTCTCGCTGTCGGCTATGGCCAGGGCATCGGTGAGGTTGGCCATATCCTCGATGAGCTTGTGGTATTCGGGCGAGTCGTAGTCGGTGCGTCGCTGCGCTTCCTCGGCCATAGCCTGAAGCCGGCTGTGCATGTTGTCGAGATGGGAGTATACCTTGCGGACTTCCTCGACCACGGTAGCGGTGTCGGAAAGTACCATCTGCTGGGGCAGGTAGCCCACGGTGACATCGGCCGGAACCACGACGTTGCCCGAAGTGGGCTTCTGGAGTCCGGCTATGATTTTGAGCATGGTGCTCTTGCCTGCGCCGTTCTTACCGACGAGGGCTATCTTATCCTTTGGATTTATTACGTAGTTGATATTGTCGAACAGCACTTGCGCGCTGAATTCGACCGAAAGGTTATTGACAGATATCATTTGCTTTCTATTACGACTGCAAAAGTACGCAAAAACCGTCAATTATCCATTATATTTTTGCATATAAGGGGTGTACACGGTTGTTAGCGCTGCAATGGGATGGTTCTATGCATTGCAGGATGTCGGCGAGGCTAAAGGATGTGGCAAGTATGATTTTTGGGAAAACAAACAGTCCGGCCACATGTGGATATGCGGCCGGACCGGTTGTAGTGCGATTCAGATTATTGCGGCTGTGTATCAGCGCGATATTTTCCAGATGGTTCCTTCGATGAGGGAGGCGTATACGTCGCCTGTCACGGGATCGACGTCGAAGCCGTTGACCTCACTTACGCCGAGGGGCAGAGTGGCGATCAGCTCGGGACCATCGGCGCGAGTGATGGTGACGATGCCGCGTCGGCTTCCGGCATAGATGTAGCCGTCTTTTTCGAGCACGATGCAGGGTGCGTGCTCGTAGCCGATACCGAGGTCGAGAGTCCATAGTTCCTTGAACTCGGGTGTGGTGGCGTCGACGGCCACGAGTTCGCCGTCCATTGTTTTGGCGTAGATGCGTGTGCCGTCCTCGCTATGGCCGAGGCTCTCGCGGTAGCGGTGGCTGTTGTCGCGCCATAGTTGGCGACCGGTCTTGCGGTCGAGGGCTGTCATATAGCGGTCGGGAGCTACGATGAAAACCTTGTCGGCGGTTATGACGGGGACTACGTTGCCGGGGCCGAGCATGTTGGCTGTCTTGCCGTTGTTCCACACCCATTTGAGTTTACCCGATTTGAGATCGAGAGCACGTAGATTTGTGTCCCAAGCGCCGAATACGAGGTCGGAGCCGTCGATTGCCGGGGCGGCCTGGCAATAGTTGAAGATTGAGTCGTAGGACCACACGAGTTTGCCATTGTCGGGGCGGCGACGTTCGATACGCTTGTATCCGCCCTGGATATATCCTTTTCCGTCGGGAGTGATTACACCGTCGGCCACGTAGGGACCTTCCTTGGAGGGCTGCTTGGCCACTGTGCGGCCAGTGCGGGCATCCATGATATAGATTCCGTCGTGGGCGGGGAATGCCACCCGGCGGTTTTTAAGTGCAACCGGACGGCTGAACAGGCTTGCGCCAAGAGGCGAGCTCCATATCTTGCCGGTGTTGCGGTTGAGCGCACGGGCTTGTCCGAGAGAGTTGCCGAAGTAGATGTTGTCGGCATCGAAACCGAGTCGGGTGAAAATCGAGGCACTGTCGGTCCATACTTTCTCTACGGCGAAACCTTGCGGAACATTGATTTCGCGGGCTTCGGGACGTTTTGCTTTTGTATGATTGGTTTTTGCGGGGAAGGCGAATTTAGCTTCGGGCTCCTGTCCGATGTTCTTATTATATATGTGCACCCATGCGGGGTCGACTTCGACGATGGAGTATCCGTAATTACCGTCGCGCATGTCGAGGGCACGTGTCATTGTGCACGGCAGGTCGCTACCGCTGTCCTTTCCGCCGGCATTGTAGCGGCGCCATGTATGGTAGTGACCGTTGATATGGCCTATGACAGGATAGTTTTCGAGAATCTCGAGGTAGTCGGCGCAGTTGTCGAGGTCGTCGAGAAGAGGATAGTGGTTGAAGGAAAGGACGCGTTTGCCGGGAGTGACAATGGAGTCGAGGGTTGCTTTGAGCCAATGGAGATCTTCCTGCTTTATATGGCCGTCGCCCATCTTCATGAACGGACCGCAGTTGATGCCGACGATTACAAGAGAGTCGAATTCGGCCACGAAGCGGTCGTTGCCCCAAAGGTCGATGAATGTCTTGGTGGCACTCTGGCTCCAGTTGTTTTCGTGGTTGCCCGGGAGCACGAACAGAGGTGCCTTGATTCCGTCGAGGATGCTTTTGACGTTTTTAAGCTCGGCATCGGAGCCTTCATTGCCGAGGTCGCCGTTCATCACCACAAAATCGAAGTTGCCTTTGTTGATGTCGTCGACAGCGAGCTTTAGCTGGGACTCATTGGCATTGCCGGGAGTGACGTGCACGTCGCTGAGCACCGCCATGCGCTGAGCCTGTGCCCCCATGGCACATGCCAGAGTGGCTGCAAGAAATAGATTGAGTTGTTTCATGGACGTTGTTTTGAATATTATGGTGCAAAGATAGCGAAAAGGCTTGGAAAGGCCCGACAAGGCGCTTGGAAATTTTTTATGAAAATTTTTTAAAATATCCGAACCTTTTTCGGTGAGGCCTTGTTGTAATATCAAACTCGGATAAATCAAGCATCCGGGAGATGATTTTAAGACAACACTATTATTAAATATGTCATGAAAAAGATCGCATTCATCCTCGCTGTTGCTCTCGGGAGTGCAGCAGCCTTCGCCCAGGTAAATAAGGGCGAGCTCAAGCAACTTCAGAACTTCTTGGCCCAGCCGGCCGAAAAAGCCGCTACCAATGCTGAAGCGCTCAAGATTACAAACATTAAAGATCCCTCGACTTGGGAAGGCGTAACTGTCGTAGGCAAAAACGTGACCGCCATCGACTGGAAAGACAAGCACCTCGCCGGCGTTCTCGACCTCAGCGGCTTCACCGCTCTTACGAAGGTGGACGTGTCGCGCAACAAAATCAAGGGCGTATCTGCCAAAGGTGCATCGGCCCTTACTGAAATCAATGCTTCGCGCAATCAGATTTCGGAAGTTGACTTCGACGGTTGTACCTCTCTTACAAAGTTGACGATCAACAACAACCGTATCGCTGAATTCTCTCTCAACGATGTGCCCGCAATCAAGAACATCAACATCGCCTCGAACCTCCTTGCAGCCCTCGACCTTCAGGCTTCGCCTACCCTCGAGACCCTCAACTGCCAGAGCAACCACCTCGAAAGCCTTGTGATTGCCGATTGCACCGCCCTCAAGAACCTCTACTGCGGTTACAACAAGCTTACCGGCCTTACCCTCTCGGGTGTGACCAGCCTGCAGAACCTCAATGTAGACGACAACCAGATCGCTAACATGATCGTGTCGAATCTTCCCTCCCTTTCCACTTTCGTCTGCTCCGACAACAACATGAAATCGCTCGGCATGCGCGAGTGCAACGCTCTCCTCGACCTCGTATGCTCCTATAACGATCTTACTTCCCTCGAAGTATCGAACTGCCCGCAGCTTATCTTCGTGGACTGCTCCTACAACGACCTTACTCAGCTGACCCTCAGCAACCAGACATTCCTGCAGCGTCTCCTTTGCAACAACAACGAGCTTCAGATGCTCGATGTATCCTTCGACCAGGCTCTTACCTATGTCAACTGTCGCTACAACGTGATTACCGACATGCGAACCATTGCCTGCCCGAATCTTAGGATGATTGCCTGCCAGTGGAATTACTAATATCGGCAATGCGATAGACAAATACCCCCCGAGCCGGGCGGAAGGTCGAAAGCCTTTCGCCCGGCTTTTTTCATATTGGCCGCATTAGGTGTAATGGCCAAAAAAAATCAGCATCTTCGAGCCGTGTGGCCGGAAGATGCTGATTTGTTTTTGAGGGTTTATTATGCTTTGGGCTGTGGTTTGCGCTTGTCCCACGAGGGGTGGGCAGGGTCTTCGGCCACCAGTGCTTCCGCAAGGTCTATGCCGAGGGCTTTGGAAAGTTCGGTGCCGTACTCGGGGTCGGCGTTGTAGCAAGCCCTGACATGGCGTTGTTTTATGAACAATGGCACTGTTTCCATCTGGGTGGCGGTGTTGCGGCATGTGGCCAGCTTGTCGTCGTGGCTCATGAGCCGCCATAGTTTTCCGGGCTGTGTGTAGTAGTCATCGTCGTACTCGCGCTCGTCGTAGTTGTAGAGCTCGCCGTGAAGTTCCATCGGTGGTTCTTTGCGTTCGGGCGAGTCGTGCCATTCACCGAAGCTGTTTGGCTCGTAGGCGACAGTGGCTCCGTAATTGTCGTCGGTGCGCATCATGCCGTCGCGGTGGTAGGAATGGAAGGGGCACTTGGGCCGGTTGACCGGTATGAGATTATGATTCACTCCAAGACGGTAGCGCTGCGCATCGCCGTATGAGAAAAGGCGTCCCTGGAGCATCTTGTCGGGCGATAGTCCGATTCCATCCACGAAGTTGGCGGGATTGAAAGCGGCTTGCTCGATTTCGGCAAAGAAGTTCTGTGGGTTTCTGTTGAGCTCGAGGATTCCGACGTCGCGCAGCGGGAAATCCTTGTGGTACCATACCTTTGTGAGGTCGAACGGATTGATGTGGTATTTCCGTGCCTCATCCTCGGTCATGAGCTGTACCTGCAGTTTCCACTTGGGGAAATCGCCGCTTTCTATGGCGTCGAATAGATCGCGCTGGTGCGATTCGCGGTCTTTGGCGATTATAGCCTCAGCTTCGTTGTCGGACAGATTGCGGATTCCCTGGAGGGTGCGGAAATGGAATTTGACCCATGTGCGTTTGTTGTCCTTGTTTATGAAGCTGTAGGTGTGGCTTCCGAATCCATGCATGTGTCGGAATGAGGCGGGAATGCCTCGTGGCGACATGGTGATTGTGATCTGGTGGAGCGCTTCGGGCAGAAGGGTCCAGAAATCCCAGTTGCTGGTGGGATTTCGCATGCCGGTGCGAGGGTCGCGCTTTATGGCATGGTTGAGGTCGGGGAATTTCAGCGGGTCGCGCAGGAAAAATACGGGAGTATTGTTTCCCACGAGGTCCCAATTGCCTTGGTCGGTGTAGAATTTGATGGCGAATCCGCGGATGTCGCGTTCGGCATCGGCGGCGCCGCGTTCTCCGGCCACTGTTGAGAAGCGTACCAGGCATGGGGTCTGCTTCCCGACTTCGGAGAAAATCGATGCACGGGTGAATTCGGTTATGTCGTCGGTGACGGTGAATGTTCCGAATGCTCCCGAGCCTTTGGCGTGCATGCGGCGTTCGGGGATTACCTCGCGGTCGAAGTGAGAGATTTTTTCGATGTACCACGGATCTTGACCAGTGACAGGGCCGGGTCGACCGGCTGTTTGCGCATTCTGGTTGTCGGCGATAGGGCGCCCGTTTTCAGCGGTGAGTCTTTTCTTGTCCATACAATCATAAATGGGGTTAAAGGTCGATAAATGTGTGATATTAACGCCGTAGCGACATCGATTGTTTAGACCGGTATTATGTGCCGGAGTGCTTTTTTTAATGATTATGCGAGGATGTCTCGGTTATTGGTGATATATTTGCAGCCGTTATGGAAATACGGTTTGAAAACGAGATAAAAGCAGCGGCTCCCGGGCTGGAGGTGCTGTGCATGGAAGCAGATATAGAGAATGGCGATACTGCCGATGAATTGTGGAACGAAATCGAGCGCTGCGCCGCGGCCATCAAGGAGTCGACTCCGATGGAAAAGGTGCGCCATCGTCCGGCGATCGATGCCACCCGCGCGGCATATAAGGCGCTTGGCAAGGATCCCAACCGCTACCGGCCGAGCGCAGAGGCTCTGTGCCGCCGTGCGGTGAAGGGGCTGGAACTCTATCGTACGCTCACGGTGATAGACCTTATAAATCTGCTGTCGATGGCTTCGGGGCACTCGATAGGCGGATTCGATGCCGACAAGATCGACGGTGATTGCCTGACGCTCGGTGTGGGTCGTGCGGGCGAGCCCTACGAGGCTATTGGACGTGGACAGCTCAACATAGAGGGGCTGCCGGTGTACCGCGACAGTGTCGGCGGTGTGGGAACTCCGACGTCGGATAACGACCGCACGAAGCTGTCGCCCGACAGCCGCCGCTTGCTGATGACCGTGAATATGTACGGGCCGTCGGAAATGTCGCCGGAAGATGTGGAAGCTATGGCACGCCGTCTGCTCACCGACTATGCCGGAGCAAAAAATATAAGCGCGACATATGTAAAAGCGCTGTCTTAAATCTACTCTGAGACGATGAAAATACTTACAATATATCCTCAGTCGATCAACCGCAGGTATATCGACGAAGCTGTGGAGGCTC
This sequence comes from uncultured Muribaculaceae bacterium, assembly GCA_910587915.1. Lineage (GTDB taxonomy): Bacteria > Bacteroidota > Bacteroidia > Bacteroidales > Muribaculaceae > CAG-873. Next base: position 29,845 of record CAJUOB010000002.1, on the reverse strand, counting down.
TGCGCCGCGGCGAAATCATAGTGTATCCTACGGACTCGTTCTATGCTCTTGGAGCGGATGCGCTCAATAACCGCGCTGTTGAGCGTCTGTGCCGGTTGAAAGGCATCAATCCCGACAAGAATAATCTGTCGGTGGTATGTTCGGGCCTGTCGCAGGCTGCCGAATATGCTCGGATAGATAACCGCGCGTTCCGCCTGATGAAGGAAAATCTTCCCGGACCGTTCACTTTTGTGCTTCCGGCGGCGAGCACCTTGCCAAAAGTTTTCAAGGGGCGCCGTACGGTTGGAGTGCGAGTGCCCGACAATGCTATTGCAGTGGCTATTGCCGAAGCGCTCGGCAACCCGGTGATGACATCGTCGGTGCCGCTCGGAGACGGCGATGATGCGTTGGCAGAAGTTTCCGATCCGCGTGCTCTCGGGCTGCGGTATTCGTCGACTCAGGAAGTGACAATGCTTATAGACGGCGGCGACGGTGCCACCGAGGGTAGCACCGTCGTCGATTGTCTTGATAGCTCGTCGCCCGAGATTATCCGCCAGGGCCTCGGGGAGCTTTCTGTGTGATTTATTGCATGAGTTCGTAGATCTGGCGGGTGTCCTCGGCAGTCAGTTTATAGTAGTTGCCGAGAGTCTCGCCTTTGTTCTCATGCAGTTTGCGCACGAGTGTGTCGATGTCGGGGTTTTCGATTCCGAGAGCCTTGAATGTGGATGGCATGCGGAGTACGGCTGTGAAGTATGCTTTCAGGGATGCCACAGTTTCGATGGCTGCCGAGCGGTCGTCGCCGGCATCGACCCCGAAAATGCGGCGACCCAACTGGGCCACTTTCGACGGCTTGTGGTGAGCCATGAAAGCCATCCATGCCGGCATTACCACGGCGAGGCCGGCACCATGTGCCACCTCGGGATACAAGGCGCTGATCTCATGCTCCATGGCGTGCGAGCTCCAGTCTTCGCGCCGTCCGCATCCTACGAGCCCGTTGTGGGCGAGTGTTCCGGCCCATTCGATGTTGGCGCGAGCCTGATAGTCGGAGGGGTCTGCCATGGCCTTGGGTGCTTCTGTCATGAGAGCCATCAGCAGTCCCTCGGCAAGGCGGTCGGTCACTTCCACGCGTGTGGTGTTGGAGAAGTAGCGTTCGAGTATATGTGCCATCATGTCGACAACGCCGATAGCTGTCTGTCGCGACGACAGGCTCACTGTCATCTCGGGATTCATGATTGCGAAGCGTGGTTTGAGTATGCTGTCGGTGCGCACGCTGATTTTGCGTTTGTCGGCCGAGCGGGTGATCACGCTGTTTCCCGATCCTTCGCTTCCGGCTCCGGGGATGGTGAGTACCACGCCGATAGGAAGAGCTTCCTCTACCTGGGCCTTGCCTTCGTAGAAATCCCAGAAGTCGCCTTTGTAGGGCACTCCTGCTGCGATGGCTTTGGCGGTGTCGATGACCGATCCACCACCAACGGCCAGTAGTCCGTCGATTTTTTTTGCACGGGCAAGTTTAATGCCTTCGTATACGAGTGTGTCGGTGGGATTTGGCTCCACACCGCCCAACTCGACGTGTTCGATGCCGAGGGTGTCGAGCGAATTGGTTATACGGTCGATGAGTCCGTTTGTCTTGGCATATTTCCGGCCGTATACAATGAGCAGTTTCGACGCTCCGGTGAGGAAGGTGAGCATGCCGACTTTTTCTTCGGCTCCGCGTCCGAATTCGAAAAGGGTGGGGGAGTAGTATGAGAAGTTTTCCATAAGTGATGAAAAATCAGGGGGTCTGATTAGTGTATTGTTTACATCAAAACCATTTCAGGGGTGTAATTGTTCAGCCGTTTCGAAAGATAGTTTTGACTGAGGTGATTGTGCCGTCCGGTGCTTGCGGGAGTGCAATGCATGGTTTCTGCAAAAGTAGTAAAAAATGGCGATATTGGGCAAGGTGATAGTTTGTGCTTTTTTGTGGGTGTTGCTATGAGGGATGTATGGGGGGACGAGTGATGTGGCTCCATAATATCGCCTCTTCGAGGCTATTTAATGGATGTGGGTTCTGTCCCCGGGTTGCACCCGGGGTTATGGATGATGTCGTGGCTCCGCCACTCTGTGGTATGCGTGATGTGGCACCGCGATGCGTTTTAGCTCTTCCGACCGCTAAAACGCTATGCGGCCCTTGCAATGGCCTACTAATGTGATGACCGCTATGCGTTTTAGCGGTCGGAAGAGCTAAAAAGCCCGATTTTAATTGTTATATAGGTATGGAAAAACCTGTAGACATAATAAAATTGATGCGCCAGCTACCATTGGATTTCATGGCGCAGACTGCGGATGAACTCAAGGTCGATTACAAGGCAAAAAAACTTAGTGCCCTAAGACTCTTCTCTCTACTTCTCATTGGATTTCTACGTAACAATGATATGAGCCAACGCAAGATATGCGAACAATCATCTTCAATATGGCTTGACGAATTTCTACAGATTGACATCGGAGCGACACCATTATCACACTCATCTATTGCAGAGCGACTCTCCAGCATCAATCCCAAGTATTTTGCACAAATATATGATGAGATTCTAATGCGTGCCCAGAGGATTATTGACCCGACGGATCTTGAAGATTCCAACATAATCCGTATTGATACGACGTTGGTGGCAGAGACAAGCGCTAAACTCAGTGAAGGGATAAACACTGGCGTAAACAATCGGTTTGGAGGTCAGAAGAAACATATAAAGTATGGTATGGCTTACGATGGTTTCTCTGCCGTATTGGAGAAAGTATTCACAAAGCAGACAGCTTCAAGTGAGGAAATAGCTCTTAGAGATACAGTGATTGCGACAGCTGAAAATGAGTCGGAGCCTGGAAGAGTGTTCGTATTCGACAGAGGAACAACCGGTTATAACACACTGTGCTATATCAAGGATATTTGTATTCAAAAGAATTGCCACTTTGTCTCAAGACTTAAGTTAGGCCGTATTTATCATATTGAGCAAAGCAATATCACTGTCGGAACAATTCTCAAGGATGATGAGTTTGAAGTGATAGAAGATAATATGGCTTTTCTGAACAGACCCCCGAAATCATCTTACGGAAAAGAGAGATTCAGGATTATACGTGTTAAATTCATCAAGCCACGACCGAAGACTTTGCCTAGTGCAAAGAGGCGTCGTTATGAGTCTGAAATGCTTCTTATAACTGACGATTTTGAATCTGATGTGTTGGATATTGTTCATATGTATAAGAAGCGTTGGAGCATCGAGGTCTTTTACAAATTTCTGAAGCAGAACCTGTCTTTTTCACACCTGTTGTCTACAAGCAAGAACGGTATTGAGGTGATGCTCTATATGACACTTATTGCAGCCGTGCTGCTGAAGTTGTATGCTATCTCAAATGGAATTGGCCCCACATTGGCTCAATCCAGAATGGTAATACAACTGGAGAACTGGATCTATACCCATCCTCTTCCTCAAATATGTCCAAACGGCCATGACGCCACAAAATCATTAGAAATACCGCCTGATTAGCTCTTCCGACCGCTAAAACGCTATGCGGCCTTTTTGGGGGTGGTGCTGTGAGGGGTGTATGGTGGAGATGTGGCACCGCGATGCGGCGCGGGGTAGCTGGGTGTCGGTGTATACCATAGCAGCGGCCCGCTATGCGGCCCTTGCAATGGCCTACTAATGTGATGGCCGCTATGCGGCCTTTTGGGGTGGTGCTATGATGGGAGTATAGGGCTGTTAAAGAATGTTGTATTTAAACTACTTTAACAAAAAAAGTTGCAGGTTTAAAATTCGTGGGTTATATTTGCGAAAAATCAGTATCGTTTTCTTTAATCCTCTATCGATTACAGCAAAGCCTTAAAATCAGGATACCTACCGGTTCTCTCCGTGCCGGGGCAAGTGCGTGAAAATATGACGGATGGCTGTAAGTATTGATAAATGAGGCGCTTCTAAGCTCGCGAAAAACCGATCAACCCCTAATTATATATACTATGAACAGACCGATTTTATCCTGGCTTAAGATTATGGGAATCGCCATCTGCGCCTTTTTGTGCGTATGTTGGGTTGCCGCGAGCAAGAATAGTGTGAACATAACCTGGAGTGAGAGCATCTGGGCGTTTGTTGTGTCCTATTTCCTATTAGACCGATATACTACCCGTGGCAATAGCTACGCGCTTGTGGTATCGGCGACCTTGGTTGGATTCCTGATTCTACCACTCATTGTGCAATTGTCGCATATATCGAATTCTCTATGGTCGCTTATATGCGATATTTCGTTTGTGCTTGGCATAGCAATGGCTGCGTTGTACCATTACCGCAAGCAGATTGTCGTCCTTATATTGTCGGTGGTAATATTGATTCTGTTCAATAGTTTTTGCGTACCTGCATGGGATGCGTATGTGTCGCATTGACATTGGATAGGCGCAAGCCGGCACCCGGTATAGAGGCCACTGTATTTTCGATTTGAGCAGTTTGAATCGAGTCTCGGGCCTATAAAGAATACTCCCCAAAAGTCGCGATCGGACTTTTGGGGAGTATTTAGTTCGTTTCCTGTTGTCGAGCTAAGCCTTGCGCATTGGCTGTTGCGACTTCGGGAGAGTTTTATTTTTTGTTGCGAACGCTGTAGCGGCTCATGAACTTGTCGACGCGGCCTGCGGTGTCGACGAGCTTCTGCTTGCCGGTGAAGAAGGGGTGCGAAGCGCTGGTGATTTCAAGCTTCACGAGGGGATATGTCACGCCGTCGATTTCGATTGTCTCGCGGGTAGCTACGGTCGAGCGGGTGATGAAGGTTTCGTCGTTCGACATGTCTTTGAACACCACTTCACGGTAGTTCGCGGGATGAATGTCTTTTTTCATTGCTATTCTCTCTTTAATACGTATTAATCAGTCGTTTAGAAATGGCGATGGTAGGTCGCCTCTTCGTAATGGCCTGCAAATGTACGAAATTATTCTGAATCGGCCAAATAAATTTCTATCTGTTGCGCGAGATGGTCCGGGCGAGGCCGTAGATGTAGCGTCGGAATCCGGGTCGGTAGCACAGTATGCGGTCGAACCATGCAATGTGTGGAGCTATGGCCTTGACCGCCATTCCGACGTAGAGCATTGCGAATAGGGTGCCAAACCCGACGACGTTCCAAAGCCATGTGCCGAAGTAGAGGTATCCGAGTGCCACGGCGATAGTCACGAGGCTTATGTCGACTGCTATTTTCGCTTTTGCAAAGGGAATGCCTGATATTCGGCTGATTGCCGCCGGAACGCCTTCGCCTGGCATGGTGACCGATCCACAGCGGATTTCGAATGCTATGCCGATGGCCAGCACTGTGCAACCGATGGCTTGTGCTGCAATTTTTGCGGCGAGTGTGTCGAGCGGAAGGGAGGCTGTGGCGGCCATGTTGAGGTCGAGGAGCCATCCGAACAGGAAGCCTATTACAAGCTGGAACAGCTGTACCGGTTCGAAGCGCCGGCGCAGTATGGCGATTTGCAGGGCTACGAGGGCGACGTTCATGACATATGTCCATTCACCGATGGTCAATGCCGGTACATAGTTTTGGCTGCCGGCGAGTTCGAGGACATAGGGAGCCGTGGATATGACGCTGCTGCCGAGTGAGGAACGGACGCATATGGCTACTCCGAGTGTCATGATGTAGAGGGAGATTATGAGCAGTATGTGCTGCCAAAGGAATCCGATGATTCGATCTTTACGGGTGTTTGCAGATATTTCAATGTCCATTTTCACAAATTTTCTGCAAAATTACGAAAAATCGGCGATAGGGCGGATGGACTATTGTCGGACGGTGTTGGCAGCAGGAGGTATGTGGTTGGAGGATAGGTCGATGTCGAAAACTTCGTCGTGGTTGTTAGTCAGGGCTATGAACATGGTGATTATGGCGGCGACGATGGGAAGAATGTACCATGCCGGTGCGGCATCGCTTATGTTTATAGTGATCAGAAAATAAAGTGTGAGCCATCCGCTGATATTGGATAGCCACTTGTTGATTACAATTTTATCGGGCTTTTTGATCCATAGCCAAAGAGAGTAGCCTGTGAAAAGGCTGAAAGCTGTAGAAGCGCATACCGCGGGTAGGAGCATGGAGCGGGTGTATGCCATGAGGAACAGACTTGTAACTATGACAATCGTAAGGGAATTAAGGACTTTGCTTTTATAGAAGGCCTCGAGTCTCCGATGCCGTATCTGCTGAGCCATAATGGATTACTTAATGTAAAAGGATTTGTATTATTGGGGGTGGAAGAGGATTGTGCGCAGTCGGTCGACATCCTGCTCGCTGAGATGACGGTAGTCGCGGGCTATATTGCCGATTCCTACTGTGTGGGTGGAGTCAAGAATTAATGGGTGCATGTGGTACCATCCGGCGAAAGCCTGAAATTTTTCTGTGTTTTCGAGAAGCCATGTATTGAACTCGGCTGGGCTGCACTCGCTGAATATATAATAGTTGTAAGCTTCCCAGTGGCCGGCATCTATGATTTTTTTCTGGAATGTAAGCAGATACATGGAGTTGCCGAAAAGGTTGCTGCCTTTATCGAGATATATGTCGAGTGCGGTACGTCGTATTTCTGCCAGTTGCTCTATTGTTCCGGAGAAGGAATTATCGGATGTGAGAATCGATTCTGTTGCTAATGCGAGGCATCCGCCATATACGTTGTCGAATGCGAATGCCGGCTTATGTTGAGAGGGGTCGGGTGGCAGGGATAACTCTTCCGACGGCAGGAATGGTACGCTACTGAAACCATAGTTTTTGCCTGAGATTGCCGATATACTTTCGAGTAAGTTCTGGCGGATTCCATCTCCCATATTTCTGTGCATAGTGGGAGCGTCTTGCCCGATAAGTATGGCTGTTTCTGCAAATATGAGACCCCAGATGCGTATGTAGTTGGACGGTAGAAACATTCGTGCTGCGGCATAGTAATTTGCATAGCATGCAGGATCGGCATCTATGCCAAGATTGAATGCTTCGATAGCGAGGTTGTAGTCTTTTTCATCGAGGGCTATGTTTCCATATTCATGGTATATCAATCCTGCATCCGGAAAAAGTTTCATTCCTTTCTTGAGTATCTTTCGGGCTTCAGTGCGTTTGTTCTGAAGAGCGAGAGCTTCGCCAAGCAGGTGGTAGGCATGACGCGATACATCTTTGTGCTTTATTAATCTACGGCCTATTACTTCGACTTCCTTGAAGCGATTGAGGTGAGACAGGGCTAGCATTCGTTCATATTGAACGGTATAATTGTCGGGATACCTTTCGGAAAGCTTATCGAAGTCAATAAGTGCTGCTTTAACCATGCCATTGTCGACGAGTTTGATTGCCGCCTCGAGGGTTAGAGAGTCGGCTTCGGTTAGTGGACTTTCTTCGGCAGATGATATGACGGCAGATGATATAGCAGAGAGCAGTATTATGGTAAGAAGACGTATCATCGCTATGCTCTATAATATAATGCTTTTGTTATATTTATTGATTATTTTTTGTCGTTGGAGTGTAGGAGTGAGGCCTGCAGGAGCAATGCGCCCAGAGGATTGAGTTGGCGCATGTCGCGGTATATGGTGTCGATGCCTACGGTGTGGGTGGCATCGAGGCGGAATATGGAATTATTGTACCAGTCGACAAAGGCGTCGAAAGCGTCGCTGTTCGCGGTGTGCCATGCCTCGAATTCCTCCGGGCTGGCTTCCGAGAAAATGAAGTAGTTGTAGGCTTCCCAGTGGCCGGCATCTATTATTTTTTTCTGGAATGGGAGCAGATACATGGCGTTGCCGTAGAGGTTGTCGGTTATCTCGAAGTATGCTTCGACAGCGGCTTGGCGCATGGCGGCCATCTGTGGAATTGAGGCTGTGAATTTGTGGTCGGCGGCAACTATGGGGGCGAGTCCGAGGGCTACGCAAGCTTCGTATATTCCATCGAATGCGATTGCGGCTTGACTGTCGTCAGTGGAAATCGACATATTCCTCGAAGGGACAAGGCTTATTTTTGCTTCGGTTTTTTCGCCTTCGGTCACTATGGTTACGGCACTGAGGAAGCAGTCTTTGATGGCTTGCCCCATGTCGCGGTGGCGGGCGCGGTTGGATGGTGCGAGCAGTATCTCAGCTTCGGCATATATGAGACCCCACACACGGAAATTCTCGGATGCGAAGTATAGTTCTGCAGCGCGGTAGTAGTTGGATGCGAAGTTGGGTTCTACGTCTATCCCTTTGTTGAAGTTTTTGAGCGCGGCATTGTAGTCCTCGGCAGAAACGTCGAGGTTGCCGGTCTCGAGATACAGCATGCCTGCGTCGGGAAATTTTTTCAGACCTTTGGCATAAGTCTTGCGGGCTTCGGCTGCATTTCCAAGCAGGTCGAAGGCATTTCCACACATTTGGTACGTGAGCGGGGTGGCTTCGCGGTGTTTCATTAGTTTCCGGGCTATTTTCACCACGTCGTCGTAGCGTCCGAGAGTGTAGAGGGTATACATCTTTTCGTACTGCACGAGGTAGTTGTCGGGATATTCGCTGGCAAGCCTGTCGAAGTCGGGGAGTGCGGCTTCGGACATTCCTTGGTCGACAAGCGCTATGGCGGCTTTGAGGGCGCGGTAGTCCTGCGGGGTTATTTCCCGTTCTTTGGCGATGCCTACTATTGCAGTGACTGCGGCGAGGAGAAGCAGAGTGAGGAGTCTTTTCATGGCAGTAGATTTTGGAAATTTCTGCAAGATACGGATATTGCGCGTATTCTGCAAATGCAAGTGCAAAAAAAGCCGCGGCCATGGTGGCTGCGGCTTTGGTATGGTTGGAGTTGGTGGGGCTTTAGAACATCTTCAGGGCGAGGTCGGTGAGCCATATCCAAAGGGGACAGAATCCGATGAAGAGGATTACCGACAGGGTGAGCGATGATGTGCCGGTTGCTACGTAGGTGTCGTATTCGTCGGCGATGATGATACCTGAGAATGCCGGTGGAAGTGCTGCTGCAACGACGAGCATCTTGAGGTTGAGGGGATCCATATGCCAAAGGAGACCGAGGATGAGGACTACCAAAGGCATTACTACCATCTTGAGGATGGAGCCGAGGACGGCCTGCCAATTGATCTGAATCTTGATAGCCGAAAGGGTTATACCTGCGGAGAATACGGCCATAGAGGCGTTCGCACCTTTGATGAGGTTGAAGGAGGGGCTTGCCCAGTCGGGCCAGGGAATTCCGACCAATACCCATACTACAGCAAGGATAGGCGCCCATGCCACAGGCTGCTCGAGGGCGTGGATGACAGGTTTCCAGGCACTCTGTTTTTTGGCGGATCCGGGCTGCTGTTTTTCGAGTGAGGCGTTCATCAGCGACAGGCCTACGGGGATTCCGACGGCGTTGACTACGATTCCGACGATTGCCACCACAAGTGCTACCGAAGGATTGGTGCCGAATATTGGTTCAAGGACGGCGAATCCGAGGAAGCCGATAGTCGGCGAACCACTGATAAGGGCGGATACTGCTGCGTCGGCTCCTGTATTCTTTTTGAACATCAGGAAGACGAAGTAGACGAGCATGAAGCATGCCATGATGCCGATAAGCGACACGAGCGAGAGCTTGATGTCGCGGGCAAGCATTTCGCGGCTTGCTTGTGCTATAGATACGAACAATGCGGCCGGCAAGGCGTAGTCGAGCACGACTTTATTGAACTTCTTTGCGTCGTCGCCGGAAAAGATGCCTTTCTTGCCCGATATGTATCCGGCCAGCATCACCACGATAATAGGGACGATTGCGTATAGAATGATGTGTTCCATAAATAAACAGTTGAAAGTGAATGTCTACGTATGATATAAAAAGCCGACCTGTCGGGGCTGCTCGGCCCGGACGGTCGGCTACGGTAGAGAGTTGCCGTGGATCAGCGCGGCGTATGGGACTATACTATGATTTTTTCGAGGGGTGCGGGGTTGAGGTATCCGATGTGGCCGGATTCCTTGCCGGAGTCGGCGCCGAGCTGAACATCGATCAAGGCCGGTGCTTTGAGGGCGATGGCTTCGGTGAATGCTTTCTGAAGTTCTTCGGGAGTCTGGACGTAGTATGTGGTGGCACCGAATGCGTCGCCGAGTTTGTCGTAGCGGGCGTGGATGTCGAGCGTGGTCGGGGCGGGATCACCGTTTGTGCCCATGTTTTCGCCGACACCGTTGTAGATGCCTCCGTTGTTGAATATCACTACTGTTACAGGGAGTTTGAAGCGGCATATTGTCGAGAAGTCCATGCCGGAGAATCCGAACGCGCTGTCGCCTTCGATTGCTACGACACGCTGGCCGGACGCAACGGCGGCTCCGACGGCCGATCCCATGCCCATGCCCATGATAGCCCATGTGGCACAGTCGATGCGATGACGTGGCTGCGACATGTCGATGCAGTCGCGGGTGTCGTCGAGGGTATTTGCGCCTTCGTTCACCAGAATGATGTCGGGATTAGCTTCCATGATGGGTTTGATGACACCGAGTGCGGTCCAGTGGTCCATAGGCATTGCCGAGGCATTGGCTGTGAGACGTTCTTTGAATTTGGCATTCTTCTCGGCGGTCTCTTTCTGGAGAGCGGGTACCCAAGTGGGATCCATGCTCATCTTGGTTTTCTCCACACCGGCAATTATGGCGTCGAGCGAGCTTGCGAGGTCGCCCACCACAGGTGCAGCGATAGGACGGTTGCAATCGATTTCTTCGGGGTCGATGTCGAGCTGTATGAACTTGGTGGATTCGCTCCACTTACCATGGCCACGCGACAGGAGCCAGTTGAGTCGGGCGCCTACAAGCACTACGACATCGGCTTGCTCCATGATGGTGGAGCGGCACGACAGTGCGCTCAAGGGTGCATTGTCGGGAAGAACGCCCTTTGCCATCGACATGGGGTAGTAGGGTATGCCTGTCTTTTCGACGAGGGTCTTGAGCTGATTCTCTACCTTAGCGTAGGCAGCTCCCTTGCCGATGAGGATGGCCGGCTTTTTGGCTGCGGCGAGCATTTCGACGGCACGGTCGACAGCTGCCTGTGCCGGGGGCATGGCGGGGCAGAGGTCAACGGGCTGGTAGAAGAGCTTGTCGGCTTCGTCGGCATCCATGATGGCGCCGAGACAGGGAGTGGTGACGTCGAGGTATACACCGCCGGGACGGCCGGAAATGGCTGCGCGGTATGCGCGTACGACGGCGGTGGGAATGTCTTCGGGTTTGTTTACGCGGTAAGCGGCCTTAACGAGGGGCTTGGCGATGTTGAGCTGGTCGAGGCCTTCGTATGTGCCTTGCTCGAGGTCGATGGGCTCGCGTACGCTCGAACCGCTGATCTGAATCATAGGATAGCAGTTGACGGTAGCATTTGCGGTGGCAGTGAGGCCGTTCATGAATCCGAGCGATGAAACGGTTAGGAGCACGCCGGGCTTACCGGTGAGATAACCGTGGGTTGCTGCTGCCATGCCGGCCTGCTGTTCGTGGCGGAAGCTGATGAAGCGGATGCCACGGCCTTGGGCCAGATATGCGAGTTCGGTCACGGGAATGCCCACGAGACCGTACATAGTGTCGATGTCCACCATTCGGAGTGCACGTACCAATATATCCATGCCGGTTACTTGGGCGGGGTAGGAGGGTGCCTGGGTGGTTGTTGTATTTGTTTGAGCCATTGTTTTGTTAGGTCTGATGAATGGATTTTGGTAAAAGAAGCCGGAGCCTCGGCATGTAGAGCCGGGGCTCCGGCTCCGGTATTATTTATGGCGCCTTATTTTGTAGGCGACGAGGTCTTAGGCATAGGTGCGGTAGTGCCGTTGGCTTTGAATCGTGCCATATCGTCGGCAGAGTATCCGAGAGATGCAAGGATTTCGTCGGTGTTTCCGCCCAGAGTAGGACATGGGCCGTAGGTAGGCTGATAGTTCGAGAGGGTGAAAGGTACACCAACGGTTACGAATTCGCCGATGTTGCCGCCCTGGTTGATCTTCACGAGGGTGTTGCCGTCGTAGAGGCTCTGGTCGTCCATGATTTCCTTGGTAGAGAGGACAGGTGCCACGGGGACTCCGGCCTTGGAGAGGATATCGGTGACTTCGAACTTGGTCTTATCGATGCAGAACTGCTGGATACGGGCGTAGATTTCCTGTTTGTGGCGGTCGCGGGCATCGGCAGTGTTGAAGTCGGGGTTGGTGAGCCAGTCTTCGAAACCGAGTGCCTTGCAGGCGAGTTCGAAGTCTTTTGCACCACGCTGGAGAATGACGTATGCGTAAGCGTTGGGGTCGGTTTCCCATCCTTTGCATTTGTATGTCCAACCGAGGACGCCTGAGCCTTCCTGGTTACCCGAACGGGGCACGAAGTCGCCGAATTTCTGGTTGGGGTACTGCGGGAACTGGGTGAGGTATCCGATTCGGTCGAGAGTAAGCTGGTCGCGGGTCTTGATACGGCAGAGGTTAAGACAAGCGTTATGCATCGACTGGTATACGTAGACACCTTCGCCTGTTTTTTCACGCTGAACAAGGGCTGCGAGCAGACCGATGGCAAGGTGCATACCGGTGTTTGAGTCGCCGAGGGCGGCACCACTCTGAGTAGGCACGTCGTTGTCGCCTTCCCACCAACCGGTGGTTGATGCGGCGCCTGCGGTTACCTGTGCAACAGGTTCGTAGGCCTTAAGGTTGGCATACTGAGATGTTACAGGGAAGCCCTTGATTGTACCGTAGATACATCTTGGATTGAGTTTATGAACAACTTCCCAGCTGAAACCGAGTTTGTCCATAGCGCCCGGGTGAAGGTTTTCGACGAAAATATCGGCACCCTGGATGAGTTTGGTAAGAATTTCCTTGCCGTCGGGGGTGGCAGCGTCGAGTGCTATAGATTTTTTATCGGAGTTAAGCTGCAGGAAGTAATAGCTCGGCTCGTTGGGGTCGAACTGAAGTTCCTTACGGGTTGCATCGCCTGTGCCGGGACGTTCGATTTTGATTACGTCGGCGCCAAGCCATGCGAGAAGTTGAGTACACGAAGGACCGGACTGCACTGCTGTGAAGTCCACAATCTTGATTCCTTGTAGAGGAGCGTAGTTCATATATCTTTGAATTTTTTGGTTTGTATTCAGTATCAGGGTGCCTTATGGCATCATCTGATAAGGAAACACTTAAAATTCAAGATATGTTCAGTTGCTTCTCCTGTTTTTGAATTTTATGATTGGCAATAATAGCGATAGCGGGAGCATTACTGCTAGAGAGAGCCAGCCTCCTATATAGTGGTCGAGGAGTAGGGTTGCAAGGGCTATTGCCATTGTCACGGCCATCTGCATGGGTATCGCCGGTGCAAGGCGCATGCGGTATCGACGGGTGTAGACGGTATATACTATGGCTGTGTAGACGGCATACCACAGGAAATAGGCCACGCCCAGGCCACGGAATCCGAACGCACCGAAGAGAATGGTGTTGAACACGAGGTATGCAATGGCGCTGGCGCACTCGGTGAGCATGTAGGTGCGACCGTCGCCCTTGGCTATCATGGTATAGGCCATGCACCAGGCCGGAGCACGGAGCGCCATGGCTATTATGCCTATGGCCACGAAGGGTTTGGCCGGGCTGAACCCCGATGAGTACAGTATGTCCATGATGAGGTCGCCGCAGCATATCACCACAACAATGACCGGCGCGACGACGGCGAGTGCCATGGACGCTTCGTGGCTCACGATGGTGGCTGTGCGTAGCTTCGATGAAGCCGCCTTTGCGAGCCGTGGATAGAATTCCATGGCAATGGCGGTGAAGATGATGCCTACGTAGCTGTTGAGGAGTGTGGAGCCTGCATTGAAGAGTCCGACGGTGCTTTGGCCGTAGTAACGGTTGAGGAATACCATGAATATATATGTGGCGCCAAGACCGGCCAGGGTGCTTGTGGTGAGGTAGGTGCCAAGTTTGAGCATGGGTTTGCCCCGGCGGAATGCCTCGGCGGTGGATATTTGCGTCTTTCTTGGTGCGCGGACCCCGTAGATGAGTACGAAGATACAATTGGCTGCGGCGAAGATGACCAGCACAGGCACTATGGCGTTTATCCTGAAAAAGTAGTATAGCGGAATAGCGATGGCTGTGCCGGCTATGGCTCCCAACAGGGTGCTCCGTGCGAGTGCCGACAGCCGTTGGTAGCCTTGCATGATGGCGTTCTCGGCAGCTGTGACGGCCATCAACGGCAATAACGAAGCTAAGATGAGGAATGGGATGGTGTGGGTGGTATCGCCGAATACTATGATGCTGAGCAGAGGCGACAAGGCCATGGTGAGGAGGGCTCCGCCTATGCCGAGTACAATGGCTATGCGGCGTATCATGGCTACGGCAGTGGTGCGGGCATCGTCGGTCTGGGAGCGGGATATGTCGCGGACGGCGCTCTGGTTGATGTTGAACTGCGTGGCGGTGGCTATGAGCTGCATGGCCAATGAGTATAGACTCAGCAGGCCTACGCCGGTGGTGCCTATCCACAGTGCAACGAGCTTGGTGCGGACTATAGACACAATAATGCCCACTGCCTGCACGCCGGAGAACAAGCTCAGCGCTTTGATGACGCGCGTGGTTGCCGCCGGGAGAGGGCGCTTGGATTTCAGCGGAGTCGGAGCCATAGGGCCGGATCGAGCTTTTCTTTTTCGTGACGTACCTCGAAGTGCAGTCGGGTGCGGTCGGAGTCGCTATGGTCCACAAAGACTGTGCCGAGACGGTCGCCGGCCGCCACGTGCTGACCTTTTCTCACGGCAAGATCTGCGAGACCCGCGTATACAGTTAGGTATTCGCCATGGCGCACGAGCACCACATTGTGGTAGCCTTCCATGACGATGACCATCGACACAGTTCCTTCGTGCACGGCACGGGCCGAAGCCCCTGCCTGGGTCTCGAGGTCGATGCCGTTGTTCTGCATCTTCACTTTAGAGTATTCGGCATGTGTCTGCAACCCGAATGGAACGGCGACGGTGGCCGCACGGTCGAGGGGCATGGGCAGCTTGCCTTTCATAGATGCGAATGGTGTTCCGGGGGCTGCGGGGGCAGGACGAGGTTCTGGCTTCCGATCGGGTTTGGGTGCCGGTTTTTCGGCGGGTTTGTCTTGGCTTTCCTGTTGCTTCCGTCGGCGCGCCTTGGCTTCTTCCTGCTCTTTTTTACGCCGGGCCTCTTCGGCGGCTTTGCGGGCTTCTTCCTCGATGAGGCGATTTAGCTCTCGGTCGAGTTTTTCGGCCTGCCTCTGTTGCTCGGTGAGCACTTTGGTGAGATTACGCCCCTGGCGTTTGAGCGAGGCGACCACTGCTTTGGCCTCGCGGCTATTCTGCTCGAGCAAAAGACGTTCTTCCGATAGGGCCGCGATGCTTGCTTTCAGTATTGACGATGCGGAGTCGAGCTGTGTGCGCCGCTCCTGAAGTATCTTTACCTCGCGGGCGAGAGTAGTGGCCGAGCTGTCCTGCCAACGGGCAAGATCGCGCAGATAGGAAGCCCTGCGCATGGCCTGGCGGAATGATGACGATGAGAAAAGAAATGCCGTTGTCGACCCGGCAGTCTGCCTCTGTCGGCGCACAGCCCGCAGGGAGGCCGCCCTTGACCGACGTAGCCTGTCGACTTTGGCCGAAGTGGTCTCAACGCTGTCGGTGAGTGCCGAAATCCTGTGCCGCAATGAGTCGTTGCGCTTTGATAGGGTTGCAATGCGGACATCGTTGGCTCGGATGTCGCCCTGCAGCGATGTGAGGCGGTTGAGTTCGCGGCGAGTCTCGTCGGTATTTGTTGAAATCTGCCGTTTTGTATTTTTGATTTTGCTTTCGGTAGCCTGACGTTCGCGCCGGATATCCTTTGCCGTACGGCGTGGGTATGCCATTGGCAGCAGAAGGAATGCGGTGATGAGCAGTATGATAATTCGGCGCATTGCAGGACGGCAGGTTTACAGTTTCTTAAGAAGATTGATCAATCCGGTGGTGGTGAGGCGAGTGTAGCTCGCAGGTATGGTTGGGGCCGAAGATGTGACACCTTTATTCCACTCGGCTTTCTGGAGACTCCATATGACGTTGACTTTGAGTGCTTTCTTGCTGACTGTGGCCGACATGCTCACTTCCGATGCAGCGATACCGGCACCGGTGTCGACTGGCTTGGCGAATGTGGCCGATAGTGGCGACATGGATGCGGGTCTTACCACGAGGGCGTCGATGATGGCCTGAAGGCCGGATGCGGTATCTGGCATCGAGCCTTCGAAGTACCAGTCGACTTTAGAGGGTGTGTCGACAGGAATCAGTCTCCAAGTCCCGGCTTCAGAGCCCTGGTCGAGTTTGAAGTCACGGCGTGTGTTCATTCCGGCTGTGCCTTTGCCCGGTACGAAAGCCTGGCCGAGGAGCATGCTCTGCACGTCTTCGAGGGTGAATCCGAATGATTTTGTGAAAACGCTCATGGCTTCGACATAGGCCATGCGCTGCAGTTTCGAAGTGATGTATATGGAGTCGGAATCGACGTATATCTGGCCTAGCTCCATGCCAAGGAAGCGTAGCGACAGGTACACCGACTTGCCATAGACCATGGTGGCTTTTCCGCTGATGGATAGTTTCTTGGGTTGTACGAGCTCGAGTTTGACCGATGCCTGCATATTTTGCCATGGCTTGTAGGACGCTGCCATCGATGAGTATGCTTCGACAAGAGGGTCGGCAGTGGTTTCGGTTTCGGGAGTGTACTGTGAGTGGGAGGTGTTCTTTTTGCTACCGCACGATGACATGAGCAGCAGTACTACGAGCATGCACAAGCATGCGCTTATTCTTATTGTTGATTTTTTCATTGTCATTCGAAGAAATATGTGCGATGTGTCACTTTTTTCTTAATCGCTTCATTTTCGGGATCGAGTTTGAGTGCTTCTTTCCAGAATTCGACGGCCTCGGCATGGTCGCCGCTCATGAAATAGATGTCGCCGGCGTGGTCGTAGATTTCTGCCGAGGGTTTGTTTTGCTCATCGACCGGCTCTTCGTTCGAGGTATTGTCGTCGCCTTCGATGATGCCGCTGATTTTTAAAGCCTTATCCATGATCTCGCGGGCCTGCTTGTATTCTTTTTTCTTGAACATTACCCATGCGTGAGTGTCGAGAAATGTCACATTCTCGGGATCAGAGGCTGTTGCGATGGATGCATACAGTTCGGCGTTGTCGAGGTCGACACCTTTCTCGCTCATGTAGTATGCGGCATTGTTCATGGCCATGAAATTTTCGGGATTGAGTTTTATGGCCTTGTTATAGTTGGCGAATGCGCTGTCGGCCTGCTCGATGGAGTAGAGAATGTCGCCCCGCGTGCTGTAGAGCAGCGACAGGACTTTGGGATCGAGCATGTCGGTATTGATGGTATCGAGGGTCTGCAGTGCTTCGTCGGTCTTTTTGAGCTGAGAGAGTGCCGATGCAGCCGAGAATGCGAAGTATGGGTTGGCAGGGAAGCGGTGGACTGCTTTCTGGGCTGTTTCGGCCATGTGCTCCACATCTTCGAGCTGGGCATAGGTCGATGTGAGATTCTGCCATGCGTTCTCGTTTTCGGGCTCGAGATCGATGCTGTAGCTGTACTGTTCGGCAGCTCCGGCGAGGTCGCCGATAGTTGCTTTGTAGTCGCCGTAGAATGCATGGAGCACTCCTTCGCCGGGGTTGACATCCTGAAGTACCTCGAACATGTGGTCGATTCGGGGTCGCAGGGTTGTGTCGGCATATAACTTTATGACATAGTCGGAGAGTAGCTCGAATTTGGGGCCGAACTCGAGTTCGGGCGATTCGAGAGCGCGGAATACCTCGCGATCGTAGGCGGCGCTGTCGCCTTGAGTCTGGAAGAACGATGCGCGTGTGAGGTATACGAATCCGTTGGTGGAATCGATTTCGCAAGCGCGGTCGAGATATCTCATGGCCGAGTCGGGCATGGATAGAGACGTGTAGACCGACCCGATGTAGAGAGCTGCCTGAATATCGGCGGGTGCATCGGCGTACAGTTGTTTTATTTCCGCTATGATCGCAGCGGTGTCGGCCTTGGATGCAAATGCCTGAATCTTGCGCGAGGATAGCTGCACGTTGCCTTTTAGGCCTGCCTGAAGCCGGTTGTAGATGCCGAGAGCGCGGTTGAGGTCGGCAGTATCGGCTTTAACTGCGCCGCGTGCAACGAGCGAGCCGGCCAGATTCATGGCAGGATCGGTGCGGCCCGGGAGCAGGCTGTCGAGAGTCTGCCATACGTATATGACATCGTCGATTCGTCCGGCACTTTTGGCAACGGAAGCGAATACGGTGGCATTGTTTTCATCGGAAGGGTTGGCGAGCCATCGTTGGCGGAGAGCCTCGTAGGCTGTCTCCATGGTGGTGGAGTCGCTTGTGCTGTTGGCGAGTTGAATTTCGGCGAGAGCGCCTGCTATGAATGGGTCGCCGGGATCGAGCGAGGCGGCCCGGCGCAGGAGCATGAAGTAGTCGTCGAAGCGGTTGTCGGTATATGCGTCGGCGGCTTCGAGAAAAATGTATTCCGCTTTTCGTTTGTCGGCGTCGGATGGGTCGGCCGGTTTTGCTGCGAAAGTCAGCAGTGTACCGGCGCTAAGGAGCAGCGCTACTATATATGATGTGTGTGTTCTATTCATATCGGGGCTTTTATTTTACGCCGCTGTGGCCGAAACCTCCGTCGGCTCGCTCGGTTTCGTCGAGAGATTCACATTCTATCCAGCATGCATGTACCACAGGTGCTATCACTGCCTGGCATATTCTGTCGCCATCGGTTACGGTGAAGTCCTCGTCGCCAAGATTAGCGAGAATGACGCCAATCTCACCACGGTAGTCAGCATCGATGGTCCCGGGGGTATTGAGCAGGGTTATTCCATTCTTGAGAGCAAGGCCGCTGCGTGGGCGGAGCTGCATCTCGTAGCCGTCGGGTATGGCTACACGCAGGCCGGTGGGAATAAGCGCCCGTTTGCCGGGTGCTATGGTTACCGGAGAGGCGAGACTTGCCCGTACGTCCATGCCTGCGGCCGATGGTGTGGCGTAGAACGGAAGCGGGTTGCCGGAAGTGTTGACTACTTGTATGGAGACGGTATTGAAGCTCATGTCGGGATAGTGATGTCGCGGCAGGATATGCCGCGGTTGATAGTTGAACGTGTGCTACCGGCCCCCTCTGTAGTATGGATTTCGATAGTTGATGTCATGCGGGGACGGAAGCGGTCTTTGATTAATAACGCACGAAAGGGTGCTAAAGATTTATTCGGCGTGTGGTAGTTTCTGTTTTTAGAATGTAGACTCCGCGTGTGCCGAGTGTTAGCCGGACAGTGCCGGGTGCGATTTTGCGCTTGGTGATGAGCTGGCCTAAGATGGTGTACACGCTCACTTCGACCGGGCGCGTGGTGGTGATATATATTTTTTTGTCGCGGGTTTCGACCTCGATGGGATCGTTGACGGAGCCGGGCACTTCATCGTGGACTTCGACGGTTTCCCATAGTGGCGTGCGGGTGTCGGCCAATGCCACATTGGCACCGGCAGCTGAGATGAGCAGAATTATTATGGCAAGTAACCTGTTCATTCGATATTGCGCATCGGACTCATTTCGCCCGCTATAGACTTGGTAAGGCGTTCGCCGACTTCCTTTGCATCGTATCCCTGTCCGAACAGGAACATCATTTTGGTAATAGCGGCCTCGAATGTGAGGTCGCCTCCGGAAATGACGCCTGTTTCCGAGAGGATGTTGCCGGCGACATAACGCTTGGGGTGCACTCCGCCATTGACGCATTGTGTGACATTGAGAATGACACGTCCACTGGCAATGCACTCGCGGACTGTTTCGACAAACCATGGTGATGTGGGTGCGTTGCCGGCACCGTAGGTGCGGAGCACTATGCCTTTGACTCCGGGAGTGAACAGCTGATGGCGAAGCACATTCTGGTTCAGGCCCGGGAACAGATCGACGGGCATCACGTTGGTGTCGAGAGTGTAGTGCGGTATGAGGGGCTTCTCTTCGGAGACTTTGTGGAGCACGTCGCGGTTGAACTGTATGCCCAGTCCTATCTTGGCGAGCTCGGGGTAGTTGTTGCTCTTGAAAGCATTGAAATTGTCGGCGCTTCGCTTGGTTGAGCGATTTCCACGCCATAGATAGTTTTCGAATAGGATGGCCACTTCGCGTACTGTTGGCTTGCCGTCGATATCGCGGTCGGCGGCAATCTGGAGCGCAGTGATGAGGTTTTCTTCGCCATCGGTGCGCACTTCGCCAATAGGAAGCTGAGAACCTGTGATAATGACCGGTTTATGCAGGTTTTCGAGCATGAACGACAGGGCCGATGCCGTGTAGGCCATGGTGTCGGTGCCGTGCAGGATTACAAAACCGTCGTAGTTATCGTAGTTGTCGGCGATAGCATGGCATATTTGGTCCCAATGGTCCACATTCATGTCGGAAGAGTCGATAGGCTGAGCGAACTGAATGTGGTCGATTTCATAATCAAGCATTTTCACTTTCGGCACATTTTCTATCAAATGGTCGAAATTGAAAGGGCGGAGAGCCTTGCTGACCGGGTCTTCGATCATGCCGATGGTGCCTCCTGTATAGACTATGAGTATTTTTGGCTTCATCGAGGGAACTGACGAGCGTCGAGAGCTTTGTTTAAGAGGTTAGAAGTATAGTTCTTGAATCTGCAAATTTACAAAAAAATGATAAAAGCACAATGGTATGCGGGTAAACCCTCGAAAAAACATGCGGGCTGAGAGTCGATATAGCCCTCAGCCCGCATTGTATCAGTGAGTTTGATGTTATTTTACCTGTGCTCCGGCAGAAACGTCGGCTGATGGTGCTGCGACCACGAGACTGCCGTCGGCATTGAGGGCTGATAGAATCATGCCTTGCGACTCGATGCCGCGAATTTTCGCAGGTGCGAGGTTGGCGACGAAGATCACCTGCTTACCTACAAGAGCCTCGGGCTCATAGTGCTTGGCAATACCCGATACTATGGTGCGGGGAGTGCCGGTGCCGTCGTCGATGCTGAATTTGAGGAGCTTGTCGGCTTTCTTGACGCGCTCGCATGTGAGGACAGTACCTACACGGAGATCGACCTTACCGAAGTCATCGATGCTGATTTCGGATTGTACGGGTGCGGGTTTGAAATTGCGGATTTCGTTCTCGCGCTTGGTGTTGACAAGTCGGTCGACCTGGGCCTGGATTGTGGCATCGTCGATTTTCTCGAACAGGAATTCGGGCTTGCCGAGGAGAGTACCGGCTGCCACCGGGCGTGCGCCGACCATGTTCCAGTCGAGCTTGCCGAGTGCGAGAATGGCCGACAGTTTTTCGCTCATGAAAGGCATGAAAGGCTCCATGACCACAGCGAGCGAAGCGCATACCTGCACGCAGACGTTGAGCACGGTTGCCACGCGGGCGGGATTTTCTTTCCATACTTTCCAGGGCTCTGTTTCCTGCAGGTATTTATTTCCGGCACGTGCGAATGCCATTGCATCCTTGAGCGCCTCGCGGAAGTGGAATGTCTCGAGGTTTTCGGTGAGCGAATTTTTCAGTTCGGCCATTTCGGCAAAGAGTGCTTCATCAATTGGCTCGAGGGTTCCTTCGGCCGGAACCACACCGTCGAAGTATTTGTGGGTGAGGACAACCACGCGGTTGATAAAGTTGCCGAGGATTGCCACGAGCTCATTGTTGTTGCGGGCCTGGAAGTCGCGCCAAGTGAAGTCGTTGTCCTTGGTCTCGGGAGCGTTTGCGGTGAGCACGTATCGTAGCACGTCCTGTTTGCCGGGGAAGTCGGCGAGGTATTCGTGGAGCCATACAGCCCAGTTGCGCGATGTGGATATCTTGTCGCCTTCGAGATTGAGGAACTCATTGGCGGGCACATTGTCGGGGAGCTGGAAATTGTCGCCGTAGGCCATGAGCATGGCAGGGAAGACAATGCAGTGGAATACGATATTGTCCTTGCCGATGAAGTTGATGATGCGTGTCTCGGGATCTTTCCACCAAGTTTCCCAGCTGTCGGGATAAAGCTCCTTGGTGTTGGATATATAGCCGATAGGAGCATCGAACCACACGTAGAGGACCTTGCCTTCGGCGCCTTCGACGGGAACGGGTACACCCCACGACAGGTCGCGGCTCACGGCACGTGGCTGCAGACCCATGTCGAGCCATGATTTGCACTGGCCGTAGACGTTGCTTTTCCATTCTTTGTGGCCTTCGAGAATCCACTGGCGCAGATTAGGCTCCCAGCGATCGAGGGGGAGATACCAATGGCGTGTGGGACGGAGTTCGGGCACAGAGCCGGTGATGGCGCTATGCGGGTCGATCAGGTCGGTGGCGTTGAGCGATGTGCCGCATGCCTCGCACTGGTCGCCGTAGGCTTTGGGGTTGTGGCAATGAGGACATTCGCCGGTGACATAGCGGTCGGCGAGGAACTGGCCGGCTTCGGGGTCGTAGAGCTGCATCGATTCTTTCTCGATGAACTGGCCGTTCTCGTATAGGCGGCGGAAGAACTCCGATGCAGTGTCGGCGTGGATGTCGGATGTGGTGCGGGAGTATACATCGAACGATATGCCGAGGCCTTCGAAAGATTCCTTGATGAGTGCGTGGTAGCGGTCGACGATGTCCTGAGGAGTGACACCTTCGGCGCGGGCCTTGAGAGTGATGGGCACACCATGCTCGTCGCTGCCGCCGACGAGTGTCACGGGGCGGCCGGCAAGGCGGAGATAGCGTGCGTAGATGTCGGCGGGCACATATACGCCGGCGAGATGGCCGATGTGCACCGGGCCATTGGTGTATGGGAGCGCGGTGGTGATGAGAGTGCGCTTATATTCTTTGCTCATATTCTGTCGGTTATATCAGGCTTGTGTGCCTGTTTATTGAAAGTGCAAAAATACAAAAAAAACCGCGATTGGCCAAACATGCGGTTTCAGCGCATGATGGCATGGCCGAACCACGCTGCTGTAAAGCCGATGGCGAGCGACAGGACGGTGTAGAGTGCTACCGTGGGGAGTCCCTGGGCGTGGAATAGAAGATAGTTTTCGTGAGAGAAGGTGGAGAAGGTGGTGAGACCGCCGCAGAAACCGGCTGTGAGGAATGTTTTTGTCTCGGGCGACATGGGGACGCCTCGGTCGACTGCTGCATAAATGAGACCTATGAGAAAGCAACCGACGATATTCACCGCAAATGTCCCGTACGGAAACATGCCCGCACCACCGGCTATACGCCCTATATATGCCGAAGCCAGAAAACGGCATACTCCGCCGAGTCCGCTTCCTAAAAAGACAAATATGGAAAGTTTGAGCATGGTGAGCTGTGTTTTTGTGGGTGCAAAAATATGAAATTACTTCCGGAATTTGTTTATCTTTGTAATGAATATGGATAAAGACAAAATAGAACTGCGCCGCGAGGATGTGACGCGCTATATAATGCCGCTGAGGGAAGGCGGTTCGCTGCCGGCCCTTGCCGAGGCTGCCGACGACTTCCGGTATGTGCTGAAGTTCCGTGGCGGTGGCCATGGGTCGAAAGCGCTGGTATCGGAGCTTATAGGTGGCGAGGTGGCCCGTCGTGCCGGGCTTCGTGTGCCGGAACTTGTGTTTCTGGATCTCGACGAGGATTTCGGCCGCACCGAGGGCGATGAGGAAATCCAGGATCTCCTTCAGGCCAGCCGGGGGCTGAATCTCGGTCTTCATTTTCTCAATGGAGCATTCGCATGGGATGTTACCGTGAACCGGACTGACCCATTCGAAGCATCGAAGATTGTGTGGCTGGATGCATTTCTGACAAATGTGGACCGCACTGCGCGCAATACCAATATGCTTCTGTGGAACAATGAGCTGTGGCTGATAGACCATGGCTCGTCGCTCTATTTCCATCATAATTGGACAGGGTGGGAGCAGGCGTCGTTGTCGCCGTTCGCCTATATAAAGGACCATGCGCTGTTGCCGCAAGCATCGATGCTGGCCGAGGCCGATGAGTATATGCGTGGCCGGCTGGACGACGCTTTTCTCGATGCAATTGTGGCTGCCATCCCCGAGGAATGGCTTGTGCAGGCTGCTCCGGAGATCGCTCCCGAGGAGCAGCGCAGGGTATATGCCACATTTCTGAAACAACGCCTTTCGAACTCCAAAATATTCGTAGACCATGCCATTGAAGCCCGAAAGAAACTTATATGAATATGCCTTGGTGCGCTATGTGCCGAGTGTGGAGCGCGGCGAGTTTGTGAACGTCGGGCTTGTGATGATGTGCAAACGTCGTCGATGGCTGCGATGCCGGTTCAATATCGATGAGGGGCGTCTCGATGCTCTATTTCCGGGGTGCGATGTCGGATTGCTGGAGCGTCAGCTTGCATCGTTCGATGATGTGGCCCGTGGTTCCCGATCGCCTATAGGATGTCTTGAGGCTCACGAACGTTTCCGGTGGCTCACTGCCGTGCGCAGTGCCTGTATAGCCACTTCGCGTCCGCATCCGGGTCTTGCCGAGGATCTTGATGCGAAGTTCGACGCTCTCTTCGCTGAATTGGTGCAGTGAGAGTATGTGCGTGCGGATTCGCTGCAGAAATTTTAATGTGGGTTCAATATTCGGGCATTAGAGTCCGTTAAATATACTGTGTGAGGCGATGGTCGTGTACCGTCGGGCCTCTTCGCTGCTATAAAGACAGTATCGGAGAGGACTTTTCCTCATTACCGGAAAATTTCGCTTTTATATATCCCTTTGCATAGAATTTCAGATTTGTATATGCGACTTAAGCAATTTCTTACCTCGATACATTTCAAAGGGCTGTGCGCCCTCTCTCCGGCTATTGTTTTTCTGACTTTATATTTGGGATCGTCGATTGTGATAGGCGATTTCTATGCCGTGCCGGTGTCGGTGGCTCTTGTGGCTGCGTCGGTGTGGAGTATGGTGGTGTATCGCGGTAGACCATTGGGGGAGCGTGTGAAAGTTTTCTCGGGAGCTGCCGGACGCGAGAACATACTATATATGATATGGATATTCATACTTGCGGGGGCGTTTGCGTCGCTTGCCAAGGGTATGGGGGCTGTCGATGCCACAGTGCGTCTGACCATGCATATATTCCCGGCTGATTTTGTGTTGCCGGCTATATTTCTGGCCGCGTGTCTCATAAGTATGTCGATAGGTACTTCGGTCGGCACTGTGGTGGCGCTTACCCCTCTTGTAGTGAGCCTTGCCGAGGCTGCCGGAGCCGAGGTGCCGCTGTTTGTGGCGGCTGTTCTTGGAGGAGCGTTCTTTGGCGATAATCTTTCGTTTATTTCCGATACTACAATCGCGGCAACGCGCACGCAGGGATGCCGGATGTCGGATAAGTTCCGCGCGAATCTACGCATTGCAATGCCGGCTGCCGCTATTACACTTGCGGTGTACACTGTGGTGGGATATGGCTCGGTATTTGCTATTGGCGAAGAGCCCTTGTCGTGGAGCGATGTGCTGCTTGTGGCTCCTTATCTGCTTGTGATAGGTATGGCTGCCGGGGGCGTGAATGTTATCGTTGTGCTTGTGAGCGGTATAGCTCTGGCGTTGGTGTGCTCGCTGTTTTCAGGAATGCCTGTGCTCGACACGGTGTCGTTGCTCGGCGCGGGAATCGCCGGCATGAGCGAGTTGATAATCATTACTTTGCTTGCTGCCGGCATGCTTGGTGTGGTTAAGGCGGCCGGGGGTATCGACTATCTTCTCCGAGCTATCTCACGCCCCGGGCTTGGTTACAGGGGAGCTCAGGCAGCGATGTGTCTTATTACTGCGGCTGTGAATCTGTGCACGGCCAATAATACTGTGGCTATACTTACCACCGGGTCTTTGAGTCGGGATCTTGCACGGCAGCATGGCATTGCGCCTCGCCGCGCGGCTTCGTTGCTCGATACATCGAGCTGCATAATGCAATGCCTGATTCCCTTTGGTGCACAGACACTTTTAGCTACCGGTATGGCGGGCATCGCTCCGGATGCCCCGTGGCGCTACCTTGTGTATCCGTGGGCGCTGTGTGTATGCGTTGTGGTGGCGGTGATGGTAGGCCGACCGAGGCATGCTGTGGATACGTCTTATATGGAAAGTGTTGCGGATTGAACCATACGGGCAGACCGGTTGTTTCCTTTGCATAAAAACATTTTTCAACTATTATTATGATAAAGAAACTTCTCGTCTGCCTCGTGGCAGCAGCTGCAGCTCTTGGCATGTCGGCACAGAAAGCCGAAATCACAGCATCGTATGGTGCATACACACAGATGGACGCAACCAACATGCACGATAGTTGGGACCATGTGAATACTGCATGGGGTGCGCTCAATCTTGGTGTGAATTTCCGTGTGAATTCCAAGATTTGGATCGGCCCGTCGTATACTTTCTCGTCGACGAGCACAAAGGGCCCCGATGCGAGCCATATTGCCTACCATGCAGTGATGTTCAATGGCCGCTATCAGTAC
Source organism: uncultured Muribaculaceae bacterium (assembly GCA_910587915.1). Taxonomy (GTDB): domain Bacteria; phylum Bacteroidota; class Bacteroidia; order Bacteroidales; family Muribaculaceae; genus CAG-873. Next base: position 3,568 of record CAJUOB010000002.1, on the reverse strand, counting down.
TATGGCAACAGCATCGTGAAGCTCTATGCAAAGCTCGGTCTCGGCGTTGAGTTTTCGTATATGCAGCCTCGTGGCCACGATAACTACACGAAGTCGTACTGTGCATTCCAGATTGTGCCTATAGGCGCTCAGGTGGATCTCACCAGAAGTGTGGCGATGTTTGGAGAAGCCGGTTTCGGTGCGCAGGGTATGTTCCAGTTCGGATTCCGATTTAAAATTTGATAATTGGAACTTGTTGAGTTATAGTGTTTTGTTGCGATGCTCGATTTATTGGCGAAAAAAACTTGCATAAAAATTTGCAAGGAATTCAAAAAGTGCCTACCTTTGCATCGCTTTTGAAAAACACGGGGTGTAGCTCAGTTGGTTAGAGTACGCGTCTGGGGGGCGTGAGGTCGCTAGTTCGAGTCTAGTCACCCCGACAAATGAAAAAGCAATTTCGCCGTTCTGCATATGCAGGGCGGCGATTTTTTTATCTTTTTTTGCGGTGTGGCACCATAATATCGCCTCTCCGAGGCTATTTAGTGTATGTGGGTTCTGTCCCCGGGTTGCCCTTCGGGGTTATGGACGATGTCGTGGCTCCGCCACTAATTAATGGCGATGATATGCCGCGTAGATGGTGGTACCCCTATGGGGTGCGAGATAAGCGAAATCACACGAAACCACAGCTGCGCGCACCTACGGCGCGCTTGCAGTGGCCTACTGCTGTGTGGGCCGCTATGCTGCCAATCCATAGCCAATGTAAGGCGAAAGTAACATATAATTAAAAGTAACATATAATTAATTGATGCACGAACCACAATCGCAGAACGTAAAAACGCTATGCGGTGCTTGCATGGTATTGTTGTAGATTTACTGCTTCTGTTGTATCAAAAGGAGAGGGCCGTAAATTTTTTGAGGGCGGTAAATTTGAAAAAAATTTGCATGGTTGAAAAAAAATGTCTACCTTTGCATCGCTTTTGAAAAACACGGGGTGTAGCTCAGTTGGTTAGAGTACGCGTCTGGGGGGCGTGAGGTCGCTAGTTCGAGTCTAGTCACCCCGACAAATGAAAAAGCAATGTCGCCGTTCTGCATATGCAGGGCGGCGATTTTTTTATCTTTTTTTGCCGCAACACGTAGCATATCACCGCCATCAGTGGTGGCACCCCTACGGGGCGCGAGATAAGCGAAATCACACGAATCCACAGCTGCGCGCACCTACGGCGCGCTTGCAGTGGCCTACTGCTGTGTTGGCCACTATGCGGCCAAGCCATTGTATATCACCGCTATCAGTGGTGGCACCCCTACGGGGCGCGAGATAAGCGAAAATCACACGAAACCACAGCTGTGTGGGCCGCGATGCGGCCAATCCATAGTATATCACCGTTATCAGTGGTGGCACCCCTATGGGGCGCGAGATAAGCGAAACCACACGAAACCACAGCTGCGCGCACCTACGGCGCGCTTGCAGTGGCCTACTGCTGTGTGGGCCGCGATGCGGCCAATCCATAGCAAAGACCATTGGGCCGCTATGCGGGCAGTTCATAGCCAAGGGGGATGCGAAAGTAACGCTAAATAAATTTGGTTTTACTGTATACTTATTCTATTTTTGCGTATCATTTCCTGTGACAAGCTAATATCTTTTTTATATGAGGAAAAATTTACTCTTTTTTTCGTTGCTGTTGGTGGGTTTATGCTTTCCGGCGGTTGCTGCGGAGCGTGCGGTGGTATTCTCCGAAAATTTCGATGCATTCTCAGCCGGTAGTGAGAGCGCTCCCGATGCCGTAGAGGTTTCGTCGGGCGGTCAGGTTGATCCCTCGCTCACTAACGGAGTGCAGTGGAATGGCCGAGGTCTTCATCAGGCAGGTGGATGTGTGGCTGTGCTTCATTTCCCTCAGGACCAGAACAGCGTGCAGGGCTACCTGCACACACCGTATGCCGACGTGCGACTCGACGGTGGAAATTTCACGCTCCGTTTTCGTGCTAAATCGATAGATACCGATGGTGCTAAGGTTCATATAGAAGTGTATGATCCCTATACGACAAATTCGCTGGATGCAGCAGTTGTTGAAATTTCATCGGACTGGAAGACATATGAGATAGCGTTGGCGCATCCGGGCTATGGCAATCATCTTGCCTATATGCAGATTGCATCGGATGGCGACGACTGGCTTCTCGATGATTTCGAAATCGTGCAGACATATGAGGGGCTTATGCCGCCTATAACTCATTTTGCCAAAAATGTGACTTATGAACAGTTTACGGCCAACTGGAATGCAGTGCCTCTTGCTACGGGCTACCTTCTGTCGGCATTCAGTATCGATGCAGACAAGAACCGCGACTATGTGGTGAAAGATGTGCCTGTGAGCGGCTGTGAGTATACGGTGGAGGGCACTGAGAAAGGAAAGAAGTATTTCTACACGGTGCGGAGTGTGAACGACCGCTATACATCGGAGGAGTCCGAGCCGTACGAGGTGTATGTGCCGTTGTCGTCGCTTGAGCGCCCGGTGACTCTTCCGGCAAGCGATATCAAAGAACATGGCTTCACTGCCAACTGGGAACCGGTGTTCCGCGCTATGGGATATATCGTGACTCTTATTCGCAAACATGTGGCGGTGGCCGACGAGGAGTTTGTGGTGCTTCACGAGGATTTCAACAAGTGTACAGGATATGCCGACTATCCCGACTATGCAGTACCATTCTATTATAATCTCGATGACTACACCAATATGGCCGGCTGGAAAGAACCTGCTACGGCAGTTATGGCCGAGGGAAAATTCGGAATCGATAATTACTGGAAAAAATATGAGGGAGTCGGTGTGCTGACATCCCCCTCGCTTGACCTTTCGAGAGCCGGAGGACACTTCAATGTGAAGCTGAGCGTGGTAGGAGTCAAAGGCAATACTGTGACAGTGGAGTGCGACGGTGTGAAGGAGTCTTATAAACTTACTGCCAAGAAAGAGACTTTCGCTCTACAGTTTGCCAACGGGTCGGCCGATACTGTATTGAAGTTCTATTTCGATGGCGACGACAAGCTTCTTTTCGATGATATCGTGATAAGCCAGGATATACATGCCGGTGAATGCATTACTGAAAATGTGGGTGTGTTCAATACTGTTGATGAACGCGCCATGCATATCGGCGACGAAGCAGTGACATCGTATGAATTCGACGGTCTTGAATTTGGCCAGGGCGATTCGTTCGTATATACCGTTAAGGCATGGTCGTGGTCGCTTGGCGAGGACGGCGTGTGGGGACCGACTGTGTATTCGCAGGAGTCGGAGCCTTGCAAAGTGCCGATGTCGGGCGCTGCCGGTGTGGAGGATATAGCAGGCGCTACATTCTCGATGCGCGTGGATGGTGGTAATATCATTGTTAACACTCCGGTGGATGTGGCTATGGAGATATATGATGTCGCCGGCATGCTGCGTGGACGCTATGACTTACCGGAAGGAGAGTCGGTTGTCACTGCTCCTGCGCGTGGAGTATTGATTGTCCGGGCAGGATCTTATACCGCACGTGTAATGGTGCGCTGAGTTTAGAGGTTGTTTAATAATATAAGTTAACGTGTGGGTTCCATGTTTTGGAGTGT
>CAJUOB010000001.1:131350-305622 GCA_910587915.1 uncultured Muribaculaceae bacterium | reverse complement strand
AGTCATTAGAAATACCGCCTGATTAGCTCTTCCGACCGCTAAAACGCTACGCGGCCTTTTCTTGGTGGCGCCACTACGAGTGCGGTTCTGACGCACAAACACCTTGGCATCAGTCGGATACGGTCCGGACGCGCAGAACGCGCGTCCCTACGGGGGATTGTGTAGCGGGAAGGGGAAAAGGCAATCCCCTCTCGGGGCGGGGCCCGGGAGGGGATCTTAATAATTTAGGCAATGCGATGACTAAATTATTGTGGAGTGTATCAAGATTGAAAAAGTGTTACTTGCCGAGGCTCTTGTAGAGGCGAGCGCGGGCTTCGATGCAAGATGCACCGGTGGTATTGGGGTTGAGGTAACCAATTTCGCCCTGGCTTACGTTCACACCCTTGGTCATGTTGGAGTTATACATGATGAAGCTGTAGTCGCTTCTATCAAGAATACCATTTGTCCAAGCCTGAACAGCAGTGATATTAAGTGTCTTGAAGAATTTTTCGCGCCACATTTCGGGAACTTCAGGAGCTTCGATAACGTCGGCAAGATAGGGGAAGAGCACTGCTCGGAACAGTGTGGGGTCGCCACCATCATCATCCCAACGCCAGCTCTTGTTCTCGAAGAAAAGAGCGCCGGTAGCCTGATCGGCACAAGCCACGTTTGTGACATAGTATCCGATACGGTATGCATCCTTAAGGTAAGCAGCGTCGCCGGTGTAGCGATATGCTTCGAGGGCGGATGCCATCACGGTGCCGTGGGTATAGGAGTATTCACGGGAATCTTCGCCTTCAGAAAGGAGTGTCTTGCGGTTGATACCGTTGAGGACACGTCCGGTTCCGGGATCGAGTACGTATTCACGCAGGAATTTATAGATCTTCATACCGTTTTCGGCATAGTGCTCGTCGCCGGTGGCATTGTAGAGCTTGAATGCAAGCACACAAGCAGGGCCGTTGGTACAGATAGCGCGGCTGTCGCCATAGTAGCTTGTGCCGGGAGCTCCCCAGGAGAGACCACCGATGTTCTCGTTGTCCCAACCGTTGGCCATCATGTCTTCGTGAAGATACTTGGCAGCCTCGAGGTATTTGGTGTCTTTGGTGATATCGTAGATCTTCATCATAGAGATGGAAATCCATGCGTTATCGTCGTAGAGAGGTACCCAGAACTTGTCCTTGCTACCGCTCCAGCACTGTACTTTGATACCTTCGTACCACTTGTCGAACATATCGCTGTACTTTTTATCGCCTGTACGGAGATAAGCTGCGATAATGACATCCATGGCGTGTGCCTGGGGCCAGTAGTTGTTGGTTTCGCCGTGATAACCGTCGCTTTTAGCATTGAAGAAGCCTTTTTCAGCGTTCCAGAAGTTTTGGATAAAGGCTGTGGTAGAGCTGTCGGCAACTGCATTCCAGTCGGTAGTATAGCCAGAGGGCACTGTCGGCGGAACGTATTCGTCGACGTTGTCGCACGAAACGGTCACCGTCGATGCCATAAGTGCCGTCAGCGCTGCAAGTCCTATAATTTTTTTCATGAGAAATCAGTTTTAAGAAAGATTCTTAGAGAGCCTTTGTGAAGTGGGTATAAGCGCCGTATTCGCTGTTGAAGTATACGCTTATGAGACAGGGAACATTGTAGCAGGAGCTGGAGAGTTTCCACTTGTAGCCAACAGTGTTGGGGAATTCCTGCATTGTCCAGTAGGAGCTGGTGATATCAAGAGGCATGTTAGGCTTGGCGTCGATGCCGGTATTAGTAGGAGCCCAGGATGTGTTGTTGCCGTCGGCATACTTCATGTAGATGTTGTAGCGCGATTCGTAGGGGTCCCAGCTCCAGCCGGTATCCTTTGTCTTGATAGTAGCTTCCTTGCTGTATACACCGTTGCCCTGATAGTCGAATTCGAAAGCGAGGTGACCGTCGCCGCTGATAGCCGAGAAGCCGTCGAAGTCGGTGAAGCGCATGTATACATGGTCGATCTTGCTGAGGGTAGCTTTTGCAGTAGAGAAGTCGAGGGAGATACGGTATACACCGGTTTCTTCCACACCTGTACCTTCTTCACCTTCATTGATGCGGTTGCCGTTGAGGCAGAAAGTGCTAAGGCCTTCCTTGTCGCCAGAGAAGTAGATCTTCTGACCAGCGGTGAGCTTGGAGAAAATTTCGAAATAATCAGCGTCGGGCTTGCTGAAAGCACGGGCAGCCGATACGTCGTCGCCAGTTTCAGTACCGGCACCTACGAGATAGAGGGCATCAGGAATTTCATTGAAACCGATGAAGCGGGTCACGGTCAGGTCGTAGAGAGTAGTAGAGGGAGTGCTGTTGGCACCTGCGTAGGAGATAACACCCCATTTGATAGTACCAGTCTCACCCATTCCAACACCAGCAGCGGCCATGATTTTGGCAAGGCTCTTGTGTGTAACGGTTGCCATAGGCTTAGCACCGTTGTTGTCGGAAACGACTTTGTAGATAGGAGTCTTGGTGTCGTCGGCCTTGTAGAATGCGAGTTCGTACTGAGGCACAGCACCGCTTACGACATGAGCAGCTTCCCATTCGAAGAAGAGGCTTGCGGAGTTAGAGGGTACGAGCTTTACGGCCTTTTCGTTGGCGGGTTCGTAGAATGAGGTCACCGGGGTGGGGGTAACGTCGGTATATTCCAGGTCGTTGGTGCAGGAAGCAGCTGCGCCGAGGAATGCAACGAGCGCGAGGCTCTTATAAAATATAGATTTCATTATTGAAAATTCGAAAATGATTGTTTTACTTTATTTTATTTATGCCGGCAGACCTATCGGTCGGATTGGCAGAAAGGTCTGCCGGCGTATAAGGCTTATCGGCTGTTATTAGTTGCCCCAGCCGGGGTTTTGAGGTTTAAGGTTGGGATTGAAGTCGATTTCGCTCTGCGGGATAGCCCAAAGATAGTCGCGGTTTTCATCGAATACGTATGTATCGAGGACAGCGTCGCCACCAACATATGTGCAACCACGGACGGGACCGTCGAGATATTCCTTACCTGCTTTCCAGCGCTTGATGTCCCACCAACGGAGACCTTCGAGAGCGAGCTCTACGCGACGTTCGTTGCGGATAATCTGGCGAAGGTCGCCCGAAGGCATCTTAAGGGCCTTTTCGGCGGTGAAGCCGGCGCGCTTGCGGATGGCACCGATAGTCTGATCCCAAACGGTGGAGTTCATCTGACCGAGCTCGTTCATAGCCTCGGCGTACATAAGGAGAACGTCGGCATAGCGCATCATGATGATGTTGAGGCCGGAAGCATAGCTCTGGTTGTCCTTGATAGGCGAGAACCACTTGCGGGTGTAGTAACCGGTTACAGTTCGGTCGAGACCGGCACCCTTGCCTACGTTATCGACCGACACGCCGGAGGCTGCTCTGATGTAGATGGTGTGGGTGAGACCGGTGACGGGGTCGTAGAGCTCGGACTTGTCGCGGATGATAGTAGCATCCATACGGGGGTCGCGGTTGTCGTAGGGGTTAGCGGGGTCGAAGTCGGTACCGTTCTCATCGATGGTATAGCCGCTGAGAGTGAGGTATGAGTCGACGAGGCTCTGGGTCGGGGTCCAGGTGATGTAGTTGGTACGCAAGGACGGTGGTTTCATGTTGGTGATTTCACCCCATGTCTTAACGCCGCCAACGTATCCCATGTCGAGGATAACTTCGTTGTTGTATTCATTTTCTTCGGCGAAGAGACCATCGTAGGTGGGGAAGAGCTCATAGTGGCCGAATTCGCCGTCCATGATGCGTTTTGTCCAGCTTGCTACAGCAGCCCAATCGCTGTCCATAAGAGCGATACGAGCGCGGAGCATAGCGGCTGCGGCCTGAGTGAGGCGGCCGTTTTCAGCTGCGGGAAGGTCTTCTTTCTTGGGAAGATCGGGGATAAGCTCCTCGAGGTCTGCAGTGATAGTTTTGATTACTTCTTCACGGGGAGTACGCGAAAGAGTGCTTGCGTAGTCAAGGCTTGGGTTCTCCATGAAGAAGGGGATTGCACCGTAGAAATTGCTGAGGCGGAAGTAGATCATGTCGCGGATGCAACGAGCTTCGGCCTTGAGGCGCAAAACGAGATCGGGATCGACGTCGTCGACAGCTACGCAGTTGTCGAGGAATGTGTGGCAAGAACGCAGACCACCATACCAACCGTTCCAGCCGAAAGTACCGGTGCTGGAGTTAGCGGTACCACGACGGATAAAGTGACGGTCTTCGGCGCGATATCCGTTGTAGAGGTTGTCTCCAAGTTCTTCATCGCCCCACATGTTGCCGGCACTGTACATCTGAGTGTAGGCCGTCATGACAAGCTTGTCGATGTTCTTTTTGGTCCAGAAGTTGGAGTCGTTATATTGATTGGACGGCGGCTGCTCGAGGTCGTTGCAACCGGTGAGGGCTATACCTCCGGCAAGAATTGCACCTGCCGCCATTATTTTGAGAAGTTTCATTGTTTCGATACGATTTAGAAGGTTATATCAATACCAAGACCGTAGTAGCGGAGAGAAGGATATGAGCGGTAGTAGCGTCCGGCGCTTGTGTCGCCTTCGCCACCGGTCGACGATACGTTAGAAACTTCGGGATCAATCCATGATTTCTTGCAGATAGTCCAGAGGTTTTCGCCGGTCACATAGAAGCGGCATTTGCTCATGCCAAGTGTGCGGATGATATTGTTGGGGAGGCTGTAGCCCACGGTAAGGTTCTTAAGACGAGCATAAGCACCATTGTGAACGTTGAGCGAGCTACCCTTGTAGTTGTTCTGATAGGAGCTTGTACCGGAAGCAGTCAGACGAGGATATTCAGCGTCGGTATTGGTGGGAGTCCAGAAGTCGAGCTGATGCTTGTAGATGATCCAGGAGTAGTTTGCGTGGAAGGGTTCGAGCATTTCACCACGAACATACTGCGAACGCTTACCAACACCCTGCCAGAACATCGAGAAGTCGAGGCCTTTCCATGTGAGACCGTAGTTGAAACCGAAGGTGTAGCGGGGGAAGGGGTTACCGAGAACCACGCGGTCGTTGTTGTCGATCACACCGTCGCCATTCTGGTCAACGTACTTGACGTCGCCGGGGTGTACAGTCAGACCGGGAACAGTTGCCGAGCTTTCGATTTCTTCATAGGACTGGAAGAGACCGTCGGTCTGGAGACCATAGTAGCTCATGAGGGCAAGGCCTTCGCGGCGGAGCGAGGACAGACCGTCCATGCCGCTGATTACTTCGTGACCGGGATACTTGAGAAGTTTATTCTGTGTATCACCAAGGTTGAGGTTGAAGCTGTGGTGGAAGTCGCCTGTAGTGAGATAGTACTGGATAGAAAGTTCCCAACCGCGGTTGCTCATTTCGCCGATGTTGGCGCGAGGTACTGAAGTACCGAAGATGCCGGGATAGCGGGGAGTCTGAAGGATGTCGGTTGTACGCTTGTAGAATGCGTCGATAGAGAACTGGAGAGCATTCTTGAAGAATGTAGCGTCGATACCGATGTTGTAGGTTTTGGTCTTTTCCCAGGTAAGGTCGTCCTGACCGGAGTTGAAGCCTGCCCAACCGGCAGCTTCGTTGTTGAACACGAGACCACCCGAGTAGAGCTGATAGGTGGTGAAGCGGTCGAAGTCGCCCACAGCCTGGTTACCAAGTACACCGTAAGAGAGACGGAGCTTGAGGTCGCCTACGTTCTGCTGGTAGCGCTTGAGGAAGGATTCCTCGGTGGCACGCCAACCAAGAGAAACCGAGGGGAAGAAGCCCCAACGATGATCCTTGTGGAACTTGCTCGAACCGTCGTAGCGGAATGTGAACTCAGCCATGTAGCGGTCGGCGTAGTTGTAACCGGCACGACCGATGAGCGAGTTGATAGATGTACGACCGCGGTTCTGAAGATATGTGCTACCGCCGAATGCATCGTTCTCAGTAGTGGTATCTTCCGAAGGAATACCAAGGTCTGAGTCGATATAGCCCTGCGATACTTCATTGTAGAATGCAGTATACGATTCGTTGGTGAAACCGATCATAGCATTCACAGTGTGAACATCTGCAAAAGTGCGGTTGAAGTCGAGAAGGATCTGGGAGTTGAGACGGTACGAGTCAGCATTCCAGTTGCTTGCGCTGTAATCCTTGGGAGATACAGTCTGCAGTTCCAACGACTCGCTGTAGTGCTCGGTAGGAATGCTACGCGAGGAACGTGTCTGGTTGTTGATGTTAGCACCGAACACACCACGGAGTTTAAGACCATCCATGATCTTGAAATCGGCGTTAAGAGTACCGCTCCAGTCGTTATTGCGGTATTTATTGTAGCCGGGAGTATTAAGTGCGCCTACAGGAGAACCACCGATGCTGTTGTGTACATACAGACCGTCCTTCATGGTGGTGTTGTAGTAGTAGTACTTAGGAGTACGACGCGAGTCAGCGTATACGTTGAAGAGGTAAGCGCTGGAGGTCATGGAGTTGTTACGGGTGAACTGCATGATGGCGCCGATGTGGAAGCGACCGATGTCGGTACCGATGTTCATACGCATGTTGTAGCGCTGAATACCCTGGTTGTTCTTACCGACAAGGTTACTTGCCTGGTTGTAGTAGCCGAGCGAGAACATGTATGTGGTGTTCTTGCTACCGCCCTGCACCATTACATTGTATTTCTGCTGGAGCGCTGTTTTGCTGATTTCGTCGACAGACCATACTTCCTCTGCACGATGGTTGTAGAGATCCTGGATTTCAGCAGGTGAGAATTTGGGCTCCATGCCGGAGTTGATCAGAGCCTGGTTGTAGAGCCATGCATTCTGATAACCGTCGACAGTGTCGAAGGGATAGTAGGGATCTTCCCAACCAACGTTTGCGCTGAAAGTAACGGTTGCGGGAGTATCCTTCTTACCGGACTTGGTGGTAACGAGGATTACACCGGCAGCCGAACGCGAACCGTAGATGGCAGCAGCACCGGCGTCCTTAAGCACGGAGATGTTCTCCACGTCGTTGGGGTTGAGTCGGTTGAAAGCACCGTCGTCGGCCACAACACCGTCGATGACGAACAGAGGCGACGAGCTTGTTGTCGATGTCACACCACGGATGTTGAATGTGGTACTCTGGTTGTTGGGGTCGTAAGAGTTTGACTGGATAATAACGTTAGGCGCAGCACCCTGCATGGCCTGAGTCATGTTGAGTACCGGACGCTCGGCGATTTTCTCGCCTTTCACCTGATCGACGGCGCCTACAGCAGCGCGGCGAGTGGTCGTACCGTAACCAATGACCACAACGTCGTCGAGGACTTCGCTCTTGGGAGCGAGCACGATGTGCTTCAGATTTGAGGAGGCAGCAACTTCAGATGTATTGTAACCTACATAAGAAATCGCGAGGATAGCGTTTTTCTTGCATCGGATAGTAAAGTTGCCGTCGATATCAGTAGTCACGGCATCTTTTGTTCCTTTCACAACGACACTTGCGCCGATCACGGGCTCGTCGTTTTCGTCGAAGACAGTACCTTTTACCGTCACGACAGCCTGGTCGGCCGCCGTTGATTGCGGTTCAGGAGCAGCGAAAGCTTGCTGAGGAGTGCCGACAGTAGCCGCCACTGCAAGGAATCCTCCGACTGCGAACCATAACCGTTTTGGTCTCGATTTCTTCATTCGAATTAGATTTTTAGTGATAATTATTGGATAGATTTGTTAATTCAGGTTAACTGCGGGATAGATAACGCACGGCAAAATTCCGAAATATACTCTATAGAGGGTGTATCGTTTTTTGACAAATGTGTCTATATCCTTGTCCGATTTGCGAAACATCCAAGATTGGCATTGGACGGCAAAAATATCGGGCCGCTAAAATAATTCCTTTTTCTGAGGTGGTGATATTGGGGTTTGTTAAATTTATCCATTCGCAGATGTTAAATCCGGAACGAAATGAATCAAATCCACACCACAGATGAGCCAGGAGTAGATTCAAGGTTTGTTTTCACTCATATATTAGAACTTTGTGGTTATGGTGCAAAATTAGCCTACGATTGGCGAATGATAATTATACATGCGTGTCAAAAATGTATACAATAGCGGCAGGAGCATATCCTGGCTGCGATTTTTCACAGAAATACAAATGCCCTCCGCGAAAATTCGCGAAGGGCATTAAGAGTATGAGTGCACGTGGCCCCGGTGATTATTCGGTGACGATGGTCACGTCCTTGCCGGCAGCGAGGTCGGCGTGGTCGAGGAAGTATCCGTCGAGGATGGCATCGCCCACTTTGACTTCTTTGATTTTGGTACCGTTTCCGGTTTTAGTGATAGTGAAGGGCTTTTCGCCAAGCTGGAATGTGATCTTGTCGAAGAGAGGCACGCTGACGATATACTCGGGGTCGGCGGGGGAGTAAGTGTACATGCCGAGAGCATTGAGCGCGTACCATGCCGACATTTCGCCGGCGTCGTCCATACCTGCGTAGGCGAGTCCTTCCTTACCCATGTCGTAGTAGTTCTCCATGATCTGGTTGAGACGTTCCTGCGACTTTTCCTGCTTGCCGATGAAGTAGTAGGTGTAGGGGATGTTGTGGCCCGGCTGGTTGCCCTGGCAGTAGTTGCCGATGAAGCCGGTCATGTTTGCAACTTCGAGACCGCAGTAGGGACGGGTGAAGAGTGTGTCGAGCTTAGCCTCTACAGCTTCGGCCGAGGGATAGAGAGCTACGACACCTTCGGGATCGTGGGGAGCATAGAAGAGGGAGTTCCAGCCGTTAGCCTCGCGGTACATGTGCTGGTAGTAGGGCAGGTCGGGGTTGTAGGGTTCGAGCCATGCACCGCCTTCGATACGGCCCTGGAAGAATCCGTTGTCGGGGTTGAATACGTTGCGGTAGTTTTTGCTGCGCTCCATGAGCTTGTTGTAGTTCACGGTGTCGCCGAGTTCCTTGGCGATCTGAGCGACGGCATAGTCGTCGTAGGCGTATTCGAGGGTCTTGGTCACACCGCCTTTGTGCTCTTCCCAGAAGGGGCAGTCGGGAAGGTTCTCATCGGCCACGTATCCGTTGGCGAGGTATTCTTCCATCCATGCGCGGCCACCGCGTCCGGGCACCATGGCGCTCTTGAGGGCGAGGGCATATGCACGGTCGAGGTCGAAGTCTTTGATGCCGCGCTTCCAGCTACCGATGACGAATGTGGGTGCATGGTCGCCATGGAAGTAGGAGGGAATGTAGCCGGAGCCTTTCTCTCCGCGCTCGATTGTGGACTTGAGCACGTCGCGGGCAACATCGGGCTGCAGCATGCCCATGAGAATGAGCTGGTTGCGACTTACGTCCCAGAAAGCGGGGTTGGAATAGTAGCGATAGTTGGAGTCGGACACGATCTCGCCACGGTTGTCGCGGTACTGTCCGTTGGCGTCGCTTTCGAGACGCGGCATGAGCGATGCTCGGTAGAGTGTGGAGTACAGCAATCCTTTCTGACGCTCTGTGCCACCTTCTACTTTCACCTTGGAAAGAAGGTTTTCCCATGTCTGGTCGGCTTCCTGACGCACCTGGTCGAAGTTCTTGGCGAGCATTTCCTTCTCGAGGTTGTCCTTGGCATTGTCGATGCTCACATAGGAAAGGCCGATTTTCACTTCGAGAGGCTCTTTGCCTTTGTTGTCCTTGAAATCGACCACAGCCACGGGCACACCGCGCTCTGCAAGGCTCTTCTGGATGCCGATGGAGTCGATGGGAAGATTGGTGACGGCGTAGTAGTAGAGGCCGTTCTGACGGCCGGCGAAGGCGTTGTCGGCCACTTTGTCGATTTCCCAATGGCGGACGTTACCCTGATTGTGGGCCACGTTGACGAGCAGACGCTTTTCATCGCCGTCCTTGAAGGTATACTTGTGGTAGCCTGCGTGGAGAGTGCTGGTGAGCTCAGCGTTCACACCGTAGCGGTCGAGGTAGACCTGATAGTAGCCAGGATGAGCCGACTCGTTGCTGTGGGAGTAGTGCGAGGCGTAGTTATCGGCGTTGAAATAGCCGGTGACGGGGATGATGGGGAGATCGATGAGGTTCCAGTGGCCCATTGCAGTATGAGCGAAGCCGAGGATAGTGGTGTCCTCATACTGGTAGCCTGCACCGGCACGCCACATGGTGACGGGCGTGAGCTGCACCATGGCATTGGGGAGCGCGGCACCGGGGAATGCCTCGGCACCCCAAGTGCGTTTTTCCTGATGGCGCTCGTAGCCAAGGTCTTTGGTTTCCCAAAGGGTGGCTGTGCCGAGCAGAGGATTCACGTAGTCGGTGAGTGTCTGCTTTTGTTCCTTTCCGGCGCAACTGCACAGCATTGCAGCGACAGAAAGTATTGCAAGAGTTTTTTTCATGTGAGATATATGATTGGAAATAAGTGTTATTCAGCTGATGCGACAGGACGGAAGCGAAGCGTGTAGCCAAGCTCGGCGGCACCCTGCCAGTTTCCGGGATAGGGAGTCTCGTAGTGCGGCAGGCAGCAGTCGGAGAAACAGCTGTTGTTGCCTATACCACGCTGCCAGTAGTCGAAGTGGGCGAATGTCTCGGGGTGCTCGGTGAGATCGGACCAGTGCAGACGGTTGTAGTGCGTCACATGATTCCATGCGAGCTCATCGTAGTGCGACAGGGAGAAGGCAACGTCGCCCTCGGCGAGTACCGCAAGGTCTACCCTACCCTCTTTATCCTTAAGCACAAGGCGGCGCAGACCCTGACGGTCGCCATAGGTCTGCGGATGGATGTTCTCGTCGACCATGTCGCGAATGGTTGTGGTGTAGTTGCGCACATAGGATCCGGTCTGGCGGTCCTTGTAGTTTGTCCACGGACCTTTGGCGTAGTACTCCACTTCCTCGAAGCCCGGAGCAAATGCCAGTCCCAGACCGAGACGTCGCAGACCGCGACGCTGCGGGTCGAAAGTCACCTTCATGTCGAGAGAACCGTCGGCATAGACGGTGTACGCCACCTTGTAGGCTGTTTTGGAGCCGGTTGCAGCCATTTCGAGGCCTGCGGTAGAGCCATAGCCGGTGAGGGGCTTGACAACGGCGTGAGCGTCGATACCGGTCGCAGCGTAGTCGTACTTCATATCGCCACCGTGGTTCACATTCTCATCGAACTGCTTGCCTTCGCTATCGTTGTCGATGCGGCGGAAGTCGCTATACTCGGGAGCGCGGGCAATGAGCTGCCGCCCGGCATAGATGTAGCTGCAAAGAGCGCCGTTGGCGTCGAATTCGATCTCGAAATTATCGCCGGTAACCTTGCTTCCGGCTACCTTGACCTTGCCCGGAGCCTTCACCACTGGGAGCTTGCCGGGCGATGTGAGCATAAACTGCTCGTCGGCAAGCATGTAGTCCTTGTCGGCCCAGGGAGTGGCTTCCTTGAGGCACATTCCGAGGATAATAGAATACTCGGCATCGGCGCCGGCGGCGGTCTTCACCGGAAGGGATATGCGGGCACTGTCGAGTGGTGCCACGGCAATATCGGTGGTGAATTCCTCGACGGGCATACCATCGCGGAGCACGGTGCCACGGAGATAGAACATGTCGGCGAGGTCGTTGAAGGGATATTTATTGACCACGGTCACTTTGCCATTCATGTAGTTTTTGAAGTCGACATGCTGATACACCTTCTTTACTTCGGCGAGCTTGGCGGTCCAGCGGCGGTCGGGGGTGATTATGCCGTTGTTGAGGAAGTTGCCTTGGAATGCCTTGTCGTTGTTGGCATGATTGTCGAACCACGGGTCGTAGTCGTATCCACCTGTCCAGGCGTGGAAGCCGTTTGCATCGGTAACTTTGCCTGCAGCGATGGCAGCGGGGTCGCAGATAGCCTGGTCGACCCAGTCCCATATACATGCGCCGACAATACCGGTGCTGCTTTCGATCAGCTTCCAGTAGTCGGTGAGATTGCCTACGGCCTGTCCCATGGCATGGGCATACTCGCAGATGAAGAACGGACGTCCGTCGGAAGCTCCGCCCATGAGACGGCGCACACCGTCGACGCTGGTATACATTTCGGAGTACATGTCGGAGGCCTTGTCGCCGTGGCAGTGTATGAATCGGCTGTCGAGCGCACGGACGGCGTTGTAGCACGCTGTCATATTGTCGCCTGAGTCATTTTCGTTTCCGAGCGACCAGAATACGACACACGGATGGTTGCGGTCGCGGAGCACCATGCGCTCCTCGCGGTCGACGAAGGCAGCAGTCCAGTCGGGGTTGCGTGTCAGGGTCTGGTTGCCGTGGCACTCGAGGTCGGCCTCATCCATCACATAGAGTCCGTAAGCATCCATCATGGCGTTCATCTTGGCATGGCGCGGATAGTGGCTGGTGCGGACAGTATTGAGATTGGCCTGCTTCATGAGGCGGATATCGGCGAGCATGGTGGCATTGTCGACATAGCGGCCATAGAGAGGATGGGCGTCGTGGATGTCGGCGCCTTTGAAGAATATACGCTTGCCGTTGATGGTGTAGTAGTGATGGTCGGCAGAGTCGACAAGTGCAATGTTGCGGAAACCGTATTTGGTGGCGAATGCCATCTCTTCCTTCTTGCCGTCGAACTGGCGAACAACCACACTATATAGATAGGGATTCTCGGCATTCCATGCCTTGAGGCCGGTGAGCGCGGGAGTGGATATGTGGACGGTCTTGCCTTCCTTGCCGAATTTTATCTGCTGCGAGGCTTCGGCCACGAGCTTGCGGTCGGCATCGTAGAGTTCCACCTTCACTGTTTTGTTGGCTTTCTTTCCGCTGCGATTCGACATCTCTACGGCCACATCGAGAGTTCCGGCGGTACCGTCGGCACTCTGGTCGGCTACAGTAATATAGTGATCGCGGACATAGGCCTTGGGGGTAGAATAGAGATAGACGTCGCGATGGATGCCGCTGAGGCGCCACATGTCCTGACCCTCGAGGTATGAGCCGTCGCACCAGCGGTAGACCTTCACAGAGAGCTGATTTGTGCCAGGCATCGCCAGACGGGAAATGTCGAATTCGGCCACATTGTTGGCACCCTGCGAATATCCTGCAAATTTACCGTTGACCCACACAGCGCAACAGCTGTAGACACCATCGAAATGGATGAATACGTTGCGGTCGGTCCAACCCTCGGGCAGAACGAAGTCGCGACGGTAGAACCCGATGGCATTATGCTCAGTGATGCCGTGCTCTACCCATCCCTGCATGGCTGCGGGGGGAGTGTTGTGGAAGGGATAGAATGTATTGTTATAGGTCGGTTTATTGTATTTACCAGTCATCTCCCAGCTCATGGGAACACGGATGTCGTCCCACGCGGAGTCGTCGAGGTCGGCAGCTTCGAAGTCAGCCTTTCCCGGACCTTCCGGAGTACCCGGCACGAAGCGGAACTTCCAGGTACCGTTGAGATCAACGAAATTAGCGTTCTGCGGGTCTTCCCAAGGAGTGTCGAAACGGCTGTCGGCCATGAGCGATGCCTTATCGGCATATGGCATGAATGTGGCATGGCCACGCTCTTTATTGACCTGAGTGACAGCCTGGTCGGCAATCCACGCCTGATTGAAGGTATCGGCAGCGTTGGCAGCGCATGCCATGGATGCCAGAATTATGGCGAATGTGCTTTTTTTCATTTGCATATATCGTCGATTTCTTTGAGTTCATCGTTGGTGAAAGGAGTAGCCTCGAGCGCCCGCAGACTGTCGGCAAGCTGCTGCGTGCTGCTTGCACCGACCAGCACCGATGTAACGGCATTGTCGCGCAGTACCCACGAGAGGGCCATCTGCGCCAGAGTCTGACCACGGCGACCGGCAAGGTCGTTGAGCGCGGCTATGCGTGAAAGAGTGGCCGGCGTGAGGGCTTCTTTCTTGAGATGTCCGCCGTGCGCTATGCGCGAATCGGCGGGAATACCACCAAGATAGCGGTCGGTGAGCAATCCCTGCGCCAATGGCGAGAAACAGATATAGCCGGCGCCTTCGGCGGCAGCCTGAGCTAGAGTCCCGTCGGTTTCGGGTGCGCGGTCGAAGATATTATAGCGGCCCTGATAGATGAGGCAGGGCACATCGCGTGCGGCGAGGTAGCTGTAGGCGGTGGCAGCCGCCTCGGCCGGCCAGCGCGAGATACCCACATAGAGCGCCTTCCCCCGACGCACGATATCGACGAGAGCCTGCAGAGTTTCCTCCAGAGGTGTGGCCGGATCGTAGCGGTGGCTGTAGAATAGGTCGACATAGTCGAGGTTCATGCGACGCAGACTCTGGTCGAGGCTTGCCATGAGGTATTTGCGCGAGCCCCAGTTGCCGTAGGGGCCCGGCCACATGTCGTAGCCGGCCTTGGTGGCGATGAACAGTTCGTCGCGGTACGGCGCGAACGACTTGCGCATTATTGCACCGAAGGTTTCCTCGGCCGAGCCATAGGATGGACCATAGTTGTTGGCAAGGTCGAAGTGAGTGATGCCGTGGTCGAAGGCGTAGTGGGCTATGGCCATGGAATTGGCCAGTGGATTCACATCGCCGAAATTGTGCCAGAGGCCGAGAGATATCTCGGGCAGGAGAATGCCGCTGCGGCCGCAACGACGGTACTTCATGGAACCGTCGTAGCGACCGGGAGCGGGATTATATAGCGGATTGATCATTTCGCAGGCTCAAGAATAAGGGCGAGGCCGCCGTTACGCGATAGATTTGCCTTGAAAATGTCGCCGGCCGACATTTTACCACTCTTGAGACGGTAGTCCATGGCCTGGCGGGGAGCGTTGACGCCATCCTCAATCCATGTGGCGGTGTATTCCGCACCGGGAGCGAGGAAGCTGAGGTCGACATCGAGATTCTGCCACTTGGCACCATCGGCACGGATAGCTCCTACATACCATTTGTCGCCCTTGCGCTTGGCCACAACCATATATTCGCCAAGCTTGGCATCGAGCAGACGGGTCTCGTCCCATGTCTGGGGGATGGATGCAAGGAAGCTTGTGCAGTCGTCGTTGCGCATGTAGAGGGTGGGGTTATCGGCAAGCATCTGGATTCCGCTCTCGAAAATGACGAAGAGAGCGGTCTGATATGCACGGGTACCGATAGACGCCGAGTTGGGTCGCTGCGAAGCGTAGCACTCGGGCTGTGTGGAGAACATCGCACCGGGAGTATAGTCCATAGGGCCGACGGCATTGCGCATGAACGGCAGCCATATCGAGTTCTCAGGACGGCATCCACCCATCTGCTCCATGCCGCGCACACCTTCGTAGGAAAGGAGATTGGGGTATTTGTGCTCGAGTCCGGCGGGCTTGAAGGAGCCGTGCATGTCGACCATCAGACCATTCTTGGCAGCTTCACGGCACACTCGCTCGTAGAAGTCGACCATCCACTGGTCGCTGCGGTCCATAAAGTCGATTTTCACACCTGCCACGCCCCAGTCCTTGAACTGCTTGAAGAGGTCGAAATTGTTCTCGGTAACAAGCCATGTGAGCCACAGGAACACCCCGACGCCTTTCTCCTTACCATAGCGGATTATCTCCATAAGGTCGACGTCGGGATTGGGGGTATAGGGGTCGAGAGTACTCTTGGCCCAACCCTCGTCCATGAGAATGTATTCAAGGCCGTACTTGGCTGCGAAATCGATGAAATACTTGTAGGTTTCGAGGTTGCAACCCGACTCAAAATCGACATCGGGACCGTAGGGGATTGCACCATTCCACCATTCCCAGCTAACAAAACCGGGCTTGATCCACGATGTATCGTCGAAAGCCTGAGGCTGCGCCAAGCGTGTGGTGAATGTCTGCTCCAATATGGTCGAAGCCGGGCCAACGGCCATGAATCGCCAAGGATATGCGCGTTTTCCCACTGTATGTGCTATGTAGGGCGACTCCTCGAGGATCTTGACACTACGGTCGCCGTCGGGACCGAAGCGCAGAGGCACTTTGGGGTACGTGGCAGAGAATCCACCCTTGCCGTCTCCCTTGATGAACATGTGGGGATAGTCCTCGACATCGCATTCCGACACGAGCACATTCACATCGTCACCCACTTCAAAAAGAGCGGGCAGAGTGGCCATGCGGTCGGCAACGGTCCATTCGGCAAGGTTTTTATGGGTATACGGTTCCTCGTAAGAAGTCTTGAAGCCACCGGGCATCTGCAGGTGTGCCTTGTTGCCGGGGGCGAGGGTTACATTGAATTTCTCATATGCCACCTTCACAGAGTCGGACGGCAGTGAAGTCACCATACGATGTGCCACGCCATCGTCGTAGGCTCGTATCTCGAGTCCATATCCACCCTTGAAATCGAGTGTGAGCTGATTGTATTTGTCGGCGACCGACGAGTGCTTGAATGGCACGGCCGGCACGATAGTACGGTCGGTGCTGGTGCGACGTGCTTTTTTCACCGACGGCTTCTCGCCGAGAGTTTTGTCGGCGGTATTTAGACCGACACCGACACCGGTCACGACCACCTTACCGTCGCGGGCCACACTGTAGTGTATCGAATCGTCGACCGACACGGTGACACCGATGTTGCCTGCAGGCGATTTGAGTGTATAGTCCTTGGCAGATGCACCAAGTGCAAGATTGGCGATAATGGCAATTGCTGCAATTTTGTTCATGTGCTATTTATTGGAGGTTGGGAATGCGGAAATACGTAGACGGGCGGCGCCCATAGGCACGAGAATGATGTCGTCGACCTGCTCGGAACGGGCAGCACGTGGCGAAGGCAGCACGCCTGTGAGACCGGTGCTATCGATGCCCCACGACGGCACCAGACGGCCTTTTGCCTTTACCTGAAGCGGCACACCGGCAAGCGCGAAAGGCTGGTTGTCGGCCGGCCATGGCATGTGCACGACCTCAAAACCGGCTGTGGAATTGTCGTCGGGGAGCACAAGGGCATAGTTCCATGGAGAATCGGCATATATCTCATATGTAGGCCACTTCTCGGTATCGGCACCTTCTATCCAGTGCGAGTCGCCGATAGCCTTTGCCTTGGAGTCGACTTTCTCATAGCGCTCATCGATTTTGAGCGACAGGGTGAGCGGACCATAGTCTACCGACGCACTGTTCTGATTCACAGCCCATCGGCGCACACTGAGCTCCATGGGGAAAATAAGCTCTATCTTCGAGCCGTCGGTCCATTCTCGCTCGAGCTTCATGTACTTGCCCGGTTCAGGCTGATATGCGAGGGTATTGCCATCGACCGCAACTGTGGCGCTGTGTGTCCACGACGGGATGCGGAAATATATGGGGAAGGTGGCAGCCTCGGGGGTGCTTATCTCGAAGCGGAGAGTGTCGGAGAAAGGATAGCGAGTGTCCTCGCTGATAGTGACATGATGGCCCCCGGCCACTTCGAGAGTGGCTGTGCTGGGAGCATATACTGCATATGCCACACCACCATCGGGAGTGGCGTAGGCCAGCGACTGGGTGAACGCCGGCCATCCGAGACCATGGTTATGCTGGCAGCAGCGGCTGCTGAAAGGATTCATGTTGAGGAACGGACCTCGGTTGTCGATGCCCGGATGATGATTCTCGGAATCACTTACGGCATGATTCGGTGCCGTGATGTAGCGAAGAGCCTTGAGATCGGCGGTCATCGAAGCGGGGAAAGAGTTGAACGCCACATCTTCCATATTCTCAGCCCAGAGCGGGTCGGCATTTATAGACAGCATGATGCCGTCGGAGGCAAGCTGCTCGGCAAATCCGCAAGTCTCGGTGCCCTGGCGTGGATCGATATAACCGATACGCGCGTTCTCATCGGCGCCGAACATGCCACCGGGTACCTGACCAAAAGTGCGCCGCACGATGTCGTGGACATTATATGTTGCGGCCATCAGCGCGGAATCGCCTATGACGAGGCTGGCCTCTGCCGGCTCGCGGAAATATTGGGCAATATTCACATTGTGCCAGTTTGGCAAGGCTGCAGGATTGGTGCAGTCGGCATTGTTGCGGTGTATCTTTTCGATAAGAGGAAGCACCGATGCATCGCCGGTGTGGCCATAGTACCATATTACCGACCACATGTTGTCGCCACCGCGGCAATTTTCCCAATAATCCTCGAGAAAATCCTCATCGGGCAGGTTCATCTCCCATTCGAAATACCGGCGCATGAAAGGCAGCACACGCTCGTCGCCGGTAGCTTCGTAGTAACCCTGGATACAGTCGAGCATCACCATCTGCGCCCATATCTCGGGATGGCCGTTGTGCATGTTCTCAGGGCCGAAGAAACCGTCGGGCCTCTGCGAGGCGAGCACAGGCTCGATCCAAGCCTTTGTCTCGGCTGCCATGGCGCTGTCGCCAAGAATATACCCAAGGCGGCTGTAGCCACGCAGCCAGTAGGGAGACTCTTCCCAGCCATTATGCGCTCCGGGAACGAGCCATGCATTGTTGCTTTTATCAAGCCATGCAGAGATCTCGGCAAGATGTCCGTTGAGACCATCGCGCTGCAATTCGAGCTGCTTGCGTAGCCAGCCCTCGGGCTTGATGGCACCAAGGGGCAGTTTTTCGAGAGCGAGAGGATGCATGACGCCGGTATCGGCGGCAGCAGCCGGACGGTCGACAGTCTCGACCGAGACACCGTCGAATCCGCCGTTGCAGGCGGTCATGGCTGCCGCAATGGTTATGAGGGATACTATTTTTTTCATTATAATCAATACTTTATGTTACGAGTCGCTTTGATATCGCGCGAAGAGAAACCAAGCATCACATTGTAGAGACCACGGTCGAACTCGAAATCGTGTGTATCGACATCGTAGAACTTGAAGGCATCGGCCGGAAGTGTGATGGTGACGTCGGCGCTTTTACCGGGCTGGAGATATACTTTCTTATAGCCACGAAGCTCCTTTACAGGGCGTTCGACCTTAGAGGCATCTGTAGCATCCTTGCCGACATAGGCCTGCACCACCTGGGCTCCGGCACGCTTGCCGGTGTTGGTGAGACGGCAGGAAACCTCGACGGTACCATCGGCGGCAGGAGCCGACACCTCCATGTTGGAAAGGCGGAAAGTGGTGTACGACAGGCCATGCCCGAAAGGATACTGTACCTCGCGGCCAAGTTTGTCGTAGCCACGATAGCCGGTGAATACACCTTCTGTATATGCCACGTGCTTGTTGCCATCGGGATCGTGATAGCTATTGTACGCAGGATTATCCTCCCATTTTTTCTCGAATGTCATAGGCAACTTGCCCGAAGGGTTGACGTCGCCGAAGAGCACTTCGGCCACAGCTGTTCCGGCTTCCTGACCGGCATACCAGCTCCAGAGCAGTCCGCTGACCGTGGGTTCCCACTGCTGCATCTCTACACTGCCACCGGCATTGACCACAGCGACAACAGGCTTGTTGCAACCGGCAAGGCGAGCCATGAGCGCGGCATCGGCAGCAGGAAGTTCGAATGTGCGGTCGCCGCCTTCGGCCTCAGAGTCGGCGCTATGGCCTATATATGCCACCACAAGGTCGGCATTGGCGAGATACTTCTCGAACCGGCGGTCGGTATTGTTCACCTTGTCCCAAGTGAGCTGAGCGGCGGCCGAGCCACCATCCTGATAGTACTCAAGACAGATATCGTAGTTTTTACCGGCTTCCAGCAGTTTCACCACATCGTCGGAGCGGAAGCTGCCATTGTGCCAGCTGTCGGCCACCTTTTCGCCATCTATAAACAGGCGGTAGCCGTCGTCGCCGCCGACAGTGAACTTGTATTCCGTGGTTTCGTCGGGGACAATGACGCCGCTCCAACGTATGGAATATTTTTCTGCCGGCATACCTTCCACATCGGGTGCACCACCCCATATGTGGCGTATCTTGTTGTCGGTGAGAGTAGCCACAGGCGCTCCCTCGAATTTCATATTGGGGAAATACTCGGCCTTGAGACCACGGTCGGCAAGACCGTTGCCGGAGCGCATGATGTCGGGCATGAAGTCGAGCATGTCGACATACTCCACAGCAATGCCACGGGCATCGCAAGCTGCTTTCAGACCATCGTAATTGCTCACATAGTGGAATGGATTGACATTGCCGCTGCCGCCGCCGCGCACATAGCCTTCGGCATTTTTACCAACCACGATAATACGCTTGTATTTACGAGGGTTGAGCGGCAGTATGTTTTTCTTGTTCTTGAGAAGCACGATACCTTCGCGGGCCACATCGAGCGCGGTTGCAACCGATGCGGGATCATCGAGAGGAATGCTCTTGTCGGCACCCTTGCTTTCCTTGCAATCGAATGCCAGGAGCACACGGAGTATATGGAGCACCTTTTCGTCGATCTGATCCATGGACACATGGCCGGTGCGGAGATAGTAGGCCATCTCCTCGGGCTTCATGCGCTCGTTGCCGGGCATCTCGAGGTCAAGGCCACTGCCGGCAGCGGGGATGCAATGGTGGGTAGAGCCCCAGTCGGACATCACAAGTCCCTGATATCCCCATTTGTCGCGCAACACATCTTTCAGTAGCCATGGCGATTCGGTGGTCCAGACACCATCGACAAGATTATAGCTTGTCATCAGGGCTCCGGTCTCGGCATCCTGCACAGCAGCCTTGAACGCCGGGAAATAAATCTCGTTCATGGTGCGCTCGTCCATGTCGTTGCTTATGTTGTGGCGGTCGTAGTCGGAATTATTGGCGAAGAAATGCTTCACTGTAGCCATGACACCTTCCGACTGCACACCCTTGATGTAGCCTACAGCTGTACGGGCTGCAAGATAGGGGTCCTCGCCCATGTACTCGAAATTACGGCCGCACATAGGGGCACGGTATATGTTCACAGCCGGGCCGAGGAGAATATCGACACCACGGGCACGGGAGTCGCGTCCGAGCGACTGGCCGTAGCGCTTGGCCAGATCCTCGTTCCATGTGGCGGTGAGCATTATCGTTGCCGGATATGCTGTCGACGGGCCATGTGTTCCCAAACCCTGAGGACCATCGGACATCTTCATGGCGCTGATGCCGAGACGTGGTATGGCCCGGGTGTACATCCAGTTCTCGCCGTTTATGTAATTGAGTTTTTCTTCGGTCGTCATTTGCGACAGAAGTTCACGAGCCTGACGGTCGATTTCAGGTGTCAGCCATTTCTGGGCTGATGCGTTCATGGTGAAAAGTGCTGCAGCGGCAGCCAGTGCAAGCGCTGTTTTTCTCATTGCGTGGGGCAGATTTGACAGGTTTAGATTGGTGGATAGTGCAAAGTTACACAATGTATTATTCAATTTTGTAATATGGTATGCCAAAAGTGTAGATTTGCGACAGAGGCGTAGCCAAAAGTCCACCTCGGGGCATGTGCGCGATGCTGCCACAATTGTATACAATACAAGCGCAAGTGATGGCTGTCCGTGCTGTATCCTTATTGTGCGCACACAAATACTCGCCGACGGCTCTTATTTTTGTAGCTTTGTGACAGAAAAACATTTTCATCCCACCTTAAACCAATCAACACAACGATATGCATCTCGAAAAAATCTTTTTTGCCGTCGCTTTCGCCGGAGCCACAGCAGCCAGCGCTGCACCGGTAGAAGTGGCGTCGACGGCCATGGTTGGCGATGGTATCGCCCTCTTTGTGCCTCAGGGCTACGACCCGGCGAAAACACCGTCGCTGATGTTGGAGAAAGAGCCGGTGTACACCGCCGCCCTACCCTCTTCCTGGAACCTCGTGCCTGAATTTACATTTACCGACGGAAAAGCAGGAGCGAAACTCCGTGTCCCCGTCGGGACAAGCCTCTATGGCGGAGGCGAGGTTACAGGGCCGCTGCTGCGCAACGGCAAGACCATCGAGCTGTGGAACGTCGACAACGGCGCCTACCGAGCCGTCGACAATGGCACCCACCTCTACCAGACTCACCCCTGGGTGATGGGCGTCCGTCCCGACGGCACTGCATTCGGCATACTTTTCGACTCGTCGTGGAAATCGCATCTCACCACTGCCGACGACTGCATAAGCTTCGACACAGAGGGGGCTCCCTTCCGGGCATTTGTCATCGACCGTGCCACTCCGCAGGATGTGGTCAAGGGTCTGGCCGAGCTAACCGGCACCATGGAAATGCCGCCGCTATGGTCGCTCGGCTATCACCAGTGCCGATTCTCCTACGACACCGAGGCCAAAGTACGCGACATCGCCGCAAACTTCCGCAGCCGTAACATACCATGCGACGTGATATGGATGGACATCGACTATATGGACGGCTTCCGCATATTCACGTTCGACCCTGTGAAATTCCCCGATCCCAAGACACTTAACGACGATCTGCACAAAGCCAATTTCAAGGCTGTGTATATGATCGACCCCGCGCCGAAAGCCGATCCCGAATACTTCGTGTACAAATCGGGAACCGAGAACGATGTGTGGGTTCGCCGCGCCGACGGAAGCGAATATCAGGGAAAAGTATGGCCCGGCATGGCTGCATTCCCCGACTTCACCGTGCCCGAAGTGCGCACCTGGTGGGCAGGGCTCTATAAAGATTTCCTCGCCACAGGTATCGACGGCGTGTGGAACGATGTTAACGAACCGGCCGTGTTCGACAGCATAGGCACGATGCCCAACGACAATGTACACCGTGGCGGTGGCGGTCTTCCCGCAGGTCCTCACCTGCTCTACCACAACGCATATGGCCGCTTCATGGTGGAAGGCACACGCAACGGCTTCCTCGATGTATACCCCGACAAACGCCCGTTCGTGCTCACACGCTCCAATATTCTCGGTGGCCAACGCTATGCCGCCACATGGACCGGCGACAACTATGCCGAACAGCAGCACATGGAGTGGTCGGTGCCTATGTCGATTACCCTTGGTCTTTCGGGACAGCCCTACAGCGGCCCCGATATCGGCGGATTCCTCGGCAACACTCCTCCCGAACTCTTCGCCGACTGGATTGGCTTCGGCGTGTTCCTGCCCTTCGCGCGCGGACATGCATGTGCCGGCACCAACGATAAAGAGCCATGGGCTTTCGGCCCTGAGGTTGAGAAAACCTCGCGTATGGCGCTCGAACGCCGCTACCGCCTGCTACCCTACCTTTATACTTGCTTCTACGACGCCCACAATACCGGCTTGCCCGTGATGCAGCCCCTCTTCTTTGCCGATATAAAAGATCAGGCACTCCGCGCCGAGGACCAGGCATTCCTCATGGGCGAGAATCTGCTTGTTGTGCCCACTTTCGCCAAGAATCCGGCTCTGCCTGCCGGCATATGGGAGGAAATAAGTCTTGTGAAAGGCGACACCAAGGCTGCGCACCAGGCTTCGCTCCGTCTCAAAGGCGGCAGCATAATACCTGCCGGAAAAGTGATACAGCACACCGAGGAAGCCACCCTCGAACCCTTGACACTCTATGTGTGCCTCGATGAGAACGGCACAGCCGAAGGCCGTCTCTACTGGGATGCCGGCAACGGCTGGGAATTCCGCAACGGAGACTACAGCCTCATGACTTTCAAGGCCCAGAAGAACGGTAAAAAAGTGAATGTGGCACTTGCCTCGACCGAAGGCGACCGCGATGTCGCTTCCGAAATAAAGAATGTGGAAGTGATTGTGGTAGAAAAAGGCAAAACAAAAACCGGCCGCGGCAACCTTGCAGATGGCATTACTGTGAAATTATGAGAAAGAAAGCAATACTCAGCGCTGCTGCAGCCACTGTATGCTTCGTGGCAGGCGCAACAACACCGGTGGACTATGTGAATCCGCTCATAGGCACTCAATCGAACTTCGAGGTGTCGCACGGCAACACATACCCCGCCATAGCCATGCCATGGGGCATGAATTTCTGGACCCCGATGACGGGCAAGATGGGCGAAGGCTGGACCTATACCTACACTGAATCGCGTATACGCGGTCTCAAACAGACCCACCAGCCAAGCCCCTGGATCAACGACTACGGCCAGTTTGCCATCATGCCGGTGACCGACAAGCCCGTATTCGACCAGGATGCCCGGGCAAGTTTCTTCAGCCACAAGGCCGAGGTAGCCAAGCCATACTACTACAGCGTATTCCTGGCCGACCACAATGTGACGGCGGAAATCGTGCCGACAGAGCGCGCGGCGATGTTCCGCTTCACCTTTCCGGAGAACGACAGCTCGTTTGTGGTGGTCGATGCCTTCGACAAAGGTTCGTATGTGAAAATCGACCCCAAGGCTCAGAAAATCACCGGTTATACCACACGCAACAGCGGTGGCGTGCCCGAGAACTTCAAGAACTACTTCGTGCTTGAATTCGACAAGCCATTCACCTATACTGCCGCCGTCACCGACGGCAACATCAACACCGCGTCGACCGAAAGCAAAGCTGACCATGCCGGCGCAATCATAGGCTTCGCCACCCGCAAGGGCGAGAAAGTACATGCCCGCGTGGCATCATCGTTCATCAGCCCCGAGCAGGCCGAGCTAAATCTACGCGAGCTTGGGGGCAACGACTTCGACACACTCGTGAAGCAGGGCCGCGACCGGTGGAATGATGTGCTCGGACGCGTGGAAGTGGAGTCGGACGATGTGGACCGCCTGCGCACATTCTACTCGTGTCTCTACCGCAGCACCCTTTTCCCACGCATGCTTCATGAAACTGATGCCAATGGCAACATTGTGCACTACAGTCCACACACAGGCAAGGTGCACCCGGGCCGATTCTTCACCGACACCGGCTTCTGGGATTCGTTCCGCGGCGAACTTCCGATGCTCAATCTCATGTATCCGGAAATCAGCGCACAGATGCAGGAAGGATTCTACAACGCCTATCTCGAGAGCGGCTTCTATCCCGAATGGGCCAGCCCCGGCCACCGCGACTGTATGATCGGCAATAATTCCGCCTCTGTTGTGGCCGATGCATTTGTGAAAGGTGTGACTCCGGCCAATGCCGAAGGAATGTACGAGGGCCTGCTACATGGCGCCAACGCACTGCATCCGTCGGTATCGTCGTCGGGACGTTTCGCCTACAAAGACTATAACACACTCGGGTACGTGCCGGTGGAAAGCGGACGTCAGAGCGCGGCCCGCACCCTCGAATATGCCTACAACGACTGGTGCATCTACCAGATGGGCCGCAAACTGGGACGCCCTGCAGCCGAAACCGACGTGTACAAAAAACGCTCGCGCAACTACCGCAATCTCTACAACGCGCCGTTCCATCTGATGAGCGGAAAAGACCGCGACGGCAACTTCACTCCCGATTTCGACCCCGTGGAATGGTGGGGACCTTTCACAGAAGGCAACAGCTGGCACTACTCATGGTCGGTGTTCCACGACATCGAAGGTCTTATAGACCTTATGGGCGGCCGCAAACAGTTTGTAGCCATGCTCGACTCCGTGTTCACCACCCCGCCGACTTTCGGAAAGAATGTGGACACCCGCAAGCAGCTGATACACGAAATGCGCGAGATGCAGATTGTCGACATGGGCCAGTACGCCCACGGCAATCAGCCCATCCAGCACATGATATATCTATATAACTATGCCGGCGAGCCCTGGAAGGCACAGTACAGACTCCGCGAAGTGATGAACCGCCTCTATCTGCCCACGCCCGACGGATACTGCGGCGACGAGGACAATGGCCAGACATCGGCATGGTATATAATGTCGGCTCTCGGCTTCTATACAGTGTGCCCCGGCACCGACGAATATGTGCTTGGCGCTCCTCTCTTCACCAAGGCTACCGTGAAGCTGCCTAATGGAAAAAATATAGAGATTTCGGCTCCGCAGAACTCGGATACCAACCGCTATGTGGACAATCTGAAACTCAACGGCAAGGACTACGGAAAGAACTACCTGCGCCATGCCGACCTTACCGGTGGCGCACGCCTCGACTACAAAATGAGCGACAAGCCAAACTACAAACGCGGCACCCGCAAATCAGACGCACCTTATTCACTATCCAACGAAAAATAACATGAAGATATTCAAGAACATCCTCGCACTGGGCATGGTATTATTCCTTGCAATAACCATGTCGGCTCAGAACTACAAAACTGAGAAAAACAACGGCACAGCCGAAGGCCGTCTCTACTGGGATGCCGGCAACGGCTGGGAATTCCGCAACGGAGACTACAGCCTCATGACTTTCAAGGCCCAGAAGAACGGTAAAAAAGTGAATGTGGCACTTGCCTCGACCGAAGGCGACCGCGATGTCGCTTCCGAAATAAAGAATGTGGAAGTGATTGTGGTAGAAAAAGGCAAAACAAAAACCGGCCGCGGCAACCTTGCAGATGGCATTACTGTGAAATTATGAGAAAGAAAGCAATACTCAGCGCTGCTGCAGCCACTGTATGCTTCGTGGCAGGCGCAACAACACCGGTGGACTATGTGAATCCGCTCATAGGCACTCAATCGAACTTCGAGGTGTCGCACGGCAACACATACCCCGCCATAGCCATGCCATGGGGCATGAATTTCTGGACCCCGATGACGGGCAAGATGGGCGAAGGCTGGACCTATACCTACACTGAATCGCGTATACGCGGTCTCAAACAGACCCACCAGCCAAGCCCCTGGATCAACGACTACGGCCAGTTTGCCATCATGCCGGTGACCGACAAGCCCGTATTCGACCAGGATGCCCGGGCAAGTTTCTTCAGCCACAAGGCCGAGGTAGCCAAGCCATACTACTACAGCGTATTCCTGGCCGACCACAATGTGACGGCGGAAATCGTGCCGACAGAGCGCGCGGCGATGTTCCGCTTCACCTTTCCGGAGAACGACAGCTCGTTTGTGGTGGTCGATGCCTTCGACAAAGGTTCGTATGTGAAAATCGACCCCAAGGCTCAGAAAATCACCGGTTATACCACACGCAACAGCGGTGGCGTGCCCGAGAACTTCAAGAACTACTTCGTGCTTGAATTCGACAAGCCATTCACCTATACTGCCGCCGTCACCGACGGCAACATCAACACCGCGTCGACCGAAAGCAAAGCTGACCATGCCGGCGCAATCATAGGCTTCGCCACCCGCAAGGGCGAGAAAGTACATGCCCGCGTGGCATCATCGTTCATCAGCCCCGAGCAGGCCGAGCTAAATCTACGCGAGCTTGGGGGCAACGACTTCGACACACTCGTGAAGCAGGGCCGCGACCGGTGGAATGATGTGCTCGGACGCGTGGAAGTGGAGTCGGACGATGTGGACCGCCTGCGCACATTCTACTCGTGTCTCTACCGCAGCACCCTTTTCCCACGCATGCTTCATGAAACTGATGCCAATGGCAACATTGTGCACTACAGTCCACACACAGGCAAGGTGCACCCGGGCCGATTCTTCACCGACACCGGCTTCTGGGATTCGTTCCGCGGCGAACTTCCGATGCTCAATCTCATGTATCCGGAAATCAGCGCACAGATGCAGGAAGGATTCTACAACGCCTATCTCGAGAGCGGCTTCTATCCCGAATGGGCCAGCCCCGGCCACCGCGACTGTATGATCGGCAATAATTCCGCCTCTGTTGTGGCCGATGCATTTGTGAAAGGTGTGACTCCGGCCAATGCCGAAGGAATGTACGAGGGCCTGCTACATGGCGCCAACGCACTGCATCCGTCGGTATCGTCGTCGGGACGTTTCGCCTACAAAGACTATAACACACTCGGGTACGTGCCGGTGGAAAGCGGACGTCAGAGCGCGGCCCGCACCCTCGAATATGCCTACAACGACTGGTGCATCTACCAGATGGGCCGCAAACTGGGACGCCCTGCAGCCGAAACCGACGTGTACAAAAAACGCTCGCGCAACTACCGCAATCTCTACAACGCGCCGTTCCATCTGATGAGCGGAAAAGACCGCGACGGCAACTTCACTCCCGATTTCGACCCCGTGGAATGGTGGGGACCTTTCACAGAAGGCAACAGCTGGCACTACTCATGGTCGGTGTTCCACGACATCGAAGGTCTTATAGACCTTATGGGCGGCCGCAAACAGTTTGTAGCCATGCTCGACTCCGTGTTCACCACCCCGCCGACTTTCGGAAAGAATGTGGACACCCGCAAGCAGCTGATACACGAAATGCGCGAGATGCAGATTGTCGACATGGGCCAGTACGCCCACGGCAATCAGCCCATCCAGCACATGATATATCTATATAACTATGCCGGCGAGCCCTGGAAGGCACAGTACAGACTCCGCGAAGTGATGAACCGCCTCTATCTGCCCACGCCCGACGGATACTGCGGCGACGAGGACAATGGCCAGACATCGGCATGGTATATAATGTCGGCTCTCGGCTTCTATACAGTGTGCCCCGGCACCGACGAATATGTGCTTGGCGCTCCTCTCTTCACCAAGGCTACCGTGAAGCTGCCTAATGGAAAAAATATAGAGATTTCGGCTCCGCAGAACTCGGATACCAACCGCTATGTGGACAATCTGAAACTCAACGGCAAGGACTACGGAAAGAACTACCTGCGCCATGCCGACCTTACCGGTGGCGCACGCCTCGACTACAAAATGAGCGACAAGCCAAACTACAAACGCGGCACCCGCAAATCAGACGCACCTTATTCACTATCCAACGAAAAATAACATGAAGATATTCAAGAACATCCTCGCACTGGGCATGGTATTATTCCTTGCAATAACCATGTCGGCTCAGAACTACAAAACTGAGAAAAACATATGCTACCGCCCCGGCACCACAGATGAGTACCAGAAACAGAAATGCGTGCTCGACTTCTACTATCCTGCCGACAAACCCGGATATCCGACCGTGATATGGTACCACGGCGGCGGCCTCACCGGTGGTCATGGCGATATACCCCGCGAACTACGGGAGCAGGGAATCGGTGTGGTAGGCGTGAGCTACCGTCTGTGCGGCAACAAGGTGGACCCGTCGGTGACTACAGCCGACTGTGTCGACGACGCCGCTGCCGCCGCTGCATGGGTGGTGGAAAACATAGAGCGTTTCGGCGGCGACCCGTCGAAAATCTATCTCGCAGGCCATTCGGCCGGAGGCTATCTGGTGATGATGATAGGCCTCGACAAGGCACGCCTGGCTAAATATGGCGTAGACCCCGACAAGGCATTCGACGCTATCATTCCTTTCAGCGGACAAGCCATAACACACTTTCAGAACCGTCGCGACCGTGGTATGGGCGACCTCAATCCTCTTATCGATGAAAACGCTCCTCTGTTCTACGTGCGTGGCGATTGCCGTCCTATCCTTCTGATATGCGGCCAGCGCGAACGCGAACTTTTCGGACGCTATGAGGAAAATGCTTATCTATGGCGCATGTTCCAGCTCACGGGCCATCCCGACGCACAGCTTCTGGAACTCGACGGCTTCGACCACGGCACGATGTCGCGTCCGGGCCACCTCATACTTCTGGAATACATCAGAAACCGCAAATAATCAATATCGCAACCTAAATAAACCAATCAAATCATGAAAATAGCTCCGAAGACCTGCCTGCTGGCACTCTCGCTGCTCGCCGGTGCGGCCGGCGTTAATGCCGCCGAGACTCAGCCTAAGGCCTATCTGGTGTCCGACGCGCATCTCGACACCCAATGGAACTGGGACATACAGACCACCATCAAGGAATATGTATGGAATACCATCGACCAGAATCTCAAACTGCTTGACAAGTATCCCAACTACGTTTTCAACTTCGAAGGAGGCATAAAATACGCCTGGATGAAGGAATACTTCCCCCGGGAGTATGAACTGATGAAAAAACACATAGCCGATGGCCGCTGGCACATATGCGGTGCCAGCTGGGATGCCACCGATGCGATAGTACCATCGATCGAATCGGCTATCCGCAACGTGATGCTCGGCCAGGAATTCTACCGCAATGAATTCGGCGTGGAGAGCACCGATATATTCCTGCCCGACTGCTTCGGTTTCGGCTGGACACTTCCTACCATAGCCTCGCATTGCGGACTTATCGGATTCTCCTCGCAGAAACTGGGATGGCGTCAGAATGCCTTCCACGGCGACAAAAAGTATCCCTACACCGTGGGTGTCTGGAAAGGTGTGGACGGATCTGAAATAATGATGACGCATGGCTTCAACTACGGCCAGCGCTTCAAAAACGAAGACCTTACACAAAGTGAAATGCTCCTGAAGCGTACTGGTGAAAGTCCGCTCGGCATAGTA
Organism: uncultured Muribaculaceae bacterium; assembly: GCA_910587915.1. GTDB lineage: Bacteria > Bacteroidota > Bacteroidia > Bacteroidales > Muribaculaceae > CAG-873. The sequence goes on along the minus strand of CAJUOB010000001.1, from coordinate 275,781 downwards.
TTCCACTACTACGGTACCGGCGACATCGGCGGCGCTCCCACCATCACTTCGGTCGATGCTGTGGACCGCGCTGTTGGCACCGACGGCACCCTCAAGGTGATAAGCGCTACCAGCGACCAGATTTTCAAGGATTTTCTGCCCTACTCCGAACATCCGGAACTGCCCCGCTACGATGGCGAGCTTCTGATGGACGTACATGGCACAGGATGCTACACATCGCAGGCAGCGATGAAACTGTACAACCGCCAGAACGAGCTTCTCGGCGACGCAGCCGAACGCTCATCGGTAGCCGCAGGCATGCTCGGCGTGGCCGAATATCCCGGCGAGGCCCTTACAGAAGCCTGGCGCCGGTTCATATTCCACCAGTTCCACGACGACCTCACCGGTACGTCGATACCACGTGCCTATGAGTTCTCATGGAATGATGAACTTCTTTCGCTCAAGCAGTTCTCCGACATCCTCACACATAGCTCGGATGCAGTGATCGGCCGCATGGATACCCGCGTGAAAGGTACTCCGGTAGTTTTCTACAACGCTCTCGGCCACGAAGCCACCGACATTGTTGAACTTGAAGTGCCCGTGAAAGGCAATCCCGCAAAGGTAACCGCCACCGACCATGCCGGTAAAAACGTTGCAGCCCAGTTGCTGGGATGTGCCGACGGCAAAGCCCGTGTGCTTGTGGAAGCCACCGTGCCCGGCAACGGTTATGCCGTATATGGCCTCAACTTCTCCGGCTCAGCCAAAAAGCAGGCTACCGTAGCTGCCGACGGCGTGGAAAACTCCGTCTATAAACTTGCCATCGACAAAAACGGCGACATTACATCGCTATACGATAAAAAGAACGGTCGCGAGATGGTGAAACCCGGCAAGGCTATCCGTCTGGCTATTTTCACCGAAAACGAATCGTTTGAATGGCCCGCATGGGAAGTTCTCAAGGAGACAATCGACCGCGAACCGGTGTCGATTGCCGACAACGTGAAAGCGTATATTGTAGAGAATGGTCCGGTACGCACCACCCTATGCGTAGAAAAGGGCCATGGCGACTCCAAATTCCGCCAGTACATCCGTCTCTACGAAGGTGCTCTGGCCGACCGTATCGATTTCTACAACGAGGTCGACTGGGCTACCACCAATGCACTTGTGAAGGCAGAGTTCCCCCTCGCCGTGGCTAATGAGACAGCATGCTACGACCTCGGTGTAGGCACCGTAGAGCGCGGAAACAACAAGACCAATGCCTACGAGGTGTACTCCCAACGCTGGGCCGACCTTACCGACCGCAGCGGCGACTACGGTGTAACCGTAGCCAACGACTGCAAGTATGGCTGGGACAAACCCAACGACAACACCATCCGCCTCACTCTGCTCCACACTCCCAAAACCAAGCGTGGATATGCATACCAGGATCATCAGGACTGGGGCCGCCATACCTTCACTTACAGCCTCACCGGCCATGCCGGAAAACTCGACAAAGCCGATGCAAGCCGTCGTGCCGACGTCCTCAACCAGCGCATAAAAGCATTCTCGACCGACAAGCATGCCGGCGATCTCGGCCGGACATACTCGGCCGCATCGACCACCAACCCCGGCATCGCCATCAAGGCATTCAAGAAAGCAGAAAGCTCCGATGAATACGTGGTGCGTGTATATGAAACTGCCGGCAAGGGCGTGAAAGATGCTGTGGTATCGTTCGCCCTTCCTCTGGTGGCAGCCGTAGAGGCCGATGGTACAGAAAAGACTATCGGAAGCACTGCTTTCAACGGCAAGGACCTCAATGTGTCGGTAGGTCCAAACGGTATAAAGACCTACAAGGTGAAATTCGCTCCTGCCAAGGCTAATGCCAAAGCAACCTATGCAGCACTGCCTCTGAATCACGACAAGAAGTGTTTCAGCTGGAATAAATTTGCCGGCGATGCCGACTTCGATGCCGGATATGCCTATGCCGCCGAACTCATCCCGGCATCCCTCACCGCCACCGGTGTGCCTTTCACTCTCGAAAACAAAGCACTTCTCAACGGCAAGGCCTGCAAGGGTGATACAATAGCCATCCCGGCCGGATACAACCGCCTGTATGTGCTCGCTGCAGCTGCCGACGACAATGCTGTTGAAGGCACATTCAAGACCGGCAAGACAGCCACGACCCTCACAGTGCCGTCCTACACAGGCTTCATAGGCCAGTGGGGCCACACCAACCACACCGAAGGCTACATGCTCGACGACCAGGTGGCATATGTGGGAACACACCGCCACTCGGCCGCAGGCGACCATCCCTACGAATTTACCTACATGTATAAATACGGCATCGATATCCCTGCCGGCACCAAGGAGATTATTCTCCCCGACAATCCGTCGCTCGTGCTCTTCTCGGCAACTCTGGCCAAGGAAGACGGCGTGGCAGCACAGCCTCTGTCGACACTCTTCCGCACATCGTTCGAGGGCGATGGCAAGCGCTCGCTCGCATCAGCAGCCGCATCGAAGGAAAGCCTGCTCAAAGCCGAACACATCGTTGGATGGTCGGGCATGGTTAACGACCGCGAACATCCCCGCTTCCTTCACGACGGCGATCCCTCCACCAAGTGGTGCGATATCTCCGGCATACCCAGCTATGTGGAATATGACCTTGGAAAGGAGATAACTGTGAGCGAATGGTCGCTTCTCAATGCCGGAACCGAGAATCCCTCGTATGTGACAGCCACATGCCTTCTCCAGGCCCGCAATGACAAGGGTGAGGATTGGAAGACAATCGATTCGATGGTTGCCAACAAGCGGAACACCGTAAGCAAGAAACTCACCGCTCCTGTCGACGCCCGCTATCTGCGCCTGATGGTGGTTCAGCCCGAACAGTCGGCCGGCGGCAAGGATACCCGCATCTACGAATTTGCAGTATATTAATTTTTAATATCTTATAGCCAAGGTAGTCATTATGACCACCTTGGCTATATTATTCATAACACAATGAAAATCAACACATTCAAAATAGCACTTGCTGCCGTTGCACTGCTATCGGCAATCAATATGTCGGGCGACAACCGCGATTGGGCCAACCGTGGCCGCTATGCACAGGCCAATCAAGAACTTCCAGCTCCTGTCAAAGGCGAGCATCGGGTTGTATTTCTCGGAAATTCGATTACGGACTATTGGATTGACCACCGTCCCGATTTCTTCAAAAACAACAACTATGTGGACCGTGGCATCAGTGGCCAGACATCCTATCAGTTCCTGCTCCGTTTCCGCGATGATGTGATAAACCTCAACCCCGAGGCAGTGGTGATAAACGCGGGCACTAACGATTGCGCTGAGAACACCCATCCGTTCAACATCGATGTGACCATGGGCAATATCAAGTCGATGGTGGAACTTGCAAAAGCCAACGGCATAAAGGTGATACTGGCATCGGTACTTCCTGCTACATGGTTCAGCTGGAACCAGTCGATTAAAGACGCACCCCAACGCGTGGCTGCCCTCAACAAGCTCATCAAACAATATGCAGCCGACAATAAAATACCCTATGTGGATTACTACAGCGCCATGGTGGCAGGTCCCGACGGCACGATGAATCCGGCCTACAGCGGCGACGGCGTACACCCTAACACCGAAGGCTACAAAGTGATGGAATCGGTGGTGAAACCGGTAATCGACAAGACTCTGAAAAAGAAGTAGCAGTATCTTAATACCATCCATTGAACGGGGCGGATCAAAATTTAATTTTGGTCCGCTTCTGATTTTATTTTGTGCGGCTATCGACTTATCATTATTTTTGCACCATGGGAAAGAATTTGGCCATACTTTTTGTGCACGGTATATTAGGATCACCCGATAACTTCCGCGACATGTATCCGCTCGTACCTGAGTGGGCCGACGTGCACACGATATTGCTCGACGGCCATGGCTCTACCCCACGCGAATTCGGCAACGCATCGATGGCGCGCTGGAAAGCCCAGGTTGCCGACAAGGTGCGATGCCTCAGGAATGAGTATGCGCGTATAGTCATTGTGGCGCATTCCATGGGCACATTGTTCGCCATCCGCGCGGCAGCCGATAAGCAGGCTGACTCGCTTTTCCTGCTTAATGTACCGCTTAAACTACGCCCGACCCGGAGAATGCTCAGCACACCACTGAAAGTACACTTCGGGAAAATTAGCGACGACGACGTGCACACCATCGCGGCACGGGAAGTATACAGCCTCACCGAAGACCCCAACGTGCTTCACTATGCCGGCTGGATTCCTCGCTTCCTTGAGCTTTTCGCCGAGATATGGCGCACCAGAAAACTTACACATCTCATCGACGTCCCGACGCGTGTATTCCTGTCGGAGCACGACGAGATGGTGTCGCCACGGTCCGACAGATATTTCGCCGGAATCCCGACGGTGAAGACATTTCACCTCCCAGACTCGGGGCACTATCACTACGACGATACCGACCGTAGCACGGTGGCGCGTGAGTTCCGCGCGATGCTCGAAGAATTACAGTAAAAAAGTGGCTTTCACAAACGGCGCTGAGCCGCATGGAAAGCCACTGTCCGATACATTTATCATCTGGGAGACAAAACACGCCAGAATCGCATTAAATGCGTTCCACGGGCGCGTGTCCTAAAACCTCAGATTTTATCGTATATCATCGATAAAAATGCCTTACGGTGCTCGTCGGAACCGTTGGAGGTCTGCGGGCAGTTATACCATTCCACATTTTCCATGCCGACGGTAGCGAGAACATTTCTCGGGAAGTAATCGGCAAAGAAATCTTTGAATACTTCGGTCGGAGCTTCAGAAGTACTTATCATCAAAGTCCGCTTCATGTGTATGGCAGCCGGCACGAGTCGGCCATCGGGAGCATACTGGAATGCCTTGCCACCGCCAAGCATCACCTTGTCGAAGAAACCGTCGACGATAGCAGGCATGGTCGACCACCAAATCGGGAATATCATGATAAATTCATCCGACGCCATAAGGGTGGCGAGATAAGCCGGCACATGAGGATCGGCCGATTCATCGCAACTGAACAGACGCAGACTCTCGGCTTCCATGGCCGGATTGAATCCGTCGGCATACAGATCGATTACCTTATAGTCGCGACCGGTCGCTGCAAGCTTATCGACGATAGTCTCGAGTATAGCATGATTGAAACTTTTCTCGTAAGGATGGGCATAGAGTATTGTCACCATAATTAATGCTTTCTTAATGTAGAGATGCAAAATTGCGAATAAATTCCTGAACAAGCCCTATGCCACGAACCAAAAGTCGCACACAACCCCGATATTATCGGTTGGGCTCGCAGAACCATAACTTCTTTCTATATCCTCTGATACGATTGCAAAATTTCTAATTAATTCTGAAATTAAACCCACCTAATATGATAAAAATCCAAAGAAAAGCATGTTGTTCACTATTCGCATATTTCCCAGTAACGTAACTCAATATTGCTATAAGATTGCAATGCGCGAATAATGCCTGAGCCAAGACCACGGTAATCCATCGTCTTTATTCATTCAGCAGCCATTAATAAGCAGGTATAATTTTTATGGTTTTATCTTCAATGGAAATGTCTTCGCGCTGAAGGTTCGTTATGATGTATATATTATCACAGTGAGTTACTTTTGCTCCTGCCAAGCATCCCCGGATTTCACGCTTACGAGTCTTTTCATTGGATATGTCATGAGAGAGTATCTTCACGCAAAAGGTCAAGTTCTGCCTTTTGGTCACGAAGTATTGTTTCAAGTTCTATCAGATTCATAACATTGTAATTTGATGCAAAGATACGAAAAACATCCCGTACTGCACTTATTCGGAAGATTTATATATTACAGACTGCCCTTATTTGGAAATTTTGCAATGTAGTTTCACGGGTGCTTATTTACTAAAACACTATAAATCAGTATTAAATACGGATAGAGAGGGATTCTTTCTCCGCTTCGCTTCGAAAGCGCTCCGCGATTACGAACCCGAGGGTTCTCATCCATCTCTCTAAAATGCAAAGAGCCACAAGTCGTTGACTTGCAGCTCTTTTGCGGAGAGAGAGGGATTCGAACCCCCGGAGGTGTGACCCTCAACGGTTTTCAAGACCGCCGCAATCGACCACTCTGCCATCTCTCCTTATGGTGTGGTTTGCGGTGCAAAGGTAGACATTTTTTTGATATTGTGCAATTTTTTGCGTCGGTAGATGTTTTTTTCGTGTTTATGTAGCCATTATTACACATTTGTCTCACGTCGGTACACATCGAGCACGTACCCGTAAGTACCTTTGCATACCATCAAAACCTTTCTTATCATGAAGCAAAATCTACTTTTTTGCGCCGCACTTTTTGCGGCATCATCTGCATGGGCTGCCGCTCCTTCGACAGTCTTTGTAAGCGGCGACGGTCTCGCCGAATCAGCTCCGGTGGAGTGCACCAAGCTTTCCGAAAACAATTTCCAGGCTTACGCCCGTCTCTATGCCGACCAGAGCATCGTTGTGAAAGACGGCAATGGCGCCGAATGCGAGCTCAACGGCAATAAAAACGGAAACGTAAACGGTGTATACCGCATCAACATCGATTTCGGCAACAATTCAATCGAGCTGAAGCAGATCACCTACTTCGCCATGAAGCACTGCTGGACCGGCACTGAATTCCCTATGAACTATGTAGGCGAGGGTACATGGGCCGGACCGTTCACCTGGGCTAATCTCAGTAACCAGGACAACCGCTATAAATTCGTTGTCCGCTATCCCCGCGATAACGATGATTCCTACATCTACGGCCCGGTGAACGATGCCAACGACGCCGAGCCCGACGGCACCGCCGAATACTACTACATGCACGACACCGGCAAGAAGGCATCCGACAACCAGTGGGATCCGAAATGGAAACTTGCCGCACAGTACAAAGACGGCAAACAGTACCTCGTGACAGCAACTCTCCGTGGAGCCGGCCTCACACACTCTTTTGGTGAAATCGGAGAAATTCCCGGCACACTTACAGCCGGCGGTTCTGCCCTCACCGAACATGCATATGTGAGCATGAATAAAATCGACGACTTCACATTCGAGGTATTCACCAAACTGAAAGCCGGTGAGCTCACACTCTCCGACGGCACCAACGAATATGTGATCGTCAACAACGATAAGATAGCCAAGGAAGCCGGAGCCACCGAAATCTCAAAAGACGGTGTATACTGCATCAACGTGAACTTCGCCTCGGGCGCAGCAAGCGTGAAAGAAGTGAATGCAATCCGTTTCTACCACCTCACATCGTTCAACTTTGTCGGAGAGAGCCTCGAGTACAAAGGCGACGGCCAGTGGAGCGGTAATGTGGATATCCCCAACGCCGACGACCGCTATCGCCTGGAAATGTATCTCGACGGCGACATACAGCACTGGGGTGCCAAGAACCACACCGGTCAGCGCCCAAGCAACACAAGCCTTGGCGAGGCTTACTTCCACCTCAAGCGCGTACCCTGGACCTTCTGGCAGAATGAATTCAAGTTCGAAGATTCGCAGAAAGGCAAGCCCCAGACTCTGAATGTATACCTCAACCATCCCACCTACACCCACAGCTTCGGTGAGTTCGTATCGACCGGTATCGAAGACGTGACCGTGGATGAGAATGCACCCGTTGAATACTACAATCTGCAGGGCATCCGCGTGGCCAACCCCGAAAACGGCATCTTCATCCGCCGTCAGGGCAACAAAACAAGCAAGGTTCTGGTGAAGTAAACCATACTTCAGCCATATATTAAAGCCCGGTTTTCGCCGGGCTTTTTTCATATACCTGGGCAGTTGGAGCAGCCCTGCACGCACCATCATATCGAGTTAAGATCGCTCCAGCCTCGAATCTCTGGCATGCTTAATATACCACAGCAAATACATCCACGGAGCGTTTTCCATAGCTTACGGTCATGATCTCAGCCATACCGTGAACATTTGATTCATGTCATAGACAACAGAGCAGAAGCATTACCAAAAGGAAAACGACACATACTTTAAGAAAATCAGACATTGTAAGGCACAGAGCGGGCCATAGACAGTCCCGATCCATTGCCCTATATATACAACAAAAGCGTGGAACTGATTCGGTTTATTCCGACTTTGGTATCGCCAAACACCAGATATGAAATAAACAGTCCACTCCCACGCCTTACCGTATATCGGCTCCCCTCGTCGGGGAGTGGACAGACGACAAGCATGAGCGCAATCAACGACTGCCTATCCTTCATATCATAAAATTTGGCGATTTCAAGTCGGAGGATAAAGCAACGAATACGCTTCAAACCAAATGTAAGGAAAGCGACCGATGGCCGGCAATCCAATGGCAAAGATAGTAAATTATACCATAAAAATTATTATACTGAAAAAAAATTACAGGCCCTGCAGCCGATAAAACGGGTGCAGGGCCTGTAGTATTCGCTTCTGTGAAGTGGATATCAATATGTGATCAGCGAAGTCACCTCGGCGTCGGCAGGAAGAGCTGCGCGGCCATTGAGAGAGGAAAGCTCGATGATGAAATTAATGTAGATTTTCTTAGGATTAAGGCTTTTCACAAGCTTATAGGCAGCCGCCATTGTGCCACCGGTAGCGAGCACGTCGTCGTGGAGCACCACGATATCGTCGGGGCCGATAGCGTCGCGATGAATTTCGATGACATCGGTACCATATTCCTTTGCATACTCCTGGCGAATAGTATCGGCGGGGAGCTTACCGGGTTTGCGGCAAGGCACGAAACCGGCACCGAGTTCGAATGCGAGGATAGAACCTCCGATGAAACCACGCGATTCAATGCCTACGACTTTGGTAACACCTTTATCGCGGTAGAGCTGCGAAAGATCCCAGCCGATGATATGGAGTGCACGGGGATCTTTAAAAGCTGTGGTAAGATCCTTGAAGAGGATTCCTTTGCTGGGGAAATCCTGAACGTCGCGGATTTTGGACTTGATGTATTCCATTAAATATAGTTTTATAATTATTTGATTTTCTATTTGTTGATTCAAAATTGTTTCACGTGGAACAATCTATCGATTCATGAGCAGCAGAAGAATGCTCACATCGCTTGGCGATACGCCCGGAATACGGGAAGCCTCGCCCACGCTTGCGGGCTTATGCCGGTCGAGTTTCTGCCGCGCCTCTGTCGACAGCGATTTTATAAGGGAATAATCGGTGTCGGGTGCAAGTTTCACATCCTCGAGACGGCGCAGCTTCTCTGCTACAAGACGCTCGCGTGCGATATAGCCCTCGTACTTCACAAGTATCTCCGCAGCTTCTACTATCTCCTCCCGACGATCGGCCGGAAGCGATTCTATAAGCTCCGACAGAGGGGCCACATAAGGTGCTATAGAGAGTATGGTGAGTTGTGGACGTTCGATAAGCGAACGAAGTTTCACGCCCTGTTTAAGAGGTGTGGTGCCAGCCTGAAGCATTAATTCCTCTACATCTGCGGGCCGCACAGTGACAGTATCGGCCAGTTCGATTATTGTGTCCCGCAAGCGTCGTTTCTCTTCCAAAAGTGCGAAACGATGCTCATCGGCAAGGCCTATTTCGTAGGCTATCGGTGTGAGGCGCATATCGGCATCATCCTGGCGAAGAAGTATGCGGTACTCTGCGCGGCTTGTGAACATACGGTAAGGCTCGTCGACTCCTTTGGTGACAAGATCATCGATAAGCACACCGATATAAGCCTGATCGCGCCCGAGTATCAACGGGTCCTTCCCGAGGAATTGAAGAGCTGCATTTGCTCCGGCAATCAATCCTTGTCCGGCAGCTTCCTCGTAGCCGGTAGTGCCATTGATCTGTCCGGCAAAGAAGAGTCCAGGCACCAGGCGTGTCTCGAGGGTATGGCGCAGTTGTATGGGGTCGAAGAAATCATATTCGATAGCATATCCGGCCCGGTAGAGCTGGGCATCTTTCAATGCAGGAACAGTAGATATGGCGGCAATCTGTATATCCATAGGCATGGACGAGGAGAAGCCATTGACATAGAACTCCTGCGTGGTCTCACCTTCGGGCTCGAGGAAAAGCTGATGCTCTGTCTTGTCGGCAAAGGTGACAATTTTTGTTTCTATCGACGGACAATAGCGCGGACCGATACTTTGTATCTGTCCGTTGTAGAGAGGCGAGTCGGGCAACCCTTCACGAAGAATAGCGCATGTCTCCTCGCTTGTATATACGGTGTAGCATTCCCTTTGTTTCAACTCGCTCCTCACTTCAGGAAGATATGAGAAGTGATGGAAATCGGTGTCACCAGGCTGCGGCACGGTTTTGGAGAAATCGATTGTGCGGCCATCGAGTCGCATGGGAGTACCGGTTTTCATTCGGTCGGCAACAAATCCGAGAGACCGCAGCTGCTCGGTGATGCCGTGCGATGCCGGTTCGGATATACGACCACCTTCAAACGATACGCGCCCGATATGCATGAGACCGCCAAGGAAGGTACCATTGGTCAGCACTACCCTACCCGCCCGGAAGGAAGCGCCTTCCGAAGTGTGGACGCCGGCCAGTTTGCCATCGTCGAAAATGAGAGAGTCGACATTTCCCTGCCACATCGACAGGTTTGGTGTATTTTCGAGAATTTCACGCCACAAAGCAGAGAATTTATTCCGGTCGGCCTGCACACGCGGGCTCCACATTGCCGGTCCTTTACTGCGGTTGAGCATACGGAATTGTATAGACGTACGGTCGGCAACGATTCCCATCATACCGCCAAGAGCGTCTATCTCCCTAACAATCTGCCCCTTAGCAATGCCACCGACAGCAGGATTGCAACTCATCTGGGCAATTTTGTTCATATCGTGCGTCACCAGAAGGGTGCGCGCACCCAATCGGGCCGCTGCATGGGCGGCCTCACAGCCGGCATGACCGGCTCCTACTACTATTATATCGAAATCGAATCGCATATGTTAAGTCTTGCGCGGCAAAACTTACAAGTTATAAGTTATAGGGTCAGGTATTATTTCTCGAGGAGAGCAAGCGCACGGTCTTCCGCAGCTTCCATAATCTCGCGCTCACCGGGCCCTTTGTCGTTTATGCCGCAAAGATGAAGGACACCGTGAATAATGACACGGTGTAGCTCGCGTCCGTAGTCAACACCGAGCATCTCCGCATTGGACCGCACAGTGTCGAGCGAAATATACATGTCGCCGCGCAGCATCGCGGCGGTACAGTCGTCGAAGGTGATGATATCGGTGTAGTAGTCGTGCTGAAGGAAGCGACGGTTCACATCGATAATCTCATCGTCGGAGCAGAAAATGTAGTTTAGAGAACGGACAAATCGGTTGTAAGAAGCCGCGACTTGCACAATCCATTGCTCAAGTCGCTCATAATCAAGCACCGGGGTTTCAACACCCGAGGTAATCCATTGAAATGCGGGCGTCATGTCTTAGAATTAGGTTACAAAGGTAACTAAAAATCATGAAAAAAGGCGTGCACAGATTGCTAAAAATCCATGCACGCCAAAACAAAGTCTATCTATCTGATATATCACTAATTATCGACCAAACAGAGGCTCTGAGATTTTAATTTGCGCACTGCCCTGCCCTACCGTCGGTAAAAAATCACATTTTTTGGCCCGAAACATCATCGTTGTTTATGCGTCCGGCCGTTTTCTTCACCATCGCATTGAGCGAACCGAAACGATAGCTCAGCGAAATGCCGCAGTAGCTCTGATGTCCGTTGGTTTGCACCGACTCCGAGAGGTAGTCGGAGTTTATGCCATAGCTTGTATACTTCTGCCGGCTTGGTCCGAAAGGACGGTTGGCATGAAGTCGGACAGTCAGTCGGTCTTCCTTCAGGAACGAGCGCTGCAAACTCAGACCATAATAGATGGCATCGGCTCCAGACTTGGAGTAGGAGTATACACTGCCAAGTCCGCCACTATACCAGCTTGCATAGCCGCGCAGCGTGAGTTTCCACGGAAGCTTCTGCGAAATATTGAGGTAGGGATTGCAATAGAATCGAGATTCGCTCAAATTCTCGAACGGATATTTATAAGAGCTGTAGCCACCCCATACGTTGAGCATAATCTGAGTTTTGGCAAAAGGCGACCACTGCACATACAGGCTCGCGTTGTAGTCGCGCGAATGGTTTATGTTTCCGTAGCTGTTGTAGGTATGCTCATCGACAACCTTCCGGTATTGGCCGATATTATCATTGCTTATACGTGCACCAAGCGTGAAGTCGAGATTGAACTTGGCTTTTATAAGGCTGTAATTGAGATTGAACTGATTCACCGACGAGCTTTTGAGGTTGGGATTACCTTGGCTTGTCACCAGCGGCGTCTCATTCACAGTCGGATCGAGATAGTACACACCGGGGCGCGATATGCGGCGGTTGTAAGAAATCTTGACGGTATTGGCATCGTTTATGTCGTAGCTCAATGCCACGTTAGGAGCAAAGTCGCTGAGATTGCTGCCGAACTTCCGCATGTCGCCGGTAAGATATTTGGCCGACAGGCGCGAGAACTCGTAGCGCAGACCTGCACGGGCGCCGAGTTTCTTATACTTCAACCGATAGTCGGCATACACGGCACCTATCGATGTGATATGCTTGAAATCATCGGAAGTCTCATTCTGCCCCACATACTCGCGGTTACTCGTCGAATGGTTGGTGCGGTGCACAAACTTGCCGCCCACATCAATCTTATGTAGCTTTCCAAGCGGACGTGCCCAGTCGAGCTGCACCGTGTGCTCGGCATACTTCAACCGGGAGTCGGCATTGATACCGGTATAGGCCATGGGCGCGTTCACCATATCGAAGTACTCGGTCACTTCCTCGCGCTTCTGGTCGGTGGTGCTTATCTGATAGGACAGTGTTATGGTCTCGCCCTTGAGCCGCGTGCTGCGCTGATAGTTGGCAACCGCGCCGAAGTCGTGATAGTTGTTCGACGGGTAGTGCGAGCGGCTACCATAGCTATACACAGGCGATCCGTCGGCTTCTGAGAGGCTTGTCATGGTCGAACCGACCTGATTAGTACCAAAAAGGAAGAAATTGCCCTCGATGGTGAATAGATTGAGCGTGTCGGGTTCGTAGCTGCCCTCAAAGCCGCCATAGCCGCCGTTGTTGGTGCCATATCCTTCGGTTGTAGAGTAAAGTTCGCGGCCCGATGATGTATATGTGCCGCGCTGCCACGACGAATATTCCGACGACCGGCGGTTGGAGTTGAAATAGCCGCCGTTGACAGCGAACGTAACCTTATCGATCTGCGAAGTAAGCCACAGGTTGCCGCCGGGAATGGCATTGCGGGAGTCGAACGACACATTGGCCGTACCCATCACGCCTTTGATGACGGTCTGATTGTCGGTGACAATATTCAGGATCGCACCGACGCCCTCGGCATCCTCGCGGGCGCCCGGGTCGGTAATAACCTCCACTTTGCGTATGCTCGAGGCAGGAATGGCCTTGAAGATGTCCTTGGCGTTGTTGGTAAATGAATTGTTGGGGCGTCCGTTCTTATATATCTTGAAACTGGTGGACCCATTGACGCGTATGGTTCCGTCGTCGTCGACACTAATCATCGGCACTTTCCGAAGAATCTCGCTCAAGGTCGAAGTCGGCGCTTCGACATCGGCCGGCACATCGTAGCCGATACGGTCTATCTCCTTCACCACAAGAGGCCTCTGTGCCGTCACGGTGATTTCATTGAGCTTTGTGGCCGCTTCATGGAGCACGATCTTGCCAAGGTTGACCACAGGAGCCTCGTCGGAGAGCGTAAACGCCCTTTCCTCGGGCTTTGAGCTCATGCCTATGACCGACAGCCGGTAGTTGCCCGGCGCGCTCAGAGATGCATTTATGAGGCCGTCGTCGCCTGTCAAGCTGCCAGCTATAGGCGTTATGGTGTCGGGCAACGCAAACACACGCCATGTGACAAAACTTTCGGGAGCCCCGAGACTATCGACAGCCTCGGCCGTAACCCGGAAATCGGAGGCAAATCCAATGGATGGCAAACACAGAAATAGGAGATATGTGAGTCTTTTCATGATTATATGACGCATCAATCCACGGAATGTTACACTATCGGAAGAAAAAACATCAAATATCAACGGCAAGGATATAACCTTTCTTCTTTAGCGATACAATCGACAGGGCCGGATCGAGCAGTAGTTTGCGTATATAGCTTATCTGAACATTCAATGCCAGCGAATTAGCATAGCTCGCATCGCCCCACACAGCATTGAGGATATAATCGCGCTCCACAATCTCGCCGGCATTAGCGGCAAGAATAGCCAATATTTCCGATTGCCGCACGGAGAGCGAATGGGTCTCGCCCCGGTAGGAGATGGTACACAGGTCGGGACGGAATATGGTCTTGCCAAATGTAAACTCCATGCTCCGGCCCAGGATACCGCTGTCGAAGCGCTCGTGGATTTTCGCAATCAGCTCCTCGGGGTAGAACGGCTTGGGGATATAGTCGTTTCCCTTGAGCGAGAATCCATGCAGCCGATCGACCTTGTCGGTGCGGTCGGTGAGAAAGAAAATCACCACCTTGCGGTCGGTAGCACGTATTGCCCGGGCGGTCTCAAATCCATCCATCTCCGGCATATTTATGTCGAGCAGTATCAGATCGGGGCGCAGATCGCGATATAGCTCGAGCCCGATACGGCCATTGGGCGCATATGTCACCTCATAGCCTTCGAGCTCGATGAAGCGTTTCAGAAGCATCGAGTTCTTCACGTCGTCGTCGACAAGCAGTATCTTTTTTGCCTTGATCATTGCGGTAGATTTATGGTAAATTCGGAGCCTTCACCCGGCGTACTTTCCACTTGTACCGACCCGCCATGGGCGCCGGCAAGCAATTCCACATAAGCCAGCCCAAGACCCATGCCGGGCACATCCGACGATGATGCCCTACCGCGGTAGAAGCGGGTGAAAATATGGCGGCGCTCGGAGGCTTCGATGCCGTTTCCATCGTCGGCCACACAGATGGCCACTCTACCCTCTTCCGCTACAGCCGAAACGGCCACCACGACCTGAGGTCTGGAGTATTTTAGTGCATTCTCGACAAGGTTGTTGAGGATATTGAACACGTGAGTACGGTCGGCCGACACTTCGAGAGAGCGGTCGACACCGTTTTCGAACCGTACATCCTTGAATGGGGGCACCGATATGGAAGAGAGCACGTCGTCGACCAGCTGCCAGAGATTGAAGCGTGTAATGTTGAGCGGAATCTGCTCCACATTGTTGAATGTGATATCGCGCAGTTTCGAGAAGTATGCCGAAAGATTGTCGAGGGCCGTGCGTGTGGACGACATAAGCTCGGCCTTGGCCGTGGCATCAGCCATCATGCGGTCATTCTCAATCCCGGACACACACATCTTCAAGGTCGAAATAGGGCGCTTAAGTTCGTGAATCATCGTGGTGACGAACATGCTGCGCATCTTGTCGAGACGTGTCAATTTCACTATCGTCATAATCTGCCACACGAGGCAGGCGATGAGAAAAAGCGATAGCACACATGCAACAATCAATGTGCCGCCCATCTCTTTCACCACGGCCGATGCAGGTATCTTGCAATCTATGACCACGGCCTTGCACTCAAGTTCCGAGTAGGGGCTGATATACTTGAATCGAGGGGCAAACGCCGATACATGGCGCATCGACTGCGGACGCCACATCATTGTATCAGTGACAGCCAAGGTGATATCTGCATCGATATTCTCTTTGCGCAATAGCGAATCGATGCCTTCAACAGTGAACGGGTGCTGAAATTCGAACTCGAAATTCTTCATCGCTGTCCATGCAGCGGCATCGGAAGGTGCCGCACTGACATCGAGAGCGCTTTCCTTGGTTGTAATTATATTCATACTGTCGGCAACCATTTCCGCAAGGCGCACTTTCTCATCAAGCGTCAGGTCGCGGTCCTCCTGTATTCCCAACATGTGGCGGGCATTGAATTTATGCGACGTCACAGTTACTTTGCGTGTCTGCCTGCCGGTGGAGTCTATATCGGTATTAAGATTATACGCCGACTGTACGGTTGTCATATTATATGGCGACACCAACATTGCAGACCTCAGACGGCGGTATTCGTCGAGTGCTTTTTCGATTGTCACGCCGGTCTTATCCTCGTATTCCCTGATAGAGAATTCATAGCGGGAATACAGCCAATATGCCTGCATGCCCAGAAATGCAAGTATAGCAATGATCGACAATATATAGAGAATCTTTATTTTCTTTTCCATGCTGCGAAATTAGCCAGAATAATCGATATAAGAGGCTGACATTCACACCTATTTTGGCACGCGTAATAATTCAGTAATAATTACATAATGTTTGAGTAAGGATTATTTTCGACCCGGCGGCACACCCTACCCTAATTTTGCGGCATGAATCAAAAAAGGAAACGACATGAAAAAAACTACAATCCTGATGCTTATTATCATACTTGTGGCCATAGCCGCCACCGGCAAAGTGCTTCGCCGCAAGCTGTCGATACATCAATCGGTGCCCGAAACGGAAACTCTCGCCCGCAAGACAATGGAATTTGTATACGAATACAAATGGTGGGCCGACACCACCGAACAGATGGAGAAGAGCTATGAAAGCGACCGCATGCTGCTCCAGATTGCAGCGGACGGCCTGTCGAAATTCTCGAGTCTTCAGAATCTTACAATCGACTCGATACTTATGTGCAGCACCCAGGAGCAGATAGTGGCCGCAGCGATGGAAGATAAGCTCAATACAGGCGACTTCATGACCATATACAAGAACTATCCTACCGGAAAACTGACGCATACGGAGAAAATATGCACCGACTGGTTCCGCTACGATGAAGACATGCCTCAATTCGACTGGACTCTTACCGACAGCACCGCGACCGTACTCGGATACGAATGCCATGCGGCCACATGCCATTTCCGTGGTCGGCAATGGACGGCGTTCTACTGCGAGGACATCCCGGTGATGGATGGCCCATGGAAGCTATGCGGACTGCCCGGACTGATAATGAAAGCATCGGACAGGAATGGCGAATATAGCTTCGAATGCATAGGCATAAAGTCGGCTTCCGACAGGCCTATCACTATCTACGATGTGCCGTTCAACAATACCTCGCGGGCAAAATACTACGACACAAAGCATCGCTATGATGTGAACCCTTACGCATATTTCGAAGCTACCGGAGGCGGCTCAGTGACCGCTACCGACGAAAACGGGAACCCGATACCCGACGCCTACGACCCCATAGAGCTTCCGTTTGACTATATAGAACGCGATTGGAAGAAATGAGCAGATTCAGTTTTTTCATACTTTGCATGCTTCTCGGACTGCTGCCGGTAGTGGCGGCAGTTCCGGAAGATGTACGCGGCACCGTTGCCGATGCCGCTACAGGCGAACCGATAGCCGGCGTTGTGGTGCAGGGATTGACCGCCAATGGCAAAGTCGTGGCATTCGCATCGTCGTCGGCCGAGGGTGCATTTTCTCTGAAAGTCGCGGCGGCGGTCGATTCCCTGTCGTTCCGCCACATGGGATATGAATCGATAAAACTACCGGCAACCTACAACTTCAGCCATGAAGTGAAGCTCTATCCACGGACCACAAAGCTCAAGGATGTGATAGTACGTGCACCCGATATATACGCCAAAGGCGACACTCTCGTCTTCAACGTGGGGCAATATGCCAACGCCAAGGACAATGCCATAATCGACGTGATCAAGCGTCTGCCGGGCATCAAAGTGGAGAACGACGGCACCATCAAGTACCAGGGTAAGCCTATAAATAAATTCTATATCGATGGTAATGATTTCATAGGAGGCCAGTATGGACTGGCGACCGAGAATATATCGCACGAAGATGTGAAATCGGTAGAAGTATTGGAAAATCATCAGCCTATCAAGGCTCTCGAGGGCATTGAATTTCCCGAAGAGGCCGGAATCAATCTAAAACTCAAAGACGATGCCCGCAGCCGCTGGGTGGGTGTGGCCAAGGCCGGTACCGGAGCAGAACCACTGCTCTACGACGGCTCGCTGTACGCCATGCGCATAGCACCGAAGGTGCAGAATATAGTGACTCTCCGTGGCGGAAACACTCCCTGGAATCCCGCTTCGCAGATAACCGAGCACGATTTCAACGATATGTTCTCATCGGACTACAGCGGATCTCTATGGCCCGAATACATATCGGCCGACATCGCATCGGCTCCACTGTCGGAGAAGCGTACGCGCGACAATCTGTCGTGGATTGCCAACGCAATATCGGCATGGAAGCATGGCGACAATTCCATGCGCCTGAAACTGAACTATACCGGCGATAGGCTCGACTACAATTCGGGGGTGAATACTTCCTACTTCAGTCAGTCGATTCCCGATTTTCTCCGGAACGACAGGCTACGGACACAGGATCATACCCTATCGGTGCAGTTCAACTCGGAGATAAATAAACGTGGCTACTTTTTTAAAGACAAACTGACCGCCAATGCCATGTGGAGCGACTCCCATTCAGCCATAACTGGCTCGATGAGTCTCAATCAGAATGTACGGCGACGACACATATCGGCCACCAACGATCTCAAACTTGTGAAGCGCAGCGACAAGCGGATATTCGAGCTCGTGTCGCGCAATTCGTTCCTCCATGCTCCCGACAAGCTATCTGTATCGGGCGACGATGGCATAAGCCAGAACCTTGGAATCACTGATTTCAGGAGCACGACCGAGTCACAGTATGGAAAGCTGTCACGCTTCTGGAAATTCTACATAGGTGGAAACATCGATCTCAACTACCATCGCATGAACACAACCCTATCCGGCATGGGGCCCTACGATAACGCAGGTATACACCAAGCATTCCTTTCCAATATCAACATAACTCCGCAGATCGACTACGACCGCAACAACTGGCGGGTATCCCTGAGAGCGGCCACAAAATGGCTCCACCACAGCCTTAACGGCCAGCACGACTATATCAACACAGCTCCGCAGCTCTCGGTGAGGAAGAAAACATCGGCCAAGTCGGAATTTTCCGGCTCCATATCCTACAGGCTAAGCTCACCCGGGGCATATATGGACCTCGCCGTACCGATCCTCGCCGACTACCGCAATCTGTTCTTAGCGTGCAGCAATAGCGGCTACTCACACGATGCATCGACATCTCTATCGTACCGCTACAGGAATCCTTTGAACGCGTTTTTCGTCAACGCATCGGCCTCCTACAGCCATAGCCGGTCGGCAATAATGGCGAATCAGCTGTTTATCGACAATATAATTATATCGACCTTTGCCGACAAGCTTTCCGACAGCGACAGCTGGTACATCAACGGCGGTATAAGCAAAGGATTGGGGCATAGCCGGATGGTGGCGGGATGCGACTTGAGCGCATCCACCACAGCAGCGTCATCCATGCGCGACAACACCGTGAATCCCTACCGGCAGGTCTCGGCTGCAATCAAACCATACTTCAAAGGCAGCCTACTGCGGTGCCTATCGATCAACTACGAGGCGAACTATGGCTTCTCTCTGCTGAAAGTAAATGCCGAATCGAACAGTTATCACTCGCTAAACCATGTGCTACATGCTACTCTGATGGTTAACGATAACCTGAATTTCACTGCCGGGGCCGAACATTTCCTCACTCATTTCCCCGAAGGAAATAACTCAAACCTGATACTGCTGGATGCCGCCGCTACTTGGAAAATCGAACCGAAGATACTCCTCTCACTCACCGCAAACAATCTCCTCGGCAACCGAAACTACCACTATGTGACCTACGGCACCCTCGCGCGCTCCGAGCACACCTTCCGCATCCGCCCCCGCACCATCCTCGCCACCATCCAATACCGCTTCTGAACTCCCACAACAGCATGCAGCAGGGCCGTACGCAATGTACGACCCTGCTCGATATCATATATGCGCCTTACCAATCAGAGATTGGTCACTTTTCCGGCGAATAGACAGCGGTTGGTGACTCTTTCAGTGATAAAGAATGCGAACGGACGATCGAATGTGAGCGTACGCTTTTCACTCTCGATGCCCGATGAGCCCAGAATGCCATCCCATGTAATGGCCGAAGCCTCAGCACCGCTTTCATTGATTTCAATAGTTGCTTTCTGAAAGAGTTGATGTGCAACATCCATTTTCTCAGTGAATAGATTCAATTCTCCCGATAAATTTTCGATACCCAAAGCATTAACAACTTCATCGAGCGACATATCGGGCGACATGAGCTTGAATTTTGGGATACTTAGAGAAACATCGTAGCTGCGATATTTCATGCCAGGAACGCTGCGCAAGGCTTCTGAAGCGATAAATGCATCGATATCAGGATTGTTCTTCGGAAGTACGAACAGAGCCTTGTATGTTCCTTTGCCAAATGGCAGAGCAACGACTTCGAATTCATCGGTCTCGGCGTAGTCCATTGCACCGCTGCGATACATCATGTCGACTGTCGATTTTCGAGCCAAGCCATTGAACTCGGCACGACGTGTATCTTTTGCATCGAACTCAGTCGCCCATGCACCTTTGAAATACAAAGCATTTACCTGAACTGCAAGTAACTGTGGATTTATATCGTTTAGAATTTTATCTATAAGTCCATTGGTGCGACGGCTGGACCAACCATTTATATCGGATAAGAGATTTTCTTCCTGCGAAAAATCGCGTGCAAAAATTTCTGCACCATAGTATTTCTGCGCCATAGCGGAGAAATCGGGATTCAGCGTATATGATTGATCATACCACAAGGCGTTAGCCAAGCTAAGCGCCACATCGGCATCGGCATTGGGAAGCCACGACATATACTTATCGGCCAAGCTATTGAGAGATGAAATGTCGTCACAGCCAAGTGCGTTGCAAATCTGCTCCGATAGTTCTGTATGGCAAGAGGTCGCAACCAACGACAGCAGCATGGATGCGCTCAGGGGCGACGACACAACATTGGTCGCGGTATGGCCCGCATTGACAGCTTCGAAGAATCTGACATCAAATTCCCCAAGCTCCGATGCAGCCACACTCTCACTTACCATAAATTCCGGCACCGGGACATCCACCACAACAGGCTCATCGCTCGATGAGCAGCCGGTAAACACCCCACAAGCCAAGGCAAAGATTAAAGATAGTTTTTTCATAGTTGATAATTATGGTTATATTTTGAGAATTTGGTTCGGTTTCCTACAAAAAAATGAATTTTCTTCACCCTGACAAAGATACAATATAATTATATAGATTTCCAATAGCCCCATGATTCATTAACATATTTTAACTGCAACTGCTCAATAATTAAGTATACTCATAAAAAGTTTGGGTGTAGTTCGATCTGCAATGCCTTCTACTATAGAGAGTTTAATCTTCTTATCCCCTTCAGCTTCATTAAGGGCCTTAACTCTATAAACCGGATGGATATGAAAAGGCGCCGCGACCCGGGGTGGGCGGCGGCGCCAAGGAATATAGGATAAGATTTTTGTGTGCGGATTATTCGCCTACAGCCTGAACGAAGTTGAGGGAGCGGTTGTCGACCTTGTCTGCTCCGAGAAGCATGGGGAGGGGATTGTTGCGGCGGCTGAGACCGAATGTCTGGTTGAAACGCTGGCCGTATTCAACTTCGGTGAAGGGACGGTTGTCGGTGTTGATGTCGGTAACTTCGAATACAACCACGGCGCGGTTGCCCTTGATGGGGCCTACGAGCTTGCCTTTGGGAGCAGCTGCGATAGCGCCCTGGATGCCGCTCTCGGCGAAGCCAATGCTAACGGGCATTACGCCGGAGATAGCCACGTCGCCTTCCATCTTTTCGGACTTCATCACGTCGGCATAGCCGGCAACGTCGTTAGCCTTTCCGGTGTAGTCGGCCACAAGCTTATCGGCTTTCTTGCTGTTGCGGGCCTGTGCGCGGAGCTGGTTCGAAACAGCGGCGCTGGTCCAGGGCATGAAGTCTTTGTAGACGTCGGACACAGCCATAGCGATGACATAGCTCTGCTTGTCGTCCTGAAGCATGGGCGATACCTGTCCTTTCTTGGCATCGAGCGCCCACTTGACGAAACGGCGCGATTCGGCGGCATTGCCGATACCGGTGGAGGAAGCGCTCACCTGGTCGGTGAGGACAGCATAGTCGGCAGCTTCGGCGTTTGCGACAAAGTCGGCAGCCGAGGAGTTGTTGCTTACGTATGTGCGGAGATCGCCGGTAATTTTATCGATAGTAGCCTGCGAGGGATCGACGGTGTACTCGATTGTGGCGATGTCGTAGTAGTTGACAGGAGCATTGCGCTTGTTGACCTTGTAGACGCCTTCTACGGGCTGGCCCTGGATGGTGTCGGTGACAACGAAAGCCTTGCCGATGGCAGCTGTTGCGAGGGCATTCTTCATGCGGTCGGTGAGGCCGATGCCTTCGAGGGGTGTCCATACGCTGTCCTGACCCTGAACGGACGAACCGTCGCTGATTTCGGCAGCGCTCTTACCGGAGTTGATGAGGGCAGCGATGCTGTCGAGGCTTGTGCCGGGGATTGCCTGCACCATGCTGATGTTGATGGAGTCGATTCCGGTTGTGATGGCATTGAGCTTGGCGATGGTGTATACGTCGTTGTCCTGAGCGATTACGGCAGCTTCGCCGGCATTGTGCTCGCTGAGGAAAGTCTTGAGGCGGTTGTCGCGTACGGCGGAACGGGGCACGTTGACATTGTTTACAACGAAAGCGGGATTGTTTGCCACACCCTGTGTGCCTTCGGTTTCGTTGAGAGCAACCACAGCGTTCTCAACAATCTGCTGAGCCTCGATGCGGTCGGCCTGAGAGGGCTCGATGGGCACGTAGATGTAGTTCACCTCGCGGGTTTCCTCGTCGAGACGGTAGTTCTGCTTCTGGGAGTTCCAGAGGGCCTGCACGTCGGCATCGGAGAATTCGATCTGGTCATCGCCCACGTTTGCAGCGTCGACCGATACGAACTCGATGTGGCGAGTGGTAGCATTGTCGTCGTAGAAGCTCTTTGCGTCGAGCTTGTTGTAGGTATAGAGGCCGGTGATGAGGCTCATGAATTTCTCGTTGAGCATAGTGGCTTCCATTTCCTTTTCCTGGTTGGCCCAGATGCGACGGAGCTCTTCGCCGGCCTGGGGACGGAGACCATACTTGGCGGGATTTACCATTGCGTCGTATACGGCGGCACCGCTCACTTCGGGGAGCTGGAGCTGCTGCGAGAGGTACATCACCATCTGATATGCAGCCGGGTGCATGTTGGGGCCGGTGAGAGCCTCGGAAATTTCCTTATCGGTTACGTTGATTCCGAGTTCGTTGTATTCTTTCTGAAGGAGTTTCTCTGTGAGCAGGCCCTGCACGACAGTCTGAGAAAGGACGTCGTTGCTGTAATCGCGGCCCTGATTGCGGAGCTGCTCGCCTGTCTGGGTGAGGCGGTTCTGATAATCCTGGTATTCCACTGTCACACCTGCGGCTTTAGCCACAGTTGTGGGGGAGCCGAAATAGGTGCGTCCTGAGGTGAGGAAGTCGCCCAGGATGAATGCAAGTAGCGCTACGATAATGATTACGAACAGCAGCACCGACTTGTTTCTAATTTTCTCTAAGGTTGCCATTGTATGATAAGTGGTTTAATTATTTTCGGATAAAAGCGCACAAAGATACGCTTTTTCCACCAAAAAATCAAAATAGAAAGGCCTAAAACGCCACTCTGTCACATTATTTCACAGAAAAAAGCGAACATGGACAGCAGTTGGCACGTTTACAGAAAAAAGTCCGATATGAAAAGAACCGTTTCAACATCATTACTCGGGATTGCGTGCGCCTGTGCTGCGTCGGCCCAGGGATTTATCAATGCCGGCTATGTCGGCGACGGCTTTGCCGTGAGTATAGGCACACCGGCGGCATATCCGACTGTGATGGTGCCGGCAGCCCCGGCGATGGTACCGGCAGTGATACCCATGCTCCCAGGCTATGAGAGTTATCACCATAGCGCCAAGCACTTGAAAAAAGCTCGCAAGTATGCCCGCAAAGCGGCCGAGCACTACCGTAAGGCCGGAGCTCGCCCTGCACCTGCAGCCGGCGCAGTGCTATCGACACCGTTCGGAAGTGTGTATCTGGGCACTCCTGCGCGCTACGACTACGACGATGATTGGGACGACGATGACTACGAGGACTACTACAAGCACATGCGCAAGAAATACAAGAAGTATGTGAAGAAAATGAAGAAACACCACAAGCATCATCACCATGATGATGACGATGATGATTGAGGCTGTTTCTAGTTAATGAAGTGAAAAGAGTTTTGAGAGAGTTAAGGAAGTTGAAAGAGTTAATGAAGTTAAGGGAATGGTTTATGCGGCGATTAGGTGCCACAAAACTAATATCTTAACTTCTTAACTATATTAACTCCTTTAACTGAACCGATGATAAGTTAATGAAGTGGAATGAGTTAAAGAGGTTAAGGGAATGGTTCCGGCGACGATTCGATGCCACAAAACTAATATCTTAACTTCTTAACTACTTTAACTGAACCGATGACAAGTTAAGGAAGTTGAAAGAGTTTTGATAGAGTTAAGGAAGTTGAAAGAGTTAAAGAAGTTAAGGGAATGGTTCCGGCGATGATTCGCTGCACAAAACTAATATCTTAACTTTTTAACTACATTAACTTCTTTAACTCGTAACTCAGCAATATCAAAGGCCGAAGGCTGCGCGGACGGCATCGACAGCGTCGAGTTTCTCCCATGTGAAGAGTTCGACCTCGCGTGTGAAGGGTTCTTCGTAGTGCGATGAGAATGTCTTGGTGACTGTGCGCGGTATACGGCCTACATGACCATACGATGCAGTCTCGCGATAGATGGGATTGCGCAGTTTGAGGCGTTTCTCGATTGCACCCGGACGCATGTCGAACAATCCGTAGACTTTCTCTGCAATTTCGGCATCAGAGAGCGATACATGGGCTGTGCCGTAGGTATTTACGTTGAGGCTCACAGGAGCTGCGACGCCAATGGCGTATGCCACCTGCACGAGTACACGGTCGGCCACACCTGCTGCCACAAGATTCTTGGCTATGTGACGGGCTGCATAGGCTGCCGAGCGGTCGACCTTCGAGGGGTCCTTTCCTGAGAACGCGCCACCACCGTGAGCACCATGGCCACCATAGGTGTCGACGATTATCTTGCGGCCGGTGAGACCTGTATCGCCATGAGGACCGCCGATAACGAATTTACCGGTGGGATTGACGTGGAGCTTGAAGTCGACGTCGAACATGGCCGATATATTTTCGGGAAGTTTCTCGCGAGTGCGTGGAATGAGGATATTGCGGACGTCGCGGCGTATGATTTCGAGCATACGTTCGTCGGCTTCATCCTGCGAAATGCCTTCCTTGGCAGCGTCGATAAATTCATCGTGCTGGGTGGATACCACGATGGTGTCGATGCGCACAGGGCGGTTGTTCTCATCGTATTCCACTGTCACCTGGCTCTTGGCATCGGGGCGGAGATAGGTCATATCGACGCCTTCGCGGCGTATCTCGGCAAGAGTCATGAGCAGTGCATGGCTCAGAGCCAGTGTGAGGGGTATGTAGAGAGGGGTCTCGTTTGTGGCATAGCCGAACATCATGCCCTGGTCGCCTGCGCCCTGAATATCGATGTCGCCACGGTCTACACCACGGTTAATATCGGCGCTCTGCTCGTGCACAGCCAGCAGCACACCGCAGCTGTTACCGTCGAACCGGAGGTCGGAGCGGTCGTAGCCTATCTCATTGATCACACGACGGGCAGTCTCCTGCATGTCGATGTATGCCTCGCTCTTGATTTCGCCGGCAACGACAACCTGTCCGGTGGTGACAAGCGTCTCGCATGCTACTTTCGACTGCGGGTCGCGGGCGAGGAACTCATCGAGCATGGCGTCGGAAATCTGGTCGGCAACTTTATCGGGATGCCCTTCCGAAACAGATTCAGATGTGAAAAGATAGTTCATTTCTGTAAAGGTGTTAAAGGAGATATAATCAAATAAAAAATGCACCGGACCCGATAGGCGAGCGGTGCAGCACAGAAAATAAAACCGTGTATATAATAGGCGCGGCCATAGCGGCCGACGTATACGATTTTAGCATTTTTTCGAGTGGTTGCAAGCAGCCAAATCTGTCCACATTGCAAAGCGTTTCCGCAATTGCGGTGCAAAATTAGACAATAATCCCCGAATATATGCGGTTTTATACCTTTTTAACACTTGGATTCTATTCGTTGAGCAATGGGTCGTCGTCACCTTCCGATCCCGGAACAATAGGTGTTAGTGCCGGCGTGGAAGGAGCGGGCGCCGGTTTAGCTGCCGGGGCAGGGGCTGCTGGAGATGGCGGAGCGGGTGAGGCAGGCTCCTCGGGCGTCATGGTTTTGGACGATGCTTCTTCGTCTACAGACACATCGGGAGCAGTGATAGCCTCTGAGGCAGCCTCGGCTTCCGGTAGGGTCTCTATCTCAGGCAGGAGAAGGTCGGCCTGAGTGTCGATGTAATTCTGCTCCTCGCGATAGCGGAAATACTCATCGAAACTACGTCCCTGCTCAAGGAGCAAGCGGAAATCATCGTCGCTGATGGCGATGGGACGTACTCCCTGAGGCAAACGGAAATCGGCCGAGGAGGCCATCACCTTACGGTAGTGGTTGAGCTCTTCCATATTGTCGAAACCACGCACTATAATCATTCCGAGTCGTCCGAAATTCATGGTCTCGAGGTCGAAATCCTTTACTACGAACGAGCGGAAGTTGTGCCTTGCAATCTCGAAGAGCAACTGTGGCGTCGAGACCTCGTCGGTAGCATAGGTGAATACAAGAAGCTGCTTCTGAGCAGGATCGAGCGAGAAACGGGCCAACGAGTCGGCAGCCAAGGCTGTGCTGTCGTTGGTGAGACGGAGATCCCACAGCATTGTGCGCATGTTCGAGCCGCCTTCCTGGAGCTTGCGGCCCTGCGCCATGCCTTTGAGCCATGCCGAGGCTATGGGCGTGAGGTCGGTGTCGGGATAGCGTTCGAGCATGTCGCGGAGCACGGCATTGAACTTATCGGGCTCGCGGTCGGTGACATATGCCAGCGCATCGAGAAACATGAATTTGGGCATGAGCTTGCTCATGGGGTAGTCGGTACTCATGGTCTGGTAGGCACTGTGCACTTCGGCATTTCGGTCGGCGAGATAAGCATCGTAGGCTTTTTCGTAGAGTTCCTGTTGCACGGCGTCCATACGTCGTAGATTCTCGATATAGTGCGGATCCTTCAGCGCCATGCCATACTTCGAATCGGCAAAATCAGAAAGGATAAGACGGCGATAGTGCTCGGCCTGCGCCGTATCGCCACGCCTCATGTACATGAGGTAGAGATTGTAGTAGGCATCGAGCCTGTAAATATTGTCGGGATAGCGCTCGAGAAGTCGGTCGAACTCGGCTCTTGCCGCAGGATAGTCCTCGAGCTTATCCTTAAGGATGATACCCATGTTGTAGAGACCTTCCTGCACCACTTCGTTGGCTGTGGCAATCTCGGCGTCGGTCTTTGGAATCTGAGCAAGATAATACTCGGGATAATGAGGATCGTTGAGCTTGTCGGGCTCCTTATCGTCCTTACCGGAGTTAGCCGGTCGGTCGTCCGGGCTATCGACAGCAGTACTGTCGGCTGTATTTTCGTCGGCTCCTGCCATATCGAAGTCGTCGGTATTGAAGCTTGTCTTGTTGCGTCGGCGCCAGTCGTCCTCAAGTTTACGCGAGCCCCACCGCTTCTGGAAATCGGTGCGACCGGCATTTTTGGTGGCTGTATTGTAGAAATACCACGAATTGTCGGTGTTGAGATTGAACTGCTGTGTGGTGTTGTCCTGCAGTCCCCCACCCTGCGCCTGCTGATTGGCCATATATTCCTCGCGCCGTGCCTGTTCGGCCTCTTCTTTCTCTTTCTTCTTCAGCGCTTCTATAATCTTCTCCACCACAGCGAGCTGTTGCTCGGGAGTCATGGCCGATAGCCGCAGCAACGAATCCTGCAGCCGCACATTCTGAGAATAGACAGAAAGCTCATCGAGGACGTCCGACCGACGTTTAAGCGAGTCGTATCCCGGATATGTCTTTGGCAATACAGGGACTGCTTCGGAGTAGCAAGGCTGTGCCAGGTCGTAGTCGTGACGGTCGAAGTAGAGCGAGCCGAGCCGAAGCTGGTTCAATGCTTTATCGATGCCATTACGAGTGGATTTCTCGTTGGCAAGCACATAGTTCTCGATAGCCTTCACTGTATCTCCACGCGAGAGGTACAGATTACCGATTGCATAGTATATCTGGTCGAGATATTCCTTGTTGCGGTCGTAGCGTGTCATGCGTCTGAGAGCATTGACCTCGGATGTGATGTCGGCGCCGTCGAATACTTCGCTCTGCTTTATCCGGGCGTTGAATTTGGTCCGGTATGAAGCCGACGATGCCGACTCGGCCGCACCGAAGACTTTATATGCCATGGCGCGGTTGCCAAGACGCTCATAGAGCTGCCCCAAGAGGAAGTTAAGACGGGTTTTCTGTGCCCCGGAAACGCCTTTGATTGCCCGCTCGAGATATGGTATAGCCTGAGCATATTCGCCGGCATGGATGTAGTAGTCGGCATAGGCACGGTCGTAGAGGCGCGTCAGTTTCGTCGAGCTAAGATCGGTCTCCTTGATACGTGTGAGTATCATTTCCGCCTCGAACTGCCATCCGAGCGCTATATAGCACATGGCCTGCATAAGCCGGGCCTCGGTGACTGTGGCCGGTAGCCAGCCGAAGTGCTTGCTGATGTAGAAGTAGGTCGACGCCGCGCCGAGGAAATCGCCGTTGTAGTACTGGCTTCCGGCCATGAGCATCCACGAATTATGCAGAAAGGGATTGTACTCCTCGCGCTTCATCCATTCCTTGTACTTGGGGTCGCGGCTGCGACCGGCTTTCTTTGCCGGCTTTTTCTTTATAGACCGCACCTGAATGGCTTTCTGAGCCTTTTCGATGGATCGGGTGAAATCGCCGGAGGGCTGTGGCGCCGATTCATCGGTCTTAGCCTCTACGGGATGGACAAACAGCAGGCGCGAGAAATCGTCGTCGTACTTGGATTCCATATCCGCAAGAGTCTCGCGGAAGTGTGTGTCGCCATTGTAGTGGATATTATACCGGGTGATAAACTCCTGGTACTTTCTGGTGGCGGCATTATTCTTGTTGGGAGAGCACGATGGCAGCAACGCGGCCAGAAGACAGACCGCGCAAAGCTGCGCTATAATATGCCGTGAGGGCAGCTTCATGCAGAAGGCTCGGAAGACGACTGGGCCGGAGCCTGCGCCTTGGGCGAGGGAGGATAGGCTATACGGGAGTGGTAGATCGTCATGAGGCGCTTTATGAAAGCCTCTTTTACCATGGCAACGTCGCGGAACGACAATGTAGACTCATTGTGCAGCCCGTCGGCAATCTGGCTGTCGACGATACGGTTCACGAGATCGGTTATAGCCTCGCGCGTATGTTCCTGAATGGATCGGCTTGCGGCCTCCACCGAGTCGGCCATCATCAAGACAGAAGTCTCGCGGGTCTGCGGATTGGGTCCGGGATATGAGAATGGCGTTTTGTCGATTTCCTCGCCGGGATGCTCGCGGCAGCATGTGATATAGAAATACTTGGCCATGCCGGCGCCATGGTGCTCGCGTATGAATGCTTTTATGATCTCCGGAAGCCCGGCCTTGTCGGCAAGCTTAAGGCCATCGTTCACATGGTTGACAACAATAGAGGCACTGCGCTCGCACGGGAGAGCATCGTGAGGATTTACTCCGTGCTGGTTCTCGGTGAAAAACGCCGGGTTATTGAGCTTGCCTATATCGTGATAGAGAGCACCTGCACGCACCAGCTGCACATTGGCACCGATACGCTGCGCGGCGTCGGATGCGAGATTGCTCACGGCAATGGAGTGATTGAAGGTTCCGGGGCACTCGTTCGACAGGCGCGACAGCAATGGATTGTTGATGTCGGCAAGTTCCACCAGAGTTACGACCGAGATGAATCCGAACAGGCGCTCGGCAGCGAACATGAGCACATAGACCATCGAAGTAAGGGCTGCATTCACGGCCAGGAAGCACACCATACGCCATGTGAAGGCTTCCATAGAGCCATTCATAAGCAGTTCGAGCGCCACATATGCCAGCACATAAGCCACGGCCACCACTCCCGATGTGCGCAGGAGCTGCGATCGGCGGCTGAGCTCACGGAGACTGTACACCGCCACTGTCGAGGCACAGAACTGCAGGAATATGAACTCGAGGGCAAAGGCAGTGACGCCGGCACAGATGAGCGTGAGCACGAAGGTGACAAATATGGCAGTGCGTCCGTCGAAGAACACGAGCACAAGTATGGGCACAATCATCATTGGCGTGATGTAGATACCCTGGGCTATGAAATGGTTCAGACCGATCGAGAGAAGGAAGAAGAGCGTGACAAGAATGAACATGAACGTCATGGCACGCGGATTGCCGAACACATCGGGACTGAAAAAGTAGAAATAGAGCATGAGAAGACTCATGAGAACAGCCACATAGAGGAACTGTCCCAGCAGCATGAGGTACATGCTCTGGTTTTCCTTGCTGTTAAGCTGCGCCATCATCGTCTCATAGGTGCGCAGATTGGTATAGTCCTGACTGGTGATTACAGCACCCTTGTCGATAATTGTCTGACCCTGAAGTATAATACCACGGTCGGCAGTGAGTGTGAGGTAGTCGTACTCGTAGTGACGGCGGCTTTCTTCCTCATTGCGTGTGTAGTTCGGGCGCAGGAGATTCTGCAGATTCGCCCGCGAGAAATATGAGTGCAGGTCGGGATCGGTGATTATCGAATCGAGATATATGTACACATCGCGTGGCGAGCTGAACGATGCCGTACTCATTTCCGACAGAATATTCTTGTCGAGCACACGCACATGCGGCAGTCTGCCCTCCTCTATCTCGTCCTTGCTCGTCATATCCACCACTCCAGAAGCATATATCTTGCGCAACTCCGATCCCAGACGGCCTTTGAGGTGGGTTCCAGGCGCGTCGGGAAGCCGGCTCACGATTGTATCGATCATCAGCTGGTTGAGGCTGTAGATAGGCACGAAATGCTTGTCGAGGGTATCGCGTGCAGCCTCTATCGTAGCCGAGTCGGGGTGCACCGGGATATCGAATGGGGCGATCAGCTTGGCATAGTTCCACGGGCGACCTTCCTCATAGTTGAATCGGTTGGCCTCGGGGTGTGGATAGAAATAGACTATGACTATGGTAGCGGCAAGCGCTATCATTATATGCCTGAATATGGTTCTTTTGGTGATTGTCATAAACGAGCTGTCAATGTATACGGTTTGCAGAGCGGACACCGTTCACATTCTTGGCGCTTGCGCACAGGCGTTCCACCACTTCGACATCTCTCACGCGCACCCATAGATCGCAGGCGAAAACCTCGCCGCTTGCCTCAATGGATAGTTTGCGCAGGTCGATACCGAGAGTCTGCGATATTAGATATGTCAGTTCCTGAAGTATGCCATGCCTGTCGATACCCTCGATATGGACATGTGCGGGGAAGCGGTCGTCGGTCTTATCCCACTCTGTAGCGACTATGCGCGATCCGAATCCGGCCTTAAGCACCTGGGCACGCGGACAGTCGAGGGAATGGATCTCCACCAGGCCATCATCGTCGATATAGCCCATCACATCGTCGCCGGGTATGGGACTGCAGCATGGCGCGAGTTTGAAATTGGCACCATCGCCCGATGTCGACAGACGGTATATTTTCTTAGGATTCACAGGCTCGGCCGGAGCGGCCGGCGCAGTCGTGGGCTGCTCCTCGGTCTTTTTGCCAAAGTTAAGCAACTTGGAGAAAATTCCCGGAGTCTGGCGAGGCTGTGCGGCGGCTTTCCTGAGCGGTTTTATCAGGAATTCGCCAAGCATGATTTCCTGAGCCGCTATCTGGCGGCACAGTTCATCGCGATTACCAACCTGATATATGCCCTGTAGCTTGGTCATCACCATATTGGTGTCGGGAATATCGTGTGCAGCCAGCCACTCCTTGAGAATCTCATTGCCACGGTTTATGGTGGGCTGAACCGAGCGGCGGAGTGCCTGGCGCAGACGTGTGCGCCCTTTGGCTGTGACCATATGGTTTTCCCATTCGGCCTGCGGCATCTGCGTCTTCGATGTAAGCACCTCGGCCTGATCGCCACTGTGCAACTCATGCTGCAGTGGCACAAGCTTATGATTGACCTTGGCAGCGATGCAGTGCATGCCAATTTCGGTATGCAGGGCGAAAGCGAGGTCGAGCACTGTGGCTCCGGCAGGGAGTGTCACTGGTTCTCCCGCAGGGGTAAACACCACAATCTCCGAAGAGAAGAGATTGAGTTTTAGCGTATTGAGAAAATCAATGGCGCTCGGTTCGGGGTTATCGAGAATGTCCTTGATGGTCTTGAGCCAAGCGTTGAGTTCCGATTCCTCGTCGCCATCACCGATTTTGTATTTCCAGTGTGCGGCAAAACCTTTCTCGGCAATCTCATCCATTCGCTGGCTGCGGATCTGCACTTCGATCCAATTACCGTCGGGCCCCATCACGGTGAGGTGCAATGCCTGATAGCCGTTGGCTTTCGGTGTGACCACCCAATCGCGTGTGCGGGTAGGATGAAGCTGGTAGAGGTCGGTAATGGCCGAGTATATGGCCCAGCACATGTTTTTCTCCTTGCTTTGGTCGTCGCATTCGAAGACAATGCGCATGGCATAGAGATCGTAGACTTCCTCGAAGGGTAGATGCTTGTTCTCCATCTTGTTGTAGATGGAATATACCGATTTCAGACGTGCCTTGGCCTCGTACTTTATTCCAAGTTCGTCGAGCTTGGCCTGGATTGGCAAGGCAAAGTCGGTATACACAGCGCGGCGATGGGGGCGGGTCGCCTCTATTTTCTTCTGTATATCCTCGTATATATCGGGATGTTCGTGCTTGAAACTAAGGTCCTCGAGCTCGGTTTTGATAGCGAACAGGCCCAGACGATGTGCCAGCGGTGCATATATGTAGAGGGTTTCGCCGGCAATCTTGTACCGCTTATTCGGGGCCATGGATCCGAGGGTGCGCATGTTGTGCAGACGGTCGGCCATCTTTATCAGCACCACACGGATGTCCTCGCTCATGGTGAGGAGCAGCTTACGGAAGTTCTCGGCCTGCACCGATGCGCGGTCGCCGAAAATGCCACCGGAAATCTTGGTAAGCCCTTCGACAAGCTGTGCTATTTTCGGCCCGAAATTCTGCTCTATGTCCTCGACTGTGTACTCGGTATCCTCGACCACATCGTGCAGCAGTGCTGCACATATCGAAGTGGAACCGAGGCCTATTTCCTGAAGCACAATCTTGGCCACGGCAATGGGGTGCATGATGTATGGCTCGCCGCTGCGGCGGCGGATACCTTTATGGGCCTCTTTGGCGAAACGGTAGGCACGTTCTATTATCTCCACCTTCTTGCGGTGATTGCTGCCCAGATAACAGTCCATGAGATCGCGGAAGGCCGCTTCGATCATGCGGTCGTCTTCCTCGGGACTGTATGTCACTTTTCCTTCCATCGTACAAGCCAATTAACTACAAAAATAAGAAAAAGTGCCGATACCCGCAATTTTTTAACAATTATGTGGATTTTATCCTCACCACCGGCATCCGGAAAGGAATAATGGTTAAATGTTATTGCCCGGCGGGGGACTTACCGTCGGTTTCGTGGAAAAGCAACGACGGAGGTACAATGGCTTCGATTTCGGGCCGTGGAAGTGCGAGCGATATTCCTATTCCTGCGGCAGAAAGCTGCCTGGCGAGCTCGGGCTTACCACGGAATCCATGTATTATCCACAACTGTCGTGGCGAAATGGCCTTGTGGAGCTCGAGAATGCGCCCGTAGCGGCGCACACAGTGTACTACAAGGGGTTTCTCCACCTTCTCGGCCAAGAGGGCCTGGCGCACGAATACATCTTCCTGAATGGCGGCATCTCCACCACGGACAGCATCGAGACCGGCCTCGCCAACAGCCACCACACGCGGATCGGCAGCCATGGCCTCAAGCCTATCGAATGTATCGTCGGATACAGCCGACACAGTACTCCACGGATGTATCCCCACCGAATACCATGCTTGTCCGTAGTCGCCTATCAACGGCTCGGATGGCTCGATGGAACAAACCACATCGGGCCCTACATGCCCGTGGGTATGTATATCGCTGAAAGAATGCAGGTCGGGAATCATGGCACCGGATCATATCCGCTTCCGCCCCAGGGATGGCAGCGTAGTATTCGCTTCACAGCAAGCCACAAGCCCTTGAAGGGACCGTGTTTGCGAAGCGCTTCGATTGCATACTGGCTGCAGGTGGGAGTAAATCGGCAAGCAGGTGGAGTGAGAGGCGATATGCAGGCCCTGTAGAAAAGTATCGGCAGCGTGAGCAGCCACACAAGAGCCTTATTGAGCGGATTCATCGAGGAGAGAAGATGGTGTGCTATAGTGTTCGGCAAGTGCCGAGAGAATGCGGTGCATGGCCCGTTCGACCGAACGGTAGCTTTTCAAGCGGTCGGCGACGTAGATGAATGCCATGTCGACGCGCGTGCCTTCCGGGAGTGGATATGCATGACGGTTCAGGCGGTAGGCCTCGCGCACACGACGGCGCATAGCCACACGGTCGACGGCATGCCGCAGACGTTTCTTGGGTATGGATATGAGAAATGCCACCGGCGCATCGGACGAGCGCCGGGGATTAGGACGGGCAACAGCCCTAAGAGGGAAGGCCAGGGTACTGAAGTCCGCTCCACCCGCGCCGAACAGTTGTTCTATCGCAACGAGGGAGCAGAGCTTATCTTTTTTGCCGAGGCCATACTTTTTCACAACCGGAAATCAGGCGTTTGTACGCGCAAGATAGAGGTCGAGCGCGGTAGTCATCGACGGTGCCTCGGGCGACGGTGCCTCAAGATCGAGACGCAGACCGGCATCCACAACCGATTTGGCAGTAGCGGCGCCAAACGCACCTATGCGCAAATCGCCCTGCTCGAGATTGGGGAAGTTTTTCAGAAGCGACTCAATTCCCTGGGGGCTGAAGAATATGAGCATGTCGTAGTCGAAGGGCTCATCGGGAGTGAAATCATTGCTCACCGTGCGATACATCACCGCAGGAGTGCAATCGAGCTTGTTCTCGGCCAAAAGGGTGCTGTCGGCGCCGTTGTTGACGTCGCTCACAGCAAAAAGGAACTTCTCGGTCTTGTGCTTCAGCATCGAAGGCATAAGATCGGCAAGCTTGCCGGTCTTGGATGCAAAGATCTTGCGTTTGCGGTATACTATATACTTCTGGAGGTAGTTGGCGATGGTTTCGGATGTACAGAAATACTTCAGCGTCACCGGAATGGTGATGCGCATTTCTTCACAAAGACGGAAGAAATTGTCGACAGCGGTCTTGGCTGTGAAAATAACTGCGGTAAAGTCGGAAATATTTACTTTCTGTGCGCGAAATTCTTTCGCGCTGAGTCCTTCAACCTTGATGAAAGGACGGAAAACAATCTCCACGTCGTATTTCTGAGCGATCTCGAAATACGGCGACTTATCGGAAGCCGGCTTAGGCTGGGATACGAGGATTTTTTTAACCTTCACTTTTACAGGTGTTTAAATTCAGTTTTACGCGGCAATCCAAGCTTCAACCCAGCTCAGACCCGCGTACAACGCCAGTACAGGAATAATTTCTAAGGCGCAAAGGTACAAAATAAAATAGAGCAAAGACCCGATTTTATGGAAAAAAATTCTCAGGCCCTTGCCGATGAAGATAAGTTTTCCGGCCAGAAACAGAGCGCAGCACACCCAAAGAAGCGGTCCGCGCCAGTCGGGCAGAAAGAGCATAAGCAGAACAGGCACGACAAGCGTGAGCCCCGTATATGCCTGCGTGGCCACAAAGCCCGCAAGCCACATGGAGCGGCCCTGAGGAGTGGCAAAAGCATAGCCTACGGCTGTATATGCACAGTATTGGAAACAATAGTACAGACCCACAGCCGCCACGGCACACATGGCTCCGGCAAAAGTAGGCGACATGCTGCAGGGCAACGCGCAGTAAAGCGCAAGTCCACCGAACACTACCATCAGCATGGCCAACATAACGGAGGCCCGCAATGGGGCCTTATGCGTATCATCGAAAGCATTCTGACGACGCCGCACGCTCCACAAGGCCGTGCGATAGGAGCGCAGGGCGCGGCGTATTCCTCCGGCACACAGCCCGGCAGCCGCCAGCGACGCGGCCACGATCACTCCAAGAGGATCGATCTGGCCAAATGCCGGCGGCATGGCCTCGGCTGGCAGACCCTCGGCATGACCCGAATGCGCCTCGGCATATGCTCGGGCGGCCACTATACTGTCGGCCCACTGCTGCTCGGCATAGATCTCGGCCTGATGCTGAGTCATTATATGGGGAGCGACAGTATCGGCGCCAATAGAATCGACAAGTGTGGTCGACAGCGGCCGCGACACCCCTTCCACATATTCTGGCGGATAGGGCAATCGCTGGTCGAGCCATTGCTTAGGCTCACGGTGAGCCACAGGGGCGGCGACGGTTATGGTGCTGTCGGCAGGCATATCAGAACTTTGGTGAGAACACAGTTTCTTCGGGCGAGGCCAGAGCGTACTCCACGGCCTCGCGCGCGGTCGATACAATCTTATAGAGCCGACGGTGGTCGGGACGCATGAAACCACGCTCCACAGCAGTCTCGAGCATGGATATCATGGGGTCGTAGTAGCCGTCGACATTATAGATGGCTATATTGCCGTCGAAAAGTCCGAGCTGCTTCCATGTGATAGCCTCGAAGAGCTCCTCGAAGGTGCCTATGCCCCCGGGGAGCGCCACTACCCCACTCGCAAGCTCGAGCATGAGGGCCTTGCGCGAATGCATGCCATCGACCACACGCAGTTCGCTCATGCCGGTATGGTGCCAGCCGCGACGCTCCATAAATTCAGGAATAACGCCTGTGGCATGTCCTCCGGCAGCGAGTACTGCATTGGCCACCTCACCCATAAGGCCCGTACGGCCACCACCGCACACAAGCCCTGCCCCGGCCGCCACAATCTCGCGGCCAAGCGCAGCTGCGGCCTGATGATATATCGGATCGAGAGTGGCCGATGAGGCGCAATATACTGTTATGGCTGGTTTCATATATTCATAAGTGCGTTAATGTCTATTCGGCAGAGCGAAGATAAGCTTCGATACCTTCCACAATCTTCTCGGCCATGCGACGACGGTAGTCGGGATCGGCCAACATCTCCTCTTCGGGGAGCGACGACATGAACAATCCCTCAACCAGTGCATTAGGATAGTCGGTCGGACCATTGAGCGAGAAGTTGAAATTGCCCGTCAGACCGAAGTCTACCAACCCGAGGCTGATCATGGAGCTATGGATGGCTTCGGCAAGACCGAAGTTGAACAGATGCTTGTAGTACACACTCGTACCCATGGGCTTGAGGGGATTACCCGATGAGTTATTGTGCACACTCACAGCAAGGTCGACATTGGCATCGCGCCATATGCGCTTGCGCTCGGTCATCGATGGACCGGTGTCACCCTCGCGTGTAAGCACCACCTTGGCACCTTTGGCACGCAGAATGTCGGCGACCTTGAGAACGATGTCGAGATTCACATCTTTCTCGAGCAGACCGGAGGGAGAACGTGCGCCGGGATACTCACCGCCATGACCGGCATCGAGACCGATAGTGAGATCCTTGAGAGCGAGCGAGGCCGGACTATGGCGTACATCAATCACCAGTGCATTGCGGTCGTAGTACACGCTGTAGCCCCAGTTGTTCTTATCGGAAAGACGGATATAGAAAGTCATAACATCGTTATCCTGGCGGATATCGACAAACTTCACAATCCCCGGCTCGCCCTTGCGTACAAGCCAATTGGTATTATTGGTAACACCGTAGAGCGATACTTTGATTACCTGAGGATCGATTTCGGTGACACTTGAATATGCCACACGGCGGGGAAGATTTACAAGCACGCGGTCGCACTTGCCTGCATTCCAGATTGTTGCCGAACCGGAATTGACCACAGCCGGGTCGAAATCACCTTCGTGCACATAGCTTTTGGGCACATAGGCATAGTTATTTTCCGAAAGGCGAACCTTATAGAGCGAACCGTTTTCTCCCTCGAGTACAAGACCTACACCGGCATCGAGGAAGCCCATCTTCGAGCCACCCAGACGGTCTGCGCCATTGCCGTACTGCAGGTAGGCGCCCGAATCGGTAACAGCATAGCGCGGGGTGTCGAATATCACATCGTGGCGCACTTCGGCCTTTGCGGCTGGCTTGGGATCGGTAAGCACCACGGTCCGTTTCACCTCGTTGGTACCCTTGGCTGTCTTCACCTTCACGGGAATGACATTCTTACCGTCTTTGAGGGTTATTTCTGCGCCAAAAGAGCCGGTCTTATACACATGGGCTTCTTTGCCATCGATCCATGCACTCGCCCCCGGCTCGGTGATACCGATGACATAATAGGTGGAACGTGTGACGGTGTCGGGACGATTACGATCGCCATAAATGCGCAGAGCCGGTTTGGCAGCAAGTGCCGACATTGCCGCAAGAGCGGCTACAGTGACTAAAAGTATCTTTTTCATTTTCCTACGGCTTTGAGAATTGCGGCCGGGAGGTCGGTATTATTATTGAATCCTTTGAATAGATCGGCGCCAACACCTACGGCAAACACCGGCACGGCGTTGCCGGCGTGGCTTGTTGTGCAGAAAGTAACGCCGACGGCATTGTTGAACATATTGAATACTTCCACAGCGAAAGCATTGAAGTTTGCGTAGAGAGTCTTCTGGTCGGCGGTGTTGCGCAGTTCGAATGTATCGTCGAAAAGCTTTTTAAGCTTGGTCTCATCAGCTTCGCTAACAGGAATATGGGTGAAGAAGCCAAGATTCTCGCTCATGTATGCCTTCATGTCGTCCCAGGTAAAGATGTTTCGGGTTTTGAGCATTGCCTTGCAGAAGTTGCTGAACTCCTCTTTCGATACTTTCTGATAGTCGATGTTTCCAATACCTCCCGAGCGTACTATGGCCATACCGCCGGTATCGTGGTCGGCAGTGACAACGATAAGTGTTTCATCGGGATGGGCGAGATAGAAGTCGTAGGCCACTTTCAGCGCTTCATCGAAATTTATGATCTCCTTTATAGATGCTCCGGCATCGTTGCCATGCAGTGCATGGTCGATATTTCCGCCCTCGATCATCATGAAGAACTTATCGGGCGATGTGCGTTCGAGCTGCTTGAGTGCAGTCGACGCAATGAGAGGCAACGTGAGTGTGCCCTGGATAGAATCGATGGTATATCCGATATTCGAGCGCGAGCTACCCTCGTTGTTGAGCAGCAACGCACGTGCGGCGGTGATGGACGCAGCGCCTTCGGGTCCACGTACTATCTGCACCCCTTCGGCAGCGAAGCGGTCGAGCAGGTCGTTGGGCTTCCCGTCGGTCTCGGTGCCACGAAGACCGGCTCCGGCCACAAATTCGTATCCGCTGGCAGCCATGTCGCATCCTATCTGATAAGTCATCGAGCGGTTAGGCACATGAGCGAAGAAAGCGCCCGGTGTAGCGTCGTCGGGAGCAACGGAAGTAGCGATGGCCACACCATAGCCACTATCGTGAAGTATCTTGGCGATAGATGTCACGGCGACCGTGTCGGCATTCATGCCGAGCATATAGTTCTTTGTCTTGCTGCCTGTGGCGAGAGCTGTGCCTGCAGCGGCGGAATCGGTGATGTCGGAGCTTGCAGAATATGTGAGAGCCCACCCCACAACCGGCATCTGCATCATTGTCAGAGGCTTGTCGTTTTTAAGAATCAGACGGTTATAATTCTGGGCAGCCACAATAGGGCCCATACCCATGCCATCGCCTATGTAATAGAAGATGTACTTGGGAGATTGCGCGGCGACACCGAGTGCGACAAGCGCGAACAATGACAACAGTAATTTGCGAAACATCCTTATATTTATGAGTTAGTAGTTAGTAGTGAGTAGTTAGAAGTGAGGATAATTATTCCATCAGCCATAATTCATTATTAATTAATCATTATTAATTATAAATTATTTCTGATGATGGCATCGGCGATTTTCCGGTCGTTCGACAAGCGAGGGATCTTGCGCTGGCCACCGAGCTTGCCCGTGGATGCAAGCCAGCGGTCGAATGCCCCATGTGGCACTTCGGTTAGCTCAAGGCGGTCGAGGAAGATTCCACCGGCGCGTTTTGCCTCATAGTCGGAATTCACTTTCTGCAATTCGGCGTCGAGAATATCGGCAAAGGCCTCATTGCCACACGACGGACGTCTTGTCCATTCCACCAACCACTGATGATGCCCCTTGTGGCCACCATCGGCGTAGACCGGAGCCGCCGTGTAGTTTGCCACAGCCGCACCTGTGCGTCGGCATGCCACGGCCAAAGCCGCATCGGCATTCCACACCATCAGCTCCTCGCCAAAAGCATTGATAAAACATGAAGTACGTCCGGCAATAGATATCCTGAGCGGCTCCACGCTCTCTATGCGCACCGTATCGCCAGGCTCATATCGCCACAGACCGTTGCAGCCCGATATCAGCAGAGAGTATATCCTGCCCTGCTCTACCCTCCACGCGGGCACGATTGCACCACCGTCGACAGGCTTGAATTCATAGAAGATGCCGATGTCGGCCAGCAGACGCATGCGGCCACTCTCGGGTGTATCCTGCACTGCAAAGAAGCCCTCGGAGGCATTGTAGTTCTCCACATAGCGCATCCGCGACGGATCGCAGAACTGCTCGTACTGCGAGCGATAAGGCGCAAACGAGATTCCACCATGGAAAAAGACCTCGAGGTTAGGCCATACGTCGTGCAGACACGATACGCCCGCCCTTTCCATCACGCCACGAAGCACGGTCATGAACCACGAAGGAACGCCCGATATGCTCGTGATATCGCTATGGATGGAATTTTCGATCAACAGAGGCAGCTTCTTTGTCCAGTCGGCCATAAGCGCCACGTCCTTGCCGGGCACACGCATGAGATTGACTAACGGATTTATCCTATCTATAAGTGTAGCAGACAAATCCCCTACCCTCACCCCGGGCGGCACGTCGCTAAGCTCGTTGGCAAAACTACCGCCAAGAATAAAACTCTTGCCGCCGAATAGACGGCTATGCGGATACATGGCCAGATAGTGAGCCACCGATGAAGCGCCACCGCCATAGTGGTTGATACGTAGAGAATCGTCGGTAATGGGTATATATTTGCTTTTTCCACCGGAAGTGCCGCTCGACTGCGCGTAGCGGCGACACACGCCGGGCCACAGCACATCGCGCTCGCCGGCAACCATGCGCATCACCGATGGCCGGATAGCCTCATAGCCGGTTTCGGGCACTGCCGACGCAAAGTCCTCATAGCAGGTAAAAGTGCCAAAACCGTAGCGGCGACCATAGTCTGTCGCTGCCCCTCGGCGCAGTAACCACGCCAGCACGGCGCGCTGAGTGCGCTCCATGCCGTCGACATCCGCCCAACAGGCTGCTGCTGCGGCTCTTCGCCGAAATATAGGCCTCGCTAAAGGCGTGAAATTTAACATAGCGCAAAAATACTCCAAAAAATCCAATTCTGAAACACCACCCAAAATGGGCGTCGTGCATCTATTACTCTGATTTAAACTAAATGAAAGCGCCAACTTTCGCCACGAAAGCGCCAATTTTAAATCTTATTAATATTTATTTTCGTATTTTTAGAATATTGTATCAAAAATGTTATTACCTTTGCAACGTAATTTAAAAGAGGTTATCCCTCTCTGATATGATTACGTTTTGTTAGACTCACAATATATACTTGAATTTTGGTTATGAGGGAGGTGCGTTACTGTGAAGTAGCGCACTTTCATTTTGTTTCGTTTCCACCGTTATTCCCCTTACATGACAACAACCTTGCAGGGACGCGCGTTCAAAGCGTATCCGGAGAGGCATCATGATGATGCCACATCCATGGCATCAGAAATCATGAGACAGCAATACCCCAAAAGGCCGCATAGCGGTCGGCACAGTAGTAGGCCACTGCAAGAGCCACGTAGTGGTTCGCAGCTGTGGTCTATACGGTCTATCTACCCAGGCGCCCCAGCGGGG
This sequence comes from uncultured Muribaculaceae bacterium, assembly GCA_910587915.1. GTDB lineage: Bacteria > Bacteroidota > Bacteroidia > Bacteroidales > Muribaculaceae > CAG-873. Next base: position 233,784 of record CAJUOB010000001.1, on the reverse strand, counting down.
TGCCACTCCGGTCCGGCACCACTATGTGGCGCTTGTTGTGTGATGGCGCAATATACCACAGCAGCGCGCACCTACGGCGCGCTTGCAGTGGCCTACTACTGTGCCGACCGCTACGCGGCCACGCCATACATCCCTACAGGGTTGATTGCGTTGGTTACGCAACAAAAATTGTCATTGGGGGCAAAAAAAGCCCGGGGCGGGGTGCTCCGGGCTTGGTTATGGGGTAGGGGAGTTGGTTATTTCACAAGGACTTTGGTGGCTTTGTTGCCCTGACGGCGGATATAGATGCCGTTTTCGGGATTGGCCACACGCACACCCTGAAGATTGTAGTATTCGACAGCCTCGTTGCCATCTACCACAACACCTTCGATACCGGTATTAACAACTTCCTCGAAATTAGTAACATAAAGCGAGGGAGCATTGTTGAAGATCATTACTACGCAAGTGATATTGTAGGTGCCTGCAGGTACAGATGCGAGTTTGTAGTTGTTGCGGAATGAAAGAGAAGTTTCGCCAACCTTGCCGGTAAAGTTTTTAGCATTATTATCGGTTACATCCTTGTCGGGTGTTGCGGCATCAAGAACAACGTTATTGATTGTTACAACACTGTTTACAAGATCGTTGGAGATTGCTGATGCTTCAACTACCTCAGGAGTGAAAGTACCTTCTGTTGCAGCGGGAAGAGCATCGACGGGTTCGATTTCGGGAGTAACTTTATTGTAGAGAATATATTTACCCGACCATCCGGCAGGAATCTTATCACCTATTTTATAGCTATTAGAACCGTAAACCTGGATGAAATTACCTTCGGCATCGACAGCGAATATATTCTTGGCATTGACAAAGCCCACAGTCAGTTCATAGCCAACCTTGAATTCGGTATTCGATTCGAGTTTCTTGGTATCAGCTACAGAAGAAACAGTAGCTACCGGAGCCTTAACAGTGATGGTGTAAGAAGCCTGACCGGCATTGAATTTGTCTGTTTCCTCAGACTTGGCTGTAATTGTAGTAGTACCGGCAGCAAGAATTGTAACTTTGCCATCGGCAGCTACAGTTGCAACAGCCTCATCGCTCGATGTATATGTCACAGCAAGCTTATTAGGATTGACAAGTTCAGGGGCTGTGAATGCCTCGCCGAGCTCTACTTCGAATGCTTTTTCAGCAAAAGAAAGTGCTGCATCTTCCTTATTAGCATCACCTTTAGGAACGATTGTAATCTTAAGTGTATTTACTGCTGCATTCTTGGAAGAAATATTACATGCGAAAGTAACACTTTCTGCATTTCCGCTCCAAATAGCATTCTCAAGCGCTGCATTATCATAATTAAATGATGCGTGATTTTTTCCGAAGGTAACATCGGTAATGGTATAACCGGGAGCGGTTATTTCCATAGCAGAACTCTTATAGAAACGGAGTCCGTCTTTCCAAAGACGGGTGTTACCTGTAAGTTTAATCGAGACAGCGCCTTCGGTTACAATAGTGGGATTGGCATTGTACTCCGATGTGGTACCAGACAGGCGAGTCATGCCATAAAGATCACTTGTGCCGTCTCCAACAAAATCGAAAGATACTTCGGCGGCTGTGGCGGCGAGGGAAATGCCGGCAACAGCGAGAAGTGAGAGTAGAAGTTTTTTCATACGCAGTTGTTTTATGATTGGGTTAATAAAGGCCGGCAGAGCATGGGACTGCGAGTCCATTCTCTACCGGCATAGTAGATTACTTGCCGTTTACGTAGCGGCGAAGGAAGATTTCGGTGGGGAAGTGGTCGGAATAGCCACCAAGGTAGCTCCCCGATGCATATGTACGCTTGGGATATCCCTGGCGTGTGCCTTCGGTATCTTTGAGGAAATCGAAATTGAGCACTTTGGCTTCGTAAAAATGCCAGCGGTCGTCGGGCACATTCACAAGATTACCCGATATTATAATCTGGTCGAAGAGGTTCCATGCGCTTTTGTAGGCGAGTGTACCGATACCTGCGTCGAGCTTGCTCCACCAGGGATTGAAGAATCCGTGTGCCTCGACACCCTTCGATTTCTTCTTTGCACCGAGCACCACGGCACAGCTCTTATCCTGAGGATCGTCGTTGAGGTCACCCATTATAACCACACCGATTTCGGGGTCGATGTTCCAGAGTGAATCGGCAATCTGCTTCGATAGGGTAGCAGCAGCCATGCGGTTTGGCTCGGACTGTTCCTGACCACCCAGACGCGAAGGCCAGTGGTTCACTATCACGGCGATGCGCTGTCCTAAAAGCGAGCCAACGACGCACATCTGGTCGCGGGTGCGGTAGGGGATAGTGGTGAGGCGGTGATTGGTCACGTTCTCCACACGGAAATATCGCTTGTTGTATATCATGCCCACATCGACACCTCGTGCGTCGGGCGAATCGTGGTGCACGATGCCAAGGTCGAGGCCCTTGAGTTCGGGTTGTGCTATGACATCTTCCATTACAGACCGGTTCTCGATTTCCGATACACCGATAATCGCCGGACCGAGCGGAGTTACTTTTGTTTTGAACTGCGAGATGGCATATGCGAGATTATGCACTTTCTCGTTGTACTTGCGGCTGTCCCACTGTCGCGGACCACCGGGAGTGAACTCCACGTCGCGGCCTTCGGGATTGTTGGGGATAGTGTCGAAAAGATTCTCGAAATTGTAGAAAGCGATACCTGCCACCTGCACTTTGCGGCCATTGTCGGCAGCGGCAGAGCGCACCGGAGCCAAGGCACATGCAAGCATGAGGATAGTCGCTAAAAAGGCGAAATGTTTCATATTTAATTGTAGAGCAGGGGAGAGCCTGCGGTATAGATTCAATAGTTCGCAAATTTAGTATTTAATTATGATATATGCATCATCGGGTATTAAAAAAATTTCAAAAGAATTGCTCTGAACCATAGCGGCGAGCGGAGAATGCACACCAATCGCCCATAAAAAGACGGATACAACAAATTTTTGCATCAAACATTTGTATTTATCGCCACAAATTCACTAACTTTGACCGCTTTAATACCTCTTTAAAAACCACATACAAAACACTTACGACCAATATTAAGAAACATAAATCTATATCGGCTATTTAGTGAAAAATATCACATCTTAAACAACAATATGCGACAAAGACTTTTTATTTTAGTGCTTCTGTCGGCTCTATGGCCGGCACTGACCACACTTGCAGCCACGGTAGTGGGTGTAGTGGTAAACGGAAGCACGGGCAGCCCCGTAAGCGGCGCCTATGTATCGGTCGGCGCCGACGGCACCCGCGCCACCACAAATTTCAACGGACAGTTCCGTCTCGACATCGCCGACAACAGCGACGCCTATATTGTGGTGAGCTGCGATGGATATCGGAGCACGGGCATCGACGTACAGGCCGGAGCAGGCACTGTAAATGTAGGCGAAGTCCGTCTCACACAGGATAATATCGGCGAAGACTTCTACGGCGACGCTGCCGACCTCATCTTCGACGAAGCCGTGCTCGACGACGACGAAGGCTCTGCCCAGAGCATCTCGGCACTCACAGGAGCAAACGACAACATATACTACAACACGGCTTCCTATAATTTCGGCCCCATGTACTTCCGCTACCGTGGATACGACAGCCAGTACCAGAGCGTATATATCAACGGTATCAAGTTCAACGATCTCGTCCGCGGTCGTTTCAACTTCTCCACACTTATGGGTATGACCAGCCGTGCGTTCCGTAACAAAACCACTTCGGTGGGCCTCGACGCTGCAAACTATGGTTTCGGTGATATCGGCGGTTCGGTGAACTACAATACCACCACCGACCTCTACGCTCCCGGATTCAACGGTTCGGTAGCGTTCACCAACTCCAACTACATGCTCCGCGCAATGGCCACATATTCCAGCGGCCTCAACAAGCACGGATGGGCCTACACCGTGAGCGCCATCGGACGCTACGCCAAGGAAGGTGTGATGGAAGGTACATTCTACAACTCGGCCGGCCTGTTCCTGTCGATCGAGAAACTCATCAATGCAAACAACACACTTACCCTCACCGCATTCGGCGGTCCCACACAGCGTGCCACAGGCCGTCCGACCTATCAGGAAGCCTACGACCTCGCCGGTTCAAACCTCTATAACCCCGACTGGGGATACCAGGACGGCAAGAAGCGCTCGGCCCGAATCACCGAGACTTTCGACCCCACTGTGATCCTCAACTGGATATATAAGAAAGACAATACAATCCTCAATACTGCCGCAGCATTCCGCTCGGTATACTACAACCGCACCGCCCTCAACTACTACAAGGCGCTCGACCCCAATCCCACATACTACCGCTATCTACCATCGTACTATAAAGACGATGAAGCCATGTTCGATCTCTACGAAGACCTGTGGAAGAACGACGAGGCATTCCGACAGATCAAGTGGGACGATCTCTATCAGATCAACTACCTGAACAATGTGCAGAACGAAGGCCTTGCCGCCGACAGCCCCGACCGCAAAGGTTCGTCGTACATCATGGAGAACCGCATCAACCATCAGATTAACGCGATGTTCAACAGCTATATCAACACGCGAATCAACTCGGTGTTGTCGCTCCAGGCCGGCATCGGTTTCAACTACACACGCAGCTCGAACTACAAGACCATCCGCGATCTTCTCGGCGGTGAGTTCTGGCTCGACATCGACCCCTTCAGCGACCGCGACATCGCCATCGCTCCCGGCAATCTCCAGAACGACCTCGACAATCCTAACCGTCACGTAACCAAGGGCGACCGTTTCGGCTACGACTACGACATCCACGCACTGCGCGCCGAAGCATGGTTGCAGAACGTGATCAACCTTCCCAAATGGGACATCAACTACGGCCTGCAGATGAGCTACACTCAGTTCCAGCGCGACGGTAAGATGCGCAATGGCCGCGCTCCCGAAAACTCCCTCGGCAAGAGCCAGATGCTCCGCTTCGACAATGCAAGCATCAAGGCTGGTGCCGTCTATAAGCTCGACGGCCGCAATCAGTTCGCAGCCCACGCCCAGTACGGCACACAGGCTCCTCTGGTCGACGCCGTTTTCATCGCTCCCCGCGTGAAAAACACCGTGGTCGACAACGTGCAGAGCGAGCGTATCTTCTCGGGCGACCTCTCCTATATATGGAACTACCGCCGCTTCCGTGGTAGCCTCACCGGCTTCTACACTCAAGTCGACAACGCCATCGAGCGCAACGGCTTCTACGACGAACGATACACCACATACACCAACGTAGTCCTTTCCGGAGTGAAACGCGCATACAAAGGCGTAGAGCTTGGCATGGCATATAAGATTACCCCGAGCGTCACAGCTTCTTTCGCCGGTATGTACTCCCGATTCCAGTACAAGAACAATCCCAAAGGCACCCGTACTTTCGAAAACGGTCTCTATCCCGACACCACACAGACTGTATATCTCAAGAACTACTATCTCGGATCCACTCCCCAGTTCGCCACCAACCTCGGCATCGACTGGGCCGCACCGAAAAACTGGTTCTTCAACATCAACGGCACCTGGCAGGGCGACGCCTATGTGAACCTCGCACCGGCCTACCACGAGGCACTCCCCGACCTCCCCACCGCCGACATTTGGGGCGGCAATACACCCACCGAGGGTCAGCTCATTCAGAAAATAGAGGAACTCTCCGCTCAGGATAAACTCAAGAACGCATTCACACTCAACGCATCGATCGGTAAGCTCATATACATCAACCGCAAGGTGAGCATGAATGTGAACCTCAACCTCAACAATATCCTCAACAACAAGGATGTGGTGACCTATGCTTACCAGCAGGGCCGTCTCGACACCAAGAACTACGACCGTAATGCCTATCCAAACCGATTCAGCTACGCGCAGGGATTCCGCATGTACCTCAACATCGGCATACGATTCTAAAAATGGCTATTATATCATAATATCAAGAAAATGAAGACAATCGCAAGATATATAATGGCGGGAGCGATGTTGTGCTCGATGGCACTCAGCTCGTGCGACGACGATTTCGCACGTCCGCCTATCGTCGCTCCCGAATCGCCTTGGGTGGGAACAGAAAACACTACCATCGCCCAGTTCAAGGACATGTACTGGCAGGATGCCAACAACTATGCCGCACAGGTGGGCAAGACCACCGATGGCGAGGATATCATCATCAAGGCACGCGTCATCAGCTCCGACCTCTCGAGCTGCCTCTACCAGTATCTCTACGTGCAGGATGAGACCGGCGCCATGACCATCGCCGCCCGTCAGCTCAGCTCCTCGTCGAAGCTTGCCACCCAGTACGGCTACGGACAGGAAGTGTATATCAACGCATCTTCGCTCTACGCAGGCCGCTATGCAGGTCTGTTCCAGATCGGAGCTATCGGCAGCGATGGCAGCAGCACCACATTCCTCTCCAACGATGAGCTTCTTGCCCACGTTTCGGCCAACGGCCTCGGCCAGCCCGACAAAATCGACGTGTGGACCGTCACAATACCCGAAGTCAAGGCAGTCCTCGGCTCGACCGAAGAACTCATGAAGTATCAGGCCCATGCAGTACGCTTCGAAAACGTGCATTTCGCCACTCCCGGACAGCAGTTCATATCGGTTTCGGGTCAGGACGCATCCATCACATTTGCAGATGCCGACGGCAACACCATGATTATCCGCATGAACCGCTACTGTACCTTCGGCTCCGATAAAATCCCCGCCGGAACAGGTACCATCACCGGCGAACTCGGATACTTCAACAATGCATGGCAGATGGTGATTAACAACATCAGCGACCTCGAAGGATTCGATTTCGAAACTGAACCCGACCCGGACGAACCCGTCAATCCCGGCACCCCCGAAGGCGACGGTACTCTCGAAAAACCGTTCAACTCGGTCAAGGCCTACGAATTTACCAAGTCTCTCGCTGCCGACGCTACCACCGAGACCGATTACTACGTATACGGCAAAGTGAGCGCTGTCAAAGAGCTTAGCACCCAGTTCGGCAATGCCACATACTCTGTAACAAGCGAAGGAAGCTCCCAGGCTTTCGACATCTTCCGCGGATACTATCTCAACGGCGACAAGTTCACAGCCGAAGACCAGCTTAAAGTCGGCGACGAAGTAATAGTATGCGGCAAACTCGTGAACTTCAAGGGCAATACAACCCAAATGGCTCAGGGTAGCAAAATCTACAGCATCAACGGTCAGACCGGTGGTGAGCCCACTCCCGGCCCCGGCGATATCACAGCCGAAGGCGACGGATCCGAAGCAACTCCCTTCAATACCCTGGCCGTACGCGCACTCAATCCCACAAGCACACAGGAAGCCGTAGCCTCCGGCGTGTGGGTGAAAGGCTACATCGTGGGCTCCATGCCTACCGGCGGTTCCTCGACCACACTCGATGCCACAAACTTCAGCACCACCGACGCAGCTACCACAAATCTCGTGATCGGCCCCACGGCCGACTGCAAGGATGTGAACCTCTGCATAGGCATACAGTTGCCCTCTGGCGCGCTCCGCAACGCACTCAATCTTTCGGCCAACCCCGGCAATCTGGGTAAAGCAGTCACCCTCAAGGGCGACGTCATGAAGTACTGCGGCGGTCCCGGCCTTAAGAACACCAGCGCCTATACCCTCGACGGCGAGGGCGGCGATACTCCCGCACCTACCGAAGCTACCATTTGGAGCAGCCTATCCGAAAAAGACTCTGAGCTTGCCACCGGCTGGACCATCGACAATGGCACACTTCCCGAAGGCCTCACCTACATCTGGGCTTGGAAGGTGTACAACGGCGCCGGCTACCTCAACGGCAGCGCATTTGCCAACAGCACCGCATATGCATCGGAAGCCTACGCAATATCGCCCGAAATCGACCTCACCGGAGCATCGGCAGTGAGCATGAGCTTCGACCATGCAGCCAAGTTCCAGACCACCCTCAAGGCTAACTGCGGTGTTGCAGTACGCGAGGCAGGAGCAAAAGCATGGACCATGCTTACTATCCCCACCTGGCCCGAAGCCGGCGCATGGACATTCGCCAACAGCGGTGCCATCAGCCTCGAGGCATATACCGGTAAGAAAATACAGGTAGCTTTCAAATATGGCTCCACAGCTGCCGGCGCAGACACCTGGGAAATCAAGAATCTCGTGATAACAGGCAAAAAATAACCTATCACAGCCATTTAACAACATATGAAAACTGTAAGACAATATATAGCGGGATTCGCAGCCATCGCAGCCCTGACAGTCGGATTCTCGGCATGCCAGGACGATATCGACGCCCCCGCCATGGAGGTGCCCGTGGCTAAGAGCACTCCCAACACCACCATTGCCGAGCTCAAAGCCCGGTACTGGCAGGACACCGACAACTACGCCGACACTATCGGCAAGAACGATGAAGCCGGCGTAAGGACTATTATCCACGGCCGTGTAATCTCCTCCGATGAGGCATCCAACGTGTTCAAGAGCCTCGTGATCCAGGATGAGACCGGCGCTCTCGCCTTCTCCATCAACTCCTACAACCTATACCTCAACTACCGTGTCGGCCAGGAAATAGTGATGGACGTCACCGGCATGTACATAGGCAAATACAGCGGCCTGATGCAGATGGGTTTGCCCGATTTCTACGATCGTGGCGATTGCTATCAGATCAGCTTCATGCCTCCGGAATATTTCAGCGCTCATGCCGAACTCAACGGTGTGCCCGAGGCAGCTAAAGTCGACACCATCCAGATCCCATCGATCGGTATGATCGGCACCACTCCCGAGGATCAGCGCAAGTATCAGAGCCAGCTTGTGTGCCTGCAGAATGTATCGTTCGAAGAAGGCGGCAAGGCTCTTTTCTCGAGCTACCACTCCTCGGGCGAGAACCGCGTGATAACCGATGCCAACGGCACAACAATGAACGTTCGTACATCGGGATATTCCACTTTCTGGAACACTACCCTACCCGAAGGCAACATCGACCTCGTGGGTATTCTCAGCTTCTTCAATAACGCATGGCAGTTCATTCTCATCGACGGCGACGCATGGAGCAAGGCTCCCGAACGCCCCGGTGCGAAAGACAACCCCTACACCGTCGACCAGGCTATCGATGCCGAAAAGGCTAATCTCACCGCCCAAGGCTGGGTAAGCGGCTACATTGTAGGCGCTGTAGCTCCCGGCGTGGAAGAAGTCACCTCGGCCGAAGATATCGAATGGGAAGCACCCTTCACCCTCCGCAATACCCTTGTCATAGGCCAGACCGCCGACACCAAGGATCTCGAGCATGCACTCGTGGTATATCTCACATCGGAATCCGCATTCGAAAAGTACGGTAACCTCCGCGACAATCCCACCAACCTCGGCAAGAAGATAATGGTACAGGGCACTCTGGCCAAGTATCTCGGCACATATGGCATCACCGGCAACAACGGTACATCGTCTACCTTCGAAATCGAAGGTGTGGAAGTTGGCGGCGGTGAAATGACCGACGGCACCGGCACCAAGGAAAGCCCCTACAATGTGGCTCAGATTATAAAGATGAATCCCTCGAGCACTACTGCAGCCGTGGAAAGCGGTGTATGGACCAAGGGATACATCGTTGGCTACATACCCGAAGTAAGCGGTTCGACCGTACTCTCCAACGCCGTATTCACAGCTGATGGCGCTGTCACCACCAACCTCGTGCTCGGTCCTACAGCCGACTGCATCGACGTGACAAAGTGCATAGGCATACAGCTGCCCAAGGGCTCCATCCGCGATGCACTCAACCTCTCGCAGAATGCATCGAACCTCGGCAAGGAGCTTGCCATCATGGGCGACGTATACAAATACTGCGGCGGCCCCGGCATAAAGAACGCCACTGAGTATGTGCTCGGCGAAGGCGGCGGCAACACTCCCGAACCACCCGTAACCGGCACTACCGTCTTCGAATCGCTCAGCGAAAGCGACCAGGCTCTATCCTTGGGATGGACTATCGAGAATATCAATTCAGGAGGTCTCGAAAACGTATGGAGCTGGAAAATATACAACAACGCCGGTTACCTCAATGCCAGCGCTTTTGTCGACGGAGCCCCCGTGGCTACCGAAGCCTACGCTATCTCGCCCGTATTCGACCTCGCAGGCACCACAAGCCCTGTGGTAAGCTTCGAACATGCAGCCAAGTTCCAGACCACCCTCAAGTCGCTCTGCGGCTTCTACATCCGTCAGGAAGGCGCCACAGCATGGACCAAACTCACCATCCCCACATGGCCTGCTGCCGGCGCATGGACATTTGTTAACTCCGGCAACGTCGATCTTTCGGCCTACGCAGGCAAGAAAGTGCAGGTAGCCTTCAAATACGGTTCGAGCGCTGAAGGTGCCGACACATGGGAAATAAAGAACCTCAAGGTTGTAGCGGAAGGCACACCCACTCCCGGCGGGGGTGAAGGTGAGGGCGGAGATACCCCCGACGTTCCCACTCCTCCTGCAACCGGCGATGCCGTCACTGTCACCGGAACACAGATCGCTGATGCTGTCAATGGTACTGTAACAGTCTCCGGATATTCTTTCACCGCAAGCCAAGACAGCGGTGCCACTAAACCGGCTGCAAACACCTACAATGGTGAGACCACTATCCGCCTCTATGCCGACAACACATTCACCGTTTCGGGCGCTGCGATGGGCAAGATAGTATTCACACTCAACACCAGCACCGGCTCCAAGCGCTACACCACATTCCTGCCCAATACCGGCAGTGTGGCAACACAGACAGCAGCAGATACCGACATCACATGGACCGGAAATGCGTCGTCGGTAACCTTCACTGTCGGCCACGACGCAACCATCGGTTCCGACGGTGCTTCCAAGCGTGGTCAGGTACACATTTCGAAAATCGAAATCTTCCCTGTGAAATAACCCACAACCATCCACCTATAAAAAATGGCGTGCCGGCAAGCTGGCATGCCATTTTTTTCGTATATTTGCTGCAGATATTCCAACGACCCATGAAAATATACTGTCGACATTAGCGACTTTTTCCGCATACATAATTTTGCTCAATAACACCCCGTACGGCCAATGCTGTATCCGGGACAAAGTGTTCATTGACATGTTGAAACGATTACAAACAATTAAAAATCAACATTATGGAAAATTATGTATCGCGATGCGTGCAGCACACACGCTTAATAATGTGCACCGACGAAGATCAGCCGATAGTGGAAGAAATCTATGTTGGTTTCGACTCTAACTCCAATCTCGTATTCGAGCTCATACACACCGACTACGAAGATAGCGACCGCTGCAGCGCAGGCCTGATAATAGTACCCCACGGCTATGCATGCAAACTTAGCCGACAGCTGAAGACTCCCTTGGAAAACCTGCCCAACAAAATCCACTATTACCTTGAGGAATGGGGAGAGATAATCAATGCCACATTCGACGACGCCCGCAACTGCTTCGGCGAAATCGTGGACTGCCTCGTGTATCACGGATGCCGCTACCGCATCGTGCGCCGCTACCCACGCCGCGGACGTTGCTGTATATAAAAAAATTTGCGTAAGACTACCTTAATTACTAACTTTGGATTTCTCAAGTTGTTAATTGTTATATGATGGAACATCCCGAAAACGACTCCCAATACATAGGCCTCACCGTCAATGGCGGTGTGCCACAGCCACCGATAGTCAACCCCTATCTCGCCAAGCGTCCGCGCCGCAAACCGATGCCCACGGCATCGGAGCTTGTGGAAGGCATACTCAAGGGCGACATCACGTCGCTTAGCCGCGCGGTGACACTGGTGGAAAGCCTTTCGCCCGAGCACTACGCCCTGGCGCAGGAGGTGATAGAGAAGTGTCTCCCTCATTCGGGAAATTCGCGTCGTATAGGCATCACCGGTGTGCCCGGTGCCGGCAAGAGCACAAGTATCGATGCTTTCGGCATCCATGTGCTCAAGGACGGTGGCAAGCTTGCCGTGCTCGCCATCGATCCCTCGAGCGAGCGCACCAAAGGCTCGATTCTCGGCGACAAGACACGTATGGAGAAACTCTCGGTACATCCCGGAGCATTCATCCGCCCCAGCCCATCGGCAGGATCGCTCGGTGGCGTGGCCCGCAAGACCCGCGAGACCATAGTGCTCTGCGAGGCTGCCGGATACAACAACATCTTTGTCGAAACCGTAGGCGTGGGCCAGAGCGAGACAGCCGTGCACTCCATGGTCGACTTCTTCCTGCTCATACAGATTGCAGGTGCCGGCGATGAGCTGCAGGGCATCAAGAGAGGTATCATGGAAATGGCCGAAGGCATAGCCATCAACAAGGCCGATGGCGACAACGTAGGACCGGCCCAGCTTGCACAGGCTCAGTACCGCTCGGCACTCCACCTTTTCCCGCCGACAGCAAGCGGATGGCGACCTGAGGTTCTCACCTATTCTGGCTACTACGAACTCGGGATAGCCGAAGTATGGGAGATGATCGACCGATACTTCGCCTTCGTAAAGGAAAACGGATACTTCGAGGCCAAACGACAGCAGCAAGCACGCTGGTGGATGTATGAGACCATCGAAGAGCAGCTTCGACGTCATTTCTACGACAACCCTACAATCGACACTCTTCTCAAAGGAGCCGAAGCCGACGTACTTGCCAACAGGAAATCGAGCTTCACGGCAGCCCAGAGTGTGCTCAACCAGTATTTCAAAGACTTCAAAGATTAGTATGAAAAAATTACTGCGAATTTTTGCACTAATAGCACTCCTTACAGCTATGCCGGCATACGCTGCCAAAAATCCGGGCAGCAAAGTCGGCGTGGAATTTGCCGCTACATCCTTCGATTTCGGCACTGTTTCCGAAGACAAAGGCTATGTGGTGCACGAATATACATTCGACAACACCGGCGACGGCGCTGTCGCCATAGTATCGGTTGTGGCGAGCTGTGGATGCACACGGCCCGAGTACACACGCAAACCTGTGGCACAAGGCAAGACCGGTAAAATAAAGGTGACATTCAACACCCGAGGCCAGAAAGGCGAAGTGAACAAGGATATAAAGGTACGTCTGCGCAGCGCCGACGGCAAAAGCGAGCGCGTGACACTCCATCTCAACGGCGTGGTCGTGCCCAAAACCGAATAAACACCAACAGGGCGACGCCATCGCGGAGTCGCCCTGTTGGTATAAACCAATCATTATCACATTTCTTGCAATGAAAAAAGCTAAAGTGCTTTCGTGATATTATAACGCCGGCAGAGTTTACTTGGTTCGATATTCTGTCATCAATTTGTAATAATAAAATATATACATCTGATTTTCAACTGATAAACAAAGTAATAAAATATATATTTAACTTTATTTAGATAGTCAGTGCCTATATTTTGCACCATAAAAGCACTAAATTTGTGATATCAAAGGAATAATAATTTAAAACCGATATATAATGGCAAAGAAAGAAAGCTCCAAGAAGAGCGAAGCACCCAAAGACCCGCAGGCCGCCCGACTCGAAGCACTCGAGCAGGCCATGGGACGCATCGAAAAGGCATATGGCCGCGGTGCCATCATGAAGATGGGCGACGATGTCATAGAGGACATCGAAGTCATTCCCACCGGCTCTATCAGCCTGAACTATGCCCTCGGTGTAGGTGGCTATCCGCGTGGACGAATCATCGAGATCTACGGTCCGGAATCGTCCGGTAAGACCACTCTCGCCATCCATGCCATAGCAGAAGCACAGAAGCGTGGCGGAATTGCGGCTATGATCGACGCCGAACATGCTTTCGACCGCTTCTACGCTCAGCAACTTGGCGTAGACATCAACAACCTTCTCATATCGCAGCCCGACAACGGCGAGCAGGCCCTCGAAATCGCAGAGCAACTTATTCGCTCGAGCGCTGTCGACATCGTGGTTGTAGACTCCGTGGCAGCTCTTACCCCTAAGAGCGAGATCGAAGGCGAAATGGGCGACCGCAACATGGGTCTGCAGGCCCGCCTCATGTCGCAGGCCATGCGCAAGCTCACCGGTACCATAGCTCGCACCAACACCACATGTATCTTCATCAATCAGCTCCGCGAGAAGATTGGCCAGATGTTCGGCCCAACCGAAACAACAACTGGCGGTAACGCTCTCAAATTCTACGCATCGGTACGCATCGACATCCGCTCGCGCAATCCAATCAAGGACGGAGATGATGTCCTCGGAAAGCGCGCTTACATAAAAGTGGTGAAGAACAAGGTGGCGCCTCCCTTCAAACGCGCCGAATTCGACATCATGTTCGGCGAAGGAATATCGCGTAGCGGCGAAATTCTCGACCTTGGCGTGGACTATGGTATTATCAAGAAAAGCGGTTCCTGGTTCAGCTACAACGGAGCCAAACTCGCTCAAGGACGCGACGCAGCCAAGCAGATGCTCGCCGATAACCCCGACCTCTGCGACGAACTCGAAGGCCTCATCATGCAGGCCCTTAAGGACGCTGAGAAAGACCGCACACGCCGTCCCGCAGCCAAGAAAACCGAAACTGCACCTTCCGACGACGCCAAGCCCGTAGCCGACGACGATGTCGACGATGTGGATCTCGACGACGATCTGCCCGACGACTTCTCCATCGAGGAAGACCTCTGATCTTCGACAAAGTAAAAAAAGCCGCTTTAAAGCGGCTTTTTTTATAAATCCTTGCGGTATGCACGGCGACGGCGGTGCTGCCGGCGCTCGAAGTATTCCCATTGTTTTTGCACACTCTCGTTGCCCTCGAGCTCGAGATTGCTCTCTGCGAACTTATAGCCGTTCTTGATATAGCGGGGTATAAGATCGGCGAATATGAGCGCATTCACGCCACGGCTCTGATACTCGGGCTTGACAGCGACCAGCAGAAGGTCCACCACATCGGTCTTGCCTTGGATTGCCTGCAGCAGGTGCCACCATCCGAAGGGGAAAAGTTTGCCATGCGCTTTCTGCAGCGCACGCGACATCGATGGCATCGATATGCCAAGAGCCACAAGCTTGCCGTCGGAATCCACCACCAGGCACACATCCTCGAGGCGCAGAACATCTATGTAGGCCTTTATATAGAAATCTATCTGACGTTCCGTAAGGGGAACAAAACCATAGAGATTGGCATACGCTTCGTTGACAAGTTCGAATATGGCACGGCCATATTCCTTCTTTATCTTCGAACGCGATGTATATTTAAGAACCGATAGACCATACTTCTTTGCCACGATATCGGCTATGCGGGCATATTTCTCGGGTACGGCATCGGGCACGGTCATACGGTATTCCACCCAGTCGACATCCTTAGCATATCCCATACGCTCCATGTGCTTGGGATAGTAGGGATAATTATAGATCGTTGCCATTGTGCCGAGCTCATCAAAGCCTTCTATAAGCATGCCCTCATGGTCCATATCGGAGAAACCCATGGGTCCTACTATAGATGTCATGCCTCGCTCACGGCCCCACTTCTCGACAGCCTCGAACAGTTCATCGACAACCTCGGCGTCATCTATAAAATTCACAAATCCGAAGCGCATCAGCTTCTCGCCGGTCTTCTCATTATAGGCCTTATTGATGATGGCTGTGATCGCTCCTACAGGCTCTCCATTGCGGAAGGCCATAAACGACTGGGCATCGCAAAAATCAAAAGCCGGATTCACATCGGGCGACAATGTCCCCACCTCATCGAAAATCAACGGCGGAACATAGCAATCATTTCCTTTATATAAGTCGATGCCGAACTGCACATACTGGTGCAACTGATCCGAGTCGGCAGCTATAGGATGAACGTATACCATTCTTTTATTCTAAAATTAACAATGCCCCCCAAAAATAATTATTAATTATTAACTATCAATTATTAATTAAAGTAGGTTCCGGACTATAGGGAGATTTCAGCCAAAGTACCAGTATAAGCATCAGCACAATGAATACCGCAACAAGCATCACCAATCCGCGCGAATTACGTCCCTCAAGTGCGAGATGAAGTTGCTGCAGATCGGTATATCGCTTGGCCGGATTGGGATTGGTGCACTTACGGGCAACACGGCGCAAGGTAGCATCGTTGTCGCCAAGGGCATCGAGTACTTCAGTAAGCACCTTACCATAGTTGTATATATCGTCGGAAATCGACTGCTTCGACAGCGACGGACGCTGCTCGAATCCCACATCTATGAGTTTGAGATTACCTATATTCTCCGTAAAAATTATATTCTCAGGCCGTAGAGGAGGGTGGACTATATGGTTATGCTGTATATATTCCAAAGCATTCACAAGCTGATGACGCAGCTGTTCCAGATGATGGCGTGTCACCTTGCCCTCCGAAAGGAGTTTACGCAAGGTATCGCCGTACACATCGTCGCACACTATGGAGCGGCCGATTCCGGGAATATCCTCGAAATCGTTTATCATCACTATATTTGGATGAGCCAGATTATACCGCACATCGAACTCCTTCTCTATCATCTCCTCATAGCGGGGATCCTGACGGTACTGTGGCTTGAGGGTTTTTATCATCACCCATTTACCGAATTTTTTTGCGGTGTAGATGTCGTAAAACTCCTCGTCCCAGGCGGGAAGATGTTCAATCTCGGTCCAGCGTGTTTCCTGCTCCATAGTATATAGTTTGCTTATTCATTTTCTGCCGACTGCTCGCGGATAGGGATCTCGCGTGCTATCGACTGATCGAGCGATATGAGTGTCTCGGTGCCTGTCACACCGGGAATCATCTGTATTTTCTTGTTGAGTAGCTCCATAAGGTGCTCATTATCGCGGGCATAGAGCTTGATGAGCATGGTATATGGGCCGGTGGTGAAATGACATTCCACAATTTCGGGGATTTTCTCGAGCTCGGGCACAACTTCGCGGTACATAGCTCCGCGTTCGAGATTCACTCCTATATAAGTACAAGTGGCATAACCGAGTATCTTCTGATTCACATGGTAACCGGAGCCTGTAATCACCTTAAGGTCTATGAGGCGCTGCAGACGCTGATGTATTGCCGCACGCGACACTCCGCATTCCAAAGCCACATCCTTCGACGGAATACGGGCATTATGCATCACTATTTTAAGTATCTTCCGGTCAAGGTTATCTATTTTTTCAAGCATAGGTTATAGTACAGATGAATTAATTTGCAAATATAGCATTTTTTCACCTTTTGAGCAAATATCAGCCCAAAACTTTGACACTATTATATCAAATACACCTAAATTTAATCATTCTGCCAGATATAGGCATGCTTCAGGTCCAAGATTGAATATGAGATCGAGCACACTTAGACCGGGTGTGAAACCACGCTCCGATGCCCGGAGTTGCCAATAGGGCGAGGCCGGTGCAAGCTCCGCTCCGAAGTCGCTCCTGCGATAGTCCTTCACGCCGGCCGAGGGCAAAACATCCACCATACTGCAATCGATATCGAGAATCTGCCTTACTATACTGTCGGCACGTGCGCAAAGTTCTGTAACAGGAAGCCCGACGCTATCCTGCGACAGCAGCGGAAGAAATCTGTCGATATAATATTCGAAAAAAGGAGAACGGCTATAGGCTGTCGCCAGTGCATTTGGCATAGACAGCCACCATTTGCCGTGATCCGACACAGTGGCATCGCACCATCGCACAGGACCCGCCGGTTTCGACACCGGTACCGTGAGAGTCTGCACACCCGGCGCATCTACAATACTGAACCGGTGCACACTCTTCATGCGCTTGTCGAAGCGCATGGAAGCATCCACAAACACACTGTCGAAACGGCTCATGAGCCTGTAGTACTCCACCGCACCGAACAGTTGCGGTGGCAGCACGGCAGTTGCTCCGGGATAGAGCAGGGGATAGTGTCTCATTTGTCGGGATTGGCGTCGCGGAGTATACGGTTCCAGCGTATCTTGCCGTCGAAAAGTCCGCGTTCGTTGTCGAAAGAAGCAAGAACTATCATGGGAGTACCCACCACGTGGTCTTCAGGCACAAAACCCCAGAAACGGGAATCCTGCGAATTGTCGCGGTTATCGCCCATCATGAAGTAGTAGTCCATACCGAAAGTATAGGTGTCGGCCGGCTTTCCACCTATATATGCCTTACACTCCATACGGTCGAAATAAGCTTCAGGGTGATTCTCATAGTTGCGGATGCAGCGTTCATAGGTAGTCCAGTTTTCAGGAGTCAGCTCGATGGTCATACCCTTGCGTGGTATAAGAAGGCCGTCGTTGCCACCATAATTCGACAGGGTCCAGTCGCCCTGCTCATAGAAGGGAAACGCATACGAGTTCATACCCTCGCCGGCGAAATTATGGGCAATATCGTTGTATTTAACCTTATCGACCATCAGACCGCTATTCTCCATCGATTCTATCATCTGACGGGTGAGCGGAGCCATATATGCATAGCTGGTATGCGGAGCATTCTCCAGGAAAGGCTGCAGATTCACACGCGCGGGAGTCATGGGTTCGATCATGCTTATATCCACCTGAGCTATGCCAAGCTCGCGCAGATCGGTATCATCGAGCGGACGCGATGTAGCGAATACATAGTTGAACTGCACATTCTCGGGGAACTCCCGCACCTCACCATCTATATATATGGTATCGTTCACAATCTTCAGGCGCTGTCCCGGCAGAGCCACGGCACGCTTCACAAAATTCTGACGGCGGTCCACCGGACGGTAGATTATCTCTCCGAAGGTAGCCTTGTCGGCCTTAATCTGATCGCGGCCATACTGCTTCACAAGCAGATCGTAGTATAGGGGAGTCTCCTCGAACTTCGAGGCAACCGTGTCGCCGGCCGGAAAATTAAACACCACAATATCGCCTTCCTCCACATTGCGCAGACCTTTGAGCCGACGGTACTCTACCGACGGTTCGTCGAGATACGACTTCATGCCGAAAAAGCTATTATGCACAAGCGGAAAGTGCACAGGTGTCATAGGCACACGAGGACCATACACCATCTTGTTGACCCATAGATAATCGCCCGTAAGAAGAGTTTTCTCGAGCGAACTCGACGGAATCTGGTAGTTCTGTCCCACAAAAGCAAAGACGAAGTACACCAGCACCAGTGCATACACAATGGCATCGACCCAGCTCATAACCGAACGCACAGCCTTCGACTTGCTCTTCTTCCACCACGTGAAAGGTATGTAACCCGTAATGTAGATATCGAACAGCAACAGCTCGAAGATGGCAAGCCACCATGTGTGCATCCACACTACCCATGCAAGGAATATAGCGCTCACGAGCCCGAACCGTATCCAGCGGGTTGTCTTCACTTCCTTGAGCCGACGTTTGAAATCGGCCACAAAACCTTTATCTTTATCTTGAATTTCCTTTTCCATAAACCAAAAAGTAGGATTAACCTCTTAAACTCTGCAAAGATACGAATAAGTAGAGCGCCACGCCAAATTTATCAGCGAACAAGTACAGTATTTCAACATAAACCTAAAACGACTTCTGGAGTACCGGCAATATTTGTTTTGTTATGTCTTTCATGGATATATGTATTCGGGTGGTGATACTTTTAAGTTCCCCATTAACTCAATCCCTGTAGAGGATTCTATTCTTTTAATAGGTCTGAAACCAGGTATATACTTCTCCATAGGGGTATTCTCTAACCAACTTGCACCAGAATTATTTATTCCGATGTATTTGCACTCATCATCTTTGATTAAGAAACCCCAATCGAAGGATCCATCATGGATACTTATTCCATTATAGCAATCAAAACAAACCTCCTCGGACTCATCAAGCTCGATGTAAGGACATGATTTATAACCAATCAGAAATACAGGGACATCACATATTTTAGTTACAGAATATATAAACCCCTCTTCTTTATAAAAGTTTAAGTTACTCCTGTCTTGTAAAAAAAGCAACACACTAACGCGTATGCCATCATTTTTTAAATCATAAAACTGCACATATATTCTATCTACATAATATGTTCCTTTATTCTCCTTATATAATGGTATGAGATAGGTCTCTATGAATGATTTTATAGGTTCACAATGTAATGTTGACATTGGCAAACATATGCGTTCATTATCTCCAAGTTGTGGCCAGGAGTACGCATATCCACCTATTGTGAATGCCATAATGAATGCTATAACTAATATTATTTTTTTCATATTATTCTACCCTTGTATGTAGTTCCATAAACTCATCAAAAGTAAGGATTGGAGTGTTTTGGTCGTATGTTCCAGATATGTTTCCTTGGTATAGATCATAAACGTATTGAAGCCACAATATTCATTATATGTATAGTTCTTACTGCTAAAAGTAACTATATACATCACTAAAAATTCCTTTATAGCCCCATATTGGAAACCAATCGTCGCCTTGACGAACAAAGTAAAGGCGCAGATACATCACATACATATCATCAGGAGTGACACCGGCTCGCCAAACCACGTTTCTCACGGCGCATTCCTTGTCTCTAAACAAGCTATCAGCAACTGCAGGATTTACGTAATCGTATAGCATTGCACATGTGAAATTTATCGGGTTACCATCTTCATCGTAATAAGAATCATCAGCCCGTCCATTCACAAGCAGACACTCGTCTAAATCCTCAGGCTCTCCATAACGCCTGCAAAGTTCTTCATAGGAAGTTTTCTCCATTCCAAGCTTTCTAAATGGCACGAAATAACCTTTCGGAGAACATCTATTAAATCTGGTAGTGTCATTGTATTTGGAGCCGGGATGCCACTCCTCCTTTATTTCTTCAACTTCCGTAATTCTGTTTGCGTCTGCTTTTTGCTGACACGAAACTGATATTAGTAGTATTATTATAATTAAATATCTCATCTATAGAAGTTTTATTATCGATTGCCGTTATTTCTTAATTCTATATAAGTTAAGTTTTACAGCCTCAATGATACCTTTTGTATTCATAGTCTCTCACAAAGAAAATAGAAGAGGATAATTGAGCTTTTTCAGGCAATACCTTTTTTATTTTCCGGTATACCGAGCTATTTATCAATATTTGAGTCCAATCTATATTCTCGTTTTTATAGTACCGCATACTTTTGTTAGGAAGTAAATACATAGCAGGAGATAGATTCATCGACGCATATTCCGAATATTCATAGTCTGACCACACATCGGTAATCTTCCCTTCTTTAAAATATACACACCATTCTATACTATCATCATTCAACATCAAAACTGATGATCCGGTAACATCTCGCGTGTCTTTCCCTACCTTGAATAAAGCGCTATTCTTACTTTTCAAATTTACAACTACATCATGGTTATCTATATTGGTAATAAATATAGGTGAATCGGGATAACTTCTATAGTGCATCAACGGAATTTCAGATTGTCCTCTAAAACATGTGGCGCATACATAAACCGAATCACCACCACTGTAATATATATCATACAATATTTTATCCTTATCCATAGGCCATATGGCTTCAGAACTTACAAACACTCGCTCCTTTATAAAATCCATCAAGTCACTATTCTCTATGGTGCAGCAACGCACTGCTATTGTTTCTGATGCTACCTTTGGGCCGATACACATCAGACAGCATACCATCAGTAATTGTAGAGTTCTATTATATTTGATGCGAGGATTAGTCATGATAGAACATATCTATTTTGATTTCACCATCAGCGATAGAAAGCTGCCAGTTATACCCGTCATCATTTACTATAAACAGGGCTTTGCTTACAGGAAACTTTCTCATACCATTGGGGACAAGCCACGCCTTTTCCGAATAAGTTTTTATGAATACTGTATAGCCATCAACAATAGAGCATACTACATCCTCATTACGCCTCGATATTGGAAGATGGTCAGTCAGACCAATATTCATATAGATATATAATGTTTTATCATTACGTACCTCAATATATGTATACACATCCTTTTTATTGGTAGCGTGTGTCGTTGCAAGAGGAAAAACGTCTCTTCTCAGAAAGTCTAACAACTGCATATTTTCTATTTTCACACTTGACATTTCGACAATATCTGCTGACATATTATTACGCGCTTCTAGCGAAAATGACATAAGTAAGAAAATCAAACAACTATTTTTTATAATAGAGTATGCCCTTTTGTAAATATTCATTTTCCTCTGATGATAATGTATGATGAATTTTATCTCCATTGGATTCTCTATAATGAATTCCACCAGGCCATGACACCGTAGTATAAATAAAGAATCTAATCTGTGGATATATTCTTAAAATGTTTTCTGCAGAATCTATATCTGCTTGACTCGGGAACAAATAACGGCTTGGATGATTATGGAAAATCTTGCGGAGTGATGGCACGCTGTTCGTTCCCTACGGGTCGCCCGAGTCCGTCGTACCACACCACTTCATCGACATAGCGGCTACGATCGGCGCTGAGGTAGCGGCGGTGCACACTGAAATTGCCTGTTGCTGTGGCCTGGGCTGCCAGCAGTGAAGCGAAGAGGAGTATTGGCAGTCGCTTTTTCATGGTAAGAGAGGTTTAGATTGCAAATATACACATATTCACGTATATTCCAAACACTTTTATAAAATATTGCTCGAATTTTCCGGTTCAAGTGCCCGGGGGGAGTTTTCAACGCCCTTTATTTTTATTTATCTCTTTATTTGAAAGAAAAAATTTTTAAAACAATGAAAAATTAAGAGGAATAATAATGGGTGTTGATAAGCTTGATAACTTTTTTGGAGCTTTCTTGCTTTTAAGGGTTATTGTGTAGGAATATATGGCTGTCGACATATTATCTACATGCTAAGTGGGTGTGATAGATAGGATTATTATAGTTATCAACATGGTGTTGATAACTGTGTGAGTTGATATTTTGATAACTTTTTAGCGTTAATAAGCGACCTATTTAGGGTTGATAACCGTTTTAAATGGCTTTGGTAAAATGATAGGGTAAAAATTTGGATTTGAGGAAGTCTTGGCTGTATATGGTGTTTTCCGGATAATGCAAGTGAAAGTTGTTGATAGTTGCCAAAAGCTATTGGAGGGTTTTCTACAGAGTTTTCAACATATGTTGATGAATTTGGCTATGTAGCGGTTTTTGAGTACTTTTGTGTGCAAAAGCAATGTTGATGAAACGCATCTGTGCACTGTCGATATGTGTGATGTCGGTTCTCTGCAGCGATGCTCTCGAAGTGTCGGTAGAGGCCGGTGGTCTGCATGCTTTGATCGGCAATCCATCGGGCGTGAAAGATCTGGTGCTTTCCGGTAGTATAGATGTATCGGATTTCTTCTACATTGAGCGTTGCATGCCCGAACTCACATCGCTCGATTTGTCGGGAGTTACAATCAAGGAGTACAATGGCTCATCGCTGGGTGGCCGCACACACTATGATGGCTCCATGATTCCGGCTGCTGTCTTTGCCGGCTCGGCGCTCAGGTCGGTAGTATTGCCACAAGGATGCACGGTGGGCGATTTCGCTTTCGCCGGAAGTTCTATTGAAGAACTCACACTGCCTGCCGGTGTGGTGGTGGGATGCGGCGCATTCTCGCGGTGCACTGATCTTGCATCGGTGCTTGTGTCGGGAAGTGCCAATCTCGGCCGCGGAGCTTTCGAAGCATGCAGCAATCTTGCGTCGGTCGACGGATCGGAATGGTTGGAAAATATTCCCCAACGTGCTTTCGACGGATGTTCTTCTATGCGGGAATTTACATTCGGATCGGCTCTGCATTCCATAGGCGAAGGAGCTTTCTCTGCATCGGGAATGGTGGAAGCCGATATGTCGGCATGCTCTGTTCTCGACTCCATAGGAGCATGGGCTTTTGCCGGCAATTCCGATCTTGTGTCGGTGACTCTTCCGTCCGCGGTACGCTATGTAGGCGACGGTGCTTTTTTTGAGTGTACATCGCTTAAGAAAGTACCTCTTTCCGCCGGTATGACATCCATATCCGGTTTTGCGTTTAAGGATGTCGGTTCGGCTGCGGGTACCTTGGACATACCCGAAGGCATAGCCTCGATAGGGCCATTTGCCTTGATGGGTGGTGGTGCTTCGGAAGTGAGGTTGCCGTCGTCGCTCGAAAGCATAGGCACTGGTGCTATGGAATCGATGTCGTCGCTGGGCTATATAGATGCCACGGCTTTGTCGTTGGTGCCTGCTGTTGGAAACGATGTGTGGGCCGGCGTGGAGCAGGGTAGGGTTGTGCTGTGTGTAGACCCTGTGTTGCACGAAGAGTATGCATCTACTCCACAATGGTGCGATTTCGACATACAGAGCACATCCACAACAGTCGCTGTCGTCGAGGATGTGAAAAATATACGAGCCGCTTTCGATGGCTATATCATGATTGTGGAAAGTATCGGCGCCGATATTGCGTCGGTAAATGTCCACGATGTGTCCGGTCGCATGCTTGTGTCAGTCGACGGCCACAGGTCGGCCCGTGTATCGGCCGACACATCGTCTTTTACCGGACCTGTATTTATTATTGAATGCATTCTTTCCGACGGTACGTGTGGAAAGGTGAAAATACTACGCTGAAAAAAATGGGAAAAAACAAATTAAAGAAATTTGCGGAAATGAAGACCATCGATCTGGTCTTCCAGTATCCTTTCGCACGCCTGCAGACAGAGGGTTTTCCTTTGCGCGGACGTTGGAACAGCGATTTTTTCGGCAACGACAACCCCATCGTGCTCGAACTCGGGTGCGGCAAGGGTGAGTACACCGTCGGACTTGCCGAGCGTTTCCCCGACCGCAACTTCATAGGTATCGACATAAAGGGTGCCCGCATGTGGACCGGTGCCTGCCGTGCACGCAATGCCGGCATGGGCAATGTGGCGTTCCTGCGGACATCGATAGAACTGCTCGAAAGTTTCTTCGCTCCCGGCGAAGTGTCCGAGATATGGATCACCTTCCCCGATCCGCAGATGAAGAAAGTGCGCAAGCGCCTCACCGGTACCCGCTTCATCGAGCTGTATCGCCGTGTGAGCCGCCCCGAAGGCATCATAAATTTGAAGACCGACAGTCCGTTCCTGTTCGCATATACTTCGATGATGGCCTCTCACAATGGTCTCAACGTCCTCGAGGCAACCGACGATCTCTACGCCACTATCGCTCCCGATGATCCTATACTCAACATCCGCACCCACTACGAGCAGCAATGGCTCGACCGCGGACTCACCATAAAGTACATCAAGTTTCCTCTCGGAGAGGCTCCCCTCTCGGAACCACCCGGCGCAGAAGAACTCGAGCACGATACCTACCGGAGCTATTCCAGAGGGTACATACAGATGCCCGATATGATGGACTCCGACGAGAAAAACTCCTGACTTCTCACTCCTAACTCCTAACTTCTAATTAAAAATGCAATTATATCCTTCGCTTATAACCGATGCACTTGCCACAGTGCGCTATCCCGGTTCAGGAAAAAATATAATCGAACTCGGCATGGTCGAGGATGATATCCGCATATCCGGCAACCACGTCAGCTTCACTATTATCTTTGATAAAGCTACCGATCCATTCAAGGCATCGCTACTGAAAACAGCCGAGGCAGCCATCCATCATGCTGCCCCCGGCGCAGAGGTTGAAATCAACACATCGGTGCGCCGGGCAGCCCCCGTAGTAGAGAAAGCACCCGTGCTTCCCGGCGTTAAGAATATAGTTGCCGTATCGTCGGGTAAAGGTGGTGTGGGTAAATCCACCGTCGCTGCCAATCTTGCGGTGGCTCTGGCTGCCGAGGGCTACAGTGTGGGACTTCTCGATGCCGATATATTCGGTCCGTCGGTACCCAAAATGTTCGGATTGGAAAATGCCGAGCTCTATATGCACGAAGTCGATGGCCGTAATCTCATAATTCCTGCCGAGCGGTATGGCGTCAAGGTGCTGTCCATAGGATTTGTTATCGATCCGTCCAGCGCCGCCGTGTGGCGCGGTGCCATGGCGTCGAATGCCCTCAAGCAACTTATAGAACAAGCCGATTGGGGCGAACTCGACTATTTCCTCATCGACATGCCTCCGGGCACAAGCGATATACACCTCACCCTGGTGCAGACTCTCGGTATAACCGGTGCTGTGGTAGTCACCACTCCTCAGCAGGTGGCGCTTGCCGATGCCCGCAAGGGAATTGCGATGTTCCGCGATGATAAGATCAACGTTCCCGTGCTTGGTCTTGTCGACAATATGGCATGGTTCACTCCCGAGAAGCATCCCGATGAAAAATACTATCTTTTCGGCGATGATGCCAATGTCGACGCTCTTGCCGCCGAATACGGTGTGCCTGTGCTTGCTCGCATCCCTCTGGTAGCGGCTGTAGGCGAACATTCCGATGCCGGACAGCCGATAGCACTCGAGAACACCATGTCGGCACAGGCTTTCGTGCATCTCGCCCGTGAGGTAGCCGATGCTGTCGACCGGCGAAATGATTCTCTTCCTCCTACCGAAAAAGTGCACATGAAATGAAAAAAATATTGGTGCTCAACGGCCCTAACCTCAACCTGCTCGGACGCCGCGACCCCGCCCATTACGGCACGGATACCATGGATTCGATCCTCGGTAATCTCAGGTCGCGTTTCTGTGGTGTGGAAATTGAGTATTTCCAGAGCAACAGCGAGGGTGCGATAATAGACCGCATCCACAGTGCCGGGTTTGATCCAGATATTGCAGGCATAGTGCTCAATGCCGGTGCGTATACCCACACATCGCTTGCCATCGCCGATGCCATCGAGGCAGTGCCATCGCCTGTGGTCGAGGTCCACCTCAGCAATATATTCGCCCGCGAGGAAATACGTCGCCGTTCGCTCATAGCACCTGTATGCGCCGGATCCATATCGGGCTTCGGTGCCGAATCGTATGCCTTGGCCATCCAGGCCATTATCGACATGTGCCATGAAGGCTGAGGGTGTATCTCTTCTCGTGGGGCTCGATGGCAAGCGTGCGGTCGAGAATAATACCGGGCTCGGCAATTACAGCCGCTATGCCCTCAACATGCTTTCGCTCGGTTTTCCGGCTTCGCGTTTCCGGCTGTATGCGCCCCGCCCTAAGGAAAACGATCGCCTCGAGCCCTTGCTCGCACGTGAGAATGTGGAGATAGCATACGGTCCCGACCGATTCGGTGCCGCCGGACGGGCATTCTGGCGTACTTTCGATATGGCTATAGATCTAAAGCGCGACGGAGTCGACATATATCATGGTCTATCGAATGAAATCCCGCTTTGGGCACCAAAAGCATGTCCGACAGTGGTGACTATCCATGATCTTATATACCGTCGTTGCCCGGCTGACTACAGTGCCATCGACCGGCGCATGTATGACTTCAAATATGGCCGCTCGGCCAAGATTGCATCGCGGGTCATAGCCATAAGCGAATGTACCCGGCGCGACCTCATATCCGACTATCAGATCGACCCCGCTAAAATCGATGTGATATATCAGGGTATAGATCCTATATTCACACTCGACATACCCACATCAAAGCGTCAGGAAGTGCGGGCCCGCTATGGTTTGCCCGACGTATATATTGCCTGTGTGGGCACTGTGCAGCCTCGTAAGAACCAGCTGCTGGCAGTCCGTGCGCTCGCCAAACTTCCCGCTGCCGTGAAGCTGGTGATCGTAGGCCGCATGAGCGGAGACTATGGCCGCATGATATCGGCCGAGATATCGCGTCTCGGTCTGTCCGACCGTGTGATGCATCTCGAAGGTATTCCCTTTGCCGATCTGCCTGCCATATATGCCGATGCTGCCGTGAGTGTGTATCCCTCGCGCTATGAAGGCTTCGGACTTCCGGTGGTAGAGTCTATCACTGTAGGCACACCCGTCATTGCAGCTACCGGATCGTGCCTTGAGGAGGCCGGTGGACCAGGCGCCGTATATATCAATCCCGACGATGCCGACTCACTTGCCCGCGAGGCCATGCATATTATCGACGACCGTATTTTCCACGACAAGCTGGTGCGCCATGGTCAGAAATATGTAAAAAAATTCTCGGCCGATAATTTCGCAAAGGCCACTATGGAAACTTATCATAAAGCTATCCTATCGTGATGGAAAAGAAAAAGACACTGCTGGTGGTAGGAGCCGGAGGCTTCATCGGAGGCTTCATTGCGTCCGAAGGACTTAAACGCGGCTACGACGTATGGGCCGGTATCCGCGAATCCACATCGCGCCGTTATCTCACCGAAAAAGAGTTGCATTTCGCCGTATTCGACTACGATGATTCCAGCAAACTGCAGGAACAGATATCCGCTCAGGCACCCGAAGGCGGATGGGATTACATAATCTACAATCTCGGCGCTACAAAATGTGCCAACTTCCTCGATTTCAACCGCATCAACTTCGAATATCTGAGGAACTTCTGCACCGCTCTCTCCGATGCATCTATGCTGCCGCGCCGGTTCCTGTTCATGAGTTCGCTCAGCGCTCTGGGCGATGCCGATTATCTGGGTTATGAGCCAATGACTTCGCGCACAATTCCAAAACCGAACACACGTTACGGTCTTTCGAAGATCAAGGCTGAGACATGGCTCGAGACACATACCGAAATACCTTGGACCATCTTCCGTCCCACCGGTGTGTATGGTCCGCATGAACGCGACTACCTGATGATGATAAAATGCATCGATTCGCGATTTGATTTCGGAGTTGGATACCGCAAGCAGTTGCTCTCGTTCATATATGTCTCCGATCTTGTAGGTGCCATGTTCGATGCCATATCCACCGACGCTACCTTGCATAGGAAATATATCATCAGCGAGCCCCGTGTATATACACAGACCGAATTCCGCCGCATTGTAGCCGATGCCTTGGGCAAGAAGTTTGTCATTCCCGTCAAATT
The DNA here is from genome assembly GCA_910587915.1 of uncultured Muribaculaceae bacterium. GTDB lineage: Bacteria > Bacteroidota > Bacteroidia > Bacteroidales > Muribaculaceae > CAG-873. Next base: position 205,149 of record CAJUOB010000001.1, on the reverse strand, counting down.
ACCCCTGTGGGCAGGATATGTGGCGTCGGTTGTAGCCGAAAAATGGGGAGCTGTCCGCATGAAGCCCTCGACCCTCAACCGCGATAAATTCAAAATCATGCGTCAGCGCAACTGGAATTGCTCGGTCGACGATGCCGTGCGCGACTTCGGCTTCCATGCCGACTATCCTCTCCAACGGGGCATCGATGAAACAGTGAAAGCATATCTCAAAGAAAAGCAGGCAAAGAAATGACCGATAACGACGAAAAAATGCCGATATGGGTAAAGCTGCTCATAATAGTGCTTGCCCTTCCCATCCTCGCATATCTATGGTTGATTTCTAATGCACCGAGAGATCGCTATTTAGAGATTCTTCTGTGGGCATATCCTATCTACATCATCATATCTGCGATATGCGAATGGCTATGCTGGTCCAATCGCCGGGAACTCTTCTGGATACTGATAATCCTCTCGTTCCTCACCCACGCCGCAATGTTCTATCTTATAGTCGCATAAATTATTCCGTAATTTTTTTACGGCATCACGAAAACTTTCAGTATATTTGCGAGACATTTTACAAATAGCTTATGCTGAAGAAATTTTCTGTTACCAATTACCGCGGATTTGCCGACCGTATAGTACTCGATTTATCGCAACCGAGTAATTATTCATTCAGTCAATATGCTGTCTCGGATGGTATAGTGAAAAATGGTATCATATATGGACCTAATGGTGTTGGAAAGAGCAATCTTGGTCTTGCTATCTTTGATATAGAATATCATCTTGCACCTCTAAAAGCAAAAAAGGCTGATTACTACAGCAATTATATAAATGCAGGGAAATCTGGTGGTACTGTCGATTTTGAATATGTGTTTGATTTCGAAGGCCAGATTGTGGAATACGATTATTCTAAAGATTCCAAAGGTGTCATTAAAAGGGAAGTACTTAGACTCAATGATATCACTGTATTCTCTTCCAATGGTAATGAGGTGATATTGAATGAAGCCTATTTTCCAAATTCCAAGGCTATAATGGCTGATTTCAATGCGAACGCTAATGGAGTTTCTCTTGTAAATTATTTACTGGCTTTCTATCCATTGGATAACGATAATTTTCTGCTTAAGTTGCAGTCTTTTGTCAATGGAATGTTATGGTTCGCAAGTTTGGAATTCAGAGAATTTATAGGTATTGAATCAAAGCCAAACAGTAATATAGAGGAGTATATCATAGCGAATGGACTTGTCGATGATTTCTCCGATTTTCTTGAGCGGGTAAGCGGCCAGAAATTCAGTTTTATTAAACCAAAGAAAAACGATACTGCCCTATGGTATCGTGTTGGTGATTCAAAGCTTCCATTCTGCATCACTGTCTCGACCGGTACACGATCTCTCGAATTGCTCTATTTCTGGTTAAAGCATATGAATGAGACTACTTTTGTATTCATTGATGAATTCGATGCTTTCTATCATTTTCAGTTGGCCTACAATATTTGTATGGAATTGTGTAAACTTCCATGCCAAGTATTTCTATCTTCACATAATACTTTCCTTATGACAAACGATTTGCTTCGACCGGATTGCAATTTCGTTCTCAATAATGGATCTGTGAAACCCTTGAACGAATGTACTGATAAGGAACTTCGTTTTGGTCATAATATAGAAAAAATCTATCGAGCTGGTGCCTTTAATGGAATATAAGGAGAAAACGCTTTTTATTTTTGAAGGCGCAAAGACGGAGGATAAACTCGTCGAGAAATTGGAAATCAATTTCATGGACGACAGAAATGGCATAAAATGTGTATTTGATGCCGAAATCTATCAGTTGTACCGGATGATAAAAGATGAAGACGGATTCTCTATGGATATAATTTCGGTACTGAAAGAGCGTTCTCCTGAAAATGCAAAAATACTTAGAGGATATACCCGAAATAGCTTTGCATATATTTATTTGTTCTTTGACTATGATGCGCATTCAACATTGGCCGATGATGGAAAAATAAAGGAACTGCTCTCTTTTTTCAATGATGAGACAGAAGATGGATTGCTGTTCATCAGCTATCCAATGGTAGAAGCAATAAGGCATTACAATGACTTAGAAAGTTTCAAAACTTTAGCTGTTAAGTGCAAACGTGCTAATTGTCCTTCGATAGATAGTTGTCCGGATAGTGTAAAATGTCTTGAAGAGCCTCATTATAAGCAATTTGTTGCTGAAAATTCACGGCGAAACCTATCGAATATGAATGCATATACCAAGAGAGTATGGCAGGAACTTATAGCGGCACATCTATGTAAAGCCAATTATTTGGTTAATGGTGAATTCTCATTGCCAGGTAATCTTATTTCTCAAGAAGATATTTTTATGTGGCAGTTACATAAGCATATCATGCGTCCATGTCCCGAAGTTGCGGTGCTGAGTGCTTTTCCACTATATGTATTAAATTACTATGGCTGTAGCAAAACTAAGGAAAAACTTGAAGAATATGGAGTATGAACGATGATAAATTGAATGATTATATACACGCGCATATTGGAGCGGAGCCGGAGATGCTGAGACGGTTGTACCGCCACACGCATCTCACGCGCCTGTATCCGCGTATGTGCACCGATCATACCCAGGGACGTATTCTTGCCATGTTCACAAGCATGATACGTCCGCGCCGCATACTCGAACTCGGCACTTTTTCGGGCTATTCCACCCTATGTTTCGCTGAGGCTATGCCACAGGGATGCACCATCGATACTGTGGAGATAGATGCGGAGCATGCCGATGAATTGCGCGAGCTTTTCGATGAATCGCCGCGCGGCGCCGACATACATCTGCATATTGGCGATGCCCGCGAAATGATAGACCGTATAATGAGCTGCGGTGATGTACCGGTCGACATGGTGTTTGTCGATGCCGATAAGCGTGCCTACCCTGCATATTATGAAGCCATAATGCGGCATCTGGCACCCGGCGGATTTATCCTTGCCGACAATACCCTATGGGACGGTAAAGTGCTGGATACATCTTCGCACGATGCCCAGACCGAAGGTATACGTGCTTTCAACGATATGGTCGCTGCCGACACGCGTGTATCCAAAGCTATTATACCGGTCCGCGACGGTCTCACTATCATACGCCGCCTCTGACCTCATCACTTATTTTTCATGATAGAAATTCTCTGATTTTACCAGTCGTGCCACGCTGTAGCTGAGTGCCGACGCCAATACCATGGGTAGAAACAGAGTGAAGTTACCGGTCATTTCCGGGGTGAGGAACATCGCCATAAATGGAGCGCGGATAACACCTGCAAAGACCGCACACATGCCTATGAGGGCGAAATCGCCGACCGGCAATGCACATCCGAACAGTGAATTTGCGCACGATGCAAACAGTAGTCCGGCCAATGATCCTGCAAATAGGGTCGGGGCGAAGTCTCCCGCTACACCGGCTCCGGTGGTGAATCCCACCGCGAGTCCCTTGACCAATAGCATGCCTCCGATAATCAGAGCTATACGTCCTAATCCGTTTCCGAAATGGAGTGCGGCACCCTCGTATAAGGCTGCTGTATCGCCGTTGAGCATCTTATCCATCACTCCATAGCCTTCGCCGTAAAGTGCCGGAAAAAGAAACAGCATTACACCGAGCGAGAGTCCGGCTATCAAGACTTTGAGCCAGATAGAGCATGTCTTATTCAGCACACGGCGTGCCGCGCGTACGGAATGATTGTAAAACAGGCTGTATATGCCGGCAAGTATGCCGAAAAGAGCCAGAGCGGCGTACGACTCGAGGCCGAAATTCTCAGCCGAGTTGAGAAAAACATCGAATGTGAAGCCTGTGAATATATAGCATGTCATGGCCGATGCCAGGCACGACAGCAGCAGGGCCAGAACCGTAGATGTGGTGAATGGTAGACGAAGTATTTCCAGCGCAAACAGCATTCCTCCCACCGGCGCTTTGAAAATTGCCGCGATACCGGCACCGGCGCCGCAGCCTATGAATATGCGTATCTGCTGCGGTGTTAGACCAAGGCGGCGTGCTATATTGCCGCTTAATGCAGCTCCTGTCACTGCAATAGGACCTTCTGCACCGGCCGAGCCGCCGAATCCGAGGGTAAGGACATTTGCTACAATTGGTCCGAACATCAATTTTTTGTCGATGGCGTAGCCACCATCATGAAGAAATTTTATGAGACGGTCGGTTCCTAGAGTGAGATTCCTATGGAGTATGTATCGGCAGAAAATAGCAGCAAGAATAAGTCCCACAAGTGGCATCAACAGTAATATCCAGTGATATCCGTGGGAGAATACTCCTGTCACGCCATGCGATACGAGCGCTATCAATTTTTTCAGTAGTACGCATGCCAATCCGGTTGCCACGCCAACAACAGCGGCAAGTATCATCGTATATGTCTTTTGAGGCATATGCATGTGCGCGAGTCGCAGACGCGCGGTAATATGTAGCTTTCGAAATATCATTTCACAGGATCTGGCATATATTTATAATGCCAACCCTGCGTAAAATGTTTGTGTCAGCCTATTATATCGCTGTAATATTTGTCGTAAGATTCTACTGTGCGTGCTATGTCGAAGCGTCTTACATATTCTCTTGCTTCATCGGCAAGTATCAGTGCTTTGGCGTAATTGTTCATCATCTCAACCATTGCATCGGCACAGCTGACATAATTATCGCGCTCCACCGACATGCACAGTCGCCCATGATCGGCCACTTCCCAGGGGCCGTCGTGTTCGGTAACAATCAATGGAAGACCGGCGCCCATACCCTCGGCTACGGTCAGACCGAAACCCTCGTAGCGCGATGGGTGCACCATTGCGTCGAAGGTATGCAGATGAGAGTATATGTAGTCGCGGTCGCGAAGTCCGAGGAAATGCACACGGTCGTCCACCCCTTCAGTTGCAGCCAGCTCCCGGAGAGCTGTTAGGCCGTCGCCGGCACCGATGAATGTGATTTCGACATTGTCGATGCCTCGCCTGTGCAGTTCGCCAAGCGCACGGATGGCAATGTCCTGTCCTTTCAGTTCAGGCGACAATCGGCCTACCTGCAAGAATCGAAATACATCAGATACTTCTCTTTTGCGGACCGGTATACTGTCTATACGTATACCATTGGCGACTGTGCGGACTTTTGCATTGCTCAAACGCTTGCGAACATCATCTCCCACAATATCTGTTATTGCAGCTATATGCACGCCATTGCAGTACTGCATATCGGCATTCAGGCAATGCACGGTATAGAGCAGACGGCTGCGCCGCATCCGCACGAGCCGACAGAATTTCTCGTGGTGCACATGTACTATATCGGGCTTCAGACGGCATATAGTCATATTGAGGCGTGCCATCATCATAAGCGGAGCAGCCCCTTCGCGTCGATGGAAACGGATTATTTCCACAGCCGGATCGATGGATCCCGTTACCGATTCGGCCTCACGGTCGTTCACAATAAGCAGTGTCACACGGTGCCCTGCGCTTATCTGACCGTTCATTATATCCACGAGCATGGTTTCGGCTCCGCCCGTCTCCATGGAGTATGTGCAGTGAAGTATGTGCATATATGCAAAAGTAGAAAAATTCGTATAATTGCGCAATTTTTCATACTTTTGTATGACTAAAGTGCAAACCATGACCGACGATATAACCACACCTCAGAATACCGAAGAACCTGTCGACGGAGTATTTTCCCAAGCAACCGGAGCCGAATACAGCGAGGCCGATATACAGACCCTCGACTGGAAGGAACACATACAGCGTCGCCCCGGTATGTATATCGGAAAACTCGGTGACGGAACTAATTCCGACGATGGTATCTACGTGTTGCTCAAAGAAGTACTCGATAATTCCATCGATGAGTACATGATGGGCTATGGCCGTCAGATCACGGTGGATGTCGATGCTCTGTCGGCCACGATACGCGACTATGGCCGCGGTATTCCGCTGGGTTCGCTCGTCGATGTGGCCTCAAAAATGAATACCGGTGGTAAATACGACTCTTCGGCGTTCCAGAAGTCGGTAGGCCTCAACGGTGTCGGTCTTAAGGCTGTGAACGCACTGTCGACAGAGTTCGAGATTATCGCTTACCGCAACGGTCAGCGTAAGCGTGCACTTTTCACCATGGGTAATCTTGTGGAAGAAGGCGAGATTGAGCCTACCGATGAGCCCAACGGTACATTTGTACGCTTCACTCCATCGGCCAACATCTTTCGCGACTATGCTTTCCGCGACGAGTTCATAGAGCCATTGCTCAAGAACTATACATTCCTCAACACCGGCCTGGCGATAATATTCAACGGCCGTCGTTTCATTTCAAAGAACGGCCTCAAGGATCTGCTCAAGGATGCTCTGACCCAGGAACCTCTCTATCCCGTCATACACCTCAAAGGTCCCGACATCGAGGTAGCCATTACCCATGTGAACCAATATGGAGAGGAATACTATTCATTTGTCAATGGACAGCATACCACTCAGGGTGGTACCCACCTGAGTGCTTTCAAGGAAGCCTCGAGCCGTACGCTAAAGGATTTCTTCAACCGTAATTTCGAATATTCCGATATTCGCAACGGCATGGTGGCCGCTGTGGCCGTCCGTGTGCAGGACCCTGTGTTCGAATCGCAGACAAAGACCAAGCTCGGATCGCGCGACATGGGACCCGATGGTCCTACCGTGGCCAAATATATAGGCGATTTCATAAAGAAGGAGCTCGACAACTATCTCCACCGCAATCTTGAGGTTGCCGACGTGATTCTGAAAAAAGTCCAGGAGAGCGAGCGCGACCGCAAAGCAATGGCTGGCGTCCAGAAGAAAGCCCGCGAGACAGCGAAAAAAGTGAGTCTCTACAACCGTAAACTCAACGATTGCCGCGTGCACCTCAACGATGCCCGTGGGTCCGAAGAGAAAAAAGAAGCCACCAGCATATTCATCACCGAGGGCGATTCTGCTGGCGGATCTATCGAGAAAGTACGCAATGTCGAGACTCAGGCTGTGTTCAAACTTCGCGGTAAGCCTCTCAACACCTATGGTGCGACCAAGAAAGAGCTTTACACCAACGAGGAGTTCAGTCTTCTGCAGGCAGCCCTGAATATCGAAGACGGTATCGATGGTCTGCGATATAACAAGGTGATCATAGCCACCGATGCCGACGTCGACGGCATGCACATACGCCTGCTCATGCTCACTTTCTTTCTCCAGTATTTCCCCGACCTCATTAAGAAAGGCCATGTGTACGTGCTGCAGACACCGCTCTTCCGTGTTCGCAATAAGAAAACAGCCAAGCGGTCGGGCAGAGCCAAGAAGGAAGATGCCCCCGATGATACCGTGTACTGCTACAGCGACGACGAACGTGTGGCTGCAATACAGCGCTTTGGTGAGAATGCCGAGATAACACGATTCAAAGGCCTCGGTGAAATTTCGCCCGAGGAATTCCGCGATTTCATTGGCGAGAACATGCGTGTCGACCGTGTGAGTCTGCGTAAGGACGATGGTGTAGCCGAAGTCCTCGAATTCTACATGGGAAAGAACACCATGGAACGCCAGAACTTCATCATCGACAACCTCGTAGTAGAGGACGACACCAACATCGACAGCTAACTCCTTGCACAGTCTCGTCCGCAGGACGAGGATTACACCATAACCGGGTACACCGCAGCGCAGCGAAGGTGTGCCCGGCACAGACAAAAAAGCAACCAGGCATCCGCAGGAGGCCGATTAACATAGGAGTCCGCCTACCTCAGATGTAGTATAAAGTATGAAAATAGCACTTTTCCCAGGGTCGTTCCGGCCTTTCACGCGCGGGCATGCCGATATTGTGGAGCGTGCACTTGCGCTCTTCGACCAAGTGGTGGTGGCCATAGGTGTAAATGCATCGAAAGCAGCTGCCGATGTAGAGGCCGAGCTCGCTGACGTGCGCAGTCTTTATGCAGATAATCCTCGCGTAAAGGTTGCTGCATTTTCCTGTCTTACAACTGAATATGCGCAAAGTATAGGCGCGTGTTGCATAGTGCGCGGTGTACGGTCTGTCAAGGACTACGAGTACGAACGCGACATGGCCGACATCAACAGACAACTTTCGGGCATCGAAACCGTTATATTATTCAGTAGACCTGAATTTGGCGCCATATCTTCGAGCATCGTCCGCGAGCTCCAGTCCTACGGTGTCGACACCACTCCTTATCTGCCGTAAAAATGAAGAAAATACTGCTTACACTGGCCGCTGTGGCGGCTTTTACCGTATCGGCGCAGGAATTTACCCCCGATACGAAGCTTCGCATGGCCAACCATGTGATTGAAAACTACTATGTAGAGGACGTCAATTCCGACACGATAGTGACCGAGGCCATCAAAGCCATGCTTAAGACGCTCGACCCACACTCGGCCTACACCACCCCCTCGGAAACTGAGGAATTCACACAGCCTCTCGAAGGGAAATTCAGTGGCATCGGCATCCAGTTCAACATGCTCGAGGATACAGTCTATGTAATCCAGACAATTTCCGGTGGACCGTCGCAGAAAGTCGGCATCATGCCCGGCGACCGCATCATCAGCGCAAACGACACAGTGCTCGCCGGTAAGAAAATGGTAAATACGCAGGTGATGAAGCATCTGCGTGGTCCCAAGGGTTCCGAGGTGAATCTTCGGGTGAAACGTGCGTCGGATACGATTGATTTCCGTGTCGTGCGCGACGATATCCCTCTCTATAGCGTCGACGAGACATTCATGGCCGATCCTACAACAGGCTACATCCGTATCACCCGCTTTGCCGAGGACACTGGCCGCGAGGTGCGCGATGCCATTGCCAAGCTACGTAAGCAGGGCATGAAGGACCTCATAATAGACCTGTCGGATAATGGTGGCGGATACCTTGGAGCAGCTTTTGAGGTTGCCGGTGAATTCCTGCCTAAAGGCACTCCGGTGGTGAGCACCGAAGGCCGCAGATCCCCTAAGCATACATTCGTAACTGAAAACAGTCCATCGCTGGCAAACGGTCGTGTGGTGATTATCGCTAATCAGTTCTCCGCTTCGGCTGCCGAGATTCTCTCCGGAGCCTTGCAGGACAACGACCGCGGTCTCATTGTCGGCCGCCGTACTTTCGGCAAGGGCCTTGTGCAGCGTCCATTCCCCTTCCCCGACGGTTCGATGATACGTCTCACCGTGTCGCGCTACTACACTCCCTCTGGCCGTTGCATACAGAAACACTACGACAAGGGCCATTCCGAGGAGTACCAGCTCGACGTCTACAACCGCTATAAGAGCGGAGAACTGTGGAGCGCCGACAGCATTCAGCGACCCGATTCACTGAAATATCTTACTCTCAAAAATAAGCGCCCGGTATACGGCGGTGGCGGTATTATTCCCGATGTTTTCGTACCTGCCGACACATCCTATTTCAGTGTATACTACCGCGACCTCGTGGCGCGTGGTGTGCTCAACCGTACTGTAATCAATTATGTCGACTCTCACCGTGCGGAACTTAAGGCCGAGTATCCTACCGATGAGGCTTTCCAGACATCGTTTGCAGTACCCGAAGAGTTGCTCGACAAACTCACCACAGCTGCCACCGATGCCAAAATTGAATTCAACGAGGAGCAGTGGAACCGCTCCAAACCTATGATCGAGGCTATTATGAAAGGTCTTATAGCTCGCGACCTCTTCGAGGACGGTTCATACTACAGGCCCATAAGCGTGCTCAATCCCGATTTTATCCAGGCCTTGAAGCTTATCCACGATCCCGACCGATATACCCGGATTCTCAATGGCGAGCCCGACGGCTCAGCTCAATAGGCGCGTAATCTCGTTTCCGGGTTTTATATTGAGCGAAAAGGCTGCATTGCGTCCCGTGGCTTCGCTGCGGTACTGTATGTGGTAGCGTTCAGGCCCGAGACAATCGATACATGCATATCCCATGGCGGCTTCCCCGGCACTCATGTTGCCGGTGGTAAGCCGCTCTTCTATTGTCACGTCGAAACCGTTTATCTTCACGGCGAGGCTGAATGCGCCGGCCATGCCGACACCTTCGAGTCCATAGCGGTATATTTCGAGGCGCCCATGATTGTCTACGTGGGCCACCACCGACGGTTCTGTGTCGCATGCCGATGAATCGAGTTCGCCGGCATAGAGAAATGTACGGACTTCTCCACGCGATTTCGGCATCGCCACAATACCTATCACCGCAGCCGCCACAAAGGCCGCGACAACGTAAAATTCAATGCTTCCCAACATGCTGTCTCTTTCTTTTTCTGCAAAGATAAGTCAAGATATACTGTATTTTCGCATTATTGTCCAATAATTGCTCGGATGTAGCATTTTCCCAACGGATTTTTCCGTATTTTTGCACCTATGCTACATCGATATACCACATTATGCAAGCGAAGCATTTTCGCTTTATTATTTGCGCTCTCGACCTTGGTGGCCGGTGCGCAGATTCTTGTCACGGGTGGAGGTGATCCGCTGGATGCCGACAGTGTGAAACGCGATTTCTCCAACCAACCATACTTCGGTCTCTACAAGGACAACTACTTCATTTTCGGACCTTCTGTCGGCCCTAAGGCAACCAAGCAGAATACAAATATTAAATTCCAAATATCGATCGCACAGCGACTTACGCGCTCCACTCTTCCCTGGGGTACATACCTCTACCTCTTCTACACACAGAAATGTTTCTGGAATGTGCTCGAGAACTCCATGCCCATGACCGACCTCAACTTCAATCCCGGTATCGGCATCACAAAACCCCTCTTCGTGAAAAACCGCTACATCGGCAAACTCACCTTCATGATCGAGCACGAGAGTAATGGCCGCGATAGCATACAGTCGCGTTCGTGGAACCGAGTTGCTCTTGCCGCCAATGTGTTCGTAACCAAAAATCTGATGGTGCATGGCAAAATATGGGTGCCCATAGTCGATGGCGAGAACAACCGCGACATCGTGGACTACTGCGGCTTCTGGCAGACCGGGCTTCAGGTGGTGAGCGATAACCGACGTTTCAGCGGTGGTGTCACCGTAGTCAAGCGTAAGGGTTGGAACCTCAATGCCAATGTTATAGTCGATCTGTCGTACCGCATTTTCAAGCGCGATAATCAGTATCTTTTCCTTCAGTTCTACAACGGATACGGTGAAGGCCTTCTCGAATACAATAAATTTCACTCCCAGATACGTGTGGGACTCCTTATAAAACCCAAGCTATTCAGCGACTTCTGATGAAATACATATACTCTGTCCTTTGCGCGGCCCTATGTGCGGGCGCCGTTTCATGCACCAATACCGAGCAGTTCCGTGTCAACGGTACCATCGAGGGTAATCCTTCGCTCAATCTCCGTGTGGGCTACTATGCCGATGGCGCTTACCGCACGCAGATCACTGCTGCCCGCGAAGGTGAGTTCGAGTTTTTCGGAACTGCACGCCAACCGGCCATTGTCGAGATCTACGACTACGACTACAAGCTGCTCGGTCGTCTCTATGCCCGCAACGGACAGACGCTCGATGTGAAGCTTGCCCGAGCCAATCCCTATGATATCGAGATCAGTGGCGACGACACTTCATCGGAATGGGCCCGCTTCCTTCGGCAGAACACCGATAGCCTTCAGGCCGGAGCTTTGGCTGCAAACAGTGTCATTGCCCGATATATCGATTCACACCGCGACAACATTGTGTCGACTTTACTGCTCACCACGGCCTTCGACAGCGCCGTACAGCCCGAACTTGCCGACTCTCTTCTGGCCATGATAGAGCCTCAGGCTCGCCCGTCGACGCTCACCGATGGATATAACTATCTGTTGCAGCGCATAGTGTCGGAAACCGCTTCCGAGCCAATGCTGCCTGTGAAATATCTCGATCTCAACGATTCAATCCGCACTTTCCGTCCTGCCGATAAAGCATATAGCCTTGTGGTGATGTCCGATGAGCGTTCCGGCCGTGCCGACAGCATATTGCCGATGCTACGTCGCATCGAAAAGCAGAAATACAAGCGTCTTGCCGTACTAGACCTCGGACTCGCTCCCGATATAAACGACTGGAAACGCTACACCACTCCCGACAGCGCCAAATGGGCCCAGGCATGGGTTCCCGGCGGTCTTGTCGCCGCTTCCGTTGAGCGCCTCGCTGTGCCCCGACTGCCATTCTACATAGTCTGCGACTCAACCGGCACACAGCTGTGCCGCACGCCATGGGCGTCGGTAGCCTCCGAAACCCTCAAAAAACTCCTCGACTGATGTTGGTAAAGTCGTATGCGGCAGCCGTAAAAGGTATCGATGCCATTATCGTGACCGTCGAGACGGTGGTCGACCGTGGCATGCAGTATTGTATTGTCGGCTTGCCCGATGCTGCTGTCAAGGAAAGCCAGGAGCGTGTGCGGTCGGCAATCGTGCAGTCGGGCTATAATATAGGCCGTGTGAAGGTGGTTATAAACATGGCTCCTGCCGATGTCAAGAAAGAAGGTTCTTCCTACGACCTTCCTATAGCAGTGGCCATTCTCGTCGGTGCCGGAGTGATACAGGCTCCGGAACTCGGTCGATATATGATCATGGGCGAACTCTCGCTCGATGGATCGCTGCAACCTGTCCGCGGCGTTCTTCCCATGGCCATTGCCGCGCGTGCTGCCGGCTTCAAGGGCATGATAGTGCCAAAGGCAAATGCCACCGAGGCTGCTGTGGTAAACAATCTCGAGGTATACGGCATGGATCACCTGCGCGATGTCATAGGCTTGCTATCCGGTAGCGATGTGCCTGCACCTGTCGAGGTCGATACCCGTGCGGAGTTCGCTGCTGCGATAGGTCGTTTCGACTACGATTTCAACGAAGTCAAGGGACAGGAGAATGTGAAGCGCGCCTTCGAGGTGGCCTGTGCCGGTGGGCACAATATATTGCTTGTAGGGCCTCCCGGTTCGGGAAAATCGATGATGGCCAAGCGTTTGCCATCGATTATGCCCCCGCTTACGCTTCGCGAGGCACTCGAAACCACCAAGATACATTCTGTGGCCGGAAAACTCCGCGACGGCTCGCGACTGATGTCGGCTCGGCCCTTCCGATCGCCTCATCACACAGTGTCGCCGGTGGCTATGGTCGGTGGTGGTTCCAATCCTATGCCCGGCGAGATATCGCTTGCGCACAATGGTATACTCTTTCTCGATGAATTTCCGGAATTTCCGCGAAGCGTGCTTGAGGTACTGCGCCAGCCTCTCGAAGACAGGCATATAAGTGTGTCGCGCGCACGCTATCAAGTCGATTATCCTGCCGGTTTCATGCTCGTGGCGTCGATGAACCCATGCCCCTGCGGATATTACAATCATCCCACAAAATCATGCAGCTGCCCGGCGGGAGCCGTTCAGAAGTACATGAGCCGGATATCGGGCCCGCTGCTCGACCGTATCGATATACAGGTGGAAATCATGCCGGTACCTTTCGAAAAACTTGCCGAGAAAGCATCGGGCGAGGACAGCGCCACTATCCGTGCCCGGGTGGTCCGCGCGCGAGAGATACAAGCTGCCCGATTTGCCGATGAACCGGCCGTACACTCAAATGCCCAGATGGGGTCGCGCCACATCGAGAAGCACTGTGCGCTATCGCCGCAAGGTACCAAGATGCTTCATCAGGCCATGACAAAATACGATATGAGTGCCCGAGCCTACGACCGCATACTCAAAGTCGCACGCACTATAGCCGACCTCGACGCATCGCCCGACATCGAGCCCCGCCATCTCAGCGAAGCCATCGGCTACCGCAATCTCGACCGCGCCTCCTGGGGCACACTGAGTTAGCGTGATTGACAGTGCCCATGTGTGTACGATACATATGAATACAAGGCTCTGCTATCGGTAACCCTAATTATGGAAATTATGGCAAAGCTAATCCAAATATTGGTCAGTAGTTTATTTGTAATATCATGTGTCGAGAATAAACCTGTTTTAAATGATATGGAATTTTTTACAGGAGATTCTTCTGTAAATCAATTCATCTTGCGTGACACAACGTTTTTGGGACAGTTGGATAGACTTCCTGATAAAATTGATGATGAATATATTGGAGAGTTCATAGGTTTTTCAAATGCAACATCATCTGAATACTTATTGCTTGTCTGTGAAAATGGAGGATTGAATAATCAGTATAATTACTTTTATTTGATTGATACTATTCCGATTGAATATGTAAATAAGATGACAGTTCTAAGGGATTCTGTTTTTTATACCACTTTAGGAGTTCATATAGGCAGTCCTGAAATGGATTTCCGCCTTAAATACAAAGACGTTGATTTTTGCATTATACAAAATGCAACAGACAAGATATACGAATTCCAAGATACAATATCACAATATCGCAGCAGATATAGATTTATTAATGGGTATTTATCACATATAGAATTTGGATATGTATGGTAAGCTACAGTATCCATAACGTATGCAAGTTTGTAAAATTCCGCGCCACATCAATACGCATTGTGCGCTATCACCGCAAGGTACCAAGATGCTTCATTAGGCTATGACAATACGATATGATTGCCCGCGCCTCCTGGGGCACACTGAGTTAGCGAATACAGTATAGGGTACAACCTGTCTTTCCCATAGAGACGCGTACTGCGCGTCCGGACCGTATACGGTCCGGTGCCATCATGATGCCCATGTCATCAGAAATCATGAGACAGCAATACCTCAAAAAGGCCGCTCGGCGCGATATATACCGTAGGGACGCGCGTTCTGCGCGTCCGCGCGAAATTGCTGATAGTGTGGCATATACGCTACGGGCGCTCCGGGCGCGCGTCCCAACAAAGAATGTCTTGCCTACGTGATTCTTAGAAGTTGATGCCGGCGAAGGTGTGAAGGAAGAAAGTAGAGATTTGCACGTAGATGATAAGGCCCACGATATCGTTCGATATCTGTATGAATGGGCCGGTGGCGAGTGCAGGATTTATGTGCAGTTTCTCGAGGGTCAGCGGCACTACTGTGCCGAGAATAGATGCGAACATCACCACCACAAACAGCGATACGGCCACCGATATGGTTACGGCAAATTCTCCCGGCATGGTTATGAGGTTATAGGCGAACACCACTGCCGTTATGACGGTGGCGTTGAGCAGACCTATGAGTATTTCCTTGCCCAGCTGGGCAGCGAAGTTCTTGATGTCGAGGCTACCGTTGGCGAGACCCTGTACCACAATGGCCGATGCCTGCACACCCACATTACCACCTGTTCCACCGATGATGGGAATGAACAGTGCAAGGGCGGTCACGGCTTGTAGCTGCGCCTCGAAAGTGCCGAGAATCACCGAAGCGAGCAGACCCGATGCAATTCCGACCAGAAGCCACGGTATGCGTGCTTTGGTCTGGGCGAGCACGGAGTCATCGGCATCCACGTCGCTCGAGATACCCGAAGCGAGCTGATAGTCGCGTTCGCTCGATTCGCGCACCTGGTCCATGACGTCGTCGACGGTGATGCGCCCCAACAGGCGCCCTATGGAGTCGACAACAGGCATGGCCACGAGGTCGTACTTCTCGAAATCGAGAGCCACGTCGTCGATTGGAGTGTCCACCTTCACGCTCACGGGATCGGTCTCCATCACGTGCTTTATCTTGGATACCGAGGGGTGGGTGAGCATAAGCTTCAGAGGGAATGTGCCGCGCAGTCGGTAGTCGTTGTCCACCACATACACGTAGTATATCTCATCCATGTCCTCGGCCTGGAGTCGCATCTGCTTTATGCACTCGGGCATCGACCAGTTCTCGTTCACCACGATCATCTCCGTACCCATGAGACCACCGGCAGTGTCCTCGTCGTACTTCAGAAGGTCGATGATGTCGCCGGCCTGTTCCACGTCGTCGATGTGGCTCAGAATCTCCTCGCGCTCTTCTTGGTCGAGTTGCTGTATGAGGTCGACGGCGTCGTCGGTGTCGAGGTGGTCGATCTGCTTGGCGATCTCCTCGACGGGCATGGCGTTGAGGAGCTTGAGTCGGTCGTCCTCGTCGAGCTCCATGAGCACGTCGGCGGCTTTTTCCTCGTCGAGCAGTTTGAACAGATATTCGGCCTCATCGA
Organism: uncultured Muribaculaceae bacterium; assembly: GCA_910587915.1. Taxonomy (GTDB): domain Bacteria; phylum Bacteroidota; class Bacteroidia; order Bacteroidales; family Muribaculaceae; genus CAG-873. The sequence continues at coordinate 189,161 of CAJUOB010000001.1, read as the reverse complement.
CCTCGAGGTGGCCGAATAGCTCAGCGATATCAGCCGGGTGCAGCGAGGCGAGCTCGGCTCGGGCTTCCTCTTTATTGTCGGCTTTTATGATGTCGGAAAGATGATCGAGATATTCTTCGGTGAATTCTTTCATACAGCGGCATTTTTACGCGCTGCATCGACGGCGGCGCTGAGTTCTACGAACTGTTCTACCGACAGCTGCTCGGGGCGCATGGCTGCATAGGGCATTGTCGATGCATCGGCTCCCGGGGGCAGGAGACTGCGCACGGAATTGCGGATGGTCTTGCGCCGCTGTCCGAATGTGGTCTTGACCACGGTGCGGAATAGAGCCTCGTCGACACCCAGATCTGTGCGGCCGTTGCGTGTGAGGCGCACCACGCCCGATTTCACCTTGGGTGGTGGATTGAACACCTTTTCGCTCACGGTGAAAAGATATTCCACATCGTACCATGCCTGAAGCAGTACACTGAGTATACCACGGGCCTTGGTACCGGGAGCAGCAGCCAGACGTTCGGCCACCTCGCGCTGCAGCATGCCGCTGCAGCATACTATGCGGGTGCGGTAGTCGAGCACACGGAAAAATATCTGCGATGAAATATTGTAGGGATAGTTGCCTATCACACAGAAATCGTCGCTGCCGGGAAATAGACTGTCGAGGTCCATCTGCAGGAAGTCGCCTTCCACAATCCGTGGCTGAGGTTCCGGCAGGTGGCTTTTGAGCCATTCCACGCTTTCGGTGTCGATTTCCGCGAGCGTGAGTTTATCGGCAGGATGCTTTTCGAGCAGAAAGCGGGTCAGCACGCCCATGCCCGGACCTATCTCGAGGATATCGGCGCCACGGTAGGCATCGAGGGTGGAGGCTATACGGTCGGCCACGCCCAGATCGGTGAGAAAATGTTGTCCCAGTGCTTTTTTAGGTTTGACTCCGCTCATGATTCTTCGTTTTAAGAATACAAAAGTAGTAAAAACCCCCGAAAGTTCAAACTTTCGGGGGTGCGCTATACATATGTGATTCTGTTATGCTTTTTTATGGGAGAGGCTGAGCAACAGCACATAGACTGCGCATATCCACAATGGTATGAGACTCACCACTGTGCCGCCGGCATCTGCCGCCACGCCCATGACAGGCGGAATGAGCGCGCCACCGGCAACACCCATTATCATCAGGGCCGAAACCTCGTCGCTTTTGTCGGGTGCACAGGCGAGGGCAAATGAGAAGATGACGGAGAAGACATTGGCCCACATGGCGCCTATCACCACTATAAGTGCGCCCATGGCCCACATACCGTCGGCAAACATGAATGCCGATACCCCGGCCAGGGCTAGAAGCGATGTGATCTTGAGAAAGGTCGATGGCGACATCCGTGCCAGTATCACTGCGCCTGCGAGTGCTCCGGCGGTGCGAGCGAGGAAGTAGAGGCTTGTGCCGAATCCGGCTTCATGCAGGGGGAGATCGGCGCGCTCCATCATCAGCTTGGGAATGGCGGTGTTGATGCCCACGTCGAGTCCTACGGCTGCAAGGATTCCGCAGAACAGCAGGAATATCTTGCCGCGGCGCAGCAGCGCCCATACCGATGCTATGGAAGTAGCCTCGCGGTCGTCGGTCTTATCGGCATCGACTGCAAGAAGCAGCCACACGGTGGCCAGCACCGATGCCACGGCATAAACCGGGAATATCAGACGCCAGTCGCCGAATGCCGATGCTACCACGCCGGCGAGTATCGGGCCGAGCATCGATGATATGGCCTTGATGAACTGGCCGAGTGTGAGCACACTGGCCACTTTGTCGGGCTTGACCACTGCTGCGACCATAGGATTGAGCGATACCTGCATGATGGTGTTGCCGATACCCAACAGGGCGAATGCTACCATCACCGACGGAAGGCTGTAGTAGACAGCCGGTATGAGCATGGCCACTGCGGTCATGGCCAGCGATATTGCCACGGTCGGCCGGCGCCCATGCCGACCCATCCACAGACCGGTGGGAATAGAGAATACGGCAAACCATACGAATACCATCATTGGCAGCATGTTGGCCATGGAATGCGACAGGTTGAAGTCGGCCTTCACATAGCTTGTGGCAACGCCCACAAGATCTACGAAGCCCATCACGAAAAATCCGAATAACAGCGGTGGCATTGTGCGCCGCATCGATGTTTTGTCAGTCTGCATAGTTATCGCGGGCTTTGTCGTTCATTTTCAGATGCAGATGTCCGCCTTCGGTTATGCGGCTGAGCGGTAGGCGCAGCTTGTTCATCTTTTCTCCGTCGATAGATGCTTCGGCCACATATACATTGTCGGCCGAGTTACCCTCGGTGGTGATGACAAATTCCTTACCTTTATGATATTTCGGCGAGAGGCGTATGGTGATTTTGTCGAACACAGGGCTGCCGACAGCCATATCGGGGTTCTGACCTGCGAAGCCTTTCACGTCGAAAAGACCTAACGATGACAATACATACCATGCTCCGAGCTGACCCTGGTCTTCGTCTTGGCCGTAGCCGTAGCCATGGATGCCGTCGGTGCCATAGAAGCGGTCGAGGATAGCGCGTACCCATTTCTGAGACAGAGAGGGACGGCCGGCTTCGTTGAATAGCCACGATATGTGCAGACATGGCTGGTTGCCCTGATTGTAGAGAGTCTGGAGACCGGCGAAAGCGCCCACTTCGGTGCCACCGCTGAAGATTTTGTCCTGCGATACAGTGAAGATGCTGTCGAGGCGTTCGGTGAAGCGTTCGCGGCCGACCTTGGCTATGAGTTCATCGGCCTGATGGGGTACATAGAATGTGTACTGCCATGCATTTCCTTCCTGGAAACCGCGCCACACCTGCATGGGGTTGAAATTGTCGATATACTTTCCGTTGGCAAGGCGAGGATGCATGAAGCCGACTTCGGGATTATAGAGGCGTTCCCAACCGCGTGCAAGCCAGTCGAGCTGTTTGCAGTGCTCTGTCTTTCCAAGACTACGGGCGAGTTCGGCTGTGGCCCACGAGCTGTAGGAGTATTCGAGAGTGTGCGATGCCGAGAACATGAAGGCTTCCTCGATGCCGCTGCCGGAATCGGCATGGGGCACGTAGCCATACTTCACGAACTTGTCGGTATCGATCTTGCCGGCGCCGAGGGGGCGGTTCTCGCCGCAGAGTTCGTTCTTGAGGCATGCTTCGAGAGCGAGATTGGTGTCGAAGTCGCGGATACCGGCATGGTAAGCTCCCGATATTATCACGGGAAGAAGGTTTGTGCCTACTCCCGACACATAGCGCGAGGCTGCGAGACCATCGGCGAGCCAGCCGCTGTCGGCAAATACGCGCAGGTGTGTGCTCACGTAGTCAGAGAAATACTCCGGATAGGCTAGAGCCCATATCTGCGACAGATTCCACTGGGCACCCCATGCGGCATCGGTATTGTAGAAGCTATATTTGGGTGTACCGTCGGCTTTCATCGGCAGGTAACCTATTGTGCCGTCGTTGCGCGGGTAAGCACCGTTGACGTCGTTTGCCAGACCGCGGCCCAGAATGGCATGATAGAGGCCTGTATAGAATTTGGTCTTGTCGGTAGCCGAAGGTGTCTCTACGGTTATACGGCTCAGCATCTCTTCCCAGATATCGGCCGCACGGGCTGCTGCGGCGTCGAAATCGAGGTTCTTGGCTTCCGACAGACGGTTGAGGCGGGCATTGTCGACCGATGTGTACGACAGTCCGATCTTTACGGTAACCGGTGTCGATTCGCCCTCGGTGTCGAAGGTCATGTACAGGCCTGCGCCGGGTCCTTCGGCCACATTGGCGCCGGGTGTCTGTTTCTCGCCGTTGAAGGTGCCGTAGGCCGATGGCTTGCGGTCGAGCACGGCCGAGAAGTAGATGGGTACTTCGGCACCGGCCTGATATTTATTCACATACTCGGGTTTGGTCACCACGTATCCTTCCACAGAGCCATCGAAGCGGAGTTCGACGCGGGCATCGGCCACGGCGCCGCTCTCTCCTTGGCGGTTGCCTATGTCGAAGAGTATATGGTTGTCGTCGCCGGCGGGGAAATTGAAGCGCTCGTAGGCGGTGCGCTCGGTAGCGGTGGCTTCGGCCAGGATACCATAGCGTTTCAGAAGCACGGAGTAGTAGCCGGGACGTGCCGTTTCGTCCTCGCGGTCGAAGAACGAGCGGAAGCCCTTGCCTTCGGTGTTATCTACCTCGCCGGGCACTGTCACCAGTTTACCTTTGGTAGGCATAAGCGATATGCCGCCGAGCTGGAACTCGTGGATACACGGAAATCCCTCGATGCTCGACTCGCGGTAGTCGTAGCCGGTGGCTTCCCAGCCTTGTTCGTTTCCTAAACGTCCGTTGGTCGACGGGCCCGGTTTGGCCATGCCGAAGGGGAGGGCGCCAGGTGCTATGTGGAACCAGCGGCAGTGTGCCGTACCGATTCTGGGCTCTACGTATTGGCTCACGTTCTCTGCCTGCAGCGCGGGGGCGGCAAGCAGCAGCGCGGCGTAAAGTATACTCTTGGCTTTCATTGTATTGTGTTAAGATGGTTTATTGCGTAAATGTATGCTCCGGTCGATATGGCGGTAGGTGCGCCAAGGCGGCTCACAGCCACTCCTGTTTTCTTCGTGTGGGTATATGGAACTGTCCGTCCGGTGCCCGGAACTTCTATCATTATAGTTTCGTCTTTTGCAAATTCGGCGAATTGAGCCGGGTCGTCGAGATTATATACACGTTGCTGCATGCGGTCGAGTCGTCGTCCGTCGAGCAGTCCTATGTCGGAGTTCATCTCGGCTACCATGGCAGGAATAATATATTTTGCAGCACCGGCCACACCACCGCCTACAGCAACGATGCCGTCGAGCAGTGTTACGGCTGTGGCCAAAGCGGCGCCGGCAGCTTTGCCAAGACGTGCGAACGATTCGCGTGCCGCCTCGACGTCGCCTTCGGTCTCGCCCTCGGCGATACGGAATATATCGTAGGGAGTAAGTGTGCGCTCGTCGGCCGAAAGAGTGCGGTACACACGCTGCACGGCACGTATGCTCACCGATTCTTCGGCTATGCAGCCTGTTTCGATGGCATCGGGCAGACACCAGAGGTCGCCTCCGGTGCCGTTGTCGCCTGTCAGAAGCACGCCGTCGATCACGGCTCCGCCTCCGAAGCCTGTGCCGAGTGTCACGCCCACAAGATTGCGGTAGCGCTTGCCCGACCCGCTTTCGGCAAGACGACGGTTTATGTCGGGAAGGGTTCCGGCATGGGCTTCGCCATAGGCGAATAGCTTGCCGTCGTTGTTTATGAATACAGGAATGCCGAACTCATCTTCCAGAATGGGACCGAGGGGTATACCGCCACGGAATGCGGGGAAATTGGGCAGGTCGCCTATTATGCCGGCCGGATAGTCGGCCGGCCCCGGGAATGCGAAACTTATGGCAGAGGGAGGTGTGTCGAGGGTGGCGGCAATACGGTGGAATCCGGTCTTGATATTGCCCAGACAGTCGGCCAGGCAGTCGGCTCGCGACGGCAATACTATCGGTTCGGCCACACTACGGCCGCCGGCCATTGCGGAGAACACGAAGTTTGTGCCTCCGGCGTCGAGTGTGAGTATGGTGTGATTATTCATGGCGTCAGGTTGTTTTGGCTATTCCTTGAAACGCACATAGGCCTTTATGGTGCCGCAGGGCTGGCCTTCCGACGCTCCGTAGGGACGTATGGTGTAGGCTCCTACCGATGCAGGAATTATGAATGTCTCGGCATAGTGCACCTCGAAAGGTTCGAATGCTCCCGTGGGGCTTTCTACCAGCAGAGTATCGCCTTCGATAACATTGAGTACATTCACTCCGTTGCCTGTGTGATGCTCTACAGGTGCGGTGAACCAGTGGCGGCGCGTTTCTATAAATTCATTCTCGTGAAGTCCGGTACGTTCCTCGCGCCAACCGTCGCCTTCGGCTATAGGCTCAACACGGTTGATGAAGCGGTCGGCGATAAGGTCGGTCTGACGTTCCCACTGTATCACATTGGAGCCATGTCCGATGTTGATAGGACGTGGCAGTCCGTCGAGGCCAAGTCGCCCCCAGTCGTAGAGCTTGAAGGTGAATATGCTCGGAGTAGCGCTGATTTCGAGCACCATTGCTCCGGCTCCCGAGCAGTGGATTGTTCCCGCAGGTATGAGGTAGTGGTCGTGTTTTTTCGCGGGCCATTTGTTCACGAACTTTTCGGCATCGAATGCGTCGCCGGTGTCCTGGCTGTGATTGAGAGCTGCAATCATTTCTTCGGGATTCACGCCCGTCTTTAGTCCGAGATATACTGTGGCGCCCTCTTCGGCATCGAGCAGATAGTAGCTTTCATCCTGAGTGTAGGGTATGCCGAATGTCTCGCGGATATACTGGGTGGTGGGATGCACCTGCAGGCTGAGGTTACCGCCGCCCATGGTGTCGAGGAAGTCGAAGCGTATGGGGAAGTCCTGGCCGAAGCGTGCTTCGACGGGGGCGCCTAAAAGTGCCCGTGTGCGACCGAACACAAGGTTGTTCGACGGCATTTCGAAGAGTGTTCCGCCGACTTCGAGGAGCATACTGTTTTCTTCGGGTACGCAGTCGAAGCACCAGCCGTAGTTGTCGGGCTCAGGGTCGAGTCCGCATACCTCCTTCATCCACTGGCCACCCCATGGTGCCGGGTCGAAGAAAGGAACCACACGGAAAGGTCGGGCTACAGTGGCGTCGAGACCGCGGGAGAACGTTTCGGCATCTATCATCTTGGGATTACCGGCCTCGACTGTATCGAGCCAGTAGTCCACACGGTTCATTATGCGGCGTTTGAGGGCGTCGCAGATACACCAGTCGAGGAAGTATCCGCGTTTGTAGTGTGCCGACGGCGCATCGGAGGCGTTGTCGACACCGATACCGGTCACCTCGTGGCGGCGCGAACGCATCTGTATTTCCCAGCGGGGCATGTCGGCGTATATGAGCAGCGACGGATTTTCTGCCACTAACGCAGCTCCATGACCATATACTATGGTGAATCCTTGGGACGCGGAGAGATCGCGGCGGCACTCTGCGAGCTTTTCGGGGTCGAAAAAGTCGAGATATGTCAATGTGTTGCGGCGGCCGAAGATTCGGTCGTCGGTAAGATAGGTATGGGTCATGGCTGCGATGGCATCGGTGCCTCGCATCAGTGTGGCGGTGTCGATGAAACGGTCGGCACCCATAGCCTCGAACATTGCCCGGAGCTCATCGTGGCGCACGCCTTGATAGCATTCAACGGCCCAAATACCCTTGCGGAGTGGGGACAGGGCGGAAGTGATGGCGGCGGTTCCGCTCCATAGCTTTCCGTCGACGTGGGTACTCGGTGTTTTGTCGTAATTACTTTTTCGCATTGGTGGGATTGGCTTTGCAATTATTACTCCGCAAAGATAGAGCGAAGATAGCGAAAAAATATGTACTTTTGTTGCTAATCACTTGGACAATCTTACTATGATACAAATAAAGGAGAGTTTTCAAGGGCAGAGGGTGCTCACCCTGCCCGACTCATTGCTCGGAAGTCTGTGCGCAGATCCTTTGGTTGCTAACCTATATATAAGGAAAATCGGTTTTTTCCCTAAGGCGAAGTATCATAGTGTGTCGAAGCCTCAGGGCTGTCCCTATTCGCTGTTGTTGCACTGCACCGAAGGGCGCGGATGGTATGAGACCGGCGGCCGCAAGCACATTATTCCTAAAGATAGCTTCGTGATTCTTCCGGCTGGTATGCCATATTCATTCGGGTCGGACAACTCCGATCCATGGACTATATATTTTGTACATTTTTGCGGTGCGCTCGCACCATCTTTCGCTGCGCATGAGCCTGTGAGAGGATCGGTGGAGCCGGCCGATAACTCGCGCATAGGCGAGCGACTGAGACTATTCGAGGAGCTATACGGTGCTTTTTCGCAAGCCATGGTTCCGGGGCACATGGCATATGCATCGATGTGTCTGGGGCACTATCTGGCCTCCTTTACCATGCTCGAACAGTACAGGCATATGGCTGGTTCAGAGCCAGCCGGGCAGTCGTTCGTGCGGCGCGTCATGCACTTCATGAGCGAGAATGTGCACCGGCCGCTCACACTCCAGCAGCTCTCGGAGCACTTCGGCTATTCGCAGTCGCGGTTTTCGGCCTTGTTCCGCAGTGCTACAGGCATGTCGCCTATGAGTTGCTTCATGCGCACCAAAGTGCAGCAGGCCTGTGCCTACCTCGAACTTTCCGATTTGAAGATAAATGAGATATCGCTGCGGCTTGGTATCGGCGATCCGGCCTATTTCTCGCGCCTCTTCCGCCGCACCATGGGCATGTCGCCCCAAGCCTATAGAGACATGCTGTAGCCCTATGGCAGTACAGTGAGGGGCGATGACTCCAGGCGTGGAAGCACTGCTATGTGCAGCCGCAAGTCGTGGGCGGCGGCGATGGCCGACGGGGCTATCTCCACACCGGCTTCCTCGAGGGCGTGGCGCACCGCCGTCAGTGCTTTCTGCGGTGTGTTGTTGTCCTGGCTCAGATGGCACAGGAATATGCGACGGAAACCTGCCGCGGGAGTTACCGCAGCCAGATATCGGGCGGTGTCGGCATTATCGAGGTGTCCCGATGTTGATGCTATCCTTGCCTTGAGGTAGACCGGATAATGGCCGTTGCGGAGCATCTCGGCGTCGTAATTGGCCTCTATCATCAGGTGTTTTGCCTGGCGGATATAGTGGTCGGCACGCGCGGTGACAGTGCCGGTATCTGTGGCAATGACAAAGGATGTGCCGGCACCTTCGATATAGAATCCGGAGTTGTCGGTGCCGTCGTGGCTCGTTTCGAATGCCGTGATGGTGAGCGGCCCGATGGTGAACGGGAATTCCTTATATATAGGTGCGTGATAGTCTTTGATGCGCCGCGACATGCTGTGACGTCGCAGGAGGCCGGTAAGAGCCTTCGGGGTGGCGAACAGGCGCATGTGCTTGAATCTGCGCAAAATCGCATAGGCATAGCGCACGTGGTCGCCATGATCGTGGGTCAGTAGTATACCCTGTATGGTCTGTGGGTCGATGCTGTTGGCGGCCAGTTCGGCGAGTACACGGTTATTGTCCACACCGGCATCGATAAGTACGCCGCACGACGGTGTCCCTATATACGAGCAGTTGCCACTGCTGCCGCTGCCAAACGATATGAAGCGTAGTTTCTCGGGAACCACCAGCGAAGCGGCATCGATGGCCTCGAGTGTGGAGTCTCCGGTCTCATCGGGGAGATCGAAGAGCCCTGGACTGTCATCGGGGAAGATTCGTTGTCTTAGTTTCTGTCGGCGGCGGGTCATGAGGGAACGTGCGTTTTTCGGTCAGCTCAGCTGTGGTATAGAAGGAATATTGCCGGACGTTTGGCATAGTCGATGCTGTCGTGCCGCCACTGGCTCAGTGGCATGGTTCGCACCGATTGTCCGGGACCGGTGAGGTCGCAGGCCACACAAAGCAGTGTCTGTGGCGGGAAGGCAGCGGCGAGATCGTCGATGAGACGGCGGTTGCGATAGGGCGTCTCTATGAAAATTTGTGTCTGGCCGCGTCGGATGGCACGTTCCATTTCCTTGAACGTGGCGCTGCGTTTGGATGTATCGAAGGGCAGATAGCCGAGGAATGCGAAGCTCTGGCCATTGAAGCCCGAAGCCATGAGGGCGAGCAGTATGCTCGAGGGGCCCACCAACGGAACAACCTCGATACCTTTGCGGGCGGCGGCTGCCACAAGATCGGAGCCGGGATCGGCGACGGCCGGACAGCCGGCCTCGCTTATCAGGCCCATGTCGTGGCCCGCAAGAGCCGGTTCGAGCATGGCCGGAACGGCCGAGCTATCGGTGTGCTCGTTGAGTACCTCGAAGTGTAGGCTGTCGATGTCGATGCTGCGGTTGCACGCCTTGAGGAAGCGGCGCGCTGTGCGGAGCTCCTCGACAACGAAGTATTTGATCTCAGACATCAGCGCGATGTTAACCGCCGGAAACACCTTGTCGGGGTCTACGGGAGCTAAAAACGATGGTATAAGATATAGCTTGCCTGATGTCATACGGGAGGTCCGATACGTAATTGTCGCAAAAATAGCAAAAAAAACTCATTTCTGCAAAAAAAGCGCCCCGGCATGTGGGCCGGAGCGCTTCAAGTGGATATAAGGTATTATCAGCGTTTGATGACGCGGGCAGTAACGCCGCCGTCGCTCCATGCTGCCACCAGTATGTAGTGGCCTGCGGGGAGATGGGCGGTGTCGATGTCGACTGTGGTGCCGGCGTATACATCGGCGGTGGCTGTGGCCACTGCTTTGCCCGATGCATCGTAGAGAGTGAACACGGTGTTGTCGGCGTCGAAGCCGCATACGGCGTGGAGCACGTCCTCTACGGGGTTAGGCATCACGGTGAGTTTCGAGCTGCTTGCATCGACCGATTCGATACCGCTCATGTCGAGAACTTTCACGGGCACCTTGGCCACAGCGCTGAGACCATCGGGGTCGGTGGCGGTCACGGTGGCTTCGGCGGTACCCTCGGTCTTACCGAAGAAGATTACACCGGTAGGAGTGGTGTAGGCCTCGGCTACGGTGCCGGTCATAGGTGCGAAGCTGTAGGTGAGCTCGTCGCCGTCGGGATCGCTGAACAGTTCTGCGAAGCTTACCACGGTCGATGTTCCGCCCACGGGTACTTCTACATCGGCATGCTCAACGGCCTCGGGAGCGCGGTTGACATGTTCAACCTCGTAGCGTACGGTAAATTCGGCCGCTTTTCCGGCTTTGTCCTCGGCTGTAACTACAAAGGCATTGTCCTTCGAAGCCTGGCCGTAGTCGGGAGCTATTTCCACAGTGAGAGTCACGGGTTCGGTGGCTCCGGCGATAGCATAGGTGCCGTCCTCACCTTCGGTGACGGTGGCGGCATCGGTGGCGGCGGGTTCAACCGACACAAGCTTTGCCAGTGCTGTACCGTCCTGGAAGAGGATGGTATAGTCGTCCATATCGGGGTCGTAGACAGTGAGCTCTACCGATGTCTTGGCGCCTTCCTTGGCGTATACTGTGCTTTCGGGGCCTTCGATCACGGGCGAGCCGTTGAGGTCGAGGTATACGGGGACGTTGACGGTAGGACGCTGCGGGTCGTTCGATTTGATTACGAGAACGGCCTTGTTGCCTTTTTCCATACGGGCGGCTGCAGGGTTGACCGAGAAGGTTACCTGGGCGGTTTCGCCGGGTGCGATTTCGCTTTCACCGGCGGTTTCCACAAGCGAGATCCAAGGCTGGCCGGGAACGGTTTCGAGCGGTGTCATGATGAAGCCGAGCGAGCCGTACTGGTCTTCGAAAGCAGCGGCGATGTCGTACCAGTCGGTGCTTTCACTGTAGGCCATGTAGCGGTTGGGCACATAGGCTTCTTCCTTTGCCGAGAGATAAGCAGGGTACATAACTCCGGCATCGTAGGTCACAACCACGCAGAATTCCTCGCCGGGATTGAGGTATACGCTACGGTCGAGAGGCACGACATAGAACTTGCCCGCTACAGTATTCTGAGAGGCAATGAACAGCTTGCCATGGCCAAGCACGGTTTCTCCGGTGGGATCACTGCCTTGAACCACTTTAATGTCTACATTGTAGTTCGAGGCCATGATAGTTGTGGTCTCAGATGTAGACGCAAGTGTCACAGGGAGATAGAGATGGCTCATATTGAAGCCACCCTCGGGAGCGGTGAAGCTTGTGGCAGCGATATATTTGTCGTAGAGCGTGCCAGAACCGAAGTTGTAAGCCGCGGTGTTGCCGGGCATTGCAGGATAGAACAGTGCGTTGTTATATTTGAAGTCCTGCGGGGTATCGTAGGCATTTGTCGAGGTTGCCAAAGGCTTCGCCGACATGATGGCGGCCGCGAGATCTTCGGCTTTTGCCTTGGTGTTGGCCGCGATAGCCTTGCTCCAGGGAGCTATGCCGCCGCCTTCGTTCTCCTCTTCCTGCTCGCCGACGCCCGAGGGATCGAGAGCAAGGGTATAGGAGAGTTTATACTCACCTTCATTGCCGATAGTGAGGGTCTCGGAAAGCACTGTCTGCTCATCTTTTGCCTTCACATATACTTCCTCGGTCGAGAGAGTCATGGCAGGTGCCAGAGTGACAACGAACTGTACGTTAATGGTCTTTTCGGCGAGGTTACCTTCCATAAGGTCTTCCTGCGATGTGGCATAGCGGAATGTCACCGGTATATCGTATGTGCCGGGAGTCATCCACTGCTCGCATTCAACCATGGGGATCGAGAATTCGAGCGGTTCGTTACCGATATTATAGGTGAAGAATCCGCGCTCATACATGCCCCACTGCTTATTGCCGGTGGGTTCGCCGGTAATCCAGTCGAGTTCAGGACCGTTAACGAAGAGGTTGAAGACAGGATAGTACATGTTGAACCATTCGTCGTATACCGTCGGACCAGCTACTTCAATATCGGCGATTATGAATTCAGCTGTGCCTTCATTGGCCACGCTGAACGGTGCGTCGTAGCATACACCCATCTGTACCAGCGGGTTGCTGTAGTCGGTGCTGCGATATCCGATCACATGCTCTACAGTGACATCCGCCGGCCATACGGGCTTGGCTTCGCCGGTGAGATTTATGTCGAGAGGTATGGCTATTTTCTCGCTTCCGGGAACATTGGTATTCACCTGCAGGCTACCGGTGTAGTTGCCGGCCATATGGCGGGTGTTGAACGACAGACCTACGGTCTCGCTCTTGCCGGGAGCCAGAGGAGCCTCAACTACGGGCGAGAAGTTGATGGCCTGGTTGAAGGTCATCATGCGTTCGGGCAGACGGATGAAGTTCTGTCCACCGAGGTCGCAGATACCACCGAGACCGAAGAGGCCGAAGATGATGGCATTGTCGTTGGCGCCCTTGTACTGGAACTTGAATGTACCGTCTTTCTCCAGAATCACCTGGAAGCAGACTCCGTAGTTCATGGAGTTTCCATATTCGATGAACGAAACCACGGCACGGTCGTCGGTCACATAGTGGAATGTACCGGCGGTCTTGGTCTGGTCCATGGTGTGCAGACCCCAATAAGGCGCGATGATATTGGTGTAGATGCTACCTTCGGGGAAATCACCGGGCGGCTCGGGCCATATGTGGTCGTCGCGGCGTTCGGTGAACGAAATGAAGCCCGAGTTGTAGATGTACATCTTGCTGTATTTCTCGCCATAGAAGGGGAAGTCGAATGGCAGGTCGACAGCCACGTAGTCGTGGAGCAGATAGTAGCTCATGGTGTACTGTTCGCCAAGACCGTTGGTCTCGATATTTTCCCATTCGTACTTCACAGAGCTGTCGTCGAGCGACGAGGTGTAGGAGTACGATGTCGAGGCGTCCGCGTTGGCGGGCAGCGAGAACGATATCATCGGGTTGGGTGTGAGCGAGTAGAGCAGGGTCTCGTTACCGTTGTTTGTCACGGTGAGATCCTTGGTCAGAGGAGCGTATGCGGCTACGGTCTCGGTCACTTCCTCGAGGCTGAGGTCGGCAGTGGGGCAGCCGATGATATTGGCCTTGACAGAAGCCTCGACTGTGCCGGCGCCGGTGGTTACTGTGATTACGTCGGCCACGGCACCTTCTTTGTCGGTGGGTACTGTCACGACGATGTCCTTGGCCATGCCGGCTTCGAGGGTGAACGGTACTTCGATTTCAGTGCTCATAAGACCATTCTTCACAGCGATGGCGGTGACTTCGAGGGCATCGTGACCGGTGTTCTTGAGGGTGACAGGTGTGCGGAGCACCGAGGTGCGGAACACGTCGCCCAGGTCGATGTCGGTCTTTTCAAGTTCGGCAACGGGTACCAGACCTTCTCCTGCAATCACGGCGTCGAAGCGCACGAAGGAATGTGCCGGTGCAGGGTCGTTGGTGACGATGGCGATATTGTTGAAGGTCGCTCCGGCGTTCATGTCGGCAGCAGCGGCCAGAGTTGCTGTGATTTCCACGCTCTCGCCGGGGCTAACCATGCCGTAGGGCACACTCAGACCCGATACAAACGATGCTTTGGGAGCCGAGAATTTCACGGCTGTTCCCGAACCGATGTAGCGGAAGCGGGAATTGTCGGGAGTCACTTCCTCGTTGCCCCAGTAATCGGACATTTCTGCCGAGGTGATGACAACGCAGTCGGCGCAGTCGATATCGTTGATACCGCAGAACAGTGTCGAGCCCGACTGGAAGAGTGCCGCAGCCTCGTAGTCATCGTAGAAAATCTCGATGTCGCCGTTTCCGGAGAGGGTGAGGTGATAGCTTACGGGCATATACTCCTGGTCGTAGACTGTGGCAAGCACATTCACGAATTTCACGATGAACTTACCGTCGGACTTGGCATATTCCACACGCGAGTTGGGGCCCATCATCATCTGCGAGCCATAGGCCGAGATAAGGCCTGTGCCTCGTACGCCGTTGGCACCGGGTGTGAGGGGCGGCCAGAAGTTGACATCGCTCAGGGCGAACATCACGCCGCCGTAGCTTGTGATATAGACCTTGTCGTAGTTGTTGCCATAGTACGGGAATGTGAAACCGAGCGACACCGGTTCTGTCACATATACATTGTCGTTGAACTGACCCGATACATCGGTAGCTCCGATAAGTGCAGGATTTCCATCGTATTCGAACGGTGTGTAGCCTTCGAGGTTCGACGATACTGTGTAGCCGAACTTATGGTTGGCGGCTGTCTGGCCGTCGATGCTTTCGTCGGAGAAGCGCGGGAATACGAATTCGAGAGGATATTTGCCTTCGTTCGACACCTTGAAGGACACCTTGGTAGGTTCGTCGCCTACGGTGAGGGTGCCTGCATCGATGGTGGCAGGCTCGATAGCGAGTTTGGCCGGTTCGGTGGCCACACCCTGCACGAGTACGCGGACTTCACGGCCATCGGCATCGGTGAACTTCACATATCCGGAGTGGCTGCCGCTTGTCTTGGGGGCATAGGTGAGGTCTACGCTCACACGTGTGCGGGCGGGGAAGCCCGACTGAAGATAGTCCGGCCCTTCGAAGTTCTCAGAGCTGCTGCTGATGTTGTCGGAGTAAAGACCTGCACCCCACTGGCTGCCACGGAAGGATCCGTAGCCGCGGTTGAAGAGTTCTACCGACAGTGTTTTGCTTTCGCCTACCAGGAGAGAGCCGAAGTTCACTATCTTGGGTGTCACTACGTCGGGTTCGTTGCCCGATACGGTGTAGGTGAGAGGTATGGCTTTCTGGCTGGCTTCGGTCTCGTTTGTATTCAGGAGAACCTTGAGATTATAGGTGCCGTTTATGAGCTGCGATCCGTCGGCCGATACGGTCACGGCCTGAGTCTCGCCCTTGCGCACTGTTCCCGATGCAGGATTGAGCTCCAGCACCTGGCTCCAGTCGGGGTTGGCAGAGCGTGCGGTGATACCCCATGTCATCTGTTCGGCCATGGGTTCGTACATACTGCCGCGCAGAGCTACCGAGAGCTGTGTCCACGACTGGCCTTTGTCGTTACTCATGAAGCTGTAGGGAGCGTAGCCATCGGCATCGGCCTTGTGCATGGAGAGGGGATAGCCGCTTTGGCCGCCATCGAAATGCACTACAATCCAGAACGATTCGCCCGGTTCGAAGAAGAGCTGCTCGTCGAGCTGCACTGCATAGTTGAATGCGAAGAAGGAATATTTAACATCCTTGAGAAGGGTTGCCGACGAAATCGAGGCATCGCCCTTGAAGATCTGTATCACGGGTTTTTCGCCGTAGGCACCGTCCACTACAATGTGGGTAAGGTTGAAGCCGTCGGGATATGTCGATGCGTCTACACGGAACCACTGGGCCATCGAGTTGGGCAGCGAGCGGTCGGTGTCGCCGATATATGCCCAGGGATCCTTTCCGTAGTTGAAATCCTTGGGATAGTCGCCGGTCTCATAGTCGCCGCTGATGCTGTTGTTGGCTTTCACTTTTGTGGCGCCGAGGCTGCCGGAGTAAGGACGGACGTTGCTCAGCATGGGGCGTGCGGCCGACGAAGTGCGTACCGATACGGTGCGCTTTCCGCCTGTCCAGCGGAGCAGGCCATCGGCATTGTTGCCAATGTTGAAGCTTGTCGATGCCTTGGGCGAGTCCTTGGTGGAGCTCATGGAGAGCGAAGTGGCGTCGACTGTCATCTCGGGACCGGCATTGGTGGTCACGCTCTTCACGGGCGATAGTTCCGATGCCGCTCCCCAGCGGTTCACGGCTGCGATGGCCACATAGTAAGTGGTCATAGGCTGGAGGCCGGTCACTTCATGTGTGAAAGGTGTGCCCGAATTGAGGAATTTGGTATCGGCCACCGATGTCGACAGTTTCGAGAGGTCGCTTTCGGCAGTGAAAGGTTCGGTGGAATAATATATTATATGATGGTGTACATTGCCGTCGGCTGAGGCCGGAATGGTCCAGTCGAGCACCATATAGTCCTGAGCCGCCGATATGGTATAGTCGGTAACGGGTGAGGGTGCGGTTCCGTCGCCCATCACAAGGGCTTTTCCGGCATCGATGTAGCCCACACCGTATTTGCCTTCGAAGCGCGAGTTGTTACCGTAGCTGTAGAAGTCGTTGACAGAAGTGAGCAGCTGTGTGCGCAAGCTTTCGTTCACGAATGTGCGGCTGCCGTACTTCGACAGTATGAGTGCCGCGATACCCGACACATGCGGTGTGGCCATCGAGGTACCCTCGTTGTAGCCATAGCTGTTGTTGGGCAGTGTGGAGAGCACACCATGCGCTTCGCCATAGTCCAGAAGACCACCGGGGGCGATGATGTCTACCCACTCGCCGTAGTTCGAGTAGGAGGCCGGGGTAAGGTCGTCGGTCATTGCGGCAACCGACAGAACTTTCTCATAGCAACCGGGCCAGTAGTCGCCGGTCTCACCGTTGTTACCGGTGGCGAATATACACAGACCGCCGGTCATATAGGGGGAGCTGGCATTGGCCGTGAAGTAATCGATCGCATCTACGACAGCCTGCTCGCAGTAGCCAGGACTTCCCCAACCCCAGGAGCACTGGGCGATGGTGGCACCCATTTCGGCTGCATAGACTATGGCACTGGCGAAGTCGCCTTCGGCTGTGCCCGAACGGGAATCGAACACCTGGCACGATAGCATGCGGATGCCCGAGTCCTTCGAGCCATTGCCACCGGCTACACCGGCCACGCCGATGCCGTTGTTGTTCACAGCGGCCACAGTACCGGCTACGTGCGTGCCGTGGGTATGAGGATAGATTTCGGCCGACATGGTGCAGAAGTTGTAGCCGTAGATATCGTCTACATAGCCATTGCCATCATCGTCGACACCGGGGGTACCGTTGAGCTCGGCCTCGTTTACATACATGTTCTGTGCGAGGTCCTCGTGGCGGTAGTCCACACCACCGTCGATAATGGCCACAATCACCTCGGGATTTCCGGTGGTCACCTTCCATGCCTCGGCAAGGTTGATGTCGGCGCCGGCCACAGTGCCGGGTATGGTGCCATAGTTGTTGTAGTGCCACTGTGCCGGAAGCTGCGGGTCGTTGAACATGTAGTCGGCCGCAGTAGCCTTCATCGGTGGACGGGTGGTGGTCACGAAATTGCCGTTGCCTTCCATGAGCGACATCGGCACAATGGCCTCCGATTTCTCAACGCCGGATACGGCTTCGAAAATCTTGCGAGCCTTCTCAGATTTTACCGATTCATCGAATTCTACCACATACCAGCGGTCGAGGCCATACTTGGCTCGCTGGGCGGCAAATTTTTCGGAATAAGGGAGCATCGGTCGTATGCTCACGGCTTTAACTTGCTCGGCTGCACGCGACAATGGTGTCGTGCCGACATCAAGCTTGCCCTTGGCTTTCATGCGCGGCGACGAGCCGACAAGCCGGGCTGCTTCGGGTTGGAGTTTCACACGGATCACACCCGCACGAGGCTCCTGCGCCTTCTGCTCTACGCCAGTCTCACGCGCGTACAAGCTTCCCGACCCGCACACAATAGCGGCGAGGGCCAGAAACCAGACAAAAATTTTGTGCATGATTGATTGGTTTATTGATGATTATATAAAGGTGAATTCTTTGGAGTGTATGTTTTTTTATACTCTTTTGGGAAATGTTTGCTTAATATTTGAAATAGACTAAAAATGTGATTTTGTGAATAAAAATGATTATCTTTGCAAAGATAATATTAAAAATCGAAACTAATTATATGGAATGCGATATATTTGAGAATTTTAGCAGAATAAATCTTGTAGCCGGGGCGGAAATGATGAGTCGGCTGGCGGATGCCAGAGTTCTTGTGTTTGGTGTAGGAGGTGTTGGGTCGTGGTGTGTGGAGGCCCTTGCGCGTACTGCTGTCGGACATATCACTATGGTCGATTCCGATACCGTGGCACCAAGCAACATCAACCGTCAGCTACCGGCCACCGTCGGCACCATCGGGCGGCCCAAGGTCGATGTTCTTGCAGAACGCATCCATCAGATCAATCCGGCCGCTGAGGTAGAGCCAATTATGGCACGGTATACGCCCGATACCGCTTCCGATTTCAAGATAGAAACTTACGACTATGTGGTCGACGCTATCGACTCCCTCGCCGATAAGGCCGACCTTATACTTCGTTGCACCAATCCTGAAACGGCTCCGGCGCGTGCTTTTTTCTCATCGATGGGAGCGGCCCGCAAGCTAAATCCGGCATTGATATCCACTGCCGAGTTCTGGAAAGTGGAGGGTTGCCCGCTCGCTCGTGCGCTCCGCACACGTTTCCGTCGAGCCGGCACATTTCCCCGTCGTAAATTCAAGTGTGTCTACAGCCCCGAAACATTGCCCCACCGCGCCGACGGACCCGCCGGTGTCAACGGCACCTTCATGCACACCACAGCCATCTTCGGCCTCACCCTCGCCTCCCTCATCATCACCGACCTCTATACACCCTCACGATAGTTGTGCATCATAACACTGCAGGATCGTAATATTTTTTATCGTATGTGAGTTGGTATAGATATGGCCGCAGGAATGAATAGTCAACATTATCGAAATTATCACTTTGGCGCACTATGAGAATGCCTATATTGTCCGCGTTATATTTTCTTCGTTGTGCAAAAGGTCCAAAAGGTTTTGGAAGACTATTGGAAACACCTTGATCCTTTTTTTTAGGAACCGAATATCCCCAGCCTACAACTACCATGTAATGACGTGTTTTGCCTTCTTCGATTTGAGGAAGTGTTATTCGCAGCCTCTGAGGATGTGACGCGTCCACATTGATGTTATAAAGATTTTCGATACTGGGGTTAAATCCCCATATGTAGTCATGATCGGATGCATTTGGTTTAAGTTGTGTATATTTTATAGCACCGGAAATGTCATCGCCGTCCGTTCCAACACTTTCTACACTAAATAGGCTTGCTGGATGTTCATACTCAATTATGGACTCACCTCCTTGAGTCGGGATATTGATATATCTTATGGCTTCTTTAGCGCCAAATGGATCAGGATTATTAAAAGGATCTTTTCGCGAATCGATATAATATCTACCCGTTTCCTCAAATTTGACGATATCATAGTACCCTTCATATGGCATTGGCTCATCAGTGCACGATGCCATAGTCATTAGGATGAGTATTAGGATTATAGCTTTCATAAATCTTATTTTGTTACTGCTATGTAGGTTGGTTTCGTTAATTGTAGATTGTCATTATAATTAGATGTGAAAATAGCATCATTATAAAAACCATTTTTATCGCCGTCCCACCCAAGATTGTAATGTGTTGTGTAGGTAGATTCTACTCCTGACTTATACAATTCCCATAATCCGGTGTCTTTATTTTTCTGATATATCTCTCTATATATTTTCCAGTAATTGTAACCATCCGCTACCCATGAGTGGCCACCACCATCATATTTATCTATGGCGTCCATGAATAATAGGCCTTTGTCAAGATGTCCAATGGTCTCTTTTGAGTCGAAATCTTTGAGGTTGTCGACATCCGAATGCATGAAGTAATCGATTGTAGGTTTATATTTCGCGCGTTTAGTTGATGTTTGTGAAGGATTGCTATAATCACTATCGGCAATGTGCCCGACTTGTCTTATTAAGCGCATTAATTGTTCGTGACCATTATACCAGACGTCACAGATGTGCTCTATTTTAGTGTTGTGATTAGCTGTTTTGGATTCTACGTACTTTTTATGTCGAAGTATATCTTTGTAATTTAAATTCTCGCTTTTTATGGTAGCCTCTGGATACGTGTATTCAATGTAGCCACCTAGGCGAGGTTCCATGTAACATATAATCATAGATATTGCTAATGGACTGCATCCAGCAATACTGTTTGGACATAAATCTCCATAGAATTTGTCTTGCCCCCATGCCAAATCCCCTAATTTGGGTTCAAGATACCCCTTTGATAGTGTATCTATCTTATTTTTGAATAATACTCCAAAATCATCATCGTCAGGCATTGGTATCCTGTCAAGTAGAGGTACTGCATTTTTGACATAGATCTTTGCGGCATTCATAAATATATTGAATCCTGGATTATCAGATTTATTATCAGGAATGTAAGAGCCATTGTCAATTACGGCAAGAACTGGTTCTGCTATACGTCGTGCTGATATTATAGCGAATCCATTTCCGTCATCATAATTTACTATATACATTAATGTATCACTACTACTTCGAGCTGTATATTCTATGAGTGGATATATATGAGAACCATCTGATTGTCTTGTGGTTGCTCTTGATCTTGGACTTTTAAAATAAAAAGCTGCATTATTCGCGATATGCTTTGCTTCTTCTGCGGTTATTAAATTGGTGTTTGTAAAAATACCGTCCGTATTCTCTATATTTACATTATATTCGGGAATAGAATCTGAGCATCCGATAGTAATTAATGCTATTAGTAAAATAATATAGTTTTTCATTTTGGCTAGATTTGTTATTTCGCAAATATAAGTATTAAAAATTTATGATGCAAATTGTTTATGGATATTGCGACGATTATGAGGAAATTAATGGGTTTATGGATTATCGGCGCGGTTAGCGGCGGAGGCGCTGGCGTAGACGGCGCATCCAGGCGGTGGGGGTGGCGGTGATGTCGCTGGCCAAGGGGTCGGTGAAGGATGTGAGGACGGGAGCCTCGCCGAATTGCTCGGGGAAAATCATCATCAGGTTGTTGCGCGAGAAATGCCGCTGCAGGAAGTCGGGAAGGTCGGCCATGTCGGCGTTGTACGACACCGACTGTGCGCGTGCGCCGATTAGTACGAAGAGGTCGTCGTCGAGCACCTCTCCCGATAGCATCACAAGGTCGTCCCAGTCTTCGGTGCGGCGGAATTCGCAGCGTATGCCGTAGTTCTCGGCATATATTACGCCGCGTATCAGCGGCTGGATGTTGTCGGGACAGCAGAAAATCACACGGCATCCTACCTGCCGTGTCAGTCGGGCAACTGCACGTACCCATCGGCTGAACCCGGTTTCATACTGGGCATCGCGTGGCACCCACACGAGTATACGTGTTATGGTATTTGCCGGAATAAAGCAACGGCTGATTATGAGCATCTTGTGTGTGCCTCGCAGCAGCTGCTCCACTTTGCTGCCAAAGAATGAGTCGATGACTGTCACACGGCGGTGCATGCCAAGAAGTACTTCGGTGATGTCGCGTTCCTCGACTGCATTTATTATTCCGGTAACGATATTATTGTCGTAGCGGTCGAGGCTCTCCACCTTGGTGTCGGCGGCGGCGGCTGTGCGGCGTGCTGCCTGCAGCGATGCCTGCGACACAGCCTTGGCTTGCGAGGTGTTGTCGGTGCGCACATGGAGAGCATAGAAGTTGTGGAGACCGCGGTCGTTGCGTATGAGGACCGCCATCTCCATGAGCGACGATGCCGTCAAAGGATTGGCTACGGCTATGAGGGTATTGTTGACACGCGTGTGGCGTATCACATCGTCGCCATCATCGGCCATCATCTTCACCTTGAGCTTGGCGGCTGCCGAGGCAGTGATTATAGGAGCGGCCGCGCACGTGGCAAGTATTACCATCACGGTGCTGTTGAGTATGCGCTCGTCGAATAGCCCCATCTTATAGCCCACCGATACTACGGCAAGAGCCACTGCCGTATGTGCCGCCGTGAGGCCGAACATCACATTGCGGCTGAAACTGTCGAGGCGGTTGATTTTCTGAGCTATCCATGCCGGCAGCCATTTGCCGGCCAATGCTACAGCTATCATTATAGCTGCTACGGCGAGGGTATCGGTGTCGGCAAGCAGGCGCACATTTATCATCATGCCCACACTTATGAGGAAGTAGGGTATGAACAGGGCGTTGCCAACGAATTCTATCGAACTCATCAGCGGCGAGGCCACCGGTACATAGCGGTTCAGCACAAGGCCGGCGAAGAATGCCCCGAGCACGCTCTCGAGGCCGATGCCGCGGGCTGTGGTGGCGGCCAGGAACACCAGTACCAACACAAATACATACTGGAGCACCTTGTCGGGATATTTTTTGAAGAACCAACGGGTCACCCGCGGATAAGCGTAGAGTATCGCCGCAGCCCATATCGCAAGCCTGAGTCCGAGCAGCAGGATTTCGACAACATTGAAGTAGCCTTCACGGACCACGCTTACTGTGGCTCCAAGCACAAGGAGTGCACCGATCACTGCTATGATGGTGCCCACGATGGCAATGAGCACTGCCGGAGCCTTGGTCACACCCAGACGCGCCGCCACGGGGTACGACAGCAATGTATGCGAGGCGTACATGGCGCCCAGAAGCATCGACGTGAGCCAGTCGAGTTGCAGCAGATACACGCTCGTCAATATGCCCAGCACAAGCGGTACCACAAGAGTGAGCACTCCGAAGAGAAGCCCTCGCCGCAGGTTGAGCCGCAGATGGTACATGTCGATCTCGAGACCTGCAAGGAACATGAGGTAGAGAAGTCCCACCTGTCCGAAAACGGCAAACGACGAATCATCGGCCAGAATATTGAGCCCGTAGGGTCCCACGGCGACGCCCGCCACAATCATGCCTATGATGTGGGGTATCTTCAGCTTGTTGAGCAGGATAGGCGCAAAAAGGATGATGGCCAGTACGATAAGAAATATCTGTACGGGCTCGGTCACGAGTGCTTGTTGCGCCATGGCTGTCATAGAAATTGGGTTATGAATTATGGAATCATGAATTTGCGCACAGCACTGAAAGGCTCCAATTCATAATCCATAATTCGCAATTCATAATTACGGGAGAATTATGAATTATTGATGATATACTGTGCTATCTGCACGGCATTTAGAGCGGCGCCTTTGCGAATCTGGTCGGCGACAGCCCAGAACGACAGGCCGCGCGGATTTGCAAGGTCGGCGCGTAGACGGCCCACATACACCGGGTCGGTTCCGGCCACATCGAGCGGCATGGGATAGCCCAGCGCTTCGGCTTTGTCCACAAGCACAATGCCGGGAGCCGATGCAAATGCATAGCGGGCTTCGGTCACGCTTACGGGCTCTTCTGTCTCCACCCATATGGCCTCGCTGTGGGCGCGCATCACCGGCACGCGGACGCATGTGGCGCTTACCTCGAGCTTGGGTGCATGCATTATTTTCTTTGTCTCGAAGTGCATCTTCATTTCCTCGCGGGTATATCCGTTGTCGGTGAAGGTGTCGATGTGAGGTATGAGGTTGAACGCCAACTGGCTTACGAATTTTTTTACTTCAGGCTCCTCGCCACGGGCTATCTGGGCACTCTGCTTCTCGAGCTCTTCCATACCTGTGGCACCGGCTCCGCTGGCGGCCTGATATGTTGCCACATGCACGCGCTTAATGGGCGACAGGCGGTTGATAGGATTCAATGCCACAACCATCTGTATAGTAGTGCAGTTAGGATTGGCTATAATGCCTCGGGGGGCCTTGAGGGCATCCGCTCCGTTCACTTCGGGCACAACCAGAGGCACGTCGGCATCCATGCGGAAAGCGCTCGAATTGTCGATCATTATGGCGCCACCGGAGGTGATGATGTCGGCATATTCGCGCGATACCGAGGCTCCGGCCGACACGAATGCGAAGTCAAGGCCCTGGAATGCAGTTGGATCGTCCGTGAGACGGCGCACCGGCTCGGTGATGCCCCCACGGAAGCTATATGTGCGGCCCTCGCTACGCTCGGAGCCGAAAAGACGGAGTTCGTCTACCGGAAAGTCGTTTTCAGACAAAATACGCAGAAATTCCTGCCCGACGGCGCCGGAAGCGCCCACAATAGCAATTTTCATTCTTCGGTCTATGTGCTAATTATGTATTAATCTGCAAAATTAGCAAATTTTTTTCAAGTCGTATGGCCATGGATGCAAAAAAACGCCTGTGGAATTTCCACAGGCGTTTTTTATAGTAAAGAGTATGTATTAGCGTACGATAATCTTGGCAACAGTATCGGCGGCCTTGACTATGTAGATGCCCTGGCCTACAGATACGGTAGTCACAGCATTGCCTTCACCGGCAAAGATAGTCTTGCCATCGATCGACGACACGGTGATGGCTTTGCCTTCGGCTCCGCTCACCACAATTGCCTTGTCGGTTGCGGCGATGGTGATGCCTGTGGTGGCAGCTTCGATACCGCTGGCGCCTACGGTCACTTCTGCAACATTCGACGAAGAGGATACACCCTGGTCGTAGTGGGTGAGAACAGCGTAGCTGTAGATGCCATCGGCAGGTACTACATCTTCATAATAGCCTTCATCAAGAAGATCGCTGTTGAGCTTTTCGCCGTTGCGATAGATATCGAAGCCGATAAGCGACGGGGGTACTGCATTCTTGGTGGAGATGAAGGTGAAGTCATCGAGCATGAGCATGAATTTGTCTTGCGAGGTGCAGCGTACGGCGAAATACTTGGCTCCTGCAGGAAGTTCGACGGTATATTCGGTCCAGTCGCTGGGAACTGCGTTATCTGCTACATCGGTAGCTTTGAACGAAGCGATGGACTTGTCGCTGGTGGAGTAGAGCACTTCTAATGATTCCAGGTAATCGTTTGCGTAGCTGCGGGCCCAGAAACTGATGGTCTGTGCATTGCCGGAGAGCTCGGGTGAGATTGCCCAGTCGTCGACCTTGGAGGCATCTAAATTGAAGAGAGATGCAAGGAACTTGGTGCCGCTATGTGTTTCGAATGATGCATTGAAAGCAGATCCGCTGTTGTCGAACACGAAGAAGGTTGCGGGTGACTTTATAGTAATGCCTGGAATATCAATTCCATTGAAGCCGCCCACGGGGCCACCGTCGTTGTCTACAAATGTCCAGTCACCATAGGTCTTGGCAAAACTTCCTGCAGATTCAAAGTCCTCGATATTGGCTGTGGTTATAGTGGGTTCGTTCCATGTCAGGGTCACTGTCTTGTCCTTGGCAGTTCCTGAGAGATCCTTCACTATAGGCAGCGATGACTTGATAGGATTGATTCCAGCCAAAGGCGATAAGTTGTTGGAGCTGTCCTCGTCACCTTCCATCACGACTTCTGCCTGGTGTATAATCACTTCGGTTGTGAGAGGATGCATGGTGAGGGTGAATGTTACGTCTGCGTTTTCACCAGGTTCGAGTTCGGGAACGTCTTTTGTCACGTCGGATCCACCGCGGGTGTGGAGGGTGACTTTGGCTGCTGGAGTCTTGTCGATACCATTGTTGCGTACAACTGCAGTGACATTGTAGTTTTCGCCGGGTTTAGCCGAGGTATCGCCGGTGAGTTCAGACAAGTGGAGATCTTTGTGGAGAGTAGAGCCTACGCGCAGATTGTCGATGAATACGAACTTGAATGACTGTGTGAGGCAATTAAGGGATATCTGAATGCTCTTATCCTTATATGCCGACAGGTCGATAGTAGCCTGATGCCAGCCTTCCTCATTTCCGATTTCTGCGATGGGCTTGCTGAATACTTCGGTATAGTCCTTGCCAAATTCGGCAATACTTACACTAACGACGTCGCTCTGCAGGTTGCCTTCTTCTCCAACTATAGTGTATACCCAGAAGGTGAACACAGGTTCGGTCATGCCGGTCAGATCAATCTTACCGGTAATAATCGAGCTGCTCTCATCGAGATAGTTAGCCATATAGGCAAGGCAGCCATTGTCGTTGTTCTGGTCGGTAATACCGATCGATGACAACGATGAGTTGTCTACCGTCTGCCAGCTTGGGCTGCCTGCGAGCGTACGGAGCAGATAGTTGTAGGACAGGTCGCCGTCAGGGAAGGTTTCGTGGAAGCTTGTGTAGGGAGCACCGACGAAGAGAAGTGGTGCTACTGTGCCGTTGGATCCGCCTTCGCCGTTAGCCATTACACCGAATTGGAATACATCCTGCTCTACGGTCGGATCAACAACTTGTTTGGAGTAGATAGTGCTGGTATAGCCTATTTCAGGTTCTACGAAGTAGCCATAATCATTAAGTTGTCCTACAGTATAGTCAACCGAGGGTAGTGTGGCTCCGTTGATGTCGGTGGTCACGGCATCCCACGACATTGTGATGTGGCCGAAGGAATCTTCTGTAATCTTTACATTCTCTGGTGCGCAGGCTACTGCATAGCCTACGAATCCATAGGTGGATACTGCAGGCGACGAGCCTTTGTCGTTCGAGATTACTACACCGAAACGTACTTCGCCGTTGTAGTCGAGAGTACAAGTTTCCTTAACTGTAGCGCCAGCCTGGGCCGATCCGGTAATAATATCTACGCCGTCAGCTGAAATCGTGTAGTTGAGCGATCCGCTCACGACTTCTCCACTAAATAGTGTTGTAGGCATTGTAAAGCTTACTTCGCCGGTTTTGGAGCCGGCGGCGAAGGATGCGCTCAGGTTGCTCGCAATGTTGGGCGATCCTTCGGGGACGGGCAGCGTGCGTGTATAGAGGCCTACTACCTGCTCGTTGTTGCTGAAATCTGCAAGGTGGGTGGCACGACCAGTTGTTGTGTTTATTTTGCAGATAAAGCCTTTTTCGTAGACATCCGATGCGGCATAGTAGAGATCATTGGTGGCGAGGTCGAAGGTTGCTGAGCCTGTGTACTGAGGTTGAACTCCGGTATTACCAATGATAGTAGTTTTGCCTGTGGTCGGATCGATTGTGCATAGTTGTGAATTCTTGACATTCTCACCGAGATACGTCACTTTTACACCATAGAAGGTGCCATTTTTGTCGATGGCAAGAGCATTCCATGTTCCGCTCAGAGGCGCGAGAATGGTGAGTACGGGTTGTTCCTCACTTTCTTCGTTCCATTCTTTAGGGTAATCGACACGACCAAGGGCCATTGCGGTTTTGTCGGTCTCTTCATCATAGTCGAAGAATAGACCGTAGACTTTACCGTCTGTTACATTATAGGCCAGGTCGGCGGCCAACATAGAGGCGTCCGATACCGACCAGTATCCGGTCATCTCGCCAGTTTCAGCGTTGTATGCTTCTACGGAGAACATCGTGAACAGGCCCCAGAAGTCGAGATAGTTGTGTGTATAGTAAGTGTTGCCGGCAAGAACACCACCATATGAGGCATCTATCTCAGGGAACATATAGGCGAAATCATCGGTCTGATTGGTCGGAATCTGATAGATTGCACCCGTTTCTACGTTCTGGTCGTCGGAGTATATGACGCTACCATATACTTCCGGGACGAAGCCATTAGCCTCAGCAGCTTTCATAATTCGGGCCTTTTCTGCCGTCCGGATCGCTTTAACCGGTGTATGAAGCTTTTTCGCATCAAGTTCGTTTAGCTCGATACGATTCTGGCGTTTAAACTTTTTGAGCATGTCGAGGTGAGGATCGCCGGTAGAAACTTCGGCCTTTAGACCTGGTAGGCCGGCATAGGGAGTGGACGCACTCCTCTTTTGCAGCACTGCGTCGGGGGCAGCAGCTGTCGACGATAGGGTCAGTGCTGCACTGCAAATCCAGAGTAGAAATCTTTTCATAGAATAGAAATGCTTGTTGATTTATAAAATGACGGTTGCAAATGTACACATTTCTGTCGAATAAGCAAGTCATTTGGTCGCATTTTTGATAAATAATATATCTTTTTGCTGAGATGCGCCTGTGGAATGGTCTGGAGTGGTGTTTGTCGGGTGGGCAGGGGGCTTTGTCGATAAAATAGGTGGGTTTGTAGAGGGTGGGTTGTGGGGGTGGTCATGGGATGTTAACTTTGCATCGTGAAAAAACGTAATCTTATGATAAAACTCCCGAATTCAAAAAAAATGATGGCTGTGCTCGCCGTGCTTGCGGTGGCCGGCCAGATGCTCTCGGCAGCTGTGCTCAAGGGCAGCTTAGTCGATGCGGCAACCGGCGAGGGGCTAATCCAGGCCTCGGTGCGTGTGCTTGCCGCCAAGGATTCCGCCCTTGTAAAATCGGCCGTAACCAATGCCTCGGGCCGTTTCACCATCGATGGTGTGAAAGCCGGTAAGTATATAGTGGAAGCATCATACATAGGATATGCCACCCAGACACGCGACATCACCATGGGTTCGTCCGATCTCAGGCTAAAGCCGTTCAGCATGTCGGAGAGTGCTATCGCATTGAAAGAAGCTACAGTGGTGGGCATACGCACTCCTATAAAGGTGATGGAAGATACCGTGGAATTTTCCGCCGAGTCCTACAAAACACAGCCCAATGCCGTGGTCGAGGATCTGCTGAAGCGCCTGCCGGGTGTCGAGGTTAGCTCCGATGGCAAAATCACAGCCAATGGCAAGGAAGTATCCAAGATTCTTGTAGACGGCAAGGAGTTTTTCAGCGACGATCCTACAGTTGCATCGCGAAATCTCCCGGTCAATATGGTGGAGAAACTTCAGGTGGTCGACCGCAAGAGCGACCTGGCCCGACTCACCGGTGTCGAGGATGGTGAGGAAGAGACCGTCATCAACCTTACTGTGAAAAAAGGCATGAACGACGGTTGGTTCGGCAATGCCGAGGCCGGATACGGCACCGATCAGCGCTATAAAGGAAACTTTCTGGTAAACCGATTCTGGAATGGCAATCAGCTCACATTCCTCGGGTCTGCCAACAATATCAACGAACCCGGTTTTGCCGACGGGGCCAGCGGGCGTTTCATGCGTTTCGGTGGATCGAACGGCATTACATCGGCGCAGTCGCTCGGTCTTAACTTCAATATCGGCAAGGAAGAGATATTCCGTGTGGGCGGCGACATTATGTATAGCCACACCGACCGGGATACAGAGACATACTCCGACCGCCAGTATACTTTCGAGGATTCAACATCGCGAACCGTATCCGATAAATATGCCCGCGACAAGGGTCACAATGTGCGTGCCGACTTTCGTGTGCAGTGGAATCCCGATTCGTTCAATACTTTCGAGTTCCGACCCAATGTATCGTTAAACTTCAACGACTCTTACAGCAATGGAACCAGCGAGGTATTCGCAGGCAATGCCGCCAATACTCAGGTGAACAGCAGCCACAATATCAGCAGTTCTACCGGCAAATCGTTCGAACTCGGTGCGCGTATCATCTACAACCATAAATTCCGCTCGAAGCCGGGGCGTGCATTCTCCGTGTTCGCCAACTACCGCCTGAGCAACGTGCGCGAGAAAACCGACACATACTCCTGGAATAAATTCTTCCTATTCAACGACTCCATCGATCTCTACGACCAGTGGGCCGACAACCATACGTGGAGCAACAGCGTCAATGCACGCGTGAGCTGGACCGAGCCCCTCGGAGATGTGAAGAAAGGTCATTTCCTCACCTTGGCGTATGGTTTCTCCTATCGTTGGAATAATGCCGACAAACTCACATACGATCATCCTGTATCTTTCCCCGACGGATGGGGTGGAGACCCTGTGATTGATCCCGAACTGGTGTTCAATCAGGATCTGTCCAACCGCTTCCGCAACGACTATATGAATCAGGACATTCGTATCGGCTACCGCCATGTGAGCAAGAAAGGACAGCTTAATGTCGGTGTATCGTTGGTGCCGCAGACCTCGAAATCGATCAACCTTATCGACCACAACAAAGACATACCGCGTCGCAATGTATTTAACTACGCACCGTTCCTGCGCTACCGTGCGCGCTTCAGCAAGAGCCGCAGCCTTACCCTCGACTACAATGGCCGCACATCGCAGCCGTCCATGAACCAGCTGCAGCCTGTAGCCGACTACTCCGACCCTCTGCGAGTGGTGGTAGGTAATCCCAATCTTGACCCTACTTTCAGCCACAACGCACGGCTGCGCTTCCAGGATTTCGACCAGAAGGCACAACGCTCCATTATGGCTATGATCGATGCACAGGTGGTGCAGAACTCCATCGTGTCGAAATCGACCTATAATAGCGAGACCGGTGGTAATATAACTACCTACGAGAACGTCAACGGTGTGTGGAGCATCCGAGGCATGAACATGGTGTCGTTCCCTCTGCGTAACAAAGCATTCACTATCAATAATAATGTGTTTGTGAACTACAACCAGTCGATCGGTTTCAACAACGGTGTCAGAAACCGGTCGGGCCGCTTCAGCGTCAATGAAAGCTTCGGCATGGCTTGGCGCCCCGAATATGTGGAACTCGAGCTCCGTCCGCGCTATTCGTACACCAACACACACAACAGTGTCGTAACACGTAAGCCCGATGACAACGGTGGCGACGACGGAACCAATGTGCACAGCTATGGCGGATCGTTCTATGCCACATACAACGCTCCTTTCGGGCTCGTGCTCAGTTCCGACCTCAACTATACCCAGACAAAAGGTTATAGCCAGGGTTTCAATACCAAAGAATGGATGTGGAATGCCTCTATATCCTATCAGTTCCTTAGAGGCCGAAATGCAGCAGTTACACTTAAGGCCTATGATATTCTGGGCCAGCGCTCGAATATCCGATTCAATAGTACCGGTAACTACACTGAGCAGGCACGGTACAATTCGCTCACGCGCTATGTGATGCTGACCATAAGCTATAAATTCTCGACATTCGGAAAGGGAGAGCAACCTCGCGACCGAAATGCTGAAGGTCGCTTCGGCCCTCCCGGAGGACCGGGTGGACGTCGTCCCATGGGTCCTCCTCCAGGTAGATAGTTTTTTTGGATAATTGGTTCGAAATGCAAGTTTCCCGATTCGTGAGAATCCGGAAACTTGTTTTTTATGGCCTTCCGGGGAGTTAAAGGAATTGAGGTAAAAGTGGCATAGCTGCATATATAAATACCCCACCGATTACAACGCAAGCCGGCGACATGCGGTGTAGGCGGTGGGGTGGAGGTTCTGCGATACCTTCAGTAGTGGAACGTTCGGAGTTTTACTATTCTCTTAACTTTCAGTTACTCATGGACTTCAACCGTCGCGGTGGCCGGTTTCAGACCTTTGGCTGTAGCCTTTATAGTGAGTGTGCCGGGAGTTTTGGCACTGCGGGCTATGGCTGTGGCTGCACCGCTGAATAGTTTCATTTCAGGATTTTGGAATGGAAGCAGGCAGGTGGCGTCGCCGTTGGCTCCGGCCTCGTATGTTCCGGCACCGGTCACTGTGAATTTCACCAGATTGTCGGCATCGGGCACCGGATTACCGTTGCGGTCTACTGCCTCGACGGTGAAGTACACAAGTTCATCGCCGTCGGCGGCAATGCTGCTTCTGTTGGGTGTTATCTTCAGTGCTGCAGCTTTACCTGCGGTGCGCACTGTTTTCTCTGCGGCCTTGTTGCCGTTAGCGTCGTAGGCAACCACGGTTATTTCACCGGGTTCATACACCACATCGTTCCAGCGTAGACGGTAGCGGTCGATAACTGTGCTGTCGTTCTTTTCGCGGCGACCCTGGCTCTTGCCGTTGACAAAGAGTTCGGCCGAGGGATACGACGTGTACACGAATACCGGGGTAACCTCGCCTTCGCGTCCGGGCCATGTCCAGTGGGGCAGAACGTGCAGGGTGGCGTCCTTGTCGTTCCATTTGGAGCGGTACAGATAGTAGCGGTCCTTGGGCAGCGATGCAAGGTCGATGATGCCGAAATAGGAGCTGTGGCTGGGCCATGCGTCGGTGTCGTAGGGCGACGGTTCGCCGAGATAGTCGAACCCTGTCCACACAAACTGGCCGATCACCCATTCGCGGTCGTCGTCCATCTCGAAATCGAGGTCGGGAGTATTGCTCCAGTAGCACGACTCGTTGTCGTAGCTGTTGCTTTGGTTATCGTCGTGCATGGCCACGTGATGCTCGCCGAACTCCACGGGGAAGTAGTACTTTCCACGGCTCGACACCGTCGATGCGGTCTCGGATCCGAGTATGAGTTTCTGCGGAAGTTTTTCGTAGGCCTGGTCGTAGTACTGGGGCTTGTAGTTGAAGCCGGGGATATCGAGGGCGGCGGCGAATCCATTGTCGAGTACCGAACCTATCTGGTCCATGCCGCAGGTTACCGGACGGGTGGGATCGAGCTGGTGTACAAGATCCTGGAGCATGGTCAGCTCGCGCATGCCAGTGGGGCCCCATTGCGACGGAACCTCATTGCCTATCGACCACATCACCACCGACGGACTGTTGCGGTAGTGCTCCACCATATTGGTGATGTCGCGTTCGGCCCATTGGTCGAATACCGAGCCGTAGCCGTTGGGCGACTTCGGACGGAAACCCCAGTCGTCGAAGGGTTCAACCATCAGCATCATGCCCATCTCATCGCAGAGCTCCACAAGCTCGGGTGCAGGCATGTTGTGGGATGTACGGATGGCATTCACTCCCATATCCTTGAGCAGTTCTATCTGGTGGCGGAGTGCCGAGCGGTTCACGGCAGCACCGAGGGGGCCGAGGTCGTGATGATTGCACACGCCCTTGAACTTTGTGAGTTTGCCATTGAGGAAGAATCCTTTTTCGGGTATATACTCGATCGAACGTATACCGAAGCGGGTATCGTAGCTATCCACGGTCTTGCCATCGACCGAAAGTGTGGTCTTGGCCGTATAGAGCGAGGGTGTGTCGAGATCCCACAGCTCGGGGTTCTTGACCAGAAAGTTCTGGGAGAACGACTGTCCGCGGGCTATATAGTCGGATTTATCAGAGGCCACTTCCTGACCCTGAGGATTGTAGATCTTGGTTTCTACCGATATTTTGTCGCCATAAGGCCATTCCTCGAACTGGCGTGCGCCGGAGATATTTATGTCGAGTTTCACCGAGGCATATTCCGGAGTCACTTTGGGTGTGGTGATGTAGGTTCCCCACACCGGAATGTGCACCTTATCGGTGGAAATCACATGCACGTTGCGGTATAAGCCCGCACCGGGGTACCATCGCGATGCGCGCTCCTTGTTCTCGAGCTTCACCTCGAGATGGTTCTGCCCGGGCACAGCTGTGCCGGTGGCGTCGATATAGAACGAATTGTAGCCATAGGGCCATACTCCGAGCTTATGTCCATTGAGGTAAACTTCGGCGTTGCTCATGGCGCCGTCGAACACGAGAGTTGTGGCGCGTCCGGTCGTGTCGGCGAGCTCGAAATCTATGCGGTAGGTGCCTTTACCGATGAAAGGCAGACCACCCGTACGGCCTGTTTTTACGGTCTCTTCAGTTTCTCCGTTCTGTTCCACGGCCACGGTCTGGAGATCGTTGGCCCGGTCGAAGGGACCGTAGATAGCCCAGTCGTGTGGTACGCGTACATTTTGCCATTTTGCGTCGGTTTCACCGTCGCCTTTGGTAAACTGCCATCCGTCGTTGAGGGTTGTTTCCGTACGTTGGGCGGTGGCGGTCAGGGCCAGGACACCCGAGAGTGCCAGAGCCGTAGTTTTGATGAATCGATTCAAGGTCATTATCTGAGGATATTGTTTCTTAGAAATTCTGATAATATTGCTAAAAGAAGGGGTGCATGCGATTATGTATACACCCCATCTTTATTATAACAAATTATTTACTGTTTTGTTCTGTGATTACTCCATAAAAACGTTCAGAGCATCGGTCGGTGCACCGTTGGCGTCGAAGCAACCCTTTTTATATCCGTGATCCACAGGAGTTTCTGGTTCCCACCAGAAAATGCCCTTAAGATCCATATTTTTTCCACCCTCGGTGAGACGGCGCATCATTTTGTCGGCTGTCTCGGGTTGGTCGTTGGCCATGCCGATTTCGCATATCATCACGGGCTTGTCCCAGGTCTGCTGGCAATAGCGGATATTGCTCAGACAGTCGTCGACCACCTGCTCCCAGTTGTGGGTCTCGGGATAAAGGCTCATGCCTATCATATCGAATCGGGCACCTTCCTGAGTGATTTTGCCGAAAAGACGGTCGTAGAGCCACTGCTGGTCGCCGGCATCGACATGTACTATCACCTGAGCGTCGGGGAAGATGGCTTTCACGGCATCGTGGCCGGCGTTGACCATGCGGGTGAAATTGTCGGCGCATTCCTCGCCTATGCCACCCATGGGCCACATCATGCCGGTTCGGGTCTCGTTGCCTATCTGCACCCACTCGGGCTCTATGCCTTCGGCTTTGAGAGCACCGAGAACTTCGTCTACATGGGCTGTCATGGCCTTGAGCACGCCGTCGAGGTCGAGACCATCCCATGCGGCCGGCATTGTCTGGCTACCGGGATCGGCCCAGGTGTCGGAGAAATGGAAGTCGACCATCAGACGTAGTCCAAGAGCATTGGCGCGTCGGGCCTTCACCACAAGGTCGGCGGTGTTGCACCATCCTTCGACGGTGGCGTCGTTCTCGGGATTCACCCACACGCGCAGGCGGATGGCGTTCACGCCGCAGTCGTCGCGCAGCAGGGTCATGAGCTCTTTCTGCACGCCATCGCGGGTCTGCCATTTGTAGCCCTGGGCTTCAAACTGTGTGAGCCAGCTCACATCGGCACCTTTGGCATATGTGCCCCGCTCTATTTCCACCGGTGTGTTGTCGACCGGCGGATTGGTTATGGGGCTGTCCTGTTCGCAGGCTCCCAGCGCCAGTGCGGCGCCGAGGGCTGCTATGCTGAGAATCTTGTTGAATTTCATTGTCGGTTTTTTATTCGTAGCTGTAAGTACCTTTCGATAGATTCACGGTGAGGGTATGTGTGCCTTCGGAGAGTTCGTTGTCGCCTTCGAAGCCGTCGCGGTAGAGCGCGAGCTCGCCGGGAGTGCCGTTACCTCCGAAGAAGAGGTCCCAGTTGTCGTTGAGCACTATTTTCACACCCCAGGGTGTGTTGGCCGTTTTCTCGAACTGTGCGGTGTATACACCCGGTTCGCCGGTTGCGGTCATTTCGGTAAGGCTCCAGTCGTCGTTGAGACCGGTGTAGCTCACCTTGGTCACAGGGGTCAGTTTGTAGGTGAGGTCGCCCATATTCACGTCGAAGAGGTAGAATCCTGCCTCGGGTGCGGCGATGTTGCCTTCACCATTGTTCACGAGCTGGCCCGAGAATGCTGTTCCGCCGTCGACCATGGTCCAGTAATTGTCCCAAGCGTCGGGTTCGGTGTATATACGGTAGCCCCATTCACTGTTCACCTCGAGGGCGCCGCCATAGGTGCGGTTGTCTTCGTTGTAGAGCTTCAGATAGTTGCTGAAGTCCCAATCGGGCTGTACTCCCGAAAGGTATATCATAGGCGGAACGGTTTCCACTGGATCTGCCGAGCCTTCTCCGGCTGTGAGAGTCCAGGCGCGGGGATCGGACAGGTCGAGGGTGAGGGTAGTCTCGCCGGCTGCGGCTATTTCCACGGCGATAGCCTGTGCCGACTGGCCGAAAGTGAGTGCGCCCGAAGTGCCGGCGAAGCCCACGGTGGCATCGGTGGCGGCAGCGTCGTCGGTGCCGGTGGCGGCATTATACTGCTTGCCTGTGCCTCCGATGGTCACATTTATGGTGCCGGGAGTAGCGTCGAAAGTGTATGTCCATTTATTGGTCTTGCGGTCGTACACCATGGCTCCGGATAGATCGCCTCCGAGGGTAAGCTCGCCTATGTAGAGCGCGCTCCATTCGTTGGCGCGGGTATCGACTACGGTGTAGTAGCATCCCGATGGCGAGGGGTACCAGAAGTTCCACACATCGAGTCCGGTGGTATTGTTACCCATCACAAAAGCGGTTCCGGTCACGCCGTCGTTGCCCCACACGGTGTTGTTGCCTTCGCGCAGCCACCAGTTTTCCCACGAGCCGGCTCCGATAAAGCCGCTGTACACGCCGTCGGAGGCCGGAGAGTAGAGTGTGCGTCCGCTATCGTTCTGGCTGGCGTCGAGCACGAAGCCCACGCTCATGTCGATGAAGTAAGGGGTGATGCTCACCACCTTCACATCGCTGTATTTGGGGTCGATGTTGGCTCCGAGCACAGTCTTGACACGGATATATACCGTACCTTTCACTCCGCCCTCGAGGCCGAGACGCCCCACGAGGTTGTTGAGGCTCTCGCAAGTGTACTGGCGGTAGTACACTCCGCTTTCCACGTTGTCGTCGACCACGGTGGCAAATTCGGGGTCGGCTGAGAACTGCACCGTGTTGGAGGCTGCGCCTTCGGGAGCGGCCACAAGCGGATTGGATAGCGATATTTTGCCGTTTTCGTTCCAGTAGAGAGTGAGGGCGAGCGACTGCAGGTGGTCTTTGTCGAGCACTATTTCCGATGCCACGCCCGACACTTCGGCCTTGTCGGGCCCGTCGGTGTAGATCATGTCGCCGTCCTTGTCGCAGCTGTAGGCGCCCAGGAGTACTGCGGCTGTAGCGGCCGCGGCTATATATTTATTGAATGACATGGCTTAGTAGAGGGGGTTAGAAAGGTTTGTGTTGGCCGAAAGTTCGCTCAGAGGAATGGGATAGATATTGTAGCGGTCGTTGACAGATGTTCCGTCGAGCGTACCGCCCTTCCATTGCCACAGGTAGCTTCCGGTGGTGAAGCGGTCGAAGCGTATGAGGTCGGTGCGGCGGTGCATCTCGTGGTAGAGTTCGCGGCCGCGCTCGTCGAGCATGAATGGGAGATTGAACTGTGCATCCGATATGCGGCCGGCAACGTCGCCATATCCGCGTTCGCGTACTTCATTCACCAGAGCGAGAGCTTCCTGGCGGCTCATGCCTGTACCGCCGCGGAGCACTGCTTCTGCGGCACTCAGATATACCTCGGCCAGGCGGAACATCGGGTAGTCGGTGGAGCAACCGCGGGCTGCCGAGGCCGATGCGGCTTCGCCGGCGTCGGTGAGGTTGGTCCATTTCTCGCTGAAGAATCCCTGTGAGTCGGTGGTTATGCCGTCGGTAAAGTACTGGCTCTGGCCATCTTCCCAGAACAGGCGGCGACCGTCGGCGCTGTCGAACAGAGCAGGAAGTTCTCCGCGTACTCGCCAGTTGCCCCAACCACTCTCGATACCGTATTTTGCGGGGTCCTGGGTGGAATTGTTGCCGCACGAGGAGCAGATGATGTTAGTAGCAGAGCCCCATGTGGTGGCTTGGTCGGCATCGGCCGAGAATGCGAATATGATTTCGTTGGTACGCAGATGGTTGTCGGCGTTGAAGAGCTTCTGATACTCGGGCTCGAGGGTGTAGCGGCCGGTCTTTATGATTTTATTGGCGAAAGCCACACACTCGGTGTAGGCTGCGGTGCCGGTGTATACTTCGGCATTGAGGGTCACGCGGATACCGAGCGCCCACAGTGCGGCGCGGTCGGCCTGGCCGTAGTAGTTTGTCTCAGGCAGCAGGCTTTCGAGCTCAGTGATTTCCGACATTATGAATGCGTAGAGCTGCTTGCCGTCGTAGGCCGGAGGAATAACGCCGGTGGTGGGAGTATCCTGGTCGACATACGGGCCCTGGCGGAAGAGGTCGAGCACGAACCAGTAGTCGAGAGCGCGGATGAAGCGGGCCTCGGCCGCATAGGTGCGTATGAGCTCTTTCTCACTGTCGTTGAAGCCGCCGATGGCGCCCTCGGTACAGTAGCGCAGGAATTCGTTGCAAAGGGCTATGGAATAGTACAGGCGGTAGTAGGTGTCCGACACCCATACATCCGAAGCGTCCCAGTTCATATATGTGAGGGCCGAGAGGTTCTCGCCCGAGAGCCATGTGTTGGCCACTTCGTCGGTGGCGGCTTCCTGCATGTTGAAGAGGTTGCGCAGCAGGTCCTGGCCTTTGTTGCTCGAGAGGTCGGGATTGCCGGCACGTTCCTGTCCGATCAGGGAATAGGAGCCGTAGATTTTGGCAAGTACCGATTTGTAGCCGTCGATGGTGGAGTAGACGGCGGTGGCGTTGTCGCCGATCACCGGCTTCTGGTCGAGGTCGCCGGTGCATCCGGCGGCGAGCAGTACGCCGATAAATCCGATTATTGCTATATATGCTTTCTTTATCATTGTTATTCAGGCATTAGAAGTTAAGACCGAGTGATACGGAGAATGTGCGCGGACGCGGATAGGTGGAGTTGTCGATGCCGCTGGCGCTTTCGGGGTCCACACCGCTGTACTTGGTGATGGTGAATACGTTCTGCACCATGGCCGACACGTGAAGGTCGAGCGAGCGGTAGACACGGCCGAAGTTGTAGCTCAGCTGCAGGTTGTCCATCTTCAGGAACGAGGCGTTCTCGAGGTAATGGTCCGTTGGATACTGACGGTAGCGGAACTGGGTGTCAAGGAAGCTCGACGCAAGGTTGTTGACCGATCCGGTGCTCCACGAGGTGCATTCCCATGCACCGAGATTGGCCTGGGCGCCGTTGTATATGTAGTTGCCTACCGATGCACGCAGCGCGGTGCTGAGGGTCCATTTTTTCCAACGCAGCGAAGTGTTGAAACCGAATGTCCAGTCGGGCATGCTGCTGTGGCTGTAGTACTTGTCGTCTTCGGTAATCTGTCCGTCGCCGTTGAGGTCGGCATAGAGGCCTTCGATGGGTCGGCCGGTTTCGCGGTCGTAGATCTGTTTGTAGAGCTTGAAGGTGCGGGGCTTGTAGCCTGTCTTGTACACCTGGATAGGTGTCGATTCCATCCAGCCTACATAGGTGTCGGAGGCATCGGTGCCGGGCACGAGGTTGAGGTTGGTGATTTTGTTATCGAGCCATGTGGCATTGAAAGTGGCGGTCCACTGCAGGTCGCGGGTGTCGATTATATTGGCGTTGAGGCTTATTTCCACGCCCTTGCTGCTTACATTACCCACGTTCATGAGCATGGTTTTATCGAAGTTTATGCCGGCAGGTACGGGAACTGTGGCAAGGAGGTCCTTCGTCTGGCGTGTGAAGTATTCCACCGAACCTGCAATGCGGTTGTTAAGGAAACCGAAGTCAAGGCCGAAGTTCCAGCTGGTTGTTGTCTCCCACTTGAGCTTGTCGTTGTATGCTTCCGGGCGGAAGGTGGGGCGCCACTGGCCGTCGATGGGATAGTATGCGCCGTCGAGGCTACCGGTGTAGTTGGGAATGTATCCGTAGTCGGCTATGCCGTCCTGCTGGCCGGTCACACCGTAGCTTGCACGCAGCTTGAGGTCGTTCATCACCGGGCGGATCGATTCGAAGAAATCTTCCTGTGCCACACGCCATGCAAGTGCCACCGAGGGGAATGTGCCCCAGCGCTGGTCTTTGGCGAAGCGGCTCGAGCCGTCGCGGCGGAAGGTGGCTGTGAGCAGATAGCGGCTGTCGTAGCCGTAGTTCACACGGCCATAGTAGCTTATCAGGGTGTGGCGGTTGTCCCAGGGAGTGCTTATGTTGGTCTGGTTGCCGGCGTCGTCAAAGGTCGGATATGCCGGGCCATAGTTGCGCCAGTACTGGTAGTCGTAGCCAAGTGTCACGTCGAGACTCGAGTTGATTGCCGCGAAGTCCTTGTTGTAGTTCAGATAGGTGGTAAGCAGGCGGTTGTAGTTCTTCTGAGGACCCTGCTCATATCCGTAGCCACCGGAGTTGTAGCCCTGGAATGAGTTCATGGGCTGATGCACTGTCTGTGTGCCGCGGCTGTAGTCGTAGGCTCCGGTCACATGCAGACGCAGTTCGGGCAGGGGATGGAAGCGGTAGTCGAGGTCGATATTGCCTATGAGACGCCACACTTTCGAACGACTGTCGTAGAGTTCGAGCATAGCCACGGGGTTGGCGAGGGCGCCCTGGGCGGGGCGGCCGGTGTTGTCGACTATTTCATGGAATCCGCCGAAGAGGGGAGTGCCGTCGGTGAAAAGGAGCTGGTTGCCGTCGGGTCCGTAGGTGCCGTAGACCGGTTGGGTGGGGTCGTAGGCGCCGGCATTCCATATTGCGCCGGTGTTGGCGAAGCGGTTATGGGCGTAGGTGGCCTTTCCGCTTATGTTCACACGCAGATGGTCGGCGAAGAAACTGGGATTGAGGTTGAGGTTACCGGTGTAGCGGGTGGAGTTGTCGGTGCGGAGAATACCGTCCTGATACATCGCGCCGAGTGCCACGCGGAAAGGCAGCCACGATGCTGCGCGGCCCGATATGGCCAGCGAGTTGTCGGTGCCGAAAGCGGCCTGGAAGATTTCATCGTTCCAGTCGGTGGTTGCCTGGCCCAGAAGAGCCTGCTGCGCTTCGGTGCCGAACATTGCCACTGCCTCGCGGAACTGTCCGGGAGTGAGCGATTGGCTGGTGCGTGTTTTGGTCGATACCGAGTTGGTGGTGCTGAACGACACTTTTACACCTTCGCCGGTGCCTTTCTTGGTGGTGATGATGATTACACCGTTCGATGCGCGCGAACCGTAGATGGCGGTCGACGATGCATCCTTGAGAATGGTCATCGATTCGATATCGTTGGGGTTGATAAGGCTCAGGAAGTTGCTCGAACCGGTGATGCCGCCGCCCACTTCCATGGGCACGCCGTCGAGCACTATAAGAGGATCGTTCGATGCATTGAGCGAGGCACCGCCGCGCACGCGGATGGTGCTCGAGGAGTTGGGCGAGCCACCCGAATTGGTGATCTGAACACCGGCGATCTTGCCGTTAATAAGTTCTTCAGGCGAGCTTATCACACCTTGGTTGAAGTCTTTCTCGCTGATAGAGGATACCGAGCCGGTAAGGTCGTTTTTCTTAGTGCTGCCGTAGCCGATCACCACCATTTCCTGAAGGGCTTCCGAGGCGGGGTCGAGCTGCACGTCGAGAGTGCTGCCGTTCACCGTCACGGTCTTGGTGTTGTAGCCCACATAGGAGAATGTGAGTTGGTTGGAGCCTTGCGGAAGAGCGATGCGGTAGTTGCCGTCGATGTCGGTGGTTACGCCGCCGGGATGGCCGGGCACTGTCACCGATGCACCGATCAGAGGTTCGCCGGTCTCATCGGAGACTACGCCGCTGACAGTCGTGGCTGTCTGTGCCCAAGAGGCGGGCACCATGGCCACAAACAGCAGCAAGGCTGCGAAAATGCGGATAAGTGTTTGGTTCATGGTTTTATTATGATTTTGGATTATTATTGGCTTATGTCGGTTATTCAAGTGTGACACATCTTATTTCCATGCGGAATGGTCCGGTAGGATTATCGGTGGCAAGAGTCACCGCTTCGATATCCTGAGGCCGCAATGTTGCTGTCTGGCCCGGTGCCGGCTCGAAGCGACGCTTCAGGAACGACGGGTATGGAGCCGGATTGAGCAGCGTCTCGCCCAGACTGAAACCCGAAAGAGGCAGCTCGATGCTCGAATCGGATTTTATCGGTGCTGTCTGCCAGAAGGTGAATCCGTCGGCATCTGTCAGCCCGATCCGGAGAGTGTCCGATCCGTCGATGGCTCCTGTGTAGAGCACAATTCGGGTAGCTTCGGTTGCTTCCGGTGTCAGCTCCGCTACGTGGCGGCTCACCGATGCGGTCTCTATGGCCGGAAGTTTCTCAGAAGCCTCAAGCACCAATGTCGGGGCCGAGAATGCCGTCGCCGCAGTGGCTGAGAGCCGTATGCTACCCCATACCTCGGGGATGGTGGAAAGCTCTGTGCCAGCCATGCCATCTGCCGCATCGAGTAGGACAAGGGGAGCTCCGGCGGGGCGCATGGCGGTGGTGAAGCATGCGACAGCCCCCCGGCCCGCGCCGAAGTCCCAGTCCAGTGGTGTGCCGGAATCACCCGATGGGTAGGTTGCGGCACGTTCGCCTTTGAATACCACTATGCGATAGTCAAACCTGTCTTTCTTACCGATATCGCGTGGCTCGATGGTGGCGCTGTATTCGTATTTCCCGGTTTTGTTCATAGGCACGAGTACGTTGTCATCGCGCCAGAAGTCGGCTGTGGCCGGATATATCTTAACCGAGTCGGGTTCGCCTGCTATGGTCGCTTTTATGTGCAGTGCCTCGCCTGAGCGGGCATAGCGCTGCGGTTGGTGAACCACTATGGGTGAGGATAGCTGAGTCACAGGCGGCATGGTATACTCACCGACCTTGCGGAAGCCATCGCCATAGCTGCGGTCGGGGCCCCACGCATCAATAGCTTTGTCGGTGGTAGCGAGCACGTATACGCCCGGGAGCACAGATATGCTTTTGCCCTGTGCCATGCCCTTGCCTCGCTCGCCTTTGTAGCGGAAGCCGGCTGCAAGTTCGGGCAGGTTGATGGTCATGCTCACGGTCGCGTCGGTGATCACGCCTACCTCACGTTCCAGCGATGGTTTTGCAAACGGGTCGTCGGTTATAATAACGTCGGGCATCACTTCCAGACGCCACACACCCTTTTCGAGCCGGTCGAGGAAGTATGCTCCGGTTCCGTCGGTAGTGACTATAGGCGAGGAGCCTGTACCGGCCACCGTGCGAAGTTTCCCGGGAGCCTTGGGCGCGTCGGTGGTATTGTTGGTATGGTAGAACTTCTCACCGTCGTTGAGCATAGCCAGGTTGCGGCGTGCGCTCACTGTGAAAGGTCCGAACACGGTATCGGCCGGATACTTGCCATAGTCAGCTCCTGCAGGGGTGCGCCTCATGGCTTCGGCTGCTATCGCCATGCCTATGGCCTTGCCGGGTGTGTAGGCGAGGTTGAGGAAGTGTGTCTGATACTCGGTGTTGAACCGCGCCATGTCGATGGGATCGTAGGCAAACTGTGTGGCCCATTCGAAACCGGCTTTGCGGAAGGTGCGCGCCGCTGCCGGATACAGGTAGGTGTCGAGCACGTCGGCAGGGTCGAATTCATACACTATCTTCGGCTGTTGGCTGTAGCCGGGAACAGTGTCGAAGGGTATGTCGTAGCTATCGAGCACGGGCAGGAAGTTGCCTTTGCGGGTGGAGCCATGCACAAGGCCTGTGGGATACCACTGGTAGGTGGTGCCGTCGATGGGAGCACGGTAGAAAGCCGATGTACGCCACAGGTTGTGCGACACGTTATAGATGATGTCTTTCTTCCATCCTGCTTGGCGGATAGCGTCGGCCATACGGCTCACATATGCGGTGATTTCGTCGTGGGTTCCGCTGTGGCACGGCTCGTTGTTTATCTCTATTGCTATGATCGACGGATCGGCGGCATAGCTCTTGCCGGTATATGGATTCACATGGCGCACCAAGGCGTCGAGATAGCGTTGCTGAGCTGCCTGTGCGGCGGCATCGTCGTGCACATGGCATTTCTCGTATTTATAGGAGAATGCGCCGTTGGGATTGCTGTTGCGCTCGGGGTATCCGTTGCCGAAGTTGGTCTGCGCCGTAAGTATGGCTTTTATGCCGCGCTTCTCCAGCTGGGCGAGCAGATAGTCCACCAGGGCAAGGTGCTCGTTGTCGAGAAGGTTGCCTTCGCCATCGCTGATTTCCACATCCCACAGATGCAGGCGGAATGCGTTCAGCCCAAGTCGCGAGAAGTGATATACATCGCGGTCGATGGCCGCGCGATGATCTACCCCGAGCTTGTCGAGCGAACGGTAGGCATGGGCGAACGGCACTGTGTAGTTGGTGCCGTAGTATGGGCCGCCGTCGAGGGCGGTGGCGTGTGCTGCCGTCAGCACGCCGATCGAAAATAGGAGGTTTCTGAGTTTGTGTTTCATGGTGATTTTGGTCGATGCGAAATTAGATATACAGCCGCAAGTGTGAAAGCACACAGCGGACAGATTAGGACAATTTTCGGACAAAATGCCCTTTTCAGGCGTTCTACAATAGGATGTGTCCGATTTGTATTGTCATTTGACCGCTTTATGCCGCTGGGCCCACGGATTATACATATCTTTGCAGTACCATCATGAAAAAACATCTTCTCATCCTTATCTTTACCATGCTGTGCGCTCTGCTTTCGCCGCGGGCGCATGCACGACTGGGCGAGGCTCCGGTCTATTGGTTCAACTACGGTGTCGATGATTCGGGACGCACTGTGTTCGATATTTTCCGCGATAGCCGGGGCCGCACCTGGATTGGCTCCGACAACGGCGTGTATCTTTTCACCGGCTACGATACTTATCCGTGTCTTTTCGACAGTGGCTATCCTCTCCATGCCCAGATATATGCCATGGTAGAGGCGGGTGACCGCATATATGCCGGAACCAATGACGGCCTTTATGCCATCGACCCGTCCACTC
Organism: uncultured Muribaculaceae bacterium; assembly: GCA_910587915.1. Taxonomy (GTDB): domain Bacteria; phylum Bacteroidota; class Bacteroidia; order Bacteroidales; family Muribaculaceae; genus CAG-873. The sequence continues at coordinate 144,993 of CAJUOB010000001.1, read as the reverse complement.
TAAGGATAGAGAGCGTGCGATGGCATGAATCGCCGCGCGAGATACGCGCCATGGCATTGCACCGCGGGCGGCTGTGGCTCGGAACCCTCGACGGGCTCTATTTCTATAACCTCGATGAAGATCGTTTCGAAGGTCCGGCCGACGGATTGCCTCACAAGGCTGTATATTCTATTCTTCCGGTTCCCGATGGCAGTGTCTACATAGGCACATACAATGGTTTCGGCCGCTATAATGCCGACGGTGCATTCGAGGAATTGCCCGTGAGCGCACATGGCGAGACCCCGAATCTTTTCGTAAATACGATCTGCCGTGATAATACCGACGGCACCATATGGCTCGGTACGGAGTCGGGGCTGCTACGCTATACTCCGTCGACCGGGGTCTCGGAAAATGTGGCCGATTGCGACGGATATTCGGTGAAAGCCATCTGCAATGCCCCGGGAAAGATGCTCCTCGCCGGAACTGACAATGGATTGTTTTTGCTCCGGCCGGAACAGCCGGCACGCCTGCTCCGCCACGACTCGCGGTCGCTGTCGTCGATTTCCTCGAATGTCGTATGGTCGCTTATGACCGATGACTGCGGTAATGTGTGGGCTGGTACTGAAGACGGAATCTCAATAGCCGACATCGACTCGCCTGTACAGATATATAATATTGCCGACATCACCGGATGCGGCGAAGGGCAGGATATCACCGCTATTTTGCGCGACTCACACCGAAATCTGTGGCTCGGAGGGTCTAACGGTGTCATAAGGCTCGATGCCGACGGCTCTCCCGAATGGTTCCTCGCCGGCAACAACGGGCACGCCTTGTCGCATAGCCGTGTGCGCGACATCTACGAGGATTCGCGCGGCAATATATGGCTCGGCACCGACGGTGGTATTAATCTCTACGACCGCAAACGCCACGCATTCAGCCACCATCGCCTCACCGACAGCACCCATCGGGCCATGGCCAACTGGGTATATTCCATCATCGAGGAGCCTGCCGACAGCACTCTGTGGATGGCCGGATATCTCGGTGGTATATTTGTGGAATCGCTCGACCGCTTTCGCTCCGAAGGCCGCTCTCACACTGCCGACCGTCTGATAAGTCCGGCCGATGGGCTGCCCAACGAATATATAGGACGTATGCTGCGCGACGATCGTGGAAACAAATGGATACTTAATTTCCGCGATACAGCCCTGACACGTATCGACGCCGAGACCGGCCGCATTGGGCGCGTGCCGCTCCGTAGTCTGGGAGCCGACAATCCCGAAGTGATATGCACCGACGCTGCCGGTCGCATTTGGGTAGGATTCTACGGTGGTGTCGCCGCCTTCTCTCCCGATGGAACGCCCCTCGACAGCCTTTTCCGCTTCCCTGCAGGCTCCGACCAGTCTGTCAGCGCCATGGCAGCTGTCGGATCCGACATATGGATTGCCACCCGTAACGCCGTTTGGAGTCTTGACCCTGCCACCGGGAAAATGAGCATGATACCGCTGCCCGAGGAAAAGTATTCGGTCATATACTACGACCGTCTCACGTCCAAAGCATATCTTGGTGCAAACGACATGCTTGTGGTGGCCGAACCGGCACCGTTGCTCGCACAGGCTACCGATGAGCGCATAGAGGTGCTGCAGGTTGTCGACAGAGGTCGCACTTTGACAGTCGACCAGAATTCCGGCGACGGATTCCGCATGGTGGAGCTGCCGGCCGACAATCGCGACATCGCTGTCGATGTCGGCACGGCCATGTTTTCGCCGGGAGAGTATCTTCGTTTCAGGTGGAGTCTCGACGACGGCCCATGGCAACTGCTCGACGATGGCGACAATAAAGTCCGTATCACATCGCTCACGCCGGGTCGTCATCGCCTTGCCATTGCGGTGGCCGGCGAGCGCCGTGCTCCGGTGGAACTTCACATCAAGGTGGCCCAGCCATGGTTCACATCGGCATGGGCGATAGTTGGCTATATACTTGCTGCAATTGCCATTGCGGCGGCATTCACCATCCGCTCGGCCCGCCGTCACGAACGGCACATCGAGGATCTTGAGCGCCGCAATGCCCTTGCCACTGTAAGGCACCGCCTGTTCTTCCTGTCCAATATATCGCACGAGCTCAAGACGCCCCTTTCCATGATCATTGGACCTCTGAGCAAGATGCGCACTGCAAAGCTTCCTCCCGACCAGGCCGATGATGTGGAAACGGCCTATAACAATGCATTGAAGCTTAATTCGCTCATACACCAGACTGTGGAAATCGACAGGCTCGAGACCGCTTCCGACGATATGCTCATATTCTCCCGCATAGATGTGGTCGATTTCTGCCGGGGCATATTCGAATCCTACCGCAAGGCATGGCCGGGACGCAATTTCGTGTTTTCGGCTGCTGTAAACCACATATATGTGCGCACCGATGCTGTGAAGCTCGAATCGCTGCTCAACAATCTGTTGTCGAACGCCGTGAAATATTCCGGCGCCGATGCAACCATCGGATGTGCCGTCCATGAAGCCGATGGACAATATTTCATCGACATAAGCGACGACGGCGTTGGCATTCCTGCCGATGAGCAGCAGCTGGTGTTCCATCGCCTCTACCGTTCGCCTCGCACCGCTGCCGAACAAGAGGGTACCGGTATCGGACTGTATCTGGTAAAACAGTATGTCCGTCTCCTTGGTGGTTCTATCTCTCTCGAGAGTGAGCCGGGCCATGGCACTACTTTCCATCTTGCCTTCCCTCTGCCCGAGGCTGAAGAGTCTGAAGCCGAGCACTCCGACGGAGCGACCGGCGACACCGACCGCCGCAAACGTGTGCTCGTGGTCGACGACAACAAGCCCATCGCCGCTTTCATTGCATCGCTCCTTAAGGCCGACTACAACGTGGCAACAGCCGACAACGGCAAAGCAGCCTTGGCACTCGCTTCGACGTTCCGTCCCGACATAGTAATAGCCGATGAGATGATGCCAGTCATGACCGGACTCGAGATGAGCCGCCGCATGCGCCAGAATGCTGCCACTGCCGCTACTCCTATAATACTACTTACTGCCAAGGATAGCCCGGGCATAGAGGCAGAAAGCATCGATACAGGTGTCGATGCTTTCATGGCAAAGCCCTTCGAGGCGCCTGTTCTTACGGCCAAGGTACGTCAGTTGCTGGGGCGTGCGGAGCATCTGCGCCGCTCGGAGTTGCTCGAACGCACCACCCGTACGGAAACGGTGCCCGAGGAGTCGATGTACGAAAAGCAGTTTGCAGCCGTCACGGAGTTGATAGAGAATGAGCTCGCCAACCCCGACCTCAATGTCGACTTCGTGTGCCGTAGCCTTGGCATTCCATCCAAGACACTCTACCGCCTTATAAAGAAACTGACAGGCGTGTCGCCGGTCGATTATATCCGGCAAACACGCCTGCGTAAGGCCGCCATGCTTCTGGAGCAGGGTAAGTTCTCGGTGAGCGAGGTGATGTATATGGTCGGTTTCAGTTCCTCAAGCTATTTCAGCAAGTGCTTCGCCGCCATGTTCGGCTGCACTCCGGGCCAATACGCCTCGCGTTTCACCGTATAATATTCTATTCGTAGCGCAAGGCTTCGATGGGGTCGAGGTTCGAGGCTTTCTGAGCCGGATACCAGCCGAAGAATATGCCGGTGACGGTACATACCACAAACGATAGGCCTACAGAGTACATCTGTATCGACACAGGCCAGTGCGCTATCATGGTCACAAGCCATGATGCCACTACTCCCACAATTATGCCTATCACACCACCGGTGACGCTGATGATTACCGCCTCTATGAGGAACTGCGACAGTATGTCGATGCCTCGTGCGCCGATCGACATACGCAGACCGATTTCGCGGGTACGCTCGGTCACCGACACATACATGATGTTCATGATGCCGATACCGCCCACAAGTAGCGATATGCCGGCTATGCATGCCAGAAGTACGGTCATCATGTCGCTGGTGGAGTTCATCATCTCACTCAGCTCCTGCTGCGAGCGTATGTCGAAGTCATCGTCGGCATCGTCCTTGAGTTTGTGGCGCATGCGGAGTGTGGCCGTGATTTCATCTATGGTCTCGTCGGTGTGGTCCTCGTCGACCGCACTGGCGAATATCCCTTGTATATAGTCGATGGCAAGTATGCGCTTCATCACGGTGGTATAGGGCGCCAGCACCACATCGTCCTGGTCCATGCCCATGGTATTGGTACCCTTGGGTTCGAGTACGCCTATCACGGTGAGTGGTATCGACCCGAAGCGCACCACACGCCCTACGGGGTCTTCGCCGTTCGGGAATAGGTTGTCGACCACAGTCTTGCCGAGCACGCACACCTTTGCGGCGGTGTGTATGTCGTGGTCCGAGAAAATGGTGCCGTCCTTCACCTTGAGTTTCCTTATGTCGAGATAGTCGGGCGTGATTCCGTAGATGGTCGACGGATAGTTGTTGTTTCCGTTCACCAGCTGTCCGCCGGTGTTCACCGACGGCGACACGGCTGCCACGCCGTCGAGTTCTCCAAGTGCCTCATAGTCCTCTACCTTGAGGGTCTGCATGTCGTCGGCGCTCTGGCGCACACCTCCGCGCTGCATATTGCCGGGGTGTATCATAATCATATTCGACCCCATTTCGGAAATCTGCGCCTTGATGCTGTCCTTGGAGCCTTGGCCGATGGCAAGCATAGTGATGACCGATGCCACGCCTATGATTATGCCGAGCATGGTGAGGAAGCAGCGGAGCTTGTTGTTGTTCAGCGCCTTGAGCGCTATCTTGAGTAGATTGGCTATATTCATGGCTTCAGTCGTTGTCTTTAGGCAGGAGTTCGAATGCCTCGCGCGCCGATTTCATGCATGGATTGAATGTATCCGACACAACCTTGCCGTCGCGCAGCACGATATTGCGCGAGGAGTACTCGGCAAGCTCGGGATTGTGGGTCACGAATATTATCGTGCGACCGCGGGCATGAAGTTCCTGAAACAGCATCAGTATGCTGAACGAGGTGCGCGTGTCGAGATTACCGGTCGCTTCATCGGCAAGTATTATCACAGGGTCGTTGACCAGCGCGCGGGCAATCGCCACACGCTGTTGCTGGCCGCCCGACATCTGGTTGCTCTTGTGGTATAGGCGTTCGTGGAGTCCCACTGCTTCGAGGGCCTTGATGGCGCGTTCACGCCGTTCGCGGGCCGACACTCCGGGATTGTAGAGCAGGGGAAGCTCCACATTCTCTATGGCTGTGGTCTTGGGCAGAAGATTATAGTTCTGGAACACGAATCCTATCTTGCGGTTGCGCGTCACGGCTCGCTGGTTCTTGCTCATCGACTGCACCGACACCCCGTCGAGCACGTATTCGCCCGATGTGGGAGTGTCGAGGCATCCCAGTATGTTGAGAAGGGTCGACTTGCCGGAGCCCGATGTGCCCATGATAGTCACGAATTCGCCCTCGCCGATGGTGAACGATACTCCGCGGAGTGCCTTCACCTTCTCACCACCGACAATAAATTCGCGACGGAGTTTTTCCACCCGTATTATTTCTTTTTTGTCAGACATGGGTCGGAGTTTTTATTTTTTGTTTCGTTTAGGTGGCTGGGGTGCGAAGGGGCTGCTCTGCGGGGCATCGCCACCGCCGGCAGCCATTTCCTGGTAGCCTGTGGCCACGGTGGCTCCGTCGGATATGCCCGAGAGGACAACGGTCTGGATACCGTTCGATGCGCCGGTGCTTATCACTGTGTTCACAAGGCGGTTGCCGTCGACCACCCAGATGGCACGCTTGCCTTCGCCGAGCGACGATGCCGGCACCGGATCGCCGGCCACAGGAAGGTTCTTGGCGTCGGGGAAGTCCTGAGGCTCGAATGTGAATGCCTTGGCCGGGAGCAGGAGCACGTCGCGCTCGCTCATTACATAGATAGTGAGATTGGCCGTGAGGCCGGGAATGAGTTTGTGGTCGGGGTTCGATGCGTTCACCACCACTTCATAGGTCACCACATTGCTTTCTGTGGTAGGGTTGAGTCGCACCTGTGTCACTGATCCTTCGAAGAGATCATCGGGGTATGCATCGACCGAGAATGTCACGCGCTGTCCCACTTTCACGCGGCCTATATCGGCTTCGTCCACGTCACCGATCACCTGCATGTTATCGAGGTCGGCTATGGTGTAGAGATTGGCCACGTTCATGCTCGATACCACGGTCTGGCCCACCTCCACCTCGCGCGATATCACAATACCGTCGATAGGCGAGTAGATTTCGGCATAGTTCAGGTTCTTGGCTGCACGCACCTTGTCGGCCTGGGCCTTGTCGTAGGCCGCTTTCGACACGTTGTAGTCCTTCTCTGTCGTCTGGAACTCGTAGTCGCTTATCAGCTGCTTGTCGTGCAGAGCCTTGTCGCGCTTGTAGTTGGTGAGATTGTATTCATAGGTGAGGCGTGCCGATTCCACATTAGCCTCGGCGCTGCGCAGGTCGCTTTCCAGAAGTGTTTTCTCGATTTCGGCTATGAGTTCGCCCTTCTGCACTATGGAGTTGTAGTCGGCATATAGCTTGTCGATTATACCGGTCACCTGGGTGCCGACATCCACCTGTGTCACGGATTCTACAGTGCCGGTGGCGGTTACTGTCTCTGTCAGCTCGCCGCGTTCGGCTTTTACGGTGTCGAGCTGCACGGATGCTTTCTGGGAGCATGCTCCGGCGGCTACCGCGAGCAGTGCTGCAATGAGCGGTTTTATGGTCTTCATGTCAATTGAGGGAAATAACGGATGTACGGTAGAATTCTATCATTTTCTGACCCAGCATGGCCATGTATTTGGCCTGTAGGAGTGTATGGCGGGCATCGGTGAGATTGTTGTGCGCCGTCATCAGGTCCACGGGGTTCACCAGGCCGAGCTCGAACTGCTCGTTGGTGAGTTCGGCGCTCAGTTCGGCCGAGCGCAGCTGTTCTTCGGCGGCTGTATAGCGCGATTGTGCCGATCGGGTGTCGATATACCAGTTCTCCACCAGTTGTGCAAGGTCGGTGTGGCGTTGCTCTATGTCGAGCTGGGCTTCGAGTTGCTGTACTTTGGCGCGGGCCACTGCCGAGCGCGACTTCTTGTTGTCGAATATCGGCACCGATAGTGTCAGGGCCACCGATTCGTTGAGATTGCGCTTCAGCGCAGTGCCGAATGCCGCTCCGGGGGCTCCGTAGGCCGAACCAACACCGGCATTGAGCGATACTTTAGGGCGTCCCGATGCCTTTGCTACGGCAATGTCGTAGTTGGTACCCTCTGCTTCGAGCGCCAGGCTGCGCAGCTGTACGTCGGTGTCGAGCGCCATTGCATAGCTCTCGTCCATGGGTGGAAGAGCCGCGAGCACCTGTTCTGCAGTCCACTCAACGTCGGCAAGCTCTATCTCACGGTCGATACCGAGTTCGAGCAGGCGTTTGAGCTCCATGCGGCGCGTGTCGTAGGTGCCCTGGGCGTTCACCAGATTGTATCGGTCTTGCTCGTACTGCGACTGCAGCTGTGCGTAGTCCACGCGCGATGCCCGGCCTGCCTCCATGAGCTGACGGGCACGGTCGGCCTGGGCCCCGCTCAGTTTCGCGGCCTCGGTGTATATGCCTATTGCCTCGCGGGCATACAGTATGTTTATGTACACCTGCAGCAGGTCGGTCTCGATCGAGCGGAAGAGATCGTCGGTGGCCAGACGGCTTATTTCCGAGTCGACGCGGCTCCGGCGTATGGAGTTCTCGCGTTGTCCGCCGTTCCATACGGTCCATCCGGCATTGAGGCCATATGTGCCGTTATAGGCATTTTTCCGCGACTCTTCCCATGGATAGTTGGTGAAGCCCTGTGTGGTGGCGAAATCGAGCGTCGGCTGCCACTGAGCCTTGGCCTCGTCGAGATTATATCCGGCCGTTTCTTCGGCCAGACGCGACTTCTGCAGCGAGATGTTGTGGGTTCGCGCATAGTCCACGCAGTCGGCGTACGACCATGTCTCGGCGGCGTCCGCCGAGAGCGCCGCACCGGCCGCGATGATTAGTGCTGTTGGTAGGAAGTGCTTCATGCTCAATAAGTGATTAGGAATCTGGATGCAATATTACATATAGAAGCACTATCCTTCCAATTATCTTCAACCAACAGCCCTAAATGTCGCACGAACCGGTGCGGTACTCTTAGAGTGTGTTTGGATTTAACTGATGTTTATAATTAGGTTGGAAAAGCGAGCATATTCTGAGATTGAGTGAAAGAGTTATGGGGTTCCATAACGACTGAACGAAAGCTCGGAAGAGGCCGTTTTTACACCAAAGTATATCATTGAGTTAAATTCAAACATACTCTTAGCGACTGCCCACCGACCGAGAGCGCAGATAGTCCGACAGGGCGCTTTTGTAGCTGTCGCCCACGGGTATGTGCTCGCCGTCGGTCATCACCAGGCGATTGCGCACTATCTGCTCCACATGGTCCATGTTCACTATATACGAGCGGTGCACCTGCAGAAAACTGTCGCTCAGCTTCTGTGCCATCGATGCGAAGGAACTGAGAGTCATCATCGGTTCCGGCTGTGAAGTGGTGAAGATCTGCAGGTATTCGCCGAACCCTTTTATGTAGCGTATGTCGTCGAGTTTCACCCTCACATAGCGGTAATCTACCTTCACGAATACCGACCCGGCCTCTCGCTGTGTGTCGGCGCCATCGCGCTGTGCCTGCGCGAGTGCTTTGTTTGCCGCACGCTGGAAGTCCGCGAAGCTATAGGGCTTCAGCAGATAGTCCACCGCCGACAGACGGTAGCTGTCGACCGCATACTGCGCATAAGCTGTGGTAAACACTATCATGGGCGCGTCGGCAAGCGATCCTGCCAGCTCCATGCCGTTGAGGTCGGGCATGTCGATGTCGGTGAATATCAGGTCGATTTTTTCTGCTGCAAGCACTGCCATGGCATCTATGCCGCTGTGGCATGCTGCGGCAAGCTCGAGAAACGGTACTTTCTCGACATAGCTCCGTAATTTCTCGAGGGCTATGGGTTCGTCGTCAATTATGAGGGTCCGCAGTTTCATGGGTCGGTATGCTAAGGTTCACAAGATATGTCGAGGCTGTGGTGCGGATGTCGCACCGTGCCTTGTCGCCATAGATGAGGCGAAGGCGCTCGCGTATGTTTTTCAGGCCTATGCCGTGGTCGTGCCCGTGGTTGTCGGCCGACGGGTGTACGCTGTTGAGGCAGGTGAAAATCACACGGTTGTCCTGCACTTCTATCCGCACGCTCACAAAGGAGTCGTCGCGGTAGCTTATGCCGTGTTTGAATGAATTCTCGATAAACACCAGAAACAGCAACGGAGGTATCATCACTCCCGATACAGCGCTTTCCGATGGAAAATCGACCGTTATCTTCACGCGGTCCTCGGGATAGCGCTGGCGCATCAGCCTAAGGTAATTTTTCAGAAATGCTATCTCCGATGAAAGGGCAATGCGGTCGTTGGAACTATCGTAGAGCATATAGCGCATCAGGTTCGACATGTCGATGACCATCTCCTGAGCTTTCTCCGCGTTTATTTCTATCATGCCATGGATATTGTTGAGCATGTTCATGTAGAAATGCGGATTGATCTGCGCCTTAAGATATGCCAGCTGGTTTTCGGCATGTGCTTTCTGCAGGCTTTCCCTCTCCAACCGGTCTTCGAACCGCTGGAATATGAGTGCTATAGCCAGATTAGCGCCTACAATGAGAAGATCGTACACCAGACTCAGTAGCACCGGTAGAGGCACAAGCGGTGTCGGCCCATGTCCGGGTGGCTTGGGGTAGTTGATGAAATGAAAGTAGAAAGTCCAGGTCTGATACATCCACACGGCAATCAGCAGTGCACCCGCGGCTGACAGATACGCTTTGTAGCGATTGTGGAGCAATAACCTGGGAATGAATAATATATTGTTGACGAGGAATAATGCTAAAAACGGCAGTAGGCTGAGCGTCATACGGCTCAATACTGTCGTGTCGAGCAATGGCTTGCCTGCCGAATGCCGTATCTGCATGGCGTCGAGCAGATACAGTACAATCACTACCAGCCAAAGGCCGATGTAGATTATATTCTCAATTTTTCTGTTGCGGGTACGCATAGTCCTGATTTTTCCTCACAAAAATATATAAAAGCAGCACAGTATAGCTTCCACAATCCACGAACACCCCGAAAAATCCCACGAAACCGGGGGAAGTTAGGAGTTATTAGTTAGAAGTGAGGAGTGAGAAGTGAGAAGTGAGATTGGAGTTGGGAGTTATTAGTTAGGAGTGGGCTGTGAGGAGTGGATAAGTGAGTGATGATAAGATAGAAGTGAGGTGTTGTCGATGCATAAATTCCTAATTCCTAACTCCTAACTACTCACTTCTAACTTCCAACACTCTCCTTGCTTCCTCGGCGCTGATAAGCGACACCGTGCCATGGCGTGCTTCCGACGGGAAGGTGGAGTCCTCGATGGTCCATGTGCGGAAATCGGACGAACGCGACACGCCGAATCCGTCGGCCATGCAGTAATCGTAGTATAGCAGACAGCCCTCTCCGCCACGCTCCATTATGGCCGATGGGCCTTCTGTTATCACCGGAACTATCTGTCCGCCGTTAAGATGTCCTTCTATTATTTCGTAAGGCCCTTCTATATTATCGGCTACAGCTACACGGATGGCACGGCGCTCGCCGGTAAGTTCGCCGAATTCCTCTTCCTTATGGAAAAGATAGTATTTGCCGTCGTGTAGCAGCACCGTACCGTCGATAACGGAGTATTCCGGTTCGAAAAGTGGCTTTGCGGGTGTGAATTCTTTCCAGTCTTTGGTACGGCTGTACCATAGGCGGCTTTTCTTCCATCCGGCGTCTTCGAACGACGACGACCACACCACGAAATAATCTCCGGCCTTTTCATCGTAGAACCACTCCGGCGCCCATATATTACGTGCCGGGCGTCCATTTTCATCGCGCACACCTTTCATAAGCGGGAGCAAATCCACTTTCTGCCAGTGAACGAGGTCGGGCGATGTGGCATAGAGACAGCTCGGCCCTGTCTGATCGCGGTCGGCGCGGCGCCCACCGCCGGTTGCAAGCAGTCGCCACATGCCGTCGTGGCCACGGCGTACATAGGGGTCGCGCATCTGCTGGTTCCACACGGGCCGGTTATCGTTCAGCGTTACCCAGTGCCGGCCGTCGTGCGATAGCGCTATATGAAGCTTCTCGATATTCATCGGGTCGGGGAGTGGCACATGCACAATCTTTCCGGTAGAATCGATCTCTATCCGGGTCGGATAGCGCTGTCTGAAGTATGTGAGCATATACACACTGTCGCCATCGGCGATTCTGGATAGAAGTTCGCTGTCTGTGCCATTCGCGTATATAGGCAGGGCACATATCAGAGTAAGAAATATTGATAAGATACGCATAGTTTTAATGATTGAGATGGCAATATAATACTTTTGCGGCAAACCACAAATATTGGCATGCTATTTTACCATCCCGGCACTATATTGTATTGCAAAAAAGCGGTCGACCCCATATGTGGAGCCGACCGCTGGATATCGGATTTTAAGTGCTTATTTCTTAAGATATTTGATTCCATTCACAATATAGAATCCGGGGCTAAGGCTGCGGTACTGTTCAAGTGTGGCATCGCGCAGTATCAGGGTTCCACGGAAGTCGTATACATTTATCGAACGACCGTTCTCCACAAATATCATCTCGATGCCCGACAGTACCGACAGCTGGCATTCAGCAGTCAGATTGCTGCCGTCGGTAGTAGCTGCAGTGATTATGCATTCACCGGCTTTAAGAACATGTACAAGTCCTTCGCTGTCGACCGTGGCAATGCTTTCGTCGGAGCTGCTCCATGCAACCGTGGCATTGGTCACATTGTCGGGTTCGACGGTAGCTGTCAATTGGAATGAGTCGCCTTCTATGGCTTCCTTGACAGTTGTATCGAGTGTGATAGAGGTGGCAAGTATCGGATCGACTGTGATGGTTATAGTGGTGGTCACATCGCCGCATACTATCGTTATTATGGCCTCGCCAACGCCTACGGCTGTCACGTTGCCATCTTCATCGACCACAGCGACATCGGGATTCGAACTGCTGAATGTCAGATTCTTATCGGTAGTGGTGGCCGGATATATCTCGACTTTGAGTGTGATGGTTTCGCCGACAGTAACTGACGGTTGACTTATCTCTACCTTGATTTCCTCTGCCGGGGTGGCCTCTACGGTCACTGCGCATGTGGCCGACACACTGCCGCAAGTGGCGGTGATGGTGGCTGTGCCGACTGCTACGGCTGTTACCTTGCCGTTGGCATCGACTGTGGCAACTTTTGCGTCCGAAGTGCTCCATGTCACGGTCTTGTCGGTAGTCGATTCGGGAAGAACAGTGGCCGACAGGGTTTCGGTCTCAGTGGCTTTGAGAGTTATAGCCGTCTTGTCGAGAGTTATGGAATCGGCAATTGTATCCACAACCTTTATAATTATTGTTGAGCTTACATCGCCGCAAGTCACGGTTATTATAGCCTCGCCAACTCCTACGGCAGTCACATTGCCCTCTGCGTCCACTGTTGCTACGGAGTTATCCGATGAACTGAATGTTACGCTCGGGTTTGTGGTAGTCGATGGTTTGACTGTTACAACGAGTTTTGTGCTCTCACCGGCTCGCAAGGTCGATGTCGATACATTTATTTCCACACTCTCTGCCGGTGTAGCCTCTACGGTCACTGCGCATGTGGCCGACACACTGCCGCAAGTGGCGGTGATGGTGGCTGTGCCGACTGCTACGGCTGTTACCTTGCCGTTGGCATCGACTGTGGCAACTTTTGCGTCCGAAGTGCTCCATGTCACGGTCTTGTCGGTAGTCGATTCGGGAAGAACAGTGGCCGACAGGGTTTCGGTCTCAGTGGCTTTGAGAGTTATAGCCGTCTTGTCGAGAGTTATGGAATCGGCAATTGTATCCACAACCTTTATAATTATTGTTGAGCTTACATCGCCGCAAGTCACGGTTATTATAGCCTCGCCAACTCCTACGGCAGTCACATTGCCCTCTGCGTCCACTGTTGCTACGGAGTTATCCGATGAACTGAATGTTACGCTCGGGTTTGTGGTAGTCGATGGTTTGACTGTTACAACGAGTTTTGTGCTCTCACCGGCTCGCAAGGTCGATGTCGATACATTTATTTCCACACTCTCTGCCGGTGTAGCCTCTACAGTCACTGCGCAGGTGGCCGACACGCTGCCGCAGGTGGCTGTGATGGTGGCTGTGCCGACTGCTACGGCTGTTACTTTGCCGTTGGCATCGATTGTGGCAACTTTTGCGTCCGAAGTGCTCCATTCAATCACCTTGACTGTTGTCGTGGCGGGTAGTACTGTCGCAGTCAGCGTCTCGGTCTGAGTTGCCTTGAGTACGATAGCGGTCTTGTTGAGTGTAATAGATGCTGCCGATGTGGCGCTTACAGTCACGGCGCAGGTTGCCGACACGCTGCCGCATGTAGCGGTGATGGTGGCGTTTCCGACTGCGATTGCTGTTACCTTACCGTTAGCGTCGACAGTTGCAACCTTATCATCCGATGATTTCCATGTCACGGTCTTGTCGGTAGTAGTAGCCGGGCTCACAGTTGCAATCAGCGTTTCAGTGTCTGTCGCTTTCAGAGTAATAGCGGTCTTATTTAGAGTGATGGACGCTGCCGGAGTAGCTTCTACAGTCAC
>CAJUOB010000001.1:95169-131250 GCA_910587915.1 uncultured Muribaculaceae bacterium | reverse complement strand
TAATAGCGGTCTTATTTAGAGTGATGGACGCTGCCGGAGTAGCTTCTACAGTCACAGCGCAGGTTGCCGACACGCTGCCGCATGTAGCGGTGATGGTGGCGTTTCCGACTGCGATTGCTGTTACCTTACCGTTAGCGTCGACAGTTGCAACCTTATCATCCGATGATTTCCATGTCACGGTCTTGTCGGTAGTAGTAGCCGGGCTCACAGTTGCAATCAGCGTTTCAGTGTCTGTCGCTTTCAGAGTAATAGCGGTCTTATTTAGAGTGATGGACGCTGCCGGAGTAGCTTCTACAGTCACGGCGCAGGTTGCCGACACGCTGCCACAAGTAGCGGTGATGGTGGTTTTACCTACCGATACGGCAGTAACAACGCCATTCGCTACAGTGGCAATAGTTTCATCCGCACTTTTCCATACAATGGTTTTATCGGTAGTTGTCTCGGGTGCGACTGTTGCTGTCAAGGTGATAGTCTGGGTCGCTTTGAGGTTGACTTCTGTTTTGTTAAGATTGATAGTGGCAGCCGGTGTAGGCTCTACCTTTATAGTTATGGTAGAACTTACATTGCCACATGTCACAGTAATTACAGCCTCGCCAACTCCAACCGCTGTAACATAGCCTTCTGCATCCACTGTTGCCACCGAAGGATTCGATGATGTGTAGGTTACGCTTGGGTTTGTGGTTGTCGATGGCTTGACGGTCATAACGAGTTTAGTGCTTTCTCCTGCTCGCAGAGTTGAAGACGAGACATTTATCTCTACGCTTTCTGCCGGAGTAGTCTCTACAGTCACTTTGCAAGTTGCTTTTACGCTGCCGCATGTAGCTGTAATGGTGGCGTTTCCGACAGCGACTGCAGTTACCGTACCATTAGCGTCGACGGTAGCAACTTTGTCATCCGATGAAGTCCATGTCACTGTCTTGTCGGTAGTAGTTGCCGGCATTACGTTAGCGGTCAAAGTCTCGCTCTCTGTTGCTTTGAGGCTAAGTGTGGTCTTGCTGAGTGTGATTGAAGATGCTGGGGTAGCATTTACAGTCACAGCGCAAGTGGCTTTTACGCTTCCACAAGTGGCTGTGATAGTGGCGTTGCCGACGGCGATGGCGGTTACCTTACCGTTGGCATCGACCGTAGCGACCTTATCATCCGATGAAGACCATGTCACAGTCTTGTCTGTGGTAGTTTCCGGCATTACTGTCGCTGTCAAAGTCTCACTTTCTGTCGCTTTGAGGCTAAGTGTGGTCTTGCTGAGTGTGATTGAAGATGCAGCGGTAGCATTTACAGTCACAGCGCAAGTAGCTTTTACGCTGCCGCAAGTGGCTGTGATAGTGGCGTTGCCGACTGCGATTGCAGTTACCGTACCATTGGCATCGACGGTAGCAACTTTGTCATCCGATGAAGTCCATGTCACTGTCTTGTCGGTAGTAGTTGCCGGCATTACGTTAGCGGTCAAAGTCTCGCTCTCTGTTGCTTTGAGGCTAAGTGTGGTCTTGCTGAGTGTGATTGAAGATGCAGCGGTAGCATTTACAGTCACAGCGCAAGTAGCTTTTACGCTGCCGCAAGTGGCGGTAATAGTGGCCTTGCCGACTGCGACTGCAGTTACCGTACCATTAGCGTCGACGGTAGCAACTTTATCATCCGATGAAGTCCATGTCACAGTCTTGTCGGTAGTAGTTGCTGGCATTACGGTCGCTGTCAAAGTCTCGCTCTCAGTCGCTTTCAGAGTAATAGCGGTCTTATTTAGAGTGATGGATGCTGCTGGAGTAGCCGATACCGTTACCTGACAGGTTGCTGACAAGTTGCCGCAAGCGGCTGTAATGGTAGCGTTGCCGACCGCGATGGCCGTCACCTTGCCATTAGCGTCGACAGTAGCTATATTGCTGTTGCTTGTTGACCATTTAACCGTTTTATCTGTCGCGTTTTCCGGCAGTACTGTGGCCGACAGAGTCGCTGTCTCTGTAGCTTTCAGCGACAGTGTGGTTTTATCTAACGACACAGACGCAGCAGGTGTTTGTGTGACCGTGACATTGCATTTGGCTGAATACGAACCGCACTTAGCTGTGATAGTAGTAATTCCGGCTTTAACACCTTTCACCAGTCCGTTGGCATCGACAGTCGCTATCGACGTATAGCTCGAGGTCCATGTTATGGTTCCTTCCGCGCCTGTCGGTTGAAGCGTGGCTGTAAGTTTCAGTGTTTCAGAATCCTTGATGGTTGCCGTTGTCTTATCGAGTTTTATTCCTGTAAGAGCCGGAGCCACTACATTGACTGTATATGAGCCCGACACACCCGAACCGTCTTTCGCAGTCGCTGTTATGGTTGCGGTGCCGACGGCCTTACCCGTCACACTTCCTGTACTTGATTCTACTGTTGCCACGTTTGAGTTGGAACTCGAATAAGTAACTTCTTTCTCCGTGGCATTAGTAGGATATACGGTAGGGGTTACTGTGGCGCTTTTACCGATCTCGAGTGTCTGCTGGGATTTAGCAAAGCTAATACTTGACACCAACACCGGGTTCAACTTGGTAAAATAGCTCCATGGTGCCGTGCTTTTATATTTGGACTCGTAAGATGTCGGTACAATAAGAGTTGAGTTCTTATAAAAAGCTTTATAAAAGTTGTTGTATTCGGAGTCCGTGGCATTAGGGGGCGTGCTTGCTTTGCAGGTTATAGTGATACCTACTGGAAAATTTCTGCATAACATACCACCTATCTCTGTAAGAGTGGCTGGTAAGGTAATATTTCTCAGAGATGGACAATTATAGAATACGTCTCCAAATGTCTCGTCATCCATGCCAAGAGTAATCAACTTATCTCCCAGGTTAATGCTCTGAAGCGCTGTACAGTAATAGAAAGCTGCGCCATATATATGGGTGACATTCGGTAGACTGACATATGCCATTTTGCTGTTTGCAAATGCATGGGAACGTACTATTTTGACATTGTCGAGGCCTGTAACCGTCTTAAGATTCTCGTTCTCTGCCAGAGAGCGCGGTGGCAATTCCGTGATAGTTGTCGGGAGCTCAATCTTCTCGAGTGACGACCAATAGAAACTGCGCTCATTTATTTTAGTAACGGTGTTCGGTATCACAGCCGTTGTGGCTTTCGTGCGATTGAACGCATACTCGCCGATTTCAGTCACAATATATGTTACATTTCTATACGTCACTGTCGATGGCACATTTATACTTGTCAGTGAAGAGTAATTCTTGCTGTCTGGCATTTCCCCACTGTCATAAGTCACCGTTGCGGTTTTTGTATTACTATTCAAAAGATAATAGTAATCGCCGATCTTCACCGCACCGGACGGAGGTCCGGCCATAGTGTGGGCATGACATACTCCTAATGCTACGATGCTAATTAATAGCTTTTTGAGTACTTCTATCTTCATCTACGATATGTATTGGTTTATTTATATGCTTGCAATTCTTGCAAAGTTACGGCTTTTTCGAGCGTAATTGATAGATTTTTAAGCTGTTGTGTCAAAATAGCAACACCATTTAATCGCATATTCGCCAAAATATTCGATTATCCATAGTACTTATTGCTTGATTTTCCGTTTATAGTGTAGAAGAGATCATATGGGGCCTGTAGCCACCATTTCATGATTGTTTTGCCATTTTTCCGTACATTGTATTAAGATTGAATACAATCACGACGAAGGATTCCGACGCTGCCTCAATTAATGGAATTAAAATCAAGATATTCGCCCATGTTTGGCAGGACCGAAAAAAAACGCTATTTTTGCAAATAATATATATGTAGATGAAAGAAATAGAACTTATCATACCCGTAACGTCCAAAAGCTACGAAGAGCTCGACGCCACAGAGCGCCGGCTTGTCGACGCTGCCCGTAAGGCCGTCGATGGCTCCTATGCACCCTATAGCAACTTCCATGTAGGCGCTGCTATCCTTCTTGAAAATGGCGAGATAGCCACCGGAGCCAATCAGGAAAACGTGGCCTATCCCTCGGGTACGTGCGCCGAGCGCTCCGCTTGCTTCTGGGCTGGAGCCAACTATCCCGGTGTACCGTTCGAAATGATTGCTGTTGCGGCTGTCGGGACCGATGGTAAGCCTACCCCCACTCCTACAGCCCCTTGCGGTGCGTGCCGTCAGGCTCTGTTGGAGTACGAGACGCTCTCAGGACATCATGTGCCCGTGCTGCTCATTGGTGCCGAGACTATCTATCGTCTGCCATCAGTGCAGTCTCTGCTGCCTCTAGCTTTCACTGAATTTTAAAACCAATAATTATTAATCATAAGTTATAATATTGACAGTTAATAATTTAGCAAATGAGATAATTATAAATTATTAATTGTTAATTATTAATTAATAAAATGGATTTTATAGAAGAACTTACCTGGCGAGGCATGATCCACACTGTCATGCCCGGAACAGATAAAATGCTCGCCGAGGGCATGGCCACCGCCTATCTCGGCATCGACCCCACTGCCGACAGTCTCCACATCGGTCACCTTGTCGGTGTGATGATGCTCAAGCACTTCCAGCGTTCGGGCCACAAGCCCATCGCCCTCATCGGTGGCGCCACCGGCATGATCGGCGACCCCTCGATGAAGAGCCAGGAGCGCAAGCTCATCGACGAGCCCACTCTGCGTCACAATCAGGAAGCTATCAAGGCACAGTTGGCTAAATTCCTCGATTTCGATTCCGATGCACCCAATGCAGCCGAATTGGTCAACAACTACGACTGGATGAAGAACTTCTCCTTCCTCGACTTCATCCGCGACGTCGGCAAACATATCACCGTCAACTACATGATGGCCAAGGACTCCGTGAAAAAGCGCCTTTCCGGCGAGAGCCGCGAAGGTATGTCCTTCACCGAGTTCTCCTACCAGCTTCTCCAGGGCTACGACTTCCTGCATCTCTACAATGATAAGGGTTGCCGTCTGCAGCTCGGCGGCTCCGACCAGTGGGGCAACATGACCACCGGCACCGAGCTCATCCGCCGTATCGAAGGCAAGGACGATGCTTTCGCCCTCACATGTCCGCTCATCACAAAGGCCGACGGTGGCAAGTTCGGCAAGACCGAAAGCGGAAACGTGTGGCTCGACCGCGCCCGCACATCGCCCTACAAGTTCTATCAGTTCTGGCTCAATGTATCGGATGCCGATGCCGAGAAATACATCAAGATTTTCACCGCACTCTCGCGCGAGGAAATCGAAGCACTGGTAGCCGAGCAGGCCGAGGATCCGGGCCGTCGTCCTCTCCAGAAGCGTCTCGCTCAGGAAATCACCACTATGGTACACTCCGCTGCCGACTACGAAGCTGCTGTGGAAGCTTCGCAGATTCTTTTCAGCAACAAAGCCGCCGATGCTCTCCGTAAGCTCGACGAGGCCACGCTGCTCGACGTGTTCGACGGTGTGCCCACCTTCGAAGTGAGCCGTGCCGACATCGAATCCGGAATGCGACTTGCCGATCTTCTCACCGAGAAGGCGGCCGTATTCCCTTCCAAGGCCGAAATGCGCAAACTCGTGCAGGGTGGTGGTTTCTCCATCAACAAGGAAAAAGTTTCCGACCCGCAGGCTGTGGCAAGCACCGACATGCTTCTCGACGGAAAATATATAATCGTACAGAAAGGCAAAAAGCAGTACTTCCTGCTTATTGCACGATAAAAATTGCAACGACATGGATACAAAAATGACGGTGGTGGCCGAGTTCACCAATGCCCGCGATGCAAATATCGCCGCCGGCATGCTGGAAAACAACGGTATACAATGCCACGTCGTAGACGATGCCATGTCGACACTCTACGGCGCGGGAGCCACTTGGGCTCCTGTGCGCCTTTTCACCTCGGTCGGCGATGCGGAGAGGGCTGTGGCACTCCTCGCTCAGCACGGCGACATCTGAGCCAACAATCAAGGCGGCGTGCGCGTTTTACTCAAAGGCGGGGCTACATCGATGGAGCTTGCGCCTTTAACACTTTAACCATCAGCCTTCCCACGCGGGGGCTGAATATGAATATATGCAAAATTTCGAAGAATTAGGCGTTCGCCCCGACTTGCTCAGGGGAATAGCCGAAATGGGATTTGAGAATCCTATGCCCGTACAGGAGAAAGTGATTCCTGTTCTCCTCAATGGCGACCACGACCTCGTGGCTCTCGCCCAGACCGGTACGGGTAAGACCGCCGCTTTCGGTCTGCCTCTGATACAGCGTGTCGATCTCGACCGCAACGATACACAAGCACTCGTCCTCGCTCCTACCCGTGAACTATGTCTCCAGATAGCAGGAGACCTTGCCGACTTTTCAAAATACGTACCCGAACTCGAGATACTGCCAGTCTACGGCGGCTCGAGCATCGAGAGCCAGATCCGTGCGCTCAAGAAAGGCGTCCAGATCATTGTGGCCACTCCGGGCCGTCTTATCGACCTCATAAACCGTGGTGTCGTGAAGCTCCAGCACGTGCACACCGTCGTGCTCGATGAAGCCGACGAAATGCTCAACATGGGCTTTGTCGATTCTATCAACGACATTCTGTCGCATGTGCCCGAGGACCGCAAGATGCTCCTGTTCTCTGCTACGATGCCTGCCGAGGTAGCCAAGATTTCCAAGCGATTCATGAAAAATCCCGAGGAAATTGTGGTGGGCACGCGCAATGAAGGCGCTAAAAACGTACGCCATATATACTATATGGTCAACGCGCGCGACAAATATCTCGCGCTCAAGCGTATTGCCGATAACAACCCCAATATATACGCCATCATCTTCTGCCGCACACGTCGCGACACTCAGGAAATCGCCGACCATCTCATTGCCGACGGATATAATGCCGACGCGCTCCATGGCGACCTAAGCCAGCAGCAGCGCGACATTGTCATGAAGAAATTCCGCGACCGTGTCATCACTCTCCTTGTCGCTACCGATGTGGCTGCCCGCGGACTCGATGTCGACGACCTCACTCACGTCATAAACTACGGCCTGCCCGACGATACAGCCGTCTACACCCACCGCTCCGGTCGTACCGGACGTGCCGGAAAAACCGGTGTCTCGATCGCTATCATCCACTCGCGCGAGAAAGGCAAGCTCCGTGAAATCGAGCGCATAATCGGCAAGAAATTCGAACGTAAGGAAGTGCCTACTCCCGAGCATATCATCGAGAAGCAGCTCTACAATCTCGCCGACCGTCTCGAACGTGTCGAAGTCAACGAAGAGGAGATCAACCGCTATCTGCCTGGTGTCATCAAGAAACTGTCGTGGCTCACTACCGAGGACCTTCTCAAGCGCGTGCTTTCGCTCGAATTCAACCGACTGCTCACCTACTATCAGGATGCCCCGAAAATCGATTTTATCGATGAAAAACCCGAGCGCGACAAAAAAAGCAAAGGCAAGGAGAAATCCGGCGAACCGCGTTCCGACCGCGAGAAAGACCGCCGCACCGCCGAGCGCGGTATGGCCCGCATCTACGTGAATCTCGGCAAAGCCGACGGATTCTATGCCGGCAATGTCATCGATATGCTCAATAAGAATGTCGAAGGTCGTCGTGTAGATGTCGGACGCATCGACCTCTTGCCCTCTTATTCGCTTTTCGACGTTAAGAAAGCCGATGCCAAGCGCGTTGTGGCAGCTCTCAAGGGTCTCGAGTTCTTCGGCAAACGGGTGTTCAGCGAAATCGCCGATCCCGACCGCGATTACGCCCATGCTTCCGAGCGCAAGGCCAAAGGCAAGAAACGCTCTAAAGCTTAAACCACTCAAGCGAATGAAAGCCATCTCAATCATACTCATGATTGCCTGTGCATTGACAGCCGGCGCGCGTACTGCCGCCGACTTCTTTGCCCAGGCGCCGGCGGCGGTGCTTCCATTGCTCGCGCCAAACACCCGGCTCGACATGATCGACTACTTCAACAGCAATTTGCAGACTCCGTCGGTCAATACGCTCGGCGGACGCTCCCGCATCACCGAGCTGTCGCCCGAAGCTGTCACAGTCGAGCTGAGTCGTGGTGCTACCATGCAGTTGGCTGTCATTCCGGCCGGCCGCGACTCGATTGTGGCCGTCATCGAGACCGTGCTCACACCGGCTGCCGACAGCAACATAAGGTTATATCGCGCTTCCGACTGGTCCGAAATGGCGTCGCCCGCAATGCCGGGAGTGTCTCAGTTTGTCGATCCTGCCCGTCGTAAGGAAGCTCGTACGGCCGAAATGCCTGCATACCTTTTTGTCAGGGCCGAGTATAAGCCCGATACGGGCCTCTTCCGCTTCACCGATACCACCCGTGCCTACTACACGTCCGACGACATTCCCGCAGGGCTCGCATTGCTGCGGTCCAATATAGACATGCGTCTTTCCGGTGGCAAATTCACCGAAGCGAAATGATGGAGACTCAGGCTATCACTCTGCTCGAGCTAAATCGCCGTGTTGGGTCTGCTATCGCTGTGGCACCCGGCCTGCAGGGCGTGTGGATCACGGCCCAGACATCCGATCTTCGCTCTTCGGGCGGACATTGCTACATGGAGCTGCTCCAGAAAGACGAGCGCACAGGTGCTCCGCTGGCCAAGTGCCGCGCGTGCATATGGGCATCGACTTTCGCCCGTCTCGGGGCCGCTTTCTACGCCGCCACCGGCACACGCCTCAGTTCCGACATGAAGATAATGGCAAAGGTAAATGCCAATTATCATCCTGTCTACGGCATGTCGCTGGTCATAAGCGATATTAATCCTGAATACACTGTCGGCGACCTTGCCCGTCGTCGCAACGAGATAATAGCCCGTCTGCGGGCCGATGGCGTTTTCGACATGAACCGCTCGCTGCCGTGGCCTCAGTTGCCGGTGCGCGTAGCTATTGTGTCGGCCAGAGGTGCCGCCGGATATGGCGACTTCATGAAGCATCTCCACAGCAATCCGCAGCGTCTGCGGTTCACCACGGAGCTCTTTGAGGCCACTCTCCAGGGCGAGCGCACTGTCCCCAGTGTCGTTGCTGCCCTCGAAGCCGTTGCCGCACGCGATGGCGAGTTCGATTGCGTGGTGCTGATACGTGGCGGCGGAGCCGTGAGCGACCTCGCGTCGTTCGATGACTATACCCTTGCGGCAAACGTGGCTCAGTTCCCGCTTCCTGTAATTGTCGGCATTGGCCACGAACGCGACATCACCGTGCTCGACTATGTGGCCAATACGCGTGTCAAGACTCCTACTGCAGCTGCCGAAGCGCTCATTGCGCGGGCCGGGGCTGCCTTCGACAGGCTTCGTGCCACAGGCGATGCCATCCTCACCCTCGTACGCGACCGCATTGCTGGACAGCGCCAGCAGCTCGCCTACTACCAAGGCTCTATACCCGCCCTGGCACGGAGCATACTCGACCGCAACCGTCAGCGTGTAGGCCCCGAGATACCGGCGGCCATATCGGCGGCTGTCAGAAATACTTTTGTGCGCGCTGCCGACCGCCTCAATTCCATGGGAGTGCTTCTCGATACACTCTCGCCGGAGGCCACACTCCGTCGTGGATACTCTATAACGCGTGTCGACGGTCATGCCGTAACCGATGCTGATGCCCTCGATGAAGGCACGGTAATCACCACCACATTTGCTGCAGGGCGAGTGCGCAAATCGGTAATAACATCCGAAAATTAATCACGATAATGGAAAACGAATCCCTCACATATTCACAGGCGCTCGCGGAACTCGAGAAAATCCTCGCTCAGCTGCGCGCCGACAACAGCGATATCGATACTCTCGCTGAGCGTACACGCCGTGCGGCGACTCTGCTTGCCGAATGCCGCGCTCGTCTCACCCGCACCGAAGAGGAACTCAACGCGATCCTCGCGGATTTCGACCAGACTGCCGGCTGATACATCATTTACGGACGCTGCCGTCTAATGTGAGTAGCGTTTGTAGGCGGCCGCCATGCGGGTGTGGTATGCACGCGAGGCATACGATGGCCCGTTGTATATTTTTGCGAAGGCTGCCCAGTTTTTGGTCTGGAGATACTTCACCAGACCTGTATTGCGTATATAATTGGCGAAAAGGCGCAGCTGGTCGTACTCCGACCGCTTCATCAGCCTTATGAAATCTTCGTGCGACTCGGCGCCGCACAGTTTCCAGTTAAATCCTCCGATCTGAAACATTCCCCAGAATGTACTTTCGATAGCGGCGATGCTGTCGATAGTCATTGCTGCGTCCAGACGGGCCTGTTGAGCCCGTTGCTGCGATCCGTAGCGGGCGATATTGGGTGCGGAAAAGACCGTCGGGTGCGAGCCCGCATACTTCGACAGATTTATGCCCTTGCGGGCGGCTGCACGCCGGAACACCGGCAGGTCGAAGTTTATTATCGGTAGCCCGTCGGCATAGAATCCGCGCCGGGTCTTGCCCGTCTCTATCTCTACCACGGCCTTTATGGCGGCAGGCTCCACACCGAGCTCTTCGGCGATTTCGTTGAAGTCGGCATCGGTAAGCGGGCCGCTGTGTGGAATCTCGGGCGGCTCGGGCAGGAACGACGTGTGGATGGTGTCGCCGTTGAAAATCATGATTTCCCGGTCGTACTCGTCGGTGAGCACGTCGGGCGCGTCGAGGGCGAATCCACCCTCCGGTTCATTGGCAAACAAGCCGCAGACAACCCCCGGCGAGAGGGCTGCTGCGGCTATGTATCGTTTTATTGCGGCCTTGCGCATAGGCGCGTCAGGCTTTTAAATCGGCAACTTTCTCGAGTGTGCGGGTGAGCTGGCCCCAGAAGCGCTCAACGGCGGGAATGTGCATGCGTTCCGAGGGAGAGTGCACGTCGCGCAGGGTCGGACCGAACGACACCATGTCGAGGTGAGGATACTTCTGCAGGAACAGACCGCACTCCAGACCGGCATGGATAGCCTTGATGGCAGGTTTGATACCGTAGAGTTCCTCGTAGGCCTCGGATGCGATGTGCATGATGGGCGAATTCATGTTGGGAGCCCAGCCGGGATAGCCGTCGCCATGGGTCACTTCTGCACCGGCGAGGCGGAAGAGTGCTTCTACCTGGCGTGCGATGTCCCATTTGCGCGATTCTACCGACGAACGCTGCGAGGTGGTCACCAGAATCTGGTTCTCGCCCTTCATCTTCACCGATGCGAGGTTGGTCGATGTTTCCACGAGGCCTTCGATATCGCGGCTCATCGAAATCACACCGTGGGGTGCGCAATAGAGTGCCTCGATAAGCGAAGTGGTGGTTTCGGAGTCGACTGCGTATTCGGGCTTGTCGGTGCTTTCGAGGTTGAACTTGAGGCCGGTTTCGAGGCCTGCATATTCATTTTCGATATCGGCCACGTAGGTGTTGAATGCCACACGTACGCTTTCCTTGCTGGCGGCATGGATGCCGAATACCGCATGGGCGGCGCGGGGAATTGCGTTGCGCAGGTTACCGCCGTCGATTTCCACAAGCGAGATCTCATGCTCGAGGCTCAGGTTGTAGAGGAAGCGGGCAAGGAGCTTGTTGGCGTTGGCACGGCCAAGATGGATGTCGCCGCCCGAGTGACCGCCCAGACCGCCCGAGATATCGAAGCGGAAATAGTGGAAGTCGGTGGGTGCGAACGAGCGCTTGTAGGTGAACAGGCATGTGGTGTCCACGCCACCTGCGCAGCCCACGAAAATTTCGGCATCGTCTTCCGAGTCGAGGTTCAGAAGCATTGTGCCTGTGAGCATGCCTTCGCCGAGGTTGTTGGCACCGGTAAGACCGGTTTCTTCATCGACGGTGAACAGTGCTTCTACCGGGCCATGCACCAGGTCTTTGTCGACCATCACTGCAAGCGATGCAGCCATGCCTATGCCGTTGTCAGCGCCGAGGGTGGTGCCGTCGGCACGGAGCCATTCACCGTCTACAATAGTGGTGATAGGCTGGGTCTCGAAGTCGAAATCCTTGTTGTTCGACTCGCACACCATATCCATGTGCGACTGGAGCACTACTGTGGGTGCGCCTTCCTTGCCGGGGGTGGCAGGTTTGCTCATCACCACATTGCCGATGGCGTCGGTGCGCACTGCAATGTTGTGGCGCGCTGCGAAGTCGAGCAGATATTGACGTATTTTTTCTTCTTTCTTGGAGGGGCGGGGCACATGGGTGATTTCATCGAATATCGAGAACACCAGTGCGGGCTTGAGGTCTTTGATCGTCATGTCGTTTTATATATTTGTGACAGGTAAAAGTTCTAATAAAGATTTCGGTATTAGAAAGAATGTTAAAAATCATTCTATTCATGCCCCTAAATTACAAAATAAAATTCGTACACCGAAAAAAAAGCGCCTTTTTAGCTATATTTGCACGGTCAATCAGCCTACAGAACCATGAAAACAGTCCTGCTGTCGATAATAATTCTGCTGGTCTGCATTGTCCTGCTCGGTGTAAAGGTGCTGTTCATCAAGGGCGCACGTTTCCCGTCAGGTCATGCGGGAGCATCGCCGCATCTGCGCCGAAAGGGCATCGGATGTGCTTCCGACGACAAATAACCATCATATTGAAATATCAAAATCACATTTATACAGACGTTATAATGAAAAAACTGTCTCTTACAGTAAAGACTCTGATGGCTTGCGCGCTCATGGCCGCTGCCGCTTCCTGCGCCAAGCAGGAACAGGCTCCCGCTCCTGTGGCCGCTCCCGCCGATTCCCCTGCATGCACCGGTGTTAAAATCGCATATATCGATGCCGACTCTATAATGAACGCCTACAGCCTTGCCCGCGAAATCGCCGAGGAAGGTCAGCGACTCATGAACAACTACCAGCGCCAGGAGCAGTCCAAGCAGCAGGAAATACAGAACTTCGGCAACAACATCGAGCAGAAGCGTCAGAATAACGTATATCTCTCCGAAGCTTCTTTCCAGGCTGATGTCGAAAAGCTGCAGAAGATGCAGAACGATGCCGCACGCTCGCTCTCTAACCAGCAGAACCAGATCCAGAATACTATCGCTCAGGCTCAGGCTCGTCTGCAGGACTCCATCATGAGCGCAGTCAACGACTACAATGCCACAAAGGGATACGATGCAATCCTTATGCGCGAATCGGGTGTGTACTTCAACCCCTCGCTCAACGTCACTGCCGACATCATCGAGATTCTCAACTCCCGCTACACTAAAAAATAGCAGTAAGCCATAATGGCTGATTACGCCGGCCGTCCGGCCAGCTATAAAGTATTGACCGTCGGACCCGATATTCACGGGTCGGGCGGTCTTTGCGCGCTTATGAGGGTGTATGCCCGGGTGTCCGACCGATTCCATATGCTTCCGTTCAGCAGTCGCAATGGACGCATCGCCGGCTTCCTCATCGAGATGTCCACCCTGCTGAGAATGCCTTTCTGCCGTTTGGCCGGATACAATGTGCTGCATGTCCATGCCACTTCCGATTCCTTCTTTTTCAGGGCTTCCCGCGCGCTGAGATGGGGGCAGAAACTGGGATTCCGGACTATTGTCCACTGCCACAACGACGATTTTGCCGATTTCCTGGCTCCACTCGATAAAAAGCACGCCCGGGCAATCAGCCGGGCTTCTGCAGTGCTTGTCCTGTCGGATAGCTGGGCTACCTACTTCTCCAAAACCCTCGGATGCCGTCGTGTGGTGGTCATCCCCAATCTTGTGCCCGATGTCCGTATAGTCCGGAACCGTGCCAAGCGACGTCCCGAGGAGCCTCTCCGTCTGCTCTACATGGGCAAACTCACACAGCAAAAGGGTGTTTACGACCTCGTTCGTGCACTCGAGCCTCTGGCTGCTAAATATCAGAGCTATCTTCAGCTCGCCATCGCCGGATCGGGAGAGTCCGATCAGGTGATAGCGCTTATCGACGAACTCAAACTCGACCGCATAGTCACTTTCGAGGGCTGGGTCGACGAGAAGGAGAAAGACCGCCTCATGCGGCTCTCCGATGTACTCATTCTGCCATCCTATCGTGAAGGCATGCCTGTGGGAATTCTCGAAGCCGGTATCTACGGCATGGCATGCATCGCCACATCTGTTGGGGCTATGCCCGATGTGGTCGACGACGGTGTCAACGGATTCCTGGTCGATCCCGGCGAGCCCGACCAACTTACCGACGCAATCCAGTTCTATCTCGACAATCCACGCAAAATAAGTGAGCACGGTGCTGCCGCACGCGAGCACATCGCTGCATTCCTTCCCGCTCCCGTTCTTGCGCGTCTCGACGCACTGTACTCTTCCTTGGTCTGACACAGGCCACTCCCTTCTCCTTACTTCTCTTACCTTCAGTGTAGCGATATGGAATTTTTTTATTTTTTACTCATAGTGCTGGTCTATGTGGTAGTGCGTATATTCCAGGCCGAAAAGACGCTCCGTAATATTCGCGACCTCAACGATACTGTTACCGATCTTAATCTGAAGATGGTGTATCTCGAGCGCAAGATAGAGCGCATACTCTCTGTAGGCCGTACCGTTCCGGTGGATTCTGCAGTGGAAAAAGCGTCCGCGACAAAGCCCGAGTCTGCGCCACAGCCGGTTCTCGAGCCGGAAATAGTTAAAGGACCTGCTTCTGAACCTTCTGACATGCCGCCGTGTCCGGTGCCGGAACTTGATGCGACACGTCCGTCTTCTGTGCCCCCTCCTGTCGAGGAGATATTTACCGGGGCGCAGCCTGAGCCCGAGCGTGTTGTCGAAACCATCGATAGCGCATCCGAGGACAGGATGGAGCGTTTTATCGGTGTGAATCTATTCAGCAAGATTGGCATCGCGGTGCTCGTTCTCGGCATCGGCTTTTTCGTGAAATATGCCATCGACAACGATTGGATAGGCGAAATTGCCCGCACGGTGCTTGGCATGGTGGCCGGCGGTGTGCTTTGGGGCATATCCTATTTCCTCAGATCAAAATATAAGTCGTTTTCTGCTGTTTTGGCAGGTGGTGGCTTCGCTGTATGCTTCGTCACAATAGCTGTGGCGTATAATTTCTATGGGCTGTTCTCGCCGGGATTGGCCTTTGCCATCCTCTTGCTGCTCACGGTGATGCAGATTGTTGTTGCCTTGTGGTACGACCGTCGTGAACTCGCTTCTGTGGGGCTTGTGGCCGCTTTTGCCGCGCCTTTCCTCTCCGCGGGTCCCGATGGTAGCCCGGCCACGCTTTCGGGCTATGTTGCCATTCTGAGTGCCGGGGTGCTTGTGGTGTCATGGAAGCGTCCGGCCTGGTTCGAACTTCCGCTTGCCGGCTGTCTGCTCAGTTGGATTGTGGCTCTTATAGTGGCTTTCTCTCTGCCTGCCGAAGGTCCGGTATGGGTTGTATTCATTGCCACAGTATTTATTTTCATCATCTATTCGCTTCCTCTCACGCGTATACTTGGGCTTAATCCCGGGCAGTGGCACTCTGCGGCTGTTGTAAGTGCCATGTTTATCAACAATGTGACATTCATCATCGTGGGGCTGAAGTTGATGGGCCACATGCTGTTGCCGCCGGTACTCGACGGATTGGTGCCGGTGCTCGCTGCCGCAGTCAACGGTATCGTGTTTTTCCGGTACTTCATGCGTGCAGCCGATTCCTTGCCCAAGGATATAGTCATACTTCTGACTGTCGTGAGCAGCTGTTTGTTCTTTCCGGTCGAATTCGGTGCGCATAGCATCACGGTGGTAGCTATTGCCTTCTATGCCTTCGCCATGAATATGCTCTATTGCCGCAATGGAAGAATGGTGTTCAAGGTGCTGCTCATACTTGCTCTCTGTGCTCTTTTCATAGACCTTGTCCTGCTTGGCGATGACGGATTCCACACGCCTACGCCCGTAGGAGAGTTCTTTGCATACTTCCTCTCGGGAGCAGCCATAATTGGAGCGGCCGCTACACTGGCGTTCCATCCGCGCGCCTATAGCGCCCATCACACCACCGTCTATACTATCTTCCTGTGGTCCGGTATTCTCTCTGCAGTGTATGGCATATACTGCGTGGCCGGTGCCGACAGTTTGTGTGCCGCACGTGCCGCTGTGGCCGCTTATATGGCGGCGGCGTTTGTGCTCTCGCTCGCTACGCGGCGCGGTGGCAATGCCGGATGGCTCTTCCCGACAGTCTCGGCGCTTGCCATAGTGTTCGGTTGTCGTCCGGACACCGAAGCCGGAGCAGTGCCCGATGTATTGTTGTGGGTCGCATTTGCTCTCTATTGCGCTACAATGTATTTTCAAGGCCGTAGATGCTTCCGGACCGCATGGTTCGGCCCGCTGTCGCGATGGCTTTTTATAGTTCTTTTTACCGCCTCGGCTGCCGTGGTGGCGATAGCCGCTACTTTCAATATACTCATGCTTTGCAATCTGGCCAAGCTCAACAGCGCTGCCGTCTCGGTACTCTTGTCGGTTTGCGGTGCAGTGACAGTCTGGATCGGTATGCGGAAGCACGATAAAGCATTGCGTATCACCGGGCTCGCTTTCTTTGGTGTAGTGCTTGTCAAGCTCGTGGCCTACGATCTATGGACTTTGTCGTCGGTCGGACGTATTATTGTATTTATAATCCTGGGAATACTTCTGCTCGGCATATCTTTCCTGTATAATAAACTCCGCAAAGCCCTCTTCGACTAACCATGTGCATCGCTCCTGAATACACTCTCTCTAAAAAGCTGCCTAAAAAGACTGTGCAAAATTTTTATATTTGGCGGAGAAACCGTATTTTTGCAAGCTGAAAGCGGTGTATCGCCGCCGGTGCCTCGCGGCATCAACAAATTTGTAGTAAAAAACGAAACCAAACAATATCAATGGAAAAGAAGACTCCCGCCACCGAGCAGCTCGACCAGGCCGAAGACATCGTGGCAAAAGCACGTGCCAATAAGAAAACCATTGTGGGTCTTTCTGTGGCTCTCGTGGTTGTGATAGCAGCTATTCTGGTATGGCTCCTGGTAGCCCAGTCGGGCAGCCGTAAGGCCGACGAACTCATTGCACGCGCCGATGCGGCACAGAACGATTCGATTGCTCTCAATCTCTATGCCGATGCTGCCAAGGCCGGCTACAAGAGCGGCAACCGCGCAAAGGCCGAGATGGGTATCCGTCTCTACCGCGCAGGCAAATATGAGGAAGCTCTCAAATATCTCGACGATGCATCGCTCGACGACGAAGTTGCTGCTGCCGGTGTTTACACTCTCCAGGGCGATTGCCATGTGAACCTCGACCAGTACGATCAGGCTCTCAAATGCTATGCCAAGGCTATCTCCAAGGCCGATAAGAACCCCGAGATCGTGCCTTTCATCCTAATCAAGGAAGCTAACATCTACCGTGCGCAGGAGAAGTATGCCGACGAGGCCGAAGCCTATAAGACTATCCTCGACGACTATCCCACCTACGTGGCAACTACACGTGTAGACATAAAGAAGTATTACGAGCGCGCTCTTGCTTCGCAGAAGTAATCAATTCTAAAACGATATGAAGGGTGCCTCCTATGTGTGGCGCCCTTTTTTTTGAACCATGCAGTATCAGAAAATTCTGGCCGACATTGCGGCGGAAATAGAGCCCCTGCGCAATGTCGGACGACAGGCCGACTACATTCCAGCCCTGGCGCAGGTCGACCCCGACCGTTTCGGCATATGCATAGCCACAGCCGATGGCGAGTTCTACGGCTTGGGCGATATCGACGAGTGCTTTTCCATACAGAGTGTGTCGAAAGTCTTTTCGCTCTCGATGGCTCTGTCCATCATGGGCGAGAACCTTTGGGAGCGTGTCGGTAAGGAGCCCTCGGGGGCTGCTTTCAATTCGCTTATACAGCTCGAGCTCGACCATGGCATACCCCGCAATCCCTTCATTAATGCCGGAGCCATCGTGGTGGCCGATATACTTATGTCGCAGTTGGAGAATCCCGAGACAGATTTCCTGGCCTTCGTACGCCACATTGCCGGCGACAGCAGTATAATCTACAATAGGACCGTGGCAGCCTCGGAGCGCGAGAAAGGCTACATCAATGCCGCTATTGCCAATATGTTGAAGTACTACGGCAATCTGCGGAATGATATCGAGGATGTCCTCCGCTTCTATTTCCTGCAGTGCTCGGTAGAAATGAGCTGCCGCCAGCTCGCACGTGCGTTCCTGCCATTTGCCGACCGTCGGTCGACATTCAGTTTCGATGGTGTAAACCTCACGCCATCGCAAGTGAAGCGTATAAATGCGGTCATGCAGACATGCGGATTCTACAACGATGCCGGTGAGTACTCCTACCTTGTGGGCTTGCCTGGCAAAAGCGGTGTCGGAGGGGGTATCGGCGCTGTATATCCCGGGCGCTACGCTGTGGCTACATGGAGCCCGCGTCTCAACGAAAAGGGAAATTCAGTGATGGGTATGAAGGCGCTCGAGCTGCTTACCACCTACACACGCGAGTCTATTTTCTGATATCGTCATCCGATAGAACGAAGGTACAGAATGTGCCTCTGTGGTCGCTGGGCCATATGCAGTGAGGTGTAACGACCGAATCCCCGCTTTCGGCGACGGTGATTCTGCCTTCCACTATATCTTCGGCCGGTCCGACCATCACTACATCTCTCAGTTCTATCTTAGGCCCGGGAGAATAGTAGATGAAGTCTATGCGGTCGCGCTCGTCCTTATCGGGCAGCCACACCAGTTTCTGCAGCTCTGCATGTCGGTTACCGGCCGGGAATGTGAATCCGGGATATAATACCGCGTCGGGATACTTCTCGCGATAGCTGTCGCGATACCCCGCCTGCTGTAGCATTACCGAGCAATCCCAGTCGATCACCAGGCCATTATGGTCGCGCAGGTCCTTGGTGTCGTCCTGCCAATCGAGGTGTGACGGCTCGTTGAAATCCCCGCCGAGGATCACAAGCGCGCCATTGCGCCGCTCGGCGTCGGCATCCGCTATGAGAAGACTTATGGCTTCATCGCGGAGCGACTGCCTGTTGGCTGCCAGTACCGAGTCTGCGTCGCATACGGGTGTCGAAAGTTTCTCCCATGTAGTGCCGCTGTAGTCACGTGGCATGTAGCATTCGTAGTGCGTCCAGTCGAGGTGCACGGAGTATAGCGCTAACTTCTGCTTGCCAATGCTTAGGGTGAATTTGCACACGGGATTGGGGCGGTGTCTGTCGTCGATGGTGAAGCAGGCGCTCATTGTATCGGGCTTTATTTTCGACAATATTCCCATGCTCTGACCGAGGGTGTCGGCGTAGTATGTCTTTCCTTTGTGAGCGAGATCCTGCAGAAGAAAGTCCGGGAAAGACGCCTTTCCTCCGGTTTCGCAGAGTAATACCACGTCGGGGTCCATGCTATCGATAATTTCCGCTATCGCATCCTTGCCGCCGGGCACATTGTCGCCCTGTACCCACAGATTGAGTTGCAGCACAGTGAGTTGAGTCTCCGCGGCTATCGATAGTGCCGTTAGAAGAGCAAAGAGAAGCAGCTTCGTACGCATATCTACACGAAGCCTAAGATGATGAGCTGGGCCACTATCACGCGGCAGAACATCGACAGAGGGTACACAGTGGCGTAGCTCACGGTTGCATAGTCGCCGGGCACGATGTCGTTGGCATAATTGAGCGCCATGGGGTTGGCCATGCTTCCGCACAGCATGCCGCATGTGAGTCCGAAGTCGACCTTGCACACTTTCATGGAGATTGCGCCGACAATAAGCACCGGTATCACTGTGATGAGGAAGCCCAGTCCTATCCACAGAAGGCCTTCGGAGCGCATTATGGTGTCGAGGAACGAGCCGCCGGCTTCAAGACCGAGGCACGCAAGGTACAGCGACAGACCGATGCCGCGGAGCATGAGGTTGGCGCTGCGTGTGGTGTAGGTGACCAGTCTGAACCGTGGACCGAAGCGCCCTATGAGTATGCCGATGATGATAGGACCGCCGGCCAGACCAAGCTTGATTGGCGTGGAGATGCCCGGCACGGCTATGGGTATAGAGCCGACGATGAGTCCCAGTACTATACCCACGAAGATTGCCGCCAGGTTCGGTTCCTTGAGTTTCACTTCGGTATTGCCGAGTATGCGTTCCACCTTCTCGATGTCGGCGGCGCTGCCTACCACTGTCAGCACGTCGCCGAGCTGCAGCACAAGGTCGGGAGTGGCAAGCAGATTGAGGCCGCTGCGGCCTATACGGCTTATGTTGATGTGATACTGATTGCGCAGACGCAACGATCCCAGCTTCTTGCCGTTGATGGACGGACGGCTCACTATGATGCGGCGCGATATCAGCTGGTTGTCGAGCGAATTCCAGTCGATATCTTTCTTGTTCCAGTCGCGGGCTTCCTGCTTGCCGAAGAGTACTTTCAGTTTGGGGCAGTCGGCGGGAGTGGTGATTACCAGAAGGTGGTCGTCTTTCTTCAGCACGGTGTCGGAATCGGGCAGGCTTGTGGCCTCGTTGCGCCACAGACGCGATATGACGAACGGCGTCTTGGTGATCTGCGACACCTGGCGTACGGTCATGTCGTAGATGGCAGGGTTGCACACCTTGAATTCGGCGATGAATGTTCCGTCGGGTTCTTCTGTGGGAGCCGAGAGCGGGGTGCCTGGCTTTATCAGGAGCTTGCGTAGCACAATAATGCCGAGTATGACCCCGACAACACCAAGCGGATAAGTTACGGCACAGCTCAGGGCTGCTCCGTTGGCCGAGAGTCCGAGTTGTTCGAGAGCCTGCTGGGCGGCACCGAGTGCCGGTGTGTTGGTGGTGGCGCCACAGAGTATGCCGGTGGCATCGCCTATGGGTACTCCGAGGCACAGACTGAATATTACAGCCATTGCCGTGCCGATCAGCAGCACGCCAAGGCCGAGCAGATTGAGCTGAAGGCCGCCTTTGCGGAATGAACTGAAGAATCCGGGGCCGACTTTGAGTCCAAGCTCATACACAAAGAGCACAAGTCCGAGGTTCTCGGTGTAGTGCAGTATGGTTGGATCTATCGACAGGCCCAGATGGCCTGCGAGAATACCGGCGAAGAACACAAAGGTAACTCCCAGTGAGATGCCCCATACCCGGATCTTGCCAAAGGCCAGCCCCACGGCTATAATCACGGATATGATAATCACGGCCTGGAGAGCCGAGTGTGTCATAAATATGTCGTAAATCCATTGCATGGTGCAAAATTAGTGAATATTGTGTAAATTTGCAGATATTTCGCATGTTTGCGTGTCGCACTATAGTGCAAGTATCCAGTTAATTCACATATCACAGTTGCAATATGGACAGACTCGAGGAACTGGCCCACAAGCCCGTGGGCCGGCTGTTGTGGCAGTATAGCGTGCCGGCGGTCGTCGGTATGCTTGTCATGGCCCTATATAATGTGGTGGACCGTATCTTCATCGGCCAATGGGTGGGACCCGATGCCATTGCCGGTCTGGCCGTCACATTCCCCATCATGAATCTTGCCACTGCTATCGGTGTGCTGGTGGGTGTGGGATCTTCATCGAGGGTGTCGATTGTACTTGGTGCGGGCGAAAAACGGCAGGCCGAGCTGCTGCTGGGTAATGCCATGACTTTGACGCTGGTTAATGCCGCCATCTATATCCTCATATTCACCATATTTATCGACGGCATGCTCCATGCGTTCGGGGCCAGCGACACCACTTTGCCCTACGGACGTGTGTATATGCTCACGCTTATGCCCGGATTGCTGCTGACCAATATAGCCTTCGGGTTCAATAATATAATGCGTGCTTCCGGCTATCCTAAGCGGGCCATGGCCACGATGCTGCTCGGAGCGGTGGTGAATGTTGTGCTCGACCCTATCTTCATACGCGTATTCGACATGGGCATACTTGGAGCCGCTATAGCCACCGACATTGCCATGGCAGCCTCCGCATGGTTTGTGCTGGCTCATTTCAGCAAGCCCGATGTCGCTCTTAGATTCCGCCGGGGCACCTATGGGCTTAAGAAAAGCATAGTGTGGGGCATCGTGAGTATCGGCGCGGCTCCGGCGCTGGTCAATGCAGCCTCATGTGCGGTCAATGCCATCGTCAACCGCTCGCTTGCCGAGTGGGGCGGCGACAGGGCTATCGGTGCGGCCGGCATAATGATAACGTTCTCGTCGTTGCTGGTCACGATCGTGCTCGGCATATGCCAGGGCATGCAGCCGGTGGTAGGCTACAACTATGGCGCGGGGCAGTTCCATCGTCTGAAGCGCACCTACTGGCTTGCAGTGGGTGCCGCCACAGTCGTGACACTTGTCGGTGGCGTGTTCGGAGTATTCTGCCCGTCGGTAATAGCGCGGGCCTTTACATCCGATGCCGATCTTATCGCCGCAAGCGACTATGCTCTCCACACATGCATGGTGGTATTCCCCATGGTCGGATTTCAGGTTATATCCACGGCTTTCTTCCAGAGTATTGGCAAGGCCGGGAAGTCGATATTCCTCAGTCTTTCGCGTCAGGTGATATTTCTTATTCCACTATTGCTGTGGCTTCCGTCGCAGTGGGGTCTGAAAGGTGTATGGGCATCTTTCCCGTTGTCCGATACAGTGGCTACAGTTGCCACTGCCGCGCTTATGCTATGGCAGTTTAAACATCTCTCACAAAAAACGCAGGTCCAATGACACGGTATGATTCCAACGACAGTGCGTCCTACACTAATGTTACAGTAAAAGACAAAGGCGGCAGCATGCCTCCGGCCGCGAAAAAACGCAAAGTCTGGGGGTATTGGGTGGTGATTGTTCTGTTGCTGGCTGCCTGTGGCGCTTTGAGCTATTTGTGGGTGGATGCTTCCGGTACTCGCGATTGGCTTAGGTATCGGGTGCGCGACTATGAGCGTAAGTCAGCTCAGGCAAATGAGCAGATAGCCTCTCTTAAGGCAGATATAGACACCCTGAAGCTCGAGAAGAAAAGCGCATATGAGGCGCTTGATATGCTCAAAAGTACCGTGAAGGGTACAATGCCTATGGTGATTACCGATATAGAGATGGCCAACACTACTCTACAGGGCGACATAGAGACAGACTATGGTAAGACCATATATGCGTCCAACACCATGTATCTGAAACCGAAATTGAAGTATTACGGGCTCGATAGTGGCCGCAAGACGCTGATGGTGAAATTTTTCAGACCTAACGGGAGTCTTGCGACAGGTGTGAATTCACCCGCCGGCTATTCCTATAAGAGCGATTACTCGGTAGAGACGGGTCCCGGGCGCGAGCTTGTGATCTCCGGTTGGGGTGGTTCTAAAAAGGGACATTGGGAATCAGGCACATACCGTATAGAGATATACTACAACGGTACATGCCTGAAAACTTATCGTTTTGAAGTGAAATAAGCTTGTTGGTCCGCCGGACTTATTTTGTGACCAGAGGACGGCGGTAAGCTTCGTCGTGACGTCCGCGGTTGCGGTATATGTCGAGTGCCATGTAGATGGCGCTTCGCATCGATTCAGCCGACGCCTGGCCTTTGCCTGCTATGTCGTAGCCGGTGCCATGGTCGGGCGATGTGCGTACGAATGGCAGTCCGGCAGTGAAGTTCACTCCTGCATCCATGGCTATGGTTTTGAACGGAGCCAACCCTTGGTCGTGGTACATGGCCAGAACACCGTCGAATGCACGGTAGCTCTCGCTGCCGAAGAATCCGTCGGAGGCATAGGGGCCGAATGCAAGTATTTTGTGAGTCTGGGCTTCGGCAATGGCGGGAATGATGATTTCCTGCTCCTCTTTGCCGAGCAAGCCGCGTTCGCCGGCATGGGGATTGAGCGACAGAACGGCTATGCGCGGATTCTGTACGCCGAAGTCGCGTCGCAGCGAGCGGTCGAAGTCTTTGAGTTTGTCGACAATCAGTTCTTTGGATAGTGCTCCCGGTACTTCGGCGATGGGCATGTGCGCAGTGGCGAGCGCCACGCGGAGATAGTCGGTGCAGAGTATCATCAGAGCCTTGGCATCGGGCATGGTGTCGTCGGCAAGCGAGGACTGGAGATATTCGGTGTGGCCCGGGAATGTGAATGTGGGGCTCTGGATAGAGTGTTTGTCGATGGGCGCTGTGACAAGTACGTCGATGTCGCCGGCTCGTAAATCGGCCACTGCAGCCTCGAGTGCCGCGAATGCGGCTCCACCGGCAGCCTCGGATGCTATGCCCGGTTCGATTTTCAGATCTTCGCCAACGACGTTTATGATGTTGAACACGCCATCGCGTGCGTCGGCGGCACTGTCGACACGGTTCAACTGTACCTGCGGCAGTTCCATCGCTTTGCGGTAGAACGATGCGGCCTTGGCCGAGCCATAGACCACGATTGTGCATAAGTCGCTCAATCGGTTGTCCTCAAGGGTTTTGAGGATCACCTCATAGCCTATGCCGTTGGTGTCGCCGTGGGTGATTCCCACTTTTATCTTGTTGCTCACTGTTTTTCTAAATGTTAATGGTTAAAGATTGATGGTTGGAGTCCAAGCCTCGTTGCCGGAGCATGGCAGGCATCATTTGCGGCTACCGGCAAGCATGCCACAGGCGGCCATTATGTCCTCTCCACGCGAGGCCCGGATGGTGGCGGTGACGCCGGCGGCGTTGAGTCGGTCGCGGAAGGCTTCCATAGTAGCCTGGTCGCTGGGACGACCTTCGAATCCGGGCGTGCGGTGGAAACGGATGAGGTTCACACGTGCATCGGTGCCGCGCAGCAAACGTGCCAGTGCATCGGCATGGCGCTCATCGTCGTTGAGACCTGCGAACATGGTGTACTCCATCGACAGGCGCCGTTGGTGCGCGAAATCGTGCGCCTTGAGCAGCGGCATGATCTCCCGCAGTGGAAATGCTTTCTCCACGGGCATGATGCGCTCGCGCTCTCCGGCGAAAGGAGTGTGCATGCTCAGTGCTATGTGCACCTGCGTTGAGTCCAGAAGTGTCTGCAGTCCCTTGGTGTTGCCGATGGTCGACACAGTGATGCGTCGGGGGCTCCATGCCATGCCCCACTTGGCCGTGAGGATGTCGATGGCTGCAAGCACCGCCGGAAGATTGTCGGTGGGTTCGCCCATGCCCATGAATACGATGTTGGTGAGGCTATCGCTGTCGGGTATCGACAGAATCTGGTTGATGATGGCACCGGCATCGAGATTGCCCTGGAAGCCACCTTGGCCTGTCATGCAGAATTTGCATCCCATGCGGCAACCTGCCTGACTCGACACGCAGAGCGTGGCACGCTCGCGGTCGGGGATATACACAGCCTCGATATCGCGGCCACCGACACCCTCGAACAGGTACTTGGCGGTGCCGTCGCTGCTGCGGGCTTCCATCTTAGGAGCTTCGCGGCCTATGGTATATGTCTTTTTAAGCTCTTCGCGCGCACGTTTGGGCAGGTCGGTCATCGCATCGATGTCGTCGACGCGCTTCTGATAGAGCCATGCGGCCATCTGCTTTGCTGCAAAAGGCCGGAGTCCTACCTCGGCTGCAACCTCGCCGAGCTGCTCGAGAGTGAGCCCTAAAAGTTTCTTCATTAGTCGAATGTTTGCGCCATGGCTCGGAGCGCGCGCTGGGCGGGCATGCCACGGTAGAGAATGTTGTATACGTTTTCGAGAATGGGCATGTCGACACAGAGCCGGTCGTTGATCTCATGGATGCACCTTGTGCCGTAGTAGCCTTCGGCCGTCTGGTTCATTTCCATACGGGCGTTGCGCACTGAGTATCCGCAGCCTATCATCGAACCGAAATTGTGATTCCGCGAGAAACGCGAGTATGCCGTCACCAGCAGATCGCCCAGGTATACGGAATCGCATATCTGGCGTGGGGCAGGGCAGGCCGCCTCGAGGAAGCGGTCCATCTCGCGGATGGCGTTGGATGTGAGGACGGCGGTGAAATTGTCGCCGGTCTTGGTTCCATGCACTATTCCGGCAGCGATGGCATATACGTTTTTCAGCACAGAGGCATACTCGATGCCGTCGACATCCGACGAGCAGATGGCGCGGGTGCGGCTACTGCGGAGTACACCGGCAAATGCTTCGGCGTTGGCAAGGTCGCGGCAACCGATGGTGAGGTACGACGGACGGTCGAGAGCCACCTCTTCGGCGTGACACGGACCGCTCACCACCAGCATGCGGTCGGGGGCTATGCCGAAGCGGCGCACCATATGGTCGGTTATAAGTTCGTTGGACTGCGGCACTATGCCTTTGATGGCCGATACGACAGTCTTGCCGCTTATATCGGCCGTGATTTTATCGACATGCTCGCTGAAGTATGGCGAAGGCATGACCATGAGCAGGGTATCGGCGGTGCGGCATACGTGGTTTATATCGCTTGAAAATTCGATGCGGTTCACGTCGAAATGCACGTCGGTGAGGTAGGCCGGGTTGTGGCCCAGCTGCCTGAATTCGTCGATGCGGTCGTCGCGCCGCATGTACCACATTATGTCGGCGCAGTTGTTGAGAAGCAGTTTAGCCAGAGCCGTGGCCCAGCTTCCGCCACCCATCACCGCTATTTTGCCGGGAAATTTGCTCATAGTTTCGGTCATTGAGGGGTTGGAATGTAGCCGGACTTTTCAGCCCGGCTACATATTAAGAACGCATTATGCGTTTCATTCGTTCGCTTTTGCCACCCATTCGGCCACGGTTTCGGGAGTGGGATTCTTGAGGCCGAGCTTGTGCTTCTTGTTGAGGCCGCAGAAATCCTGATGGGCTTTGGCGGGGTTGGCCTGAGCGAGTGCTGCCACTGTGAGGATGCCGGCTTTCTGAACCACGGGTACCCATTCTTCGGGCACGCCAACGGCTGCGAATGCCTCGACGCTGTCGCGTTTTTCCACTTTTTCGGGGCGCATCTGCGGGAAGAGGAGTACTTCCTGGATGGCTGTCTGGCCTGTCATGAGCATCACAAGTCGGTCCATGCCTATACCCATGCCCGATGTTGGAGGCATGCCGTATTCGAGGGCGCGGATGAAGTCGCCGTCGATGATCATGGCCTCGTCGTCGCCCTTCTCGCCAAGTCGCATCTGTTCCACGAAGCGTTCGTACTGGTCGATGGGGTCGTTGAGTTCAGAGTATGCGTTGGCAAGCTCCTTGCCGTTCACCATTAGCTCGAAGCGCTCGGTGAGTTCGGGATTGTTGCGGTGGCGCTTTGTGAGGGGCGACATCTCGATAGGATAGTCGGTGATGAAGGTGGGCTGGATGTAGAGACCCTCGCACTTCTCGCCGAAGATTTCGTCGATGAGCTTGCCTTTGCCCATGGTGTCGTCCACTTCGATGCCGAGATCGCGGGCTGCCTTGCGGAGCTGCTCCTCGTCCATGCCGGTGATGTCGACTCCTGTGTGCTCCTTTATGGCTTCGGCCATGGTCACACGGGGGAATGGTGCCTTGAAGCTGATGATGTTGTCGCCTACCTTTACCTCTGTGGTGCCGTTCACGTCCATGCATATCTTCTCGAGCATGCGTTCGGTGAAGCTCATCATCCAGTTGTAGTCCTTGTAGGCCACATAGATCTCCATGCAGGTGAACTCAGGGTTGTGGGTGCGGTCCATGCCCTCGTTGCGGAAGTTCTTGGAGAACTCGTATACTCCGTCGAATCCGCCTACGATGAGGCGTTTGAGGTAGAGCTCGTCGGCGATGCGGAGATAGAGAGGAATGTCGAGTGCATTGTGGTGGGTGATGAACGGACGTGCCGATGCGCCACCGGGAATGCTCTGCAGTATCGGTGTCTCCACTTCGATGTAGCCGGCTGCATTGAAGTATTCGCGCATGGAGGTGTACACCTTGGTGCGCTTGAGGAAGATCTGCTTCACGGCATCGTTAACCACCAGGTCGACATAGCGGCGGCGGTAACGGAGCTCGGGGTCGTCGAAAGCGTCGTAGGTCACGCCATCCTTCACTTTAACGATGGGGAGCGGGCGAAGACTCTTGCTGAGCACTGTGAGTTCCTGGGCATGGACGGATATTTCGCCGGTCTGGGTGCGGAACACGTAGCCGCGGATGCCTACGAAGTCACCGATGTCGAGAAGTTTCTTGAATACGGTATTATAGAGTTCCTTGTCTTCTCCGGGGCATATCTCGTCGCGCGATATATACACCTGGATGCGGCCGAAAGCGTCCTGAAGCTCCACAAACGAGGCTTTGCCCATGATACGTCGGCTCATGATACGGCCGGCGACCGCTACTTCGCGGACGGGCGCGTCGTCGGCGAAGTTGGCCTTTATTTCATCGCTGTGTCCTGTAACGGTAAATTCTGCTGCCGGATATGGCTCTATGCCGAGGCGTCGGAGCTCGGCCAGACTATTGCGTCGGATTGCTTCCTGTTCGCTGAGTTCGAGTGGATTCATATGTGATTCTATTGTATTTTCCTGTTAACTTGCAAAGATACGAAAAAATCCGCAAACAGTCTGTATGAGTTCCGATAGTCGTCTGTCTCTCGAGGGGGAGATAGAAAGAATCCACGGGTTTGAGTTCCCGTGGATTCCATATCGTTGTTCAATCAAAGATTGTTTATTTTTCCGGCGAATAGGCACAGATTTGTGTTGTTTTCTTTGATTAGGAAAACGAACGGCCTGTCGAATCTCATTATCTTCGGTTCAGGCGGAGTTTCTCCTGAATCGCCGTCGAGATGGCCCCATGTGACGGAAGCGGCTTCTGTGCCGTCTTCATCGACGTTTATTCCGGTCTTCTGATGGATGGAATATTGGGCATTTACGGGGTCTGTAAAGATATTGCATTTTTGGAGATTATCGAGATTGTCTATGCCAAGCGATGCGAATAGCGGGTTGAGGTCTATCGTATTGTCCGGCGCTATAGAGAACTTGGGTAGATATAATGCTATCGGTGCATTTGCATTGAGATTGGTTTGGGTTGTAAACGCATCTGAAGCAATGAAACTGTCTATATCGGACCCTTCAGCCGGAAGTATAAGCACCATGGAGCAATTTCCTGAAGCGCCGTATGGTATCTCAACGGCCGAATAGTCGTCGGTTATCGTATATTGGCATCCATAATGAAATGTGCGGCACATCATGTCGACTGTCGAGGTGTGGTCGAGACCATGGAAAGTGGCCTTGGCTGTCGCTTTCTTATTGAAATTCTCTCGCCATGTTCCTCTGAAGTATAATGCATTGACCATTATGGCTACATTTGCGCTTGGTATAGAATTTACAATATTGTCTATCATCCCGGAGGTCTTCCGTTTGGTCCAGTCGTTGATTTCAGCTACCAGACTTTTTCCTTTGGAGAAGTCTCGGGCTATAAGTTCGGATGAGTAATATTGGTCCGCTATTTTTGCAAAATCTGTTCGGGCTGTAAGCTCTTGCTTGTGCCATATTGAGTTGGCCATCTTTACGGTCACACCCTCATCTGCACCGGATATCCACTCTATGTATTTTTTAGACATAGAGTTGACAGACTCGATGTTCTCGCATCCCAGCGCATAGCAAATCTGTGAGGCCGTCGTATTATCGGCTGAGTTCGCAACCATCGACAGCAGCATTGATGCGCTCAATGGCGATACGATTATATTTTTCGACGGGTTTTTGAGGCTTACGGCCTGAAAGAATTTTGTATGGAAATTTTTCTGACCAGCAGCTGCGTCAGATTCATCAGCGGTGAGTGTTGGTACCGGTTTTACTATTATTTCTTCCACTATTGGTTCATCGGGAGTGATACCTGGCGGTTCATCGCTTTTGCATGCGGAGAGCAGCATTGCCAAGGCTGCGAAGAGGAAAAGAAATTTATTCATAGTGATGTGATTAAGTTAGATTAGTTTTTGTAAACCCAAAAGAATGATACATTGGTGTCAAAATTTGAACGAGAAGGCGTTGTTGACTTTTGTTGATCAAATACTCCAGCAGGAAAATATCCGTTGTAAGAACCCATTTGTCCCCAATTAAAGAAGAAGTATATTTTGATAGTTACAATATCTGGGCCACCGCCAATTACTGATGATTTTTCAGTGGTTGTAATCCTTTCACCTCCACATAGTACCCATGCATGCCCTCGTTCATTGTCAGGATTGGTTGTATCATCGCCTCTAAAATATGCGACAATTCCATCGGTTTTTAGTTTGTTGAATATATCTGTGTTCGATGTTCTTGCGAATTGAGTTACGGTAGAGACTGAATATCCCGGTGGTAGAAGCTCTGTAAACGTATTTCGTGCATCCAAAATAGAAGCTGATGTCGATGTCTTGTTATAATATGCATTATTTCGTTTCCCTAATTCACGGCAAATACGTCCTATTGTCTTATGTGTTTCTTCTGATGCCGGGCAATTGGATAAATGGGATTCTGCAAATCCAGAATACGTAGATTTATCATGTTTGCTTATCAGTGCCCAGTCTAAAGTTTCAGAATCTTTATCTTTTTCGGGATAAGTATATTCAATTGTTTGGGGTTGTTTTATTGCAGTCATCATTAAAGCCATTGCAGTTTGAGTGCAGCCGCTTGTTTTATTAGGGCAATATATTCCTTCTGGATAATTTTGTCCCCATTTCAGAGTTACACGAGGTTTTATGGTTTCATAGGTCGTAACGGGGATATAAGGATTGGGGATTCTGTTGAATGTAGTGTCAATCGGTTCTATATAATATATTGAATCTTTCGACATGTTAAGTTTGACATAATTAGTCGCAGCATCCATATAAAATTGGAAACCTGAATTGGGCTCTATATTTTTAACATCGATTTGGCCTTCATCGGCATAACCGAGGATGGCTTCGCCGGATCGAGCTGCAGAAATGAGTGCGAAGCCTCGTTCATCAGTAAAGTTGATAGCGTATATGAGCGTATCAGAACTACTTCTGGAATCATAGTCTTTGACTACTTGGATATCATGTACAGAGTAAACGTTGCGTGAGCCAGAGCGATTTTGCATATGAGATAATGCAAGCTCAATGGCCTCGGTTTTACTTCGAGTTAAAGATGTTGTCACATCTTTGTTGAAAGCAGGAGCTGGTTCATCGCTTTTGCATGCGGAGAGCAGCATTGCCAGCGCTGCGAATAGGGAAAGAAATTTTTTCATAATGACTTGATTTATGGTGGTGCCTGATTTTATTAGGACAAAGAGAAATGATGAATACTTGAATTATGCAAATGTATGTAAATTTATTTGAATTCCAAATTCTTAACGGAATTATTTGATTTTTTTTGTTTTTGATGCGAGTATTTTGCTTTATGGTATGGAATAGTCTCTTCGATGTAGCTTTTCTCTTGGGTGCGGATGGTTGTAAGATGTCTGGCGATGGTCGGGGATTACATGGCGTTTCTGCTGTTTGAGGGCGGCGCGTGCTTGGGCGCGGCGTTGTTGGCGCGATAGTTTTATTTCGGTGGGTTGGACGGCTTCGGCGGCTTTTGCTGCTTTGCGGGCTGCTGCACGGGCGCGGGCACGGCGGGAGCGCTCGAGGGCGCGGTCGAGTTCGGAGCGGATCATGGCGAAGGCTATTGTGGCAGCA
Source organism: uncultured Muribaculaceae bacterium (assembly GCA_910587915.1). Taxonomy (GTDB): domain Bacteria; phylum Bacteroidota; class Bacteroidia; order Bacteroidales; family Muribaculaceae; genus CAG-873. Next base: position 100,074 of record CAJUOB010000001.1, on the reverse strand, counting down.
CTGTCTTGGCTCTGTGGAGTATGGCCGGCGAGGTATTGGTTGACCATTTCGAGAGCTACTTCTGTGGAACCGGGGCTGACGGCAAGTGCGCTAATGATGCGTGCTCTGATGTCGGCATATACTTTTTTGGAAACTGGCAGGGTGTTCATTGTCATCTTTTTTGTTGTACGTGGCAAAGTTACTGCCGTAGTCTGCGGTTTGATTGCGGAAAAAGTCGTGTGTCGACATTTTGACGGGAGTGGTGGGTGGTCGGAATAAGTTTGTAGGCACCACAAGACGTCCCGCCGGGACTTCGCTCTCTCAGCGCTGCGCCCTGTCCCCGGGCTGCGCCCGGAGTTTTCTCATTATACAGTGCCTCCGGCACTGCGTGGTCGCAATCTCCCTGCACACGGGGTTTTCTCATAATATCGTGCCTCCGGCACTGTGCGGTCGCAAAAAAACGCCGGAAGCGGGTGCTTCCGGCGTCGGGTGTATCAGGTTATGACAGAGGTGCGATTAGTCTTTCTTGGGACCGCGGTCGCCACGGGGTTCGCGGCGGGGACGGTCGCCGCCTTCGCGACGGGGGCCACGGTCGCCACGGGGACGGTCGCCGCCTTCACGACGGGGACCACGTTCGCCGCGGGGAGCGCGCTGGGGTTCTACGTAGCCTTCGGGTTTGGGGAGAAGGGCACGCATGGAGAGGCGGTATTTGCCGGTTTTCTTATCGATTTCGATAAGTTTAACCTGCACTTTGTCGCCTTCTTTGAGGCCGGATGCAGCCATGTCTTCGAGGCGTTCCCAAGCGATTTCGCTGATGTGGAGCAGGCCGTCGCGGTGGGGCATGAATTCAACGAATGCGCCGAAGTCCATGATGGAGCGCACGGTACCGTCGTATACCTTGCCTTCTTCGGGCAGTTCTACGATGGCGTTGATCATGGCGAGAGCCTTGTCGATGGCGTCGCGGTTGGGAGCGGCCACTTCGATGTATCCGCCTTCTTCGATTTCGTCGATGGAAACGGTGGCACCGCTTTCTTCCTGGATTCCCTGGATGATTTTTCCGCCCGGGCCAATGACAGCGCCGATGAGCTCTTTGGGTATGAGCATGGTGACGATGCGGGGCACGTGGGGCTTATAGTCCTCTCGGGGAGCGGGAATGGCCTGGTTGATGAGTTCGAGGATGTGGAGACGACCGTCGCGAGCCTGGAGAAGTGCTTTCTCGAGGATTTCGTAGCTGAGACCGTCGCACTTGATGTCCATCTGGGTGGCGGTGATACCGTCGACAGTACCAGTCACCTTGAAGTCCATGTCGCCGAGGTGGTCTTCGTCGCCGAGGATGTCGCTGAGGACGGCGTACTGGCCGGTGGCGTTGTCGGTGATAAGACCCATGGCGATGCCGCTGACGGGCTTACGCATCTTCACGCCTGCGTCGAGAAGGGCGAGTGTGCCGGCGCATACGGTTGCCATCGACGATGAGCCGTTGCTCTCGAGGATGTCGCTGACCACGCGGCATACGTAGGGGAAGTCGGCGGGGAACATGCGCTTCAGGGCGCGGTGGGCGAGGTTGCCGTGGCCAACTTCGCGACGGCCTACGCCGCGCTGAGCCTTAGCTTCGCCGGTGGAGAAGGGAGGGAAGTTGTAGTGGAGGAGGAAGCGTTCGCGGCCCTGGTTGAGCACGTCGTCGAGGATTTTCTCGTCGAGCTTGGTGCCGAGGGTCACTGTAGCGAGTGCCTGTGTCTCTCCGCGGGTGAAGACTGCCGATCCGTGGGGTCCGGGCAGATAGTCTGTCTCGATCCAGATGGGACGGATCTGGGTGGTCTTGCGGCCGTCGAGGCGGATGCCTTCGTCGAGGATGCAGCGGCGCACGGCTTCTTTCTCTACGTCGTGGTAGTAGCGCTTCACCAGAGCAGCCTTAGCTTCGCGTTCCTCTTCGGGGAGCGATTCGATGTATTCGTCGCAGATAGCGTCGAAGCTGTCCTGACGCCAGTGCTTGTCGGCGCAACCGGCCTTGGCGATTGCATAGGCGCGGTCGTAGCATTTTTCGTGCACGTCGGCACGGAGAGCTTCGTCGTTTGTTTCGTGGCAGTATTCGCGCTTGGCCTTGCCGACGGCTTCGGCAAGTTCCATCTGCACCTTGCACTGTACCTTGATGGCGTCGTGTGCGGCGCGGAGAGCGGCGAGGAGTTCGGTTTCGCTCACTTCGTCCATTTCGCCTTCGACCATCATGATGTTGTCGTAGGTGGCGCCGACCATGAGTTCCATGTCGGCTTTCTGGAGTTCGTCGAATGTGGGGTCGATCACGAACTTACCGTCCACACGGGCCACACGCACTTCGGAGATGGGACCGTTGAAGGGTATGTCGCTCACGGCGATGGCGGCCGATGCGGCCAGGCCGGCGAGGCAGTCGGGAGCGTCGACTCCGTCGGCGGAGAAGAGGATAATATTGACGAAGGTGTCGGCGTGGTAATTGTCCGGGAAAAGGGGACGGAGCACACGGTCGACCAGACGGGCGGTGAGGATTTCATAATCGCTCGCGCGGCCTTCGCGCTTGAGGAAGCCGCCGGGGAAACGACCGGCAGCGGAGAATTTCTCTTTGTATTCAACCTGCAGTGGCATGAAATCGACACCTTCTCCGGCTTCCTTGGCAGATACCACGGTGGCCAGAAGCACGGTGTTGCCCATGCGCACTTCTACCGCTCCATCGGCCTGCTTTGCCAACTTGCCGGTCTCGATAGTGATGGTGCGGCCGTCGGGCAGTTCGATGGTTTTTTTAATGGGATTCATAAAATTATAAAAAATGTATTACGTCGTAAAATTCGCGCAAAGATACGAAAATGACGCGCTTTTTCCAAATTTATTTCCTTTCAGGCAATTATTCAGGCTGATATATATCAAAACGGCGCTTCTTAACATTTTTTCACCGTTCGATGAAAATCGCGCTCAGAGCTATGTGTGAGGCGGTTTTGGCATTATATAAGAGGTAGTGCGGGTGCGTGTGGCCGACGATATATTTCCTACTTTGAATAAAAATTGCTTACTTTGCACCGCAAAATGTGAATTTACTAATTTAAACAACACACTATCATGTCAGAAATTGCAGATCGCGTAAAAAACATCGTGGTAGATAAGCTCGGCGTAGAGCCCGAAAAAGTAACTGAAACCGCAGGCTTCATCACCGACCTCGGTGCAGACTCCCTCGACACCGTAGAACTCATCATGGACTTCGAAAAAGAATTCGGCATCACTATCCCCGACGAAGAAGCTGAAAAGATCAAGACTGTCGGCGACGCCGTTGCTTTCGTTGAAGCCAACGCGAAGTAAGGACAATTCCTCCAACGACAATACAGCCGCCGCGAGTTTCCGACAGTGAAATGGCACGGCGGTTTTTACTATGTATACACCACTCTCTTCAAACGCACAAACCATCACCCCATACGTTAAATAATGGAACTTAAAAGAGTCGTAGTTACCGGCCTTGGAGCTATCACCCCGCTGGGCAACGATGTTGCCACCACTTGGGAGAACGCCAAAGCGGGCGTCAGCGGAGCCGGCCCCATCACACATTTCGATGCCAGCCTGTTCAAAACCCAATTCGCCTGCGAAGTAAAGGGTTTCAAAGCCGAGGATCATTTCGACCGCCGCAAAGCGCGCCAGCTCGACCTCTATGCACAGTATGCCATGGTTGCAGCCCGTCAGGCAGTGGCCGACGCAGCTATAGAGACCGAAGATGGAAGTATCGACAAAAACCGCGTAGGCGTGATTGTAGCCGCCGGCATCGGTGGTCTCCACACTTTCGAGGAAGAGGCCGGATATTATGCCATGAATGCCGATAAGGGCCCCAAATACAATCCCTTCTTCATTCCCAAGATGATTGCCGACATCGCAAGCGGACATATCTCTATGGAATATGGCTACCACGGCCCCAACTACGGTGTGGTATCGGCCTGCGCTTCGAGCAACAATGCCATTATCGACGCATTCAACCTCATCCGTCTTGGCAAAGCCGATGTAATGATCACCGGTGGCGCCGAAGCCGCAATCTTCCCTGCCGGTGTGGGTGGCTTCAACTCCATGCACGCACTTTCAACCCGCAACGACAGCCCCGAAACTGCATCGCGCCCCTTCAGCAAGAGCCGCGACGGCTTCGTGATGGGCGAAGGCTCGGCTGTGCTCGTGCTCGAGGAACTTGAGCATGCGCTCGCACGCGGTGCCAAGATCTACTGCGAGGTTGCCGGCGGCGGTCTTTCTGCCGACGCATACCACCTCACCGCCACTCATCCCGATGGCCTCGGTGCTATCCTGGCCATGCGCAACGCTCTCGAGGATGCAGGTATGAAGCCCGAAGATATCGACTACATCAATGTGCACGGCACATCGACACCTGTGGGCGACATCTCGGAAGTGAAAGCTATCGTGGAAGTATTCGGCGAAAGCGCACACAAGCTCAACATTTCCTCGACCAAGTCGATGACCGGCCACCTTCTCGGTGCCACTGGCGCACTCGAAGCAGTGTTCAGCGTGAAGGCTGTAGAGGAAGATATCGTGCCTCCTACAATCAACCATGATCCTGAGGATAAGGACGAGGAAATCGACTATAGCCTCAACTTCACATTCGACCGCGCACAGAAGCGCACAGTGCGTGCCGCACTCTCCAACTCGTTTGGTTTCGGCGGACACAATGCCACTGTGATTGTGAAGAAATTCGAAAAGTAAGATCAAGATACATCAAATATAGCGCCCGGCTTACCACAAGCCGGGCGCTTTCTATATCCGCCGTGCAAACAATCGCAACCCCGCGATCCATGCACCAGCGCCCCTGGCGCTATGCGATGAAAACCTACGTGGTCAAGTAGACTGCATCCCCGTAGAGCCGTCGTGATTACATGAGAAAACGCATTGGTATAAGGAGATTGCGCTTACGCAGTGCCG
>CAJUOB010000001.1:0-95069 GCA_910587915.1 uncultured Muribaculaceae bacterium | reverse complement strand
CGTGATTACATGAGAAAACGCATTGGTATAAGGAGATTGCGCTTACGCAGTGCCGTCGTGATTACATGAGAAAACGCATTGGTATAAGGAGATTGCGCTTACGCAGTGCCGGAGGCACTGTATAATGAGAAAACCCCGGGCGCAGCCCGGGGAGAGAGACAAGCCTAAGAAAAAAGTCCCGGAGGGACGCCTTGTGGTGAAAAAAACTATTTCAGGTCACGAGAGTCATACTCGACATCAGCATATCGATACATATCTGAGAACTCATCGTCAACAGCAGTAACTTTATGATGCATTTCCTGATTTCTTATATACTCACATACCCTATAGCGTAGTTCGGGAGAAATTGTGCATGCGTAATAATCGGCAGCCCATCCCCTGAATCCAACAAATCGAGCATCCGCATTCATCCAAGCACTTGACCGACTTTTTATTTCCTGCATCAATTTCGCCAAAGCCATAGTTGGATGCAGATTTATGAGCATATGTACGTGGTTTTGGATACCGCCTATACGCAGCAAATCGCATTTATGCTTTTTAATTTCGCTCCATATAAAACGGTATACATCCTCTTTATATGATAGCGGAATTGTCATTTCTCTCGCTTTTGTGCAGAATACAATGTGGTAATATGCTGTTACTTTGCTCATAATGGCAAAAATAGCAATCATAATCGGTTCTGGCAAATTTTTATCACCACAAGACGTCCCTCCGGGACTCTTTAGATGGGGCTGCACCGTGTCCCCGGGTTTCACCCGGGGTTTTCTCATAATACAGTGCCTCCGGCACTGCGTAGGGGCTGGTGTTTGGTTAAAGGGGTGGGGGTTAGCGGAGGGCGAGGAGGTCGGAGCCGGCGGGTGTTTGGTAAATGCGTAGGCCGAATTCGGCTACGATGGCGTATACGTGGTCGAAAATATCGCTTTGCATATGCTCGAAGGCTTTCCACTCCACAGTGTTTACAAAGAAATACAACTGCAGCGGTAGGCCGGACTGCGTGGGCTCCATCTGTCGTACCATCGTGAGCATGTGGTGGTTGAGATGCGGATGGTGCATGAGGTAGTGTTCGAGGTACTTCCGCAGCAGATGTAGATTCACAACGTGGGCTGCATCGTGCACGTCGAGCCCATCGAGCCATCCACGCTTGCGCAGCGAGGCAAGCTCTTCTTCGGTGCAGAAACGCACTGTGTTTGCATCGATATAGATGGAACGCTCGACCCGTCGACCGCCACTCTCGCGCATGGGCTGATAGTTGCGGAATGAATCCGAAATAAGGGAATATGGCGGTATCGTCGTCACGGAGTTGTCCCAATTCTTCACCTTCACGGTGGTGAGGGTGATTTCTTCTACAATGCCGTTGGCACCATGCTTTTCGGCCACTATCCAGTCGCCTTTGTGAAGCATCTTATTGCCTGTGAGCTGCACCGAAGCTACAAATCCGAGAATAGTGTCTTTAAACACCAGCATCATCACACCGGCGGTGGCGCCCAGGGCTGTCAGAATCGCCAACGGGCCGCGCCCGAAGAGTATGCTGCAGCACACCAGTATGCCGATGGCTATGGCAATTACCTTGACAGTCTGAAATAGCCCCTTGACTGTCCAGGCCTTGTATTTTGGCCTTTTCTCGAATGCGCTATAGAGATTGTCGGCAAATATTATGACGATATATATGTACGTGCCTAAAATATAGAGCGCCGTGGCTATCCGCAGAAAGTGGAACTCCTCGCCGAAGAAGCCGGGAAGCAGCCAGTTCACCACCAGTGCCGGAATAAGCTGCGATATGGCCCGCAGCATGCGGTCATTGGCCAAATCGTCGTCCCATTCAGTACTTGTGCCCTCGATGTGCATCTTCAGGAATACGGTGATCCACCGAGCCAACTTGTAGCTGAGGTATGATGCGAGCGCAATTCCCGCCAGAATTATAGCAGTGATTATACTTTGGCTATGCTCTGTGCCGATGTGGTCTGCCAGAAAGATTTTTATGGTATCGTACATAGTGCAAAAATACGAATAAGTCGAGAGCAAAACCAAATCGGTGGTCTTTTTTTTGAGTTAATGGAGTTTATAGAGTTAAAGGAGTTAAGGTGGTAGTTTTTTGCGCGCGCTTTACTATTATCTTAACTCTTCACCCTATTAACTTTATTAACCCAATTAACCGGGTAAAACAACAGCGGCCTGCCGAGTGGCAGGCCGCTGCGTGCTATGATGAATGGGGGATTATTTCTTCTTTGCGGCAGCTTTGCGGCGGCTGTCGGTGAGGTAAGCCACGGGGCAGGCCACGTAGATGGTGGCGAGTGTACCGATGATTACACCGAAGAGCATTGCGAATGTGAAGCTGCGGATGGCGTCGCCACCGAGGATGAAGATGCAAAGGAGTACCAGCAAGGTCGAAGCTGATGTCATGATGGTACGGCTGAGTGTGGTGTTGATCGACTGGTTGATGGTGGTGAAGAAGTCCTGCTTGGGATAGAGGCCGATGTTTTCACGCACACGGTCGAATACCACCACGGTATCGTTGATCTGGTAACCGATGACGGTCAATATCGCCGCTATGAACGTCTGGTCTACTTCCATTGCGAAAGGCAGTATTCCGTAGAAGAGGGAATAGAAGCCGATGATGGCGAAAGCAGTGAATGCAACGGCTGCGAGGGCGCCGAGCGAGAATGCTACGTTGCGGAAGCGGAGAAGGATGTAGAGGAACATAGCCAGCAGCGAGATTGTCACTGCGAGGTATGCCTTGGTCTTCATGTCGTTGGCGATGGAGGGGCCTACGAGCTGCGAACTTACGATACCCTGGCTTGCGTCGGTGGTGGAGAATTCGGCGGCGCTCATGCCTTCGCGGAGATAGGGCTTGAGGGCGTTGAAGAGCTTGTCGGTGATTTCGTTCTCTACGCCGGCTTCTTCAGAGTTGATCTTGTAGTTGGTGCTGACGCGAACCTGGTTGGAGCTTTCGATGGTGATCACCGAAGTGGAGGCATCGGGGAATTCTGCTGCGAGAACCTCCTGAAGTTCCTGGGTGTCGACGGGCTTTTCGAACTTCACGATGTAGTTGCGGCCACCGGAGAAGTCGATACCACGGTTGAGACCGCGGATGCCGAGCGATATGGCTACGATTGCCACAATCACGGCTACGACAGTGAAGCTGGCCTTACGCTGTCCGAGGAAGTTGAAATGCGAGTTGATGAACATCTTCTTCGAAAGGCCGGTGCTGAATGTGAGCGAGTTGAAGGCCTTGGTCTTTGCGAACCAGAGGAAGAAGAGACGGCTCAGGTATACTGCAGTGAAGAACGAGCAGATAAGGCCGATGATGAGGGTGGTGGCGAAGCCCTTGATAGGACCTGTGCCGACAAGCAGCAGGATTACGCCTGTGATAATCGATGTAAGGTTGGAGTCGAAGATGGCGGAGAATGCATTGCTGTAGCCGTCGGCGAGGGCGTTGCGTACATTCTTGCCTGCGCGGAGCTCTTCTTTGGTACGCTCGAAAATGAGCACGTTGGCGTCGACTGCCATACCGAGCGAGAGCACGATACCGGCGATACCGCTCATGGTGAGCACAGCCTGGAAGGATGCGAGAATACCGATGGTGAAGAAGAGGTTGCAGATAAGGCAGATGTTGGCGATGATGCCGGGCATGAAGCCGTAGAATGCAATCATGAAGATCATGAGGAGCACCAGAGCCACAACGAAGGAGATGAAACCGGCCTTGATAGCCTGAGCGCCGAGCGAAGGACCGACAACCATGTCGGAGATGATGTGCACCTTGGCGTCCATACGGCCGCTCTTGAGCACGTTTGCGAGGTCGCGGGCTTCATCGAGGTCGAAGTCGCCGGTGATGGACGACGATCCGCCTTCGATCTTATCGTTTACATTGGGGGCGGAGTATACCATGTCGTCGAGCACGATTGCCACCTGCTTGCCGATGTTCTGGCCGGTGATGATGGCCCACTGGCGTGCGCCGGTGGAGTTCATGCGCATGGATACCTCGTTGCCACGGAGAGGATCGTAGTTAGTGGTGGCGTCGCTCACAGCCTGACCGTCGAGGCGTGCTTTGCCGCCGGTGGCGCGGAGAGCGTAGAGTGCGGTGCCGAAGTTGTGTTCCTTGCCGTTCTCATCGATGCGTACGGTGGGTTTCACGGCCCAACGGAGTTTGAGGTCGTTGGGGAGAAGAGCCTTTGCCTGAGGTGTGGCCAGTACGGCGTTGATTGCGTCGATGGTCTTTGCATCGGGAGCATATCCCACGGTTGCTCCGTAGCCTGCGCCCTGCTGGAGCATGGCGATGTAGGGGGCAACGTTGACTGTGGTGTCGTTTGAAAGAGCGTTTGCGAGAGCGCCGAGTGAGTTGGCGATTTCTTCTGCGCGGTATGTCTCGTAGAATTCGAGGTTTGCGGAGCGCTGGAGAAGGTCGCGTACACGTTCGTGGTCTTTCACACCGGGGAGCTCAAGGAGAATCTGACCGTCCTTGCCTTTGAGCACCTGGATGTTCGGCGAAACGACGCCGAACTGGTCGATACGGTTGCGGAGCACGTTGGTAGCGGAGTTGTCCACGCGGTCCTTTACCTGAGATTTGAGTGCTGCAGTGGCTGCATCGTCGCTCATGCCGGGCTTAACGACGTCCTGGAAGAGGACAGAGAAGTCGGCCATGGGCTTAGCCTGACGGTAGAGACCGACAAAGCTGCTGACGAAGTCATCGGTCTGGTGCGATGCCACCATCTTGTTGGCACCTGCGAGAGCTGCTTCGAATACAGAGTCGGTATCGCCGGTCTTCATGCCGCGCATCATGTCGGGCATATCGACCTGGAGGATAACGTTCATACCGCCTTTAAGGTCGAGACCGAGGCCAACGCCCCATTTGCGAACCTGATTGAGAGTGTAGGCGCCCATATACACTTTTTGGTCGCCGAGGGAGTCCATGTAGTGCTTGTAGGCCTTGTTGTAGGCTGCGTCGTCGTTGTCACCCGATTCTGCTATGGCATAGGTGGCAGCCTGGTTCTCGTACTTGTTCGAAATGAATGTGAACGAGAGGTAGAACAGACACACCAATACCAAGAAAACGGCTATGACACCGGCTACGATGCTGCCCAGATTTCCTTTGCTTTGCATGTGAAATTTATGGTTTATTGATTAATTGAATTTACTAAGGTGTCGTTTTCGGCTCGCAAATATAGTGATAATTCCTCATACAAAAGGCATTTTTACAGCTTTTTGTAGGGTTTGATGCTATGATTGAGCCGATTTTGTAGCGGAGTCAGAGCCTGAAGCTCTCTTTGGATTGGCCGGGAACCATCCTTTTCTCACTCTTTCGCGCTGCTCGAAGATTTCTTTAATGGTCCAGAAAGAAGAGAATGCGGTGACACCTGCGAGTGTGGACAGTATGGTGTTTTCGACCAGCATCGATACCGCGCACATGGCAATGCCGAGCACCAGGAACCACCACCAGCATCGAACGCCGAAGTAGTATTCGCACTTTATAACTACGGGATGGAAAATCCCGATTATGAGGAATGTGGCGAGACCGACCACAAGGCCGACAAGGTGCCACTCTGAAAGAAATTCTGTCATTGACAATCTATTATCATTGATTTATCTACAAAATTAGGTAAAGGTGCCGTGATGTCAAAATCGGTGCTTGAATGCTTAAAATCTGTTAACACAAGTTAACCATAGGCGGGTTGCTTGGAAACATTTGTTAACGCTACATCATTTAGGCAGCCAAAATTGTTAATAATGAAAGTGAAAGGTTGTACCTTTGCAGTACACTACCGTAAGACACTTATTTGATGCCAAATATACTAACACATCTGATAGAGCGGCAGACGGAGCGTTATGGCCGTGACCGCGTGGCGTTTACCACCATCGACATTGACTCGCGCAGCCTTGTGCCATGCACCTGGGGCGCTTTTGCCGACAAGGTGCTGCATGCGGCTCAGGCCCTTGCCACCATTGGGGTGAAGCCGGGCGAGGCCATTGCTATTCTCGCGCCTAACTGTGGCGAGACCCTCGTTACCGATTTCGCTGCCTACCGCAACCGCGCCTTTCCTGTTTCGATCTACGCCACCAGCAGTGCCGAACAAGTAAAATATATAGTTAACGATGCTCATGCAAAGGCTATATTCACCGGCAATCAGGCACACTACGATATAGCACGTGCGATATTGTCGGATTGTCCCGATCTGGGCCATATAGTGGCTTTTGGCAGCGATGTGGTCTTTGCTTCCGACGACAGCACCTCGATGCATTTCGCCGATTTTCTGGCTATGGGAGCCGGGGCCGCCGCCGATTGCTGCGCCGAGGTGAAACTGAGGACATCGGCCGCTTCGCCCGACGATATCGCCACTCTTATCTATACTTCGGGAACCACAGGGGAACCGAAAGGAGCTATATTGCCGCATAGCTGTTTCGATGCAGCCATCGATATGCACAAGGTGCGTCTCGATACTCTTTCCGATGCCGACACTTCGGTGTGCTTCCTGCCACTGAGTCATATTTTCGAGAAAGCATGGACGTATTTCTGTCTTACCATGGGAATACGTGTGGATATCAATACTAATCCGAAGGAGATACAGAAGGCCGTCGCCGTGGCACGACCTACGTGCATGTGCAGCGTACCGCGCTTCTGGGAGAAGGTCTACAGTGCTGTGCAGGAGAAAATCAGCTCGACCCGTGGACTTACCAAAATAATGTTTGAGCGCGCCCTTGCCACAGGAGCCAAGCGCAATCTGGAGTATGTGCGTTTGGGCCGTAAGGTGCCCTGGTTGCTCGAGAAGCAATATCGTTTCTATGAGAAGCTGGTGTTCAATCGTCTGAGGGCTGCCATCGGCGTGGATAACGGCCGATTCTTCCCCACTGCGGGAGCGCCGCTTTCGGCTGCCATCGTTGAGTTCCTGCATGCGTGCGGCATAAATATAATCATAGGCTACGGACTGTCGGAAACTACGGCCACGGTGTCGTGCTATCCTTCTGTGGGCTATGAGATTGGCTCTGTCGGGACTGCTCTCGACGGTATTCAGGTGAAGATAGGAGACAATAACGAAATCCTGGTGAAAGGTCCTACTGTGATGCGTGGATATTTCGGGCGCCCCGATACGGACAATTCGGTATTCACTCCCGACGGTTGGTTCCGCACCGGCGACGCCGGTCGCTTCGACGAAAACGGAGCGCTTGTTCTCACTGAGCGTATAAAGGACCTTTTCAAGACATCGAATGGCAAGTACATAGCTCCGCAGGCAATTGAAAGCCGTCTTGGCGAAGACCGCTATATCGAACAGGTGGCCGTGATCGGCGACCAACGCAAATATGTCACGGCATTTATTGTTCCTGCGTTCGAGGCTCTCAAGGAATATGCCCGTCAGAAGGGAATCAGCTATACGTCGGTCGATGATCTGGTGAACAACACCGAGATACGCCGGTTTATAGCCGAGCGCATCGAGAAGCTTCAGAAGGGTCTTGCCGGTTTCGAGAAGATAAAGAAGTTCACTCTTCTGCCCCGTGAATTCACCATTGAGGCAGGTGAGCTTACAAATACATTGAAGATACGTCGTCCGGTGATTAATTCGGCCTATGCCGATGAAATCGAAGCGATGTATTGCTGAAAAACAGGATTTTATTCAAAATCCGGGTTTAGAGTTTGGATGCCGCCGTTGTTCCGGCTTTCCGAGCGGTAAGCCTTTAAACGGAATTTAAACGAAATGAAACAGAATTCCATCATAGCACAGGGCGCACAGCCCGAACGCGCCATTCTCGTTGGCCTTATCACTCCGACCCAGGATGAGGCCAAGTCCGAGGAGTATCTCGACGAACTTGCATTCCTGGCTGACACCGCCGGCGCTGAGGAGGTGAAGCGCTTCACACAGCGCCTCGACTATCCTAACCCGCGTACGTTTGTGGGCAAGGGCAAGCTCGAGGAGATAAAGAAATTCATAGAGGACGACGGCGACATAGCCATGGCCATATTCGACGATGATCTCTCCACCAAGCAGGTGCTCAATATAGAGCGCGAACTGGGTGTTAAGATTCTCGACCGTACAAATCTGATTCTCGATATATTTGCCAAGCGTGCCCAGACGGCAAGTGCCAAGACCCAGGTGGAACTGGCACAGTATCAATATCTTCTTCCGCGACTCACCCGCATGTGGACTCACCTTGAGCGTCAGCGTGGTGGTATAGGTATGCGTGGTCCCGGTGAAACCCAGATCGAGACGGACCGTCGTATAATCCTTACGAAAATATCGCTGCTTAAGGAAGAACTCCGAGCCATCGACCGCCAGAAAGCCGTACAGCGCAAGAACCGAGGCAAGCTCACACGCGTGGCACTGGTGGGGTATACCAATGTGGGCAAATCGACCATAATGAATCTTCTGAGCAAGAGCGATGTTTTTGCTGAAAACAAGTTGTTCGCTACCCTCGATACCACTGTGCGCAAGGTCGTGATAGAGAATCTGCCATTCCTGCTGTCCGACACTGTGGGCTTCATACGCAAGCTTCCGACACATCTTGTGGACTCGTTCAAGTCGACCCTCGATGAGGTGCGCGAGGCAGATATACTTGTTCATGTGGTGGATATATCGCACCCGAACTTTGAGGAGCAGATAGAAGTGGTCGACAAGACCCTGCGCGAGGTGTGCAACGGCGCTGATAAGCCTATGTTGCTGGTGTTCAATAAGATCGATGCTTTCACCTGCACGCCTAAGGCCGACGACGATCTGACGCCGCGCGAGCGCTGCAACCGCACTCTCGATGAACTCAAGGCTTCGTGGATGGCAAAGATGAATGATAACTGCGTGTTCATATCGGCCAAGAAGGGCACAAACATCGATGAACTTAAGGACCGCCTCTATCAGATGGCCCGCGAGATACACCTGAGCCGTTTCCCCTATAACGATCTCCTCTATCAGACCTACGAGTGATATGAGTTCACGCTTTCTTGCCTTTGTATTCGCCGCAATTCTTTCCCTGCATTCTATGGCAGGCGGGGAGAGCAAGGATGTGGTGCGGATTCTTGCCATAGGGAACAGTTTTTCCGAGGATGCTATCGACAGCTATTTTAGCGATATATGCAAGGCTGCCGGCAAGAAGGTGGTAACAGGAAATATGATTATCGGTGGCTGTCCGCTAAGTAAGCATCTGCTTAACGCGCGCACTGATTCGGCGACGTACCGTTTTCGTCGCATCGGGCTGAATGGCACACGGATAACAGTCGACAAGGTTAGGCCGTCGGAAGCAATCGGCAGTGACGACTGGGATGTAGTCACATTCCAGCAGGCCAGTCCGCTTTCTGGAAAATATGGGTCGTTTGTCGACCTCGATTCGCTCATGTACTATGTGAAGGCAATGGTGCGGCCCGATGTGCGCTACATGTGGCATCAGACATGGGCGTATGCGCCCGGCTCGACCCACAGCGCCTTTCCTAACTATGGTTCAGACCAGATTGCGATGTACGATTCGATAGTGAGTGCATCGCGGCGTGTGGTTGCCGACTATCCTGGTCTGGAGCGGGTTATTCCATCGGGCGCAGCGATACAGAATGCCCGGCGTATGTCGGGGAATGCCGACCTTACCCGAGACGGATATAAGATCGGACGCTATATAGCCGCGTGTACGTGGTTCGAGGCGATTTTCGGTGAATCTGTGCTCGACAATACATTTGTCCCCGCAGGACTTACGGAATCTCAGGCCCGTCTTGCCCGCGAAGCTGCCCACGCTGCATGTCTCTCTCCTTTTGGCGAGTAGTGCATAGTTTTTCAAAATTACGCTCTCACGGCATTTGCATATACCCTAATTGTGGCACCACTATGTGGCGCTCTGAGGGAGAATCCATTGTATACCATAGCTGTGGACCGCTCTGCGGCCCTTGCTATGGCCTACTAATCTATAGACCGCTCTGCGGCCTACTGTGTATTATGTATGCGTCTCATAATCAGTGTCTTTCGCGCGGACGCGCAGAACGCGCGTCCCTACTGGTTAATTATGGGGATGGAGGGGATGGGGAAATGTATTTTTGGTTAAAAATGAAGCGGGACGTCGTCGCGACGCCCCGAATCTAATACACAATTATCTATAAAACAACTATTTTGTCCATGAGTCTATTGCTTTGGGCGGCTACATAGAGAAGTAGCCGGCTTTCACCCTCCCGGGCGGAAATCGGTGTCCAAGCCGTTGCAAGCGGCGCAGTTCAAGACTGATATGTCTATGCAAACCGATACTCGACTTTGGTCACTTTTTGTGCCGCAAAATTATTGCATTTTTGTTAATTTGTCAAGAAAAATAATGTTAAAAAATGAAAAACGGCGCTACGCACCACTCTGAGGCACTTATAGATAGTATTTGAGAGCGGCCTCAAGGTCTGTTCGTAGCATGGCCCGCAGTTCCAGAGGTTCGAGGACCTCTATTCTCGGCCCGTACGACAGCAGTTCGGAAACAAGGTCGGGAGTGATCCGCATGTTGTAGTAGAAAATGGAATATCTGTCGTGAATGACCTCGTCCTGGCTTTTGTGAAGAGGCAGTGCCCGGAAATATTTTGCCTGATTAGGGTCGGTTTTCACCGCTATCCTGTGGGGTTCTCCTTTGCTTGATATGATTCCGAAAGAGTACCGGAAATATTCATCGAAATCGAAGGTAGGATCTATTTCGAATGTGTCGTTCAGTATCGATAGGGATCCTATGCGGTCGAGGGCATATGTTTTTACGCGGTTTTCCTCCACATGGCGTCCGGTGAGGTACCATCGTTGACGGAAAATCTTCAGGAAATATGGCTCGAGAGTGACTTTTGCGGAGCGTGTGCGGTAGTAGGGCAAATAGTCGAAGCTCAGGGTTTTATTCTCGCGCATGGCGTCGATTGCCGGGGCGAGGTGCTGTCGTGCTGACGGCACGTCTTCCACGAATATGCGGTCGGCGATTGAGCGTGAATTGGTGAGGACGTCGTTGACGGCGGCCGCGTTGAGCAGCCATTCGGTCATTTCCTCGCTATGCGAGTCGTTCTCGTCGATATAGTACTCGTAGGTGCGGAGATCGCATTTTATGTCGATGCCGAATATTTCCTCGATGGCCTGGCGGTAGTTGAAGAATGTGCGACGAGGCATAGGTGATCCGCCGGAAAAAGCCGAACGGGCCCAGCAATCGTCGAAATCTGCGCGCGATATGCGGCGGTGACGCCTGATGGTGTCGATCATCCATAGATATCGTCGGAGAAGGTCCCGTGCCATTTCAGTATCTATTGTCTATGTTTGGACGTGAGGTTCGTTATTTCTTCTTTGTATTGACCGACAGCAGTCGTAGGCCTATGACTGTGATCAAAGCGTTGATGATGAGCAGCTCGAAACTGGTCTCATAGCCGAAGAAGTGGCGCAGGCACCACTGGAGGCACCACGACAGGATGGGCGCGGCGATGCAGACGGCGGGTACAAGTCGGTCGCGCACGGGCTTGCTCCAGAACATGCCGTAGACAAACAGGCCCAGAATGGGGCCGTAGGTATAGGACGCCAGAGTGTAGACGGCCGATATTGCATCCTGGTCGCTGAGGTAGTAGAAGGCGATTATGACCAGTCCCATGACTGCCGACATTGCCACGTGTACGGCCTTGCGGGTGCGTGTGAGGCCCTTGTCGTCTTTTTTCTTATGGGCGCCGAGGATATCGACTGTGTAGGAAGTGGTGAGCGATGTGAGTGCCGAGCCGGCTGCGGAGTAGGCTGCGGAGATGAGTCCGAGTACGAAGAGTACGCCTACAATCACCGGCACATCGGGGTGGGTGGCTACGAGGCCGAATATGTCGTCGCTCTTGGCCGGGCGTTCGATTCCCTTGCTATCGAGGAATATCACCAGCAGGGTGCCGAGCAGCAGGAATAGGGCTATGACAAAGAACTGAGTGATGCCGCTGACGATCATGTTTTTCTGGCTTTGTCCGCTGTCGCGGCAAGCGAGGTTTCGCTGCATCATGTCCTGGTCGAGTCCGGTGGTGGCTATGGCCATGAATACACCGGCGAGGAATTGCTTCCAGAAGTATGTTCCTTCCTTGGGATTGTCGAAGTAGAACATTTTGGAAGTGGGATGGTCGGCTATTGCCGATGTGAGTTCGCCGAAGGAGAATCCGAGGTTTCGTGCCACGAAATATATGCATAGCACCACCGACATTATGAGGCAGAAGCTTTTCATGGTGTCGGTCCATATGAGTGTCTTCACGCCTCCCTGCACGGTGTAGAGCCAAATGAGAGCTATGGTGACGATGACATTGAATATGAATGGTATATGCAGCGGTTCGAAAACGAGCAGCTGCAATACTGCGCAGACCACGAAGAATCGGACTGCCGCTCCTAGCATTTTGGACAGGAAGAAGAACCATGCTCCGGTGCGGTAGGTGGAGCTGCCGAAGCGCTCCTCGAGGTATCCGTAGATGGATATGAGATTGCGCTTGTAGAACATCGGCACAAGCACGAATGCTATCAGGCAGTAGCCGACAATGAATCCAAGGACCATCTGCAGATAGGAGTAGCCTTTGGCGGCAACCATGCCGGGTACGGATATGAATGTGACGCCCGAGATTGCCGCGCCTATCATGGCGAATGCCACTATTGGCCACGGGGTCTGGCGTTTGCCGGTGAAGAAAGTGCTGTTGTCGGAACCGCGCGATGCGAAGTACGACACGGCCATGAGCAGGGCGAAGTAGCCTGCGATGGTGATGATGACTATGACAGGTAGTGACATGTTATTCGGCGTATAGGAGATAGGGACGGCGCTGGTTTTTGAATTTTTCGACGTCGGGCATCCATGTTGCTTTGATTTCGGCTGTGGAGCGGCCGTCTTCTATCATCTTGCGGATGTCGCCGCGGCCGATGAGGAGCTCGAAGAATGAACGGAAAAAGCTGTCGCCCATTCCGAGATCGCGGTAGGCATCGATGACGTAGTCGAGGTTTATGCCCTGTGCGATAGCCTCTTCCTCCGACATGCCGCGCAGATCCACTCCGTGGCAGAGTTTGTCGAGCAGCGGCGGATTTTTGGCTCCGGGCACGCTGCGGGGTGTGAATTCGAATGTGCGGTTCTTCATGTCGGGGTGTCCGTAGATTTCAAAAGGAGCGTCGGTGCCGCGTCCAAGGCTCACGGGGGTTGCCTCGAAGTAGCACATAGAAGGATATAGATATATCGACAGCATCGATTTGAGATTTGGCGACGGGGGGACGGGCAGCCGGTAGCGTGTCTGGTGAGTGTAGCCTTCGCAGGGTACGACAGAAAGGGCGACTTTGCCGCCGTCCTTGAGCCAGCCTTCGCCGTTGGCCATAGAGGCAATCTCGCCCAATGTCATGCCATGAACCACGGGTATGGGCAGTCGGCCTACTCCCGATGAGTATTTCATGTCGAGGATGGGGCCGTCGACGTACATTCCGTTAGGGTTCGGTCGATCGAGTACCATGACTTCCTTGCCATATTTTTTTGCTGCGTTCATGAGGTCGATCATGGTGCAGTAGTAAGTGTAGAAGCGCAGGCCGACGTCCTGGATGTCGACCACGATCACATCGAGGCCGTCCATTATTTCCTTGGAAGGAGTGCGGTCCTTGCTGCCGTAGAGCGATGCGATGGGTATGCCGGTAGGGCCGTCGACACTGTTGCCTACGTGTTCGCCGGCGTCGGCTGTGCCTCTGAAACCATGCTCGGGTGAGAATAAAGTGACTACATTAAGACCGTTGTCGAGCATTATGTCGAGCGTATGCTTGCCGTCGACAAGACCTGTATGATTGGAGAATAGGGCCACTCGTTTGCCTTTGAGCTGCGGGATGTATTGGTCGGTGCGGGCCGCTCCGACTGTCACCTCGGCACATATGGTGGCGGGGAGAAATATGGCGACTAAAACAAATAGTAGGACGGACAGTTGTTTCATGATAATTTAACCGGTTTATTTTGCGGTAAAGATACTGCCAAAAAGTAAAACGGGCTATTTAAAACAGGTGTAAAAACATTAATAAGTATTAAAATTGAGAATTTATTGTGATTTTAAGGAAAAAAGGCCTAACTTTGCAACGCAAATAGGCAACGGGGCACTAGCTCATCTGGCTAGAGCGCGACACTGGCAGTGTCGAGGTGAGCGGTTCGAGTCCGCTGTGCTCCACAGAATAAGGCGAATTCAGATAAAAATTCTGAGTTCGCTTGTTTTGTATATATAATTCACTATATTTGCGGGTATGAAGCTGATTGAGATGAATATGGATAAGATCGTGGCCTTGTGTAAAAAATACAAGGTTGCCAAGTTGTGGGTATTCGGCTCAATCCTCACCGACCGCTTCACCGACCAAAGCGATGTTGATTTTTCGGTAATCTTCAATTATCATCTGATAGATGACCTATTTGTAACTTTCTTTGATTTTATCGAAGAATTGGAAGTTTTGCTGGGCCGAAAAGTTGACATGGTCGATGAAACTGCAGTTTCAAATAAATATTTCCGCAAGGAACTGGATGCAACAAAGTGTCTTATATATGGATAATAATATATACAAGTCGCTCGAGGATATAAAAAAGTCCATTTCCAATATAGAGTTGTTTTGTGAGTCGCGCCCACGCGAGTTCAAGACATTCTGTGATGACATATGCTTCAGGAGTGCTGTCCAATGGGAAATAGCAATAATCGGGGAGGCGATGAATCGGATATTGAAGATCGACCCTGATATAGCTATAACATCTGCCAGGCGGATTGTCAATACGCGTAATTTCCTGATACATGCTTACGACAGTTTGAGGGAAGATTTAATATGGGGTATAGTAATAAACCATCTGCCGTTGTTGAAGGAAGAAGTAATGGGCTTGCTTGACAAATCAAGCGATATGGGTGAAAACGCCTGAAGTATCTGGGCGGGTGCGTATTCCTTTGATATTTGGCAGAATCGGTAAATTTCGCTAACTTAGCACCCATAATTATCTAAAACGTCTTTCTGTCATGTTTAAAAACCAACCTAAAGGTCTGATACCAGCGGCGTTGAGTAATATGGGCGAGCGTTTCGGCTACTATATCATGAATGCCGTGCTCGTGCTGTTTCTCTGCTCCAAGTTCGGTCTTTCGGGCGACAAGGCCTCGCTCATCTACTCTTTCTTCTATGCCGGAATCTATATTCTGAGCCTGGTCGGCGGTACAATTGCCGACAAGACCCGCAATTACAAGGGTACGATTATCAATGGCCTCATCATTATGACGGCAGGCTATGTCATACTCTCCATACCTATTCTTGCGACACCTCAGAACAGCACATGGCTGCTTACACTCACTTGCGCAGCTCTTTTCCTGATTGCTTTCGGCAATGGTCTGTTCAAAGGCAATCTTCAGGCTATCGTCGGCCAGCTCTACGATAATCCCCGCTACAGCGCACAGCGCGATTCGGGTTTCCAGATATTCTATGTGTTCATCAATATCGGAGGTCTTATAGCACCTTTTGTTGCTCCTATGCTGCGCAGTTGGTGGCTGGGTGTCAACTCTATGGTGTATAACGCCGATTTCCCCGAGCTCTGCCATCAGTATCTGAGTGTCACCAACACCATGACTGCCGAGAACATGGAGAACCTCTACGCCGTGGCAACAGCTGCCGGTCATACCGCAGGTGCTGACTTGAGCGAATTCTGCACGAAGTATCTCGAGGTGTTCAACACCGGTATCCACTATTCGTTCATCGCATCGGTGGGTGCCATGCTTATCTCACTGGTTATTTTCTTGGTAACCAAGAGCCAGCTGCCAACTCCCGCCGCTCGCGAGAAGGTGCAGTCGCAGCAGTACACCCAGGCTGAGAAACAGGCAATGGCCAAGGAAATCAAGCAGCGCATGCTCGCTCTGTTCGCAGTGCTTGGCGTGGTTATTTTCTTCTGGTTCTCGTTCCATCAGAACGGTACATCGCTGTCGCTGTTCGCACGCGACTTCGTTGCCACCGATACCATCGCACCTGAAATCTGGCAGGCTGTGAATCCATTCTTCGTGATTGTGCTCACACCGCTTGTGATGCTTCTGTTCGGTTCGCTCTCGCGCCGTGGCCGTGAGATTTCGACTCCCCGCAAGATTGCCTATGGTATGGGTCTTGCAGGTCTGGCCTATCTCTTCCTTTGCATCTACTGCTCGATGCAGGGCTATCCTTCGGGCGATGCCTTCCGCGACATGAGTGCTGCCGCTAAGGATGGTCTCAAGGCCGGTCCGTGGGTGCTTATAGCTCTCTATTTCTTCCTTACAGTTGCCGAGCTGTTTATTTCGCCTCTAGGTCTTTCGTTTGTATCGAAAGTTGCTCCCAAGCACCTTCAGGGTCTTTGCCAGGGTCTTTGGCTTGGCGCCACAGCCATCGGTAACCTTCTGCTGTGGATTGGCCCGCTGATGTACAACAAATGGCCTATCTCGGTGGCATGGGGTGTATTCCTTGCCGTATGCCTTGTGTCGATGTGCGTGATGTTCGGCATGGTTAAATGGCTCGAGCGTGTCACTTCTGACACACCTGCTCCTGCAGCAGCCGAGGCAATCGAGAGCGAGGAAAAAGACATTCTCTGATTGGTTAAAGGCCTTAGGGCCGGAACCTTTGACAATAAAATCTGATATATGTGCCGTGTCGGCGAATGCGCCGGCACGGCTTTTATTTTGAACCTTTCTGTCGCTGCGATGTTTTGATAGTGAACGCTTCTTCAAGCGCGGTACAGTTTCAACTGAATAAAAAACACTGATTAAGTAAAAAATGTTAAATTATTTGCACCCCCGGACATGCTTATTAACTTTGCAGCCCCGCACAGTGCAATAATATCTATGATGTTTATGAAGAAGACACTACTCTCCGCTGCAGCCATCGCACTTTTCGGCGCAGCTGTTGCAAATGCTCAGGCTATCGAGCAACCGGGCCTATTCGATAACGTATCGATCGGTCTCGACGGTGGCGTGACCACACCAGTCAACAATGGTCCATTCTTCGGCTCCATGCGCGGTGCCGCCGGTATTCATATCGCAAAACAGATCACGCCAGTGTTCGGCCTCGGCGTTGAGGGAATCTTCGGCGTAAACACATCGTCGTGGAATGGCTTCCGCCATAGCTCGACAGCATTCGACAACTCCTATGTAGGCGTATATGCCACCGCCGACCTGTTCAATCTATTCGGTGGCTACCAGTGCTACAAGCGTCCCTTCTCTATCGACGCTCTCATCGGCACAGGCTGGGGTCATGACTATGTGAACAAAGCCAATGGCTCCGACATCAATTATCTTGGTGTGAAGACCGGCCTCAACTTCAATTTCAATGTCAGTGACCATGTGACCCTGGCACTCAAGCCATCGATTACCTGGAACATGGGTGGCGGTTATCGCAGCGGCGACCTTAAGTTCAATGTGAACAATGCCGTGTTCGACCTTCTGGCCAGCGTATCGTATACTTTCGGCGACGGTTTCCAGTGCGTACAGCCTTATAACCAGGCCGAAGTCGACGCCCTCAACGACCAGATCAACAGTCTCCGCGGTCAGCTCGACCAGTCGGCAGCCGCCGCCAATGAATGGCAGGCAAAGGCCGATGCCCTGAGCAATGAACTGGAGCAGTGCCGCAACAAGGCTCCCGAGGTAGTTAAGGAAGTGTCGAACCAGTATAATTCTGTTCGCTTCGTATTCTTCCGCATCGGATCTTCTGTAATCACCGCCGACCAGCGCCCCAACGTAGAGATGATTGCCGACTATATGAAGAGCCATCCCAATGCAAAGGTTGTGGTGAAGGGCTATGCTTCGAAGGACGGTAACTACGACTTCAACATCAAGCTTGCAGCCAACCGTGCCGAATCTGTGAAGAAGATGCTTATCAGCAAGTATGGTATTCCTGCCGACCGCATCACTGCAGAAGGCGAAGGTATCGGCAACATGTTCGACGAGGAATCCTGGAACCGCGTTTCCATCTGTACTCTCGAGCAGGGCAAGTAAATAACTTCTGAAAAATACACAATTACATAACTGACCCGACTTTACGACCGGCAACGCGGCACCGTGCAGGTGACACGTTGCCGGCATTGTCGATTAATCAAGAAACTCAAAAATTATGAGCGATCTTTTCATCACTATCATCGGCTATACCGCCAGTATCTGCATGATATTGGGCTATATGCCCCAGGCTATAGTCACGATCAAGACCCGCGACACCGATGGCATCGCGCTACCGACATTCTGCATGCTCGGTCTGGGTAGTATCTTTTTTGTAATCCAGGGCATTGCGCTTGGCAATTGGCCTCTGGTAATCACCAATGTGATAACCACCATCTGCTCGGTGATTATCTTCGGAATCAAGCTCTACAACGATTCCCACAAGAAATAGGATCTTTTCCTATCTGATCAGGGAACAAAAGCCAGAACAGAGGCGTCGGTGAATTCCGCGGCAAGTGCCGCGAGTTCGTCGGCGCCTATGGCTTGTATAATGGCGTCGGTTTCGCGTCGGTCGGGGATGCGGCCGTAGAAGAGCGCCGCTCTGGCGGCATTGATGATGCTGTTCTCGCGGTTCTCGGAAGCTACGGCACGCTGTCCGATGTATTGCTTTTTGGCGGCTTGGAGCCGTCGGGGCGTGAGTGCGCGCCCGTCGGCGATGCGGGCGAATACATCGTCGCACAGTTGACGGCAGCGGTTGAGATCCTCAGCATCGCAGCCGAAATATACGCCCATGTATCCGGTACCGGAGAAAAATGCCGTGGAAGCCTCGACGTTGTAGACCAGTCCGCGCTTTTCGCGCAGCTCTATGTTCAGAAGAGAATTCATGCCCGGGCCACCGGCGATGTTGGCCAGCAGTGCCACGGCGAAGCGCTCGGGTGAATACATGCCCGGGGTGCAGATTCCTGCAAGGACATGGGCTTGATGGCAGGCCTGCGACTGTGTTGTGTCGAAGTGCGGGGCCTGCGGGAGGCAGATTTTGTGCCTTTCGACAGGCTTGCCATCGGGAAGGATGGCGAAGTAGCGGTCGAGCATCGATGCGACAGTGGAAGCTCCCTGAGGACCGGAGTAGAATGCCACACAGTTGGCCTTGGTGTAGTTCCTTGCCAGAAAGCTCCGGCAGTCGTCGGAGCCGAGGTTGGCGACGGTGCTTTCCGAGCCGAGTATATTGTGTGCCAGGGGTGTGCCGGCGAATAGCTTTTCCTCGAAGAGGTCGAACACGGCTTCCGAGGGATTGTCGAGATAAGATGCTATCTCATCGAGTACTACCTGCCGCTCCTTGTCGAGCTCCCGTGCGGGAAACTGCGAGTTGGCAGCCAGATCGGCGATGAGTTCCACAGCTCGTGCGGCATTGTGGCCCGGGAATATGCTGTAGACCACAGTCTCTTCTTTCGAGGTGTAGGCATTGAGCTCGCCGCCTATGGCTTCCATGCGGTTGATGATATGCCACGATGAACGGCGTGCGGTGCCCTTGAAGATGGTATGCTCCACGAAGTGGGCGAGACCTTCCTCGCGGGAGGTCTCGTCGGAGCTTCCTGCGCCTACGACGATGCCGAATATACCCGATGCGGCTCCGCGGTCGTGCATGTGTACAAGGCGCATGCCACATTGGGTGGTGATTGCCTGCGGGCTCAGTCGTGCCATTGTCCGTCGGCTTTTATGAGGTCTATTAGCTCGTCGAGAGCATGGTCGGACGGAATGCTTTTCTTGACGCATTCGATGCCGCGATAGAGGCTCACGGTGCCGGCACCGGCTCCTACATATCCGTAGTCGGCACCTGCCATCTCGCCGGGTCCGTTGACGATACATCCCATCACCGCTATCTTGAGATGACTCAGATGGGAGCATGCAGCCTTTACTCGTTCGAGCACTTCGGGCAGTTCGTAGAGTGTGCGTCCGCATCCGGGGCAAGCCACAATCTCGGCCTTGAAGCGCTGCAGGCCGGCGGCCTGGATTATGTCGCGGCATATCTCGACAGCTTCCCCGGTGGAGAGAGCCGGCGATTCGATACCTATGGCGTCCTGCCAGCCATCGAGCAGGATGGTGCCGAGATCGATGGCTGCAGCAAGGGCTACATCTTCTTTAGATGCAAGCTCGGGGTAGCTCACTACTGTGACAACCGGACGAGAGCCGTCGTGGGCAGCCAGTTGCTTGCGCAGATGGCCTACACGGTCACCGGATGATGCCCGGACTACAAATGCATCATCGGTCTCTCCTGTGAGAGTGTCGCCCACGATTGCGGTAGGGCGGTGTCCACCTATGCCGAGAGTGCCGGATTCGGCATTGATGTGGCGTTTCGACTGCCGGGCGCGTTGCTGGGGCCAAGCGAGGTTTCCGTCGGGGCCTACGCGGTGCTCCAGGTGGTCTACGATGGCGCGTGCCACGGGAATTTCATTCTCGGGCGCCTCGCTGAGAGATACACGGATGGTATCGCCGATACCGTCGGACAGGAGGGAGCCTATGCCAACGGCCGATTTTATGCGTCCCTCGCGGGCGTTGCCGGCTTCGGTGACGCCGAGGTGGAGAGGGTAGTGCATGTCTTCGGCTTCCATGCGCTGCACGAGCAGGCGCACGGTGTCGGTCATTACGGGTACGTCGGATGCCTTGATCGATATGACTACATTGTCGAAGTTCACACTGCGGCATATGCGCAGGTATTCCAGCGCCGACTCAACCATGCCCTCGGCTCCGTCGCCGTAGCGGCTCATTATGCGGTCGCTTAGAGAGCCGTGGTTCACGCCTATGCGTATGGCCGTGCCATGTTCGCGGCATAGCTCGAGGAAGGGAATGAATTTGTCGCGTATCTTTGCAAGCTCGGCTGCATATTCATCGTCGGAAAACTCCATCTGGCGGAACGTGCGGCCCGGATCGAAGAAGTTGCCGGGATTTATGCGTACTTTCTCCACATGCGTGGCGGCTTCGAAGGCTGCCGCGGGGTTGAAGTGTATGTCGGCTACAAGGGGCACGTCGCATCCGGCCTGACGCACGGCTGCATGTATGTCGGCGAGTTTTGCTGCATGAGCCACGCCCTGGGCGGTGAGACGCACCAGTTCGGCACCTGCGGCTGCAATCGACAGTGTCTGTGCGGCGGATGCCTCCACATCGAGAGTCGGAGTGGTGGTCATGGACTGTACCCTCACCGGGTTTGAACCGCCGATTGCGGTTGAGCCCACGCGTACTTCTACGGTGGGCCGACGGAAATTATCGTATTTCATGTGTATGCCTTATCAGGCTTTGATGAAGAATTTGTAGTCGGAAATGGCTGCCAGGTCGGCGTCGGCCTTTTCCACTTTTGCCGAGAGACCGGCGCAGTATGCCTTATAGCGTGCAGCCAGTGCGGGGTCGTTGAGAGCGAGTATGCGCACGGCAAGCACGGCGGCGTTGAGACCGGCTCCGATGCCTACAGTTGCCGTCGGTATGCCGGGGGGCATTTGGATAATGGATAGGAGTGCGTCGACACCGTCGAGAGTCGATGCTATGGGCAGGCCGATGACGGGGAGTTCGGTCTGCGCGGCGATTACTCCGGGGAGTGCCGCAGCCATACCTGCTGCCGCGATAATCACTTTCACGCCACGTCCGGCGGCTTCGGCGGCGTAGCGTTCGACGGCTGCCGGAGTGCGGTGTGCGCTCAAGGCGTGCATTTCGAAAGGTACTTCCATCTGTTCGAGGAAGTCGGCGCTTTTACGGAGCACGGGCAGGTCGGATGTGCTGCCCATGATGATACTGACTGTGGGTGTCATAAAACCTGAGGTGTGATGTTCAAGAATATTATTTCTATTCCGAAGCCGAGGAGAGCTCCGGCGAGAGTCTGGAGAACGGTGTGCTTATCGAGATAGAGGCGTGCCCATGCCACCATTCCGACGATGAGGATTACGGCGCATATCCATGCCAGAGGCGCGTCGATGAGGATTCCGCGGTGAGCCATCCAGAATATGATTCCTGCCACACCGCCCATGGCACCGGTGTGGGCGCTGATTTTCCACCAGTGTGTCACCAGCAGAGAGATTGCCGCCACCATTGCTGCTGCAAGATAGAAATTCTGTATCCAGTATGGAGCTCTCAGATACCTGACAAAAAATGCGGCCCCGATGTAGCACAGTATGGTGGCGCAGAAGGGTGCCGTGCGCTCATTGCGGTCGGTTATGGCAGTATCGCTAACCTTGCCCATGCGTATGAGCAGGAGGATGAAGAGCATCGGAATGATTGCGGTGATGAATACTATGCCGGCGGTAGCCCATACCTTTGGCGATGTGGGCAGCAGACTCATGGGAGTGAGGCATAGTGCGGCCAACAGTGCGTAGGTGGGCGCGAGCATTGGAGAGAATACATCGCTGACGATGTGAGCGGCCACAGAGGCCGGTGTGCGTTGCTTAGATGTCATCGGTTCGGAATGTTTTTCGGAGTCGTGCCACGGGATAGCCGAGTTTCTCGCGGTATTTTGCCACGGTGCGACGGGCTATATCGAATCCGCTGGCCACGAGGGTGTCCATAATGGCCTGGTCGCTGAGCGGATTTTTTTTGTTCTCGTTATCGATAAGTTCCTTTATGGCCTGGGATATGCGGTGCGATGTTGCACCCGTCTCTTCCCGCGGGTGTTCGTTGAAGAAAAATTTCAGCGGGTAGACTCCATGCGGAGTGAGGATATACTTTCCGGCGACAGCGCGTGATATCACCGACAGATCGAGGCCGGTGAGCTCCGATACGTCGCGGAGTATCATGGGTTTGATGAGCGATCGGTCGCCGGTAGTGAGGAAGTCGTGCTGTATGGTGGCAATGGCCGACGCTATGGCGACAAGTGTTTCGGCACGTAGGTCGGCCATGCGGATGAATGCGGCGGCTTCCTCGCGTTTGCGGCGCACGAAGGCTTTAGCTGAGGCAAGCGATGCGTTGGTGCCACCCTGTGGGTCGATGGAGAACGACGGTTCGATGCTGAGGCGTGGATGGTTGCCTGCGAGGGTTACGCGGAATTTGCCGTTGTCGTCGCACTCGAGCACGAAGTCGGGTGTGATATGCCGGGCACGGGTAGCCGATGCTCCTTCGTCGAGCGATGCTGCCGGGCGTGGATTCAGGCTCAGAATGACGTCGAGTGCCCGTGCGAGAGTGTCGTTGTCGACTTTCAGTGCTGCAGCCAGCCTGTCGTAGTGCTTTTTCGACAGAAGGTCGAAGTAGTCGAGCAGTATATCGAAGGCGAGGTCCACATCGGGCGACGACTCGCGGCGGTCGAGCTGCAGCAGCAGGCAGTCGCGCAGGTCGACGGCGCCTATGCCGGCCGGATCAAGGCCTCGTACGGCCATGAATACACGGTTCATCTCGTCGGGTGCCGGTGCGGCACCTTCCGACATGGCCATGTCGTCGGCAATGTCGGCGAGCGGTCGGGTGAGGTATCCGTTTGAGTCGAGATTACCGATTATGTATCCGGCGATTTTCAGTTCGGCCGGTGTGAGATCGCTTTCGGCTGCCAGTCGTCGCAGCAGAATCTCGAAAGCCGACTCACTGTCGTCGGCAGCGAGTGTCACGGCATCGAAGGCATCGTCGGAGCTATGGTCGGACGCCGTTCCCAGGCGGTAGTAGGGGATGTCGTCGGCATCGGCGTAGTCGGCAAGCTGCAGCTGTTCGGACGTTTCGCCGAAGTCATCGTCGGGGTCGGCTGAGGGAGTGGGCGCTGTGTCGTCGTGCGCTTCGAGGGCAGGGTTATCGTCGAGTTGTCGGCGAATCTCATCGTCGAATTCCGGCGCGGTCATCTCGAGCATACGGCCCAGCACCACGTTGTGCATGTTGAGCCGTTGCTGCAGCTTGAGTTGCTGCTCCTGCCTGAGCGATTCCTTGCCGGTCATCGTGTTTGATCAGAACTTGCGGATGCCCATGATGGAGCGCATCTCGGCCAATGTCTCGGCGGCGCGGGCGCGGGCCTTCTCGGCACCGTCGCGTACTACGCGCGAAATGTAAGCCTCGTCGGCGAGCATGTCGGCCACGCGTTCGCGTATGGGAGTGGTGATGTTGAGAATATCTTCGGCAAGTTGCTTCTTGAGGTCGCCGTAGCGTATGGAGCAGTCGGCATAGGCCTGACGGAACTGTGTCACAACCTCGGGTGCCGATGTAAGCTCGAGCAGGGTGAAGAGATTTGCCACGGGTTCGCTCATGGGCGAGTTGGGCCCCTGGGGACCTTCATCGGTCACAGCACGCATCACTTTCTTGCGCAGAGTCTTGGGGTCGTCGACCAGGTAGATGCAGTTGCCTTCGCTCTTGCCCATTTTGCCTGAGCCGTCGAGGCCGGGAACCTTGATGGGTGCCCCACCGCTGAGATCGAAGTCGGTAGGCTCGGGGAAGAAATCAACGCCGTAGAAGCTGTTGAAGCGACGTGCGAAACGGCGGGTGAGCTCGAGGTGCTGCAGCTGGTCCTTGCCCACGGGTACCTTTGTGGCTTTCTGTATGAGAATATCGACGGCCATAAGGGTGGGATATGTGAGAAGGCCGGCGTTTACGCGCTTGTTTGTGTCGGCACCGATTATTTCTTTCTCGAAGGCTTCGTCGTTGTCGCCTTCGGTGGGGGCCTTTATGCCGAGGCATTTGCGGGCCTTGTCCTTGAAAGACGTGGTGCGCATGAGCTCGCCTATGCCCACGTGCATGTTGAGCAGAAGGTACATCTCGGAAATTTCGGGGACATCGCTCTGCACAAATATAGTGGCTTTCTCGGGATCGATGCCGGCGGCAAGGTATTCAGCCAGAATGCTCTTTACATTTGCATGAAGTGCGTCGGGATCGGGGTTTGTGGTGAGTGCATGAAGATCGGCGATGAAGAAGTTGCAGTCGTATTTGTCCTGCAGTTCCACAAATTTCTTCAAGGCACCGAAGTAGTTGCCTAAGTGAAGATTGCCGGTGGCTCGTATGCCGCTCAGTATGATTTCTTTTTTATCGCTCATGATAGGGTTGTGTTTTCGAACTACAAAATTACTAAAATTTCTACATCCTACCTAACCGCTGCAATTATGCTTGCAGGGTAGAGGCTATCAGCCAGGCCACGTAGGCCGCATATCCGGCGGTGAGCACCGCGCCTTCAGCACGGGTGATGGTGCGGGTGCTGAAAAAACGGCCAAAAATCCAGAACAGGATGCACGCTGCGGTAAGCACCGTGAGGTCGACGGGGCCGATTGCTCCGAATGCGAGTGGGCGGATGGTGGCCGATACGCCGAGCACCATGAAGATGTTGAAGATGTTACTGCCTATCACATTTCCCACAGCGAGACCCGGTTTCCCTTTTAGGGCTGCTGCGATGGATGTGGCGAGTTCCGGCAGTGAAGTGCCCATGGCGACAATGGTGAGCCCGATTATGGCGTCGCCGACGCCGAGCGCCGAGGCTATTCCCGATGCGCCGTCTACGAATTTATCGCCGCCGAATACAAGTCCGGCAAGACCGAGCACCACCCAGAGCCACGCTTTCCATGCAGGCATGGGCTTGACACTATCTGAGGCTGCGCTATCCTCGGGGTTGGCTTTTTTTGCTTGCGCGAAAGTATAGCGCATGAATATGGCGAAGAAAAGCAGCAGTACTATGCCGTTGGAGCGCCATAAAGTGCGCGATTCACCATCGCCGAGCAACGGGCCGAGGCCCATGGCGAGCAGCACCAGCGAGGAGAGTATGACCATGGGTATGTCGGCGGACATGGTGATTTTCTCTACCTTGATGGGGCGCACCAACGCTGTGATACCCACTATGGCAAGTACATTGAAGATGTTGCTGCCCACGGCATTGCCTATGGCCAGCTCTCCGCTGCCATCGATTGCCGACACCACACTGATGACGAGCTCGGGTGCCGACGTGCCGAATGCCACGACGGTGAGGCCTACCACCATGTCGGATACTCCCCAGCGCCGGGCCACGGCCGAAGCGCCGTCGGTAAGGAGATTGGCCCCGACGAGTATAAGTGCAAGACCTACGATAAGAAATAGAATGTCGATAATCATCTTTCAGAATTTTAGCACAATCCGAGATAATGGGTCATCTCCGATTTATGCCGCAAAAATACTCAATAATATGTCAATGCAGCATTTTTTAATAAAAAAAGCCGTATACACGCTTTCCAGTCGTGTATACGGCGGTAAAGAAGATGATGCGTATCAGCGTATGACAATTTTCTGAACTTTTGCACCTGTTTTGCGGATGCATATAGTTCCGGGTGCGGGTCTTTCGATGCGACAGCCTTGAAGATTATAATATTCCACATCGGCATTTTCATCGGGCGTTACGATTGTGCCTATGCCGCTGCTGGAAGGTAGTGCTATTTTGAATTCGCCGAGCTGATTGGCGTAGTAGAAACCGCTATCGTCGAGATATCCGAGACCGTTGGTGGGAGCTGTTATCACACCGTCGGCAAGTGTGAGTTTTTGTCCTGTGATCACCCCGACCTGAATAGGACCATATCCCCATGAGCAGCCTGTGTGGAAGTTTGGCATCTTGACGTCGGCAGGGTCCGAGATGTCGAACTCGAGGTAGTACGCGCCATTGACGTCGTATTCGGTGTCTTTCAGGGTCATTCCGAATTCAGACTGGAATGCATCGGCATATGCCTTGCCGTAGGGGGCGACTATGCGGTATAGCGCCGGAGTCTCGGTGTTTCGGATGAACTCCACGTCGTAGGTTAGCGATCCGAACATCAGGAAATTGGCGACCATATCGTCGGTGAAAGAGCCCTTGCCGGCATATTCCCATCCGTCGGGAATATTAGATTCTTCTTTGGGAAGGACTATTTTGAATTCGCCGAGCTGATTGGCGTAGTAGAAGCCGCTATCGTCGAGATATCCGAGACCGTTGGTGGGAGCTGTTATCACACCGTCGGCAAGTGTGAGTTTTTGTCCTGTGATCACCCCGACCTGAATAGGACCATATCCCCATGAGCAGCCTGTGTGGAAGTTTGGCATCTTGACGTCGGCAGGGTCCGAGATGTCGAACTCGAGGTAGTGTGCTCCATCGACATCGTATTCGGTGTCTTTCAGTGTCATTCCGAATTCAGACTGGAATGCATCGGCATATGCCTTGCCGTAGGGAGCGACTATGCGGTATAGCGCCGGAGTTTCGGTGTTGCGGATGAATTCCACGTCGTAGGTTAGCGATCCGAACATCAGGAAATTGGCGACCATGTCGTCGGTAAAGGAGCCCTTGCCGACATACTCCCATCCGTCGGGAATATTGGCCGGGACTGCGTTGGCAGCCGATGGACAAAATGTGGCAAAGGCTGCAACTGCGGCAATTGCGCAAGAGTAAAGTTTTTTCATAGAAATGATATTTGTTAAAAAATCTGTGAAATTGACGGCACAAATATAATGAATAAAATTTGAAATCGGGGGCGTGCATGTGGTTGCTATGTGGAGCAGGCGATTGCGGCTATCGAAAATTCCGTTAGATATCGCTGGTGAAAGGTGTCTGCCGTTTGTTTACTTTGCAGAAAATTAAAAAATAGAATTATGACTATTCCATTTATTACTTGGTGCGCTATTGTAGGTATTGTGGTGGTGACAGCAGTGTGGAGCACGGCTCGGGGCCGTAGGGCTGCGCGGTTGAGCCATACGCGTGTGTTTGAATTGGGCAGTGAAAGTGAGGAGCTTTTTGTGCCCGGTGATCCAACTCCATCAAATGTTGCGGATTATGGCGATGACGACTGATTGTGATGCCGTTTCGGCCGATGTTTTATGTTCGTTTCTCTCGCGCTATGGAGCAGCGTTGCTGGGTTGTGGCGCCACGTGCATACGTCTGCAGAAGAACATGGGCCGTATTGCCGCTGCCTACGGCAAGGAAGTGGAAGTGGCGATTATGCCCCGGCATCTGCACATTGCCGTGTGCGGGCAAGGGGAATGTGCCACGGCGATAAGTTCGCCCAAGGGTTGTATCGATTTTGATGTTAACACCCGTCTGAGTGCTTTGAGCTGGGAGATTGCCGACCAGCGATTGCCTCTCACCGAAGCCTGGAGCCGTCTGGATGATGCCACTGAGAGGCATCAACGGCGGGAATGGCTGGTGACGATGGCTGTGTCGCTGGCCAATGCGGCGTTCTGTCGACTGTTCGGTGGCGACGTGGTGGCTATGGCGATAGTCTTTGTCGCCACATTGGCCGGCCATTATATAAAAGGTCTGCTGCTGGGCCGGGGTGTGGATCTTAGGGTGACGGTGTTTGTGTGCGCATTCATATCGGCGGTGCTCGGGGCCACGGGGCTGCTGTTCGGGCTTGGATCGACCCCGGCTATAGCCTTGGGTACAAGCGTACTCTATCTTGTGCCCGGGATACCGTTTCTCAATTCGTTCAGCGATATGCTCTACCGGCACTATATATGTGCCATGAGCCGTTTCGCCGATGCGATGGTGCTCACGGGGTGTCTGTCGGGCGGACTGCTTGCGGCCATGGCATTGATGCAGGTGAGCATGTTCTGAACCCATATTGTTAAAATTCTGATTGCTATGATTATTCAAATTTTAGAGGATGCATTGTTTGCAGCGATAGCCGCTATCGGATTTTCCGCTATCAGCCGTCCTCCACGGCGGGCATACCTGTGGTGTGCCTTGATTGCGGCGGCCGGGCATTCTGCCCGTATGGTGCTTATGGAATACGGTGGCATGCATATAGCGGCAGCCTCGACTGCCGGTGCGTTTGTGGTCGGTGTGCTGGCTGTTTTTCTATCGCCGGTTGCCAAGACTCCGGCCGAGACCTGTCTTTTCCCGGCACTGCTGCCCATGATTCCTGGCATATATGCCTACAAGGCTTTCGGAGGCCTCGCCATGTGTGTGCTCCACTCGCAGGAACCGACGTTCGACAGGTACTATTCACTATTTGCTCAGAACTCGATGCTGTGTATGTGTATACTGCTTGGCATGGTGGTGGGCGCGACCTTGCCCATATTCATGTTCAAGAATGTATCGTTCAGAGCCACACGCGATTTGTGAAAGATCCGATCGGATTTACTATCTTTGCACTGTTATGGAACTACGTCAGTTGAGATATTTCGTCAAAGTGGCCGAGACGCTCAATTTCTCGGAAGCTGCGAAGCTGCTTTGTGTGACTCAGAGCACACTCTCGCAGCAAGTGAAACAGCTCGAGACGGAGCTTGGCGCTCCTTTGCTTGTGCGCTCGAGCCATAGTGTGGGGCTCACTGAGCAGGGCCGGGAACTATTGCCATATGCCCGGCGTACTCTCGACGAGGCCGATACCTGTGTGGCCCGCATCCGCGACCTTAACAATCTTACGGCAGGAACCCTCGATATAGGTGTGACGTACTCGTTCAGTCCTATACTTACGGAAACCCTGATATCGTTCATGAAACTTTATCCGCACATAAAGCTCAACATATTCTACAAGCCAATGGCCGAGCTTATGGATATGCTTACGGCGCGGACTGTGGACTTCGTGCTTGCATTCAGGCCTTCGAGGCCCATAGAGGGGGTGGAGTCGCATATATTGTTCCAGAACTGCCTGGCTGCGGTGGTGGGTACGTCGCACCCGCTGGCAGCACGCGACCGTGTGACGCCCGCCGATCTGATGGGCTACGACATGGCCTTGCCGTCGAAAGGACTGCAGGCGAGGAATGCATTTGACAGTCTGTTGGGAAACTCGGGCAACTACCGCATACGGGTGGAGCTGAACGAAGTGAATATATTGCTTAAATTGCTGCGGTCGACCAATCTTATATCGGTTCTCGCCGAGGCTTCGATACACAACGAGAAGGGTGTGCGGGCTATTCCAATCGACGTGCCCTCTAACGAGATGGACGGGTGTGTGCACACTCTCCGCGGAGTGTACCGCAAGCGCTCCATGCAGGAATTCCTGCGGCTTCTGTCGGAGTCGATAGCAGTGAAAGAGCACCAGAATGCCTGGATATGAAACTTTTAAACCAATCTTAAACCATCGTTAGCCGAGATGAAAAACTTCTGTCTGTTGCTTTGTCTTTTCCTGTGTATTAATATCGCATCGGGAGCGGAAAAGTCCGATTCCACGCGGGTACTGTTTATAGGTAATAGCTATACTTACTACAACGACATGCCGGTGACATTGCAGAAACTTGCATCGTCGCTCCCTACTGCCGAACGCCTCAATATTGCTTTCCGTAAGTTTACTCCGGGAGGATGCACTCTTCGTAAGCATGCGGCCAACAAGGAATTGCTTGATGCAATTGCCGAGGGCGGATGGGATTATGTTGTGATTCAGGAGCAGAGCAGTGCTCCTGCGAGGCATAGCTCGTCGGTGGCTGCCGGCACATATCCATATGCGCATTTGCTCGATAGCCTTGTGATGGCGGCAAATCCCGCAGCACATGTTATTTTCTATATGACGTGGGGGCACAAGGACGGTTGCCAGCCGGAGCACGATGGCTATCCTCTGATTGATGACTACGAGGGTATGCAGGCCCGTCTTGCCACAAGCTACCTCGAGATGGCCTATGATAATGGCGCCTGGTGTGCGCCTGTGGGGCTTGCGTGGCGACGTGTGCGGCAGGAGCGACCGTTTGTTTCGCTTTATACTCCCGACCGGTCGCATCCGTCGCGTACAGGGAGCTATCTGGCTGCAAATGTGATTCTGTCGACTATTCTGCAGAAGCCTTATCAAAGTTCGTATTCCGATGGTCTCGATCCCGAACTATGTGAATATATCCAGACGGTGGCGCAGCAGACGGTGCTTGCCAATCTGCGTGTGCTGAACATTGCCCGTTGAGATGTGTGACTTTTTTGACACATATTGCGACATTTGCCTAATTATTAGGTGATAAAAATAAAATGTCACGAAAAATCGCTTGTGGAATAGTCGGATAATTTCTATCTTTGCAAAGTTTTATATCACATAGC
This sequence comes from uncultured Muribaculaceae bacterium, assembly GCA_910587915.1. Taxonomy (GTDB): domain Bacteria; phylum Bacteroidota; class Bacteroidia; order Bacteroidales; family Muribaculaceae; genus CAG-873. Next base: position 64,365 of record CAJUOB010000001.1, on the reverse strand, counting down.
GTAGTGTAGGATTTCTATATGCCGTGACAGAATAGAGCCGGAAGGCTTTGTTGAGTATTGTGGCTATAATTGCTCCGAATTTTATCTTGAACAGGCGATGAAGTTGCTTATAATAGAAGATGAACGCCCGAGTTTTGTACGACTCACATCTGTAATAAATAAATTGGGCGGAGATTGGCAGATCGACGGACCGTTGACCACAACCGAGTCTGTGAAAAAATATTTTGCTGATGGAGGTCGACCCGACCTCATCATTTCTGATGTCAGATTGACGGATGGGCTTGTATTCAGCGCATTCGATTCTCTTGACATCACGGCGCATATTATTTTCACTCTTGCCTATTCCGACTATACTGTGAATGCGTTCTCTACCAATGGCATTCAATATCTGTTGAAGCCAATCATTCCGGAAGAGCTCGCAGCGGCGATAGATAAAACTTTGTGGACGGGTAAATGCCGCCTTTCCGATGTGCGCCAGTTCGCTGCCGGTCTGAGGCGTCCATACATACGCAAGCGCTTCCTTGTGCCCTGGCTCGATGGATTTGAGGTCGTGGATGTTTCGAGTATATCCCATATATATAGCGATGATGCGATGTTGTATCTCGTATGTTTCGACGGCCGACGGTATAACCTGAGCATGTCGATTGACGAATGCAATATACAGCTTGACGCTGAAAATTTCTTCCGGGTTAACGATTCATATATAGTTAATATAAATGCAATTCAACGCCTCAACACAGCCTGGGGCAGCTATCTGAAGCTATATCTCCGCGATAGTGCCGAAACTGAGATCCTTGTGAGCCGAGAGCGGGCACTGGGCCTGCGTCTATGGCTCGATCAGGCCGGAACGTCGCAAGATGTACGTTAATCTGTGTTAAAGATTTGCGTATGGCGCATGCGTGTACTATATTTGCATGAAATAGCTCCACCGGAGCGCTGAAATAACGGGGTTGACCGGTTTTGACAGCGTGTAGAAGTGGTGGGTAAGCGTGCAGAGCTATGAGGTCTATGCTCTTTAATATCTGACTTCGAGCAATTTAAATGGCGAAAATAACTACGCTCTTGCTGCTTGATTGAAGTACAGTAGATCAGCTTAATCGCCGCAACAGTTGCAGCGACAAGACATCGCCCGATTGTCCTTTTTCCGAGACTAATCGATATGGCGGTGCAGGTAAATCGGAAATAGGGAGCCGCAAGCCTCGGGAAGTTCCCGAAAATTTAGAGGATAAGGTCGCGGTTGGTGGTTTCAGGCCTGCCGCAGCTCGAAAATTAACTTGAGACTACGCACGTAGAAAGCTCATTAGTTCCGCGTTTGGACGGGGGTTCAAATCCCCCCAACTCCACTCGACTACTACGGATACTTGTAGCCTAAATCAGACAAGCCGCAGACTATCAATTAGTTCTGCGGTTTTTCCGTGTCTAATCCTTTCGATTCTTTGCATAGCAAAGCGTCCAAAGGACGGTTACGGGGGGCCCAACTTTTCGGCTTGTGCCATAATAGACGATATTTTTCAATCGCTGAAATTTCGATGACTTTTACAAACGCTCCACTCAATGCATCATATAATAAATATTTTTATTATATTTACATCATCAAATAAAATGTTGGTATGGCAAAGAACACGATGGGGACTAAGTTGCCCCGAAAACTGGAGCAGAAAATGGAATTTATGGGTGAGCAAATTAAGCTTGCCCGACTTCGTCGCAATCTGTCGATAGCGCAGGTGGCTGAACGGGCTACTTGTTCGCCGTTGACAGTGGCAAGGATAGAGAAGGGATCGCCTACTGTTTCAATCGGCATTTATGCCCGTGTGCTTTATGCACTCCAGCTTGATGATGATTTGTTATTGATTGCCAAGGAAGATACTCTTGGCAGGAATCTTCAAGATTTAAGTCTAAAACATCGCCGACGTGCATCTAAAAAGGAATAATCCATGGAAAGGCTTTTTGTATATGCCGATTTCGATTGGCTTTGCACTCCTGTAATAGTTGGAGAATTGTCGTTTGATTCAGTGCGAGGCAATGAGACGTATTCATTCTCGTATGATAAGGAGTGGCTTGCCAAATATGGTGATGTTTTTCTGAGCGAAGACTTGAAGAATTTCCCGGGCATACAATATTCCCGACCGGAGCGTGATATCTTCGCGTGCTTTTCCGACGCTTTGCCAGACCGTTGGGGCCGCACATTGCTTAATCGCCGTGAACAGATAGTCGCCGCTGATGAAAAGCGACCTGTCAAACGATTGACTTCGTTCGATTACCTTATGGGCATTGATGATGCTTCCCGAATGGGCGGCTTTCGTTTCGCTAAAACAAAAGGTGGCGAATTTATAAATGTGGACCCGAATCTTCGTGTACCACCATTAACAAGCGTCAGAGAGTTGATACACGCAGCGCATGAAATTGAGGAGAGTGAGGATAAACAGCAACTTCCGGCAAAGAAATGGCTCGTGCAACTTCTTCATCCCGGCACGTCGCTCGGTGGCGCAAGGCCCAAAGCAAGTGTTGTCGATGAGGATGGAAAATTGACTGTAGCGAAATTTCCATCTCTAAAGGATGATTATGATGTGGCACTTTGGGAACATTTATGCCATATCATGGGGCGTAGCGCAGGATTGAATGTTGCGGATACCAGAATAATCAATGGTGAAAATCACCACGTACTTCTTTCAAAAAGATTCGACCGCAATGATGAAGGAAAGCGGATACATTTCGCTTCGGCTCTGACGTTACTCGGCCTTGAAGATGGCGACAACGCTTCAACCGGATTCGGCTATCCTGATATTGCGGATTTCATCATTCAACACGGAAGCAACGTGGAACAGAATCTTGAAGAACTCTACAGACGTGTTGCATTCTACATCATTGTCGGTAACTCCGACGACCATTTCCGTAACCACGGTTTTATCCTGACGAGAAAAGGATGGGAACTTTCACCTGCCTATGACATCAATCCCACGCTACAGGACAATCAGAGCCTTTTGATAAATCGCTCAACGAACGAATCTGACTTGAATATCCTTTTGGAATCAGCCGGAGATTACATGTTGTCAAATGATAAAGCTAGCAAAATAATATCAGAGGTCAAAGAGGCTATGAAGTCATGGCGGACGGAAGCCAGGCGGCTCGGCATACCCCAACGCGATATAGACACATTCGTGCCGCGAATTGAGAAATGGCTCGTTTGAGTCGGAAAAAGGTTTGATTTCGCAATAGGAACGAACCCGGAGTCTTGGGTAAGAGAACCCTCGGGACAGAAGTCGGAAAATACCGTTGACAACTCATAATGCAAGATAAAAGGAGAGGCGGAAGTGAAGAGATTGTAGGAGAATATCTAAATTTGTGGTATGGTTTGGATTGATGACTGTTGTGAGAGCGATTATCTAAGGCTGGCCGGGATATGGGAGCGGTCGGTTAGAGCTACGCATACTTTTCTGAGTGAGGATGATATTGCTGAAATCAGGGAGGCTCTGATTCCGTTGTATTTTCCGAATGTGAAATTGTACGGTGTTTTTGACAATGGAGCGCTCTGCGGCTTTGTCGGGATGGCCGGACGTATGATTGAAATGTTGTTTGTGGATGATTGCTGCAGAGGTAAGGGATATGGCTCGTTACTTGTGGAGTATGCCGTGGCTCTTGGGGCGGACTGTGTGGATGTTAATGAACAAAATCCCCTTGCATTAGGGTTTTATGAGTCCAAAGGATTTCACATTGTAGGTCGTGATGATCGAGATGAGGCCGGTCGTCCTTTCCCGATATTACATCTGTCGCTTTGAAGGGCTATGGAGATAAGGGAATATCGGGAGGCCGATCTGGAAGCGATTGTAAGATTGTTCTACGACACGGTACATAGTATAAATATCCAAGACTATTCGAGTGCGCAGGTCGAGGCGTGGACTGCAGGGATTGATATGGAGAGGTGGAACTCGACCTTGTCGGAGCATCTGTCGTTGGTTGCTTTGGATGGATCGTTGGTGATCGGTTTCGGAGATATTGACAAAAGTGCTTATCTCGACCGGCTTTATGTGCATCATATGTATCAGAGGCAGGGTGTCGGGACTGCATTATGCGATAGATTGGAGTCGTCGGCCGAGGGGAGGCCGATCAGAGTGCATGCTTCCATCACAGCTAAGCCATTCTTTGAGAAAAGAGGCTATAGAGTGCTTAAAAGTCAGATAATTGAAAGGAATGGCGTACTTATTCCTAACTATATAATGGAATTGGACGCGTCTGCAAAAATATAGTTACTGTTAAATTTGTAAATCCTAATGATTTGTTTTGCAAATAATCTAATTTTGCAGACTCTTACACGCAATAGCGCTGGATAAATATGGCAATGCGGTAGAAGAGGCTGCCTATGAGACTTTCGATGGTTATACCGAAAAAGTCGGTGGTGTTAAGTACGACTATGTGTACGACGACAACGGCAATCCGCTCGAACTTGTAGTGAGTGTATACGACTACGAAAGCGACGAGTATTTCCTTGACCAGAAATTCGTGTACGAGGGCTACTCGGATGTCGCTGCCGGAGTTGATGGCGTTCTGTCGTCCGGTGTGGATTCGTATACTGTCTATAATCTTCAGGGCATGCTTCTGAAGCAGGGTGTTACTTCATCGGAACTCTCTACCCTTCCTGAGGGACTTTATATTGTGAATGGCAAGAAGCTCTATCTCCGCCGCTGATCAGAAAATTCTATACATCAAAAAAATCCGCAATCCCCTACGTGGGGTTGCGGATTTTTTCATAGTATGTATCTCTTCTTATTTGTCGGTGGCGAAAGGCGCTACGGGGAGTCCGGTGGTGCCGTACAGATTGCCGCCGGGGTAGTCGGCCCAGTTGTAGCGGGCTATGGTGGGTTTCTCTATCAGGGGCGAGCTGAGCACTACGGTGTCGTCGCCATCCAAGCGGGCATTTGCATAGGCGAAGTTTCCTTTTTTGTCGCCGATGATGAATCCGGTGACTGCTGTAGAGGTGGGCTTGACCGCGCCGTTGAATTTAAGGATTATTTTGCCATCCTTGACTTTTGACGATAGCAGGACCGGAGCCTCGCTCACTATGTCTTTCTTGCCATAGTCGTGGTTGAGTGCGAGCAGGGCCAGACGTCGGGCCACTTCCTGCTTGTTCGACGGATGTATGTCGGTAGGGTGTCCGAGGTCGATAGCCACAGCCATGCCTGTGTTGGGAAGCTCGAGGGCTTTGGCCTGGCTGTTGCGCAGAAGAGCCCACTCCGATTCGGGCTGCACGTTTTTCTGAGCCTGGAAACCTGCGAGCTGAACGAAGTAGAAAGGCATTTCGAGGTTGGAGAATGTCTTGCGCCAGCTGGATATGAGCGATTTGAATAGAGGATCGTACTGCTCTGCACGGCCTACGTTGCTGCAGCCTTGATACCAGAGAACACCTTTCACCGGGAGCGGTTTCAATGGATGAAGCATGGCATTGTAGAGCACGGTGGAATAGTTGGGACCCTCGGGCGATTCGGGGCGTCGGGGGAGTTCGGCAAGAGTGAGGTCGGCGGAGTAGCTCCATTCGCCGTCGAGCGGATATGTTGTGCCGTCGACTATTGCGTTCATTTTCGATCCTTCTTTCACGCCACCTTCGCCCATGAGGTCGATTATCTTGACAGTGATAACATTCTTGCCGCCTTTTACGAGATTTCCGGGAATTTTATATTCGCGCTGCGAGGCGGGTGCTTCGAGGCCACCGACCTTGACTCCATTCAGGTAGGTTTCGTCGATATCATCCACGATGCCGATGTTGAGTGTCATGGGCTTTCCTGCGGCATCGGCGGGGAGGTCGAGCTCGCGCTGAATCCACACTACACCGTCGAAGTCGGGAAGTACAGACAGTTCCCATTTGCCGGGGAGTGGCATTTTACCCCATTCATTGCCGGTCTGCATGGTGCCGAGGTCGAATTTCTTTCCTGCGGCCTGAATCTGCTCCGCCCATTCGTTGTATTTTGTGAGGTATAGTTTCTTTACTTGTTCACGGTCGAAATTGCTGTCTTTTATGGTCTTAAGCTGGCTTTCGAATCCGGGAATGTTCTCCAGTCCTTCGTAGGGAGTCCATGCTTCCGCCACAGTTCCGCCCCAGCTTGTGTCGATGACACCTACGGGTACGCCGAGCTGGTCGTGCATCTGGAGAGCGAAAAGATATGCGATGGCCGATATGCCCATGGTGGCCGGATTGGCCTCGACCCATCCGCCGTATTCCACAGCTGCGTCGTCGAGAGGTGTGAAACTTGTATTTTGCTTCACTTTAAGCAATCGGATGTCGGGATGCTGTGATGTGGCTACGACCTCATCGCCGTTCATAAGGCGAGAGCCCCAGTTGTTGCGGTTTACCTGAAACTCCATGTTGGACTGGCCTGAGCATAGCCATACCTCGCCTGCAAGGAGATTGCATAGCACGGTGGCATCATCTTTGGAGCCATCGGTAATAATCATGGTGAAGGGGCCGCCTGCGGCCGGGGTTGGCAGAGCGATGGAGAATGCGCCGTCGGCATCTGCCTTTGCCGATACTTCCTTGTCGAGCCAGTCGGTTTTTATTTTTACAGTGGCGCCCGGGGTGGTTTTTCCGGGTACGGTGAGTGTTGAATTCTGTTGCATCACCATGTTGTCGGTGATGAAATGCGGCAGCGTCACTTTGGCATTTGCCGATGTGGCGGCCAGCACGCAAAGGGCAAGCAGTCCGGCTTTTTTCATTAGATTGAATTATGGTAGAAGTTTAAATGTGATGCGGTGCAGAGGGCATGGACCGTATTTCGCTATTGCGGCACGATGTGCGGCCGTTGGATAGGCTTTGTTGCCGTCCCAGCCGTACATGGGGTATTGGCGGTGCGCTTCGAGCATGAAAAGGTCGCGCGATGTTTTGGCGAGCACCGATGCTGCGGCGATGTTGGCGAAGCGTCCGTCGCCTTTCACGAAGCATGTGTGTGGAATGTCGGCGAAGGGTTTGAAACGGTTTCCGTCGACCGCGATTGCCTCGGGGCGTACGGAGAGCTGCGCCAGGGCGCGGTGCATGGCCTCGATCGAGGCGTTTAGTATGTTTATATTGTCGATTTCGGCAGCGTCGACGCTTGCCACGGCCCATGCCACAGCTTCGGTCATGATGATGTCGCGGAGTTCCATACGGCGGCGTTCGCTCATCTGCTTTGAGTCGTTGAGCCATGGATGCGAGAAGTCGTCGGGCAGGATTACGGCCGCTGCAAATACCGGGCCGGCGAGGCAACCACGGCCGGCCTCGTCGCATCCGGCCTCGATGATGCCGGGGGTTGAGCACGGTGGCAGTGGTGCGTGCTTAGGCAATGAAGTCATGGTTTATGATATTTTCGACCAAATAGAGGCCTTCGATGTCGGAACGATTGATTTCGATGTCGTCGTAGTCGGGATTCTCACTATGTAGAATCACCTTTTCGGGATCGGGATGGCGGCGCACGTACTTCACTACGCGGAAGTCGGGCAGTACCACCACGTAGATCTGTCCCCACGATATGGTTGCGTCGAGGCGTACCGGCCGGATTGATATATAGCAACCCGGATTGAGCCGTGGCTGCATGGAATTGCCACTGACCCTCACTATAGGCAGGTCGGGATTGATGCCAGGTAGCGATACGTAGCCCACGATGTGCTCTTCGGTGAACATGCGGCTCAGTGGCGTAGTCCCGGCAGTGACATCGATGTTGTAGACAGGTGCTCCATAGGGGCGTCGCATGGTCGCTTCAGTCGCCGCAGGGCTTTCTTTCGGGAATGGTACATCTGTGCCTTCCGTGAGCCAAGCCTTTGATACACCGAAGTTCACCACTATTCTATTGATGAATGCCTCGCCCGGAGGAATCTTGCCTTTCAGCGCTCGCGACACTGCAGCAGGGTCGACCCCAAGGCGCCCGGCAAACTGGGCCTGGGTCATTCTCATGAGATGAATGAGGTATTTTATGCGCGACACGGTGTCGGCTGCAGGTTCGGGAAGATTCAGGCGGTCGGGAGATATTTCCATATAAGAGAGACTGTTTTGCGCAAAATTACAATTTAAATTGCATTTGCGCAAATATCAGCTCGTTTTCAGTCAGTTCTTTTGGAATTCGGTAGGCGACATTCCGGTCAGATGCTTGAAGTACTTTCCAAAAGATGATTGGTTGGAAAAGTTGAGCGCGTAGGCCACCTGCTGTATGTTCTTGCCGGAAAAGCGCAGTAGGTTCTTAGCCTCGTTTATCACGAAATAATCGATCCAACGTGCCGCCGAACGTCCGGTTGCTTCCTTTACCAACAGCGACAGATACTTAGGCGATATGAACAGGCGCGAGGCGTAGAAGCTGACCGACCTCTCCTTGGTGTAGTGGAGATGGACGAGTTTCATGAACTCGTGCACATAGTTGTTGCGTTGCAACCCCGGGCGCTCCGGGTAGTTGTTGTCGAGGCGTTTGTAGAGAATCGCCACGTTCTGATAGAAGAATGCCGCCATGATATTGGACACCATGTGGCGGTTGAGCTGATTGTTGAAATTGTCGCTCATCACCGCATGGATCAGCTTGAAGTATCGCATGAGCACCGAAAGCTCGCGGTCGCGTAGAGCGAGCACCGGCGATGGCCGCGACAGCAGGGTTTCTCCCGAGATGGCCGAGAACGATATGTTTATGTCCTGCAGAAATTCCGACGACAGGTGGAGCATATAAGCATCGACTTCCGACCAGTCGGGGCTTGTGAGATGAACGAGTGCACCCTGGTGTGCGATTAGTATGGATGGGTCGATTACGGAGTATCGCTCCGAGTTTATTTCCACTTCCATAGCACCCTTGGAAACAAGGATGCAGATCATGCCTTCCACGCTCGAGCGCGGCATGACCATCTCTCCCATGTGTCGGCTCAGGTCGGAATCGAAATGCACCATGAGGCAGGAGTCTTCGATGTGGCTGTAATCGGCTGATATACTTGCGAGAACTTGTAGTTTTTTCGAAAGCTGAGATTCCATTTGATGTGTTTTGTCTGCCAAAAGTACGAAAAAACGCTCTAATAATGCCGCCGATTGGTGGAAAAGGATATTTTTTGAGCAAAAGAGGGCATATGGTTCGTTGTCCGGAGATGTTGGGGCCGTTATGAATAGTCCGAAAAAATATGTACATTTGCATTTCTAAACACAATTGATATGGACAAGAAGAAAAGCTCTCGCCTGGGTCAGATTATGAAATATGTAATCCCGCTGATAATCAGCATCGGGCTGTGCTATCTCCTTTTTACAGGCATAGATTTCCGTGAGATGCTGGATATCATACGTTCGCAGTGCGATTTCCGATGGATCGCTGCGGGCCTGGCTCTCGCTGTGCTTTCTCATGTGGTAAGGGCTATGCGATGGGGTATACAGTTGAGTGCCCTTGGCATCAAGGCCCCGCTCTATGTGCTTATCTACAGTATTTTCGGTACCTATGCCGTGAATCTTGTCTTTCCCCGCCTTGGCGAGGTGTGGCGTACGGGCTATATAGCCCAGCGGCAGCATGCGCCGTTCACCACTGTATTCGGCTCGATGGTGGCCGACCGTCTCGCCGATACTCTTACGGTCCTCATCCTCGCTTTACTGGCATTCTTAGTGTCGTCGAAGGCTATCCTGAGCTATCTGCACCAAAATGGCGAGAGCCTTGCGGCAATAGCGCGTCTTCTGGAATCTCCCTGGCTATGGGCTGCGGTGGTGGTCCTTGTAGCGGCGATATGGATTTTTATGGCACGTAAGACCGACAATCCCAAGATCGTGAAAATACAGAATGCCGTCCGCGAGCTGTGGCAGGGTTTTGCCGTGATAGTGAAGATGCCCCACAAGGGCCGCTGGCTGCTGCTCACGGTAGCTCTCTGGGGATGCTACTTCCTTCAGAACTATCTGGCGTTCTATGCTTTTCCGTTTACGGCGCAAATCGTTGCCGATCATGGTATACAGGCAGCGCTTGTCACCTGGGTGCTTTCGTCGATATCGATGGGGGTGCCATCCAATGGCGGTATAGGCCCGTGGCAGTGGGCCACTATTTTCGGCCTAAGCATCTATGGTCTCGGCGCAACCCAGGCAGGTGCTTTCGCCAATCTGGTGCTCGGAGCCAACACGCTTCTTATCATAGCTCTCGGCATTTTCACCTTCATAGCCATAGCTCTCGATAAGAAACGTACCCGACAGAATTGAAGAAAATAAACATAACAAAGATATAAAACAATGGCAAAAGTAGTTATCATCGGCTGCGGAGGCGTGGGCACAGTTGTGGCCCATAAGTGTGCGCAGCATCCCGAGGTATTCACCGAAATAGTCATAGCATCGCGTACACGGTCGAAGTGCGATGCCGTTGCCAAATCCATAGGCAAGCCCAATGTGAGCACCGATACTGTCGATGCCGACCATGTAGACCAGATTGTGGCTCTGTTGGAGCGCCACAAGCCCGAACTGGTGATCAATGTGGCTCTTCCCTACCAGGACCTTACAATTATGGAAGCCTGCCTGCAGTGCGGTGTCAACTATCTCGACACGGCCAACTATGAGCCCAAGGACGTGGCTCACTTCGAGTATTCTTGGCAGTGGGCATATCGCGAGCGCTTCGAGCAGGCCGGCCTGACCGCTATACTCGGCTGTGGTTTCGACCCGGGTGTCAGTGGCGTATTCACTGCATATGCCGCCAAGCATTGGTTCAGCGAGATGGAGACCCTCGACATTGTCGACTGCAATGCCGGTGACCATGGCAAGGCTTTCGCCACTAATTTCAATCCAGAGATCAACATCCGCGAAATCACCCAGAATGGCCGCTACTGGCAGGAAGGCGAATGGGTGGTGACTAAGCCTCTTGAATTCCACAAGACCCTTACCTACCCCAATATCGGTCCGCGCGAGAGCTATCTTCTCTATCATGAGGAGCTTGAGAGTCTGGTGCAGAATTTCCCCACAATCAAGCGTGCGCGCTTCTGGATGACATTCGGCCAGGAATATCTCACTCACCTGCGTGTGATTCAGAATATAGGCATGGCCCGCATCGACGAGGTGGAATACAACGGTACTAAGATCGTGCCCCTGCAGTTCCTCAAGGCAGTGCTCCCCAATCCTCAGGATCTTGGCGAGAACTATCATGGCGAAACGTCCATTGGCTGCCGCATATCGGGCAAGGGCAAGGAAGGCCAGCCTCTGACTTACTACATATACAACAACTGCTCGCATGAAGCAGCCTACAAGGAAACCGGCATGCAGGCCGTGAGCTACACTACCGGTGTTCCGGCTATGGTGGGCGCCATGATGTTCCTCACCGGCAAATGGAACCTAAAGGGTGTGCGCAATGTCGAGGAATTCGATCCCGATCCCTTCCTGGCTGCATTGGCCGAGAACGGTCTGCCCTGGCACGAAGTTGTCGACGGCGACCTGGAAGTGCTGTGATAAAAAAGTTAAAGGAGTTAAGGGAGTTAAAGAGGTTGAGGGAGTTAGACGAGGCGTCGGCCCGTCGCTTGACTCCCCTGACAAAGTTAAAGAAGTTAAGGGAGTTAAAGAAGTTAAGGGGGATGAAGAGCGAAAGATGCCGGATACGGCACAAACTGTCGGCCCGTCGCTTGACTCCCCAAACTTCTAACTCCCTAACTCCTAACCCCTAACTTATAACTACTAACTATCGAAGCTATGCTATCTGCTACTATAATCACACGCAATGAGGAGCGCAACATCGAGCGTTGTCTCAACTCGCTTATTGGCGTGGCCGATGAGATTGTGGTGGTCGATTCCCATTCCACCGATTCCACGGCCGAAATATGCCGGCGATACGGGTGCAAGGTGACCGAGCGCGATTTCACCGGCTATGGCTCGCAGAGGCAATATGCCGCCGGGCTGGCCAGCGCTCCGTATGTGCTGTCGATAGATGCCGATGAGGTGCTTTCAGAAGAGCTGCGCCGCAATATCATCCGGCTTAAAGCCGATGGTTTTAGCCACCGCATGTACTGCTTCCGAGTAGTGAGCTATGTGTGTGGTGTGCCGGTAGCGCACAGCGGCATGCATCCTGCAGTGGAAACACGCCTCTTCGACAAAAGATATGCCTCGTGGGATTTGCTCGATGTCGGCGAGCGTCTGACCTATGCCGGTGGTATAGAGCCGCAGCTCATCGAGGGCGATATGCTCCACTTCCGTTGCAGTGAGATAGGGGAGCTTCACTTCAAGGAACTGCGGCATGCCGAACTGCGCGGACGTCTGATGGCGGCCGCCGGTATCGATGCCCCTGCGCCATTTCGATGGCTAAGGGCGGCCAGCGCATTTCTGAAGTGCCATCTGCGCGACGGCGCTATCCTCGACGGATCTACCGGGCACGACATAGCTGTGACCCGCTACCGGGCCACTCTCCATGCCTATGCCACGGCATCGCGGCTGAAACGTCGCAATAAATAGATACTATTCATGAACATCGTCCATCTGATATCAAATAAGGTGTGGGGCGGGGGAGAACGCTATGTGCTCGATCTCTGCCGCCGCAGCGAGGCTGACGGCCATAGCGTCGCAGTGCTTACCCGTGGCCGTGAGGCTGTCGACAAGCCATTCCGCGACGCCGGCTTCACACCGGGGCACTTGCCGTTGCGCGGAGCGTTGGACTTTTTCAGCCCGATGGTGCTCGCACGCGTGCTCAACCGCATGGAAGCTCCGGTGGTGATTCATGCCCATAATTTCAAAGATGCCTACACTGCCGTGCGTGCCCGACGGCTCATGGCCGAACCAAGCAAGGTGCGGGTGATCGTGACACGACATCTTGTGAAGGCCGCTAAGGATAGCGCCATGGAGCGTGACCTATATAAGCAGCTCGATGCCGTAATATTTGTGTCGGAAGCTGCCCGCACGGCCTTCCTTGCGGGTAAACCCGGCTGCGACGAGGCTAAGCTGCATGTGGTGCATAATTCCATAGTGGCTCCGACCGATGTGCCTCGTGAGGAATCGGCCGACGGCGATATCCGCTTGCTCTATCTGGGGCGTCTCTCTTCGGAAAAGGGTGTGGATGTCCTTATCGATGCGATGGCCATGCTTTCGGACTTACCTTTGAAGCTTACCATAGCGGGGACCGGTACTGCTAAATATGTGCTCCCTCTGATGCGCCGATGCGGCAATATCGGCATCGATGGGCGTGTGCATTGGGCCGGTAGTGTCGACGATGTGTATGCGTCTATCGCCTCTGCCGACATTGGTGTGCTTCCGTCGGTCGGCACCGAGTCGTTCGGTCTCTCGGTGATAGAATTCATGAGTCAGGGAGTCCCTGTGGTGGCGAGTGCGTCGGGTGGCCCGACGGAAATCATTACCGATGGGCGCGATGGTGTGCTTGTGCATCCGGGCGATGCATCATCGCTGGCGGCCGGCATCCGTATGCTTGCCACAGATCCGGCACTGCGCAGTGCCATGGGCGAGACTGCTCGTGCTACCTTCCGTGAGCGTTTCGGCTATGACGTTTTCTTTAATAAAATAATGGATGTATATGCGGGGAATAAAGCTCTATAACCCAGATGTGGCTGCTTCGGAGAAGCTCGCCGAGCGTTTATTCTCGGATGGAATGCCCGAAGGGATTTCGGTGATATACCGTGGCCGCAACACGGTGGGAGTACTCCCCGGGGCCGTCCCCGCGTGCATCAAGTGTTTTGCCGAGCCGGGAGTGGTGAAAGGCGCCATCTATGGCTTCTGCCGCCTGCCAAAGGCATTGAGAGCCTACAATAATGCCTATGAATTGCTGAAACTTGGTTTCGACACGCCACAGCCGATTGCAGCGGTATGTAATACCTCTTTGGGTTTGCTGAAGTCGTCGTACTATGTGTGCCGTTATGCCGAAGGACTGGATGATCTCCGAGGCGCCGAGAACCGCGCTGATTTTCCCGCGCTCGCCAAGGCATTGGCTTCGTATATGAACCGTCTGCACTCATCGGGCGTTTTGATGAAGGATTTTACCCAGGGAAATGTACTCTTCCGCCGCGATGAATCCGGTGTCTACCACTTCACGCTGGTCGACATAAACCGGGTGGAGTTCGGCGTCGGCGATCGCAAACGGCTCATGTCGAATTTCGGTGCAGTGCTCGATACCGCCGACGGGCTTGCTGTTCTTGCCCGCGAATATGCTGCGTTGCAGTCCGACCCGCCGGCTGTGGAGGCTGAAATAAGAGAGATATATGCGCGGCGTCAGGCCCGTTTGTGGCGTAAGCGGCGCATCAAGGAATTTATCAGAGGAAAGAAGAAATGAACGAACGCCCTAAAATATCGGCCGTGGTGCAGACCTACAATGCGTCGCAGCATCTGGAGCGGTGTCTGAAGGCTCTCGCGGCCTTCGACGAGATTCTTGTGGTCGATATGGAGAGTACCGACGGCACTCCCGATATTGCCAGGCGCATGGGTGCCAGGGTGGTGACGAAGGAGCGTGGAGAGCACCGCATAGTCGAGGCCTATCGTGATTTCGCCATCCATGAGGCAGCCTATGATTGGGTGCTTGTTGTGGATGCCGATGAAATTGTGCCGCGGGCCTTGGCCGACTATCTCTATGCCGAGATAGAGCGAGATCCGTCGCCGCGGGCCATCATGATTCCTATCAGGAATTACTTTATGGGGCGTTGGATGAGGGCGTATTATCCCGACTATATACTGCGCTTCTTCAACCGCAATGGTGCCGTGTGGCCCTATGAAATACATGCAAGGCCCTCGCACGCCGGGCCGAAAGTGTATATTCCGGCTTCGCGTACCGACTTGGCATTCATACATCTGGCCAACGAAAGTGTAGGCCAGACCTTCACAAAGATGAATGCCTACACCGACCGCGAGAAGACACGACGCAGCAAGCGCTATAAGCCTATGAAGCTTTTCTATGAGCCACCTTTCCGCTTCTTCAAGAGCTATGTGCTCAAGGGTGGTTTCCGCGACGGGCTTCCGGGATTCATCCATGCGGTGCACGATGCTGTATACCGCTTCTCTACCTTGGCAAAAATCGAGGAAGACCGCCAGAACGCGCGTCCCGACAAGGATATAGACCGCGATTCGGCCCTATCATAAATATATAAACACACCCGCAATATGATAAAGATATACTGTAAAAATTTAGACCGCTACATAGAGATTGAAGGCGGTGCCACACTGTTGTCGCTGGCTGTGTCGGTGGAGACAGAACTTGGTTTTCATCCTATTTGCGCGCGTGTGAACAATAAGACGGAGTCGCTATCCTACGAAGTATATACTCCGAAACTTGTCGAATTCCAGGCATGCACCCAGGGATCCGGTCCACGTGTCTACACCCGGTCGCTGTGCATGCTTCTGTATCGGGCGGTAGCTGCGGTGCTCCCCGGTACTCGGCTGACCATAGAGCATTCGATAGCGCACGGCTACTATTGCCTGCTGCATGGCTTCGAGGAGGTCGGCGATGATATAGTGGCTGCGCTGAAGACCGAGATGCGTCGTCTTGTGTCGCTCGACCTGCCTTTCAGCCGACATGAGGCCTTGACCTCGGATGCGGTGCAGATGTTCGACCGCGAAGGCCTCGAAAGTACTGCACTGCTGCTGCGCACCGCGCGTCCGCTCTACACCACCTACTATACCCTCGACGGAGTGAGCGACAGCTACTATGGCGCACTGGCGCCTTCGACTGGCTATGTGCCTGTGTTCGACCTGCATCGCTACAAACGTGGCTTCCTGCTTATGCCTTTCGACCCGGCTAATCCTGCCCGTGCAGCCCGGCCTATCCGCCAGGAGAAGATGTACGGCGCCTTTACGGAGTACCTACGGTTCAACCGTATTGTGGGTGTAAGCACTGTGGGTGAGCTGAATACCTATGTGGGCAGCCGACGGGCAGCCGACCTCATAAACGTATCCGAGGCCTTGCACGAGAAAGCGCTCGCCCATATCAGCGATGATATAACGCGCCGCTACCGTGAGGGTGGGGCACGCATAGTGCTTATTGCCGGCCCATCGTCGTCGGGCAAAACCACAACGACCAAGCGACTTGCAATCCAGCTGATGACCAATCTGCTGAAGCCGCAGATGATTTCGCTCGACGATTACTTCATCGACCGCGAACTGACACCGCGCGATGCCGATGGCGACTATGACTATGAGTCGCTCTATGCCCTGGACCTGGAGCAGTTCAACAGCGACTTCAACCGCATTCTCGCCGGCGAGGAAGTGGAACTGCCTACGTATAATTTCGAACTTGGCCGCCGGCAGTACAAAGGCAACCGCATCAAGCTCGAAGAGGGATCGATACTGCTTATAGAAGGCATACATGGTCTTAATCCGGAGTTGACAGCCAATATCCCCGAGGCGATGAAATACCGGGTGTATGTGTCGGCGCTGACCACGCTTTCGCTCGATGAGCACAACTGGGTGCCCACTACCGACAACCGATTGCTGCGCCGCATCATCCGCGACCATAAATACCGCGGCACCTCAGCCGAAGAGACTATCCGTCGCTGGCCAAGCGTGCGCCGTGGCGAGGAAAAATGGATATTCCCCTATCAGGAAAATGCCGATGCTATGTTCAACTCCTCACTTCTTTTTGAGCTTGGAGTGATCAAGGACTATGCAGAGAGTGTGCTGCGTGGTGTGCCATCCGATGTGCCGGAATATGCCGAAGCCTACCGTCTGCGCAAGTTCCTGAGTTATTTCGTGCCTATTAATCCGGCACTCATCCCGTCCACGAGTCTCCTGCGGGAGTTCCTTGGTGGCAGCTCGTTTAAATACTGATGTCGGCGGCGAGATACATTGCAATAGTGCTTCTGTCGGTCACTTCGGTGCTCCATGCAGCCGAGGCGCCCGATAGTGCTTTGGCTGCCAAAGCTGCGCGTGCTTTTGATAATTCAGAATGGGCCGGGGCGACGGCACTCTATATGCTTCTGTCGGACAGTGCACCGGACGCCCCGCTGCCATATGCCCGTATGCTGCTTGCCCAGGAGATGCGCTCCGATTCGGTCGGGAGCCGGGCAACGGTTGAGAGAGCTCTGGCGCATTCAGTGCCTGTCGATTCGCTGCTTGAGCCGGTGTGCGCCGGTGCTTTCGCACTGCACTCGCCCGAGATATACGAGCGTCTGCTGCTCAGGCTACAGAGCGAGCTGCCTTGGCTTCATCGAGTGCTCGATATACGTCTGTTGAGATACTACACCATGCGGCGCGACCCTGCGAATATGATTGCCTACAGCCGCAGGATGCTTGCCGGTAATCCGGCCGATACCGATGCCCTTGCCACTCTTGCCGAAGGGGCGCTTCTAACCGGCGATACCGCAACCGCAGTATCATCGTGGGAAAAGATCCTCGACATAGCTCCTGCGAGCTATTCGGCCTTGGCCTCGCTGGCCACTACCCTGGCCCCCACAGACCCCGCAAAAGCCGCTCAATACGGCCGCCGCGCCCTTGCCATCCACCCCAATACAGCCCTCGAGGCTCTACTGCGCTCACTCGAATAAAATTTTCATAGACGTATTTTCTGCCGTAAATAATTCATTAATTTTGCGGTTATGAATAAAATTGCATACATTTGCGATATCTTAATCACATATCATGCGATTTTATGAAGAAAATTTTACTTTTATTTGTTGCAATGACATCCATTGTCTGTTCCCGCGCAGAATCCGGCTGGACTATGGTTACCGACAGTGGTGTCAAAGTTCCGATGGAACAGGTTGGCATGCTTGTTTCGGCAGATGATGCCACAACCTTTTCCGTTGTAAGAACAGAAGGATCCGGTGAGGCTATCAATGGAGTCGTATCCGTATCGTTTACGTATGAGGCCGGCTCGTCGGCTATTGAAAATATCGGCGGTGCAGAAGTCGGTATGATGCACGACGCCGTAAATTCGTCACTTCTTGTCATGGGATGTGGTGGACATGCCTATGCTGTATATGATATGTCGGGCGCCTTGAAACTCGGCGGCTCGATAGAAAGTGCATCCGCACGGATAGATGTTTCGAATCTCGGTAGCGGTGTATATGTTCTCCGTGTGGGAAATAGTTCTCTTAAATTCTTAAAGAAATAAACAGCCATGAAAAAGTATATACTCGCAGTAATCGCCGTCGTGGCCTCGTTTGTTTTTACCAATGCGCAGTTTGTGATTACACCCAAAAGCGGTGATCCTGTGAATGTGAATGGTAACGTAAGCTTCTCGGCCAATGCCGATAAAACATCCTGGTCGGTTGGCGATACCTACACATCCGATATGGACCTGAGCAAAATCGAATCGATATCGCTGGCTGCGCCGGTTAATAATCCCAAAGTTGGAGACTTCTTTTATTCCGATGGCAGTTGGTCGACTGAGCTCGATGCATCGAAAACTCCTATAGGAGTGGTATTCTATGTTGGAGATCCCGGCGTTGACGACGCTGCTCTCCGTGCTGATTTTCCCGGCTGTACTCATGGACTTGTCGTCGGCCTCAAGCAATCCAAGTGCGAATGGCAGGATGCATACTCTGATTTTGATGACGATTACGAAATGACCGTAGGCGAGTGGATCGAGGAAAATTCTGACTATGTATCGATTACTACCCGCTCGGAAGCTATGACAAGCGTATTCAATAAGATTATGGGTTATAACAATACCAAAGGTATCGATGTATACAACGACGAGTTCGGTTGGGACTATGAGGTGCTGGTTGGCGCTAATGTATCGTCTGTAATGTCGTCGACACCTGCTCCCTCGAATACCAGCGGATGGTATGTGCCTTCTGTTAAAGAAGTGTCGCTTCTCTGTTCGGGCGATATCGCCGGCAATATAGGCGACCTTGGTTATGAAGACATTCCTGATAATGCCAATGCTATATTAATAAATGCACGTCTGGGGCAGATTCCGGGTGCTACAGCGCTCAGCGAGGTGTACTGGTCGAGCACTGAGTACACTGAAAGCTCGGTACACACAATCCAGTTCAAGAATGGATTGATAATGCAGACCAGTAAGGGCGGCTCCAATGCTCTGCGCCCCGTGCTTGCATTCTAAGCTCAAGCATACTCTGATAGATAGTTGAAACACTATAAAAAAACGTGGCATTTTGCGGTGCCGCGTTTTTTTGTGGGTATAAGCGGTGTCCGCGTAATTGCGGTCAACAAAAAAATGATTAATTTTGTTTTTTAATTGATGCATACCGTTTAAGAGATTGTTGGACGGGATCGACCATACTTTCAACTATTATGAAGAAATTTCTCTATATCCTGGCGTTTGCCGCTGCCTGTGTTGGGGCTTCGGCGCTTGCTGCTACGCCGGCCGCTGCACGCAAAGATGATTTCGCGCGCAAACTGCGTACATTCAATGCTATCGTAAAGGAGCTGCAGTCCAACTATGTGGATACGCTGAATGCCAATAGTATAATGGATAAGACCATCGGCGCTTTGCTGTATCAGATAGACCCTTATACCGAATACTATCCGGCGGGCGACCAGGATGAGCTCCTGTCGATATCGCAGGGCCAGTATGCCGGCATTGGTTCGACGATAGTGAAGCGTGGCGACAAGGTTCTCATAAGCGAGCCTCAATGGGAGTCGCCGGCGCGCCGCTACGGTCTGCGTCCGGGCGACGTCATCATAGCCGTCGACGGCGATACTGTGCGTGCCAATACGGAGATAGGCGATGTGAGCCGGCGTCTTCGCGGTCAGGCCGGCACAAATGTGCGTGTGGATGTGTGCCGTCCTCATGCAGAAGATTCGTTGCTGTCGTTCGACATCGTGCGTGCCGACATAAAGGTGAATCCGCTTCCATACTATGGTGTGGACGACTCCGGCACGGGCTTTATACGTCTCACTACCTTTAACGAAAGCAGCGCCCGCCGTGTGAAGGAAGCTGTGACCGATATGCTGCGTAATCCTTCTCTTAAAGGCATAGTTCTCGATTTGCGCGGCAATGGTGGCGGTCTGCTTGAGAGTGCGGTGCAGATTGTGGGCAATTTCGTGCCAAAGGGTACCGAAGTGGTGCGTACCCGTGGACGCGACCGTCGTGGCGAGAAGGTGTACAAGACTACCCGTCAGCCTCTCGATACTAAAATTCCTCTGGTAGTGCTTACCGACGAAGGCACTGCCTCTGCCTCTGAGATTGTAGCCGGGTCGCTGCAGGATCTCGACCGTGCTGTGATTGTGGGCCAGCGGTCGTATGGCAAGGGCTTGGTGCAGACCACCCGACCATTGCCCTACGATGATATAATGAAACTTACAACAGGCCGATATTATATTCCGTCGGGACGCCTCATTCAGGCTCTTGACTACTCGCACCGTAATCCCGACGGTACACCGGCCCGTACACCCGACAGCCTTACCAACGAGTTCAAGACGCGTGCCGGACGTAGCGTGCGCGACGGTGGCGGTATTACTCCCGACGTGACAGTGACCGCCCGTCCTATGAACCGGTTGATATACAATATCATCGCCGATTTGTGGGCTTTCGACTATGCCAACCGTTTCGCCGCAGCGCATCCCGATTCGGTGCCTGTGGGTGAATTTGAAGTGACCGACAGCATATTCAATGATTTCAAGGCATTCATCGATCCGGCGCGTTTCAAGTACGACCGCCAGTGCGAGTCGGCGCTCGAATATCTGCGCACGGCAGCCCGCGATGAGGGGTATATGACCGATTCTGTGGCGGCACAGTTCGATGTGCTGTCGGCCATGTTGAAGCACGATCTCGATCATGACCTCGATATCAACCGCAATGATATAAAGGAACTGCTCCGCGACGAGATTGCGGCGCGCTACTACGACGATGGAGCCCGTGTGCTCATCACTCTTCCCGGCGATAGTGTGTATCTGCGTGCCGCAGAGCTTATTGCCGACCCACAGCAGTATAACAGCATTCTTTCGCCGCGATGAAAGATCTCCGTGCCGTGCGCGGAGCCTCACTGATTCACTCGTGGATAGCCCAGGGCGAGCACGAGCATCAGGATTTTAAATTCGCCATTTCCGACGCACGCAAAATAGCGCGCTCCATATCGGCTTTCGCCAATAATGGCGGAGGCAGGTTGCTCATCGGCGTGAAAGATAACGGCACTGTTGCCGGTGTGCGCAACGAAGAGGATATCTATGTTGTCGAGCAGGCCGCCGACCGCTACTGCCGGCCGTCGGTGCATGTGGAGTTCAAGGGCTATAAGGTGGACGGTACTCTGCTGGTTATAGTTGCTGAGATCGAGGCTGTGGAGGAGCGTCCGGTGATGGCGTCGGAGCACGATGGCAGCTGGCGCGCCTACTACCGTGTGGCCGATGAGAATATAGCCGCGCATCCGCTTATGGTCGAGGCGTGGCGACGTAGCCGTACATCGGTTGCCTTTGAGTCGTTGCATGGGGCGGTGGCTGCTTTTGTGGGCGGAGCCGATGGCCCGCTTGATGTGCGCGATATCGCGCTCGGACTGCATATAGCCACCGGACGTGCGTCGGCGGCGGTTGCCGATCTTGTGTCGGCGCGGATATTGCGGTTCGTGTATTGCCGAGGCGAGTTCCGTATAGCTCCCGAGGAAGAAAATTAGCCGGCGTCGCACACTTTTGCCTTTCTGTGTGTTATAAGGAGTGAGGCCTCTTGGCCAAATGTATTCAAATCGTATAACGCTATGAAGGGACGAAATCTAATCCTTATGGCAACCGCCACGCTTGCTGTAGGAATTCTCATGATTATTTTCCGCAATGCTTTGGCCAGCTATAGTGTGGTCATCGGTTGTGGTATATTGTTTATATTGGCCGGAGTTGCCAATGTCACTGTATTTCTTGGCTCACGCGACAAGAACGGGCATGCCCGTATAGGAGCTGTCGGTACTGCAATCGGCTGGCTCGCAAGTGCGGCTGCTGTGGTACTTGGAGTGGTTATGGTGCTGTTCCGCACTGTTTTCGAGACAATGGTAGGATATATGTTTGCAGTGCTGCTTCTTTTCGGAGCCTTGTTCCAATTCTGCCTTCTTCTATTCGGGTCGAAGCCTGTGAAGCTGTCGAGTTGGTTTTTTCTGGTTCCGATGGCCCTTTGCGGCGCTGCGGTCTATATCTTTATGCAGCAGCCCGGTCGCTCGGACTATACCATAATGCTGACCACCGGAATATCTCTGGCATTCTTCGGTTTGATGACTTTGGTGGAGGCTGCTTCTATAAGTGCCGGCAACCGCACGCTGCGCAAAGCTCCGACGGCGCCTGCAGTCGAAGAGCATAAACCGGAGGTCGCCGCCGAAGAGAAGACAGAATAAGCTTGTTAAACGGGCTCGAAAAGTGCTTTTTCGCTATCATTGAGGCGAAAAAATGCATTTTTGAGCCCTTGTTTTATGCGTAAATCAAAAATAATCACGATATTTGCACCTGCAAAACGGGCAGGGCGTGTGCGCACTGCCGTTGTTTATGCCAAAAAACGTATTATAACCAACCATATAAATCGCAAAAAAATGACTAAAGCCGACATTGTCAACGAAATTTACAAGTCGACCGGCCTTGACAAAGCCGCTGTGCTCACCACCATCGAGCGTTTCATGGAAGTCGTTAAGGATTCCCTCGCCAACGGCGAAAATGTATATCTCCGCGGTTTCGGTAGCTTCATTGTGAAGACCCGTTCCGAGAAGACCGCCCGCAACATCTCGAAAAACACCACCATCATCATCCCCGAGCACAAAATCCCCGCGTTCAAGCCCGCACGCGTGTTCATGGATGAGGTGAAAGGCGAATAATTGTCGCAATCCCTCGCCTGTCGGCTGCCGTTATCGGCCCGGCGGCATTAAATAACCCCTATTCCTAACCTCCAAAAAGCGTTCGAAAATGCCCAGCGGAAAGAAAAGAAAAGGCCACAAGATGGCTACTCACAAGCGTAAAAAACGTCTGAGAAAGAATCGCCACAAGAAGAAATAAGCCCGGCTTATTTCGCGTGGACGCAATTATAGCGCGCATACAAAGCAAGCTTGGGCGCCCGGGAGGCCCTTACCTCCCGGAGCGACAGGTTTGTTTTTGTTTTTATTGATTGATGCCGTGGATTCTCCCGGTGGCGTGGTTGCCGGCAATGCCTTATGGTTGAGCCAAGCACGAAGTCATCGACGGCCGACCCGGCAATAGTTCCCCCGAATCTCTCATTCCATCCTTTATCCCGCATTTACCAAACAAAGCCCCTGCTTTCATGAAAAGTGAACTAATAGTAGACGTACAGGCATCCGAGGTTTCCATAGCCCTCCTTGAGGAAGGCCGCCTGGTGTCGCTTCAGAAAGAAGCGCGCAACCTCGCCTATGCCGTGGGCGACATATACCTGGCTAAGGTGAAAAAACTCATGCCGGGCCTTAATGCCGCCTTTGTGAACGTGGGCTACGAAAAGGATGCATTCCTCCATTATCTTGATTTGGGCTCGCACTTTGCATCGTATGAGCAGTTTGTGTCGCAGCTTCTTTCCGATAAGAAGCGTATGCCGCGGCTGCCGCAGATGAAACCGCTGCCCGAAATCGACAAACACGGCTCCGTGACCGATGTGCTCTCTCCCGGCAAGGAACTCCTTGTGCAGATTGTGAAAGAGCCCATATCGTCCAAAGGACCGCGTCTTACCACTGAAATCAGTTTCACGGGCCGCTACCTGGTGCTCACGCCATTCTGCGACAAGATCTCGATATCGCAGAAAATAAAGTCGTCGGAAGAAAAACTGCGTCTTCATCAGTTGGTGGAGAGCATAAAGCCACGTAACTTCGGTGTGATCATACGCACTTCTGCCGAGGGTAAGCGAGTGGCCGAGCTCAACCATGAGCTCAAGGCGCTTGTGCAGTGCTTCGACGATGCATGCCGCAAGGCTCAGCAGTCGACAGCTCCGGCACTCGTGTTCGAAGAGGAGAACCGCGTGGTCGGTATGCTGCGTGATGTATTCAATCCCTCCTTCGAGAGTATCCATGTGAACGATCCGGAGATTCACCGTCAACTTCAGACCTATGTGAATCTGATCGCTCCCGAGCGCCGCGATATCGTGAAACTATATGCCAAGGACGAACCGATATTCGACCATTTCGGCATTACAAGGCAGATTAAATCATCGTTCGGCAAAACCGTCTCCTTCAAGTCGGGCGCCTATATCATCATTGAGCACACCGAGGCACTCCATGTCATCGATGTCAACTCAGGCAACCGCTCCAAGGCAACGAACGACCAGGAAAGCAATGCTCTCGAGGTGAATCTCCGCGCCGCCGATGAAATTGCACGCCAGCTACGTCTGCGCGACATGGGCGGCATCATCGTGGTCGACTTCATCGATATGGCCAAGCCCGAACACCGACAGGAGCTCTACGACCACATGCGCGAAATAATGGCAAACGACCGCGCCCGGCACAATATACTGCCGCTGAGCAAGTTCGGTCTTATGCAGATCACGCGCCAGCGTGTGCGTCCTGTGCTCGACATCACTGTCGACGAGGAGTGTCCGTCGTGTCTTGGCAAAGGTCGTGTGAATCCCTCGATTCTTTTCACCGACACTCTCTTCGAGAAACTCGAATATATGGTTCAGGTACTTGGCCTGCGCGACTTCGTGGTCTATGTACATCCCTATGTCGATGCGTACTTGAAGAAAGGGCTCTTTTCTACCATGTACGGCAAGTGGCGTCGCCAACTTGGCCGTTGCTTTAAGATTCTGCCCGACCAAAGCCTGGCATACCTGCAATACCGCGCTGTCGACAAGGACCGCAAGGAGATTTCCCTGCGCGACGAGAAAGACAGTGGCAAGAGTTCCGACTCCAAGAAGGCGGCAAAGGCAAAATCGCGCGGTCAGGAGCCTACTGATACTTCTGCACCCAAGGAACAGCCTAAACAGCAGCCCAAGGAGCAACAGAAAGCCAAGGAAGACACCAAACCCAAGGAACAGCCCAAACAGCAGCCTAAGGAGCAACCGAAGGCCAAGGACGACAGCAAGCCCAAAGAACAGCCCAAACAGCAGCCTAAGGAGCAACCGAAAGCCAAGGACGACAGCAAGCCCAAGGAGCAGCCCAAACAGCAGCCCAAGGAGCAACAGAAAGCCAAGGAAGACAGCAAGCCCAAGGAGCAACCTAAACAGCAGCCCAAGCAGCCTAAGGCTCAGCCGAAACCACCGGCGGAGCAACCAGACGCTGATACCGATGCTCAGCCGGCTCCTAAAGCACCCGCTCCCAAGCCTAAGCCCGAGCGTCAGCCCAAGCCAAAAGCAGAGCCAAAGGTCGAAGCTGCAGCCGAATCGGTTATGCCGATCGCAGATCAAACGATCGCAGTCGAACCAATCGCTGTAGAAGTTGAGTCGGAGATAGCCGATGTCGAAAGCATGCTTCCGGCGCTTATTGTTGATGCTCCCGCACTCGAGATGCCCGACGGCGATCAGTCTGCCGACGATGATTCTTCCGATGCGGACACCGAAGCGGAAACTGCTCCGGCAAAACGCCGTCGCCGACGCCGTCGGCCCAAGTCTGCCCCTAAAGCAGATGGCGATACTCCCGCCGAACCCCAACCCCCAACCGAGGAATGACTCCAAGCCCATAACTCCGACGGTGCGCGTGCTCTGATAGCCGTGCACCGTTTTTTTATATAATATATTGGTATTTATGTATTGGTCGTACCCCGGGGACTTATACGGGGAAAGGGAAACAGGCGTGTCCCGCAGTTTGTGATGGAGACTCAAAAACCAAGTTTGGCGATAAACAAAATAGGCGGGGTTGTGTTATGCTTAGACTAACTAATATATCCGCCATGGAATTTTTGACAAACGATAAACTTGTGATAGTCGGTGCTGCCGGCATGATTGGTTCAAATATGGCCCAGACGGCCATGATGATGGGCCTAACCCCCAATATTTGTCTTTACGACCCCTATGCACCCGCTCTTGAGGGCGTTGCCGAGGAGTTATATGCCTGTGCTTTCGAAGGTGTGAACCTGACGTATACTTCCGATGTGAAGGAAGCTCTCACAGGCGCAAAATATATTGTGAACAGCGGTGGCGCAGCCCGTAAGGCCGGCATGACCCGCGAGGACCTTCTTAAGGGCAATGCCCAGATTGCCGAGCAATTCGGCAAGGATGTTAAGGCCTATTGCCCCGATGTGAAGCATGTGGTGGTGATTTTTAATCCTGCCGATATCACGGGCCTGATCACTTTGTTGTACTCGGGTCTCAAACCGAGCCAGGTGTCTACGTTGGCAGCTCTCGACAGCACCCGTCTGCAGAACGAGCTTGTTAAATGGTTCAAGGTTCCGGCCGAAAAGATTGTCAACTGCCGTACTTATGGCGGCCATGGCGAGCAGATGGCCGTGTTTGCATCCACAACCAGCGTCGACGGCACTCCGCTGACCGAAATCATAGGCACCGAGCGTCTTCCCGAGAACGAATGGGAAGCCATGAAAGTGCGTGTGGTTCAGGGTGGAAAGCATATCATTGACCTCCGAGGCCGCTCGTCGTTCCAGAGCCCGGCCTACCTGTCGATAGAGATGATTGCGGCCACCATGGGCGGCAAGCCCTTCCGTTGGCCTGTGGGCACCTATGTGGACAACGACCGTTTCCAGCATATAATGATGGCCATGGAGACCACTGTCGACTCCACCGGTGTGCATGTACAGCCTGTGCAAGGCACACCTGCCGAGCAGGCCGAGCTGGAGAAGAGCTACCGCCACCTGTGCGAGCTGCGCGATGAGGTAATCTCACTCGGTGTACTGCCTCCCATCGACCGCTGGCACTCACTCAACCGAAATATCCAGTGATTCACCTTACCTATACCTGAAAACATTCACTGAGGCCGCCGGCAGAATATTGGTTCTGTCGGCGGTTTTTCATTATCTTTGCATAGTAATTCGTGCTTATGGCGCGAATAAGCAATAATAGATAAATAATAAATCGTCCGGAAGTATAATCTTTGCGGAAATAAAACGATATGAACAGGATAGCTATAATAGTGGCCATGGATAAGGAGCTGGCGCTCCTTCGGCCTCATCTTGAGGGTGAGAGCACACTTGAGACAAACGGATTCACATACTATTGCGGTCGCATGGGTGGCCGCGATGTCGTTGTGGGCAAGTGTGGCATCGGCAAAGTGAACGCCGCCATCGGCGCCCTCTCGCTTGTCGACACATTCCATCCCTCGATGGTGATAAATACCGGTGTTGCCGGCGGTACCGGAGCCAGCAATCCACCCGCAGAGGTGCTCGACCTTGTTCTGGCGTCGGAAATAGCCTACCACGATGTGTGGTGTGGTCCCGGCACGGAGCGCGGCCAGGCTGCCGGATATCCGGCACGATTCGAGTGTCCGCTTCCGGCCGACATCCGTGCGGCCCTTGGTGCCAAAGGGGGACTGCTTGCTTCGGGCGATATATTTGTAGACGATCCGGCCGATCTGGAGCGCATACTCAGCCTCTATCCCGATGCCGTGGCAGTGGATATGGAATCGGCCGCCATCGCACAGGTGTGCGCTCTCAAGGATGTGCCGTTTGTGTGTCTGCGCGTGGTGAGCGACACGCCCGGAGAGGGCGGAAATATGGCCGCTTACAACAATTTCTGGACCGATGCTCCGGCCCGTACTTTCGCCTCTGTGGTGAAGCTCCTCGAGCTCCTCTGAAAAAACTTGGGGAATGCGAATTTTTTTGTAATTTAGCACATTGAAACCAACAACCTATAGAATGGACAAGAGAGACCACCGGTATTGTGTCATAATGTGCGGCGGCATCGGCAGCCGCTTCTGGCCGTATAGCCGTACTCGCCTGCCTAAGCAGTTTATCGATTTTCTCGGCACGGGGCGCACGCTCCTGCAGATGAGCTACGACCGCATCGCATCGTTGGTGCCTCCGCAGAATGTCATAATAATGACCAACGAGCGCTATGCCGACGAGGTTGCCGCCCAGCTTCCTGAGCTTTCCCGCGACCAGATACTTTTCGAGCCGGCCCGCCGCAACACCGCGCCATGTATCGCGTGGGCCGCATGGCATATTGCCGCGCGCGACCCCGAAGCTTCTATAATAGTGACTCCGTCGGACCACGTGATAACACGCGAGGCCGATTTCAACCGCAGCATTCTCGCCGGATTCGACTTTGTGGAGAGCCGCGACGCGCTGCTCACTCTCGGAATCGCACCGACCCGTCCGGAGACCGGCTATGGCTATATACAGGTCGGCGACCATGTGGAAGGTGATTTCAGCAAGGTGAAGACTTTCACGGAGAAGCCCGACATAGAGCTTGCGAAGGTATTCATAGCCACAGGTGAGTTCTTCTGGAACTCCGGAATCTTTCTGTGGAATGTGCGGGCTATCCGCGAGGCTATCCGCCGCTATGTGCCCGATATCGCACAGGTATTCGATTCCACACCGCTGGTCACCTATGCGACCCCTGCGGAAGAGCGAGCCTTTATCGATGCGGCTTTCCCAACTTGCATGAGCATATCGATAGACTTTTCGGTGATGGAGAAAGCCGACAACGTGTACGTGGAGACCGTGACATTCGGCTGGAACGATCTTGGCACCTGGAGCGCACTCTACGATCTATCGCCAAAAAACAGCGATGCCAATGTGACCCAGAACTGCAATGTGCTGAGCTATAATTCGCGTGGCAATGTTTTTGCTGTCCGTGGCGAGAAACTGGTGGTAGTCGATGGCCTTGAAGACTACATAGTGTCGGATGCCGACGGTGTGCTGCTGATATGCCCCAAGGCCCGCGAACAGGAAATCAAGCGGATGGTGATAGACGCCAAACTTAAATTTGGCGACAAATACGAGTGATACACTTCGGTAGTACTATAGACCAACAATATATAGAATTATCAACTTAGAACGATGATAGACAAGATTATATCTGAAGCCGCGGCCAAGGCCGTGAAAGAACTTTATGGCATCGATGCCGACCCTGCAGCAATAGTGCCGCAGGCAACCCGAAAGGAATTCGAAGGAAATCTCACTCTGGTGGTTTTCCCATGGGTGAAGGCTGCCCGAAAGAGTCCCGAGGCTGTCGGCAACGAAATAGGACAGTGGCTGGTCGACAACGAACCTGCCATCTCCGGCTTCAACGTGGTGAAGGGCTTCCTCAATCTCGTCGTCACCCCGACATACTGGAACGGTGTGCTGGCTTCCATCGAGTCGAATCCCAACTATGGTGTCACCGTAGCCGGCGAGAACAGTCCGCTGGTGATGGTTGAATATTCATCGCCTAACACAAACAAACCTCTGCACCTGGGTCACCTGCGCAACATACTCCTGGGTGCCAGCTTGAGCAATATCCTTGCCGCCTGCGGTAACAAGGTGGTGAAAACCAATATAGTGAACGACCGCGGTATCCATATCTGCAAGTCGATGCTCGCATGGCAGCGCTGGTTCGACGGTGCCACTCCCGAAAGCGCAGGCACAAAGGGCGATCATCTGGTAGGCGACTGCTATGTGTCGTTCGACAAGCACTATAAGGCCGAACTCGCCGAGTTGCAGGAAAAGGGCATGACCAAGGAAGAGGCCGAGGCTGCCTCGACTGTAATGGCCGACGCCCGCGCTATGCTGCGCCGCTGGGAAGAAGGCGACCCCGAAGTGCGTGCCTTGTGGGAGCGCATGAACGAATGGGTATATGCCGGTTTCGACGAAACTTATCGCCGCATGGGTGTCGGTTTCGACAAGATATACTACGAATCGCAGACCTATCTCGATGGCAAGAAGAAGGTGCTCGAGGGGCTGGAAAAGGGCGTGCTCTACCGCCGTGAGGATGGCTCGGTATGGGCCGACCTCGCTGCCGACGGCCTCGACGAGAAGCTTCTGCTCCGTTCCGACGGTACTTCGGTCTACATGACCCAGGATATCGGTACTGCCAAGCAGCGTTTCGACGATTATCCCATCGACAAGATGATCTATGTTGTGGGCAATGAGCAGAACTACCATTTCCAGGTGCTCTCGATTCTTCTCGACCGTCTTGGCTTCAGCTGGGGCAAGGACCTGGTACACTTCAGCTATGGTATGGTTGAACTGCCCGAGGGCAAGATGAAGAGCCGCGAAGGTACTGTGGTTGATGCCGACGACCTGATGGCCGAGATGGTGAACACCGCCCGCGAGGTATCGTCGTCGCTCGGTAAGCTCGACGGCCTCGATGCCGCTGAAATCGACGCTGTGGCCGAGACTGTGGGCATGGGTGCTCTCAAATACTTCCTGCTCAAGGTCGACCCCCGCAAGAACATGACATTCAATCCCCGCGAGAGCATCGACTTCAACGGCAACACTGGTCCGTTCATACAGTATACCTACGCTCGTATCCGCTCAGTGCTCCGCCGTGCGGCCGAGGCCGGTGCCGGTGGTGCCGATTATGCCGAAGTGGTGCCCAATGAGAAAGAAATAGCCCTCATTCAGCGTCTAAGCGATTTCCCCGCCGTTGTGGCAGAGGCCGGTCGCTCGTATTCTCCGGCCTTGATTGCAAACTACTGCTACGATCTGGTGAAGGAATACAATCAGTTCTATCACGACTGCTCGATACTGCGTGAAAATGACCCCGCGGTGCAGTCGCTCCGTCTGGCCATCTCCGATGCGACAGCCCGCACTGTGAAGACCGGCATGGGACTGCTGGGCATCAATGTGCCCGAACGTATGTGATTTTCAGGAGCTTCGTTTCCTGAGTCAGATAGTTCAAAGTATCTCTAATGAGGCTTGAAGCCTCCCGAAATAATAAACATATGAACGATTACAATTACAAATTCGACAATTACTCCGGTGGCGGCGCTTCGCTCGCCTCTACTGTGAGCAATACCATGAAGAGGGTGTATCTGAAGATGACCCTCGCCCTCATCGTCACAGCCCTCACTTCGTGGCTTGCAGCTACATCGCAGGGCTACATGACCTTCCTGTTCTCCCATTCGTGGTTCATGTGGGTGCTTATAATCGCATGGTTCGGCATCGGCATTGGTCTGCAGGGCGCCATCAATAAAATCAGCAATGGCGTTGCTTCGCTGTTGTTCTACGCTTTCGCAATCCTCAATGGTTTGATGCTCTGTACGATATTCTATGCATATAGCCCGGTTGCGATTGTGAAGACATTCTTTATCACTGCTGCCACCTTCGGCGCAATGACGATTTATGGATATTTCACGTCCAACGACTTGTCGAAGTTCGGCAACTATCTGTTCTACGCCCTTATAGGTCTTATCATAGCCTCGGTGGTGAATATTTTCATGCATAGCAGCACTCTCGACTGGATTGTGTCGATTGCCGGTGTGATCATATTTGTGGGCCTTACCGCATGGGACACCCAGCAGGTGAAGCAGATGGCTATGGTGGCTCCTGCCGGTGCCATCAGCCGACTCGCTACCCTCGGTGCGCTTAGTCTCTACCTCGACTTTGTGAATCTGTTCCTCTTCCTGCTCCGCATATTCGGCGGCAACAGAGACTGATGACAGTTAGTAGTTAGGAGTTAATAGTTAGGAGTTAGAAGTTATTAGTTTGTAGTTATTGGTTAGTAGTTAAGCTACTCCAAACTACTCACTTCTCACTTATAACTTCTCACTTCCTAACTCCTCACTTCCCAACTTCTAACTTATAACTTCTCACTCCTAACTATAAAAGATGCTAAAGGCCTACCGTGCTATTGCAAAGCTTGCTTTCCCGCTGTTCCTGGGGCAGTTGGGCAATATCGCTGTGGGCTTTGCCGACAATATCATGGTGGGACATTATTCCACCGATGCACTTGCGTCGGCTTCGTTTGTCAATAATTTTTTCAATATTGCCATCTTCGCCTGCGTAGGCTTCACTTTCGGTCTCACTCCTATAATCGGAGCGATGTATGCCCGCAAGGAAAATGCCCGCATCGGTCGTGCTGTGCGTGTCGGCTTGCGAGTCAACACCATTTTCACTATCGTTGTGAGCCTGGCCATGCTTGTGGTTTATTTCAATCTGCATCGCATGGGGCAGCCGGAGCATCTGCTCCCGCTTATAAGGCCGTACTATCTTATAGTGCTGGCCGGAATGATACCTGTGGCGGTGTTCAATGTATTTGCCCAATGGAGCTTCGGGCGCAATGAGACGGGACTTCCTACGTGGATTGTCCTTGCCTGTAACGCTGTGAATATATTGGGTAACTACATTCTCATATATGGCAATTTCGGTGCTCCCGAGCTCGGTCTTACCGGAGCCGGCATAAGTACTTTCACTGCGCGTGTGCTGTGTATGGCGGCGATATTATGGGTGTTTTTCCGCAGCCGCCGTGGCAAGCCCTATCTCGATGGATTCTTCCATGGGGCTCGGCGTGGCGATGGCATGACGCGTATGGTGGCTTCGACCGGATTCCCGGTATCGATGCAGATGACATTCGAGACGGCATCTTTCTCAGGTTCGGCTATAATGGCCGGCTGGATAGGTGCTATTCCACTGGCGGCCTTCCAGATTGTGGTGATAAGCGGCATGTTCGGGTTCTGCATATACTACAGCATAGGCAACGCTATGGCGATTCCTGTGAGCCATGCTGCCGGAGCTGCCGACCACCGCACCATGCGGCGCTATGCATGGGCCGGATATCATCTCATACTGGCCACCATGGTGCTGGTGTGCATGCTTTTCATATTCGGCGGTCGCCATGTGATGAGTCTGTTCTCAAACGATGCCGCTGTGGTGACTACGGCTGTTGGGCTAATACTTCCGATGGTGCTATACCAGTTCGGCGATGCCACGCAGATAACATTTGCCAACGCTCTCCGCGGCACATCGAAGGTGCTGCCCATGCTTTTCATAGCTCTGGTGAGCTATATTATCGTCGGACTACCCTGCACCTACCTGATGGCTTTCCCGTGTGGGCTCGGGCTCTATGGCATCGTGCTCAGCTTCTCGGTGTGTCTGCTGCTGGCCGCGGCTCTTTATCTCTACTATTTTCTTAAGGCTACACGCCCTTCCAATAAATAATCCAAAATCAATATATGGAACCTAAATATCGACGTATACTCCTCAAGCTCAGCGGTGAGTCGCTGATGGGCCATCAAGGCTACGGTATCGATCCCGAACGTCTCGGCAGCTATGCCGATCAGATTTCCGAATTGGTCGACGCCGGAGTGGAAGTCGGCATCGTGATAGGCGGCGGAAATATATTCCGTGGTCTTTCGGGGGCTGCCAAAGGCTTCGACCGTGTGAAAGGCGACCAGATGGGAATGCTTGCCACTGTGATCAACTCGCTGGCGCTGAGCTCGGCTCTCGAGGCCCGTGGTCGCCGTGCCCGTGTGCTCACATCTATAGGCATGTTCCCTGTCGGCGAGCCCTATAGCCCGATGCGTGCACTCGACACCCTTGCGGAGGGTACTGTGACCATCATAGCAGGTGGTACCGGCAATCCTTTCTTCACCACCGATACGGCTGCTGCCCTGCGTGCTGTTGAGATCAAAGCCGAGGTGATGCTGAAGGGTACCCGTGTGGATGGCATATACACCGCCGATCCCGAGAAGGATCCCACCGCCACTAAGTTCGACAGCATCAGCTACGACGAAATATACAACCGCGGTCTGAAAATCATGGACCTCACCGCTACCACACTCTGCCGCGAGAATGGTATGAAGATAGTGGTGTTCGACATGGATACCCCCGGAAACCTTGCCAAAGTGCTTGCCGGAGAGAACATCGGCACGCTCGTGTATTGATGGCTGAAAACCCGAAAAAAATTAATCACCTAATAACCTACCAATGACAGATCCTAAAACTTACATCGAGCCTGCAGAGGAGAAGATGGAGATGGCTGTGGCCTACCTCGACGAGACCCTCGCCCGCATCCGTGCCGGCAAGGCCAATGCAAAGATTCTCGACGGCGTGCGTGTGGAATACTACGGCAGCCTTGTGCCCGTGTCGAACGTTGCCAACATCAGCGTGCCCGATGCCCGTACAATAGCCATCACACCCTGGGAGAAAGCCATGTTCAAAGCTATCGAAAAGGCTATAATCAACTCCGAAGTCGGAATCACTCCCGAGAATAACGGCGAGGTTATCCGTCTTTCCATTCCTCCGCTTACCGAGGACCGCCGTAAGGCTCTTGTAAAGCAGTGCAAGGCTGAGGCCGAGAATGCCAAGGTGTCGGTGCGCAACGCCCGTCGCGACGCTATCGACGGTCTTAAGAAAGCTGTGAAGCAGGGCATGCCCGAAGATGTGGAAAAAGATGCTGAAGCTACCGTGCAGAAAATCCACGATAAGTACCTCAAGAAAATCGACGAGATTTTCGCTGCCAAGGAAAAGGAAATCCTCACAGTGTAATATCTTCGACCTATATAATGGCCGTGGCAGCTGCAAATGTTGCCGCGGCCATTGCTGTTGTTATAGCAGAGGGAAGCGCCAGGCGCGCAGACGTCGCTGCAGTTCGGCCTCGCGGCCGTCGCAGTAGGCATTGCACAGTTCGTGGAATGCGGCTGAGTGGTTCATCTCCGAAAGGTGGGCCAGTTCATGGTATATGACGAAATCGCGAAGCTCCGGTGGGAGAAATATCAGTCGCGGACTCAGCGTGATGAATCCGGTCGACGAGCACGATCCCAGTTTGGTCTTCGATTCTTTTACGGCCCATCCGAGAGGGCGGCGTCCTATTCTCTGTGCAAGTTCACGGGCATGTGGTACAATGAAGCGTCCGGTGGCCTCGCGGGCACCCCATATGATTAGCTTGTATATATACTCCTGCACTTCGGCGTGGCTGATATCGGCTACGGCATCGGGGCTTAGATGTATGTAGTAGTTCTTGAATTTATGCCGGGCGGGATTGTTCTCCACCATCGTCATGAATATATCGCCTTTGTCGGTTTCCCATCCTTCGACTATGCTGAAATCGACTTCGTAGGCATCGATGGTCTGGCCGATGCTGTAGCGCGGTTCCGGTTTCGATGCTAAAAGACGGTCGTGGAGGTCGTGAAAGAAGCGTTCGAGCTGCGATACCGGCAACATTGGGGGAACGGTGACACGCAACTCTGCGCCGACCCAACGTGCCCTTATCCGGCGCGCTGCCCCATTGACGGTAATCTTGACATCGCCGAAATCGGGGTGCCGGAAACGACTCGAACTAACCACCGGTTCCTGCTTCACGACAGACCCCAGTGCAGTTTTTCGCGCAGAGCGTCGGCAAAGGTATAGTCGGCGAGCTGCATCACCAAGACTTTGAAAGGTGCCTTGCTCAGGCAAATCTCTGTGCCCATGTCGACGTCGGCGGAGCGGCCGTCGAGAGCCAGTCTCACGCGCTGTGCGCGCCCCGAGGGCACAATGGAGATCTCGGCACGGGCGTCGACCACAAGCGGACGCATGGCCAGGGAGTGTGCGGCTACCGGAGCGATGACATGGACGTCGACCGTGGGCTGCACGATGGGCCCTCCGACCGACAGATTATAGGCCGTGCTGCCGGTCGATGTGCACACCAGCAGGCCGTCGGCGCGGTAGTCGCCCAGAGCGACTCCATCTACATTCACGCTTGCCGATATCATCGATGCGGTGTCTTCGCGTGTGAGTGCGAACTCATTGAGCGCATAGGGATAGAAGTGATCGCCAAGGAATGGCGCATCAAGCCTTATGAGACCGCGGCGTTCTATGCGGAATCGGTCGGATGCCACCATGTCGAGCAAGTTTGGCAGCTGATCGATAGTGAGCGAGGTGAGGTATCCGAGATGGCCGGTGTTCACTCCAACGATGGGTATCTGCTTGTCGCCCACCCACATTGCCGTGCGTAGGAAGGTGCCGTCGCCACCCAAGCTCACAGCCATGTCGGCATTGAAGTGAGTCGATTCGGTGACTGTGCCTATGCTTTGCAGCGACCCGGGAATAGTGTCGAGAAGATGGCGGTAGAGCTTGCGGTGCATCACCACATCGACATTTCGCTCCCTGAGTATGTCGAGGAAGCGTGCCACTATCGGTGCGGCATCCTGCTGCCGCCGGCTACCGTAGATTGCTATTCTCATGGTTCCAGATACTTGAATAGAAAGTCAATGCGCTCGCGGAGAGTGTCGTCGTCGGCGCCGGGTGCGTTTTCTGTGTCGAGCACGGTATACCCGTAGCGTTCGAGCGAGCGCATTATGCCGGCGGTGTCGCGATGGCTCACGCGGATATCAAAAACAACGGGAAATTTAGCGTCCGACTCGATATAGTCGGCCCGGTCGTCGCTACCGTTCATGCCGTCCATGCTCGTCACATTGAGATTGAGCAGATGGGCGTTGCAGTCCTCCACTGCACGAGCAATGAGCGAGGCGCTGTAATCCTCGCTCCGGCAGCCCACCAGAAGGCGCGAGCTGTCGGGCATTGGCGGGAAGAGATAGTCGTTTTCCGGGAATTTTATCTTATTTGCAGCCAAATTCTTTCGTGGTTTTGTTATTTCTGAGTACTTTTGCACAACTTAAGCGGGCTATGGCCCGGGTAAATGCCAAAGCGTTACCACAAATTTACAAACATTTCCGCGAATATCATAGATTGATGACCAATTTAAGCGTTAATATAAACAAAATAGCCACATTGCGAAATGCACGCGGCGAGAACCGTCCCGATGTCTGTGCAGTGGCTCTCGATATCGAAAGCTACGGTGCCGACGGTATAACGGTGCATCCGCGCCCCGACGAGCGCCATATCAAGCGCGACGATGTGTACAAGCTCCGTCCGCTGCTCCACACTGAGTTCAATATGGAAGGCTATCCCGACAAGCGATTTGTCGATCTTGCCCTCGCGGTGCGTCCCACCCAAGTCACGCTGGTACCTGATGCGCCCGATGCGCTTACTTCGTCGGCCGGATGGAATGTGGCCGCACATGCCGATATGCTCAGTTCGCTTGTCGACACCTTCAAAGAAGCCGGCATCCGCACCTCGATATTTGTCGATCCGGACATCGACACCATCAAGGCTGCGGCAGCGACCGGAGCCGACCGTGTGGAGCTCTACACCAAGCCTTACGCCGACCTATATCCCACCGATGCGGAAAAGGCCGTGGCGCCTTATGTCGCAGCAGCCGAGGCGGCTCGCAAGCTCGGTCTCGGAGTGAATGCAGGCCACGACCTCAGCCTCGATAATCTTGCCTACTTCAGCAAGCGCATTCCATTCCTGAGCGAGGTGTCGATAGGCCACGCACTGGTATGCGATGCCCTCTACCTCGGCCTCGCCGAAACCGTCCGCCGGTATAAATCATGCTTAATTGATAATTAATAATTAATAATTAATGGCGAGATTTCTGGAGCGCCCGATATTGATTGTTGATTCTATTAATTCTTAATTATTAATTATATAATTATTAATTTAAAGAGATGAGTCTTTGGAAACTTTGCCTCGAAGGGGGCTGGACAATGGTGCCGCTGGCGGCGCTGCTGTTGCTGTGTGTCTACGTGTTCGTGGAGCGCTATGTCGTGATATCGCGTGCCTCGAAGGAGGACGATAATTTCATGAACCGTATCAAGGCCTATATACATGGCGGCGAGCTCGAAAGCGCCCTGAATCTGTGCAAGCGTACCTCGACTCCCGAGGCAGCTCTGATTGCCAAGGGAATATCGCGTATCGGTCGCCCTATGAACGACGTGCTGGTGGCGATAGAGAATACCGGAAATCTTGAGATAGCCACCCTGAGCCGTGGTCTTCCCTGGCTTGCCACCACTGCCGCGGGCGCTCCTATGATAGGCTTCCTCGGTACGGTTATCGGTATGGTGCAGGCTTTCTATGCTATCGCTCAGGCCGGAAGTTCGGCGACAATCGACTCCTTCGCCGACGGCATATACTCGGCCCTTGTCACTACTGTGGCGGGCCTCATTGTCGGTATTGTGGCACTTTTTGCCTATAACTATCTGGTGGCACGCATAAATAAAATAATGAACCGCCTCGAAGCCCGCACAATGGACTTCATGGACCTTCTCAACGAACCTGCTTGATATGGCTCTGAAAAGACAACAGGATATGCTCGCCACCTTCTCGATGGCATCCATGACCGACGTGGTGTTCCTGCTGCTGGTGTTCTTCATGGTCACATCGGCCTTTGTGTTCCCTACGGCACTCGAGGTCGATCTGCCCGAAAGCTCGCAGCAGACGCCGCTTAAGCCGTCGACACGCATGTTTATCGATGCCGAGGGCAGCTACTATGTGTCGGCAGAGGGTGCCGACCCTGTGGCCGTTCCTGCCGATTCTTTGGCTCTGTTCATCAAAGCCATAGCCCCTGCCGATTCTCTGGGTGCCGTGGCAGTGTATGCCGATGCCGCCGTGCCCTATGGCAAGGTGGTTGAGGTGCTGAATATAGGTGCGCAGGATTCCATAAAGATGGTACTTGCCACCAAACCGGCGTCGCCGGCTAAAGCCGAACAACCATGACCCCCCGCCGCCAGGCTGCGGTGGCCACTGTCATAGCCGCGATTATCCTTGTGGCGCTTCTGCTGCTTGTGCATCTTAATGCGCCTATACCCGACGACGATAAGCTCGATATCAAGCCGGAACTTCTGGCCATGGAGGAAGAAGAGTTTGTCGACTTTCTCGACATGTCCTATGGCCCGTCGGACCCATCGCCGGCCTATGCCCCCGAGCCCGTGAAGCGCCAGTCGCGCCCGGCCCAGGCGTCGGGTATCGACCGGGAGGATGCCGGTAAGGCGGCAGCTCCGGCCCCCGACGTCACATCGAAGCGGCCGTCGGAAGTGAAACGGGCTGAAAAGCCGGTGCCTCCCGAGACCGGTCCCGACAAGGCAAAGCTTGCCGAGGAAGAAGCCCGTCGCAAGGCATTGAAGAATGTCGGCGATGCATTCAAGAAAACATCGGAAACTCCCGATAATACCTCATCGCAAGGCAAGGATCGTGGCGACAGCGGTACGCCCGATGGTGGTCGCTCCGACGCCAACGGCACAGGACAGGGCACTGTGGGCGGTGGATGGAGCATGCCACGCTATGCCAGCGTGCCTTCGGAAGTGACGGGCAGTATTATACTCACAGCCATAGTCGGTTCCGACGGTAATGTGATTTCCGTTGAGCTTACCGGCGGAAAGTCGCCTGCGGCAGCCGACCGTGCTTTGGTGCAGGCTTGTATGGCCGAGGTGAAGCGTCGTCGATTCACCCGCCACGACGACAAGGCGCCCGAACGATCTACCGCCCGGATAACATATACATTCCGCTAACATCCGTTTTTCGACATATATCCGTACGCACCGTCCGATTTCGGACGGTGCTTTTATTTTATAAATTATTGAATATTAGTACTATGTATGTTTTGGCACGGTAATTGCATCTATATTGGCATCGAAATAATAATATCTGAAAATGGACAGAGAACTCACAAAAGAAGAAATATCCCGCAACCGTCGCCGCCTGTTGCTACGCATATGTATTCCCGTAGGAGCCGTAGTGGCTTTGGGTGCCATCGGTCTAAGTCTTGCGCGTGGCAGTGTGAACCGTAGGGAGCTTTTCCAAGGCACCGTCGATACAGGTTCTATCGAAAGCACCATTCAGGCTTCGGGAAAGGTCGTTCCCGGTTTTGAGGAAATCATCACCTCGCCCATTGCTTCGCGCGTGGTCGAGATATATGGCCATGCCGGCGAGCAGGTCGAAGCCGGCACGCCTTTGCTTCGCCTCGACCTTGAGGATACCGAGGCCGAGATAAACAAGCAGCGCGATGCCCGCCAGAAACAGGTATATGCCATCGAGCAGCAGGAACTTGCCAATGCTACCGAGCTTACCAATCTCGAGATGGAAATAAAGGTGAAGGAGATGGCTGTGAACCGTCTTGAAGCCGAGGTGGAAAATGAGAAGCGGCTCGATGCTCTCGGTTCGGGCACGGGCGACCGTGTGCGCGAGGCCGAGCTTGCCTATAAGACGGGTGTGATACAGCTCGAGCAGCTCCGTAGCCGCCTCGAGAATGAGCGCCGCATGCGCGATGCCGCCATCAAGGGGCAGCGGCTCGATCTGAGTATCTCCGACCGCAATCTTTCCACTAAGTTGCGTACACTCGAGAGTGCACGCCTCAAGTCGCCCCGCGCGGCGACACTCACGTATATTGTCAACTCTCTTGGCCAACAGGTGTCGGCCGGTGAGAAAGTGGCCGTGATAGCCGACCTTACGAGCTTCAAGGTCGATGCCGAGATTTCGGAGAGCAACTCGCGTCTGCTTTCCGCCGGCGGCAAGGCCTCGGTGAAGGTTGCGAAGAATGTGTATCCGGGCACGGTAATCAAT
Source organism: uncultured Muribaculaceae bacterium (assembly GCA_910587915.1). Taxonomy (GTDB): domain Bacteria; phylum Bacteroidota; class Bacteroidia; order Bacteroidales; family Muribaculaceae; genus CAG-873. The sequence goes on along the minus strand of CAJUOB010000001.1, from coordinate 24,398 downwards.
GTGTCGCCGGTGGCAAATCATGGTGCGGTGACTTTTTCGGTGGTTTTCGATGATACTACGGCTGTCAATCTACGGTCGGGACTCGCTGCCGACGTGTTTGTGGTGCGCGAGGTGAAGGACGATGTGCTTCGTCTGCCCATCGGACCATACTATAGCCGTGGAGCAGGCACATACGAGCTTTTCGTGGAGCGAAATCCAGGCGAGATAGAAAAGATGGAGGTGAAACTCGGGGATGCCGGCTACAACTACGTGGAGGTGAAAAGCGGTCTTCGTCCCGGCGACAAGGTGGTGCTCGGCGACATGAGCGCCTATAAGGGCCGCAAATATCGCATTAAAGACTAATTGGATAATTTATAATTGATAATTAATAATGGGAAAGGCGCGGCACTTTTCTTACTCCTAACTTCTCACTACTCACTTCTAACTTCTCACTCCTAACTTGTAACTTATAACTTCTAACTAAAATGATAAAGGTTAATGGCGTAAGCAAGCTCTATCGCACGAGCAAAATCGAGACTATGGCTCTCGACAATGTGAATTTTACAATAGATAAAGGCGAATTTGTGAGCGTTATGGGTCCATCTGGCTGCGGTAAGTCCACATTGCTCAATATCGTCGGGCTGCTCGATCGTCCGACTTCCGGCACTGTCGAAATCGCCGGCAAGACCATCGAAGGCATGGGCGACAGCGCCTTGGCTGCCTTCCGCAATGCCAGCATAGGCTTCATATTCCAGAATTTCCATCTAATACCCTCGCTGAGCGTGCGCGACAACGTGGAGCTGCCGCTCACATACCGTTCGGGTCTCAGTGGCCGTGAGCGCTCTGAGCGTGTGCGCGAGGTGTTGGAGCGTGTAGGCTTGTCGCATCGCCTCAATCACCTGCCTTCGCAGCTGTCGGGCGGTCAGTGCCAGCGTGTGGCCATAGCACGAGCCATAGTGGGCAATCCCGACATAATACTCGCCGACGAGCCTACCGGTAATCTCGACTCCAAGATGAGTGCCGAGATTATGGATATACTCAAGAGTCTCAATGAAGAAGGACGCACAATCCTGATGGTGACCCACAACGAGGCGCAGGCCGAGCTGACCCACCGCGTGATGCGATTCTTCGACGGACGCCAGATTACGAACAACTAAAGCCTGTATTCACTATGAATTCCAAGACACTACGACAGGTGCTCTACGACATGAAGCACCAGCCGGTGATAGGCATTGTCACCATGATAGGCACCGCTCTTGCTATATTTCTGATGATGGTGGTGGTGATGATGGATCGTGTGACCACCGCGCAGTTCGCCCCCGAGGTGAACCGCGGACGCACTCTTTACGGGCGTTTTATCAACATAGCCAATGATAGCCGAGGTCAGGATTCGTCGGCAGGACTGTCCGAGAAAATGGCCCGCCGTCTTTACGATAATCTCGATGGTGCCGTGTGCACATCGATATCGTACAGCCAGACCCAGAAGGACGTAATGGTGCAGGGTAAGCCGGCATCCATGCGCTATGTGAAGATGACCGACCATAATTTCTGGCAGATATATGATTTCGATTTCATTACCGGCAGAGCTTTCGACCAGGAGTCGTTCGAGTCATCGGCTAAAGACGCTGTCATAAGCGAGTCGACTGCCCGCAGTCTTTTCGGCTCTGACGATCCTGTCGGACAGACCATACTAATAGCGCAGAAGCCGTTCAAGGTTGTTGGAGTGGTGGCAGATGTATCGCAGCTTGGCAGAGAGGCTTTTGCTGAGGTTTACATTTCCTACCGAGGTTTCGGAGTGCAGGACGTGACCTGGGGTGGCGATGAGTTCGGTGGCGTATTCGGTCCGTTCGAAGCTGTTATCCTGGCAGAGAGTCCGGCCACATTCGACCGCATACGTGCCGACGTGCAGAGCCGCAAGCAGCAGTTCGATACAGAAATCAAGGCTGTTGATGAGAATAGCTATCTCAAGGATCATGGCTCGCCTTTCACTCAGGAAGAGGTATATACCGTGCGTGGCAGCAATGGCGACCCCGACCACAGCGGCGCTACCCGGCGTCTTCTCATCTATGCGATCCTGCTCATTGTGCCGGCTATAAATCTGAGCAGTATGACTCAGAGCCGTCTCTACCGTCGCATAAGCGAAATCGGTGTGAAACGCGCATTTGGCTCGACCCGTATGCGTATTATCGGTGGCATTCTTGGGGAGAACTTTCTGGTAACTCTTGCCGGTGGTATCGTCGGATTGTTGCTTTGCTTCGTGTTCGGCTATTTCTTCTCCGACATGGTATTTACCTCCACTGGAATCGAACGTGAGACTTCTGTACCCATGCAGCTGCTTTTCGACTGGAAGCTCTACAGCATGGCTCTCCTTTTCTGCTTTATCCTCAATATGCTCAGCAGCGGAGTTCCGGCCTGGCGTGCGTCGCGCATCGACCCCGTCCGTGCTCTCTCAGGCAAAATATAATCGATATAATACAATGAAACGCAAACTACTCAAACAGATAACTAACGAATGGCGGTCGAATCTATGGCTTGCCATCGAACTGCTCCTCATCAGCGTGGTGCTGTGGTATATCATGGACTATTGTGGTGTGTACATGGGCCTCACAAACGAGCCGATGGGTGTCGACACAGAGCATGTGTACACATTGTCGACAGTATGGAAAACCGAAGAAAGCCCCACATATGTTGCGCCTACCGACGAAGAGAGCGAATGGGATCAGCTGCAGCGCTTTGTCAACCGCCTGAAGGAAAATCCTGACATCGAGTGTGTGGCATCCGGTTCCAACGCTGTGTACAACTACAATTTCTCAGGCCGTTTCTTTGCCCCGGAAGTGCCGTTCGACTCAACAGCATGGTTCAATGGACGCGTTAACAATTTCTTTGTAGATCCCAACTATCCGAAAGTATTCGGCATACATGGCATAAACGGTGAGACACCCGAACAGCTTGCCGCTATCCTCGATGAAGGCAAGATCGTGGTGACTACCAATCTCGCACAGGGGAGCCTGTCGGCGCGCGATCTTATGAATATGGTCATATATGTGAATGGCGACAGCACCGAAGCATATACCATCGGAGCGGTAATCGAGCCTATACGTCGTGCTAAGTTCGAAGGTGCCTGGCATGCAACAGCCCTGGTGCCGACAAATGGAATCAACAATATATATTTCCGCGTGAAGCCCGAGGCCGACCATAATTTCGTGGATAAACTCATGGCAGAAAGTGAGGCATCGCTCAACTATGGCAATGTATATGTGTCGGATGTAAGCTCCTTCGACTCTATCTGCGAAAGTCTCCATCGCGACGATAACGCCCAGTTGCGCAATCTCTACATATGCATGGGATTCCTGTTGCTCACGGTGTTCCTTGGCATACTGGGTACGTTCTGGTTCCGCACGCAGCAGCGCGCCAAGGAGCTTGCCATCCGCATCACCGCCGGCGCCACACGCCGCCAGCTTTTCGCACGGCTTATTGGCGAGGGATTGTTGCTGCTGCTGATAGTCACGCCATTTGCAATCGGACTGGACTATCTGTTAGCTATCGAGGCCCTTCCCCTGTCTGTGCAGTTCTATGGATTATTCGATTGGGGAGCTTATCAGCGTATGATTATTGAGGCATTAATTACTTTCGGCGCCATGGCCCTGATGATAGTATGTGGTATCCTTTTCCCGGCTATCCGTGCAATGAAGATCGAGCCGGCCGTAGTGCTCGCCGACGAGTAAAATATTTAGTAATGGAAAATTAATAATGAATAATTAATAATGGGTTGATAAATATAGAATGTTGAACAATTGACCACAAATTATTAATTATTAATTATAAATTATTAATTAAAAAATGGTGTTTTTTCGTAAGATTATTCTGGTTCTGATGGTGCTGATGGCCGTGCAGGGTGTTGTGGCGCAGGACACGGTGCTTGTCACCTTGCCCGATGCCATAGCCCGGGCCCGCGGGCGGAGCGTGGATGCAGCCGTGGCGATCAACCGTCTGCGCAGCGCCTATTGGCAGTACCGCACTTACCGTGCGGAGCTGCTGCCTGAGGTGAATTTCGAGGCCAAGATACCGGGATACTACAAGCAGTATTCATCGTATCAGAACGCCGATGGTACTTATAGCTTCGTGCGCAACAACTATCTGAATATGAGCGGAGAACTGGCCGTGAGCCAAAAGCTGTGGTTCTCGGGTGGTGAAATATCGCTCAATACGTCGCTCGACTTCATACGGCAACTGTCGGATAACAAGGACAATCGGTTCATGGCCATCCCTATCGCTCTTACGCTGCGGCAGCCCATATTCGGAGTCAATACCGTGAAGTGGGATCGTCGGATAGAACCTGAACGCTATGCCGAGGCCGTGGCGCAATTCATGAGCGAGACCGAGGAGGTGGCCATGAGCACTATAAGCCAGTTTTTCTCGCTGCTGATGGCACAGGAGAATGTCGACATTGCCCGACAGAATCTTGCCAACGACGAGAAACTCTACGAAGTAGCCCGCGAAAAGCGCGCCATGGGCCGCATAAGCGAGAACGATCTGCTGCAGATGGAGCTGAATGTGCTCGATTCGCGCTCATCGCTTACTTCGCGCGAGAGCGACCTCAAGAGTGCCATGTTCCGTCTGCGCTCCTTCCTCGACTACGATGAGAATGTGGAGATAGTGCCGATTCTCCCCGGCGATGTGCCCGACGTGGATATAGTATATGCCGACGCGCTCGACCGTGCGCTTGCCAACAATAAGTTTGCCAAGAGCGTGCGTCGTCGGCAGCTCGAGGCCGACTATGCTGTGGCTCAGGCCAAAGGGCAGTTGCGCCAGATCGACCTTTTCGCCCAGGTGGGTTATACTGGCACCGGACAACGTTTCCGCAATGCCTACGATCCCTTGAAGGACAATCAGGTGGTGGAAATCGGTTTTTCTATTCCTATTGTCGACTGGGGTAAGAGGCGCGGCAAGGTGAAGGTGGCCCAGAGTAACCGTGAACTTGTGGAGAGCCAGCTGCGGCAGGAGACGCAGAATTTCAATCAGGATCTGTTTATCCTTGTGGAGCGTTTCAACAATCAGCGGTTGCAACTCGACATTGCCGAGCGTGCCGACACCATAGCGCAACAGCGCTACGACACGAATGTGGAGACGTTTATGATCGGTAAGATATCGACGCTTGATCTCAACGATTCGCAGAGTAAAAAGGACCTTTCGCGTCAGGCTCTTGTCAATGAGCTGTATATGTACTGGTACTATTACTACCAGATACGCAGTATCACACTGTGGAACTATGCCGCCGGCACCGGTATCGATGCCGATATCGAAGCTGCCATAGGGGAGCGGTTTTAATATTTTTGATGTTAATGGAGTTAAGGGAGTTTAGTAAGTTAAGATAATTGTTCGGATAGCAAATGGGCGGCGCTTTATATCATATGCAGCACCAATTTCTTAACTCCATTAACTCTTTAACTTTCTCAACTCTCCCAAAAGCACTATCTTTGCAAAGATGATTCTGATAGTTGACGATGATAAAGCCGTACGGCTGTCGCTCTCGGTGTCGCTGCGTCATAGCGGCTACGAAATCGTGGCGGTCGAGGGTCCAGACGAGGCTCTTGCCGCTGTTCGTGCGCAGTGCCCCGAGCTGGTGATAATGGACATGAATTTCGGCGGTGGTACCGATGGTGCCGACGGCCTCGCGCTTCTGCAGCGTGTCAAGGTGCTGTGCCCCGGAACTCCGGTCATACTCATCACGGCATGGGGTAGTATCCCGCTGGCGGTGGAGGGTGTGAAACTTGGCGCATTCGACTTCATGACCAAGCCATGGAATCCGCGGCTGCTGTTGCAGCGCGTGGCTACCGCGCTGGAGATCGCGACTCCCAAAGTCGGTGGTGTTTTCGAGCGTTCTGGAATAATAGGTCACAGCAGTGCTCTTTCGGATGTCCTCGACATGGCCGCACGTATAGCACCTACCGATGCCTCGGTGCTTATCACCGGCGAGAACGGTACCGGCAAGGAGCTCCTTGCCCGTGCAATACACGACAACAGTACCCGACGCAACGGTCCGTTTGTGGCCGTGAATCTGGGCGGTATACCCCAGTCGCTTTTTGAAAGCGAGATGTTTGGCCACGTGCGTGGTGCGTTCACCGGTGCGGTAGGTGAGCGCAAGGGCCGCTTTGAGATGGCCGACGGCGGAACTATCTTTCTCGATGAAATCGGCGAGCTCGATGTTAACAGTCAGGTGAAATTGCTGCGTGTGCTCCAGGAGCATACCTTCGAACCACTTGGCGACAGCCGTCCTCGCCGTGTGGACATACGTGTGGTATGCGCCACCAATGCAGATCTTTCCGCCATGATGGCTGAACGCACTTTCCGCGAGGACCTGTACTACCGCATCAACACCATTACCATGCGCATGCCTTCTTTAGCCGAACGCCGCGACGATATTCCATCGCTGGTGCGGCATTTCGCGGCCTCGCACGGTAGTACGGCACCGGAATTTTCGCCCGAGGCCATGGCTGTGCTCCAGCGCTTGCCATATCCGGGCAACATACGCCAGCTTAAAAGCATAGTGGCCCGTGCTGCATATATTGCTGCGGGTGCCGCTGTAAGCGCCGACGATGTGCGCCGTGCCGCCGGTTCGGAGCCTATGCGACTTACTCCGGAAAGCCCTGCCGGTCCCGATACCCGCACTCTCGACGAGATGGAACGCGATGCTGTGGCTGAAGCACTGCGCCGTTATCCGGGCAATCTCACCGCGGCTGCCGCGTCGCTTGGTATCACCCGCCAGTCGCTATATCGGCGCATGGAAAAATTCGGATTTCAGCAGTGACAATGCGCATTCTGTTTGCAATCATATCGGTTATTGTGGCGGCCTTAGGGGTTGCTCTTCCGTTTTTTATGGAGAGTCCCTTGCTGTACTACTTTGAGGGTGCTGTAGCAGTGGTGCTGATATGCCTGCTGTTGCTCTACTTATCGGTGGTTGGGCCCATGGGCGCCCTCGACCGAGGCATAGACCTCTTGAAGGCTCAGGATTTCTCGAGCCGCCTTGTGCATGTGGGTTATGGACCGGCCGACCGTATAGCCGACACTTTCAATTCCATGATAGCCCGGCTGCGGGCCGAGCGTCTGCGTGTGCGGGAGCAGAACCATTTCCTCGACTTGCTGGCCGAGGCATCGCCTATGGGTATCATAGTGATGAATTTCGATGGTACTGTGCAGAGTGCCAATCCGGCAGCAGAACGCATGCTCGGAGTAAAGGGACTGAAGGATTGCCGCCTCGAGGATGTGCACGATGAACTTGCCGATGCTCTCGTGGCTTTAAAACCGGGCAGGGCTGAGACAGTGCGTCTGGCCGATACGCGTATGTTCCGCTGCTCGCGGCTGTCGTTGCTCGACAGTGGGCACCAGCGCCCGTTTCTACTCATGGAATCGCTCACCGAGGAGCTGCTCGAGGCCGAACGTGAGGCTTATGGAAAGGTTATACGCACGATGGTGCATGAAGTTAACAATACTCTCGCCGGAATAATTCCCCTTGTCGAGACCGCGGCTCTTATCTCGGCCGATGAGAGCATGGAAGCTGCCGCGCACAGCTGCACGGAGCGCTGTACGGCCTTGTCGACCTTTATCGGCAATTTCGCGCATGTGGTGAAACTGGGTGCGCCACAGTTGAAACGGGTCGATGTCAATGCCTTTCTGCTCAATATGCGGCCCTTCCTCGAGAGTCTGACATCGGTGCGCGGCATACGCCTCGAGTATAGTCTTGGCGAAAATATGAGGGCTGTGGAGCTCGATACCGTCCAGTTCGAACAGGTGCTTGTGAATGTGGTGAAAAATGCCGTCGATAGCATTGGGCATGACGGTGTGGTTGAAATCAGTACCACGGCGCAACCACCGACCCTCGTCGTGACCGATAACGGAGCCGGTATAAACCCCGAAGCCATAGGCAAACTGTTCTCGCCTTTCTTTTCCACAAAGAAATCGGGTCAGGGCATAGGACTTACCTTGTCGGCCGAAATACTTCGTGCGCACCACTTCGAATTTTCGCTCGCCACATCGGCCGCCGACTCGCTCACACGGTTCACAATCCGTTTCTGATACACCCGTATTGGATTTTTTTGTACTTTTGTACTATTGAAATTCAATATATTGTCATGAGAAAGAAAGACATACCCGTGCTGCTGCTCACCGGTTACCTCGGTAGCGGCAAGACCACACTACTCAATCATATATTAACCAACGAGAAAGGCATACGCTTTGCTGTGATTGTGAACGATATCGGCGAAGTGAATATCGATGCGTCGCTAATACAGAAAGGTGGCGTGGTAGGTGGCAAGGATTCCGGCGACCTTGTGGCTTTGCAGAACGGATGCATATGCTGCACCCTGAAGATGGACCTCGTGCAGCAGCTCGCTGAAATTGCCGAGATGGGTAAATTCGATTATATCGTGGTGGAAGCCAGTGGTATATGCGAGCCCGAGCCAATTGCCCGTACAATCTGCTCGATACCCAACATGGGCGAGGAATATACCCGTGGCGGTGTGCCGCGTCTCGACTGCATCGTGACGGTGGTCGACGCACTGCGCATGAAAAGCGAATTTGAATGCGGCGACGCCCTCAAACGCAAGAATCTCGATGAAGATGATATCGAGAATCTGGTGATACAGCAGATAGAGTTCTGCAACATAATATTGCTCAACAAAATATCGGAAGTGACCCGCGAAGAGGCCGACCGTGTGCGTGCCATCATACGCGCCATCCAGCCCAAGGCCCGCATCATAGAGTGCGACTATGCCGATGTGCCTATCTACGAGCTGATACACACCAATCTGTTCGATTTCGAGCGCACGGCTACATCGGCTGCATGGGTGCGCGAACTCGAGGGTATACACGATGAAGATGACGAAGATGACGACCACGATCATCATCACGAACATCATCACCATGATCACGATGACGACGATGAGCACGAGGGCCACCACCATCATCACCATCACCACGACCATGACCATGAGGAAGGCGAAGCCGAGGAATACGGCATCGGAACATTCGTGTACTACCGCCGCAAGCCTTTCGATATCAATAAATTCGATTACTTCATCCACTCGCAGTGGCCAAAGAGCGTAATCCGAGCCAAGGGTGTGATATACTTCAAGCATAACACCGACATGTCGTATCTCTTCGAGCAGGCCGGTGTGCAGAAGTCGCTTACCGAGGCCGGCATGTGGTTCGCCACCGCTCCCAAGGAAGACCTCGAAGTCATGGCAGAGCAGGATCCGTCGATACTTGCCGACTGGGACCCCGTGTACGGCGACCGCATGATCAAACTCGTATTCATAGGCCGTAAAATGGACCGTGAGGCTATCGAGGCAGCTCTCGACGCAGCCCTTGCATAGGCCCACACCCTGAGGCTATGTGCTATACGGCGCAAAGGCCCGGTAAAATCCAAATAATATTCGTATCTTTGCGAAATGATTCAGAAAGGCACAGCCACTCGGGGCAGCGATTTGCTGCCGGAGCCCACACTGCGGCGTCTGCCGTGGTATCTGGCGTATTTGAGCACACTCAAGAACAGGCATGAGGCGTATATCTCGACCACACGGTTGGCCGAGGCGCTGTCTGTCGACCCGTCTCAGATAGCCAAGGACTTGTCGTTTCTGGGCATACGCGGCAAGACACGCATAGGCTACGAGGTGACCGCGCTCGAGAATACTCTCCGCGACTTCCTCGGGTTCGACCGCTGCCACAATGCCATAATGGCCGGTGCCGGTAGCCTGGGTGCTGCTCTTATGGCCGACTCCGGTCTGGAGCACTACGGACTCAATATTGTGGCCGGTATCGACAGCAATCCTGCCATCGCCGGCAGGTCGATATGCGGTGTACCTGTCTACGATCCCGGCCAGCTCGATTCGCTTGTGAAGAGCCTCGATATCAAGATCGGTATCATAGCGGTGCCGGTCGAGGCTGCACAGGAGGTTGCCGATGCCCTCGTGGCAGCAGGTGTGAAAGCTCTGTGGAACTTCACTCCGACGCGCATCCGTGTGTCGGGCGAGGTTGTTGTGGCCAACACATCGATCTACTCCCATCTGGCGGTGATGTACAACCGCCTTGCCAACATACTCTGATCAATGAAACTTTTGATAGTGGAAACGGCGTCCGACGGCAGCCTGCAGGCTGTGCCGGGCGCCGATTCCGCCATGTTGAGGCCCGGAGAACCGGTATTTGTTCCCGATCCGGCCGGTGCATGGCGGAGCCGTGTCATGCCGGCGGTGCGTGTGTCGCGTCTTGGCATGCACATCAACGCACGCAATGCACGTCTATATTTCGATGCCATATCGGCATTTCACGTGATGACTCCGATGAATCCTATGCCGGGAATTCCGATTGGATTCATAGACCGCACTTTCTCGCCCGGGTCATTTCTGCCAGCCGCTCCACCTCAGGATGCCGTAGAGAGGACCCTCGAGGTGTCGCGTGCTCCGATTGGAAGTCCTGCCGCCGATGTGCAGACCACATCTTTCTCGGTCGACAGCATAGGAGCGGCTGCGACATTGTCGGAAATCTCTCAGTGGTGCACCCTGAAAACCGGCGATGTGCTCCTCTTTGCCGATGCGGCCATAGACCTCGGGGCTCCGGTTCTCGACACAGCGATAGAAGCTAAGATAGATGATACCCCCGTGCTGAACATACGTATAAAATAATCGGATAAAATGATGAAACGGCTCTCCCTCGCATTCATTTCACTCCTTGCCGCGGCTATAACGGCAACGGCTGTTTCGCCGCTTGCCTCGGGCCATTGGGCCAAGGTGGCTATAGACACCACCGGAGTATATGAGCTCTCCTATGATGAGCTTCGATCTCTTGGCTTCGGTAATCCGGAGAGGGTGCGGGTGTATGGATCGGGTGGAGTAGAGGCTGCAAACCATTCGTTCTCGGGTGCTTATGGCAATGGATTTTCTCCGGCTCCGTCCATGCACACCGACGACGGACGCGTGCTTTTCTTCGGCGAAGGGCCGGTGAGAGTGATCCCCGGAACGTCGGGCTCCATGACTTTGTCGCGCAACTTCTACGACGACAAAGCGTTCTACTTCCTGTCGGATAGCGGGAGCGATACCTGCGACATGCCCCGCACAGAATCTACCGGCGATAGCGAATCGACCGCGAGCCATCTGCACATATCGTTTGTCGACCGGCAGCTCCATTCGCCCGGAAGAGGCGGTGCTATATTTCTATCCAATCCCATAGGCGCGACCGGCTCCGATGACTACGGTTTCTCTTTTGCTGGCTACGACCACGATTCGGAGCAGACTGCATGGCTCTACTGTGAGTATGGCATGCACAACAATGTGCGCTCGGCCCTGCGCTTCGAGACCTCCGGTGGTCTTACTTGCCAAACGTCGTCGGGCCCAACTGTGGCACCGGTGACCACTTCGACCGAGCTCTACAAGCGAAGTTATGTGAAGGCATCCTTTTCGGTCGACGAAGGGGTGGAGCAGGGCACATTCTCTTTTCGCGCACCCGAGGGCTTCGGCGGCAAACTGTGTGCGGTAGATTACGTGTATATGGCCTATCCGCGGCGCAATGTGGCCGGCGAATCAGGCGCTTTGATTATGGACTATACTTCCGAGCCGGGCAGCGTCAGGATCGAAGGTTTCGGGAGCACTCCTGAGGTGTGGGACGTGACGGCTGTAACCGACCCACGACGGTGCAGTGTCGATATGTCGGCCGACGGACGGTATGCCACCGCAGGGGTGGCGTCATCTGATCGCAGAGCCGTGCGTCTTGTCGCTTTCAATCCATCGGCACCCCAGCGCAGTGTCTTGGCAGCCATGGCGATAGATAACGGCGACCTCGCGTCGGCTTCTGTCCCCGATATATTGATTATATGTGCACCTGCCTTGCGGGCGCAGGCTGAGGAACTGGCGGCTCTGCACCGTTCCAATCAGGGACTACAGGTGCTTGTGGCGTCTCAGGACCGTGTATTCGACGAGTTTTCAGAAGGCTCCCGGACTCCTATGGCCTTCCGGCGGCTCGCCAAGCAACTATATGACCGCGAACCGGGGCGCCTGAAACATGTCATACTCTACGGGTCTGCGTCCTACTATAATCTGCTTCTCGACAATGCAGGGTCGACCTTGGTCAGTTTTCAGGCCGAAAGCACCGAGGAGTGCCGCTATAACTGCTACAATTACTGTGGCGACCAGTACTTCGGCATGCTCGGGGCGGACTATGATCACTCGAGGGTGATATATATGCCCATGACCGTGAATGTGGGACGCATACCGGCCGCATCGCCGGCCGCAGGAGCCGCCTATAATGAAAAGGTGCGTCGCTTCTTCGGGAGTGGTCCGCGTCCCGATGCCTTCCTGCGCGCTATAATGTATAGCGATACGGGCAATAAATATCAGCATCTGGAACAGAACAACGAGGCTTGCGAGGCTTTGGCGCAGAATCCATTGATGACGGTGGGCCGCCTCGACAGTTATTTCTATGATTACGACAAAACGTCGTGCTCATATCCCGGAATGGAGATGGCTGCCGCTGTTGCACTTGCACGCGGTACCGGTTTTGTTGGCTATGCCGGGCATGGCAGCCGGAATGGCATGGGCGAAGTGATGACCAGACGTACAGTCGACGGATGTTCCTACGAACCGACTGCTTTCGGCATGTTCGCGTCGTGCGAGGTCTTCCCCTTCGACTACAGTGGCTACAATGTGGCGTCGCATATGCTCGAACGCGTCGATGGCGGTTTGTTGTGTCTTTTGGCTGCCGGGCGCACTGTTGTGCTCAGCTACAATCGCAAACTCGGCACTGCAATTGCCAAATGCTATGCTGAACTGAAGCCGGGTGATACCTACGGAGACCTTCTCCGTCGTGCCCGTTCTTCATTGCTCTCGCAGAGTTCTTCGGTGTGCCGTAATACCATGTGCTATAATTTTGGTGGCGATCCGGCGCTTCCGGTACCGGTGCCGGAGTACGGCATAGTGCTCGACAGTGAGGCCGATGGGGAGTTTGTGCCTCGTGTCGGTAAGGAGTTGCGCGGAAGTGTGGTGGATGCCGAAGGCCGTATTGTCGATAACTTCGATGGCACTGTGGCTCTGACGCTGTACTGCGCTCCTGTCGAAAAAGTGAATCTGACAGATACCGAAGAACGGCGGACTGCCAGCGATGGCAGCGAAGTCCTTGCCATGGGAGTAGCCGAAGTGAGTGCCGGACGTTTTAGTGCAGTGCTGACAATTCCGGCTACCGGAAGTAAGTCGGAGGACAATCGGTTGGTAATGACGGCTGTCGACGCTGCCGGGCGCTGTGCTGCCGGTGTGGACGCCGGTATGTCGATTTCCGATGCCGATATAGCCGACGCCTATGTGGACATGACTCCGCCGACTATCGTGGACATGTATATCGATGACGATGGTTTCGAACCGGGCGACCGTGTGGCGCCTTCGTTCGTGCTCCATGTGGACATCGACGCTTCGCCTTCGGGTTTGCGTACAGTTGCCGGGCTGGAGCGTTCGGTGAAACTCATGCTCGATGGTGACCGCAGTTATGCTGCGGCTGCACAGTTGGTTAAGCTTGAGCCCGACAGTATGGCCCATATTGCTCTTCCTGTCGAGAATATGGCTCAGGGCAAGCATACATTCTCCATCGAGGTAGCTAATAATGCCGGGGTTAAGGCCTTCCGTTCGATCGACTTTGTGGTAGGCTCGGACCCTGTGCTTGTCAGCCTCGTATGCGACGCCGGTGACTCTGCGGCTGTGCGCGACGATGTGTGTTTCAGTCTCGGTGACACCGATACTGTTTCCGGAGCTCGCCTTATTGTGGTCGACCGTCGTGGCCGCACCGTCCTGTCGGAGCCTTCCTGCACATTCCCCTATACATGGAATCTTGTCGGAAACGATGGTCGCCGGGTGCCCGACGGGCTCTACAGGGCTTGGATTATGATGCCGGGCGGAAGTTCGGATGCCGTACAATTTACCGTTCTCCGGGCCGTGGCAGACAATAAATGAACGTTCAGTGAGTTATATATTACATAGGAAGCGCCGGTGCTTCCATGTGAATACCGACAATGAAATCTGTATATATATCCATACTTCTCCTCATGCTTTCGTCCTTGGCGGCATTTGCCCAGAAGAACGAATTCAATCCTATCGAAACGGGTGTTACATCGCTGAGCATCGCTCCTGATGCCCGTGGTGCCTCCATGGGCGACCTCGGTGCCGCTACCGAGCCCGATGCCAACTCGCAGTTCTGGAACCCGTCGAAATATGCATTTGCCTACAGTCAGGCGGCTGTGTCGCTCAACTATACCCCATGGCTCCGCAAACTTGTGAACGATATCTTTCTGGCCGACCTGTCGGGCTACTATAAGATTGGCCGCGACGACAATCAGGCCATAAGCGCCTCGCTGCGCTACTTCTCGCTCGGTGAAGTAACCACTTCCGAGGGTGAGGGTATCGTAGGCCAGTCGCTTAATCCCTATGAAATGTCGTTCGATGTGGGTTATTCGCGTAAATTGTCGGAGAAATTCTCCATGGGCGTTGTTTTCCGCTACATCTATTCGGCTCTCGGGTTTTCCGAGTCCTATGCCGGCGACCAGAGTGTGGGCGCATCGGCATTTGCCGCTGATATCGCAGGCTACTACACTACCTATCCTATCATAGGGCGCAATGAGTGCCAGTGGTCGTGGGGTTGGAATATATCGAACATCGGCTCGAAAGTGTCGTACGACGGTGGTGAAAATCCGGCTTTCCTTCCCACTAACCTCAAGCTCGGCACCACATTCACTTTCCCGCTTGCCGACTACCATAATCTTAGTCTCGGTCTCGACCTCAATAAGCTTCTGGTGCCCACCAAACCACGCCGCAGTGACTTCGAGGATGGCATCGACGGCGAGGTGGAGTACATCGACAAGCTCGAGGACTGGAAAAATATGTCGCCGATCACGGGTATCTTCAAATCGTTCAGCGATGCTCCCGGTGGAATGGGCGAGGAGCTGAAGGAAATAAATATTTCGCTCGGTGCGGAGTATTCCTACAACAACCAGTTCTTTCTCCGTGCCGGTTACTACTACGAGAATGCAAACAAAGGCAACCGTAAATATTTCGGTCTCGGTGCCGGTTTCTCGCTCAATGTGGTGCGTCTCGATGCATCGTACATGATGGCGACAGCGCAGACTTCGCCCCTCGATCAGACTTTGCGATTCACTCTCACATTCGATATGGACGGTCTCCGCGACCTTTTTGGCAAACGGCGATGAATACACTACCTGATTTTCGTATTGGCAATGGATTCGACGTGCACCGTCTCGTCGAAGGACGTCGCTGCATAGTGTGTGGCGTCGATATTCCCTATGAAAAGGGGCTGCTCGGGCACAGTGATGCAGATGTGGCTCTCCATGCCCTCAGCGATGCGCTTCTCGGCGCTGTGGCATTGGGCGATATCGGTGCTCATTTTCCCGATACCGACCCTCAGTGGAAAGGTGCCGACTCGCGCATGCTTCTGCGCCGGGTGGTGGCTATACTTGCCGATGCCGGTTTCAAGCCGCTAAATGCCGATATAACCATTATGGCCCAGGCCCCCAAGATGTTGCCTCACATCGATGCTATGCGGACCAATGTGGCATCCGATCTCGGTCTCGACAAGGGCCGCGTGAGTGTGAAGGCGACTACCACAGAGCGTCTCGGTTTCACCGGCCGTGGAGAGGGTATAGCCGCTATGGCCACGGTGCTCGTCGCCGCTGCCGTGTAGACTTTTTGAACTTATAATTAAAGCGTCCGACTGCCAACCAGTCGGACGCTTTAATATTAGATCCAGCCTTTGGAGGCCATTATGCTGTCGACCGATGCGAGGACTGCTCGCTGTGGCCAATCATTTCGGCCTGTAAAGATGATATAATGTAGATTTTTCTCAGGCCACCAGCATTCAGCGCAGGCGAAGCCGCCATTCATATTCATGTGGTAGGCTTTTGCCGGACGTCCAGGCTCGCGGCGTACGGCCGTTCCAAGTCCGAAGTCCACATACTCCACATCGGTCGGGATGGCGGGTTCGAGCATTTTTGTGATTGAGCTGTCGTTGATGATGTGTCCGGCCACAAGCGCTCTTTTGAATTTCATGAAATCGCGAGCCGAGCTGCATACGCCACGATCGGCCTTGGTAAGGAAATAGTCGGCTTCGTCGTAGTCGAATTCCTCCCATTTGTTATCGTCGGTGCGGAATGCTGAAGTTCTTGTGTTCGGATCAGCTTTTTTATAGGCATGTGCGAGCTGAGGGTGTATCACATCGGTGTGATAATAGTATGTCTCTTTAAGACCGGCGGGATCGAATATATTCTCTTTCATCCACTTGTCGAAGTTTTGTCCTGTTGCCGCTTCGATCAGAGGTGCGACAAGTACATATGATATATCGCGACGGTCGTAGTGTGTCCCTGCTTCGAAAGCGATTGTGTCGAGGTTCTCGAAACTCCTTATGTGCTCGGTTTCGGTACCGTATCTGCGATAGTCGCGATCGTAGCTGAACATCGACTTATGCTCGGCTATGTATTCGTCCCACTGGCTCTGCGATAAAGGTCGCAAATCGGGTAATCCCGACATATGGGCCAGGACATGGAATATCTTTATACGGTCGAAATATTGTTTGGGAAAGTTTGGAAAGAATTTGCTGAGACTGTCGTCGAGGCTTATGTCGCCTTTTTCCACCATTCTCATCAGGGCGACTCCGGTGAAGAGCTTCGATGCCGATGATATATTGAAAATGGTGCTGTCGGATGCCTTGAGGGGTTTGTCGAGCCTCGCATAGCCGAAAGAGCGATTGTACATGATGGTATCGTTGCGCATCACCATCACGGTTACTCCCGGGCCTTCGGAGTCGAATAAGGTTTCCATCAGGGAGTCGACAGGAGCGGTGATTTCGCAGGTCGCCACAGAGCTTTCCACACTTTGAGCTACTCGCGCGGTACATGCGGTGATGCCGTAGACCACCGATAGAAGTATTAAAATAATAGCTCCAAAATCCATGCTATGACGGATTCCGAGCCATCCAGACAGAGTTTCCTTATTCATGATGATACAAAAATATCATCTCGAAAAAGGATGTACAATAGCTTAACTCTCTTTCCTTGGTATTGTAAAATAATTGTAAAGAACTATGAGGTCGACATGCGCGTTTTCTAATAAATAAATGAATCTATGACAACAGGCGACAAGAATATAGGCCAAGTCCTGAGGGGCAATATATTTATTTTACTGGCTACAATCTTTTTCGGTGTGAATATACCGGTGGTGAAATTTCTTATTCCAGAGTGGATGAGTTCTTTCGATGTCACGGTGTTTCGCCTCGGCGGTGGCTGTGTGCTGTTCTGGATTGCATCGGCATTTGTACATCCCGATAAAATAGCCCGGGCCGACTTCCCGCGGATATTGCTGGGCGGTGGACTGGGGTTGTTCGCATTTATTTTTCTTTTCAACCTCTCGCTGCGCTATGCCAATCCTATCGATGTGTCGATTATCATGACCTTGCCGCCTGTGTTTGTCATTCTTATAAATGTCGTGTTCAGGCATGCGCGCCCATCGTGGGGCGAGATTGCAGGTGTTTTGTTGGCTTTCGCAGGAGCGGCTGCCGTGATTATGGCAAAGCACCCCGAGCAGCGGGCGTCCGATGCTCTGCTTGGCAATCTGCTTGCTCTGGCAAGTGCTCTGTGCTATGCCATCTATCTGGTGGTGCTCGAAGGGCCTACGCACAAATACCGGCCTATATCGATGTTGCGCTGGGTGTTCCTTGCGGCTTTTATTCCTGCGGTTTTCCTACTGAAAGGGCTTCCTGAAGCCGCTATTTTTCATGGTGGCGCCACTACCGGCCCATGGCTCATGCTCGCTTTTGTAGTGCTGTGTCCGACCTTTCTGGCTTATCTGCTGGTGAATCCGGCGATAAAACTCATCGGTAGCGAGCTGGTGTCGATCTATCAGTATCTTGTGCCGGTAGTTGCTGCCATAGCGTCGGTTGCCATGCATCTGGCGAGCTTGCATGCAGTGCAGGTGCTTGCCATGGTGGTGATTATAGCCGGAATGGTGCTGACAAATGCCGCAAGACGCCGCCGGAAGGTACAATCTTGATTTACTAACATAAAAACATATATTACTATGAACGACCGATTGTCTTATGAAGAGAAAAAGGAGCTGCCCGACTCTGTATTCGGACTGCCCGAACGCCGGGAATATCCTATGCCCGATGTTGCCCATGTCCGCGCTGCCGAGGCATATTTCCGCTATTGTCCTGAAGATTTGAAACCAAAGCTTGCTAAGGCCATTTTGGCTCGTGCACAGGAATTTGGCGTCGATGTGGAGTCGCCTACCGTGCGTGAATATGCCGGAATGTGACAAAAACCGCAATCATACCCTGCCAAGCATCCGTAATTTTGCCTCAAAAAGGTATTATTATGGATGTTTCTCTTTTTCCGCGCCCCATTGATCCGTTCTCGGCTACACCAGGGCGCCGCATTGTAAATCTCAGGCCACGCACCGGTATCGATGGCCGGGTGGAGCTTGTCGCTGCCATGCCTCCGCTGCGCATGCGTGGTCTCAAAGGATGGCGTGCGGTCTGCCGGCTGCATGGCCGCTTGCTGGTTGCTGCCGGAACTGCGTTGGCGCTTGCCGATGATAGTTCGGCATCGGCTGAACCGGCCGCATCGGGTGCCGCGCTTCCGGGCGAGGCTGTCTGCGCTTTGGAGAGTGGCGAAGGGAGCGCAGCTGTGATGACTGCTGCCGGTGGCGCCATCGTAGGTCTCGATAACGGCATGCCCGTGTGCGCGCCGCAGAATTACGATTATCCTCCGATAAGCCTACGGGCTGTGCAGGTATCGCTGGCCTCGGCCGGAGTTGCGTCGCGCACGTTGTCGAAGTCGTATGGCGAAGGGCACCGCATGGCTGCTGCCGACCACGGCGCATTGGTGGGAGACCTCGAGGCCGCATACGCCGAGGCCGTGTCGAAAGCTGCCTCCGCCGGGTGTATGGTGCAACCGGCATTTGCCCGCTACCGACTGCTCGACAGGCTTGGACAGGAACTTTTCCTATCGGCACCGGTGCTGCTCGGCACTACCCAGTGTGCCGATAGTGTGGATGTGAGGATTGCAGATGACCGCACTACGTCGGCCTACGATATTTCGGTCAAGGCATGGCGTGTGGAGATGTCGTGGCCCGCAGCAACATTGCCCGGGGTAGCTGCGGTGGAGCTTCTGCTGTCGCCCCAGTTCCATCCATATATGCCCGGAGCCCGTGGCGCTGTGACTGTAGTGCGCGATACCTCGGGCTATAAGGCCCGGGTGAGCCTGCCGGGAATATACCGAGCCCTTACGGCGGAGCGTGCCATGGCCGCTTTAGCGAGGATTGACAGTCTTGTTCAGCCGGTAGGACGCGTGCCGGCTCCATTTGGCGGAGTGGCACGAAGTGTGGTGTTGGCATGTGCTCCTGAAGCCGATGCCGCTTCGGCGGCCAGATCGCTGTCGGCAGCACTCTCGGCCAAGGTGCGCAGGGTGGAGTATGCCGATGCGCTTCTGCGGGCTCCGCACACGTTTACGGCGTCGTGTGTGGCAACCGATGGTATCGCTGTGGTCTGGGGTGCGCCTAAAGCGCTCCGCTATGCAGGCTATCCACTGCCGCTTTTTGCTGTCGAAACATCCGACGATGCATGGCAGGCCACGGTGGTGGTTCGTTTCGATGGCCGGCGGGGCGTGAAGCATTCCTGTTCCGGGTCGGGCGATTGCCCCGTGAAGCTCGGGCCCGTTCTGAGCTATCCGTCGCCCGATGCGCGGTCCATGTCCATTCTGTTGTCATACGCCGGTGTGTCGCACCGCTTCGACTGCCAGTTGACTCCCGATGCCGGGGGCGCCCGTGCCGTGTATGTGAATCCGGGCCTTGTGCCGATAGAACTGCCCGTCGCCCAGGGTATCGCTCTGGTGGATATCGAAAACGCCGACGAAGAGTTTGCGTCGCTGATTGCTGTGGCGAAGGCCGACCAACCTTTTTATATCGATAGAACCGTGAGCCATGGTGGTGGAAGGGTGCTTGCTCTCGAGGCCGTGCCTGGGTCGGAGCAGTCGTGGGATCGAGGCCGAAGCCGGTTCTATGCCGGGTGTGAGTGCGGTGTGCTGTCGGTGACGGTAAGCGCGGCCTCGCATACAGTACGGATGCTCGACAGCCGTGGTGTGGTGCGTGCCGATAGCATGGCTGCGGGCACGGAGATGGTGTATGCCCTTGTGCGCGATGCCGCCGGAATGGTGCCTGTGGCTCTATCGCCAAGAGGAGTGGTCAAGGCTGTAGCACCTGCAGCTGACTATGTGGCTTTGGCTTATGATGCTCCACGGGCCGAATTGTGGGCTGTGAAGGACAATGGCTCGGTCGATGTGTTCTCGTCGTGGGGAGCATATGTGCGTACGGAGTGTGGCTACACTGCCGTGGTCCGTGCCTCGGGAGAATACTATGGGGTGCATGCCGATGGCCTCGACAGGATTGCGTTGGTTGGCGATGCATCCACGGTGCCGGTTGAATATACCGACTCTTTCAGTCCCCGAGGTCGGCGTGCGTTCAGGCTTGTGTCGGTGTGTGCTGACATAAGTGCAGCCTCTGTCGCAGGCTCTCTGGCTGTGTGGGCATCGGATGGCGCCGGCTGGCCACGACGTATGTTTCTGGCGCGGCGTATGGCCGGAGCGCTTAAAAGTCCTCTGATGGCCCGGGTATATGGTGCTCCGGCGCGTTCGCTCTCGTTGATGTTCGAGGGTGTGGTGGACTCCACAGCGGTTTTACGTTCATTCAGATTATCGGGCGAGGATGGATGCTGCATATGATGTTCTTGCGGCCGTCGACAGTATCCGCAGTAGTCTTGCCGTGAGATATCGGCCGCGGGAGGGCATGGGGTGCTATGGTGTGCGCCGCAAAGTGGACACTCCGGTGCAGGGTTTGCCATCGGCCTATGTGCCGGTGACTATGCTCGACGATCCGGGCTATCTGAAGGTGGTGTGCGACTCCGATGGCTGGCGACGGCTGCGCTGCCGCCACGATTTCGAATTCTGGTGTGTGGAGTGTGTGCGCATCAAGGATAAGAAAACCGGCGAGAGCATACCTTTCGAACTCAACCGCCCACAGCGGCGTGTACTTTCGGTACTCGAGGACGACCGTATGGCCGGGCGTCCAATACGTCTCATACTGCTTAAGGCGCGCCAATGGGGCGGAAGTACTCTGGTGCAGATGTACATGGCATGGATACAATGTTGTCACCGGCGCAACTGGTATTCGCTCATATGCGCACATCTTAAGGATACATCGGCTGCTATACGCGGCATGTACAGCCGCTTGCTGGCTTCATATCCGCCTGAACTGTGGGAAGGCGACGAAGCGCCGGGTTTCCGGGGCTACGAGGGTAGCCACAACATGCGGCTCATTTCGGGGCGTGAGTGTGTGGTGACTCTTGCCTCGGCCGAGCGCCCCGACAGTGTGCGCGGCGGCGACTATGCCATGGCTCATCTGAGCGAGATGGCTTATTGGGCTGACTCGCCATCGCGTCAGCCCGACGATGTGATACGTGCGGTCTGCGGCGGTGTGGCGCTGGTGCCATACTCACTTATTGCGGTGGAGTCTACTGCCAATGGTGTGGGAAACTATTTTCATTCCGAGTGGTTGCGCTGCCGTAGCGGCGAGGGCGACAAGCATGCGGTGTTCGTCCCATGGTTCGAAATCGATCTCTATCGCTACAAGCCGCCCGAGCCTGTTGCTTTCGCCTCCTCGCTCACCAAAGATGAGAAACGTATGTGGTGCATGGGCCTGACGCTCGACAGAATATATTGGCGTCGGCTCAAACGCTCCGAATATGCCAACGAGCAGCAGATGCGCTCGGAGTATCCGGCCGATGATTCCGAGGCCTTCGTTACTACCGGCGCCGGTGTTTTCGAGGCTTCCGACATCGAAGTGCTCCGAGGTCGGTGTGTCCCGGCACCGTTCTGTGGTTCGCTGGAATGCGGCCGCCCGGTGGAAGACCCTGCCGGGTTGTTGAAGATATGGAAGCATCCGGAGACAGGGGTGCGCTATGTGGTTTCGGCCGACATCGGTGGCACGCGTGCTGAGAGCGATTGGTCGGTGGCGTCGGTGCTCGCGTTCGTGCCAGATGCGTGGCCCGAGGTTGTGGCGCAATGGCGTGGGCATGTGCCGCACGATTGCCTTGTGACGGTACTCGCCGACCTGGCCCGCTACTACAACCATGCCCTGCTGGTGGTGGAGAGCAATACACTGGAGACCCGCGATGCGTTGATGGAGGACTCCGCCGAGTTTATAGTGAACCGTCTTGGGCGCTGCTATTCCAATTTATACCGTCGTGAGAGCTTCGATACTGTCACCGGTGAACGGAGTACCCGCATCGGCTTCCATACCAACCGCTCGACCAAAGCCATGCTTATCATCAATCTGCAGGGGCTTGTGCGCGAAGGCGCCTATGTGGAGCGCGACAACGATGCATGCAACGAGCTTGCTACCTACGAGCATGGCCCGGGTGGGACGTATGGTGCCCGTCGTGGCTTTCACGACGATATACTGATGAGCCGCGCCATCGGGCTGTTTATCGGAATGTCGCAGCAACCCCGCGCCGCCGGCGCCCTCCCACCCCTACGCTCATGGTGACCAACTTTTGTCCGGGATGTATTTTGTGGAATTGGGGATTATTTTTACCTTTGCGTATTCACCAATAAAATACCAAATGCCATGATAAGTCCTTTAGCTCACGTCGACCCGAAAGCAAATATCGGCAAAGACGTTACTATTCATCCTTTTGCATTTGTAGATGCCGACACCGTGATAGGCGATGGCTGCGAAATAATGCCGTATGCGAGCGTGATGCAGGGCACGACCCTCGGTAAGTGCGTGCGGGTGTTCCAAGGTGCCATAGTCGGTGCCGAACCGCAGGATTTCCGTTGGAAAGGCAATCCGTCGTACTGCTTTGTGGGCGATAATACTATTATCCGCGAGCATGTGATTATAAACAGAGGTATCTATTCCCAGGGCGGTACCAGCGTAGGATCCGGATGCTTTGTATTTGCCGACAGTCATATAGGCCACGATACTAAGATAGAAGATAACTGTGTGATAGGCAATAGTGTGACTATCGCTGGCGATGTGCATATCGACAGTGGTACAATCCTGTCGAGCAGCGTGGTGGTGCACGAAAAATCGAAAATCGGCAAGTTTGCTCTCATCAAGGGTGGTACCCGCATCAGCTCGAATGTGCCTCCGTATGTGATCATGGCCCATAACCCTGTGACATACTATGGCGTGAACTCCATAATAATGCAGAAACATGCCGGATATACCGATGAGCAGATCGATGATATTGCCAAGGCATACCGCCATATCTATCAGTGCTCCACATCGGTGTTCAATGCTCTCAAGCGTATCGAAACCGATATCGACGACAGCCCTGTGCGTGCCGAGATCCTGAATTTTGTACGCGAGAACAACCTGAAACTCGCCGGCGACCGCTTTGAGGCGGAGTGATGTGAATGTATCGACGCGGTATGCGTCGGAGATGTTTTGATTAATGAACCGCGCCCCCGGTGGAATACTACCGGGGGCGCGATCTATATGAGCGACAAACGGGGCTCGAACCCGCGACCCTCAGCTTGGGAAGCTGATGCTCTACCAACTGAGCTACTGTCGCATTTGGTGAGGCAAAGGTAATCATTTGCCTCAAATTGTCAAAATTTTTGTTTTCCTTGAGCGTTATATCTATATGGAAGATACTGATATCATGATTGAAGAGCATCCTTGGGAGCCGTTTGTGCCCGAGGGTGCGAAGATACTTATAATGGGTACATTCCCACCGCAGCCAAAGCGTTGGAGCATGGATTTTTACTATCCTAACCGCACCAACGATTTCTGGTTTATGATGGGACTCATATTCATGGGCGACCGTCATGCGCTCTACGACACTTCCGCCAAGCGCTTCGATCTCGATGCGATAAAACGTTTGCTCACCGAGCGCGGTATCGCTCTCAATGATACCGGGCGAAAAGTGCGCCGCCTGAAAGGGAATGCATCCGATAAATATCTGGAGATTGTGGAACCTGTGCCTCTGAGGCAGCTTCTCGACGCGATGCCGTGCTGCCATGCGGTGGCTACCACCGGCGAGAAGGCTGCGGGTGTGGTGGCTGAGCTCACCGGCACCGGCATACCTAAAATGGGTGAGTGTATAGTGTCCGACGATGGATTGAATATATGGCGTATGCCATCGACAAGCAGGGCTTATCCGTTGAAACTGGAAAAGAAAGCGGAGTACTATGCCGAAATGTTCCGCAAAACGGGCGTTTTGTGACATTTTTCCACTTTTTGAGGGTAGATTTGCTTTATGGTTGGCCTGTGTGATATATTTCGATGACTTTTGTGCGTGGTGTAGGGCGATTTTTACTACCTTTG